>CAXXNF010000001.1:0-992500 GCA_963666365.2 Syntrophales bacterium
TGATGTGCTGGTGTGCGTCGAGGCGTCGGTGACGGTGAAGCTCCCTGTGGCCTTCTTGAAGGCGAGGCTCCCCGTCGAGGCTGACAAAGCCGAAGACGTCCAGGGTCAGGTTCGTCATGGACCGCCAGCAGCACCCCCTCGTCGCCGTCGATGTCAAGCACCACATCGGCCGTGTCGGGGCCCGTGGCGATGGTCACGCTGGCCGCGGTGGTGTCGGTGGTGTTGATCGTCTCGTCGCTGTTCACGAAGTCGAGGACGCTGTTCGGGGCCGTGAGGCTGCTCGTCTTGTTCACCTCTACGGATAAAGTATTTACTGATGCGGTCAGGCCGTCGATCCCTACGAGACCGGCGCTCGCCACATCGGCCTTCAACGCCATGTAGTTCACGTCGTCGGTGGTCACTGCGGTGCCCTTGGTGTCCCCCACCATAAGGATGCCGAAGTCCACGCCGTGTGAGTGCGAAGCCGATGCTCCCCACGCCGGCGAAGGCACTATTCACATGACCGCCCACTTCCAGGTAGCTGACATTGGTCAGGGCGGTGGAGGTTGTGCGTCGAGGCGTCGGTGACGGTGAAGCTTCCCGTGGCCTTCTTGAAGGCCAGGCTCCCGTCGAGGCTGACAAAGCCGAAGGACGTCCAGGGTCAGGTTCGTCATGACCGCCAGCAGCACCCCCTCGTCGCCGTCGATGTCAAGCACCACATCGGCCGTGTCGGGGCCCGTGGCGATGGTCACGCTGGCCGCGTTGGTGTCGGTGGTGTTGATCGTCTCGTCGCTGTTCACGAAGGTCGAGGACGGTGTTCGGGGCCGTGAGGCTGCTCGTCTTGTTCACCTCTACGGATAAAGTATTTACTTCAGCGGTCAGGCCGTCGATCCCTACGAGACCGGCGCTCGCCACATCGGCCTTCAACGCCATGTAGTTCACGTCGTCGGTGGTCACTGCGGTGCCCTTGGTGTCCCCCACCATAAGGATGCCGAAGTCCACGCCGGTGAGTGCGAAGCCGATGCTCCCCACGCCGGCGAAGGCACTATTCACATGACCGCCCACTTCGAGGTAGCTGACGTTGGTCAGGGCGGTGGAGGTGTGCGTCGAGGCGTCGGTGACGGTGAAGCTCCCTGTGGCCTTCTTGAAGGCGAGGCTCCCGTCGAGGCTGACAAAGCCGAAGACGTCCAGGGTCAGGTTCGTCATGACCGCCAGCAGCACCCCCTCGTCGCCGTCGATGTCAAGCACCACATCGGCCGTGTCGGGGCCCGTGGCGATGGTCACGCTGGCCGCGTTGGTGTCGGTGGTGTTGATCGTCTCGTCGCTGTTCACGAAGTCGAGGACGGTGTTCGGGGCCGTGAGGCTGCTCGTCTTGTTCACCTCTACGGATAAAGTATTTACTGATGCGGTCAGGCCGTCGATCCCTACGAGACCGGCGCTCGCCACATCGGCCTTCAACGCCATGTAGTTCACGTCGTCGGTGGTCACTGCGGTGCCCTTGGTGTCCCCCACCATGAGGATGCCGAAGTCCACGCCGGTGAGTGCGAAGCCGATGCTCCCCACGCCGGCGAAGGCACTATTCACATGACCGCCCACTTCCAGGTAGCTGACATTATTTAATGATGTGCTGGTGTGCGTCGATGCGTCGGTGACGGTGAAGCTTCCCGTGGCCTTCTTGAAGGCGAGGCTCCCGTCAAGGCTGACGAAACCGAAGACGTCCAGGGTCAGGTTCGTCATGACCGCCAGCAGCACCCCCTCGTCGCCGTCGATGTCAAGCACCACGTCGGCCGTGTCGGGACCCGTGGCGATGGTCACGCTGGCCGCGTTGGTGTCGGTGGTGTTGATCGTCTCGTCGCTGTTCACGAAGTCGAGGACGCTGTTCGGGGCCGTGAGGCTGCTCGTCTTGTTCACCTCTACGGAGAGGGTGGTCACTTCAGCGGTGAGGCCGTCGATCCCTACGAGACCGGCGCTCGCCACATCGGCCTTCAACGCCATGTAGTTCACGTCGTCGGTGGTCACTGCGGTGCCCTTCGTGTCCCCCACCATGAGGATGCCGAAGTCCACGCCGGTGAGTGCGAAGCCGATGCTCCCCACGCCGGCGAAGGCACTATTCACATGACCGCCCACTTCCAGGTAGCTGACATTGGTCAGGGCGGTGGAGGTGTGCGTCGAGGCGTCGGTGACGGTGAAGCTCCCTGTGGCCTTCTTGAAGGCGAGGCTCCCGTCGAGGCTGACAAAGCCGAAGACGTCCAGGGTCAGGTTCGTCATGACCGCCAGCAGCACCCCCTCGTCGCCGTCGATGTCAAGCACCACATCGGCCGTGTCGGGGCCCGTGGCGATGGTCACGCTGGCCGCGGTGGTGTCGGTGGTGTTGATCGTCTCGTCGCTGTTCACGAAGTCGAGGACGCTGTTCGGGGCCGTGAGGCTGCTCGTCTTGTTCACCTCTACGGATAAAGTATTTACTTCAGCGGTCAGGCCGTCGATCCCTACGAGACCGGCGCTCGCCACATCGGCCTTCAACGCCATGTAGTTCACGTCGTCGGTGGTCACTGCGGTGCCCTTGGTGTCCCCCACCATGAGGATGCCGAAGTCCACGCCGGTGAGTGCGAAGCCGATGCTCCCCACGCCGGCGAAGGCACTATTCACATGACCGCCCACTTCCAGGTAGCTGACATTATTTAATGATGTGCTGGTGTGCGTCGATGCGTCGGTGACGGTGAAGCTTCCCGTGGCCTTCTTGAAGGCGAGGCTCCCGTCGAGGCTGACGAAACCGAAGACGTCCAGGGTCAGGTTCGTCATGACCGCCAGCAGCACCCCCTCGTCGCCGTCGATGTCAAGCACCACGTCGGCCGTGTCGGGGCCCGTGGCGATGGTCACGCTGGCCGCGGTGGTGTCGGTGGTGTTGATCGTCTCGTCGCTGTTCACGAAGTCGAGGACGCTGTTCGGGGCCGTGAGGCTGCTCGTCTTGTTCACCTCTACGGATAAAGTATTTACTTCAGCGGTGAGGCCGTCGATCCCTACGAGACCGGCGCTCGCCACGTCCGCCTTCAACGCCATGTAGTTCACGTCGTCGGTGGTCACTGCGGTGCCCTTGGTGTCCCCCCACCATGAGGATGCCGAAGTCCACGCCGGTGAGTGCGAAGCCGATGCTCCCCACGCCGGCGAAGGCACTATTCACATGACCGCCCACTTCCAGGTAGCTGACGTTGGTCAGGGCGGTGGAGGTGTGCGTCGATGCGTCGGTGACGGTGAAGCTCCCTGTGGCCTTCTTGAAGGCCAGGCTCCCGTCGAGGCTGACGAAACCGAAGACGTCCAGGGTCAGGTTCGTCATGACCGCCAGCAGCACCCCCTCGTCGCCGTCGATGTCAAGCACCACGTCGGCCGTGTCGGGGCCCGTGGCGATGGTCACGCTGGCCGCGTTGGTGTCGGTGGTGTTGATCGTCTCGTCGCTGTTCACGAAGTCGAGGACGCTGTTCGGGGCCGTGAGGCTGCTCGTCTTGTTCACCTCTACGGATAAAGTATTTACTTCAGCGGTGAGGCCGTCGATCCCTACGAGACCGGCGCTCGCCACGTCCGCCTTCAACGCCATGTAGTTCACGTCGTCGGTGGTCACTGCGGTGCCCTTGGTGTCCCCCACCATGAGGATGCCGAAGTCCACGCCGGTGAGTGCGAAGCCGATGCTCCCCACGCCGGCGAAGGCACTATTCACATGACCGCCCACTTCGAGGTAGCTGACGTTGGTCAGGGCGGTGGAGGTGTGCGTCGAGGCGTCGGTGACGGTGAAGCTCCCTGTGGCCTTCTTGAAGGCGAGGCTCCCGTCAAGGCTGACGAAACCGAAGACGTCCAGGGCGACGTTGCCGGCTGCCTCGATCAGCTCCCCTTCCGCGCCGTCCATGTCGATTGTAAGGCTGGTCCCCGGACCGGTCAGCACCTCCAGGTTGCGCGCGGCAAAGTCGATGACCTGATCATCTGCCTTCCCTGCCTGATTGATCTTCACTGAAAGAGACGTGGATGAAGCCGTAAATCCGGTAATGCCTGTCAAGGCAATGCTGTTTGCCGTGGCCTGCAGTGTCGTCCATGTCCGCGTTATATCCGCTCGGCTGGTGAACAGCACCAGGGCAAAGTCAACTTCTTCCAGGGAAAGGCCCAGCGCGCTGTCGCCGCCGCCGTTCACTCCCGCAAAGGCGTTCAATCCGCCACCGCCCACGGCGAGCATGTCGGTGACGACTTCCGTCGTCCCGTCGGCAAGCACTACCGTCTCGCTGGATTTCTCAAAGGCCAGATTGCCTTCAAGCATGAAGAATCCGAAAAGGTCCAGCGTCATGTGACCGTATGCGCGGATCAGATCGCCCTCGAGGCCGTCCATGGTGAGCGTCAGGGTCGTGGCGGGACCGGTTGTTATCTCCATGTTCTGAACGGCAAAATCCACCACCAGGTTCGGATCGGCATCGGGAACGATATCCGGACGCGCTATCGACTCGCCTTTGGCTTCCACTGTCAGTGTGGCCGAGGCCACATCAGGCGTCGCCGTCACTTCCAGCAGCGGAAGGTCCGTGCCACCAAGGCTCCCGCCGAATTGAACATCCCATACCCCGGAAGAAATGTAGGTCGCGGTGAACTGCGCACCCGCAAGGTCTGTAAATGCCGCTGCCAGGGCTGACTGCACGTCCGACGCCGTGGCAGTAAATCCGATCGCCATCGTCGTGCGGGTCATGCTGTCGTATGTCAAACTCAGGGTGAACGTGCCGCCGCCTTCTGCTTCTATCCGCACGCGCTGCACTTCGTCTACCGCCGCCGTGCTGTAGGTTGTGCTCTCCGTTCGCGTCAGGCCGCGTTCAATTACCAGCAGCGTACCCGTTACCGGCGCCACCGTCGTGGCTACCGTCATGCGCGCGATTTCCTTCCCGGTAAAGCTGCCGCCAAAGACTACATCCCATATTCCCCCGGCTGAGCTGCTTACGGTGACACTTGCCCCTGCAATCGTAACGAAGGCCGTGTTCAGCGCATCCTGAACCTGCACCGCCGTCGCATCGAAGGACAGTGACGCTGTCGTATAGGTTGTCCCTTCGTATGAAAGCGAAAGGGTGAAGTCGCCGGCAGATTCGGATTGTACCCGCACCCGCTGCTCGGCCGATACGTCGGTCACCGTCTCGGTAGTCGTCTTCGACTGCCCCTCAACCGACGTCGATACGACGACCGTTACGTTGCTCGACGATACCACGGTGATTTGCGGAACATCCTGATAGGCGAGTGCACCGGTAAAGGTCACGAAGTAACGGGGCGCCGCAGATGTTGATTTCTGATCGAACTCTACATAGACATTCCCCTTCTTTATCGTCGTTAAACTCTCCAGACCCGCCTGCAGTATCGCCCGGTTATAGGTGGGACTGTTCACCGAAAAATCGAGAAGTCCCGTGGTCAGACCGTTGAACTCCAGCTCATAACGGGTGTTCGTGCTCCGGAATCCATCAGAAAAAGATATGATCTGACGCTCGCGTACATTGGCGCCCGTCGTCTCCGTGCCGGTCACCACCTGCCCGCCGGCCACTATCGTGGTGACGGATGCCTCAACTCCGGGTGTGCGCACCGACAGCTGCAGGTCGCTCAGATCCTTACCGGCACAGTCGTTTATAAACTCAATCGCATAACCGGCGGCACGGGTCCCGCTTACGGTGACATTGCCCGCACCTACTGCCGCAAAACCTGAAAGCGCTGTCGTCAGCAATCCGGAAAGCGCCGCATCGCTCGTACCCGCCGCTATATCAACGCTCCGTGTCTCTCCCCTCAAGGTAAAGACCAGAGCACCTGTCTGGATATCGGTCTCCAGTGTGAGTTTTGTGTTTACCGTAACCGGCGTCAGCTCGACATCTGTCTGCTCAGGCACTCCGGCCACACGCTCGATTACCGCCGTGGATACCTCGGGGCTCTCCGCCCGCACCGTCAGGCCGCTCAGGTCCTGACCAAGTAATGTGTTATTAAAGGTGAGAATGAACCCTTCCGCCCGCGTACCGCTTATTGTGACATTGCCCGCTCCCACTCCGGAAAGACTCTCGAGAGCGGATCTGAGCTTCACCCACATTATTGTCGTCGTATCCTCAGCCGTTACCTGCACTTCGGCTGTCTCGGCGTCAAGCCCGAAAACAAGCGTTCCCACCGTCAGGTCCGTCTCAAGCTTAAGCACTGTCGCCGTCAGCTCCGGATTCTGCGCAACCGGCGTCCCGGCACTACCGATGTTGCGGTTGATCTCGACGGTCAGGGTATCCACTTCCACCGTCAGGCCATCGACGCCCACGAATCCCAAGGAACCGACCTCGCTCTTCAGGGCCATCCATTTGCGCGCCGGATTCGACGAATCCGTTATGAGCGCCAAGGCAAAAGCGGCATCGGTCAAATCGAAACCAAGAGCGGACTCAGTGCCGCCGTTGAGACCGGCAAAGGCGGTCACTTCGCTCGCGCCGATTGTGATCAGATCGACGTCAACCGAACTGCCGTCGGAAAGACGAACGCTGCTGCTGGAACTGACAAAGGCAAAGTTTCCGGACACGAGAAAGAAATCCGCAAGCTCGATCTCTACCGTCCCCGATGCCTGGATCAGTTCTCCATCGGCGCCGGCCATCTCGAACGTTACGGTGTCTTCTGGGCCTACGGAGACCGCCAGTGGATCAGCCGAAAAATCTATTACCGTACTGTCGGCGGCAGACAGATTCAGCTCAATGCCGAATGTGGTGACGCTCAGCGTCAAACCGGGAATGCCCACCACCGAGGCGCTGCCCACCGAACCCTGCAGCGCCGTCCAGCTCCGCTGCGAACCGCCTTCTTCGCTCATCAGTGCAAGCGCAAAGTCAACTCCTGAAAGCTGAAGACCTATCGCATGGTCAGTGCCGCCGCTGTACCCGGCAAAGGCCGAAAGATCACTCCCTCCGATCGTCAGCAGGTCTGCGGTAAGGGCACTCTCCCCTGTAGGCTTCACCGATTGGGTATCCATATGAACCGCAACGTTACCCGAAATCTGCACGAAGCCGCCCACGGACACATTGGCATTACCGATAGCTACCTCCAGAAGCGTCGATGATGCTTCCATCGTACCGAAGGTATAGACAAGCTCACATGCCGCTATTGAAACACCGGTATATGCGATACCTGTTTCGTTCAGCCGAACCGATACCGTGTCTGCACTGAGGGTTACCGAATCTCCGGCAACGGCATAAAGCGAGCCGGATGCTTCAAGCACACGGGTCCCGCTGTTTACCACCAGACCCAGTGAAGCGTTTTCTACACCGACCGCAAAATCACCGGCACCGAGAAATGCACGGGCGCTTTGTGCAATCACATGCATCGTGTCGCCATCTGCTTCAAATCCGAAATCACCGGCAATCTGCAAACCACCGCCCAGACTGGCTTCGAGACCCGTCACCGAAACGCTCTTTAATGTTGAAGAGGCGGGGAGGGAGGCGAAGGTATACCGCACATCTCCCACCGATACTGATTGACCCGTATACAACTCGCCGGTGGTGTTGTAGCGCACCAGCACCGATGCAGCCGTCATAGAGGCGAATCCGCCGCCCACCATCGAAAGGGCGCCCGAGGCCTCAAGGGCTACGTTGCTGTTCTCATCTATTACAAGACCCAGGCTTGCGCTGCTGACACCGACTGAGAAGGAACCGGCGTTCACCGATGCAGCCGCATCAGTGGCCACCGCCTTCACAACCGAACCCTCCTTCAGAAAGCCGTAATTTCCGGAAAGAGAGAATATCCCCCCCAACTCGCAGTCAAGACCGGTTACGTAGACACCGCGGATTGTCGTAGATCCGGGAAGTTCTTCAAAACCGAAGCTTGTACCTCCCGCTGATATCTCCTGACCGATATAGGGAATACCCGTCTCGTTCAGAAGCACCTTCACCTTGTCGGCGCTGCAGGCAAAGCCGGCGCCTTCCAGGACAAGGGTCCCGTCAACCTCGAATGCCTTTGTGCCGTCTCCCCTGATCACAAGACCGAGGGAACCGTTGTCAACCCCTACCTTGAAATCACCTACACTGAGAATCGCTTCCGCATCCGACGCAATAATTTGAACATCCGAACCGTTCTTTTCAAAATCAAAATTGCCGCCGATCAAAAATACGCCACCGAACTCGGCCGTCAATCCCGTGATCGATAGGGCCACCAACGACGTCGATGCAGGAAGGTTCGTAAAGGTGTAGCTCACCTCGCCCACCGATACTGTCTGACCAGTATAGAGTGCACCGGTGGTGTTGTAGCGCACCAGAACCGAGGTCGCCGTTACCGAAGCAAATTCTCCGCCCGAGATCGCGAGGGCGCCCGAGGCTTCCAGGGCGACGGCGCCCGACTCGTTCAACACCAGGCCCAGCGTCGCCGCACTCACTTCGACGGAAAAAGATCCCGACTGCAACGTGGCGGTCACATTCCGTGCCCCTGCCCGTATCACCGTGTCGGGACTGGTGCCAGTCTTTTCAAATCCGAAATCCCCGGTTACCGATACGAATCCGCTTATGCCCAGGCTGATCCCGGTTCCCTGGATCACGATGATTTCCGTTCCATCGTCAAAGGAAACCGTTACATCGCCGCCGGAGGTGGTGACCGTCTCGTTCACCGCGGCGCCGGTCTTGTTCACTTCGGCAGCGAGGGTCGCTGTAATGCTGAAGTTATTATAGCCGACAAGTGTACCGGTCCCCGACGCGTACAGCGCATAGACAGAAGGAGTACCTTCAATGATTACCAGACCGAGCGTGGCGCCTGTTATTTGAACCCCCCGGGCATTCTCGGTACCGTACCCGGTACCCATAAAGATGGTCACATCGGTGGCCCCGGCCACAATTTTCATATTGGGAGAAGCGCCGGTTTTTTCGAATCGAAACGATCCGGAGAGAACCGCAAAGGAATCGATCGTAAGAGAGGCGCTCCCGGCGATCCTCACAAAGGCGCCTTCCGTGAAATCAAGAGTTGTGGTCTGACCACCCACAGTGATCGATTTGCTGACCGCCCCACCGGTATTATTGAACTCCGCAGCCATGGCCGCCGTCATGGCAACCCCGGAAAGACCGCTGAGACTCACCGTCCCGTTTGCCTTGCCGGCCGTCCCCGACGCGGTCATAAAGAAGGCGCCGGCGCCTTCCGTCAGACTTACCGATGCGCCTCCGGCGGCGAAGACCATATTCACATTTGCTGCAGCAACACTGTAGTCGTCACCGCTTTTTTCAAAGGTAAAGCTTCCTCCCATGCTCTGACCAAGTACGGTCACCGAACCGGTGATGCCGATGGAAACTTCCGACGTTTTGCCGGCAAACCAGGCGAGCAGTTCGTCCATGGTCGAGGGGGATCCTTCGTCAACGGCGATATCCACATCGCCGCCGGGCGTCTCGGCCACTTCGAGCATGTAGGCGCTGCTATCCGCGTCAAGGACCGGCTTGAAGTAGAGACCACCGCCGATCTCCAGTCCGGTGAAGGATGCAAAATCACCCGTCACAGACCCGAAGGTCATGAAGGTGAAGGTCTGTCCGAGGGTGGGGGTATAGGTGTCGAGCAGGTCTATGGCCAGGGCACCGTCGAGGGAGGCGAGATTCGCCACATTGATGACGTCGTAGTCAGTACCGGAGAGGGGGCCCCATATCTCGATCAGCAATGTCCCATCGGATAACTGGGTGAAGCTGTCAACGTTGTCACTGCCGGGAGAATGTCCGGGACTGTAAATACCTTCGTTCAGGAAGGACTCGTAATCCGAATCGGTCTCTTCGGCGACACTATATATAAGGGATATGATTTCCGATGAACCGGCAGGGTAAAAAGTCAGGCCGGAAGATTCCGCCTTCAGGCGCCTGAGTTCTTCCAGAGAAATCAGGCCGTCGGATCCGGTCAATGCCTCGACATCCAGGAGGCTCTTCGCCGTCAGATTCGAGCCATCATCGAAGTAAACGGTTGTTTCGGCTGACAGGCTATAGATGGCAAGATAAAAAGAGCCATCAACATCGGGATCGAGTCCGATGGCAAGGGACGCGTCATAATTGAGCGACAGCGCTGTAACTGAATGATTTTGCGCAGCATACAGCAAATCAAGCGCCGCACACAGTTCAGACGCCGACCCGAGATTAATAGCGGAACCCAAGGCAACACTCATATGCACACTGCCGGATTCGCTACTCAATTCTCCGGTTACATTGAAATATGTATCGCCCTGCGCCTCGTTTTGCTGCAAAAGGGCGAGAAGGTATTCAAGATTTTGCGCGTCGGGGGGGTCCAGTGCATCCCCGTAGTATTCATACACGGGGGTCATAAGTCGAGTGTCAAGAAGTTCATAAAATGCGATGCCGGTGGCTCCGGTATCGGTCGTGAGGCTTTTGAAAAGGGCGAAGATTTCTTCTTTTTCGACTTCAACCGCCCTATCCGCAAGCAGATCAAGCCCCTCAACGAGGGCATCCGTATCCAGTGAAGCGGCAGCAACTGCCGGTGTCGAGTCCTCTTCCGATCCATCGTCGGTACTGGAATGTTCAAGATCGCTCTTGTCAGTTGATGCTGAATCGGAGAGTAGATCCAGATCAGCCAGATCCTGGAACAGGTCGTCGTTTCCTTCCCCAAAACCCTGAAAAAAAGTGTCCGATGAGGCCGTTGCCGAGCTTCCGTCGGCAGTGAGCACAATCTCTTCAACGGCTGAGGTGGATGCAATCCCTTTGGAAAGAAGATCTTCCTGATCGATCTGCCAGGCCGCGGCAGCCCCCAGCAAGGGATCCGCAGAAAGCATCACCCGCTGCTCGAGCGCTTCAAGCTCAAATAACCTATCCGGATCTATCCGCGACATCGGCATCTACTTCTTGTTACGTCGGTTAAAAACCCCTGCAAAACAGTACACTCGAGCAGCAAAAGTTGTCACTGCACGAACTTTCAGCGCGCGTCACCAATTCCATACCGTTCCACAGAAGTTCTGAGACCTGTTTTGCAGAACCTCATAAAATCATCAATTTCGTCATACCGGCAGGTCCCGGATCAAGTCCGGAAGGTATCCAGTTTTTTCAAGCACTTTCTGGATTCCGGGTCAAGTCCAGACAGAAAAGGGGAATTATGCAAAGGTCTCGTTCTTTATACGTTTTAAAGATCACGCCGGCATTTGCTCATGCTGCGCGTATCGGCGGGAGCGATCAGTCTCCCTTATTTAAATGATGTCTAACACTACCTGTCTCCCTCATGTTTAGCAACTAAAAAATGACCTCTACACTGTGACACATTTCACACTGAGGCTGTTTTTTACTGCGAAACCGAAAAGGGCGATCAGAATTGTGCCGACGTTCCTGTAAAAGACAGCGCCTCTTCAAGCCACGTATCCATCTTGAGCACATTCCGTCTCTGGCGGAACGCCATACGCTGGGCCGCTCTCTGGGCCTGCAGCACAGCCTGATGGGCCAGGAGCGCTCCACCGGGAATTCCTGATTTCACGGCGACCGCCAGTTGCCGTCTCAGTACGGCAGGAACAAAACGCCGGATAAGCTCGTCATCGGCGCTCATATAGGCCTGCGCGCTTCCCTTGTCTCCCTGGCGGGAACAGCGGCCGAAGAGCTGCCGATCTATTCTTCCCGACTCATGTCGTTCCGTGGCGATTACGTGCAATCCTCCGAGTTCAGCGATTCCCCGTCCCAGTTTTATATCGGTCCCTCTGCCCGCCATGTTCGTCGCGATGGTAATGCGCCCATACTCCCCCGCAGCCGCCACGATGCGGGCCTCTTCCTTGTGTCTGACTGCATTGAGAAGATTGAATTCCAGACCTTTGGCCGTGAGCATGTCCGCAAGCCGTTCACTGGCCTTCACGCTGCGCGTTCCCACCAGAATCGGTCGTCCGCGGGCGTGCATATCACTGATGTCATCGACAATAGCCCGCCACTTTTCCTCCTCGCCGGCATAGGTCCTGTCGGGGAATACTTCTCGTATACAGGGCCGGTTTGTGGGTATCGCCATCACCGGCAGGCCGTAAATATGCCAGAACTCGCCGGCGGCCTCCTTTGCGGTACCGGTCATACCGGAGAGCTTCCTGAAAAACCGGAAGAATCTCTGAAAACTGAGCCGTGCAAGGGTTTCGCTGGGATTGCTGACTTCAAGGCCCTCCTTGGCCTCCACCGACTGGTGCAGTCCATGCCTCCAGGTCCTGTTGGCCATCAATCTGCCGGTAAACTCGTCAACGATGGCCACCTTGCCCTCCTGGACTACATACTGCTTGTCGCGATCGTAAAATTCTCTGGCCGTCAGCGCCTGGGTCACCAATTCCTCGCGCCGGGACGCTCCCTGCCATATGGCCGGCATCAGAGCGGCCATATCCTCGATTTTCCTTTCCCCCTCCTTGGTAAGCCGTATTTCACGGTACTTCATGTCCACCTTGTAATCAGCGTCACGCACCAGACGGGAACAGACCTGATAGGAGGAGGCACAGGCATCCACAAGAGGCTGATTTTCCTGCGCTCTTGAAATGATAAGGGGCGTTACCGCCTCGTCTATCAGCAGACTGTCCGCTTCGTCCACGATCACCGTATCTATTCCCCGCTGGACAAGCCCCTGAAACGCCCGAATCCGCGGCTGCAGTGCATAGCGAAGCGCCCTTCGTTCAGCATTCTGGTACCGTCCCAGTATGATGCGGTCTCTCAGAAAATCAGCCACCAATTCTTTGCTGGTAGTGTAGACGATCCCCCTGCCGTAGTTCTCCTGCCGTTCATGCGGGTCCATCGTTCCGGTCACACTGCCGACGGTGACGCCGCAATAGGAATAAAACGGCCGCATCTCTACTGCATCGCGGTCTGCCAGATAATCGTTTATCGTCACGATATGACAGGGTCTTCCGCTCCATCCGGCAAGCGCGGCGGCAAGTGAGGCGGTCAGGCTCTTTCCTTCACCGGTCGCCATTTCGATAAGATAGTCGTCATGGAGTGCCATGGCCCCCCAGACCTGCACCATGAAGGGCCTGAGTCCCAGCGTGCGCTCCGCCGCCTCCACCAACAGCGCAAGGGATTCATCCACTATATCATCGGAAGTCTTTTCAATGCGTCTGAATTTTTCTGCAAGTTCCGCCAGACGGGAGGAAATTCTGCGGTCCGCTACATTGCGCATCACCTTCGACTTCTCCAGTATCGCCTCGGCCCTCATGCGGTATTTTCGAAAACGGTCGGGCAATACCCTGTACTTTCCCACAAGCCCGTAGACTACGTTGTCCAGCCCCTGGTGAAGTTTTGCGGGGGTGACAATTTTGGTTCGACGGTAATCCTGAGCCGGGATCATCATATCTGGTACCTCTTCTGAAGCAGCTGAAGCAGCTTTCTGCCCCACTGAACCAAAAGGGCCTCGGAATCAAGGGTGAATCGCAACTTGCCCGATCTCCCGTGCACAAACATGACCTTATTCTGCGGCGCCACTGAGGCATATATCTGAAAAAAGGGTTCCGCAGCCTGAATGCCCTTTTCGTCGGAGGGGGACACCGCCACCTGCCCTCCCCCGCGCCAGCCCAGCGCTGCCGAGGGAAGTTTCTCGAACTGAAAGGGTATTATCTGAATGTCGGTGACTTCCAGATTTTCACCCACCTGCCCATAGAGGCGCACTTCCGCCTTTCGTATCTGATCGACGAACAGGTTGGACGCCTCTTCCTGGGACACTACCGCCGAGAAACGAAAGACCTCCGGGTCGACGATTTCACCGAGCATTGTGCCCCTCGGCAGCCACGACCCCACCATCTCGGTACTTCGCGGAGATACCCATATGCCGCGCTGTCTGGCACGCACAGTAAGCTCTTCCACCTGCCGCTGAAGGTTCTGCAAATTCGCTTCGATTGTTTCCAATCGTTTATTGATGGGCTCTATATCGGCTGATCTTTCCGTACGCGCCCGCAACATCATCGCCAGCGTCTCCTCCCGCTGCGCCCGGACTTTTTGAATTTCCAGTTCCAGCTCCCTGTCTTTAAGCAGCATCAGCGGCATCCCCGGGGAAACCTCCGTTCCCGAAGGCGCCGACACTTCACGCACATAGCCCGGCGCATCGTTCACCACCCGCATGTAATTGACCGATTCGAGCACCCCGGGGGCCCTGAAGCGATTCGGCGCCGGGAATATGAAAAGAAGACCGAAAATCAGGCAGAAAAGCAGCAGGCTCACCCCGACCGCCCGTATACGATTCCTGGCCAGTTTGGGACTGGAGGCAAGATAGACCACAAATTTGTAGAGCGGTACCACGCCCCAGGCAAATACGCAGAAAAAGGCCATTATGAGACCGAGGATGAGAAATTTATCGGCCACAAAAAGGATAATGCCGGTAAAGACCACCACCTTGTAGATGCCGCTCAGGATTCCGAAGACGGTCAGCCAGAAGGCCTCCTTCCCCGTTTCCGCCGGGCTCTGTGAATCGCGGCAGCCGAAGAGGTAATACTCGAAAAGATGCCGGAGATGACGATTTGATCTGGTGCTTAGATTAGGGATATCCATAATATCCGACAGGATATAATAGCCGTCGAACCGAAGCAGCGGGTTCGCGTTAAACAGCACCGTTGAGACCGAAGCGACTACCATCATGTTATAGGCGATGCTGTGCAGGATGCCCGGTGCGGAATATGCCCAGTAAAAGGCGGCCAGCGCCGCAACGAATATCTCGGCAATCATCCCGGAGGCGCCTACAAGCGCCCGCTGCCACCGACTGCGAAAGGACCAGCTGGAAGTGGCGTCTATATAAGGCAGGGGGGTAAAGACCAGCAACATTACCCCCATGACATGCACCTCTCCCCCGAATCGTTTGCATACGAAGGCATGACCGAATTCATGAATCGTTTTTACGACAACCAGTCCGACATAGAGCAGGGGAAGATTGGCGGGCACCAGTATGCCTTGGAATTGTGAAGTGGCGGCATCAAAATTGTCGAAGACCACCTTCAGCGCGGCAGCGACGACCGCAAGCCAGACAATCGCGCCTGCGGGACCCACAAGAAGCTTCAGCAGCAGCGTGATGCGACGGAGCATGAACTCCGGATCGAGCAGGGGAAGCCGGAAAAACATAATGCTCAGGAACTTGGAACGGACCTCCCGGCTGCGGCGCTTTTTGTAGCGCTCGAAGAGTTTGGCACTGTCCGCGGGCACATCAAAATAGAGAAGGTTTGCGAAATAGAGCTGCGTCAGCAGCTGGAGCACGTCTTCCTGACCGGGCGCCTTGTCCGGGCTCCGACTGAGGCATTCCTCCCACACTTCCTCCACCGTGCGGGTTCGGCGCAGCCTTATCACAAATTCATAGGCTTCCGGGCGAAGGCGGAAATACTGGTTGTTAAAGGGATCGTACAGCACATACCAGATTTCCCCCCTGAAGAGCTGCTTTCTCGCCTTGACCGTCGGACCGAGACTGATCCTGAGTTTGGCGATGCGATGCCAGGACTCGCTGAATGTTCTCCCGGACTTTGCCATATCACCACCACAGAAGCATTCGGAAAAAGTCTACCGTGCGGTGCGTCACAATCCACAGCACATTTCTCTTTCCCACGTTAATCTTTGTGATGCCGGTCATACCGGGACGCCACCAGGAAGGAATGTCCTGCTGGACCTGTGCCCTCACAAGAAATACACTCCCCTCTTCCTTGGCCAGCGCCACCGGGTCGATACGTTCCACCACAATGGGAAACTTCAGTTCCGGCCGGCTGACAAAGGCGATCTCTCCATCGGAACCGACGGAGATTTCATGTATATCGCGTTCCTTGACTTCAATTTCAGTATAGAGCATCGCCAGGCGGGCCACCTTGAACAGCACATCCCCTTTTCTTACCGGGGCACCGAGCAGCTCTTTGAGATCCCCTTCCACAATGATCCCATCGAAGGGCGTTTTGATCTGCGCATTGGCAAGATGATACCGTACGAGGGCCAGCTGGGCTTCCGCCTGATCCGCCAGGGCCCGGGCGATTTTCATATCGGCAAGGGCGTTTTGGGCCCGGGCCTTTTCGGCTTCACGGATGTATCGATGCTGATTGGCCAGGGCGTTGGACTCCTCCAGAAGCAACTCGCGGGTATCAAGAGACAGCAAGGGGTCGCCCTTTGCAACCACATCGCCGACCCTCACATGGACATCACTGATATAGCCTTCGAATGGCGCCGGCAGATAGGCAAGATCATCGGTCTTGACGATGAAATTCCCTTCCACCCGATAATTCAAATGTCCGAAAAGCATGAAGGCGAGCGCAACCGCCAGGATCAGTCCCAGCAGTTTCGGAAATGTATGCTCCACTCCCAGGAACCATGCACACCCTTCCCGGACCGAGGATACCGCTCGCGCGCCGAACCATCGATCGTGTTTCTTGAGATCGGACATCAGTCGCGCCGTCTGATCGCACATAACCCGCAGCCCCCGCACATCCCATTCGGTAAAGGGCTCGGTGCGTTCGCAACTGAGTACCGCCACAGGTTCCTCATCTGCTCGTATCGGCAGGGACACCATATGTTCAGTGCCTTGGGTCCGGCAGTAGGACTCGTGATCCCTAACGACCGTAAAGGCGCCTTCGGGTCGGGGATAGAGGACCTCCTCGTCCTGGTCGAAGGCCTCTTCCATGGCCGCTTCCAGCCCCTGCACGGAATCCATCTTCTTTTCGAACTGCTCCATGTGGCTGATGGCCTGTACCCTGATATAGGCATCCTTAACCCATCCCAGAGCCACTCTCTGGCAACGGTACCGGGCGGCCACCTCGTTGCACAACGCCATCGCAGCCCCCATGAACTTCTTTTCCCTGTTGAGCACCGCCATGAGATCGAGGGCTTCCGAGAACAGCACCACGTCATTTCGGGCCTGCTGCGCCATGCGGTTCATCTGATAGGTGGTAGGAATGCCGGCCACCAGTTGGAGCCGCAGGAAGAGTTCTTCCAGAATATCCTCTCCTGCCCCTTCAACAAAAAACACAACCACGCTTCGCCGTCCCTCGTCCTGAATTTCAAGCCGAAGGCCCAGGGTGACGCCGGAAGGACTGCCTGCGCCGGGCACACCCGACGTTGTCCAGGCCCTGCCGTCGGCGCCGGATTCATCGGCGATCTGCTCTACCACAGGCCCCAAACCCAATTTGCGCACTTCACCAACGCCGCCTCTGGGCCAGAGAGAGACCGTTTTCCAGGCGTCTTCTTCATCCCCCCGGATCAGGAGAAATCCAAAACGGGCCCCTGCCAGCATGGATGCCCCTTCCAGAAAGGCGGGCCAGAAATCCTGCGGCTGACCCTCGAAATGCCGTAACTGCTCCAGCGTCTGGAGCAACTGATCCATTCTTTCTTGAGGGTTTTCATATTCTCGTTGGCTGTGCAACATCACTCACGACCCCGTACCAATCATGATCGGAACAAAATCAATATCATATAAAAGCAAATTTACAGCGACTGGCAACGATTCACCACCAATCAGATTACTCACTCTTTAGATCGACTTCCATAGTCGCCGCAGTGCCCGGTCGGACCGCATTGTCCATGTTTTCAAACTCCACTTTCACTTCCATCAGACCGCTCGCCGAGTCAACCAGCGGGGACACGAATGAAATCGTACCCTTTTTCCGGACGGACGTGCCACCGGTTCCGATCACAAGATCGACCTGCTGCCCGACTTTGAGAAATCTTCCGATATTTTCCTCCAGGTTGCTGACAAAGCGTCCGCGGCCGGTATCCACCACACGGACAAGCGGCTGGTGCTCTTCGAAACTCTCCCCCTCATCATAAAACAGTGTGATCACCGTTCCATCTATGGGGGACCGAAGATTTCGCTTTTCCAGCGTCTCCACTGCTATTTCGTATTCAATTTTCTCGCGTTTTTCCGCGGCGGCAAGCCGATCTCGTTCCGCGACGGCCAATCGCAGTTCCAATTCCTGTTTTTTCAGTTCTTCTTCACTGACGGATTTCGTCGATTTAAAGAGCATGAGCGTCGCATCATATATTTCCTTCAATGTCCGCGCGCGGGCCTGGGCACCTTCATATTCCGACTTGCTCTCCCAGACAAGCTTGCGCCGCGCGACTTCCAGTTCCTCTGTGCGCTTGTCAAGATGGAGAATCCGCTGACCCTTGCGCAGGCGATCCCCCTCTTTGACGGATATGGTGGACACTATGCCGGGAACGGACAGACTCAATGTCACATCGCTGATCGGCTCGGTAATCCCTGATATCCCGATCGGCTCCCGGGCAATGCATTCCCCGCCACAAGAAATTGCGATACTGCAGGCGAGGACACACAGCAACACAGCACGCACAGAAAAGCGCCTTCCTGAAATTCCACCTTCTTTGCTCATTATCACGACTCCTTGCTGAGATCTATTCCATGCATCTGGAGCAGCGTGCCTTTGACTGCCTCGAGCGCCACCAGCGCCTTTTCGACATTGACAAGACTTTCCAGATAATATTCCTTCGCCCTGTTCAGCTCTTCGTCCCGCTCCAGAACCAGCCTGCTGTTACTTTTTCCTGCACTGAGACGGGCCAGTTCGACTTCAAGCAGCCGTTTGTTGATCTGTACCGCCGACGCATAATTTTTCCCCTGCGCCACGGCATTCATTACATTTTTAATCGACGTGTCAACGGCATTGGCAAGAGCCACTTCCGTTGCCTTCAATTCCAGCAGTATCTGCGCCTTTCTTTTTTTCGCCGCCGCCAGTTCGCTTTTTGTCTTCTTGCCCCCCATGAGAGGGATGCTGAGTTCAAGACCGACAGACCAGCTTTCATAGTCCATGCCCTTGGCCACATCCAAAGAGTCAATGGGCCCGTCGTTGTCGCGATCGAGCCCGTTGACGCCATAGCTGGCCTTGAGATCCAGCTGAGGCCATCGCTGATTTTCCGCGTAGGCGATACGTATGCCTTCCCTTTCCACCTTCATGAGTGCGGAAAGATATTCGGGGCGATTTTTTATGGACTTCAGATAACTGCTTTCGTACTCGACTGCCACCTCCCTGGCGGCGAGATTGTCCATGGCGATCACCATGCCGTCCATATCTCCCATGGGAAGAGACAACAATGTCTTTATATTGTTCACCGCCGCCGTCAGCTCCTGGCTCGCGGCAATTTCCAGTGATTTTCTTAGGGCCAGGCCGGCCTCCGCTTCGAGCACCTCGGTCTCGGCCATTTTCCCGGTCCGAAATCGCTCTTTGTTGTCTCGCAGGATATCTTCGGCAATTCTGAGCGATTCGCGCCTCACCTTGAGCTTTTCCTGGGCCAGACACAGATTCCAGTATGACGAGGCGGCTTCGGCCACCACCTGAAGCAGCTCCCTTCGGTACCCCTGAAGGGAGATTGCGGATTCCTTTTCGGCCACACGGATATTGGCCATGGTCGTATCGACGCCGGCGTTTTTCAGGAGCGGCTGCACGACGGTGGTTCCTACAAAGGTCTGGTACTGAGAATCGTAGGCATAATTATCCATCAGACTGTTTTGCAGCCGTTTCAAAGAATAGCCAAACCGCACCTGGGCGCCGGTGGGAAGCACCCCTTCGACGGCGGCGTTATATTCGTTATTCCGCTTCCAGTAATTATCGTTGCCGGAATCCATGAAACCGATGCTTGAATAATCTTCCACTGTTTTGGGAATGTGGCTTTTATCATGAAGGTAGGATGCCACGAAGCGAGGCTCGAAAATGGACCCGGCGCTTTTCACGGCATCCCGGCTGATGTCCCATTCAAGTTTCTGGTAGCGAATCCTCTCGTTCCTCTCGCAGACTCGTGCAATCAGCTCGTCGAGACTGAGATGCCAGTCCGCGGCGCCGATCCTCCCGTGCGTCGCAGGATCCTCCCCCCAGACAAGGCTGAAGGGAGATAGGAGGGCGGCCACTACAAAGACAATCACTGCACAGGGCCAAAACATTCTGCCTTTCAATTTAGTGCTCCTTTCTGACTGTTTATGCTTCGGCCTTCAACCGGTTCGCGCATAGGACCCCACGGAAAGGGAGGAGAATAACAGGAGTGTCATTCTCCTGTGGTGCGATGGTTCTATTTGAGTTTTGCAAGGTTTTCCTTTGCGATGTCAACAAGCTTTTTGCCTGTTGCCCCTGTCTGATTGCTTACAAAGGCAACATCCTCCGGATTCAGCGCAATCAGTATTTCGTAGGTGCTTCGTGCAAGATCGGCGCGCTCCGTGTTCTGATATACCACACCCAGGTTCAGAAGCGCATAGGGGTTCTCCGGGTTTTTTGACAGTGCCCTCAGGAGATACTTCTCCGCTTCGGCATAGTCATTTTGCTGGAGGGCCTGGAACCCCAAGTTGGCCAGCGTGACGTCTTCCGGCGCCGGTACGGAATAGGGGGGGAACTGGGCAAGAATATCCTGTACCGCCTTCCTCAGTTCGCCGGAGGCCATATCGACATGAATGGAACCCGATGCGGTGCCCCGCCAGAGCAACTCTTTACTCTCAGCCCGATATATATTAAGGGTCAGCATGCTGAGACGATAACTCAACGGGGTATAATCTTCATACTCATACTTGAGCAGGATGTTAAAATCCGGTTTTTCCGACGACTCGCGAAACCCCTTCTGACTGAGTTGATGGTTGGCAAGAACCCTCACATTTTCATCAACGAGCCTGTCCTGCCTGGAAAGCGCCACAATGGACGAAGGTGCATCCCACACATAGCACTTCAGTCCCGAAAAATCCTGGTTGAGGCCGTAAAAATGGTTAATGTCAGCCTTTTTCGCACAGCCTCCCGCCATCAGAAGGATAACCAGAACCATGATCGCCGGCACACACCGGGCGCCTATATTGAAACCTTTCATTACTCCTCCTCCATATGAAAATGACCATTCCCGGACATCTATAAGCGTATGAAACTATCATTAATCATCGGACTCTGTCAACAATCTTTGACGCAATGCAGGTGATGGTCGTCACCTGCCAAAAACATCAAATAAAATGAAGGAGCGATTCAGATTAATGATTGTTTCCATCCCCAAAATGTTTTATGATTTTTACAATATATCCCTAATCAGAATGAAGGAGGATCTTCATGAAACTGAAGGACAAGGTAGCCATCGTAACGGGAAGCGGCAGGGGCATCGGACGCGCCATCGCCCTCGTGTTTGCGCAGGAGGGGGCGAAGCTGGTCCTTATGGCGCGGTCGCAGGACCAGTTGGATGGCGTAAAAGCCGAGATTGAAGCACGGGGCGGTCAGGCGATGGCCCTGGCGGGGGATCTCGCCAAAAAGTCGGATATCGAACGGGTGGTGGCAGAGACCGTCGACCGGTTCGGCGGCCCGGACATATTGGTAAATAACGCCAGCCTTCAGAGCAGATCACTCACGCTCGATGTCGATGACGATGCATGGCAACACGTGATCCAGGTAAACCTGGTCGGCTCATTCCTTCTTACCAAGAGCTGTCTGAAATATATGATCCCCAGGAAGAGTGGGCGCATTATCAATGTGCTCTCAGTAAATGCAAAAGTCGGCCATGTGTTTGGAAGCGCCTATGCTGCAGCAAAGCACGGAATGCTTGGCGTCACGAGATCGTTGGCGCTCGAAATGGGATTTCTTGAAATCCCCGGTATTACGGTAAACGCTATTTGTCCCGGAGCGGTGCGGACGGAAATGATGGAAGGCGAAGGAGGACTTCTCGATTTTGTCGCCAAGGCCCTCAAGGGCGGCAGGGAAGATGCAATCGCATATATAACCGAGAAGAACATGCAGAAGCGGATGCTGGAGCCGGAAGAAATCGCGGGGCTTGCCCTCTATCTGGCCTCAGACGACGCACGGGGCGTGACGGGCCAGGCGATAAATCTGGATGCGGGCCAAGTCATGTACTGATCCGACGACCCCTCAGACGGCAAGGGCGTCGCTGACGATTCTCCGGGCTTCCTCCTGGATGAGGGACAGATGTTCCTTTCCCCGGAAGCTCTCGGCGTATATCTTGTAGATATTCTCGGTGCCGGAGGGCCGGGCCGCAAACCAGCCCTGTTCAGCGACCACCTTCAGTCCGCCGATGGCGGCGCCGTTGCCGGGCGCCCTGGTGAGCACGGCTTTTATTTTCTCGCCTGCCAGATAGTCGGTTTTAAGCCGATCCGGCGAGAGTTTCTTCAGGGTTTCCTTTTCTTCCGGCGTGGCGGGGGCTTCGACCCTGTCGTATGCCGGGTCGCCGAATTCGTCCGTCAGTTCCCGGTAAATCTCTCCGGGATCCCGGCCCGTTTTTGCCGTCATTTCAGCTGCCAGCAGGGCCGGGATGATGCCGTCCTTGTCGGTGGTCCACACGGCGCCGTCCATGCGAAGGAAGGAGGCGCCTGCGCTTTCTTCACCGCCAAAACCCAAAGATCCGTCGAAGAGCCCCTCCACAAACCACTTGAATCCCACAGGCGTCTCGTATAGACGTCGTCCGAGTTTGGTCGTCACAAAGTCGATCATCGAGCTGCTGACCAGGGTCTTCCCTACCGCTGCGTCTTTGCGCCATCCCGGCCGGTTCCTGAAAAGATAAAATATGGCCGCGGCGAGGAAATGGTTCGGGTTCATCAGTCCCGCCCCGCCGGTCACTATCCCATGCCGGTCGGCATCGGCATCGCAGGCAAAGGAGATATCAAAGCGATCCTTTAGACATATCAGCGGTTGCATCGCATAGGCCGAGGAGGGGTCCATGCGGATCTGTCCGTCCCAGTCCACGGTCATGCAGCGGAAGGTCGGATCGACGGCATCGTTGACTATGGTAAGATTCAGTCCGTAGCGCTCGGCGATACGCTCCCAGTAGCGTACCGCCGCGCCGCAGAGGGGGTCCGCTCCCAGGCTGATCTTTGCATCACGAATGGCCGCAATGTCAATTACCTGCGGGAGATCGTTCGTATAGGCATCGAGGTAGTCATGTTTGTGTGTCGTTGAGGCACGAAGGGCGCGTTCATAGGGAATCCTTTTTACTCCCTTGAGTCCCTGCACCAGCAGTTCGTTGGCCTTTTTTTCGATCCAGCCGGTGACCGCGGGGTCAGCTGGTCCGCCGGTGGGCGGGTTATACTTGAATCCTCCGTCTTTGGGCGGGTTATGGGAGGGGGTGATGAGAATACCGTCGGCAAGGCCCTCCTTTCTTCCACGATTGTACGTGAGAATCGCATGGGACACCACCGGGGTCGGCGTATAGCCGTCATCGCGGTCGATCATTACCTCAATTTCCTGTGCCGCCAGCACCTCCAGGGCGCTGGCCAGTGCGGGCACGGAGAGGGCATGGGTATCCATGCCCAGATAGAGGGGACCGTCAATGTGATGCTCTCTTCGATAGAGGCAGATGGCCTGGCTTATGGCAAGAATGTGTGCCTCATTAAAGGATTTTTCGAAGGAAGAACCGCGGTGTCCCGATGTGCCGAAGGCAACCCGTTGATCTTGCTGTGAAGGATCGGGCTTCTCCGTATAATAGGCCGTCACCAGTCTGGGCACGTCCACCAGCATCGACGTTTCGGCCTGTTTTCCCCGCAAAAGGACTTACCTTCATAGCCACCTCCCTCAATTCGCTGCGTTACCTGCACGCATCTCACTGACATATTCATATGACAGATTACCACGATACCATTTTACACAGGACTTTGCACTGAATTGTTGCGGCATTCGAAAGCCCCCCGATATAGACTGGAGAAACAGGCCTTATCTTTTCCGTCACTGTACGGATTACCGTGACACCGCCATTTTTATTGTATTTTTCAGAAAAGATACGGTAAAACACCGGTATGCAACCAGCCTGCAATCGAAGCTCATCAACGGCGGTCACCTTGGTGCGCAGGGTCTATCGCCTCGAAGAGATCGCCACGTTCTTCATGTGCGTCTTGCTCAACACGATGATACTCCTTTTTACGGACTTCGACAGAGCGGCGCACCTGTTCATACTGAATCTGGCGCTGGTTTTAATTATCTTTGCCGTGGTATGGATCGAGCGAATATGGAAGAGGCCGGCAATGACCTTTCTTCGCGACTGGTATCCACTGCCTCTATTAATCACTATCTACCTGGAACTGAGGCATATCGTCCCCCTTGTCAATCCCCATGACGTGGACGATATACTCATCGCACTGGATCGAATTCTGTGCAGAGGGCACGATCCTACTGTCCTGATGGAATACTGCACCACGCCTCCCCTATCGGAATTTCTTCAGATTGTGTATGCAAGTTTCTATCTGCTGCCCCTGTCGCTGTGCGTGATTACCTATTGGAAAGGCCGAAAGGATGCGTTTCATACAGTTGCCTCAACCATCATTATCGGTTTTTATATTTCCTATCTCGGATACTTTCTGACGCCGGCCATCGGACCGCGGTATACGCTGACCCACCTTCAAACATCCGAGCTTACGGGTCTCTGGAGCTTCGACTGTATACGGTCGATGCTCGACAGCGCCTCAGGCGTGATGAGAGACTGCTGCCCCAGTGGCCATACAATGCTGAGCACGGTGACGGTGCTCCTGGCCTGGCGCCGGGAAAGAAGATGTATGCCCTTTGCAACGGTATGGGCGGCATTCATCATTTTTTCGGCGGTATACCTTCGGTATCACTACATAACCGACATTCTTGCCGGCTTTGTATGCGCTTTGGCCTTTTCGCTGGTCTTCCCCCTTATCGAAAAATACCACCGCAGCAGATCTGCTTCCTAGGAAATGTTTTTTTCGAAGATGCGGTAGGTTTTGTAATTTTCCGCCTTTAATGCGGATATGGCGCCGATCATCCTGCGGTTGGTCTCCACGATAAGGGAACAGTCGGACGCATTGAACCCCATCCCTACCCCCGTTTCAATGGTCTTCAGGTAAAATACGTCGTCTATATGGCGCCCCCGGTATTCGGGGAGGACTCCCATGACGATCGTACGGATCTTTTTGCTCTTTTTGATCGCTCTCAGGACCTTGAACAGGCGCCAGGGATAGAGCCTCCCGTTCAGTATTTTGAGGCCGATATTCGCGTCGGCGATAGAAATACAGAACCCTACAGTTGTATCGCCATCTTCGGCAAAGATGGCAAGCTCCGGAATCACTACCATTTTGAGTTCATCGAAGAAGATCTTGAACTGCCTGTCCGTGAGGGGAAGGTGCCCCCAGTTTCCGTCCCAGGCGACATTAAATATTTCCTTGATCTCACGGGCCCGCCGTTTCATGTCCCGCTTTTCCAGGGTGTGGTAGGTAATGTTCTGCCCTTTCATGAATTCTTCCCTTACCTCGGCGAGATAGGGCTGGTAGTCCTGTATGTCGCGCACCAAGTAACAGTACCAGTCAATGCACTTGCGAAATCCGTAGTTCTCTGCAAGATCCTTGTAATAGGGGGCAAAATGGAAAAGGCCTACCACAGGTATGATGTCGTTCCCCTCAATATCGAACCCGACGGCATCGTATACGGAAAAACTCTGGGGCCCCTGTATGATGGTTTTCCCGCGCCTGTTCAGCCATTCGGCGGCACTGTCGAACAGCGCATTGGCAACCTCCTGCGAGGGGATACATTCGAAGAATCCGAAAAACCCCGTATGGGCATCATATTTTCCCTCGTAGAGTCGATTGATGTGGGCGCTGATCCTCCCTACTGGCATGCCATTCCGATAGGCGAGAAAGAGCGCCGCATCACCGATTTCGTAGAAGTACCCCTTCCGCCGGTCCAGAAATTTCATCTGCTCCGAGATGAGGGGAGGCACCCAGGCGGAATCGCCCTTGTATATTCCGGAAGTCCAGGGGAAAAGGACAAATGTCTTGAGCGACTTTGCGTCATTTACGGTCTTTACGATAATATCTCCAGCCATCACGCCCTCCCTGCACTCTATCTTTTCAGTTTATTCGATTAAGAAATATGTAGGGGAAGGATATCAAGGAAATCGGTTTATTTTATTTCCCTCACCGTAGCCATGGCCGTCGCGATGAGACCTGCAACGTCAGCCACGTTGCTGGGCATAATAACCGTGTTGGTCGTCTTGGCAAGGTTCCCGAACTGCAAAATATACTGCTCCGCCAGTCGCATGTTAAGCGCTTCGATTCCACCCTCATCCTTAATGGCGGCGGCGACCTTGCTGATTCCCTCGCCCGTCGCCTTCGCGATCAGTTCGATCCGTTTTGCATCGGCTTCGGCCACCAGCGTCACCTGTGCCGCTTTGCCCTGGGCCTCGTTGATCTGCTTTTGCTTTTCACCCTCGGACTGATTGATCATGCTCTGCCGCACACCTTCGGACGTGGCTATGTTGGCCCGTTTCTGGCGCTCGGCTGTCATTTGGGCCTCCATGGCCTCTTTCACCGATACGGGCGGTGTAATATCCTTGATCTCATAGCGAAGCACCTTCACGCCCCACGAGAGGGCTGCCTGGTCAATGGCGTCGATCACCTCCGTGTTGATTTTTTCCCGCTCCTCGAAAGTTTTATCGAGGTCGATCTTGCCGATGGCCGAGCGCAGGGTTGTTTGCGCCAACTGCGACGCCGCCCGGAGATAGTTGTCAATGCCGTAGGCAGCCTTTTTCGCATCCTGGACCTCAAGGTAAATAAGGCCGTCTACCTCAACGCTGACATTATCTTTGGTGATGCAAATCTGGGCGGGGATGTCCATCACCTGTTCTTTCAGACTGAATTTATAGGCAGCCCGATCCATAAATGGGATCAGAATGTGGAAGCCCGCATCGAGGGCGCGATGGAACTTTCCCAGACGCTCAACGATGACGGAACTTTTTTGAGGGACAATGATGGCGCCTTTGAAGAGCACTACAACTACCAATACGGCGATGGCGATCAAGGCAACAAGGGTTGAAGTCATATGCAATAATCCTCCTTATAAGGGCTTACATGGTGAGAATTCGGTGGAGACAGCCACCACTGCACCCCCTCGGCGGGGGAGATGAGCTATGAACTCTCCTCTGCAGAACTCTATTTCACGCAGGGGAGACACTTTTAATCTTGAGACAGGACCGATTGGCCTTGTCCACTCCCGTGATTTCGGCATCAGATCCGGCAGGGATTCGATCTTCGGAAACGGCATCCCACATGGTTCCACGAAAGCGCACCCGCCCTATCCGTCCCGGTTCCATATCCTGGTCGAGGGTAATCCGCGCTCCTACGGCAACATTTTCGGAATCATCGGCCTCCGGGCCTTCGCTTTTTCCGACAAAGACGCGCATGGCCACTTTTCGCAGCGTCATCAGAAAGGCGACGGACACTACTACAAAAACGATGACTTGCGCTGAATAGGCATCCGGAGCAAAGCCTGCGACGACTGCGGCGCCCCAGCACCCCAATCCAAAGAAGATGATCACAAAACCGGGCACGGCAAGCTCAGCGAGCATGACGGCAATGCCGGCCAAGAACCAGATGAGCCACGGCGAAAGTGTGATATCCATTAATTCCCCTTTGTCCGGATGTGACAAAAACGGTTGATAACACATCGATTTTTAAGCGTAGACTTTAGATAGAACCGACCGATAAGTCAAGGAAATATTCAGCAGGGGAGTTTCGGGGACACATAATTCAGCATTCCTGCGAAAAAAGTGTCTGTGTTTCTTACCGGCTTTCATAGGATTCTTAAGATAAGATCGTTAATTAAGTATACTGTCCCCGGAATTGGTGGTCTTTTTTTACGCTTGACAGGGATTTTTTTCGCTCGTATATTTGCTTCATAGCATCAATATTAATAGCCATAAATTCAAAGAATTGCAAACCTACCTTAAGAACCGGACGTAACAAATCTGTGCAACCGGTTTTTTGAGCTTATTGAAGAACCTCATAAAAATTATCGCCTTCGTCATACCGGCAAAAGCCGGCATCCAGTTTTTTCAAGTATTTCTGGATTCCGGGTCAAGCCCGGAATGACAGAAAAGGAATTTACGCAAGGGTCTCTTTTCATGTGACCGGCGCCGGCCCTCCGGCATACCGCACACCTTTTGATTTCTATGAGAAGTATTCACCGCAGTGAAAGGAAGGGACGAATATGTGGCAACAGGTGAATCGGCACTGGGTATTTGCAGCGTTGCTGTCTGCTGTGTTGATGACGTTTCATGCCGGCTTTGCCATGGCGATTCCCCTCTTTGACGACAACGGAAACGGAACGGTGTCAGACAGACAGACGAGCCTGGTGTGGCAGCAGGGGTGATGCACAAAACAGCGGCGTCAGATACACCTGGCAGGAGAGTCTTACGTATTGCAACGGTCTTATCCTGGGGGGACGGTCGGACTGGCGCCTCCCCACCATTGATGAACTGCAAAGCATTGCCTGGAGTTACGATAAAGATCCAAAAATCCTCACTGACTTTTTCCCCGATTGCTATTCGGAGCTGTACTGGTCACGCACTGACTTCATAGAAAATACATGGCCTTACGATCCTGAAAAGGCACATGGCATTAATTTTTATTCGGGCGGGAAATACTACGGTGAGAAGAGCACCCCGGGGTGCGTCCGCTGCGTCCGCAACCAGGCGGATACGGACCCTGCGTCATTCTCGCAGACAACGCTGGAGTTCGGCGCGCCGGCGCCGGGCGAAAGCGTTGAAAAAACCATCGCAATCACGAACAATACCGCCTCCACATTCAGCAATATGCAAGTGACTTTCAGCGGGGGCGACGCCTCGCTGTTCACCGTTCTTTCACCCGATTTCACCGCTGATGAGTATAAATACCTCTCGCCCGGTCAGTCCGTCGATGTGACAATCCGCTACAGCGCCACACGAAAAGGCCTCGTTTTGGGAAAGGCCCTCTTCGATTACGAGTATCAAACGACGCAGAGCGGCACGGGCACATTTCTGGTTCAGGCCGGCGCACGGGAGTATACGGCACTCACCTACGGAACAAAGAACAGACAACAGACAAGCGACGAGCCGGTCGCCCTGGCCACAGGCGAGTATCTTTGGGGACCGGAAAAAATCGTCAATCTCGGTGGTCCCCTGCCCCTTACCGTCTCCCTCTGGCACGCCGGCCGTCTGGCCCGGGAGAACCTCTCGGGCAACGCCGATTGTTTCATCGGCCACAACTGGCTGCACACCTACATGCTATCCATCGAACAGGAAGGTGATACGTCTATTACCATTTCATTCCTTCAGGGCAAGCGCCTGCGCTTTATTTACCAGGAAGGCCAGTGGCAACTGGCGGACGCCGACGCAGTCCCCTACCAGCTGCGTCAGGACGGAGGCGGATGTTTTCATCTGATGGACCCCAAGGCGGCGAGGATCTATAGTTTTCTCGCCGACGGCCGCCTCAAACGGGTGCAGGACCGAAACGGCAACGAACATGTGATCACCTATGTGGACGAGGTCCAGGAGACTGATATTCGCTCTATCAATACCATCACAGACGGATTGGGCCGCTCGCTCACATCGGGGCCATTCCGGATAGATGCCAACCGGATGGCAGTGCTGTACCAAACCAACGGCTACATCACTTCCATCAAGGACATGCTCGGCAACACCACCCAGTTCCGGTACACCAGCGAAATAGGCGACAGCGGATACCAATTGACCGCCGAGACACGTCCTTTGGGCAACACCCCCTGGACAAACACCTACGACAGCCAGGGCCGGGTCGTCTCACAGACCGACGCCTACGGGAATACCTGGACCTTCGATTACGACGCCCCTGAAGCAGGCGTGACCCGCATTACCGATCCAGAGGGACAGGAATTCTTCTCACGGCATGATGACGGTGCGGTATGGACGGGCTTCAGCGATCCATCGGGAAAGGGATACAGCCTCATCAACGATGAGACGGGCAGGCCGACGGAACTGACCGACCGCCTGGGTGATACCACCGTTTTCACCTATCACGCCCCCTCGGGCCGGCTGGCCTCCATGACTGACGCCAAGGGGCACACCACAACATGGACCTACGAACCGCAGGAACAGATCTTTACGAATCCCGACAACGAACAGACCTTCACTTTTACGTTTTATCACCTGTCCCGTATCGACCATGCGGACGGCACCTTCGACGCATTTTCCTACGACGGGAAGGGCAATCTCCTGTCCCAGACCGACCGGGGGGGGCACGCCTGGTCTTACATCTATAACGAGCGAGGGCAGGTACTGACGGCAACCAACCCGCTCGGCGGGAAGATCACCTACACTTACAACGCCGACGCCACGCCGGCAAGCCGAACCGACAGCGACACAGGAACAACGACATACGGCTACGACAATTACAAGCGTCTCGTCCTTGTCACCTATCCGGACAAATCCACCTTGAAATCAGCCTACGACAAAGAGGATCACCTTACCTCATTGACCGATGAACTGAACCGGACCACGAACTTTACCTGGGACGCCAACGGCAACCTTGTCGCCACCACTGGCCCGGACGGCGGAACGGTTCTGTACGAATACGACTTGATGGATCGCCTGGTAAAAACCACGAACCGTCTGGGAACCGCATCGACCCGGACTTATGACCGGCTGGATCGTCTCGCAGGCACGGCAGACGCCACAGGAGTTGCAGATGCCTATCAATACGATTCCCGGGGATGGCTTGACCGGGTGACCCGGGGAGGCAAGACATGGACGATGACTTACGATGACGAAGGGGTACCGGTGACTCGCACCACGCCTCTCGGAAGAACAACGACTGACATTACCGACACGCTGGGTCTCGTTGCCTCCGTTGTGGACCCTATGAACGGAACGACGAGTTATGGCCGGGATGCAATGAACCGCATTACCTCCATCACCGCCCCCGACAGCATGATCACCACCTATGCCTACAACGCCCTTGGACTCCTGTCCGGCGTGACACTGCCCGGAGGGGAAACGGTCGCCTATAGCTATGGCAACATGGGCAACCTCACCCGGATCAAGGACTTCAATGGCAGTTCCTGGGACTTTGACTATACGACGATGGGGCGTCTCGGAACACTTACGGATCCGTTGAGCCGGACCGTTCAATATACCTATGACAGCCGGGGACAATTAAATTCCGCCACTTATCCCGACGCAAGCACCCAGAACATCACCTATGACGCCGCCGGCAACGTCACTCGCAGGCAGTACAGCACGGGGCTCGATCTGGCCTATAGCTACGACGCCCGGAACCGTCTCCTGACAACGAATGACCTTTCACTGACACGGGACACCGAAGGACGGATTACCGCAACGGCAGATGGCGAAGCCCTTTTCGGAGCAACCTATGATGACGCGGGCCGTCTCAAGACGGCCACCTATAACAGTGTCTTTACCGTGACCTACACCTACGATGTGGGTGAAAACGGCACGGGCCTGCTCACCCGGATCAGCGACGACCTGACCAACACACAAATAACCTTCACCTATGACGACGATAAACGCCTGACCGCCACAGGCCTACCAAACGACAAATCAATCACACAGACCTGGGATAAGGCGGATCGCCTTCTCCGTCTCCAATCGGGAGATCACGTTGATCTTTCATTCACCTACGATACGGGGGGGCGCATAACCGCCATGAACATGACGGCGCCCCTTACATTGGAATCATACATGCCCACGGTAAAACGCGCCTTGAGCTACGACGCCGCCTCCCAGATCAGCACCACCGGCTTCAATTACGACGCCCGGGGCCGCATGACCGCAGCACCGGGGTGGGCCTACGGCTGGGACGGCGCCTCGCGCCTGACCACAGTCGGCGATGCGATCCTGGCATATAACGGTATGGGAGATCTCAGAACGCGCACCAGCGGAGGCGCAACCTCCCATTTTTACACCAATCATGCCATCGGCCTTTCACCGGTTGTCGCCGAAAAGAACGATACGACCGGCCTGATTACCCGCTATTACGTGTGGACTCCCGAGGGGCGTCTGCTCTACATGATCGATACTACCGACGGCAACAAGGTCTATCTCTATCATTTCGATCAGGCAGGAAACACCCTTGCCCTGACCGACGCCGTCGGCGCCGTCGTCAACGCCTATGCCTACGACCCCTATGGCCGTTTGCTCGCCCGCACCGGAACCGTTACTCAGCCTTTCACGTTTGCCGGGGCTTGGGGCGTCCGCCAGGAAGGCGAAAGCGGCACGCTCTATCATATGGGCGCCCGTTATTACGATGCGGAGAAGGTGCGTTTTATCACGCCTGAACCTCTGTGGCCGCAGTTGGAAGAACCCAGGGCCGTCAATCCCTATCAGTATGCTTACGCCGATCCTCTCAGATATATTGATCCGACAGGTCTTGATGCCGCATCGGACAAACTTGCGGATCGTATCTTTTATTTGCGTACAATGATATTCATTATCAAGGAGAGGGAAAGGGAGAGTAAACTACAGGAAGCGGCCAATAAACTGGCGGGAAAATGGTGGAGGCCGATAGTGCAAGCGAAACGCGAGAAGGAACTGCAAGCGGAACGTGAGCAGAAAATGAAAGAACTTGCAGCGAAACTGAATAATGATCTGATGGGGTTGATCTTGCGGGAACACGCACGGGTGCGTCCGGCGGAACTGGAAAAACAAATTCACGATAACGAGCAGTGGCTCCCAGGCGCGTGGAACGACTTTTTGAAAGGCCTCGCATTGCGGGATCGAATGCTCGCCGATATAGAGGCAAAACGCAAGGCGGGCAAGAAATTGGAACGTGGGGAGCTGCATGAATTGAAAAATGTTATCATCGGTCTCGCAATGCTATTGAGTAATATAGAATCGGCATTGCGCGAGATCGATCAGTCACGGGCGGAACTGAATGAAATTCGACAATGATGTGCACGCCGGGTTTGTTTCCGCCATGCGGGGTACAAGGCCGCTACGAGCATGAAAATCACGATATGTGCATAATGGAGAATGGGATATGAAGAAAAAAATCTTACTGCCTTTCCTGACGATACTTCTTCTGGGTGGAGCGTTGATGCTGTCCGTCCAGTCTATTCACGCAGTTACGATTCACTTCTCCTACGACGACACCGGTCGGCTCGTAAGGGCCGATTACGGCATCGGCAAGAGGATCACTTATACCTACGACGCCAACGGCAACCTCCTGACAAACGCGATTATCGGCGAGATCGCTCAGGGGGACGTAAATATCGACGGCGAGGTGAATCTTCAGGATGCCCTGGTGACACTGCGTCTTCTCGCAGGCCTTTCCACCCCCGAACAGGATATCGCTGATTATCTGGCCGGCAAGAAGAGCGTGAGCGAAACGATAGGCCTTCCCGAAACCCTCTGGATTCTGCAGAAAATCGCCGGTCTCCGGTAGCGAAACGGCCTAGTGACCCACGATATGCACCTTCGCGCAGGCAATGGCAAGACGCCATGCTGCCCCGTGCAGAGCCACAGACCGCCAGTAGACTGCCTTCTCTACCGGCGGTTCACCCACCTTGAGATAGAATCGATATTCGCCTTCGCCCTCATCGGTGAGAGCCATTCTGCGGACCAGGGCTACCAGTTCCGGAAAGGGCTGATAGAGAGGATCGGTAATGACATTGAGACCTATCTGTTTCGTATCGACGTCATAGATGACCAGACCGTCCGTCTGCATCAGAAATATGTCGACAGGCAGATTGGACGCGACAGGCCCGATGATGCCGGACAGGAGATATTCAGGGGCAAAAAGCGTCGCCACAGACCCCCTGAACTGGTGACTCTGCGAAAATATGGGATGATGAATAACCACAGCCCGGGGTCCTTCGACTGACTGGAATGATCCACTCATCACCGGTGTATGCGTTTTGAACAGCCTGATCATATGCGCCTGCCCACTGATGTCGGCGCCCTCGGACGATTTGTGCGCCTGCGGTTCGACCGCCACCATAATTCCCTGATCGTTAACCGTCTCACAGTCGATAATGTAAGGATTGCCCCGGTAGAGCTTGTTGAGCACGTCCCGTGCGAGAGCACTCTTCAAATCTTTACCGGCCAGCCTCCAGGCGCTGTGCAGAAGATCGCCGTCCAGCTTTTCGAGAGCCTCCATGATCTCTATTTGCAGCTGCGACAACAGGTCCTGCAGCTCTTCCCGTGAAAACATACGGGTTTGATTGTTGACGGCGGGAACAACAAGCGTCCCCGCAATAATATTTTTCTGCAACGCCAGAACGATATCGAGCATGTCCTCAGGAATCAGCTCCCGGTTGTTTCTATTATAGACAAAGCCCACCCCCCCCTCTTTCAGACCGAATGATTTCAGCCCGCCGGAGAATTTGCCCTCTACAAAAGACTTGACGCTCTCGAAGACTGCCACGTCGACATACTTGACCATGCTGGTCAGCACATACCCGGGCGCCTGCGCGCTTTGATCGGTATCCACGCCGATCGCCAGCCGGTTCATCTCCTTTGCCGCCTTGAAAAGACCCTCACCGGTACCACCCGATGCGTGATAGATAATATCCGCACCCTGCCGGTACATAGAGGTGGCGATCTCGTATCCTTTTTGCGGATCGTTGAAAGCCCGATTGGTTATCCCCGCAAATTGCGACAGCAGTTCCACATCCGGCCGCAGGGCATGCGCCCCTGCCAGATAGCCTGCCTGAAACCTTCGGATGACGGGAATATCCATGCCGCCTATGAAGCCGATCTTGCCGGCTGCGCTCTTCAGGGCCGCCATGGCGCCCACCAGGTAGGACCCTTCTTCTTCCCTGAAGATAAGCCCTGCAAGATTGGCGGGCAGCGGTGCCATCCGCTCCCTGTCATCGTATTTCACGCCATAGTCGACACAGACAAACTTTTTGTCGGGGTATTGCAGTGCCAATGAATAAAGCTTTTCGGAAAAGGCATAGCCTACGCCGATAACCATCCCCGCATCGGAGGCCGCCGACTCATTTACGGCGCGCTCCAGATCCAGATTTCGCTTGTGTTCTATATAGACGGCTGTTACGCCCAGCGAGGCGACGGCTCTTTCCAGTCCACGGTAGGCGGAATCATTAAAGCCTCCGTCGCCTCTTCCTCCGACATCAAAGAGGAGTGCAACCTTTAAGGATCCTGCATCACGGGCGGGAGTGTCATTCACAGCGATAAAACAGGCCGCACAGGCACAAAACACCACCAGTATCTTTATTAGTTTCATGCTGTCACCGTTCACTCTTCCTCACGACGCAAAGGAGTGTCATGCCCCATTCCGTGGTCTCGTATTTCTTCGCCGTCTGCACGGCATGCTCTTCCTCTCTTTTTATGGATTTCTAAGCTTTTTGGCAAAGCACCCCGGATAAATTTCTGCAAGTTTCTTTTCTTTTATGAAGACCAGAGCCTCATCTGCATCAGTGAAAGAGCCGAGCAAGACCAGATGCCACAGAATGCCGGCCTTTGATCTTACGGTGCGCATCTGCGCGTCGAATCCTCTGTCTTCCGCCCTTTCCAGCATTTCGTAGGCAAATTCCTTAACGCGCATGGCCCCGATTTGAACGACATAGCCGCCCTTCGCTTCCGGTTTCGGAACTATCTTTTCGGCAGGAGTGTCTGTTCTCGTCTCCCCTGCCCGCGTTGCCCCGTGTGAAACCGGCGTATCAGACTCCCCTGCAGGCGCAGCGATATCCTTTGTTGCCGACGCTGCTGCAGTAACAGTCTCTTTCACTGTATTTTCTTCAGATTTCACCTGCACGGTCTCTGCTGCATCTTCCGCCTGCGCTTCCCGGTCGCGTTCGGCCTCACTTGCTTCAGACTGTTTTTCTCCTGCGGCAACCATTTTATCTTCATGCGCAGCAGGCTCTTCGACGGGTACAGGCGGCGATGTTCCTTCCGACGAAGACACTTCCTCTTTCGGTTCTGTCTCCGGCGGCGGTATTGAGGGCGCCACTGCCTGTGTCTGCAACTCTTTTGTGATCGACCCCCGACCTTCTTCAGACTCCGCTTCTTTCGGCGCCGGGGCTGCCTTCACCGGCACACTGATACGGCCACGATAGGTTGATGTATCGGCAGGCGGCGCGTTTAGCCACTTTTCTCCCACACGATACTCCTGGTCTCCCGTCAGCCTGTGCGTACGCAGGGCGTAGGTAGTTCCCTGGATTGTTGCGGTTCCATGCTCATAGATAGTCGGCCATACAAAGTAGGCTGCCGCAATAAGAAGCGCCAGCACCACCGCAAGCACTATCGTCATCCGTGAACTGTGCGGCCGGGCGATTTTTTCCGGTTGCTCATCGAGGGGCTCATTTCTGCCTTTTTCGGGCGGCGGCCCTGCGATATCCAGCCCCTCTTCAGGGTGCCCCGCCTCTTCAGGAACATCTTCATTCAGGGTCTCCGCTTCGGGTCCGCCTTCTTCAGGAGATGAATCCTCAGGCGATTGTTCTTCAAAAGGTCTTTCCAAAATGAGTCCGTCCTGCGGATATTCGGGAGCAGCCGCTTCCTCTGATTCTATCGTTTCTTCAGTGACTGGATCGTTCTCTGCAGCTGAATCCTTTTCTTCACACCTCTTCGCCTCGAAACGTTCCAGTTCAGCGACGATTTCTTCCATAGACTTGTCTTCATCGCTCATGGCACACCCCTGAGTAGCAAAGCTACTTAAAGTTTTTAAATATTTCAGTTATCTATCTCTTTACCACTGTCATCCCGGAATGAAAAATACCAGTTATCGCAGTTGCAGCCGAGAATTTTACAGTCGCCGGGGCAGTATTTTTCTTTACACTGCCTGCGGTAAGTATCCTGGCTGTGACAGGGTTTGCAGCCCGTCCAGCTCCAGCAGGTACCGTAGGACATAGGCCCCTCAGCCTTAGGCCCGCAGCTTGCATTGGGACAATTCGGCACGGCCCAACAGGTCCCCACTCGATCTGGACAGTCGGCGCCTGCAACCATGGGCAGACACAGGACTGCGATAACCGTCAAAATCAACATCAGAGTTTTCATACGACGCCTCCCTTATTTGCGTTGCCAAATATGGTAATGGATTTACTGAGCGATTCTATAAAGTTTTCTTAGGATATGCGCCAATACACAGGGATTGTCAAGGAGAACATGCCGCGGCGATTGCCATTGAACGGTCGGGGAGGGGGATTATCAACCAGTTCTAATGACATTAGTCTCACCACCCCCACATCAAATCTCTTCCCTCAAGGGAGAGGGTTTTTTTGCGGAACCGTCACTCTTCGCATGGTTTCAATTTACCATGTCTTTTTGATTCCCAGTTTCACATAGAGGGGGCAGTATCCTGAAATTACGCTGGAAAGAAGCATGCCGGCAATGACGGCGAGCACGGTGCCCGCAATACCAGTTATCCAGCCGGCAATATTGGCCGCGATAAAAAAAACGGCCACCATAAACCGCACGATCCTGTCGATAGTCCCTACATTTCGTTCCATATACATTCCTCCCTGCAGTTCCCTTTCTCCTGTGGTAATCAAATATCTCTCACAGTATCGGGTAAAGGGGCCATCCCTGCCGGCAGCGCCGGTTGCCTCGTCGATAAAGCCCAGACATGCATAGCCCCCCCCTTTTGACATATGGAGTTTCTAAACCATCCTTACGTGTCCTCAATCGGTTCAACGGGGATCCGATCTTCACAGGGAACGCCGGTCTGGCAAAGCCCGCAGCCCGCATATTGCCCTATGTATCCTTCCCCATGCGCACCCTCAATCCAGGGTTTCTGGCTCACGAAAAGCACTTCAAGACATTTTGACTTGTCGTGTCCCTTTTCGCTGATCGCCCCTCCGGGACAGCGCCGTATGCAGGCGCCGCATGTGCCCGAACTGAAAAAGAGACAGTTCGCGAAAGGACCGGCATAGGGCCGAATGGACGGCGTAAGCTTTATGCCGGCAACCACGCTCCCGCAGCGCATTGCCATCCCCCGGGGGGTGATGAATCCTTCGTTGAGGCTGAATGTGCCCAGCCCCGCCGCATACGCCATATGCCTCTGCGACCAGTTGGACGCTATGCCGCCGGAGAACCGGTCGATCTTAAAGGCCGACGTCAGGTCCGGGGCGATTGCGGAAACGCCCCTTTTTTCGAGAAAACTCACCAGATGCCGCTCCAGCTCATCTATGAATTCCTGACCCTTCCAGCGCGTGTGATTCCATCTCAGCGAGGGCCCCTCTTCTTCCAGGGCGTTACTGGAGCTGGTTCCCCGATCTATGGGAAGCACGAAAGAAATGACACTCAACGGCAACGGGCTCGTCAATGCAGTCCGCCCCTCCTCATCATGCAGAGCGAGTGCCTCCCGCGGCGTGAGATGCTTTTCTGAAACCACTGTCTTGTACTCAGTAAAGATCGGATCGTCACCGTCTGCAAAGCCGACCAGTGGTTCATTAAAAATCTGCGTATTATCGAATGCTTCGAGACGGTTCATCGGACTGGTTCTTACAAAGTCCCTAATGACGTCCTCTATTGTTCGATTCGTTACCGGATCTGCTGCCGTTATAGGGTTCACGATTCTCATGCATTCCTGCTCCATTATATTCTGTGTAAAAATTCGACCGCTATTTTTATACCAACCGATACAATCTCCTTTACCGACGTTCCACAGGAATCTTCCCGGCTGCACAGGTGGTCTGTGTCCTTTTAGTCAATTTTAATGCCGGCAGGCGTAATTATGATTGTCTTTGGGGACTCATATGAATACTGGCTAAACTCAATGTCCCACGTGGCTGGTGCACAAATGTGCGGATCGCCCGTTGTCTGGCCGCACTGCACTGCAACCTTGTATAGTATGGGGCCCGTACATTCTTCGATGCAGGGGCATTCGACAGCGGTCTGGTCATAACCGGGCAGTGCGAGAAGCGGTGCTTCACTGTAGCATGCGTGTGTGTGTCCGCAAGTGGCCGTCATTTCGATGGTGCACGTGCAATGGGGGATCTGAAAATAGACAGGAAACATCAAAAACCTTTCTGCGTATACCTTCGCAGTGAATGTTAATGGTACACACAGGAACATTGCAGCGACGAGGAAGCTGATTGTTTTCATATTATTCTCCGTTCTATCAATGAGGGAACCATCAATTACACATCACTCAACCATTTATTTTTTTAACATCATCCTCTGACTCGCCAACAGTAATTTCCGGATATAATTTTTTTGCACAGTCCGGGCAAATTCCGTGGCTGAATTCAGCCCCCGAATGAGCTTTAATGTACCCTTCTATCTGCTCCCAGTACCCTTCATCATTACGTATTTTTTTACAGGAAGCACAGATAGGAAGCAATCCGCTCAGCTGTTTGACTTCTGAAACTGCTTTCTGCAGCTTTTTGATAAGTGTTTCTCTTTCCTCCTCCATTTTTTTGCGTTCGGTGATGTCCCTGGAAATAGCGCGGAAACCGATTGGAGTTCCTTCAGCATTTTTCATAAGCGTCACTGACGTTTCGTAGAATACCTTCGTGCCGTCTTTTCTACTCGCCTCAACTTCCAGTGATTCTATAGGTTTTCCTGTTTGGTAGAGACCTGTGTACGCCTGGACTAATTTCTTGAAGTTTTCCTCTGACGGAGAATGCTTCCGGGCATTCATCCCGATCAGTTCTTCTCTGGCATATCCGAGGAATCTACAGTTTGCGTCGTTGACAAAAGTATAATTGCCGGCAAGGTCAAGCTCGAAATAGCCCTCCTGAATACTTTCCAGGATATTGCGGTATCTCTGTTCACTCCTGCGCAGCGCCTCCTCTGTCTGAGTCTCGTACCTTAATGCTTCTTCGAGCTCTCTGATTCTTTTTTCCAACTCTTCGTAAGTAGGCTTTACGTCCATCGGTACGTACTCCTCCATTTGCGCGGGCAGAATTCAAATCATTCATTTTTTCACAATGCAATGACCGGATGAAGGGCGCCTCCCTACGACCGTAACCGGCCGGTCATCAGCCCCGGTTCGCTCGCTGTCGTTTCTTCCCCACAAGACATTCCGCATTCGCCAACGCATGGCAGTAAATAAGAAAAACCATACGATGGTCGAAATGAGTAGCTCCTTTCAGAGGTTTTGTCAATAATTTTTAAGAATATTAAATATTTCAACCGGTAATGACTTGACAATCACAGAGAGACACAGGAAGCGGCGAAAGCCCTTTTACACTACGTTACGTCTTTCGATTCGACAGCCAATCCAGCCACATAATATAGGCAATCAAAAAGACGCTGTAAATGGCAGACGGCAGCGCCGCCTCTTGTTCGAACAGGGCTATGGCCAATCCTCCGGCAATCCCCTGGTTTTTCAAAGTGCCCAGAAGGATGAGACCGGGCCACTTGCGTTCCTCAATGCCCACCAGTTGCGCTCCTTTCCGGATCACAGCTCCCATCACAAAGGTCGCGCAAAAGATAATCGCGACGACGGGTCCCAGGATATGAGGCTGCCCGAAGATCAAATCCCGGTTTACCGCGACCATTGAATACAGAACAATAAAAAAACTCCAGTCGGTTATGCCTCCCCGGGCGGAGGCGAGACGATGGTGAAGATTAAAGTGTAACATCGTTCTGGAGGCGACAAGCGGCAGGATAATGAGCAGGATCAGAATATAAAGCAACTTCAAAGGATCGGCAAGCTCCGTCCCGATAAACACCCCCATGATAGCCGGCGTGACAACCAGCGCGGCAAGATAGGACGCCACCGTACCTGACAAAGTAAAGGCGACATTTCCCCTCAAGATGGCGGTAAAGGGGATGACTGCAACGGCCGGAGGAGCGGCGGCAATCAGGACGAATCCGATCCATAGGTTTCGGTCATTGAGAAAAATCGCGGCAGACGCAAGAAGAAATCCTCCCAGGAGGACATAGGTTGCCACAATTCCGGCAACAAAGGGGACGATATGCGTTCGGAGGTCTTGAAAATAATTGTTCGGAACACTCAGCGTCGCCATCGTCATGGCAACGGCCAATGCCGGCATCATGAGATAGCGAGTCACTTCCGAAGGACCGGGGAACGCAAAAGCTCCCACAATGGCCAGAATAAATATGAAATTCCGATTATTCAGAAGATGAATTCCGGGCAAAGTCCCTCCAATTCATAACGGCCTATAGAATTGATAAAAATTGTTTTAATTAGAAGTATATGGGGAGAAAAGGGGACCTGTCAAGAGATATCAGCCGATATACACTGCCGGGACTACTTCAGAGGTTCCGGGTACCGGCTGGTGTATGAGGTTTTATCAATGCTATTGATCGCTACGAGCTGAACGCTTCCTGCTCAAGCGACGACTGATCCATTGATCACTATGACAGGGAAACCCATAAATGGGAAAGCGCCCGACCATCAGGCATCTTCTGTTCCCATAGGGCGTTTGGATAGTTGTTGACGCTTCACGCTGGATGTGTAAGTATTGCGGTTTACAAAATACTCACAAAAGGGCTGCCATATTCAAGCCCTCTGATACGCTGCGGGATAGCAGTGATAATAACTGGCCAGTGCCAGTAAGGGAAGAAACTATGCCTCTGCCCGAATTCACAAGAAAACTCATAGAAACAAAGCTTGAAGAATACTGTACCGGGAAGATCCCGGAACATGCTCGGAATCAGGTCCAGCTCATTTATAAAATTGCAGGGAACAAGGCAACCCTTATTGAGACCAGGCCCTATTTTCGCGATCCTAACACATGGACAGAGACACCTCTGGCACAATTCCGGTTTGATACTGAAACCAAGAAATGGGCGCTCTATTACATGGATCGGAACTCGCGGTGGCAGCCCTATGACCTGGCGGAAGAAAGTGCCGACTTTGAGAAGTTGCTTGAAGGACTGGACAAGGATCGGACTGGGATATTCTGGGGATGACGGGAAGATTGACATTCTGGGTGTGTTGTTTGAAAAACTGGACACATATTTGACCTCTTATGAACCGGTTCATGATAGCGTATTGAAAACTGATATGCATCAACAGGATATGTACTGCTGAATCTTAAATCGAATCCGCATATGGCTATTCACAGAATACCCCTGGACAGACTCAGCCCTGAAGCGCTGGAAGGCGTCATCAGGGAATGTATCTCCCGATACGGAACCGATTACGGCGAGATCGAGCTGTCCTGGGACGCAAAGTGCACTCAGGTGAAATCCAGGCTTGGAAGTGGACTGGCCGTTCTTCTCTATGACGACGATACCGAAACCATAACCATTGTGCCGGCAACTGATCCGACTCTAAAAAACTTGACCCTGTGACCGAATCGCTGTCCGATCCACATTGAGGAAGCCAGATGGGGACAATAGAAAAAATCATATCCGGTGGACAAACCGGAGCGGATCGGGCGGCACTCGATTTTGCCATTGAGCATCACATCCCCTATGGCGGTTGGCTTCCCAGGGGCAGAAAGACGGAAGACGGCGCCCTTGACCTGAAATATCATTTAGAGGAGATGCCCACATCGAATTACTCAAAAAGAACAGAAAAGAACGTCCTCGAATCCGACGGCACGGTAATCGTATCCCACGGGTTTCTCACTGAAGGGTCGGCATTGACCGGGGAATTCGCCGCACGGCACAGAAAGCATTGGATTCATATCGACTTGAAAGAATTGACCATCAAGGAAGCGGCAGTGAAGCTTCACCTCTGGCTGACACGCTATGAAATTAAAGTCCTCAATGTGGCCGGTCCGAGGGCCCGCAAAGATCCTGCAATCTACGAGGCGACATTTCACCTGCTGGAAGAAACGTTAACAGTTCTTCCCCCGGTTCCCTGGAAATTCCCCCAAGGGTGGGATTATGAGGGGACAAAATGAATTGCAATCATCTTGACATACAAAGCGATATTTCATTAGTATAGATTCCTATTTCATCCAAAGGGGGGGTCATCGGATGCAGTGTCTTCGTATATTATTGGCATCTTTTATATTACTGGTTATTTGTGCAGGACAGGCATTTGCTGAGACAATTAGACCCCTGGCGGAAGAACAACGTCAGGAGTATGTCGCGTTAAGTCCTTTTGAATTTAAGAATGTATTGATTGAGAAAGCATGTAAGGATGGAAGAGCAATTCTGAATGCAGGTCGCGGAAACCCAAACTTTCTGAACAGGCCTGCGCGTCTCGCCTTTAGCATGCTTCATCGTTTTGCCGTTGACTGTTCAATTGACAATGCTGCGCCAAAGGATCTTGGATTTTCACCAACAGCATCTGCAGGTATGGCGGACCGTTTCAAGGAATTTCTGATAAAAGAACAGGATAGGAAAACTGCTGAATTTTTGATCAATGCCATGGTCTATTGTAGGAATAAACTGGCTATTGCTCCTGATACATTTGTGGCCGATATGGTCGACGCAATTCTCGGAGATCATTATCCAACACCATCGCGAATGCTGAATACGCCGGCAAACATCGTTGAAGCCTATTTAAAATCCATTCATTTCACGAAGGGGAAAATCCCTGCAGGTTCATTTGATTTGTTTGCAACGGAAGGTGCTACTGCGGCGATGATCTATGTGTTCACTACACTGAAAGAGAACTTTATTTTGAAGCCCGGTGATACTATCGCTATTATCACCCCCATTTTTTCTCCCTATCTTGAAATTCCCCTGCTGAATGATTTCGATCTCAAGCCTGTGTATGTAAGCGGTTCTGAAAATGCGGGCTGGCAGGTTTCAGACAAAGAACTGGATAAATTGAGACACAAGAAAATAAAGGCGCTGTTCATGGTAAATCCGATGAATCCGGGTGCGGTAAGTATGGATGAGAAAAGCGTCCAGAAAATCGCCACCCTCATCAAGCAAGAACGGTCCGACTTGATTGTGCTGACAGATACCGTCTATTGTCCTTTCGTCAATGAGTTTCACGATCTCCTTGAGGCGATTCCGCAGAATTGTATAGGCGTCTATTCGTATTCTAAATATTTCGGTGTCACTGGTTGGCGGTTAGGTGTGATTTTTGTGTATGAGGACAACATTATTGATCAGATGATCGCTGCCCTTCCCTCCCATCAGAAAAGTCTCTTAAACACACGTTATTCTATTGATTCAACGGAACCTGTGAAAATCCGTTTCATTGATCGTCTCCTCATGGACAGTCGCGATGTGGCATTGGCACATACGGGTGGACTTTCCACACCACAGCAGTGCATCATGTCGCTGTTTGCTTTGTATGATCTCCTGGACAGCGAGCATTCATATAAGAAAAGCATTCAATCGCTGTTGAGGAAAAGGATGGGAAATCTCTACTCATCACTGAAAATGGATCCTCCCTCTGGGGCAGAGCATACGCACTATTACAATTTGGTAAATATCCGTACATTGGCGGAGCGCTTGCATGGGGCTGATTTTTCAAAATACCTGACAGACACTTATTCACCATTTGGTTTTCTGCTGGAGCTGGCGGATCGCTACCAAACGGTTCTATTGCCCGGCGTCGGTTTTGCGGGTCCCGAGTGGTCGGTACGCGTTTCTCTGGCGAACCTTCCCGATGATGATTATGTTGCAATCAGCAAAAGATTGGTTGCTCTTCTGGATGAATACTTTGCAGGTTGGCAGCAAAAGGCCTTTCCCAGGGAAAACTCGACCGAAAAGTGAGCCGGCTGCTCAAAAATGGCCGCCGCAAATCCTCATTTGTTCGAACGGTTCCAGGCCGAAAACGCAGGACGGGGATTTCTCGGTTTCGTCGGTCTCCTTCGACGTTCTCACCTCGACCCGTTCCGCCGGCAGACCTTCGGGACCCGTGATCAGCATCTCAAAAGACTGCGCCCTCTCGTGTGCCAGGCGTTCCAGCGCGCCGTGCTTGATCTGTGCTTTCTGCACCAGCTCTTCGAAGATCCGTTGTGCGACCGCGGCGCGTTCTTTCTCCTTGTCTCTTACAGGCTCTTCCTCGTCCGCTTCTCCTTCATCATCGGCTGCGGACGGTTTCACCTCCTCCTGCAGGACCTTGAATGCTTCCCTGCCCTGGCGTTCAATGAACAGCTTCTGCAATTTTTCCGTTGTTGCAGAATCGCTGAAATCGAGCGGACCGGGTTCCACCGCTCTCTTTCCGGGTTCTTCCTTTCCCTCCTCCAGGTCCCGCCTGACCTGGAGATCGCGGATGGCCCGGCCGTCTGCTTCGGCGTGATACCGACCGCTTACAGTAAGTCTCAGTTGCTGCCGCTGAAGCAGCGTTTCCGCGAGTTTCGCGAGTTTTTCCCGCGCCGGAGGTGTTCGCGGTGATGTGAGTCCTGCCCTTGTTCAGGTTCAAGATTTCGAAATACCAGGGATGTGTCCGGTCGGCATTGGCATTATACTGCAAAGTAACACAGTTGTTTGAGCAGCGTACCGGGAATAAAATAACAACATTTCTCGCAGAGGCGCAGGGGCGCTGAGGACAAACCAATAAAAATAGTTTTTCTCTGCGAACTCGGCGTCTTGCGGGATAAAATGAATACGTTGCTTAGAAGCTCCGCTATGCCGAACTATCGGCATTACAATAGGAAGTAACCTGTGATCGATGAAATCCGCCTTCCTCTGGACATTTCGTTCAACGGTGTTTCACATTTCATCGAATGGGGGTGTGCAACGCTCCCGAGTTTGCGTCCGTCCCCGTTCCGGTTTAATCAAATATCATCAATAATAACGAGCATATAAAAAATATTATGAACGGATGCCCGCTTTGGCACGGTTCTTCCTACATCATAAGGCAAAGACAAACGAACACACCAAAAGGAGGAAAAGGATATGAAACGGACACTTCAGACACTGATCATGGCGGTCTTCGTGGTTCTGATTACGGCATCCTTCAGCTTTGCCGAGTATGTGGCATCGACGGCGGGGAATTTCCCCTACTTCCAGCTGGGCTGCCTGGTGGTGGGCGGTCTGATCATCACCTCTCTGAAGCACAAATACTCCAAGATCTACATGAGCGAAGCCGTCGGTTCCTTCGCGCTCTACGCGGTGCTGGTGGCGCTCTTCACGGCCCCGGTGGTGGATGCGCTGAAGGCCCTGGTCAGCTAGGAAAAGAAGATACGGATTCACCCTGCCCCAAGGGCGGGCATCCTCGGAAAGGAGGACAACGACAATGACAGTACTACGACATCATCTGCATCATAGGCATCATATGGAGGACAGAGCGAACTACACGTCGGTCTTCATGATAAGCGTGTGGGGATTTGTGATCGCCATTTCGTCCTTCCTCTTTCTCTATGCGGGGTACTGGCTTGACCAGCAGTTCGGTTCCGCGCCGACCTTCATGCTGGGACTCTTCTTTCTCGGGGTATTCCTCTGCGTGGGTCGCCTCTACTGGGAAGTCTGGGTGAGACGGGGAAAGGACTAGACCCTGCCGGCGGCGCCGGTTGCCTCGTCGATAAAACCCGGGTATATATAATCCCCCCTTTTGATGGAAAAAGGGGGGATTTTTTTGTGTCTTGGGAGGTGATGTGTTACTGACAATGCCATATCGTATGCGATAACTTATTATATTTACTCACTGCTTCCTCCTTTTCCTTTTATTGCAGCTCACAACTCTGAGCAAGGATAGCAGTGTGGGCCGCCTATTTGGCCATACCCATTCGGGACTGGCACAGCCAATCCCACATGACCACACCCACAGGGTGTGGGTTTCCAGAATCAACTAAAATATCGTTGTATAAGAAGAATGTTCCCATGGCGCAATTTTATAATCTCCTCCAATCAGTCCTGATTCTTTGCCTCTTGATACTGTGTACGAATTGGCTAAAACAACGCTGCATTGTCTCGCAGGTACATGCGTTTGCAGGAAATGCCGATGCGATGATGGATGGAATGATTATCGGCGAGTTCGGTGCATGTGCATCCCCGCATTTACGAACGGCTCTTCCTTTGCGTTTTTGCAATGATAAATCAATAAGGACACTTGAAATGGACCTTTTCATGCCCATTCGCGGAAGCCGCAGAGGCAGCAGAGGCGCACTTTTCCTCGTGTTCGATAATGCCGCCGCGCGGATTTGGGCAACAGCTCGTTGACGCCCGACTCCATTTCTATCTATTCTGGAGCCGGCGAAGCATTAATGCTACCCAAAAGAGTTCATATTCAAAGAATGATGTTATGAATGCTATGACCATCTCTGCCTTTTTTCTCTTGTTAATACTGTATTCATTGCATACCGAAAAAGTCAGCGACGTGGCCTGTCTGGGAGGTAGGGAGATACCAATCACGCTGGGCGATGCAGCGGGCCGAAAACAGCCGGATACACCGCAACGTTCTCTGCACTGCACTGGCTTGTTATGCATTTTTTAAGAATTCAATGGCTGAGTCTTGTTCTTCGGTTGAGAAACACTTCATTTCAATATTCTTGAATATCCTGCCCTCAATATTTACAATCATTTCTATCCACTTTTTGTCAGTTATTACTGCTGCTTTCTTTATATTTGATATTCCAACCTTAAATATATATTCGAACTCATCTACTATTGCCGATAGTTCGATACCCTCAAATGAATCGATTCTCTCAAAAAGAACAATGTTGCCATATTGCTCAATTTTTTTCTTTGCATCAGAAAGAACCAAAGACATCTCTCTTTCTGTAATTTTTCCTGACATACAGAAAGCAACAGCATTATCAATTCCAATTTCCATCGTTTTTAACATAATTATCTCCTTTCCATCAGTCTGGATGCATAACAATCAAGCTCACCGACGGCAATGGAGCGCAGCGGCAGATATAATATTTTCTTCAACCATTATTGTTTGATCAAATAAGTCATGATATCTTCATACCGGCTTGCAGGTCGGTATCTTCTGCCCTACAAGGTTAAAAGAAAAAGTGAGAAAGATCATTTATGCCCTTCCCACGTTACAGAGTCATACCTTTTATTCCCTGGGACTTTGTCTCAGGGAAGCAACGACACTGCAAGTTGGAAACATTCTTTCCGATCGGGGTCTGGTTCACATCCATGCGGGGAAAGGGTCGCTGGATCGGACAGTCCCCTTACCCAAAATCACCCTTTTAGTTTTACGTGAGTACCATAAAAGTAACCGCAATCCAGAATGGATCTTTACTGCTTGGGTCACAACGGAGGCAAAAATGCACAATTTGCAAAAGCACATGTCAGCGACAGCGTCGGAATATCCAGCCAAGGGGAGGTAATGGGTTCAGGCCGTTGACTATTGACTGGATGTGGAGACGATTCGTTAATCTCAGTCAATAGTCAAGGTCCGATCACCAATAGACCCCCTAAATATATATTGACCACATGTATGGCATGTATTAGTATGTAACACATGTAAAATAAATTTCGAGGTTACACGATGTCTAAAATATTAAATATCCGACTTACCGATGAAATATCGGCACGTCTCGACTATCTGGCCGAAAAAACAAAACGTCCTAAAAGCTTCTACATAAAAGAAATGCTCGAGCAGCATCTTTCTGAGTACGAGGACGCCTACCTTGCCCTTGATCGCCTGAATGACAGAAACGCCAGGTATTTATCGACAGAAGACGTGGAGAAGATCCTTGATCTATAGTATCAAATGGCATGAAAAGGCAATTAAGGATCTTCAAAAGATTGACAGCCAAAAGCAAAAAAAGGTCGTGGACAGGATAAAAAACTATCTTTCAAAAGATCCTCTTGGTTTAGGAAAGCCACTCAAGGGAATCTTCAAGGGCCTGTATCGTTACCGTTATGGATCGTACCGGATAGTATACGCCATCGACAGAAATGCTTTGATTATATTGATATTAAGAATAGCGGACAGGAAAGGTGTGTACAAAGATCCCACCCTTAAATAAAACGCTGCCGGACCTTCGTCTTTTATGGGAGAAATTAGTATTGATGTCCCCTTAATTTCCATGAAGCAAAAAATCCCTCCTTTTGAATAAAGAAGGGATTTCACGTTACGCTTTCGTTTGTGAGACAACCGGCGCTTCGGCAGGGATTATCCCTTCCCCCGTCTCACCCAGACTTCCCAGTATAGACGACCCACACAGAGGAACACCCCGAGAAAGAAGAGACCCAGCATGAAGCTCGGCGCCGAACCGAACTGCTGATCAAGCCAGTATCCCGCATAGAGAAACAGGAAGGATGAAATCACGATCACGAATCCCCACACGCTTATCATAAATACCGACGTGTAGTTCGATCTGTCCTCTATCCGGTGCATATGTTCTCTCAATATTGTCATTGCCTTTTTCCTCCTTTCCGAGGATGCCTGCCTTGATGGCAGGTGAAGTGCGCTTTTTCTATATCTAACTGACCAATGCTTTTAATCCGTCGATAACCGGGGTCGTGAACAGGGCAACCAGCACTGCATACAGTGCAAAGGAACCGACGGCTTCGCTCATGTAAATCTTGGAATATTTGTGTTTGAGTGACGTGATGATCAGACCGCCCACCACCAGGCAGCCCAACTGAAAATAGGGGAAGTTGCCTGCAGTGCTCGCCACATACTCGGCAAAGCTGAAGGATGCCGTAATCAATACCACAAATGCTGCCATGATCAGTGTCTGAAGTGTTCGTTTCATTTTTTGTTCCTCCTTTTGGGTTTGTTCTTGTCTTTGTCTTTTGATAATGGAAAAACCGTGCCAAAGGCGGGACAAAGAAAAATATATTTAATATATAGCTAATATTATAAGCATTATTTTACACAGAACAGCCGGAGGGAAGGTTTGAAATAGGGCGCTCTTCGTCCATGCATTCGATGAAACGTTGAGTGCCATTGAACGGAATATCGATTGGAGACTGGGTTAGTTGTCGACTGTCTCTTTGCAGCCTCGCTTCGCTTCCGGTTGGCCTCTTTCTGGATGCGCCGGTTTTTATGGTGCAAGAAAGTAAATAAGCCCAATTTTTCATTCACGCGGGTTACACAGCGGTTACACAAACTCAATACCAAAAAAGGCCTTACATCAAAAAACGACGTAACCCCTTGATTTTATGGTACGCCCAGAAGGATTCGAACCTTCGACCTTCGGATTCGTAGTCCGACGCTCTATCCAGCTGAGCCATGGGCGCACGCTTTTTTTATTAATATGGCGGAGAGAGGGGGATTCGAACCCCCGGTACAACTTTTGGGTCGTACAATCGCTTAGCAGGCGATCGCTTTCAGCCACTCAGCCATCTCTCCGCTGGGTTTCCCGAACATATATATACTGGCGGAGGGAGCAGGATTCGAACCCGCGAACCTTTCGGTTAACGGTTTTCAAGACCGCCGCCTTCGACCTCTCGGCCATCCCTCCGACTCTTTCTGTGAACCAACTGCCTTTTGCAAAAGAAGTTGAAGTTTACTTAATGGGAACGATCCTGTCAACTCCATTCATGTAGGGAATAAGCGCATCGGGAATTTTTACCGATCCGTCTTTTTGCTGGTAGTTTTCCAGCACCGCGACGAAGGTTCTCCCCACGGCAAGACCGGAACCATTCAAGGTATGCACATGTTCAACCTTGCCCGTATCCTCGCGGCGATAGCGAATGCCTGCCCTTCTCGCCTGAAAATCCTCGAAATTACTGCACGAGGATATTTCCCGGTAGGCGTCCTGTCCGGGCATCCAGGCTTCTACATCATAGGTTTTGGCAGAGGAAAATCCCAGATCTCCCGTACAAAGATTCACCGTACGATAGGCTATGCCCAGTCTTCGCAGAACTTCCTCCGCATTCAGGGTCAGTTTTTCCAGTTCATCATAGGAGCTGTCCGGTTTGGAAAACTTTACCATTTCCACCTTGTTAAACTGGTGCTGACGGATCAATCCCCGCGTATCCTTCCCGTATGAACCTGCCTCGGCGCGGAAACATGCCGAATAGGATACGTAATAGATGGGAAGATCCTTTTCATCCAGTATTTCTCCATTGTGGAGGTTTGTCACGGGAACCTCCGCCGTGGGTATGAGGAAATAATCGGTCCCGGCGATTTTAAAAAGATCCTCTTCGAACTTGGGCAACTGCCCCGTGCCGGTCATCGCCTCGCGATTCACCATGTAGGGGGTCAGTATCTCCGTGTACCCATGATCCTGGGTATGAAGATCGAGCATGAAGTTTATCAATGCCCGCTCCAACCGGGCGCCGGCGCCCCGGTAGACCGCAAAGCGGGCGCCTGCAATCTTGGCAGCCCTGCCGAAATCGAGAATATTGAGGCTTTCTCCTATTTCCCAGTGCGGTCGCGGCTCGAAATCAAAGACAGGTTTTTCTCCCCAGGTCCTGACAACGGGATTGTCCTCTTCGCCGGTCCCCATGGGCACCGATGCGTGAGGAATATTGGGAATCACCATGACCAGACTCGAGAGTTGCCCCTCAATCCCTTTCAGTTCTTCCTCGAGTTCCTTTATTCTTGCCGACACAGAACCCATTTGTTCAATCAGTTCATCGGCATTTTCCTTTTCCTTTTTTCTCCGACCGATCTCTTTCGACACGCTGTTCCGCTCGCTTCGAAGCCCCTCCACCTCCTGAAGGACATCCCGCCGCTTCTGATCGTAGCGGGAAAAGCCGTCCAGATCGAAATCGGTTCCCCGCTCGCCCAGCTTTTTGCTCACGAAATCGAGGTTTTCTCGTACATATTTTATATCTAGCATATGCGCTCTTCCATTTCTTGCTGTTGCGGGTTCCCTCACTATCATTTCGATCCGCGCAAGTCAATATCTTTGTCCCTGCGTTCTTTTACATGTCGGCGGTGCAATGGATAGGAACGATATGTTTTTTATCCCGCTTTTTTACCCAGTTTTCTTTTGACCAGGTCCACGACTACGCGCATTTCGCTTCCCCCGAGCATAAAGGAGGCCGTCACGAACACAGTGCCGCCCACCACCACCGCAATGATCAATGTAAAAATTCGCCCCATCAAATCACCGGCCACACACCACTCCATGAAAAACAGGACCGCGATGATCGCCGCCCCCATGATCAGCGAAGCAACAATGCCCCTTGCCGCAGCCCGGAGAAAATCATCTTCAAAGAAAGGGCCGATTTTTTTACGGAGGATGAGCACCAATACGGTGATATTCACTGACGAGGCAATCGAAACGGCAAGGGCAAGACCGCCATGTTGGAGGGGGCCCATAAGGATCAGGCTTGCAATTACATTAACGATGAAGGCAAGAAAGGCGACTTTTACCGGTGTTTTTGTATCCTGTAGTGCATAGAAGGCCGACACAACAACCCGGATGCCCGAAAAGGCCCAGAGCCCCAATGTGTAAAATAACAGCGCGTCGGCGGTGCGGATTGTTGCTGAAGCGTCGAAGCGTCCATGCTGAAAGAGCACCGATATGATGGGAATCCGAAGCGCAATGAAGGCAACCATACAAGGAATGGTGACAAAAAGAATGATTCTGAGTGAAAAAGAAATGGTCCGCTTCAACTCCCCGTAATCGCCCCGTGCGGCCTGATCTGAAAAGCTGGGAAGCGATGCCGTTCCCACGGCGAGGGCGAACACTCCCAGCGGAAGCTGAACAATGCGGTCGGCGTAATAGAGGTACGATACGCTTCCGCTGGGCAAAAAAGACGCCAGAAGGGTGCCCACAAATAGGTTGATCTGGTATACGGCGGCGCCGAAAAGGGCGGGAAGCATCAGAAGGCTGATACGTGCTACCCCGGGATGCGTGAAGTGAAAATCCGGCCGCAATCTTACCCCCATTCTCGAGAGGGCGGGAAACTGCACGACCAGCTGAAGGACCCCTCCGATGAGTACTCCTACGGCAAGGGCCACTACCGGCTCTCTGAAACAGTCTCTGAGAAAGAGGGCCGCGGCAATGATGGCGATATTCAACAGCACCGGTGAAAGGGCCGGCGTGGCAAAATGGCGAAGAGAGTTCAAAATCCCCATGCAGAGGGCGACGAGCGACATGAAAAATATATAGGGAAACATAAGCCGCGTGAGAAATACCGTCAATTGGTATTTTGCGGGATCGTCGCCGAAACCGAAGGCGATCAGCTTTACAATCCAGGGAGCAAGCAATACTCCCGCAACCGACACACAGGCAAGGATGATCGACAGGAGCGTCATCGCCACATTCGCAAGCTCGAAGGCGCTTTTTTTCGAATGCCGTTTCAGATACTCCGTAAAGACGGGCACAAAGGCAATGGTCAATGATCCCTCTGCGAGGATGCTTCGCAGAAGATTGGGTATTCTGAAGGCGACGAAGAAGGCATCCGTCGCGAAACCGGCCCCGAAGAAGGCCGCAACGACCATATCGCGAAGAAAGCCGAAAATCCGACTGAGCAGCGTTCCAAGCCCCACCACTCCGGCCGCTTTGACGACTCGGGATCGCTCGCTTTCTTTGATGTGCTCACTTTCGGATGAGGAAATACCTTGATGAGTCATAACGAGGAGATGACGGACTCAATGTCGCTCTTTGCAATTCCCATAATGGCAATCCGTTTATTTTTCGAGCTCGCGCCCCCGGTGATAACGATCTGTTTTCGTGCCACACCAAAGAGGCCGGAAAGAAATCGAATACATTCTTCGTTGGCCTTTCCCTCAACGGGCGGAGCGGTGATCCTCAACTTAAGGGCATCACCCTGAATTCCTACAATCGCGGACTTTGATGATCGTGGGATGACCCGCACATTGAAGACAATGCCTTCCTTGGTTTCGTTGATCTCAAGCACAGTTATTCGGCAGATCCCTTGTTCCAGGTTCTGAGTAATTCTATGTTGAATTTGAGAAAGGAGTCAAAATAGGCTTCTAGGCTTTTCTTCTCGGTTTTAAGCTGGGCTACTCGATGCCCCAACCGCTCTGCCTCGTTGTGCGCAGCCTCCAGCATCTTGTTGGTCGTTTCCTGAGCCTTGGCAATCATTTCTTCACAACGAAGATGCGTCTCTTCCACCTCGCGCCTGCGCGTCGCCTCCGCATCTTTGTATTCAGCTACAATCACTTCCATTTCAGCAATTTTCTGCTTCAGCGACCGGTTTTCCCTGGTCTGATCCTCTAGTTCATCCGCAACGAGGCGCAGAAAATTTTCAACTTCCGTTGTATCAAAGCCCCTGAATCGGACTTTAAACATCTGGCTGCTGACATCCAGTGGAGAAATCTTCATAGATACACCTCGTTATTTAAAGTAGAGCGCAATCTGCAGCAGGCTTTTCACCAAAAAGCTCTGAATGAAAATAATCACCAGTATGACTATGATCGGCGATATGTCGATTCCGATTCCTCTCAGGGGTATCCATCGCCTGACGTAGTACAGAACCGGTTCCGTGGCACGATAGAGGAATCGTACGATGGGATTGTAGGGGTCGGGATTCACCCACGAAATGAGCGCCCTGATAATGATAAGCCACATGTAAATCGTAAGGGCGATGTCAACGATTCTTGCTATCGCACCGATAAAATTTCCTATCACAAACATCCTTCGTCCTTGCGGGAATAATATAAGCTTTCGGTTTAAATAATGATTGCTCATTTAAAAGTCAAGGGTTATATTGTAACGGTTATTTGCGGTTCCACCCGTGATCGGGCCGGGCACACTGATCTGCAAAGAAAAAATAGAGGCGGCCATTTACATGATACAAGAAAAACGCATCGGCATTATCGGCGCCGGCACTATGGGCGAAGTGCTTACCAAGGCCCTTATTTCCGGCTGTTCGGTTTCACCCGAGCATATCACGCTTGCCGACATTGAAGGACATCGTCTGGAACAGCTTCATGCTGACTACGGCATTCAGACAACAACCGACAACAGTCGCGCAATTGAAGGAGCGGACATTCTGATCCTCGCCGTAAAGCCCCAGATTCTCGGCACGGTTCTCAACGGCATTGCCGGCATCCTGGAAACGGAAACACTTGTGGTTTCTATCGCAGCGGGCATCGCTATTGTAACTATTGAAGAGTCTTTAGGCCCGGCACACCGGGTTATTCGGGTTATGCCCAACACCCCCGCAATGATCGGTCAGGGCGCTACGGCAATCGCCGCAGGCCGAAACGCCCGTGAAGAAGACCTGGCAATAGTGCGCCGGATTTTCGATGCCGTGGGACTCACGGTCACGGTTGACGAAGATCTTATGGACGCGGTTACCGGTCTCAGCGGAAGCGGTCCCGCCTACGGTTTCATAATTATTGAAGCCCTTGCCGACGCGGGCGTCAACATGGGACTTCCCAGGGGCATCGCTTTGAAGCTCGCCTCACAGACAATGCTGGGCGCGGCCCAATTCTGTCTGAACGGCGACAAAACACCGTCGCAGCTGAAAGACATGGTAACCTCTCCCGGCGGCACCACCATCGAAGGGATCAAGGCCCTTGAACGGGGAAGATTGCGCGCCACACTCATGGACGCCGTTGAAGCGGCAACGAATAGATCGATGGCACTGGGCAAAAAGAAACCCTGATCTATCCTGAAACGAAAGAGGGAGAAAAGAAAGAGCTCATCGGAAAGCATGAGAATACCATGGGAACCGAACCACATATAGTACAAACTGTAACTGTACGGGGCATGACTATCGATGATCTTCCCAGGGTCTTTCACCTGGGAGAAAAACTGTTCACCCTGCAGAGATTTCCCAACCTCTACCGTGTGTGGGATGAATTCGAGGTTATCGACACCTTCTCGGGAAATCCCGACCACTGTTTTGTGGCCGTCGACGCCGCCGATCGGGTCGTAGGATTTTTTCTGGCCAGCATCATCGAAAAAAGGCATTCGCCCCGCTACGGCTACCTGAAGTGGCTCGGCGTGGACAAGGCCTACGAGGGACAAGGCATCGCACAGCATCTTTTCACCACCTTTTATGCGATTATGGAAAATGAAGAAATACCCATGCTCCTGGTCGATACGGAAGCGATCAACACACGGGCGCTTCGTTTTTTTGAGAGACAGGGGTTCAGTTCTCCCCGCGATCATTTTTTCCTAACGCTGAAATTAAAATGAATATACCGGACGTTTTGTAATGGGCATGCACTCAGAATATATAATTAACGATGCGCGTTTGGGGTCCCTCCTGCGAGACATGGTCGATATCTACAGTCCGTCATGGAAAGAGGAGGAACTGACCGATTTTCTCTATTCGTACCTCTCCCGCGCCGGCATTCATCCCGTCAGGCAATCCGTAGACGAAACAAGAGCCAATCTTCTCATACTCCCCGAAAAGGGCGCGGCCGATGTTTTTTTCATCGGTCACATAGACACGGTCCCTGCCTTCGATTATGAACGATTCAAATCGGATCAGCAGGATGATCGGATCAGCGGACTGGGTGCCGCTGACATGAAAGGCGGTTGCGCCGCCATGATCGAGGCCTTTTGCACCTTTGCCGAAAACGACGGCCCACGATTTCCCGCCGCACTGGCACTGGTGGTGGGAGAAGAAGAAGGGGGCGATGGCATCCTGGCCTTTTTGAAGGATTTCAGCCCTTCCTGGGCAATCGTAGGAGAACCGACGAATCTCGTTCCCTGTCTGGGACACTTCGGCTACCTGGAACTTCTCCTGAAAACATCGGGGAGAAGGGTGCATGCATCCCTCGCCGGCCCCGAAGAAAACGCCGTTCGGACCATGCTTGAACTCCTCCTGAAACTGACACAGCATTTGAACGAAGCACGGGGTGACGTGGTCTACAATATACGTGATGTGAGCAGTTCACAGGCCGGCTTTGCCGTACCCGACCTTTGCGAGGCCTCGGTAGATCTCCATGTACCGCCTCATTTTCACATTGGAGAACTCGCCGTCGAGCTGGAAGAAATTGCGGAAGGCGCATCGTCTCTGTCAACGATACATTCAGGCTATCTTCTACCGGACAAAGGTATGGTCCCCGACATACTGAAGGATAGTTTTACCAGAGGGAACCTCCCCTGGAACCCCGGTCTTTTTCGAAGCGATTCCGATGCCAATCTCCTCTGGCAGGAAGGGGTCAAACCGGTTATTCTGGGTCCCGGGGAGCTCGAAAAGGCTCACACCCAGGAGGAATGCATATCGTTCAGCCAAGTCGTCGCGGCATCACGCATCTATCTCGACGCACTGCTTTCAATGAAGTCATGAAATAGAGCCTGCCTGCACTTCTGCACAAAACGGTTTTTGTGAGACCTTTCAGATTTTAAGCAGGTTGTAAAAGCGGGTTATGATGCCTCTTTTTTCTTTCTGCTCCTCCGTTTCTTCCTCAGGCAATGAAGGCGGCGCCAGGTCTTTTTCCATGTCTTTTTCCATGCCTTTTCCCAGATCCTTTTCCACATTTCCTGCCGCCTCCGCGTCAGGTTCCTCCGAGGGCGCAGTTTCGCTATCTGCCGTAGGAGCGACCTCGGGCTGCGCGGCCGTTGTTTTCGGCTTTCTCCTTCTGCTTCGCCTCCTCGGTTTGGATGTCCGCTCTTCTCCGCTCTTCTCCTCCCGCTCGATGCCCTCTTTTTTCACCTGACCGTTGACGACAGCCTCCTGAGGCTCCATCATTGCCGGTTCTCTCTTTATTACCTTGAACTGAGACTCGGGCCAGTGCATGTCCGTGCTTCCGAAAACCCGCACTGCCACATCGTAGGTCTGTTCAAGCTTGCTGATCTCACGTCTCTTGTAATTGAGCAAATAGGAAGCCACGTCTGAGGGAAGGGTAATTTCGATCTCCGATGCGTCCCGTCTGACAGCTTCCGACTTGATCTTTCGATAAGTGCTCAAGGCCAGATACTCGATTGAAGGCACCCAGCCGCTTCCCTTGCAGTGGGCGCAGGTGGTGTAGCTGATTTCCTGAATGGTCGACTGTTTTTTCTGTCGGGAAAGTTCGAGAATGCCGAATTTTGAGATCTTTGCAAGCTGTATCCGCGAACGATCGCTTTTAAGCGCATTTTTAAAGGTCCGCTCCACCTCCATATTGTGCTTGCGATCCATCATGTCGATGAAGTCGATGACGATCAGCCCGCCCAGATCACGCAATCTCAACTGTTTCGCGATTTCTTCGGCCGCTTCGAGATTCGTCCTGAAGGCGGTTTCTTCTGCGTCCCGTTTATTCAAGCGTCCTGAATTTACATCAATGGTAATGACCGCCTCGGTGGGTTCGATTACAAGCGACCCGCCCGATTTCAATTCCACCCTCTCTCTGTAGATCGCATTGATCTGTTCTTCCACTTTAAATTTGTCGAATATGGGCGTCTCTCCGCGGTACTGTTTTACGGACTTGACGCTTCGTGGCGAAACAGCCTTGCAGTAGGCCTTCATTTTCTTAAGAGTTTCACTGTTATCCACGAGGATTTCATCGATGTCGGAAGAAAAATAATCGCGCAGCACCCTCACGGCAAATTCACTTTCCTTATAAACCAGGGCGGGCGCAGCAGAACTCTCGGCTTTCTTCTCAATATCCTTCCAGAGCCGAGCCAGCATCTGGTAATCCCGCAACAGTTCCTGTTTGGTCCGATTTATACCCGCGGTACGCACGATAAACCCCATGCTCTCCTTCTGGCTTATTTCGTCCATGAACTGTTTGAGCTTTTTGCGGTCTGCCTCGCTTTCGATCTTCCTTGATACGCCCCGACTTTCTTTGTTCGGCATCAGAACGAGGTACCGTCCCGGCAGGGAAACGTAGGTTGTCAGCATTGCGCCTTTCGCACCTTTTTCTTCTCTCACCACCTGAACGAAAAGATTTGTTCCTACCTTGAGGGCGCCATCGCTCTCCAGATAGGTAGGGCTTACATCGCGCAGGGGAAGAAACCCGCTTTTTCCCGCTCCGTAATCGACGAAGGCCGCTCTCAACCCCCGCTGAATATTACGCACCACCGCCTTATAGACATTCCCCGTAATGGGTTCCCTCATGGACATTTTTATGCTGTATTCGGTCAACTGACCGTCTTCGACGATGGCCATCCGGCTTTCTTCTTCGTCAATTGTATTGATAAGCATTTGCTTGGTCATAATTATTCCTTCCTACACACTCCCATAGAAGATAGAAACATCGCCACGCCCTTCCCTGATGATTTCGGGCGTCTCGTCCACAAGGCTTACCACGCTGGAGAGCTCCGCACCTACAATCCCACCATCAATGACTAGATCTACCGCATACCGGTACACTGCTTCCATGTCGGCCGGATCAGTCATAATTTCGCCGTCCTCGCTCTTTACACTGGTGCTGATGATGGGACGGCCGAATTCCTTTACCAGGGCGAGACATATCTGATTGTCGGGAACCCTGATACCGACTTCCTTTCTTTTCGGCAAGAGAATCTTCGGCACCATGCGCGACGCCCCCAGCACAAAGGTATATGGTCCGGGGAGAAGGTGTCTCATCAGTTTGTAAGCATAATTGGGAACGACTGCGTAGTTGCTTATGTCGCTCAAATCGGCGCAGACGAAACTAAAGGGTTGATTTCTGCTTCTTCGTTTTATTTCGTATATTTTTTCAATGCTCCGTTTGTTAAAAAGATCGCACCCGAGTCCATACACGGTATCAGTGGGATAGATAATGATCCCCCCTTCATTGAGAATGTCAACCGCTTTTCTGATTAAACGCATTTGCGGATTATCTTTGTGTATCGTGAATATCATCGGGCACTATCTCTCAGCTCTTCCCCAGCACATTTTTTACTTGCTGCAACCGGGCGAAGATGAATAGCGAAAAACGTCTAAACCTATCCGTATTTCGGCATGCTGTCAACATCTTTCCACTGCCCGGATATCGAGGCGCCGCAGGCACCCTGCATCAGATGACCACCTCGTCTATCTGCGAAGGCGAAAGTTCCTTTTCGGCATAGGCGAGATACACTTTTTCCTTTACAAACAGATCGACTATGTCCCCATCGATGTGGTTATCTTTCACCATGAATCCGAGGATTTTCAAAGCGCCTGAAAGCGTGTTCGCTGTGCGGTAGGGACGGTCCGGGGCGGTAATTGCTTCAAAAATGTCAGCCACCGCCATGATCCTGGACTGAAGCGGTATTTCGTCGCCTTTCAGCCCCCAGGGATATCCACTGCCGTTGATACATTCGTGATGCGTTGACGCATATTCGGGCACACGTTTTAGTTTTTTTGGAAAAGGCAACTGGGAAAGCATTTTGTGAGTAATAGTCACATGACTATTGATGACTCGTCGCTCCTCATCGGTAAGCGTGCCTTTTCTGACGGAGAGATTCTTTATTTCTTCCTCATTGAGCAGGGGCATTTTATTGCCGTCAACAGACCAGGTTCTGCAGGCAATCGATTGGATGCGCTCGATGGATTCATCGGACATGAATTCCCCGCCCTGATTTGCACGGGCGATGAATTCATAATCGTCCTGAATTCTGCTCAGTTCATCGTCGCAATCGACGGCCCCCCCGCCCTCTTCTGTCGACACATCTCCCGTTACGATTGCCTTTTTGAGACGGGCAATCTCCACATCCCTTTTCATTAATTCGAAGCGGGTACGAAGCAGCTCGATGCGGTCGAAAAGTCCGTCCAGCTTCGTAGACTTATCCATCACGTACTCGGGCACGGCTACCTTTCCCACATCGTGAAGCCACGCAGCAATCCGGAGTTCGTTCATTTGATCGTCGTTGAGACGAACATTGCAAAACGGGCCTTCCTGCGCCTTGTTGACCGCCTCAGCAATCATCATGGTCAGTTCCACCACCCTTCTTCCATGATCCCCTGTATAGGGCGACTTTTCGTCGATTGCCGTAGCGATGGTTTTTATAAATGCCTCGAAAAGCGTTTCCAGATCATGGATAAGGCGGTTGTTGGTCAGTGACACTGCCGCCTGAGATGCCAGTGACTCAGTTAACTCCTGACATTCAGGGGAAAAGGCAATAGTGGTTCCCGTAAAACGATCTCTGGCGTTGAGAAGCTGCAATACGCCGATGATGTCATTTTCATGATTACGCATGGGGACAACAAGCATGGATTGCGACCGGTAGCCTGTGGCGGCATCGAATGTTCTGGTCCCTTCAAAGTTGAATCGGTCGGCATGATACACATCGGGAATGTTGACGACATTGCCGGAGAGCGCGGCATGGGAGGAAACGTTGGCATGATTCGGATTGCCTGACTCATCGTAGAGATTGACCGGCGACCAGGTAATATCCCCCGATGTACCCCCCATTCTGGTTTTAAGTGATTCGTTCTGTACAATGGCAAAGCGCAATTTTTTTTCGTCGTCGCTTACGATATACAGTGTTCCCCCGTCGGCATTGGTAAATTGGCGCGCCTCGTCGACAATCATCTCGAGCAGGCGGCCGATGTTCCGTTCTGCAGAAAGCGCGGCACCGATTCGTGTCAGCCTCCGTATCTGCTCTCTCTGACTTTCCGTGAAATCGCGGACGGAGTCCACTACCGTGTTCAGCAGTCTGTTGATGTCGGCATTGCAGGTAAAATCAAACCCTTTGGATTCATGGGCATCATCCATCTTGTCCGTCCTTTCGCCTGTCGACCCCCCTCGGTCATTTTTTTTAAGAGAATAATTTTAAAAATTTATAGCACTGAATAATAATGCATTCAAGCCTTTAAGCGAATAGTGACCTATCGTTCCAATTAACATATTGATAAAAAGCGATAAATCTGGCATGTATCGCAAATACTGCTGAGGATTAGAAACTATCCATTGACAAATATTGATCCATGTGTATGAAATACAGAACGCACTTTTTGGCTTTCAGCCGTAAAAGACGAGTGAATATCTCACAAAGCAATGCCCGATAGGGGCCGGATATCAATTATTGACAAGGAGGAAGAAAATGGCGTACGAATATGAAAAGTTGGTAGTGGAACAGGATGGCATGGTAGTGATAGCGGCAATTAATCATCCGCCTGCAAATTCCATGGGCCAGGGTGTGTTAAGGGATATCAACGACCTGCTCGACAAGTGCGAAAATGACGATAATGTCAGGGTCATCGTGCTGACCGGCACGGGGGAGAAACTCTTCTCAGCCGGCGCCGACATTACGGAATTTGCAGATATTCAGGCAGGCAAAACTCCCAAGTACGACGGCAATGAAATTTATTTCAGAATCGAGAACTATCCGAAGGTCATAATCGCCGCGATTCAGGGCGGCGCCTACGGCGGCGGTCTCGAGCTGGCATGCTGCTGCCATCTGAGAGTCATGGCTGAAGAAGCCACGCTGGGGCTCCCCGAAGTGAAACTGGGCCTCAACCCGGGGTGGGGAGGCACACAGCGTCTTCCCAGGTTCATCGGAAAAACCAAGGCCCTCGAACTGATGTTGACGGGCGACTTCATGCCTGCAAAGGATGCCTTGACGCTGGGACTCCTGAATAAGGTAGTGCCGAAGGCTCAGGTACTGGAAGAAGCCAAGGCCCTGGCGAAGAAGCTTGCCGCCGGCGCCCCTGTGGCACAGCGTGAAATCATGAAAGCGGTAAGAGAAGGACTGGAAGCGAGTATTCGGGAAGGCGTTCTCGTAATCGAGCGTGGGGCAAGCGCGGCGCTGAGATATACGGAAGACTTTGCCGAAGGCTCCAGAGCATTCCTGGAGAAGAGAAAACCCAACTTCAAGGGACGCTAACCGAATTTTTTTCTCGCCTCGCAGCGAGCACTTGAACACCTGTCCCTCCCCGCCAAGGGGAGGGACCTTTTATTACTGCTATGAAAAATTTTTTTACTATGTCAGAAAAGAAAAATCGTTTAAAGATCGACAATGTCGCACAGTTTATCACACACCATTTCCGGCATTTCAATGCGGCGGCTCTCGTCGATGCCGCTGAGGGATACCGGAAACTGATCGATGAAGGCGGCTGCATGTGCATGGTGCTTGCCGGCGCCATGAGTACGGCGGAACTGGGGTTGTCGCTTGCAGAGATGATCAGACAGGACAAAGTGCACGCGGTGTGCTGCACCGGAGCGAACCTGGAAGAGGACATCTTCAATCTGGTGGCTCACGATCACTACCGGCGCATTCCACACTACCGCGATTTGACGCCTTCCGACGAAGCGGCGCTTCTGGAACGCCACCTGAATCGCGTCACCGACACCTGTATTCCGGAAGAAGAAGCAATCAGGCGCATCGAACAGGCCATCTTCGACCTCTGGAAAGAAGCCGACGACAGAGGGGAACGGCTTTTCCCTCACGAATTCATATATCGCCTTCTTGAAAGCGAACGGCTCGTTCCCTCCTACCAGATCGATCCGCTGGATAGCTGGGTGATCGCCGCCCACGAAAAGGGGCTTCCCATCATCGTACCGGGCTGGGAGGACTCGACGCTGGGCAACATATACGCGTCGCACTGCATTCGGAACCACATAACCAATGTGCATACCGTGCGAAGCGGCATCGAATACATGATGATGCTCGCCGACTGGTACCGGAAAACGTCTGCGGAAGTACCGATCGGGTTCTTCCAGATCGGCGGAGGCATTGCGGGGGATTTCCCTATTTGCGTGGTTCCCATGCTGCGTCAGGACATGGAGCTCGAGAACACGCCCCTGTGGAAATATTTCTGCCAGATCAGCGACTCCACCACCAGCTATGGCTCCTATTCCGGGGCTGTGCCGAACGAAAAGATCACCTGGGAAAAACTGGGCATCGACACGCCGCGCTATGTGATAGAATCCGACGCAACTATTGTGGCGCCGCTTATCTTTGCCTATGTACTGGCAGACGCTCATCCCTGAGGCATTCACGGAACATCGCATAGCGACAATCCTCCAGAAAGGCGTAACAAATGAAAACAATTGCTGTGCTTCCCGGTGACGGCATCGGTCCGGAGGTTATGGCCGAAGCCGTCAAGGTCCTCGACGCTGTAAAGAAGCGCTTTTCAATAGACCTGACCTACCGATTCGCCGACGTGGGAGGATGTGCCATCGACAGGCACGGAACGGCGCTGCCCCCTTCGACCCTTGAACTGTGTAATGCCAGTGATGCCATTCTCTTCGGATCCGTAGGGGGACCGAAGTGGGAAAGCCTGCCTCCGGAAAAGCAACCGGAGCGAGGCGCACTACTGCCTCTGCGAAAGCACTTCAACCTCTTCTGCAATCTCCGCCCTGCCCGGATATTCAGGTCACTGGCCGGCGCAAGCCCGCTGCACCCTTCCATCGTCAAAGAGGGGTTCGATATCCTCTGCATCCGTGAGCTGACGGGGGGAATCTATTTCGGAGAACCGAAAGGAAGGGACGGTTCGGGACCGGACGAACGAGGCTACGACACCATGATCTATCACCGGTGGGAAATTGAACGGATCGCCCGACTGGCCTTCGACTTTGCCCGCCTTAGAAATAAGCGCGTCACTTCCATTGACAAGGCAAACGTACTCACCACCATGGTCCTCTGGAGGGAAGTGGTGTCGGCAGTGGGAAGAGACTACCCCGATGTGGAACTGGTTCACATGTACATCGACAACGCCACCATGCAACTGGTAAAAAATCCTCACCAGTTTGATGTGATCCTGGCAGGAAACATGTTCGGCGACATTGTGTCGGATGAATGCGCCATGATTACTGGATCTCTGGGATTGCTGGCGTCGGCAAGCATTAACGAGCTTAAATTCGGACTTTATGAACCGGCAGGGGGTTCAGCACCGGACATTGCCGGCAAGGGAATCGCCAATCCCGTGGCCCAGATTCTCTCGCTTGCCATGCTGCTGCGTTACAGCCTGGAGAGATCCGATGCAGCCGACGCCATAGAGACGGCTGTGGTCTCAGTCATCGATGCAGGCATCCACACGTCCGATATTGCAATGGAAAAGGCGAACGCGGTCACCACGACCGAGATGGGCAACGCGATTGCCGAGAAAATTATTGATGTACAATATGAATCTCAAGAGGCGGGAAGGATTTAAGTAATGATACTACGCGGAAAGAAGAGCGGAACAACGAGACTCGAAGACATCGTCGCCATGATTCGGTTCGATGGCACGGTTCTCTGCATGAAATGCGCCGACGACAAGGATCTGGGCGGCGTCATGTCGGATGAAGATCTGATTACACGGCAAAGCATCAGGGATGACGACTGCTATATCTGCGACCGCTGCGGAAAAGAAATACGGGGATAAACTATTCTATCCCCGCCCTCAGAACCGGTAAAAACGCCTGTCGCTGATTGAGCTCGTCGCCGGAGCGCTCACCTCATCGATTTACCGCGACAGAGGGCTTTTTGCGAAACCGTCATTGGTGCTTTTTTTTCTTTCTCGTGTACTCCACCAACCCCCCTGCCCCAATCAGTTCAGCCATAAACAGAGGAATTGCATTTCCTTCAAACCGTTTGACATCGCAAACCCTTTCAATAATTCCCGTTGAGAGCTCCACGCGCGCCTCATCGCCATCGGACAATTCCTTCGCGGCGTCTTGAGACTCAATGAGAGGAAGCCCGATATTGAAGGCATTGCGATAAAAAATTCGGGCAAAACTTTCGGCGATTATCAGCGCGATGCCGGCCTCCTTGATTGCAAGGGGGGCATGTTCCCTGGAGGAACCACAGCCGAAGTTGCGCCCTGCAACGATAATATCACCCGAAGACACCGACTTTGCAAAGTCCGGTCTAAGATCGGCAAAGCAACTCTTGGCGAGCTCGGCCCCATCGGATACGTTGAGAAATCTGGCGGGTATGATGAGATCCGTATCAATGTCGTCGCCGAATTTCCATACTTTCCCCTCTATCTTCATAATGCTGTCCATCCTTTCACGTTCCAGAATGCTTCTTGTGACGTTTATTACGTGCCGCAGTGTGCGATTGAAGCCTTGCTGCACCTCAATCAACCGCTACAGATCATCGGGCCCCCCAATTTTACCGAGCACCGCCGAGGCCGCTGCCACAGCGGGGTTACTGAGATAAACCTCGCTTCGGGGGTGCCCCATCCTGCCAATGAAATTTCTGTTCGTTGTGGCGACGGCCCGCTCGCCCTCGGCAAGGATGCCCATATGGCCGCCCAGGCAGGGGCCGCAGCAGGGAGGTCCGATGACGGCGCCTGCATCGAGCAGCGTCTCTACAATGCCTTCCTGAATGGCCTGCTTATAGATGAGAGGAGATCCGGGTATTACAATGAGCCGCAGTCCCTTCGCGGCACGGCGTCCCTTCAGAATGGCAGCGGCATCCCTTAAATCCTCCAGTGATCCGTTGGTGCAGGAACCGATAAAGGCCTGATCGATCTCTACCGTGCCGACCTGCGACAGTTCACGCACATTGGCGGGAGAATGGGGAAATGCTACCTGAGGCGCCACAGCGGTTGCATCTATTTCAATGACCCGTTCATAGCGCGCGTCGGGATCGCTTTTAAGTACTGCCGGCGTTACCGGCATTTTTGCCTTGAGGAATGAGAATGTTGCCTCATCGGGTTCGAATATGCCGTTCTTTCCGCCTGCTTCTATTGCCATGTTGGCCATCGTCAGACGGTGGGACATCGTAAGGCCGCTGACCGTGTCGCCCGTAAATTCGAGCGCCGAATAAAGGGCGCCCTCCACGCCGATCATGCCGATCAGATAGAGAATCAAATCCTTCCCCCCCACATAGGGCCTGCGGGTTCCCTTGATTATGATCCTGATCGTGGGCGGAACTTTGAGCCATATCTCACCCGTTGCCATAGTGACCCCGAGGTCGGTACTTCCCACACCGGTAGAAAAAGCGCCAAGGGCCCCGTAAGTGCATGTATGGCTATCGGCGCCGATAATTACCTCGCCCGGAAGGACCAGTCCCTTTTCGGGGAGAATTACGTGTTCAATTCCCGATTCGCCTCCCTCATAATAATGGGTGATATTCTGCTCACGGGCAAAATCGCGCATCAATTTCACCTGTTGGGCGGACGCGATATCTTTGTTCGGCACAAAGTGATCGGCCACCAGTGTAACCCTGTCCCTGTCAAACACCCCCTTTACACCGGTTTCCCTGAATACCTTAATTGCAATCGGCGCCGTTATGTCGTTGGCAAGCGTTCTGTCCACCTTGACCTCTATCAGATCTCCCGGGGCAACCGCATCCAGCCCCGCGTGCCTTGCCAGGATCTTTTCCGTCATTGTCATCGGCATAGTATCAGTCTCCACAGTTTATTTCTCACCAGCGCGTATAGTATATGTTTTCACGCTTGTAAATCAAATAGTAATTACTTGAAGGATTTGCGCATACCTTTCCTTTTTCCGGGGATATTATGCATATGCAAAAACATCGAACGTCGGAAACTTCGCTGTCAGACAGATGGTTCTTCCGGACGTCTCCGTTCCAGGTTTTTCATCGACTCCAGACGGTTGAGCGCATTAATGTATGCCTTTGCGGTTGCGACCAGCACATCGGGATCCGACCCTCTTCCACTTACGGTATAGCCGTTAAAACCGATCTGCACGGTGACCACGCCCTGAGCGTCGGTTCCTCCGGTAATGGCATTCACGGCATATTTAACGAGTGAGTGCTTTGTTTTCGTAATTTTCTTTATTGCGGCAAAGGTGGCATCCACCGGTCCGACGCCAAACTCCGCATCCTGCAGCACCTTTCCCGCCACCTCCATACGGACCGCTGCCGTCGGGATGGCCGCATTGCCGCTGACCACATTGAGATAGAGCAGTTTGTACTTGTCCGGCTCCCTGAAAATAATATCGGAAATGATTTCCTCCAGATCCTCGTCGAATACCTCCTTCTTGATATCAGCCACTTCCTTGAAACGGCTGAACACCTTGTCCACCTCCTCACCGGTCAGATTAAACCCAAGCTTTTTCAGGTGTTCCTTTATGGCATGTCGTCCCGAATGTTTTCCCAGAACGATATTGGTTTCCGTCACACCGACGCTTTCCGGCGTCATAATCTCGTAGGTAATCTTCTCCTTGATTAAACCGTCCTGATGTATGCCCGATTCATGAGAAAAGGCGTTTGTTCCCACGATAGCCTTGTTCGGCTGTACGGGCACGCCGGTAATATCCTGAAGCAGCCGCGAGGTACGGTACAGGTTCTTCGTCTTTATGTTGGTATGAAATCCCAGAATGTCTTTTCTGGTTTCCAGGGCCATGACCACTTCCTCCAGTGAACAGTTCCCCGCTCTTTCACCGATACCATTGATCGCACACTCTATCTGTCGCGCACCCTGCTTTACCGCCGCGATACTGTTTGCCACGGCGACACCCAGATCGTTGTGGCAATGAATCGATATGACGGCGTCGTGTATGTTGGACACATGGGCAAAGAGATAGGCAACCAGTTCACCCAGTTCATCGGGCATAGCATACCCCACAGTATCGGGAATGTTTACTGTCGCCGCGCCCGCCGCAATGACTGCGCCCACCATTTCGCAGAGGTAGTCCCTGTCGGTCCTTGTGGCATCCATTGGGGAAAACTCCACATTGTCCGTATGCCCTTTCGCATGTTCCACCGCACGTACCGCCTCTTTCAGAACCTGATCTCTCGTTTTTTTCAGCTGGTACTTCAGGTGAATGTCCGATGACGATATAAAGGTATGGATGCGAGGGTGGGCGGCCTCCTTGACCGCGTTCCAGGCCCGGTCGATATCTTTGAGATCGGCCCGTGCAAGAGCCGCGATCTGGGGTCTTCTAATCTGCCGGGCTATTTCCCGCACTGCCGTAAAATCTCCCTCAGATGCAACCGGAAATCCGGCTTCAATGATATCGACGCCCAGCTTTTCCAACTGACGGGCAAAACGGAGTTTCTCCTGCAGGTTCATGCTGAATCCGGGCGATTGCTCTCCGTCTCTTAAGGTCGTATCAAAAATAAATACCCTGTTGTTTTTCGCTGACATCATTTTATCCTCCTTATTTCACAAAATATTTCTTTGAAATTGCCATAAAAAAAGGCCATGAGCGTGATGCCCATGGCCTTTGAAGTCTCTTTTTCTATATCAGATCATTCTCTCCATAAAGGGGCGGGCAGCACGCGGGAGATGTGCCTAAGGGTAAGAGCGAGGCTAAGACCCAGCAGAACTATCGCGTATAAAGAAATCAACTGCCCCAAAATAGTCACAATTCCTATCCTTCGAAAAAATTAAAGCGTATGCTAACCTAATATTTCGGTTCTGTCAAATGTTTTTTGGTCTAGCTGGTCTATCTGGTCTATTTGGTCTGTTTGGTCACGTCGACACCGGTTTTGGCCCGCCGTTCTTACACAGCTTGTACTGCAGGCTGTCAATCAATGCCTGCCAGCTGGCCTCAATAATGTTTGCCGACACGCCGATGGTCGTCCAGATTTCTTCTTCATCCCTTGATTCCAGCAAAACTCTCACCTTGGCAGCCGTACCGTCGCTTCCTTCGAGAATTCGCACTTTGAAGTCCACCAGATGCATCTCATTCAACTGGGGATAAAACTTTCTCAAGGCCTTTCTCAACGCGTTGTCGAGAGCATTTACGGGACCGATACCTTCAGCCGCGGTGATTTCAGTCTCTTTACCCACCGATATCTTGATCGTCGCCTGTGAAGCGGAGGCGCTTTTTTTGTTTTTCTCATCGATCACTCTGAATGATTCAAGCGTAAAGGGCTCGACAAATTCCCCAATGGCCTTCTTTATCAGCAGGGCCAGTGATCCGTCGGCGGCATCGAACTGATACCCCTCGTCTTCCATTTTCTTGATGGCACTTACAATCTTTCTGCTGACTCCATTCGTCCCATCAAGCGATATTCCCAGTTCCTGAGCCTTGTACTCTATATTACTTTTACCGGCCAGATCCGATACAATCACCCTTCGATGGTTTCCCACCAACTCCGGATCGGCATGCTCATAGGCGACGGGATTTTTCAGGATGGCGCTCACATGCACCCCCCCTTTATGTGCAAAAGCGCTCTTGCCTACATAAGGGCGGGAATTCACAGGCGGCACATTGGCCACATCGCTCACGTAACGGGACAGAGTCGTCAGGTGGCTGATCGACGACGGGGGGAGTGAATTCCGTTTCATTTTGATGGCCAGGTTTCCTGCAATCGTGATCAAATCCGCGTTTCCACAACGCTCGCCGTAGCCGTTCACCGTGCCCTGAACCATCCGGACCCCTGCATGCACAGCGGCAATCGAATTTGCAACAGCAATTCCGCAGTCGTTGTGTGCATGGATGCCGAGTTCACCGGGCGGTATGATTTTTTTCACATCCTCGATAATGTCCAACAGCTCCCAGGTAAGGGTTCCGCCGTTCGTATCGCAGAGGACCACCATGTCGGCGCCGGCCGCCCGTGCTCTTGTGATTGTGGTAAGGGCATATTCCCTGTTGTGTTTGTATCCATCAAAGAAATGCTCCGCATCATAAATGACTTCTTTTCCGCGCGCCTTCAAGTAGGCAACCGTATCTTCGATCATGCTGAGATTTTCCTCAAGCGATACGCTGAGGATCTCAATTGCATGAAGATCCCAGCTCTTACCGAAAACAGTTACAACCGGCGTACAGGCATCGACAAGGGCCTGTACGTTGGGACACTCCTCCGGACGAATCCCCTGCTTCCGGGTGCTTCCAAAGGCGGCAAGGCGTATGTGGTTGAATTTTTCTTTTTTGGCCAGTTTAAAAAACCGCATATCCTTCGGATTTGATCCCGGCCATCCGCCCTCCACATAATGAAAGGACGCCTCATCCAGCCGCCGCGCGATGGCAAGTTTCTCTTCCACGGAAAACCCTACCTGTTCACCCTGGGCACCGTCTCTTAATGTGGTATCATAAATAAGCACGTCTGTTGTATCCATCACCGTTATTCTCCCATAAAAAAACCCGCTGCCAGCGACGCTGATAACGGGTTTTGTATTTTTCTCATTCAGAAAGAATCTTATACCATCATCAGGTCGGGCGTCTACATGCCTCCCTAATTATGCCACTAATTATAATGATGGTTATAAGAATTCTCATCATATGGATGTAACTGCTTCTTTCCTGTAGTGTAATTTTGCATTTATAGCCTTGAACCACTTTCTTGTCAATGAGAAAAATGCGTTTATCCCACAGTTCCTGAAAAAATCTAAAGATAGGAACGGCCGCCTATATAGCAGCTGTGGTAAAATCCCTGTAACAGTTCATCAACACGGACGTGCTTTCCCGTTCTCGGTGCATGGATAAAATAGCCATCGCCGGCATAAATGCCGACATGCGATACATTGCCGCTCCCTTTCGTATCGAAGAACACCAGATCCCCTTCCGCAAGACTGTCAAAATCAACGGCCTCACCACACTCATACTGGCGCCATGATGTCCGGGGAAGACGCAGGCCATTAAGCCGGTACACCGACATGGCCAACCCGCTGCAATCGAACCCTTCATCTTCCGAGGCAGCACCCCATTTATAAGGAATACCGAGAAAGCTCCTTGCTGTTTTAACCAGTTCCTGACGGACATACCTTTCTCCATAGGTTCCTCGCCGGGCCAGAGAAAGCTCGTCGGGACGGACGATGTAGAACTCTTCAATAATATGCGCATCCTTGAGCTCCTGCGCTTTGACGCGTGCGATCTCCTGAGTGGCAAAATCTCCAAATCTGACCTTGTAAAGACCGCTTTTATACACGAAATAGTACGCATCGAGGCCGTAACCGTTCAAACAATCGGTGAGACTGCTCGCATTGTCCACGTTCGAAAAGGCTCCTGCCTGGATGGTATACCCAATCGGTGCCGGCAGTTCCTTTTTTATAATCTCAAGTCTTTTGCTCGGCGCTGCCGGTCTGTAGACAGCGCATGAGGCAACAAACAGGAGTGACGCGATACATAACACTACCTTTGTGGCGACACCGCAAATCGGCTTCTTTCCGTCGTGAGAGATCATAGAGGTCCTTTTCCAAGGCGGATATCTTTTTTGATACTTTACAGCCAATACACCATGAGTTCAAGTTTTTGCTCTCACCCCCCTTTGTGCCCCAGACTCAGGGAATGCCTCGCATAAAATTGCAAAGTGGAGTACAAGGAATGTTCTATTCGAGGACGCGGGATTTTGCCTCCCCGAATAAAGACAAGAGGAGATAGACCGACTATGCAGGGCATTTCCCGGCGTATTGCCGATCGATGGCGCCGGAAAGGAGGATATCGAGAGCTCCTGACCATTGCTATTCCTCTGATTGCCAGCACTTCGACTTGGTCTATTCAACATTTCATAGATCGCATGTTTCTGACCTGGCATTCTCCGGCTGCCATTGCCGCCTCAATGCCGGCAGGCATGCTGTCTTTTACGATCACCTGCATTTTTATTGGCACCGCAAGCTATGCAGGAACATTCATCGCGCAATATTACGGAGCGGGACAGTACGAGAGATGCGGGCACTCTCTCTGGCAGGGCATATATGTGGGCCTTATCGGGGGATCGATACAGATTCTTCTTATTCCCTTTGCCGGCCAGATATTCAATCTGATCGGACATGCGCAGGAAGTCCGGGAGGCTGAACACACTTATTTTGTTATTCTCAGCTTCGGTGCACCTTTCGTCATTGTTTCATCGGCCATCGCCAGTCTCTTTTCGGGTCTGGGACGTACCTGGCCCGTACTATGGGTAAACGTTATCGCCATGATGGTCAACCTGTTCATGGACTGGGCTTTAATATTCGGGAACTGGGGATTCCCTGCAATGGGCATTGCCGGCGCCGGAATCGCCACGGTTCTGGGATTTATTGCCGCCACGGCAGCGTATTTATTTCTCATCCTTCGCCCCGGCTATGCCGAAAAATACGCCACAATCAGAGGCTGGCGCTTCGAATGGACGCTATTCAAAAGGCTTATCAGGTTCGGTGTTCCGAGCGGAGTGCAGTTTTTCATAGATATAGCCGGTTTTACGGTCTTCGTCCTTCTAATCGGCCGTCTGGGAACTGTATCGCTCGCAGCCACCAATATCGCCTTCAATATAAGCACCCTGGCCTTCATGCCTATGATCGGCCTAGGCATCGCAACCTCCATGCTCACAGGTCAGAGACTGGGAGAACAAAAGCCTGAACTGGCGGAAAGATCCGCCTATTCGGCCTTTCACCTTGCCTTTCTCTATATGGGACTCATCGCATCACTCTTCATGTTCTTTCCCGATTGCTTTATCGCTGCCTTTTCACACCATTCCGAACCAGAAAGTTTTATTGCCATTCGAACCCTTACGGTAACCCTTCTTCGATTCGTCGCACTCTACTGCCTCTTTGATGCAGTAGGCATTATCTTCGCCTCGGCCGTGAAGGGCGCAGGCGATACACGCTTTGTCATGACCATGATGCTTGTCCTGTCAGCGGTACTTCTTGTAATCCCCAGTTATCTGGCAATCGTGCATTTTTCGCTGGGCATCTACATCGCATGGACCTTCGCAACGATATATGTGATAATTCTCAGCATCGCCTTTTACCTGCGATTCGCAGGGGGCAAATGGAAATCGATGCGCGTCATAGAAGAGGTTGCCACGGTTGTTCCTCCCACATTTCCGGAGTCACCGGTGACCGAATAGCGCAGACGCGTAAAAAGTTATCCTTGAACTTAGAAACCCAAACATTTATGGTATACCCCATTCGGAAGGATCAGCAGCGGCAGTACTTGCAACATACATCCAAAATAGGAGACAGTGCATGAGTGGTAATGGGAATATGCTCAATCGGTTTCTCGCGCCGGAAAGCATCGCAGTATTCGGAAGCATGCAGGAGAACTGGTTCTTCGGCGGCGGGGTCATCATAAACGACCTTTTAAAGTGGGGCTACAAGGGCGCGATCTTTCCCATTCATCCTAAAACTGAACGGGTATACGGGCTAAAGGTATTCAAGACACTGACTGAGGTGAAGGAAGTGCCGACACTTGCCGTGATTGTCACGTCCTACCGGAATGTCCCGGCCATTCTCGAACAATGCGGACGCAAGGGAGTCACATCGGCGGTCATCGTCTCAGATGGTTTCGGTGAAGCGGGACCTGAAGGAATCATGCGCGAACAGGAACTGATAAAAATCGCCCGATCCTTCAGCATCCGTATTATCGGACCGAACACAGTGGGCATCTTTAATGCGGCTGACTGGATTTCCACCGTCCCTTATGAAAAGGGATATGAGTACCACACCACGGGCAGTCTGTCCGTCATCACGCAGACAGGCATGTACGGACCCCAGGCAATGGCGTGGAACGAATATCACCAGGGGATCAACAAGGTAATCGATCTCGGGAACATGTGCGACGTCGACGAAACGGATTGTCTGGAGTATCTGGCAACGGACGAGGGCACCTCGATCGTGTCGCTCTATATGGAACACACCCGGCGGCCCGCTGCGTTTCGTAATGCGGCCCTTCAGGTGGCGCTGAGAAAACCGCTCCTCTGCCTGAAACCGGGAAAATCCTCAGGGGCGGCCCAGGCCATGGCATCTCATACGGGCTCGCTGGCAGGAGACGACAATCTCTACAGGGGGCTTTTTGCGCAGGCGGGCATCATCCGGGTGGAAGAATATGAAGATCTTCGGGACTGCGCCACCCCATTTGTACGCTACCCCCTTCCGAAGGGGAATCGCCTCGGCGTGATCACCTTTTCGGGCGCCGTGGGCATCCAGAGTATCGACGTCGCAGAGGCGATGGGACTGACATTGTCGCCTCTCACCCACAAAAGCAGAAAGGCGCTTGACCTCCTTCACGACACCCTGGGGGGACATCCTGTCGACATCGGCCCGGTCTCAGCTACGGCAGGCGTTGAAATATTCACCATATATAAAAGATGTTTCGATATTCTTACACACGACGACACCGTGGATTGCATCTACCTCAACACCTATGTTTCCCATGGACTGAAACCGGAATTTTACAACGAACTTTTGGACTATATTGGAAACTACAGGGAAAAGCCGGTCGTTGCCTGGTCCTACGGTCCTTCGCGAAAACTGGTTACAGAATTCGGCGAACTGGCGGAATCATACGGAATCCCCTTTTTCTTCACCACCGCCAAGGCGATACGAAGCCTCGGCTATATGGCGCGGTATGCGGGGTGGAGGAAGGGTGTGGAAAGTAGGAAAGGTTGAAAAGAAAAAACTTCCCAAAAAAGGTATGGCTTTGTTTTCGCTTGTCTTTTCTTACTTTTTTAACTCTTCCTACTCTTCATACTTTTCCTACTACATTCCTATATACATATCCTCCATTCGCAGGACACATTGTCCGGGGTTCCCTCCGGTCGGGAATCGGGAGGAGTAAAGATGCGGGTTACCCGGGCACGAGGGGTGAGCTTTCTGAAAAAGCCCTCCCGGAGCACCAGACCTCCTCGACCGCAGGCGTAGTATTCCATGCCCCACTTTTTTACGGCCTTTTGCGCCGTGCATCCGATGGTTCTCATAATCAATTCCCTGTCGGAGATCTTTGTCATCTCGATATCTTCAAAGGCGCACCAGTGGGAACGCTTCAGGAATTCCACCAGCCGATCGACTCCCCCGGCATCCTCTTCCACCACCCTTTGAAGCCTCCCGGCCTCGTAGGCGCCGAAATCCTCTGAAAGCTTTAAAAATTCATCGCTTTCCGCTTTTTCGGGGCAATGCTCCTTAATCCATCCCTCCATGAGAAACCACATATAGTTGAAACTGAATAACAGCTCACGCGTTACTTTGTGCAGATGGTCCTTGCTCCAATGGTCGATTTCGAACATTAATTCCTCCTCCACCTTGTAATCCACACCGAACAGATGATGAATGAAGATATAGAAGCGCCGCCGCACTGTCAAGACCTTCATCCTCATTTGCAACACTTTTTCGTCCCTGCCCGCTCTTTCACTTTTACGGGCGCTCTCGGGAATCTCCATCTCGATTTTCCTGAAATAGCGCTTTTCTTACAGCCTTTTTTGTGCAATAAAAACCGGAGAGACCACAGGAAGGAGGGACGGTCATGCTTTCACGAGAAGAAATCATAGCGGCGCTCGAGGAATGGAATCGCGCATGGGACGCTCATGATCTTGATGGGGTAATGAATCTTTTTCACGATGATATTATCTTCAACAACTGGACAGAGGGAAAGGCGCACGGGAAAGAGGCCCTGCGCAAGGCGTGGGCTCCCTGGTTTCAGAATAACGGCGGTTTCCGGTTTATCGAGGAGGATCTCTTTATCGACGAGATGCAGCAGAAGGTGCTCTACCAGTGGAGTCTCGAATGGCCCTCTTCCGAAGCGGGCTTTGAAGGTCTGCCGGAGAAACGGCGCGGAGTCGATGTCATCTATTTCAAAGAAGGAAAAATATTCCGTAAAACAACCTTTATAAAAACCGCCGTGGAAATCAATGGGCGCCGAATGCAACTTTCGCCCCTGCGGGGCAGATAAGGGTGTTCGACAACCCCTTTGATTCTGAAACACTGCAAATGACAGCAGAATGCCTGTGGGTGCACGCACTGCGTGCCCCGGTATCTTTTTTTCTATGAACGCAACGACTCAAGATCCTCTGTCCCGGCGTTTAAAGATGAATATAGTACCGCACAGACGCGCTATCTCACAAATGACAGTCACGGCAATTGTGCTGGCGGCGGTTTTCATATGTTCTGCTTCGCTGCTTTACAGTGCAGATATCTATATGTACATCGACAAGGACGGTGTATACAATTTCACCGACCAACCACCGTCCCCTAAGTACAAACTCTTCATAAAGGACTGGAGCACCTCTCGTGTTTCCCCGGGCAGCTCAGCCCAATTTGACGAGCATATCAAGGCGGCTGCGAGAACTCATGAAATCGAAACACATCTTTTAAAGGCCGTGGTGAAGGCCGAGTCAAATTTCAACCCCCGTGCCGTTTCAAAAAAGGGGGCGCTGGGTTTGATGCAGATTATGCCGGAAAATATTAAGGAATTGAACATAGAAAATCCCTTCGATCCACGCGAAAATATTATGGCCGGAGCCCGATACCTGCGGGAACTTCTCAACCGTTTTCAAGGAGATGTCCCCCTTGCCCTCGCCGCATATAACGCTGGTCCCGGAAGCGTTGAACGCGCCAACAGCATTCCCCCCATCAAAGAAACGGAAACCTTTGTCAAAAAGGTCCTGATGTACTACCGCGATTTCAAAAAGAAGAAGGAGGCACCCCGATGATTGCGTCAATGAGCCGACTCATTCACAGGAGCTGCGGGTTCCTATGGATTCTTCCGCCCATGCTTTTATTGATCTCTTCTTGTACAACCCCCGCAGTGTACAATGTGGATATACTGTACATCCCGACAGAAGCTGAAAGAGAGATGATGCCGCATAAGACTGCCGTCCCACCCGTTACGGTGGCTCTTTTTCAGGATGTACGGAACAGGGAAGATCCCATCGTAGTCGGTGCGGTACTGCCTGACGCGGAGAGGGAGAAGCCTCGACCGGTTCTTCCCAAATACAAAAAGCCTCCACAGGCCCTAGTGAACGCGATAGGAGATTTCCTGACTCGGCAAGGATACGCTGTCTCGGGTTCCCATCCTGACTGGGATCTTACGGAAGATACTATTGACGGATCATGGGGGGAGGTACTCCTGGGAGGGACAATTGAAGAGCTTTTCATAGAATGTGATCGCTCGGGGATAATTAATAAGTATCGTGCGCGAGCGGGCGTTACAATCGTCCTTGCCGATATAAAGACAAAACAAATACTCTACCGGGTATCCGCTGCATCCAACCCATCAAGGGATGACATCCGGTTCTCGGAAATAATGATGGAAAGAGAAATTAATCGGGCCCTTTCTTCTGCCATTGAAAAGGCCTTTGCGGAAAGCGCCCTCCTGTCGCACATAGACGCCATGTCCGGCATGTGACTAGAGGTAAAGTTTTGACGTACGCTTTTTCTCTCGCCTTCCCATGATCAACCCTATTATCAGGCCGAAAAGAAGCACCAGCGCACCTGCCAGGAACCATCTGTGCCTGTGCGATGACCGCAACTGCATGTTTTCTTCTGTTACCTTTGCCAAATCTTCCTGCACTCTTGCAAGGTCGGCTTTGGTTGTATCGAAGTGTTTCTTCAGGTCAAGAAAACCGGATGCTTCATTTTTCAGTATCTCATAGTCATTTTTCACCGTGCGCAACGCTTCCGTCGTTTTTTTCAATTCCTTTTCAATCTCTACATTGCGGGCCTTGACCTCCTGAAGCTCCCCTTGCACTGGATTAACTGTTTCCCTGAGTTTTGCATTTTCCGCTTCCAGTGATTTGACACGCCTCTCCCAGGGTTCTCGGCTCATGAGATACCGGGTGAGTATCCAGCCTTCCTTCCCGCCGCTTTCCCTGGTCGTGCGGACATTACTCCACCCTTGCTTTTCAGTTATCACCTCAACCGCCTGCCCCGACCGAAGCATGCCGACAATTCTGAACTCTGTACCGGGACCGATTCTAAGCGGAGCATCCAGCTTGTCCGACACGTACACGGCAGCCGACACTGAAAGAGCCGTTGTACAGAGCCCTATTACTATAAGCGCAGTTATAATTCCCCTTTTCATGGCAGATATCCCTTTGTGGTAAGTCTTTTTCTGTGTCCAATCCTATAACCCATAATCGACATGGCGGATAATTTCAAGTGATACTCTATTTTTTTAAAGGAGCTTTTTACAAGACCGTCAGAACTTATTGGATTCCGGGATCACTCGCGAACCAATCTCTAGTCCCGCTCGAAAGATATACCGTACTTTTCGAGCTTTCTTTCGAAGGTTGGTCGTGAAATTCCAAGAATTTCACATAACTCCCCTTTGTTTTTGTCGGTTTCTCTCAGCACTTTCCGAATGTGCATCTCCTCGACCTCGTCAAGAGTCATGAACCGTCCCGATTCCGTCCGGCCGCTTGTGCGGGGTTCACTTAGCCCCCCCTCTTTTTCTCGGAGAAGTTCAGGAAAATCACCCTTTCCCAATATTTGGCTCTTTGCGACCACCACGGCGCGCACCAGCAGATTCTCGAGCTCTCTGATATTGCCCGGCCAGCTGTAGTTGAGAAATACCTCCATCATTTCATCGGAAATGCCTGCAACTCGCTTATGGAGATCCATATTGATCTTCGTTAACAGATAGTCGACAAGATGAGAAATATCTTCACGCCGCTCCCTCAGGGGCGGTATTTTTACAGTAACAATATTAAGGCGGTAATAGAGATCGTCTCTGAACTTTCCCTCCTTCACCATCTCCTCGAGATCTCTATTGGTTGCCGCAATCACCCGGGCATTCAGTTTGACACGATCTTTTCCACCCACCCGCTCGAATTCGCGCTCCTGCAAGACGCGAAGCAACTTAGCCTGAAGATTGACCGACATCTCGCTGATTTCATCCAAAAATACGGTCCCGAATCTTCCAAGTTCGAATTTGCCCTGTTTTCTGGCGATGGCGCCGGTAAAAGAGCCTTTTTCGTGCCCGAAGAGTTCCGATTCGAGCAATGTTTCCACGATTGCGGAACAGTTAACGGCGATGTATGGCTCATCGCGGGAGGTATTGTGATGGATCACCTTTGCAATCAATTCCTTTCCTGTACCGCTTTCACCCTGAATCAACACCGTCGCCCGGTTCTGGGACACCACGCCGATCGTTTTAAAAATTTCCCTCATTCGATCGCCGTTGCCGATAATATCTCCCAGCTTGAAGTCTCTGGCAGGTTCCATGAGCAGGCTGTCGATTTTTCTTTCCATTTCGACGGTCTTCAAGGCTTTTTTTATGGCGATGTCCAGTTCATCTATATTGATCGGCTTATGAATATAATCGAAGGCGCCCAACTTCATGGCATTGATAGTGGTTTCCATGTCATGGTGGGCGGTAATCATAATGACCTTGGCGTTCTCATTCTCCTCCTTTAAATCTTCAAGCACGGTAAACCCGTCAATATCGGGGAGCCGTATGTCCAGCACCACCACATCAGGCAGCCGCTCTACATACCGGTTCAATCCCTCGGTCCCGGTGGAGGCGACAGACACATCGTACCCTTCTTCCGACAGATAGAGCTCCAGTGACTCGCGAATCGATTTATCATCATCAATAACAAGAATTTTCGCCATAGTTTAATCCTTGGGAACAGTGAAAGCGGCGCCGGCATCTCCGTCGCTCCTCAGTTCTTGTCGACTCTCGGAGTAGGGGAAGGTCACAACAACCTTCGTGCCCTGCGATTTAACACTGAGAATCTCTATGCTTCCCTGATGAAGATCTACGATCTTCTTTACCTGCGCAAGTCCCAGTCCGGTACCGTACTGCTTTTTTGTGAAGAAGGGGTTGTAAATTGACGGCATGTCCTCCTCGTCGATGCCGCATCCATTATCCACTATTTCCACGGTCAGTGAGTGTGGGTCGTCATCGTTCAGACGGGTTGACAGGGTAAGCTCGCCCCCTTCGCCCATGGCATCAACGGCATTATAAATAATGTTCAAAAATGCCTGCGCCAGAAGTGCTGGATCTACAACGATGGGCGATAATTTTTTCTCATAGCGCTTTCGAATTAAAATTTTCTTGTCTAAGAGCACCATATCAGCCATATGGAGGGCGTGGTCAAGAATCGCCTCGATCTCGGAGAACTCCTTTTGTGGATCATCAGGCTTGGCATAGATCAAGACGTCACTGACGAGCTTCTCCAGGTGCCCCACCTCCCGTGCCGCTATTTTAAAACGTTTCAGATCGTTTCCGCCGGGCGTCATCCGCTTCTCCAGAATTTGAAGACTCATTTTTATTGATGACAGGGCGTTCCTCAATTCATGGGCGATCCCCGCGGAGAGCTGCCCGAGGGCGGCAAGCTTTTCATTCTCAAAACTTTTTTTCTCCAGCTTCTTCAAAGCCGTGATATCCTGCTGAACAAGAATGATTCGGTCGGAACCGGGAACGGGACGCGGGGTAATGAGGAGATCTCTCTTTGACCCGTCGCGGGCAAGAGCTCTTATCTCGTAGGGGGTGAAGTCGCCCTGTTTCCCGTCTTCCCACTTTTGAAGCACGAATTCCCTGTTTTCGGGATCGACAAAATCGGCAAAATGCTTCCCCTTCAGTTGAGGTATTCCCGATACGCCTTCACGTTTGATATTATCCCGGCTCACATAATTAATGACGCCTTCGCTGCTCAGATCGTAGACCTTCTCCGGCATCGTATCTATTATGGACTGCAGATAATTATAGAGTTCCTCGATTTCCTTTCTCAACCGGATATTCTCATCAAGCTCGTTCTGGAGAGTCTCTGCATATTCCTTGAGACTCAGCTCCATTTCTTTTTCTTTGGTTATGTCCTGAAGAGTTTCTATCGCAGCGGTAATGCTGCCGTTTTCGTCGTAAATCGGCGCCGCGAGAAAATAGAGATACCGTTCTTTGCCTCCAAGGTTCTCATAATGATCGAATGCTTCAAAGGCGCCTTCCACCCGGTCTGATTTTTTCACCTCCTTTGTCCCGTAATAGTGTTCGAGAATTTCAAAACTCTGATCAATAATGATATCGGCAACCAGGGGGCGTGCATCCTTGTAAAGAGGCATGTAGTGCTTGTTCGTCCCGATCATCTCCGCGGCCGTGTACCCTGTCAGATCGGCGCAGGCCTTGTTCCATAGAATTACCCTGTGATTCGTATCGATCACCATGGTGGGGATCGGTGAGCCTTCAATAATGCCCTCGATGGTTTTGTGCTCCCGGATAAGCCGTCCCTGCCACTCTTCCCGCTCTTTGAGGCGCTTCAGTTCTTCCTCAGCCCTCAGTTGTCTGGTGGCGACAAAGCCGATTACAAAGGCAGCGGCTATCACGATTATGATAAGCCCCATGGCGCCCGCCATTATATTAATAAACGCCTTACGCATGAGATCTATCACTCTTCCATAGGGGGTCACAAGGACAAGGGTCCATCGATCACCCTTGACGTGCACGGGGGCATAAGCCACGATCTGCTTCTCCTCATTTCCCATGGCATCGCGGATCAACCACTGATCGTATCCGGCATTTCCTTTCAGAAAAACCTCTCTGAGTTGAGAGACCGCCGCATTTCCTCCCGTTACGAGGACGCTCACGTCCATGCCGATCAAATAGGGGTTGGAATGCGCCATGAAGGTTCCCCCCTTTTCGATAAGCCAGCTGTCGGTAAATTCACGGCGGCTCAGTGGACCTGCATAGCGGTCTATCACTGCGTCAAGCAAGAGAAAGGCTATCACTGATCCTGTATACTGCTTGTGATGATTATATTTAGGGACGGGTACCGCTATTGCCGATTCGGTGGCACTCATGCAGTTCGACCCCAGAGGCAGACGAATCAGCGGCGTGACCGTCGATTCCGGCAGAAGGCCGGCTTCTCCCAAGGCGGTCTGCCATGCATCGAAACAGGCTTTTGTTTTTACCTTCTTTTCCGGCCAGAGGAATACCAGTTCTCCCGCTGAATTGGTCATTCCAATAAGGCGCACCTGATGACCCACATTGTCATAAAGGAGCTTCAGAAGTTCCTTTGTCTTCTCCACATCGTAGTTTTCCCTTTCCGCAATATTGACAAAGGCGGAAAGGTTTTCTCTCGCTCCGTCAATCAGATCCTCGATACCTGCGGCCGCGGCATTTGCTATCGCCACATGCTGGTCTCCGAATTGCCTTGCGATGTCTTTTTCCCTGGCATGATTCACCGTCAATGCCAAAAGGAGAATAAGAATGATCAGCGACGCCGTTGCCAACCAGACGGAAATATTCATATCAAGTCTGAAAGTCCGCCTTTTTTTTTCTCTGTCTCTCGCATTCATGCCTATGGGGCCTATGGAAATACCTTTTAATTTTATGGGGGACCTACGCTTTTTCAGTCAGAGTCTTCTTCATCTTCCTCATGACGCGACTTGATTGCAATAAATACATACACCCCCACTGCGGCGCCAAGGGAAATGAGCAGCGTTGCAAGCCCGCTTTCAATGCCCAGCACCCACTTACAAAGGAGCCATGCCACAAGATATGTTACCAAAGTCAAGATTTCCTGCATGCCACACCCTCGCTCACGTTGTCACAAGACCATGTAGAGATTTTCATAAGGGGCTTGCTTCATCCTCAATGCACTGACGGACCTTATCCGGATCGCCACGATTCCAACCGAGTACTTCTCAAATAGCGCAACCCGTCATTATTGACGGGTTGATACTACAGGCGACGCAGGTTATTTTCAATAAAATTATCCATTCTACTTTTCGTTCAATGCAATGAGTCAATTTAAAAAAACGTTCAACGAAAGCATGCAGAACCATCCTTATGGAGGCGCCAATCAAAAGCGCCATAGTCTCTTTTAATACGAATGGTTGCATAGCAATGGCTTCTTGCTGCTTCACAATGGCACGGCTATTGCTGAACTGCAGATACATTGAAAATATCATTTTCATAATAAAAGGATTTATTGTACAAGGGTGTACAAATGAATGGAGAAAGAAGAATGAAAGGAGTCTCAACAATGAAAAGGAAGTCAAGAAAACTGCTCTTCGGATTACTGGCAGCAATAGTGATCCTCATGGCGACATCGCCTGTTGCCCTTGCCGCTGATGCAATTCCGGCGGAAGGCGCCCCGTTAATGAAGGTAATCTTTTCCGTCGGAGCTATGATAGCGGCAGGTATCGCCATTGGGTGCGGAACCATCGGCGCCGGTGCCGGTATCGGTAATGCGGCAAACGGCGCCTGCGGCGCGGTAGGTAGAAACCCCGGCGTCCAGGGAAAAATCCTCATGACCATGCTGGTTGGTATGGCCATGGCCGAGTCCATCGCGATTTACGCCCTCGTCGTTTCGTTGGTTCTTTTGTATGCGAATCCCTACAAGAGTTTCCTTTTTGGCTAGAGAAAAAAATCTGAATTATAAACGCCAAAAAAATAAACTTAGGGGGAGAATACAATGACAGAAACGAAAAAAGGTAAGCAGCTTTTTACTGTATCACGGTTGTTCTTCCTGCTTATCGTCATCCCCTTGCTATTAATGGCTTTTCTCATCGCCAACGGTATATTTCAATTAGGGGACACATCAAAGAAAGGCGCCATATCGGCTCTTGATGAGAAATTCCAGCAGGAACTGCTGGCCCGCGCCATATCCGTGTCGGACAGTGTTGCCGATTTCCTGAGGCAGATCGAGAAGGATACGCTGGTTGCCACAATCCTTCCGGTCAACGAAGAGACGTACATTGACTTTGTCGAGAAAAACAAGCAAGGTCTCTGGGTGAAAAAGGACGGCACTATTGCGAAGGTTATGAAACCGCTCTACACAGAAATGGCCTATATCGACAGTAACGGCAACGAGATTGTCAAAATTGTCGATGGGCACGCGGTACCCAAAGCCGAGCTGGCAAACGTCAGCGACCCGGCACGCACCACTTACAAAAGTGAGGATTATTTCGAAAAGGCGAAAAATCTTAACAAGGCCCAGGTATACATGTCACATGTGATGGGCTGGTACGTCGATAAATCCGCCTTCGAAAAAGGTGAGCGATTTATGGGTATCATCAGGCTGGCAACACCTCTCTTTGACAAGCAGGGGTTCGCGGGAGTTATCACTCTCGCCCTTGATGTGCAACACTTGGCAAAATTTACGGATAACATTATTCCGACTGAACCCGGATACGTTCTTGAAGCTGACGTATCCACGGGAAACTACGCCTATATGGTTGATAACAGAGGGTTCGTCATCTCACATCCTGTGGACTCTCACATAGCCGGTCTTTATCCTGACGGTACCCCGGTACCTGCAGTTACGGAAAAAACGATCAGCGAGATGTCCAAGAAGGGTCAGGAGGTACTCAATCTCAACCTACTGGGCGCCATTGATCCCGAGCTGCCGGCGGTCGCCCAAGACGCGGCCAAGGGAAATTCGGGTGTCAAATCATACAAATTCGGCGGACACACCAAGATTGTGGCCTACTCTCCGATCAATTACTATTCAACGGTTTATCCTGAACCTGCCGGTTTCGGCTGGGTCGGACTCGGCATAGACGTAGATAAATTCAACGAGATGGCCATGAAAGCTTCCGAGAAGATAGAGAAAGAAACACGGGCATGGACGACAACGGTGGTACTCATTATCATCATATCCATCATTCTGCTCTTCTTCATTGCATCAATACTGGCACGGGGCGTTGGTCGTTCGATTGAAGCCGAAGTCCCGGAGGATGCTCTGGAACCACCGGGCTATGACGACGAAGATTAACAACTGTTAACATCAGACGTCACAGAGAGGCCGAACGCCGTAACGTTCGGCCTCTCTTTTTATTTAAAAGAGCAACAACCTTCCCTTGTCTTCGTTCTTCGGTCTATACTCCGATATTTTTTCACCACGGCCTCAAATATCTGGACTTGGGGACGATATATGTAGTATCCCCCGGAAGGGTTCTCCACGAATGGTGCTATTAAAAAATCAAAAGGTGTCCTCATGAACGGCAATCTCCTGTTCCGGGCAGGGAAAAAAGCCATGGAAAAGATACGCAGCAAAGGTCTTTCTCCTGATATGGTCAAAGTCATCGCGGGTGCAGCCGGGGGACCCAAATATCTTGTCCTGACACAGCTTGACCGTGAAATTTTCTCCACCTGGCTCGCAACGAGGAAACAACCGCTCTTTCTCGTCGGATCATCAATCGGCGCCTGGCGCTTTGCCGCGATTGCCCAGCGCGATCCGCTCAAGGCTCTTGAAACATTTGAAGCAAATTATATTCATCAGCACTATCGCACACAGCCCAGCGCCGAAGACATTACTCGTGAAAGTATTCGAATTCTTTCTACCTTCCTGACTGACAAGGGTGCGCAGGAAATACTGTCCCACCCCTTTCTCAGGCTTTCCATCCTTGCGGTGAAGGCACGATGGCCCCTTTCCAGCGATAACAAGATGTTGCTTATTCCGGGGATCATCATGTCGGCCCTGGCCAATATGCTGAACAGAAAACTTCTCAAAATCTTTTTCAGGCGCGTGCTTTTCTACGATTCGAGAGAACCGCCCCCCTTCCTGCACATGTCCGATTTCCCCATCCACAGGATACCATTGACTGTCCACAACCTGAAACAGGCCGTAATTGCCTCGGGTTCGATTCCCCTGGTAATGAAGGGAGTACACAACATACCCGGCGCTCCCCCGGGCATGTATCGGGACGGCGGCGTCATCGATTACCATGTAGACATCCCCTTTTTTAAAGACAATGACGATGGAATCGTCCTCTACCCCCACTACAGTGGAAGAATCACCCCGGGATGGTTTGACAAAAAAATTACCTGGAGGAGTCCATCATACATGGATGATGTACTGCTTGTATGTCCCTCAGATGAGTTCATCGGTAGGCTCCCCTATAGCAAAATACCCGAGCGGAACGATTTTTATCTTTTCAAAGGTCGCGATTCCGACCGGATCGCCTACTGGAAAAAGGTCATCGACGAAAGCCGGCGGCTGGCCGATGAGTTTGCAGATATTGTGTATACGGGAAAGATTGGCGATGTCGTCAGGCAATGGTAACCGGCATGCATGGTTCCACTTCTGCCTTGACTTTTGCAGATCCTTCCATTTAATAAAGTGCTACTTTCGCAGGGCAGGAAAGTCACCGCCCTATTCACACTGCCGATTTTCATGAATCACGACAAAGGAAGATTATAATGCGATCAGTTAAAGAAGTAATGGAAGCCAAAAATATCGCCATCTTCGGCGCCTCTGAAGATCCCCTTAAACCAGGGTCGATGCTCATTGAATCGCTGTTAAACACCGGTTTTAAAGGCCGCATCGCAGGGATTAACCCCCGGGGGGGGACATTAAGGGGCATTACGTTTTACCCACGCGTTGATCAAGTTCCCTTTGATGTGGACATTGCCGCCATGATCATCCCGCCTGCCGCCATCCCGGCCGCCCTTAAGGACTGTGCTCGCAAGGGAGTCAAGGGAGTGGTGATCTCTTCCGAAGGGTTTGCCGAATCAGGGGCACCGGGCAAGGCCATGCAGGAAGAGATTCGCTCGATTCTTCGCGCCGCCGATATACGCGGCTTCGGGCCCAACACACTGGGACTCGTCAATACGGAAACGGGGCTCCTGACATCCTACTTTGCCAACAAAAACATGGCAAGCCCAGGTTCTGTGGGCTTTGTCGCGCAATCGGGCATTTTTGTGGGCGCACTGCTCATGTATATGAGCTCTTTTCCGGTCTACAGGATTTCAAAAGGTCTGGGGCTCGGCAACAAGGTGGATGTCGATGAAAGCGACGCCCTGGAATATCTGGCGCAGGATAGGGCGACAAAGATAATCGGCATGTACCTGGAAGACATCCGCGACGGCAGACGCTTTCTCGAGGAGGCACGAAAGGCGGTGCGCCAGAAACCGGTCATTCTCATTAAGGGGGGACGAAGCGAGGCGGGAAGTGCGGCAACGGCCTCCCACACGGCGAGCCTTGCCGTCAATGATGCGGTCCTGGATGGATGTCTGAGGCAGGCAGGGGTGCTGCGTGTAAAGAAAGTGGACGAACTGCTGGCGACAATCATGGGGTTTCAATGGGCGCCCCTTCCCCGGGGCAACAGAATCGCCCTTGTCAGCTTCAGCGGCGCCCAGGCAATTATGACCATCGATCAGGCAACGGAGGAGGGACTCGCACTGGCCGGTTTTACGGACGCCACTCAGGATCGGCTTTCCACGGTGATTGCCAACTACCCGAAACGAAAAAATCCCATCGACACCTATCCCGACATGAATATCCACGGCTTTGAAAAGACATCAACGGAAATCCTCAAGGCCCTTTTTGACGATGAGGAGGTGGACGGCATTTTCTTTATCTCCTTTGCCGCATACGGCGTAGACATGTTCAAACCGCTGGTCAAACTGATCAAAGAACAGGCCAGCAAACCGGTGTTTGTCTCACTTCTGGGGGATGCACAGGACATTGCCAATTCCCGCAATTTCTTTATGGAGCACGAAATTCCCATATTCGATTTTCCGGAAACAGGGGTGCAGGTTTTTGCCCGCATGCGGCGGTATGCCGAGATGATAGGAAATAGGTGATAGGCGATTGGTGATAATTTTTTACCAGTAGATAATACCGATCACAGCGCCGGTCATGCAGGTGGCAAGCGTTCCGGCAATTATCGATCGAAAACCGAGGGCGACTATTTCATCACGGCGCTCAGGCGCCATGGTTCCCAGTCCACCGATCATAATTCCCAGGCTGCCCGGATTGGCGAATCCACACATGGCATAGGTCATAATCAGAAGGCTTCGCTTATCAAGAACCCCTTCCGGAAGCCGGCTCATCTGCAAATAGGCCAGCAGTTCGTTCAAAATTGTTTTCGTACCCATGAGTGCTCCCGCCTGGTGCGCTTCACCCCAGGGTATTCCCATAAGCCATACGACAGGGGCCATAAGAAATCCCAGAATTCTCTGCAGCGTCAGTGAACCGCCACCGACATCGGGAAATAACCCCAGAACAAGATTCACCAGGTGCACCAGCGCCACCAGCACTACCAGCATGGCAATAATATTAAGGAGCAATTGGAGCCCCTGCACGGTCCCCTTTGCAATGGCATCCACGGCATTGAGAGAGGATTCCGGTGGGGCAAGCGTGCCGGCAGTCGTCTCTTCCGTTTCGGGAACCATTACTTTGGCCACGGTAATGGCTGCCGGGACGCTGATGATCGAGGCCGTCAGAATATGTCCCATTACATTGGGAATGACTTTTTCGAGAATGGAAGCGTATAGAACCATCACCGTGCCTGCGATGGTCGCCATGCCGGTGGTCATAAGGGTGAATAGTTCGCTCCTGGTCATATCCTTCAGATAGGGTCGAATCAGGAGAGGCGCTTCCACCATGCCCACAAAGATGTTTGCGGACACTCCCAGTCCTTCGGCGCCGCCCAGCTTGAGCATTTTTTGTAAAACCCAGGAAAATCCCTTTACTACAAGGGGAAGTATCCGCCAGTAAAATAAAAGTGAAGAAAGCGCACTGATGACCAGCACCAGAGGAAGTCCTCTGAAGGCAAGAATGAAACTTGCTCCCGGGTCGGTTTCTGCAAAGGGAAGCCTTCCTCCTCCGAGATAGCTGAACACAAAAGAGGTGCCCGCCGTTGTCGCTTCTTCCACGATTGCGACAATCCGGTTCAAAAGGAGGAACATTTCATTAAAGACCGGAATCTTCAAAAGAACGAATCCAACAGCGAGTTGCACTGCAATTCCCAGCGGAATTAAACCGATAGGCACTCCTCTCCTGTTTTCGCTCAGCACCAGGGCGATGACGGCGAAGACACACAATCCTCCCATACTTTGGATGATGCACATTCGATAGATCTCTCCTCGTTGCTATACTTCCCGTTGGACAGGAGGCAGCATCCCGTCAAGGCCTCATCAGTTTCGATACATCCCGTTGATTTGCTCTGCTGTTTTTCTTATCACTGCATCGACAGCCTCATCTTTGCCGCAACAGGCGTCCGGAACGGTGAGAAGAAAGGGCAGTACGACGAGGGCGGAACCGACAACTGATTCCAGAGCGGCTTTCGTATCCTTTTTCCTCTTTTCGACCCTGTGAAAAACAGGGTACTCGCCCCCTGACGCTTCATTATGGCCGAAGTCGTCAACGAGGAGGACGCCCCCCTCTTTTATGCCGGGGCGCTTCGACGCCACAATCTCCCAAAACCTGCGCTCACTTTTATGGACCCCTGAATCGGCAGAGTTCGCCACGAAAAAGGAGCATTCCCCGCCCATGGATGCGGCATCCCCCAGTGCCGCGGCACTGATATTCAGCCTCGCAAGTTCTCTGATGATCGCTTCGGTGGCCTCCCTGTAGTGATCCGTGGCAATGACCACCTGAACCGCCGGGGCCTCGTTCAACCGGGACAGGAGCGGCGCCCACCGCAGATCTATTCGGCATGATTCGAAATAGCGATCGACAAAGTGCGAGGCGGCGCGCTTCATTGCATGAAAGGACTTCGCATCGCTGTGAATGTGAAAAAGCTCCTGCAGTCTCCTTTCCAGAAGCGATCTGTAGCCTGTCGAGGTGGTGCTTCCCTCCTGCCAGGTGGGATTGACGACCTCATTCCAGAAAAATTCTGTGCTTTTCACGCCCAAGGCGGCCAGACCCGATGCAGTGAGTTCCGCCATCAGATGTTCCCTTCGTCCAAATGCAACGGCATCGAGACTGAGCGTTCCCGAGTAATCAAAAATAACCGTATTCACCTCTGCCGCTGCTCCCTCATACTCATTTGGCGGATCAACGGAATGGTGGTCCTGGCGATCCCGGCCGCTCATGGATGATCGTGGGCGCCTCTTTTCCCCAGTTTGATCGCACAGAACTCACCGCACATAGTGCATCCCTCTTCGGCGGCGCTTTCACTTTTTTCGAGCAGCGCCTCCGTCTTATCGGGATCGATCGCCGCTCTGATCTGTCCCGCCCAGTCAAATTCATTTCGACAGCGCGCCATCGCCTCGTCTTTGGCCAGAGCGCCCGGATATTCCTTGGCAATATCGGCGATATGCGCGGCAATACGGGACGCGATGATTCCCTCTTTCACATCCGCCAATGTAGGAAGTTTCAAATGTTCCGCTGCAGTGACATAGCAGAGGAAGTCCGCACCTGCGGAGGCGGCAATGGCGCCGCCGACAGCCGACGTGATGTGGTCGTACCCGGGAGCGATGTCGGTGGGAAGCGGTCCGAGCACATAAAAGGGGGCATTCCCGCAGAGGCGCTTCTGCAGCGTCACATTTGCCTCTATCGCTCTCAAGGGCACGTGCCCGGGTCCCTCGATCATGACCTGTACGCCCTGCGCACGCGCCCGCTTTGTCAATTCGCCGAGCAATATCAACTCCTGCACCTGCCCACGGTCCGTGGCGTCGGCAATACAGCCGGGTCTCAGACCGTCACCGAGACTTAATACCATATCGTAGTGACGGGCAATGGCAAGGAGACGCTCATATTCTTCGAAAAGAGGATTCTCCCTGTCGTTGAACTGCATCCATTTTGTCAGAATGCTTCCGCCGCGGCTGACAATGCCGAGCAGCCGGCCCTCCGCCTCGATACGTCCTACGCTTTCTCTCGTCACGCCGCAGTGCACGGTAATAAAGTCGACGCCGTCGGCGCCGTTTTCTTCACAGGCATCGAACATATCGTCGGCGGTCATTTCCACAATTGCCTTCCGGTTGTCCAGGGCACAGGTCGCCGCCTGGTAAATCGGCACGGTTCCCACCACTATCGGCGAAGCCCCGACAATTTCTTTTCTTATGTGCCGCACGTCACCGCCAGTGGATAAATCCATTACCGCATCGGCGCCAGCGGCGCCGGCAATTTCCACTTTTTTCAATTCGAGATCCAGATCTACACAATCTCTTGATGTGCCCACATTGGCGTTTACCTTTGTCCGCAGCCCCTTCCCGATTGCGCAGGGGGGTATGTTCCCGTGGATTCTGTTCCGCACCACCACAATCGTTCCCTCTTCGACACCATGCCGTATGTATTCTTCCGAAACCCCTTCCTGTCGGGCGCAAAGGGCCATTTCCTCCGATATCAGGCCCTCTCGGGCCATTTCCAGTTGCGTCATCTATACTACTTCCTTTCACGACCCTCAGGGTCTTTTAAAATCATATACCAATGTTTTCACGTTCACTGGCCTCTCTATAAGCCCGTAGTCGAGGGCGAAATCGGCAAATCGCTGCCAGCGTCCGATATCGTGATTCTGATCCTTCGCATAAAGGGGCAGCGTAATGTCGAAGGCTTTCTTTTCCAATTCATGGGGCGCCTCAGGCACTGCCTTAAAATACAGTTCCAACGCGCGCGCAGGATCCTGTCTCACGGCGTCTGTCGCCCACTGCAGCACCTGCACAAAGGCACGAATCGTCTTTTCCCTTTTCGCCAGCACTCCCGCACCGGCAATGAAAATCAATTCATCATAATCGGGAATTCCCCACTCAACGAGTTCAAAATATCCGGGATCGTATCCCTTCTCTTTCAGCTCGACGACCTCGTAATTTTTATAGGGCCCCATGATGGCATCCACTTTCCCTGACACAAGAGAGGGAACAATGGTAAATCCTACATTGACAGGGGCATATTCTTTAATGCCGTTGCATTTCGCAAACGCATCGGTCAGTATGTCCATCATGCCGGGCACGGTATACCCGATGATCTTACCTTCCAGATCCGCCGGCCTTACGATTCCTTTCCCTTTCAAAAAAAGCAGCACGCTGAGCGGGTGCGTTACCAGTCTTCCCACCACCCTGACGGGAAGCCCAGCAGAGGCGGCCATAATCGCCTGAGGCGCATAGGAAACGGCCAGATCCACATTTCCCGACGACGCGAGTTTCAGGGCATCTGTCGTTGCTGAAGGACTGAGGATCTTCACGGCAATGCCCTCCCTGGCAAAAAGCCCCTCTTCCTGTGCCACAAAGAGCGGCAGGTGATCTACATTGGGAAACCAGTCGAGCATAAGGGTAAGTTTCTCTCCTGCACGGACCGGCGCCGCAACCGCCATAGAGATGACAATAATAATGAGAAAATACATTTTTTTCAAATCAACTACTCCTTCCTGCCGGCCCGTTCACTTATCTCCAGTGGATTATTTTACGTTCCATGAAGCCCACAAACCCCCAGAGGAACAGTCCCATGCACGAGAGCCAGAGTATGGCCGCGAAGACCAGGTCCACGCTCAAACGTGCATTCGCCTGGATCATCACATACCCAAGTCCCCTCTGGGCGCCGACCCACTCGCCGATCACCGCACCAATGGTGGCCACCGTTACCCCGACCTTAAGCCCGGCAAACAAAAACGGCAGTGCCCAGGGCCAGCATAACAAACGCAGCGTATCCCAGAATCCCGCACCCATGAGACGGAAAAATACACGATACTCGGGATCGCAGTTCTTATATCCCTCGAGAAGACTCACAGTGATGGGGAAAAAAATAATAATCGCCGCCATGAGCACCTTGCTGGCAATACCGTACCCGAGCCAGACCACGAGAAGCGGTGCCAGCGCAAACACGGGGATTGCCTGAGAAACGACCAGAAAGGGGGCCAGCGCCCGCTCAACTGAAGGGCATGCAAACATCACTGTCGCCAAGGGAAGGGCCACGACAAGGGAGAGCGCCACGCCGAGAAAAATTTCAAGCGCCGTGACTCCTGCGTGGGGAAGTAAAAGAGGCGCTTTGAGGAGAGCCGCGGAGAGGATCACGGTGGGAGCGGGAAGAATGAAGTCCGGTACCTCAAAGAGCCGGCATGCCACTTCCCAGAACACCAGGATAAGGGCAACTCCTCCCGCCGATATGTACCGTGAATGTATGATCGTCATCGCCATACCCTTTTTTCAGCGGTCCCGTGGACCGGCATCCCGTTGAAAGACTCGCGCTGCAGCCCCTCAAGCACATGTTCCTTCACACGAAGCAATTCCGGATCATTCCCTTTTCGAGGCTTCGGCTCATTTAGCACAAACCGCTCCCTCATCCGCATGGGAAACGAACTCAGCACAATAACTTCATCGGCCAAAAGCAGGGCCTCCTCCACATCATGGGTAATCATGAGGATGGTTTTGCCGAATTCGCTCTGAAGCAAAAGCAGCATTGATTGCAGGCTTCTTCGTGTAATTGCGTCAAGTGCGGATAGAGGTTCGTCAAGAAGCACCAGTTCATGGCGAAACATCAACGTGCGTACCAGCGCACATCTCTGGCGCATACCGCCCGACACCTTTTGAGGCAGATAATCCTTAAACTCCTCAAGACCCAGTCTGCGAAAAAGCATGGATGCTTTTCTGCCCGCCTCCGCCCTGTCCTCCCCTGCGATGTGGATCGGAAGAAGCGCATTCTCGATCAGAGTGCGCCACGGCAGAAGAAGATCCTTCTGCTGCATATAGGCGGTTCTGCCTCCCAGATGGCAATACATGACGCCGGCCCAGAGGATTTCGCCACCGTCTTTTTCGACGGCGCCGGTCAGCACATCAAAGAACGTACTCTTCCCACACCCCGATGGACCCACAAGGATTGTAAAGGCGCCCCTTCGGACGGTCAGTGAAAACCCATCGAGGACGACAAGGTCATCAAAACATTTTCGCAGATTTTTTACTTCCAGCATTACTTCAGTATCAGTTCCGCCACCTTTTTTCCGGAAAGCAGCATGCCTCCGAAGATCGGTCCCATCCTGGGGCCTCCGAAGGCCGCATTGGCCGCCATACCGGCGGCATAGACGCCCGGGCAGATCTCCTTTGTATTTTCGAGGGTAAGCTGTTCCGCCTTGTCGGCCCACATGGAGCGTTCTCCCATCACGCCGCCCGTCTCCGTATTGAGCGCAATATCGGCCTTTCTGGCAATGACCCGAAGAACCTCCGTATCATGCCCCGTCGTGTCGATAATGGTGTTCGCTTCGATCGAGAGCGGATCTACATGAAGACCGGCCATCTCCACAGGGGACCAGGTAACAACGAGCCCCGTCACCACCCCTTCGCGGATGATTACATCTTCCACACTCATGCAGTTGAAAATCTTGGCTCCCGCCTTCATGGCATGGGAACAGATAGTGGTGACGCTTTCCACTGCATCGGCGGTATAGTACCCCGGTTCATATTCACGGACGGCAATGCCGAAGAGATCGAGAATCTCCTTTCCCTCTTCCTGAACGACGATTTCGTTGAACATCATGCCGCCACCCCACATGCCGCCGCCGATACTCAGTTTACGTTCGAAAATAGCCACTTTTTTTCCGGCCTTCGCCAGAAAATAGGCCGCCACAAGCCCGGAAGGGCCGGCGCCGACAATTGCCGTATCGACCGTCGCGTAATCGCTGAATTTTTCAAGAAAGCGGTTGATAATGGCCCGCGTAATTACTACTTCGTTTAATGACATTGTAACCTCCTTGTGGTTTCTGAATAATTAACTTCTCGTTATTGTGTTCCCTATGGGCACAGAGGAAATCGTCCTTTTTTCTCCTGCAACATCATCTCCGCGGTGTCCGAGAGGGATGGTTTCTTGAATAATCCTATATTGCTTGAAGGCGATTCGACAGGCGAAGCACCTTTTCGACCACCTCGGCAGGAGTTTTACCGAGCACTCGAATCACCGGTTCCTTTCCCACATCGCCGCGGTCAAAAATCATATCGGGAATCCTCGTCCGCTTCGAAAGGACCTCTGCAGTGCCCCATTCAAGCGAAGATCCTTCCCGTTCCTTCACATCATCAGGCTCATCGGCACGGTCAAACGAATCCACTTTGTAGCCAAGTTCGCGACACACCGAAATTATCTCTTCAGAAAACCGTATATCGATTGCCGAACGGTAGAGCCCGTCGTATTTCATTGCCGTAAGCACGATACGCGCCACATGGCTGGAGGCGCCAAAATCCGGATCATGCAGCGTTTCAGCCTTTTCACCGACACGCACAATCCTTCCGGGCACTCCCGCCACATCGGCCCGATCAAGCGCATAGGGAAGCGCGTAGACAAAGTTCGACTGGATTTCGGGGATAAGATTGCCGCACTTTGCATCTTTCAACGTTTCCACTGCATCGCGAAGCTCCTTCACACAGCGGTAACGATCACATTCCCGGAAGAGCATTGCCATGTGATTGGTGGGCCCGTGACCGGCGCCTATCCGAAGTGAAAAACGAATGGCCATGGTAATGTAGCGCTTTGCCCGCGCCACGGCCTCAAAGGCGCTCAACCCCTGGGCAAGGCCGGTGGCAATGGCTGCCGAAGTGGTGCACCCCGTGCCGTGCGTGTCTTCCGTGGGAATTCTCTCGGCGGAAAACTCATGAAACCGTACACCGTCATACAAGATATCGCACGCATCACCGGACAGGTGTCCCCCTTTGATCAGAACGTTCTGTGCGCCCATGCCGTATATGGCCTGAGCGGCCTTTTTCATATCATCCTCATTGTCTATGGAACGCCCCGACAACACCTCCGCCTCCGGAATGTTGGGCGTTACCACGTAGGAAAGCGGGAGCAGGCGCTCAATAAGGGTTGTTTTTGCATCCTCCCTGATCAGCATCGCCCCTCCCTTCGCCACCATCACAGGGTCGACCACAAGTTTCTTGATCTGATACTGTACAATTTTTTCGGCCACCACCCCGATAATTTCCGGACTTGCCAGCATGCCTGTTTTTGCTCCGTCAATTCCGATATCCTCCGCCACTGCATCGAACTGCTTCGCCACAAAGTCGGGAGGCGTCTCATGAATCCCGTGGACACCGAGGGTGTTTTGTGCCGTCAATGCCGTCACCACTGTCATACCAAAACCACCGAGGGCGGCAATCGTCTTCAAATCCGCCTGGATGCCGGCGCCACCACCGGAATCCGAACCTGCAATCGTCAACACTCTATGTACGGACATATTCTATTTTCTCACTCTCTGGGCATCTGCCTATAATGAATGACCAGAAGGTATCCGGTCTTCACCGAAATATGACCTTCCGAACCCGTAAGCCTGTTGCTTATTCCATAGGGAGAGCCCTGCTCCATCCGGGCATCGGCGAGGGGATATTCGAATCCCGACAGTGTGATGCCCGTTGCTTCTTCCGCAAGGGGAAGCAGCGATACCGTCTGTCCGGGAGCGCCCCGTATCGTCGCCGACCCATTCACGACGAACAGTTCAGAACAGTCATCAAAAATCCGAATATCGACACCCTGTGCGACACCGGCAACCAGGAGCGAAATATTTGCCAGCCCGTGATCGATGCGACTCCCCAGGGCGCCCACTATGCGTATGCGGTGTGGCGTCAGCGAAAGGGCATGAATAAGGGCAAGCTCCGTATCCGTCTCATTCTTCGACCGCGGGTAACGAAGGATTTTCGAGCCTTTCGCCTCATAAGCGCTGAGCAGATCATCGTCTATGGAATCCATATCGCCTATTATCACAGACGGAATCAGACCCAGGGCTTCGCAATAACGTGCGCCGCCGTCGGCACAGATAATTGTGGCATTCGCCTCCCGATCCAGTATCTTTTTCACCCATGCCGTATCAGCGATCGTTCCTCCTGAAATGATGTATACGGTGTCTTTCATGCCAGGCTGTCTCAAATACTCTTGGTCCCTTCAGTCAGTGTTCCATAAAAAATGGGCGCACCCCTTACACCGGATACGCCCATAAAAGATTTCACATCGTCTCCCTACGCTGGCATTACCCAGGTCAGGTTCAAAGGGTATCTTCTCAGCCGTTCCGGCACCCCTGAAAACATCTCTATTTTTAAAAGAGATGTATGCTACCACACTCTCTCAACCGAATCAAGAGAAATGACAACAGAGAAATGACACACCTGACTGCCTCAATATGACGCACACAGCAGTGCGCTGTCAGTGGAGAAAATATTGCTTGCAAAGGGATATCGATTTTGGCATAGCCTGTAGAGCACGCCTGAAAAATTTCATATACTGACAAACCGCATCGCATGTAGAGAGACAAAGGAACCGACATGTCTGCATTGAAAACACCCGCCCTCTTTCTTGCATCGCTATCTGCACTGGTCACGGTTATAATCCTCATGACCGGCTGCCAGAGCAGGTATGAAAATCTGGATCTTTCGATGTATCAGTACCGCGATACAAAAAATCTGGTGAAATTTGTATATGATGCCGCATCCATATTGGAAAAAGAAGGGATGAAGGGACTGGATTATTTTCGCCGCAATCGCACTATGTTCATAACTGAGGATTATTACCTTTATATATACGATACTGACGGCATCAATATGTTCCATGCGGGCATGGAACACCTTGAAGGGAAAAATCTCGCCGACATTACGGACAAAGACGGGAAAAAAACCCTATCAGATGGCCTTACGGGCCCTGAAAGATCCTCACAATCCTCATGCCTGGGTACACTATTCCTGGTGGGAACCGGGGAAATTTTATCCTGTTCCCAAATCATCCTGTCATTTCAAGGTCACAACCCCTGAAGGAACACAGCTCTTCGTCGGTGGCGGATTGAATTATCCCTTCGAAGAAAAGGAATTTATCAGAATCATTGTGGACAGTGCGGTTGATCTCATCGAGAAAAAGGGGAAGAACGCCCTGTCCGAAATTTCAGATCCTCTGTCTAAATATCACTATCGTGATGTGTGCGTATTCGCCTTTCGCCCCAACGGCGACATACTCATTTCTCCCATTATGGGCAGCAGCATCTACGGAATCCAACTCCTCGAGTGCAGGGACCAAGTCGGACACAGGCCCTTTATGAACGCCTTGAGCAAGCTTCAATCGACAGATCGTGCGTGGGAAATATTTATGGTGAAAAGCAGGTATCAGCGACAGCTTGTAAAAAAGTGCCTCTACCTTCGCAACACGGTCTTGTCGGGGGAAGAAATCTTTGTGGGTGCAATTACGAACCTCCCCATGCCGGTATAAGAAGAACAGGAGTATGTCGATGGACAAAGAAGAGTCTGCAATAGAGTATTCCGTAAATCAGGTTCCTCCCCTGCGGCACCTGTTGCTGTCGTCAATCCAGCATGTGCTTATTATGTTCGTGTCCCTTGCATTGCCCGTTATCTTTGCCAGCCAGATGATGGGAAGTGTTGAATTTACAAGAAATTTTATCGCCTTTTCCATGCTTGCGGCGGGTCTGGGATCTATTATGCAATCCGCCGGACTCCCCTTCATCGGTTCCCGCTATTTATGCCCCAATGTCTGCGGACCCTCCTATTTCAGTCTTTCATTATCCGCCGCATGGACGGGGGGCATTCCCCTGATGCGGGGAATGATCATTGTGGCAGGATTGATTGAGATGGCCCTTGCCCCGGTGCTTCAGAAGTTAAAGAATATATTCCCCACATTCATTGTGGGACTCGTGGTCGCAATGGTCGGGGTAAGTGTAATAAAAATATCGGTGGCATCAGTGTTCGGCGTGGCCTATCAGGGAGACGGCATCCGCAACAGCGACATCATCATCGGGATCTGCTCGCTGATGGTGATGGTGCTCTGTAATCTCTGGGGCAGGGGGTTTGTAAAGACTTATTGTCTCCTTATAGGAATGCTGGCGGGCTGGGTGCTTGCGGTCATGCTGCTTCCCGAATATTGGCATAACATCCTTGAAGTACGCAGCGTCCCCCTTTTCGCGCTCCCCTCGTTCGGCCATGAGTTCACCCATATCACCTTTGATGTAAAAATGCTGATCCCCTTTACGATAATTGCAATCAGTGGTTCTCTGAAATCATTCGGCAATTTACTGGCGGCGCAGAAGATATCCGAACCAGGATTAGAGAAACCGAACTTTGTGCCCATCCGCAAAGGGCTTCTGGCGGATGGCGCCTCCACGGCACTGGCCGGTCTTCTTGGGGGAATGGCAGTCGATACGTCATCCAGCAACATCGGGCTCGCCGGCGCCACAAAGGTTCTCAGCCGCTGGATCAGCGTAGGCGCGGGCGTTATCTTCGTAATCCTGGCATTCCTGCCAAAGATATCCGCTGTCCTGTCGCTTACACCTAAACCGGTATTCGGCGCGGCAATCGTGTTTACCGGCTGTTTCATGATATGCATCGGCCTCCAGGAAACGTTCAGTGAAACCTGGGACCCCCGGAAAACCTTTGTAGTGGGGATCGCGCTTTTTTCGGGCTTGAGCACCGCCTTTCTGCCGGGACTGTACGCACGGGCGCCGCACGTGATTCAAATATTCTTTACCGACCCCCTGCCAACTACTGCAATTGTTGCGGTAATCCTTAATCAGATTTTTAACATCGATTTCGTATTCGGGAAACTTAAGAAAAAAATTCACCGGTAACGGTGTACAGCCGTCCGTTCTGTAAGGAGGGAACCTATGCTGCAACGGATCTTTTCACCTATTGAAATCGGGAGTGTGACGATTCCCAACCGGCTTGTAGTGCCAGCGATGGTCATGAACTATTGCAACACCGACGGTACGGCAACGGAACGGTACAGTGCCTATCACGAGGCAAAGGCCCGTGGCGGCTGGGGGCTCATCATCACAGAGGATTATGCCGTAAACCCCCTGGGGAAGGGATTTCCGAACATTCCCGGACTTTGGGAAGACAGCCAGATAGAAAGTCACCGGCACGTGACCGAACGGGTGCATAACGCCGGCGGCATCCTCTTTGCGCAGATCTATCACTGCGGGCGGCAAACCTCGAATCGGGTAATCGGATGCCGGCCCGTTGCCCCGTCTCCCATACCATGCCCAGCGGTCAAAGAAATGCCCCGTGAACTCACCGTGCCGGAAATACACAGACTCGTCGAAGAATTCGGCGACTGCGCGCTCCGGGCACGGCAGGCGGGCTTTGACGGCATAGAGGTGCACGGCGCCCACGGCTATCTCATTGCCCAGTTTCTGTCCTCCTACTCCAACAAACGAACCGACGCCTATGGGGGGAATTTTTTGAATCGCCTCCGCTTCTCAATTGAAATTATAGAGAATATACGGGCAAAAGCGGGGGACGACTTCCCGGTCATATTTCGCATATCGGCAGACGAAATGGTACCGGGGGGCAGAACCATCGAAGACACGAAGGCCATCGCCATGATGCTCCAAGACGCAGGCGTCCATGCGCTGCATGTCAGCGTCGGCGCCTATGGAAGCGGCTACGCGATCATTCCTCCTGGGGCGGTGGGTCACGGGTGGATCACTCACTGGGCGGAAGAAGTAAAAAAGGTGGTCGCCCTCCCGGTCATTACCGTCGGAAGGATCACCGATCCCTTTATTGCAGAATCGATACTCGCCTCCGGGGCGGCGGATCTGATCGCCATGGGCAGGGCCTCGCTTGCCGATCCGGCACTTCCTCGAAAAGCAGCCGCAGGAAGGTACGATGACATTAATGCCTGTATCGCCTGCATGCAGGGATGCCAGGGAATGATTGCCGCCTACAAACCGGCCACCTGCCTTGTCAACCCCACCCTTGGAAAAGAAAAGGAAAGCGTGATCACGGCAGCCGAAACCAAAAAGAAGGTCTTTATCGCCGGTGGCGGCCCCGCAGGAATGGAAACGGCAATGGTGGCGGCGCTGCGCGGACATGAAGTGCACCTTTTTGAAGAACGTCAATGGCTGGGGGGGCAGCTTTACCTCGCCGCCATTCCACCTGCCAAGGGCGAATTTTCCGGCTTCATCAGGTGGCTGAAGACGCGTCTCGACGACCTTGGCGTACAGGTCCACCTGTCAAGAACACTGACGGAGGAACAGGTCCGTGCGGACACACCGGACATCGTCGTGATTGCCACGGGAAGCATCGCGCGTTCTCTGGCCCTGCCGGGCATGGAAACAGCCTCCTTCGTTACAGCCCAGGATGCCCTGGAGGGCACGGTGGCCGTGGGCAGGAGAACCGCTGTTATAGGAGGAGGCTCGACCGGAGCGGAAACGGCGGCACATCTGGCGCATCATGGCAAATCGGTCGATCTTTTTGAGATGCTGCCCCACATTGCCTCAGATGAAGAAGCAACTACTCGCCGATTTCTCCTTGAAATGCTGGCGGAAAAAAATGTTCGGATTCATGTAAACTCCATCGTGAAAGAAGTCTCGCGCGACGGCATCCTGATCGAACACGCGGGCATGAGAGAAACCTGTGGTCCCTTCGATACCGTGGTCACCGCAGTAGGATCGAAACCGCGCAATGAAGCGGTTGAGAGGATGAAGTCCCTGGGAGTCGAGGTCATCGTGGTGGGAGACGCCTCAATGGTGCGAAATGCGCTTGAAGCCGTTGCTGAAGGCTATCGCGCCGGCCTTTCGATTTAGGAACACCACGCGCTTTGACCATACTCGCACGAAGCGTCCTTTCCTTACTTTTCCCGGACCTCAAGGCCGAGCCGTTCCAGCAGTGCAAGGTCCTCGTCGAGGGACCGCCCTTTCGTGGTCAGATAATTATTTGTCATGACCCCGCTGGCGCCGGCATAATAAATAAGCGGGTGAAGCTCCTTCAGGTTCCATTCTCTTCCGCCGCATACAATGAGTTCCTTGTCGGGAAGCACATAGCGGAACAGGGCAATAATTTTGAGACACCGAAGCGGCGACAGCGGCGGCGCCTGGGCGAGCCTGGTTCCGGGAATCGGCTAACCAGAAAATTGAGGGGCACTGCATCTACATCAAGGGTTTTCAGCGCCAAGGCCAGTTCCAGCACCTGCCTATCCGTCTCACCCGTTCCGAACACCCCGCCTGAACAGATGGAAAGGCCCGCCTGTTTCGCTGCCAGTATCGTATCCACCCGCGCTCCATAGGAGTGGGAGGTGCACAGGCGATCGAAATGGCTTTCCGCTGTTTCGAGATTGTGATGGTATCTACCCACTCCGGCTTCCTTTAACAGCTGCAGGGCATCATCATCGAGAATGCCGAGAGAGGCACAGGCGCCGATGCCTTCCGCATCGAGACCGGAAAGCGCCGCCGCTACAACTGCAACCTCTCGCCGGGGAAGTCCTCTCCCGCTGGTGACCACGGAATAACGGTGCACCGGCGTCAATGCTGCGCGCCTTCCTGTCTCATGAAGCTCATCACTGGAACGCAACGGATACACGGGGGCATCCGTGTCGGCCGCCGATGACTGCGCACAGAAGGCGCAGTTCTCACTGCACCTGCCCGACTTGCCGTTCACAATCGTGCAGAGCTGAATGGCATTGCCGAAAAAATGAGTCCGTATCAGGTCGGCCCCCGCCATAAGCGAAAGTATCTCCCTTTCGGGCGTTTCGGCAAGCTCCTCACATATTTCTCTTCCGGGGACATTCCCCTCTATCACCGCCTCGGCCAGTTCCAACAGCCCTTTCCGGTTCATCATTGATTCAGCCTTTCACGCAAAAATATCTATCAAAGGCCTCTTTCAGCGCAGAGGCATCCATCGACGGCAGGGGGGGGACCTCGGCAAGCACCTCCGTCTTTCCGTAATGCACTATGGCGTCCCGGTTGGACCCATTTTCAGGACCGTTCATGACCACGCCGAACACATCGAGCCCCCGCGCCCTGAGCGCTGCCAGAGAAAGCAGCGTATGATTGATGGTGCCCAGGGTGCTTCGTGCAACCAGAATCACGGGCAGATTCAGGAGCTGCATCAGATCACCCATGTATTCCTTTTCATTCAGCGGCGCCATGATGCCTCCCGCCCCTTCCACTATCAGATAGCCCTCTGTGCGAGGCACGCTGAATGCGGCAAGATCGATCAGCACACCCTCGGCAGCAGCCGATGCGTGAGGCGACAACGCACGGAGGAGCCGGTATGTTTCAGGAAAAAAATGAGTTTCCGGCAAACCGGTGGCCCGTCGAATCCATTCCGTATCGGTTGTGTCCTCAAGTCCGCTCTGGACAGGTTTCCAGTATGCGCCCTTAAGACCGGCCATCAGAATCGCCGAAATCACGGTCTTCCCTACATCGGTATCAGTGCCGGTTACAAAAAACCGGCGGGGAAATAATTTTTTCATTGTCCATGCTCCCACGACCACCGCCGAAACCCGTCAACAAGCCGGCGGATATGTTCATCAGTGTGTAATACCGAAAGGGTCAGACGGATTCTCGATTCCCCCCGTGCCACCGTGGGTGGCCGCACGGCGAGGGCCAGCAGACCGCTCTCTTCCAGTTTTTTCGATAGCGCCAGGGTCTCTTCTTCGCCGCCGATGAGCACCGGAACGATCTGCGTAATCGAATCACCGGTGTCGAATCCCAGCGCATGGAGGGCATCCCTCAGATACTCCGCCTTTTGCCGGATCTCCCTTCTCTCCTTCTCCATGGAGGGAACCAGATCGAGGGCGGCATCTATCGCTCCCACCACAGGGGGAGGAAGGGCCGTGCTGTAGATAAATCCTGAGCAGTAATTGACCATGTAGTCGCGCATCCTCTGCGACAGGGCAAAGTAGGCCCCGAAAGATCCCAGCGCCTTGCCGAAGGTACCCACACAAATATCCGCCTTCCCGTCACAGGCGAGCCCCATGCCCCTTGCTCCCTGAACCCCGGTGGCGTGGGCCTCATCAACAATGGTAATAATCTGATACTCGGCGCCCAGGGAGGCCAGCCTGTCGACATCTCCGCAGTCCCCGTCCATGCTGAAGACCGATTCGGTTACCACCAGCACCCGTGAATACCCCCTGGTCAGGCTCGCCTCGAGAAGTTCACGCAGGTGACCCATATCGTTATGGCGGTAGGGAATCACCTCGCATCTCGCCAGCCGGGCGCCCTCAATGATGCTTCGATGGTTCAATGCATCCGAAAGTATTAATGCATGCCGATCCGCCAGGGCGGCCAGCAGAGACAGATTTGCCTGATATCCCGAATTGAGAATCAGGGCCGCCTCGGTCCCTTTCAGACGGGCCAGTTTTTCTTCAACCTCTTCCATGCACTGATAGGTGCCGCAGATAAGCCGCGACGCCGTCGCACCCGTGCCGTATCGCCTGCTGAACTCCTGTGACCGCTCTATGAGAAGAGGATGTTTGGAAAGCCCCAGGTAATCATTGGAACAGAAATTGACCATGGTGCGCCCCTCCGTTTCCACTTCGATCGCCGATGTGGGGAAAAGGGGCCGCAGTGTGCGAAACCGGCGACCGGACCTCCTTTTCTCAAGCGCCTCTTCGACAAATCCGTACGAGCGGGGAACCGGCATCATAGTCCTTCCTCTTCGACGGCTTCGACAATGGCGCCGGTGATCTGCAGCAGGTCGTCCTTTTCGATGCAATAGGGGGGCATGGTATAGACGCGTGTTCCGAAAGGTCGAAGCCAGACTCCTTTGTCCACAAACCGTTTCTGAATGGATGCCATGTGGACCGGCTTTTTGAGTTCAACAACGCCGATCGCACCGAGGACCCTCACATCGGCTACATTCGGATATTTTTCGCAGGGCATGAGCGCTTCTCGAAGGCATGTCTCTATTGCCGTCACCCGCTCCTTCCAGGGACTTTCACAGAGCAGTGCCACGCTTGCCCGCGCGACCGCGCAGGCAAGCGGGTTTCCCATGAATGTGGGACCATGCATGAATGCCCCCGATCCATACCCGGAAATCCCTTCGCTTATCCGCTCGGTGGTCAATGTCGCGGCAAGGCTCATATATCCACCGGTGAGCGCCTTGCCCAGGCACATAATGTCGGGAGCAATATCCGCGTGTTCGCAGGCGAAAAGGACACCGGTACGGCCGAACCCCGTGGCGATTTCATCAAGAATGAGCAGCACGTCGTAGGTATTGCAGAGTTCCCTTACGCGGCGAAGGTATCGGGGAGCGTAAAACCTCATCCCCCCCGCCCCCTGCACGACCGGTTCCAGGATTACCGCTGCCAGTTCTCTATGGTGCGTGGATATAAGGTTTTTAAAATCAATTATATATGATTCATCCCACAGTGCATCAAAGCGGCATCGGGGCGCCTCCGCAAAGTAGTGCTTCTGCAGCAGGCCGGAAAACATCTCATGCATACCCGTTATCGGATCGCACACGGCCATGGCCCCAAAGGTATCGCCATGGTAGCCCGAACGGATCGTCAGCAGCCGGTTCTTTTCAGGCCGGCCCAGCGCATACCAGTACTGGATCGCCATCTTGATGGCCACTTCCACGCTTACCGAACCCGAATCACAGAGGAAAACCTTCTGCAAGGGTTCCGGAGTGAGGTCGATCAGAAGCCGGGCCAGTTCGATCGCCGGTTTGTGAGTGAGACCGCCGAACATAACGTGCGACATTGACGCAATCTGCCGGCAGGCCGCCTCATTCAGAACCGGGTGATTATACCCGTGTATGGCGGCCCACCACGACGACATGCCGTCTATCAGTTCCCGACCGTCGGCAAGCCTGAGCCGGACTCCCTCCGCCGACACCACGGGATAGGTAGGAATCGGATCGCGCATAGAGGTATAGGGATGCCAGAGGTGGTCCCGGTCGAATTCACCTGCACGCTGCCACTCATTCATGCCGGGTTTTCCTTACCGATACATCCCCGGAAAGGATCTTTTGAAAACGGCCATCGACATTTTCAAGAATGAGCCCTCCCCCTTCATCAATGTCGACCACCAGGCCTTCTTCACATCCATCTCCTCTGGTTACCGTCACTTCCGCCCCTATCATGTCGCTCATCTCCTTCCACCTGCGGCGAAAAGGCTCAAAACCGGCGTGCTGAAATTCATCATAACACCCCTCAAGCTCGGCAAGAATGTCCTGGAGGAGTTTCACCCTTTCGACGGTACGCCCTCCTTCCGCTCTGAGCGATGTGGCGCTGCTCGCCAGTTCTTCGGGGAAATCGGCTTGTTCCGTATTCACATTAATGCCAATGCCGACCACGATCCATTCCAGACGATCCATCTCGGCGCCCATCTCCGCAAGAATGCCGGCCACCTTTTTCCCCTTGATCAGCACATCGTTGGGCCATTTGAGCCGTGGAGAGAGGTGAGTCGCCTCTTCAATAGCCCCTGCAACGGCAACCCCTGCGACGAGAGGAATTTTCGGCGCCTCGGCGGGACGGATCGCCGGTCTCAGAATAATCGAGAAATAGATGCCTCCCCCAGGGGAACTCCAGGCCCTTCCCATGCGCCCCCGCCCTTCACTCTGCCTTTCGGCAACCACAACGGTTCCCTCTACGGCCCCTTCGGCCGCCATCTTTTTGGCATAATCCTGCGTCGATTGCACTTCCGGACAGTAGGTGACGGAACGACCGAGCACACGCGTAACAAGTCCTGCGCCGATCTCTTCGGGCAGCAGAAAATCGGGCGCGCTCATCAGAGAATAGCCGCGGCGGGGCGTTGAACAGATTACATAACCTTCCCTTCGAAGCTCCTTCACATGCTTCCAGACGGCACTTCGCGAAATGCCCGCAGCCCTTCCCAGAGCTTCTCCGGAAACTTCTCCGCCACGTTTAAGATGGGCCAGTATCGCCTTTTTCATGCTTCAGTGCTGTAAACGATCAGAAAATAATTGTCAACCCTAATTTTAAATAAGGTTGACAATGGCGTGGGTCTTGACATGGAATCGATCAGGCTATCCGCCAAGAGGGGAATTGTCTACCACGATCCAACTGATGCCGATGAATATAACGAAGGCAATGTAAATAACGTCTTGGTTGGCATTGTCAGCAAAGACACAAAAAAACTCACAAGCAGAAAATACGAATGGGGGGGCAACGACTATAGCACCGTCATCGAGCGGTTTTCATCAGGCCGATATTTGCAAATTAGCATTTCTACACCGATTGTGATTGTCCTTCAGTTCCTAGGGCATGATCAATTTCTGGGCAGTATACTTAATTAACAGTCTGCAGGATAATACGATAGCCAATAAAATACAACGACACTTATTAGTACTTCTTGCTTATCTATACTGTCCCTGGAATTGACGCCGTTTTTTTGACGATGGATTCGGGGGTAAAGTGCATTCTTGACAAAGATGAAATCGTTGGTATATTAGTTATTACGAATATATTATGATTAGAATATATTGTGATTCGAATCTTTTGATGGTGGATGAATGCTATGGATTACAAAGCTGTATCGGCGTTTTTTAAGGCCATGGGTAACCCTACCAGACTGAAGATATTGGCGGAACTGGCAATAGAGGAACGGTGCGTCGCTGATGTGGAAAGCCTCATTGGAGCAGGTCAAGCAAACATTTCACAACATCTGGCGATCCTTAAACGGAATGAAATCGTCGACTGTCGGAAGGAGGGGAATTTACGATGCTACTTTCTGAAACAACCGGCTTTGGTGAAAAGCATCCTCGAGGCAGTCACAGAGAGGGAATAACTGACGGGTAAATCACATCGGCCCAGTATATCAGCGGAACTGCCAAGAAAATGAAGGTAGAAATATTGATGCATATCCCACATTCGGCAAGAATTGCAGTTTCACAAACAGCAACTATTCCGAGACAGCCAGTCACTGGAAAGGCGAATCCACGTGAGGAGATTGGAGATTATGGTATTTGACGATCAAACACGTCAGTATATTAAAGGGAAATTAGAGGAAGAACTTATGAATGATGTGCACATTAAGCTCTTTTCGAGTAATCTGATTACCGGCAATACCACCAGGGAGTATACGGATTTTACAGAAGACTTTTTGAAGGAATTGTCTGAGATTAATGATAAAATCCATGTCGAGTATGACGACATGTATGGAGAAGAGGCAAAAAGGAGGAATATCACCGTTTCTCCGTCGGTGATCATCGGCGACGGCAATGGATGGTATCCGGTTCACTATTTCGGAGCTCCCGCGGGACACGAAGCCGCGTCATTCATAGAGGCCATATCGATGATCTCACGGAGGGACAGCACACTTCATCCCTCGTCCAGAGACAAACTGCAACATATCGACAGGGACATGCTCATAGAGACATATGTCACCCCCAATTGTCCTCACTGTCCCCGTGCCGTTGTCCTCTCCAATCAGATTGCCATCGAGTCGGGCGGGAAAATCGTCTCGCGGTGCATAGAGGCCCAGGAGATGATGGACCGGGCTCGGATGTTCAATGTTTCTTCCGTTCCCCAGCAGGTCATCAACGAAGACCACGACTCGGTCACGGTAGGGGTGCAACAGGAGAAGACCTTCGTCAATCAGGTGCTTCATTACGGTTCCGCCCGTGCACGGGAGATATTGGAGGAAGAAGAAAAAGCGACCAAGAAAGAGGAAATACTGCTCGATAATCCTGATTATCCAGTCGTGATCACCGATGGCAATATCGATGAGGCGATCGCCAAGTACCCCTTTCTGGTTGTCGACTGCTGGGCCGAGTGGTGCGCTCCCTGCAAGATGATAGGCCCCGTTATTGAAAAGCTAGCGTCGGACCACCAGGGGAAGATCACTTTCGGCAAGCTTGATGTCGACGGCAACCCTGAGACCTCGACCAGGTTCAACATCAGGTCCATTCCCACCCTTCTCGTGTTTAAAGAAGGGGATAAGGTGGGAGATATCATCGGCGCTATGCCGGAAGACATGCTCCTGGAGAAGATCAGCGCATACAGATAAAGCGTAAGCCGCACGCAGCTGGAGGATAGATATGAAAATTGCCATTCCGAAGGAACAAACACCGCACGATCAGCGGATACCGATGGTCCCTTCAGATGTGAAACAGCTTGTTCAGCGGGGCGCCGAGGTCGAGATCGAGACAAAAATGGGAGAACCCGTCGGCTATCCCGACGGTGCATACGAATCCGAAGGGGCAACGGTCAACCGGAACAGGCAGAGACTCCTGTCCGACGCCGATCTCGTGTTGCGACTGCACAAGCCTCCCCTCGAAGAAATCAAGCTTCTGAAAAAGGGAAGTATTCATATCAGCCATCTCGACCCCTTCAACGAGAAAGGGATTCTCGACGCGTTCGTTTCACAGGGAGTAAGCGCTGTGAGCATGGAGATGATCCCGAGGATCACCAGGGCGCAGAAGATGGATGCTTTGAGTTCCCAGGCGAGCATTGCCGGATATGTCGCCGTCATCACTGCGGCGGCGAAACTCAACAAGATATTTCCCATGATGATGACTCCGGCGGGGACCATCGCCCCTTCCCGCGTGTTCATCATCGGGGTTGGCGTCGCCGGCCTCCAGGCAATCGCAACAGCGAAACGCCTGGGCGCCCGGGTGGAAGCCTTCGACACGAGGCCGGTTGTCGAGGAACAGGTACAGTCGCTCGGAGCGAAATTCGTCAAGATAGATCTTGGGGAGACGGGGGAAACACAGAGCGGATACGCCAAGGCCCTCTCTGAGGAACAGATCCGGCTGCAGCGACAGGAAATGGCAAAACACTGCGCCACTGCCGACGTGGTCATCACGACCGCGCAGGTATTTGGGAAAAAAGCGCCTCTGATCGTCACCAACGAGATGATCTCCTCCATGAATAAGGGGAGCTTCATCGTTGATCTTGCCGCGGGGAACGGGGGAAATGTTGAAGGTACTATTGCAGGCGAGGAGGTTGTCATAGACGGGGTAACGATTCTGGGGCTTGCCGACGCGGCGGGCCGTGCGGCTGGACACGCAAGCCAGATGTATTCGAGCAATCTGCTGAATTTAATTACTGAATTCTGGGATGACGATGCAAAAAGACTGAATCTTCGCCTGGATGATGAAATTATCAAGGGGTGCCTGGTCGTTCACACCCATAGGATCTTCAGCGAATCTCTGAAAGAGTTCGTGCAAAGGAGATAGAACATGGATGTAAACATCTGTCGAATTCCCTGCCTGGTCTGTATGGGTATGGTGCTTGTACTCGCTATATTCGTCGGGTTCGAGGTGATATCGAAGGTACCGTCACGCCTTCACACTCCTCTTATGTCGGGGAGTAACGCCATTTCCGGGATTACGCTCGTCGGTGCGGTACTGGCGAGCGGTTCGGCCGAGAGTGCCGTGGGGATCATCCTGGGAACTTCGGCCGTCATCTTCGCGACCATCAACGTGGTCGGCGGGTACATGGTTACCAACCGAATGCTGGGAATGTTCAGGAAAAAAACGGATGGAGGCGATACATGACCACACAAATTATCGTGAATCTGGTGTATCTCGTTTCCGCCGTGCTGTTCATCTTCGGGCTGAAGTTGCTCACCTCGCAAACTACGGCACAGCGGGGAAACCTGCTTTCCGCAACGGGGATGTTTCTCGCGGTGGTGGTGACCCTTCTGAGTAATGAGATCCTCGATTATCGATGGGTTGCAACGGGGATCATCATAGGAAGCATTATCGGGGCCTTCGCTGCCCGCGTGGTCGCCATGACCCAGATGCCCCAGATGGTGGCCTTGTTTAACGGTTTCGGCGGTGCTGCGAGTCTTCTCGTCGGATGGGCGGCCTATCGGACAATGAACATGTTCGATCTCTTTACCGCCACCACGATTTTTCTTGCCGTGTTAATCGGGGGCATTACGTTCTCGGGAAGCATGGCGGCCTGGGGCAAACTCGCCACATACATCAGTGGAAAGCCCATTCTTTTCCCCGGCCAGACATTTTTGAACGGAGTCCTCTTCATCGGAGTACTGGTAGCGGGATCCCTCCTGCTCATGAATCTGCCGATCAGCTACGCGTTATTAACAGCGATTATCGTCCTCTCCCTTATTCTCGGCGTTATGGCGGTTATCCCCATCGGAGGCGCTGATATGCCGGTCGTTATTTCCCTGCTGAACAGCTATTCCGGTATCGCCGGGTGCGCGGCGGGGCTGGCGATTCACAACAACATCCTGATCGTTGCCGGCGCTCTGGTCGGGGCAAGCGGGATTATATTGACCAATGTGATGTGCAAAGCCATGAATCGTTCACTCACCAATGTGCTCTTCGGGGGATTTGGCGCCAGCAGCGGCGCACAGACCGTGCAGATCGAAGGCGAGGTCAAACCCATTTCGGCGGAAGACACCTATTTTATTCTCGAGGCCGCAAGTTCGGTGGTTTTTGTGCCGGGATACGGGATGGCCGTTGCGCAGGCGCAGCACGCGATTCATGAACTGGAAGAACTCCTGGAAAAGAATGGGGGCGACGTGCGCTTTGCCATCCATCCCGTTGCAGGGCGCATGCCGGGGCATATGAACGTCCTCCTCGCCGAGGCCAACGTGTCGTATGACAAGCTTGTCGAGATGGATGATATCAACCGGACGATCGCGGGGGTCGATGTCTGCATCGTGGTCGGCGCCAACGACGTGGTCAACCCGGCCGCCCGTGAGAGTAAGGGCAGTCCGATCTACGGCATGCCGATCATCAACGTGGATCGGGCAAAGACGGTCATCGTTCTGAAGCGTTCCATGGCGCCTGGTTTTGCCGGGATCGAAAACAATTTGTTCTATAAGGAAAACACCCGGATGCTCTTCGGTGACGCAAAGACGAGTATCGAAGCGCTTGTCTCGGAATTCAAGAGGAAATAATGATCAGGACGATGCACAATCCGGTTCATAATGGAGGAATGAAAATCAAGAGAAGACGAGACGGATACTGTGTGGTTTCGTTCGCCATGAAACACAACAAGAAGGGGAATGTACATGAAATTGACGATTGCGTTCTCGACTGACGACGGGGATTTCTTCAACGACGATCACTTTGGAATGGCGCGGTATTTTCGCATTTATGAATTTTCAGACTCCACGGTAGCTTTAATCGAAATGCGAGAGAACGCAAAATATGTCGAAGATCAATCGATACAGCATGGTGATCCCGGTAAGGCGAAGGCGACCTCCTCGGTCCTCGGCGGGGTCGATGTGATAGCAGGCAGGAAATTCGGACCGAATATCGTGAGGCTGCTGAAGAAATTCGTATGCGTCGCGGTAAAGACCGACAGGATTGCCGATGCCATACAGATGATACATGAAAATATGGAGGCAATAGAAGAGGCCAAAAGCAAAGGCGAGACGAGAAAACATATCGTGCTGAAGCGACCGGCGAACGGGTAATAAAGCTCAGCCCGATTGCTTGCAATATGGTCTAGGGAGCATGAAAACCGGGTGTCCGGGTTACGATAGCCGGGGCGCAATTATCACCGGGCGTCACTGCCGGATTGAAAACGAAAAGAGGAAACCGTAATGCCGAGAGGAGATGGAACTGGACCGCGGGGACCGGGACCGGGACGAGGTATGGGCCAGAGCTCGGGACGCGCCGTCGGCCGGGGACAAATGGGAGGCCGGGAACTCGGAACATGTGGAGGGTGTGTCTGCCCCGATTTCGGGCACCGGGTTGCCCATAAGATCGGGACTCCGGGTTCCGATTTGACCTGTCCCCTCTGCGGGAGCCGGATGAAACGGCAGGGGTGAAACATCGGTCGAGGATTGCCTTTTCTCTTTCCCTATCAGTTAGGGCGGACAGGGAAGCCCACAAATCATAACAGAAAAGAGCCATGGTTGTCGAAACTGTCAAGCACGCACTGATGATAACGAGCTTCGTGTTCATTATGATGCTGATCATTGAATATGTCAATGTGCTGACCAGGGGGCATTGGCAGGAATCATTAAAGAAATACCCCTGGATGCAATATTTCCTGGCCGCTTTTCTGGGGGCCACTCCCGGTTGTCTGGGGGCTTTTACCGTCGTGGCCCTGTACACTCACGACATCGTCAGCTTCGGCGCGCTGGTAACCGTCATGATCGCAACCAGCGGCGACGAAGCCTTCGTCATGCTCTCTCTGTTTCCGGGTACGGCAATCCTTTTGACCGTGATCTTGCTGGCCATCGCTCTGGTTGCGGGTTTTGTGACGGACCTGCTCTTCACACCGGGGATGATTCCCCTGGAAAATCGGGACAGGGGATTCGCGTTTCACGATGAGGACTGTGTCTGTTTCCCCCGGGACGAGATCCTGAGCCAGTTGAAAAATCTCACCCTGCAGCGGGGGGTGCTCCTCTTTTCCCTGATATTATTCGTCTCTGCCCTGCTCTCCAGACAACTGGGTCCCCACGCATGGAACTGGATAAAGGTGACCCTGTTGGGGGGCTCCCTGGTCGCACTTTTTATCACCGCAACGGTGCCCGAACACTTCCTCGAGGAGCACCTCTGGGAACATATCGTAAAAGTCCATATCCCGCGGGTGTTTCTCTGGACGTTGGGTGCCCTCGTTGTTATGGCCGTGCTGCTTCACTCTCTCGACCTAGGCTCCTGGATCGAGGCGAACTACCTGACGGTTCTCTTGATCGCATGTCTCGTGGGATTCATCCCTGAATCGGGACCGCACATGATATTCGTGACCCTCTTCGCCGAAGGAGCGATCCCCTTCGGTATCCTCCTGGCAAGTTCCGTCGTGCAGGACGGCCATGGGATGCTCCCCCTCCTTGCGGAATCAAAGAAGGGTTTTATTTCCGTTAAGGTCATCAATCTCTCCACAGGCCTCTTGGTTGGGTTGGCCTGGTACGTCGGGGAGATCTATCTGTAACGGGAGATCGACCACCATAGTATACGCATAATATATCGTGCCGAATCAGATATTGATCAAAACATGCATGGTTCGATCAAATGGTACACATAAACCAACATCGGTGTCGCACCGAACAAAAGGAGGCCTCTTATGAAGATATTGTCAACCGAACTGTCCATCGGAAATGCGGTGATCAAAAACAGGGCTGTCATGGCCCCGATCAAGACGGGGTATGGCGTGCGGACAGGGGAAGTAACCAATCGTCACATCGAGTTTTTCGGCAGACGAAGCAGGCACGCAGGCGCCGTCACCCCGGAGCCGTTTTGTCTGCATCCGACACTGCGGGAATTACCCGTTCAGATAGGAATCCACAACGACGATATGCTGCCGGGGCTCGCAAGACTCTCGGACGCCATCCACGCAAACGGGGCCCTGGCAATCGCGCACCTCAATCACCCGGGGAGGATGGCGAATCCCGCTATCCCCGGCAATCGATTCCTGTCCTCCTCGGGACAGATGTGTCCCACCGGCGTCAAGGAGCCCGAGGCGATGGATCGATCTCTCATTGAAGAGTCTCAAACACTCTTTGAAAACGCCGCCGTCAGGGCCCAGCAGGCGGGATATGATTTCGTGGAGCTGCAATTCGGGCATGGATACCTGATCGCTCAATTTCTCTCGGAAGCGGTCAACGATCGAACCGATCAATACGGCGGGAGCTGGGAAAACCGGCTGCGCTACGGCATCGAGGTCTTGGAACGGGTGAAACAGGCCGTCTCTCTACCGATCATCGTCCGTCTGAGCGCGGATGAAATGACGCCGAACGGCCTCAAACTCGAAGACGCGATCCGGCTCGCTCCCGTCCTCGCGGAACGGGGAGCGAACGCGCTGCATATATCAAGTGGTTCCCTGTGCGAAACACCCCCCTGGTATTTTCAGCACATGGCCGTGCCCAAGGGAAAGACATGGGACTTTGCCTCACATATCAGGGAGACGGTGAAAATCCCGGTGATCGCCGTCGGTCAGATCAATGAACGGGATGACCCGGAGACGATTCTCCAAGGCGGTATGGCGGACGCGATTGCCGTCGGAAGGGCCCTGGTAGCGGACCCCGATTTTATCGGCAAGGTCCTGGGAGAGATCAGCGGTCCTATCCGTCCCTGCGCATCCTGCCTCGAGGGGTGCCTTGGAGGGGTCAAGGGCGGAAAAGGCCTCATGTGCGTGGTGAACCCCGCCGTCGGCAAGGTCGAAGAAGCTATACCGCTCGTCGAGAAACCCCGGAAAATCGCCGTCGTGGGCGGCGGGCCTGCCGGAATGGAGGCGGCGCTCGTCCTGAACGAGAGGGGGCATACCGTGACCCTCTACGAAAAGGACAGACTGGGAGGGCTGTTCAATCTCGCCTATCTGACACCGAGAAAAGGGAACCTCAAACGAATAAACGACTACCTCATACGGGAGGTGCAAGAAAAGATTACCGTGGTCGGCACGAAGGCAGACCCGGAGGAACTGGCAGGCGCCTATGACGCCGTGATCGTGGCGACGGGCTCTCGCCCCCAGCCTCCCGATATTCCGGGTTTGCAGGAATGGAGCTGGGCGGAGCTTCTTCAGAAGAACAATATGCCGGCGGGAAAGAAGGGGGTCATTGTCGGCGGCGGCTTCATCGGAGCCGAGATGGCCGAGGCGCTCGTCAAAAACGGGAACGACATCACCATACTGAAGCGATCGCGGGAGATCGCCCCCGCCATGGAGCCGATCGCGCGGAAATTGTTGTTACGGACCCTGGACGAACTGGGTGTCCCGATTATCACGGATACGGATGTCACGAGGGTAGAAGGGAGAATGGTCTACCTGACAGTTGGTGATGGGGAAGAGGCTATCGAGGGCGTTGACTTTGTCGTCTATACGAAGGGGATGGTTCCGGAAGATTCACTCAAAGACCGGCTTTCCGGAAAAGTCCCGGTCTATGCGATCGGGGACTGCAGAGAAATAGGGAGGGCAATGGATGCCATCCATGACGCGTATGATTATGCCATGTCCATCAGCTGACGGAAGCAGGCTGGCGGCATCGGGCGTACGCGCATACCCGTTACATAAAAGAAAGGAGGAAGAGACATGGGAGTCAAGACATACGATGAGTATCTCGACCGTCTGAAGAAGATGAAAAGGAACCTGTATATCGCCGGCGGTACATGCGACAGAACGGACGAGAGACTGGCGGCGCAGATGCGTGTCATACGTGAGACATACGACTGCGCGAACGACCCCGGCTGGGACGGCCTGGCAACGACGGCTTCTCACCTGACGGGGGAAAAGATCAATCGATTTACCCATATCCATCAGAGTGTCGATGATCTCCTGAAAAAACAACAGATGACCAGGCTTCTCTGCCACCGGGTCGGGGGGTGTATTATGCGGTGCATGGGGATCGATGCCATGAACGCCCTCTCCGTTGTGACGTACGAGATGGATCAGGCGCTGGGGACGGATACCAATCAGAATTTCCTGAAGTACCTCAAATACTGGCAGGAAAACGATATCACCGCCAACTGTGCCCAGACCGACGTCAAGGGAGACAGGCTGAAGAGGCCCCATCAACAGGTCGACCCGGATCTGTATCTGCGGATCATCGAAAGCCGGACGGACGGAATCGTGGTAAACGGCGCCAAGATCGACAACACGACCGCCCCGGTAAGCGACGAAATCATCGCGATACCGACCCGATTCATGACCGACAAGGACAATGACTATGCCGTCGCGTTTGCCGTACCCGCCGACTGGGACGGGGTCAAGATGCTGGTCAGGCCGGCATACAACCACAAACGGAATTACCTGCAGGCCCCCATCGCGGAGATAGGCGATGCCGAGTCCTATACCATTTTCGACAATGTATTTGTGCCCCGCGAGCGGGTCTTTCTCGACGGCAAAGGCGATCCGCGGCAGACGCCCTTTGCCGGTTTTCTTGCCCTGCTGTTCGCCCATTATCACCGGCACTCCTACACCGGATGCAAGCCCGCCACATCCGAGGTCCTGGCCAGCGCCGCGGCCCTCGCGGCGGAGTACAACGGGATCGAGAAGGAGCCCCACGCCAGGGAAAAGGTATCGCACATGGTAGGGGTGGCGGAGCTCGTCTTCGCCGCCGGGCAGATGAGCGCCTATCGCGCGGAGAAATCGGCATCCGGGACGTACATACCCGACGAGGTCCTGACCAACGCCGGCAGAAGGCTGGCGGGTGAAGAAATCTACAATGAATACAGGATTGTCGCCGACCTTGCCGGGGGGCTGTGCGCCACGATGCCCTTTGAAGAGGAATTCTTCTCAGAAGAGACGGGGGAACTGGCGAACAAATACATGATGCGGAACCCCGACATCTCCGCGGAGAACCAGCACCGATGTTTCCGGGGCCTGGAAAATCTGATCGTCTCGGAGATGGCCGGTGTGGCACAGGTGGCGGGGCTGCACGGGGGCGGCTCGCCGCAGATGGAAACCATCACGATGATGGCCCGGTACGATCTTGAGGGACTGAAGAGCGTAGCCAAGTATCTGTTCGGTATCGAGAAAGATCTGCCGAAATACGAACGGGCGACCGTCACGCCGCGCAAGATGCTGGAACGGTTCCAGAAGCTTTATGGTTCCTCGAAGACATAATCGTCTTGGCTGAGCGTTGCCCGGATTTATGTCTCACCCAGTTCGGAATTGATCCTGGCAAAACTACCGTCACGGAGCCGATTGAGAATATGGAACAATTTGAAATCCCGCTTATTCCCTAAAAGCGGGAAGGGATTGGAAAATCAACGATATCAATGAAACGGGAGGTCAAGGGGGAATGTCCGTTTTCCCCTTGACCTTTACTGCCGGAGAATACATCGGAGCAGACAAAACAAACTCATGCTTCCTCTTCGACTTTTTCTCGACCGGTAATCATCGATTTTGTGTACGAGAGGACCGTTTCTCCCGTTGTTGCCATGCAGACATGCACTACAAAGAACTCCATCACCAGAAAAGCGACGGCGGTATGAATAACCGCAACCGTCCGAAGGCCGACACCGAGAGCCTGCTGGGTCCATATCGGATAGAAATACAACACTCCGCTTACGATCTGTATGCGCAGCAACAGGCATACGAAAAAGAAATAGGACACCTGCTGAAGAGGATTCAGCCTACGCTCGCGCGTCTTTTTGAAAGGATGCGTATGCCCTTTGAATATGCCGACGAAATAGTAAACGGCAACTCCCATGATATTCGCAACGCGAGGGATATACTGTTTCCATTCCCCGGTCACGACATGCCAGAAGAGAGCGAAAACCGTCAGAATAACGAGTATCCATCCAATGCAATTATGATACACACAGGCCTTTTCGAAACAGACGATATGATAGGAACCATGTACCTCAAAACCGGTGACAACCAGTAAAATAATAAGCAGTGCCTGGCTCCAATGCCAGAAACGTTCAAAAACGGGATATAAGAGAATTTCTTTTTTCATGATTTATCCTTCTCCTTCGTATTGCAACACACACGCAATATGCTATGCGCGATGACACAGACAAGCGCCAGGATCACGAGTATCCAACCGGCGGTATCAACAACGGGAGACGAATCACGGCCGGGAAGATAGAAGCCGGCGAGATGTGCCAGACGACCATTTCTGCTGTGGCACGCGTCGCATTGAAGCGAATCCTCTTTCGGCGCCACCATATGATTCACTGGCCAGTATGATTCGGTCTTAACAAAGCCGATTTTCCCGCTGAAGGATTTACCCACCTCGGCCATTCCGGCCTTCGCGGATTATTCCCAGTCAAAATTTTCCCAGAAAGCTCACGAATCCTTGGATCCGAACAGCTTCGGCACAATCAGGACTTTGTTAACGGGATCGAATACCTGTTTACCCCGGAGCACCTTAAAGGGGAATGTCTTCGCCCCCTCACGGCCATACGCCCCCCGGGGATTGTTCATCGCGATGATACCTGTCGCATCAACCGGACCATCGGGACAATGATAATCCATTCCTCCCGTATACCAACGATATTCCGGGATGAAAGAACTATTCCACGCAAGATCGTCTTTTTGGGTATGGTAACTGACATTACCATCAACATCCTTTTTAACAATAAAGCGATTATTCTCATCAAACTTACCCTCCGTGCTCCAATCCCATCCGACAAGCGTCGATTTTCCACCTCTTCCTATTCCCGGAATGTGGCATGCCTGACAGGAAACGTTTGCTATATGATCGTTGAGCGTTGCGGATTCCTGATGTGGCGCCGCACCATGGCACGTCTCGCACCCGATAATATTTTCTTTATCATGCGGCATGGCACGCTGATGACTGTTCTGTGCCGGTGAGACATAGTACCGCCCCGGTATGACATGATTGTCCGTGGCATGACATGTTGTGCAGCTATAGTTCAATCCTTCGGCATCCATATGGACATCGATCGCCTTGTCGGGTTTTACCAGCAGAGAGTTCAGGTCACCGTGTTTCACGCCGCCCCCCTCCGCCGAAGAAGTGACATGCGCCGCATGCCTGTCTGCTCGCTTTCCCGACATGTTGAGCGATGTGGGCAAGATCAAGGGGTTCGAATGTCTTGCCACCGAACTTTTTCGTTTAGTACGCCGGATGACCGCACCTGCTAGGATATTTTTTATAGGTCCCCGTCATGTCATGACACACTAGGCAATCAATCCGATCCTGGGCGCTCAAATCGAAGTTCTCGTCCTTCCACCCATAACCGATGTGACAGCGGGTACACCTGCACCAGTTCGATTGCGGGGTGACTCAGAGATTATTTAAATATCGGGCCTTTCCGAGGCATTGATCGTCCGATTTGTCCGGTACCCACGTCCAGTGAAAGGTGTGTTGAATCTGCGAGGCTGCCTCGGTATGACACGAGGGGCATGCCTGCGTGACTTCCGGACCCGATTTAAAGTCTTTTTGCAGCTCTTCGAATTTACTATGGTCCGCGGTCGATTCTCCTGCCTGTCCAGGAATAACTGGTAATGATTACGCGTTGCCTGCAAGGATAATAATATATCCGAAGGTACAGAAAAACAGGAACGGGCGCAGAAGTGATTGATATAGTGTGGGTCCCCCCTCCTTAACCATGACGATAATTCCTCCTTTCAACAGCAGTTGCTCATGATATGAAAACCATCCACCGGAAGGGAAAATGGTACCATTCCCCCCCCAGCCGACAATCATCTCAGAAATAGAGAACTGTCGGTTCCGGCGGCAAGATCACTTCGTAGATATGGGCTAGGAAGATAACCGAAGGATACCGATAAATAGATATGGTGTCCCTATATTTATGCGATCCGTTCCCTTTTGTCATCCTGTCTGCTCCGGCACTCGTCTCAGATGCGCACGGTAAGCTCTAAACCGCCTTTAAACGGGACCGTCATCGTGCGAAGTCTGTTCCCGGGGTCATGTACAAACTCAAAGTAGCTGCGGTAGAGACTGGCGAACGCCTTGGTATTATCGCATATCACGATGGCCCCGGGACGCAGATTCGGGGCCACAAGTTCCAGAGCGGGAAGTGCCACTTCCCAGACGTCAATCAGCATGAAATCTACTGGGCCGCCGATGTCGCAGAGCGTCTCCCGGAGATCGCCCTCACGCAGTTCGATGAACTCGCTGAGCCCTGCCTGCTGGAAGTTCGTCCGTGCGGCTCTCGCCTTCTTTGGCTCGTATTCCGTGCCAATGACCACTCCGTGCTCGCCCTGATTGTCGCGCACCGCCGCGGCCAGATAGAGCGTCGATACCCCGTACGATGTGCCCGCTTCCACAACTCGGGTCGCTCTCAGTGAACGGCAGAGCGCGTAGCAGAACTGCGCCTTCTCCCTGTCAAAGGCAACCATTTTGTCAGAGAAAAACCGATGCATGTCGTCGTCAAAGCGGACCTCCTTGTCGAGGGTGCCTTCTCGTACCCGACGTGCAATGTAGTCTTTGATTTCGCCAACCTGGGCGTCGCTTTGTGCATGCAAGCGGTCGAGCAGGACCTCAAGTCTCGGATCATTCAGCAAGGACGTCATATTTCGCTTCTCCTGTGGAATGCCACATCAATCTGGGCAGCGCCGAACCATGCTCTGAGCACAAGACACATTCGAACATTTCATGTGCTGTAACGGGATGTCCTGTGCTCTTTATATTTTTGAATGTCTGTCTCTATTGGCGTCGGCAAGGACATCCCATTCAGTAAATGTCCCTTCCCGGCATGTTACGGTATCACATAGTCAATTTTTTCCCCGTTGGCAAGCCGGTTTTTCAGGGCATCACAAGAGCCTGTTCGACGCAGCCAAATTTCCGCCCACCCAAACACTTGCCGAAATGCCGCATCAAATTGTGTTTTATTTCATTGACCCTGTAAATCATCTATAGGATAAGTCAGTTCTTCTTGATTATGTCTTAACAAGTGAAAAGGCTAACGAATGATGGAAGGTAGGTAGATGAAATTATTTTCACGGTGGGTTGAAAGTTATTATAGGAAGTCCTTGGGCATTTTTCTTCATCTTATTTTCGTTACTTACCTCTTCACTCCTGCAGCTCTTAATGCCGGAGTCCTGACGATGCCATCCTCCTCTTTAAATGTATCACTGGGCGGGAGCGTGACGTTGAGCGCTTCGGCGGAGGGGTTGGCCGATTCGACTGTGAGCTGGTCGATAGTCTCCGGGGGCGGCTCCATCGATGCGGCTACCGGGGTTTACACAGCACCGGAGGTAATGCCCGTGGGTGGTCTTGCCGTGGTCTGCGCCACTTCGAATGCCGATCCGACCCGGTCGGGCTGTGTCACGATCCGGCTGAGCCCCGCTTTGGCGTTGGGGGGTCTGGGGGAGCCGATCGATTTGCCCGGAGTGAGCGAGGGGGTGATCGTGGCCGATATGAACGGCGACGGCCGGCCGGATCTGGTTGCGGGGGATAATTTCAGCCGAAAGCTCAGCGTGGTTTTGAATGCGGGGGAAGGCGCATGGGAGGCGGCGAAGACCTATGAAGTGGGAGAGGCGCCCTATCCGTCCGTTGGAGATTTTACCGGTGACGGCTGGGCGGATGTCGTTATGACCGGCGGGGACGGTTCGCTTCATCTGCTGGCGAACACCGCCGATTTCACGGGGACATTGACGCCTTCGCCCGCGATCATGACTCTCCCCGCCGATGTCCGCAATCTGAAGCCGGTGCATGTGGATACCGACGGCACGCTCGATCTCGTGGCATTGGCCGGGAACAGCGCTTCGATGATGCTGCGGGGTACCGAGGGCGATTTTGAGGGTCCTGCCTGGCTTTTTTATGGATCCATTTCCGGAGCCGGCATTGCGGATTTCGATGGCGACGGACGGCCTGATATCGTCGCATCCGGGCTCAATGAGGGTAAGACGTACATTTTGCCGGGTCTTGAAAGCGGCACATATGGATTTTCCGTGCATCCGGCCATGAGGTGTGTGAACCTGGGGCGCAAGGAGCAGTTCAGCTGGCGCGCGCTCAATCCGCAGACAGGGCCGCCGCGATCCTACGAGGTAAGCTGGAATGCAGGATCGGACATGGCAGGGACGGTTACCTATCAGGCGCCTGCGACAATGCCGCCGGATCCGGTGACTGTGTCGGTGACCCGGAGCGACACCGGGGAGATGGCGAGCGCCGCAGTGGTTTTGACCGATATCGGGTTCAGCTACGGCCAGCCTGCGGGCCAGGCGGTCTGGAGCATTTTCAGTGATCCCGCGGACCCGGCCATCCTTTATGTGGCAGGGGAGGCAGGGGTTGTGTACCGCTCGGAGGGTGGCAAGAGCGCCGAGCAGCTTGGCGATTCTTTCAGCAGCAATGCCATTAGCCAGGTCGGCGTAACCCTGGATATCGATGGCAACGCGATACTGCTGGCATCGGACAATGTGAGGGTATACCGCTACGATTTAAGTGCCGGCACGACGGGGATCTGGCAGTCTTCCGGGGATGAGGCATGGGGTGTTTCCTTCGCATCGATACCCGGCAGCAGTGTGGTGTATGCCCAGAGGAGTGAAGCGCTCTATCGCAGCAGCGATGGAGGGGTAGACTGGAGTGCGGTCGGATTGCCGGATTGGATCGAGAGCGTGAAGGCGGTCTGGGCTGTAGATGTCAACCAAGTCTATATCAGCTGCCTTTCCGGAGACGCCTATAAAGTGGCGTACAGCGCCGACGGCGGCGCGACCTGGTCGGATTGCAGCTCAGGTCTGGGAGATCACCTTCAGGAGATTGTTTCTCTCGTATGGGACCATGGGGATCCGAACCGGTTGATGCTCTCCTTTCGAAGCGGCGTCTTGACCGAGGGAGATCTGGTTTTTCGCTCCACTGACATGGGACACACTGGCAGCCTGTGCTGGATCTGCCGCTCACCCGCGGCCGCGGGCTGGCATCGGATCCCGGAGGATCGGGAACGGTCTATGCGATGGGAGACAGCGGCTACGAGGAGTACGTGATTTATAAGAGCGGGGACTGGGGCGCCAGTTGGTGGGATATTACCACCGGGCTGCCGACCGGTTATAAGTCGGCTATCGCGGCCTCCCCCCTCGGACCCGATTTCCTCTATGTCGGCGGCGCCGGCGGACTGTTTGCAACCAAGTTCCCGTCAGTTCCAGGAGATTTAAGTGGGAACAGATCGTTAGGCCTTGAGGACGTGATTATTGTCCTCCAATTAAGCTCGGGGATTAACTTGGAATTTGAAGGTACTTTGAACATAGACATCAACGGCGACGGTAGGGTAGGTTTAGCTGAGGCGATCTATATACTCAAGAAAATTGCAGAACCGAATTGAATCTTTTTATCACTGCTGTCCCAAGGTTAAGAGTATTTATAGGGGTCAGCCGTTGACGGCCTGTTACCCAAATGATTTTTTTAAAAATACAGACACTCCCATATCCCTATAGAAGAGTCCGGGAGAAATTTTTGCACGTCCGTTAAGCAGGGCTCGGCAAAACATGGCCGATACCGAAAAGGTTCTTAAATATATTAACAATAACAACTATTTGTAAATATTTTGCATCGCCCCAATGCATTTCTCCTGTCCGAACATTGCTCTTTGACATCTTTCCCGTGGACTGCCGCATCAGGATGGCAATATTCTGGACGGCGGCAATAAGAAAGTCTTGAATCTCCATGCGCCACAAATTTCGCCATCTCGCTCGCTTATACCCATATCTCGTTGACCAGGCAAACGACCTCTCGGATAAATCCTGACGGCGCTTCACATCCTTCCGCGCTTTTTTGCTTCCCGCTTCTCTCAGCTCTGCTTCGAGATCATCATGCCGTGCGTGTCGTTTAAGCGATCGTCCGTCCTTTGCCCGCGTACACTGTTTTCTCAGCGGACAGGCCGAGCAGATTGCCGATGAAGCTTTATATTCATAGTAGGTTCGTTTCTTGTTGTAATTCCGTCTTTGCAGCATGCGACCAGCAGGGCAGAGGAAGGCGTCCTTCACAGGGTCGTAGATGAACTCTTCCTTCGGGAAAATGCCTTTTTGTCTTCCCGACCCGCGGCCGGTCTTTTCAAGGGAAGGCATGTGCGCCTTTATCTTTCTGTCGCGGCAGAGAAGGAAATTGTCGATCGTCCCGTATTTGCTGTCGGCCACCGCCGTTTCCACCGTATGCTCCGTATTGCGCTCGTGAGCGTCAATCATATCTTCCAGAGCATGGCCGTCATCCACTGATCCGGCGGTCACTTTTGTGGCAGTGATGATCTCGTGCTTTTCATCGACGGCACGATGCGTTTTGTAGCGTACCTTTGATTTACTCCCCCGGTGACGGGTAACGGAAGCGTCGGGATCGGTCGTGGAGATATACCGTTTGTCTACGGGGGTCGTCTTCGACGCCTCTATGTCATCCAATCGCTTTTCAAGACGCCGATAACTTTTATTTAAATGCGTTTGTCGATCATCTGACGCAACAAAAATACAACGGAATACTTACTTAATCCTATTCGCGTCTATTCGGCATAGGGGATTTGGGCAACAGGCCGTCAACGACTGACCCCATTTTTGGCCCATACGCCTCTTCAAATCGCATCTTCCGGATCTCCTGTAGTATCTCCGTCCGTCTCATTCGCCACCTCCCGGTGACGCATTCTAACTGGACAGATTATGTGCTACAACTCCGGACATATTACTTGCTCCTAACACAAATTATTGTATTATCTGTTGTCAACAAATAGAACTGTCCGGTTTTGTAGCAAATGAGTTGTCCGCTTTGTAACCCTCATAAGAGTAGCGGAAGGCGTAGCCTGGAGCTACTCTTATGAGGGTTTGGCGAGCGGCGGACTTACGCTGCCTTTTCTCTCTGGGACTTCTCCAGGTTCCCGTGTGCATCATAGTCAGCCAGTTTTCTAGGACCGTGGAAAATGGCAAGCGAGCCGTCGGTATAACGGTGAACGCGCACTCTGACCTTGACGTAATGACATCGATACCGGTTTGCCGGGATTTGTAACGTTTTGCCTTCAAAGCTGACGCAGTTGTCAGCGGTTACCGTTCTCTGGTACTGCTCACACAGGATATCGTCAAGATTTACTTGGCCCAAGGGTACAAAGGCTGAATCATTCTCGGTAGCAGGGTGCATGAATTCGGCGTTGAAAGCAGGTCGGTACACATCGGCCAGATACCGATTGGCCACCTCCATCGTGGTGATCCCATAGAGAGCCAATTCCTTGGGAATCCGACCCTGGTGCGTACCGAAGGCACGCTCGCTCCTTCCCCGTGCCTCCGGAGAATAGGCGGGGATCATCTCGATCCCCATCTGCTTCATGGCACGCCCAAACTGCGTAAGCTGTCCTTTACTGACCGCTCCCCCGGCTTTAGGGGTATACCAGTAGTGACTGCCACGATCTGTGTAAATTGAGCTAAACAAGCCCTTTTGAAGAATCACATCTCGTACGCCCTGAAAGCTGCTGGTGGTGCCTTCCTCCTGGACAAAGAACATGCTGTAGTGCTCATTGGTCGCATCATCCATTGTCACGATCAGATCCCACTTCTTCCCCGGCACCCACTCATGGGCGCTACCGTCCTGATGAACAATCATCCCTGTCAACGGCGAGGGATCACGACGTTTCCGATGGGAGCCTTTCCTGGCCGTCTTCAAAACTAATCCCCTCGACTGAAGCGTGTTCTTCACCCAGGTGTAACTTCGCTGTCCTCCATCACGCCGATACCATGAATAAAAATGTTTCACATTCCAGCCTCGGTAACGACCTTCATACTGCCGGGAAAGCGCCATGACTTCATCCACGGGAGCTCGACGTGATGACGCCTGCGTCATCCGCTTGTCTAATAAGCCATCTAAACCCCTCTCCTCGTAACGATCAACGTAGCGCCGGAATGTCCGGTCGCATACTCCCAATATCCGCGCCGCTTCCTCTTGGGTTAATCGACCTTCTGTCCATACACCATACGCCTCTTCAAATCGCATCTTCCGGATCTCCTGTAGTATCTCCGTCCGTCTCATTCGCCACCTCCCGGTGACGCATTCTAACTGGACAGATTATGTGCTACAACTCCGGACATATTACTTGCTCCTAACACAAATTATTGTATTATCTTGACATACAACGACAGGTGAGGTAGTGTGCAGACTCATCCGTTTTTGCGCCTCCACCGTTTTTTTCTTACCTGCTGTTATTTAAAAGGATGTTATACCTTGGAATAAATCAAAAGCCTTGAACAACCTGCTTATTCCATTCTTCACATTGTCAAGCAAAGATTGCCCAAAATAAAAAAGGAAGTACAGGAATGAATGGGAAAAAAAACACAGATCTGAGATTAAGCGATTTTTTAAAAAACTACTTGCCGGAAATTTATAGTTTTTCACTAAACAAACTGGGAGAATTCACTTTTCATAAAGAGCAAAAACTATGGGAACAAGGCAAAATGACTGCACCTTTCCTTAAGCAAGTCGGCGGAAGGTTGGGTTTTCCAACGTCCCAGGTAAGCAACTATAAGCTTTTATATTCATTGAAGAACCAGAGAGAAAAACTAATTGAGCTTCTTAAAGAGCAGCCGGAATTGGATCAATATATAGCTATAAAGACACGGCCGCGCCTGAGCGCACTGAATCATAAAAAATCAAAAAAAGAGGGACCACCAGCCTCAGCAGACTTATAACCTGGATTCCCGCTATCTCATAACGATGAGGGAGGAGCGACCCCGAGAATGGTGTAGAGTTCCTGTTGTTTTTTTGTGATTTCGCCCGCCCTCAAGTTTTTTCCGGGTCTGCCGAAGCATTCGATCACATCGAATTGATCCAGCAAGCCTTGAAGTGTGTACTTGCCAAACAGGTTGTTCTTCTGCATGGCTTTTTTTATACAGGACAGATATATCAGAGCAACGAACTGCACGAACAATTTCCCCTCCAGTGATTGCTCCGACGAAACCAGCAACCTTCGCATGCTCAGGCGCTCCTTGAGATTGCCGAACGTTTTTTCTACCAGATCCTTGTTGCGGTAGACATCGAGCGCCCTGACGGGATCTTTTATTTCATTGCTGAGGAGCGCAAAGTACCCATAATTCCTTCTGGCCTCATCTATTGCCTCTTGTCTGGCAATCACCTTGATGCCTCTTGCCGGTGTTTCATGGGTTTCAAAGTATTTATCATAGAGCTTTGAGTTCTCGGGCTTCATGACGCCACCGTGCAGTTTCTGCTGGAGTGCCAGCAGGCGCCGCGTTAGTCTTTGCTCATCTTCGGCAGCCCGCTCGCTGTTGAAATACAGATGAAGATACATCCTTCGCTCTCCCTGGATGGTATCCCCTTTATAGGGACGCTCATGGGAATAGTTCCATTTCATGGGAACGCACAGTGCAAAGACTTCATGGCTCTCGCAGTAATTCGACCATTCACGCAGAGAATGATGAACGCTATCGAGCTGCTCTTTTACACGCTTCAAAGAAAGCCTGGCTCCAATGAGAAACTTATGGTGCTCTTTGTACAAGTCATTGATGTTGTTGATGCTGTAGAATCCCCGATCCATGACCAGATGAACCTTCTTGAGGTTCAGGAAGTCTATGTCTGCCAGCATGTTCCTGACGGTTTTCACATCGGTGACGTTTCCCGGCAGCTTGCGATAATAAAACGGCAGGCTTGATTCCTGGCCGAATACAAGGGCCAGATTGAGTTGCGCCAGATGGTCCCGCTCCTTGTTGTAGCCATATCTGAACTGTTTCAGGCACTCCGAATAGCTTGATACAGAGGTGATATCATAGGCCCAGTATTCCTTCTCACAGCGTCTTGCGGCCTGGAGCTGAAAGAATCGATAGCGGTCCTCTTCCGTTATGGAAGCAAAGAGTTCGCTGCTTCTTTGGGATGGAATATCCTGCCCGTGCGGGTGCTGATGCAGCGAAGACCATTTCGAAAAGCGACTTAAATGGCTGTCTGCCTCAAGAATCAGATAGTAGGCAATTGAGATGATTTGTTTATAGCTGTCAGGAAAACACTGCTTCAAGTCCGAAGCCAGTCCAAGCCTTTGACCAAGGACATCGAGAAGGTAGGTGGCGCCGTAGAATTTCCGGGAGGTTTCCGTGCTCGAAACAGGGCCTCTCCTGACAGCCTTCGGGGTGGCAATCCCATTTTTTGGTTTGTTTGTTCCTTTGGTCGGCGTAATCTCTCCGGTGCTTTCATCCACTCGACCAATCAGAGTTCGTTTTGCCCGGGATTGTTTCTTTTCCTTATCCCAATGAGAAATAGATTCGTAGGCATAGGTGATACCGGATCGCTTGTCATGCTGATGTACAATGGCCATAAAACCCCCTTATCATCGTTATGTTCTAATACCTCATAACGATGATAAGGGCAAGCAAAATAACAGAATTAATTCATAATTATTTATGGGTTACAACAAAATATTAGAAACCTATCGTTATGATCTCCGGGAATCTAGGTTGTATGGTACGCATGGATAACCTTTCCGCCGCCACGACAACCTCCTGTTTTTGACCGAAGATTCTAACGGCTTTTATGGATTTTATCCAGCGTCGCATATGCCGAATTCAGGGGGTGGCGGAATGATCATATTCCGGTGGCGGAATGAATCATATTCGGGTGGCGCGTTCCATCATATTTGGGTGGCGGAATGCGTCGGAATATCCACCTGCTATCTTTCGCACGCTCATGCCCGGGAACTCGCTAAAGCGTATGATCTCTCGTATCTTCTTCATGCTTATCCTTTTCCGTGCCATTTGCATCTCCTCTTCTCGCATTCACGTTCAGAGAAGATGGCATATCATCTTAATGGGAAAAGGATGTAGAGGATGAATGCGTTGCATTCCGGAAATAACCCGAAAAGTGGCAAACTATCCTCCGGAATGGGTGGCAGGTTTGGGCCGGAATCTGCAGTATAAAAACAGCAACAGAAAAATCCCAAGAATTGATCTCATTGCAATTTTAGCATCAAGCAGGTTGGCGGCGGTTCCAATTCCCTTTATACCTTCTGAAATGGCTAAGCCTCCAGGCGAGGAACCGTTTTTAGTATTGTCTTTCACTGGCTAATCTTTCCTGTAGTCCTTTTAAATCTGCTTTTTGAATATATTCGGTATCATGGAACCTTTCATACCAAGCATACATCCAGTATGGTTGAGTTTTTAGGGCGGTCGGATACTTTCGAATACTGACAATAAGCACAACTTTATCCATTAGCCTCATCCAGCACCTTTCGGACCGTTTTTGCTAAATCCGCCTTGACAACCGGCTTGTAGGCAAATGCTTTGATCCCAATTTGTGCAGCTAAATCATCAGATATTTTTATACTGTAGCCCGTGCAAAGAATGACCGGGATATCTGGTCGAATTTTCATCAGTTCGATGGCCAGATCATCCCCTGTCATGTTCGGCATCGTCATGTCAGTGATAACCAAGTCGAAATCATTGGGTTTGGTGCGAAACAGTTCCAAGGCTTCAACACTACTGGTGCGAACGGCAACCTGATATCCTAACCGTTCTAAAATCTGGCTGCCCATTTTTGATAGCGGTGCTTCATCGTCAACAAATAAAATACTTTCCGTGCCAGAAGGTAATTTTTCTGATTCATATGGACGATCTGCTCTACGCTCTCCGGTTATGGGCAAATAAATTGTAAAGGTGGTTCCATTTTCCAGTTTGCTGTCCACTGTAATCTTGCCGCCGCAACTCTCGACGATACCATGGACCACGGCGAGCCCCAGACCTGTTCCTTCCCCTGGGCCTTTAGTGGTGAAATAGGGTTCAAAAATTGAGTCAATAATCTCAGGGGCAATCCCCATACCGGTATCTGAAACCTTTATTTCAATGTAGTTTCCCTGTTTTAGATTCAATATTTTCCTGTGTGTGCTATTATCAATGGCGCTATCCTTCAGTGTCACCTCAAGGATGCCTCCCCCTTTTTCCATAGCGTGAGCAGCATTGGTGCAAAGATTCATCAATATCTGATGAATTTGAGTCGCATTTCCCATAACCAGGGAATCGGTTTCAATGCGCTGTTTGATTTCAATCGTCGTGGGAATGGAGGCTCTGATAAATTTGAGCACCTCTTGGACAATAATATCAACCTGAATAGGCTTAAGCTTCTCATCGGATTGCCGTGCAAATGTCAGTATCTGTTTTACAAGATCCTTCGCCCGGTTTCCGGCATGATAGACTTCCTGCAGATTGTCTTCGATGCTTGTGTCTTTTTCAACCTCATCAAGCGCCAGCTCGGTATAACCAATAACAGATGACAATATATTGTTAAAATCATGGGCGATACCTCCGGCAAGGTTGCCGATGGACTCCATTTTCTGGGCCTGGTTAAGCTGTTCCTGCAGCTTCTCCCGTTCCTTCTCGGATTGTTTACGATCGGTGATGTCGGTGATAATGTGGACAGCGCTGGAAAACTGCCCGGCTGTATCCAAAATTGGGTCCACCGTAACATCAAACCAACCGGCACCGATTTGAAGCTCAATGGTTTCGCGATGCAGGCTCTCTTTTGCTCGCAGGAATGGACATCCGTCCATAGGCCGGTCCGTGCCATGCACGATTTCCCAACATTGTTTACCAACACTCTGGCCACTCGATTGCGGGAAAAACCGCCCGGCCACCTTGTTGGACCGCACCACCCGTTGATCACGATCCAGAATCCAGATGACACTGTTTGTGGCATCAAAGGTAGTCTGCCACTCGTGCGCCGCGCGGATTATGTCCTTCTCGGCCTGCTTGCGTTCGGTGATATCCGTAATGAATGCAAAAGAACCCTGTGCCACCCCCGATTCATCCCTTATTGTTGTCGCATTAAAGAATGTGTGGATATCTTCGCCGTTCTTTTTCTTCAGGGTAATCTCATAACTGCGATGCTCTGTAGTAGATATTTTTGAAGTTTGCTCAATAAAAATCTTTCGATTCTCATCATCGACGAAGTCAAAAGGTTGCTTGCCAAACATTTCATCATGACTGTATCCAAGCATATTGCAAAGGGACTTGTTAATTTCGACGGTTTAGACTTCAGGATTTAACAGCCAGCAGCCTTCTGATGTGGTTTCAAGCAGGGTTCGGTATTTCTTCTCGCTTTCTCGCAATGCCATTTCCCCTTTAAATCTCTGTAACAATAACTTTGAAATCAGCAGGCCGGAAATAAGACAGATAAGGAGAGAGATGTTTCTTCCAAACAAATCGCGTGGCGAAATATCTGATATCATGGCTTCAAGGAAATTCGCGCTACCTTCATAAAAAGCCAGATAACCAACCAGATAATCAATAAACCAGATAAAAAGCCCCACCAGAATAGAAGCGCTGACAATATATGTTGTGTTTTTCTGTTCCGGATTTGAATCCAATCCGAAGAATCGCCTTACCGGCACCATGCTGAGCAAGACATGACACAAGAGTAGCAGGATGTAGGCGGTTACTATGTGCTTGATGGCTACAAAGTGGACCCATGAGTAAGATACATGTGTCCATGTTATTTCAGGCGCCCAGGCTGGGGGGTTTAACGATACCAGCCATCTGAATACCGTGTAGAATCCCAGTTCACTGAATATCCTGAATAGCAGTTCCACCGCATACGTGTTGTGATACCATTTGGTTGATTTATGTCTTCTCCGGTAATCCGACCAGATCCCATGCCATACAATCCATAATGTGAATATAGGCACGGCATAAAGAAACCCATAACCATCCGACTGCCACAACCACCACATGGATTGACATCCGCCGGCCAAAGCCGTCAAAAGTCCATATCTCCATCCCCAAGCGAGACTAACCAGTAGCGGGAAAAGCAACCCAATAAGGATGTTGGCTTTGAATTCAACAAATTGTGCAAAGTTTATGGCATAAAAATTGAGAATAAATCCGATGAGTCCAAATAGAATTGAAATCAGAACTTTAATTTTAAGCCTGGAATTTTCAGATTCCATTTAGGACTCCTTATTATTCATGAAATAATTGAAGTGGTATTCGATGTAATTTTGAGAAGTTACACATTATTGCATTTAGAAAGTATTCTCTGCCAGATTCATTTTTGCCTATATTCCTGGTATCCTTAACAATAGCCGATCCGACCGGCGGACGTCAAAACATGTGCTAAACATCAAAATCAAGTGATCATAACATCCAGTATCTTTGAGTTCTTCAGAGACTCCAGATGTTATGCTTGGGATAATTCATACTTGAATTCCGCAAAACAAGTTCCTCGTTTTTCGTTTCAACCAGTATCCAGTCACCGGCAACGAGTAACCTCTTCATTTGTTCAGCACCTCCCGCACTTTGCGAGCCAAACCTTCCGGTGAAAACGGCTTTTCGATAAAATTAAGTCCCGGGGCCAGAACACCGTGATGAACAATAGAGTCGTCCGTATATCCGGACATGTAAATTATCTTCATTCGTGGATAGAGCGGTTGCAACCGTTCTGCTATTTCCTTACCGTTCATCTTGGGCATCACCACATCAGTGATCAGCAGATCAATCGGCCCATCGTGTTCCTTGCTTATTCTCAAGGCATCTTCCCCATTTTCAGCCACAAGTATTCTGTATCCATGGGGCTGGAGAGACTTTTGCGAAAGTTTTCGAAGGCTATCATCATCTTCTACAATCAAAACGGTCTCAGAACCGTCAAATTTGATTACAGGGGTTTGTTCTTTCTCCTCCCCCTTAACATCTCCCTTCACCTTGGGCAGATAAACCTTGAAGGTGGAACCCTGTCCAGGTTCACTGTAGACCCAAATAAAACCATTATTTTGTTTGACAATGCCGTAGATCGTGGACAAGCCCAATCCCGTGCCCTTGCCTTTCTCTTTGGTGGTATAGAAAGGATCAAAGGCATGTTTCTGGGTTTCTTTGTCCATCCCAATGCCGGTATCGCTTACACTCAGCACCACATAAGAGCCAAGATGTTTTTCAACAATGCCGTGATCGGTAAAATAGTTCTCGTCCAGATCCATGTTGACCGTTTCAATGGTGAGCTTGCCTCCATTGGGCATGGCGTCCTTGGCATTGACCACCAGGTTCATGATCACCTGCTCCATCTGTCCGGGATCTATCTCTACCTTCCATAAGGCAGATTCCGGGATCATCAGAATCTCAATATCCTCTTCAATCAGGCGGACAAACATCTTTTCTATACCTGTCAATAATTTATTCAGATCGAGAATCTTAGGCTGGACAATCTGTTTGCGGCTGAAGGCCAGAAGCTGGCGGGTCAAAGCGGCTGCCCTTTCCCCGGCTAACTTGATCTCCTCTATCTCCTCAGTTAAGGGTTTATCAGTGTCGACAGTCATTAACATAAGGTCAGCATACCCGATGATGGTGGTCAGTATATTGTTGAAATCATGGGCCACACCGCCTGCCAGGGTGCCGATGGCCTCCATTTTCTGAGATTGAATAAGCTGTTTCTCAAGGCGCTTGGATTCCGTTATATCAATAAATGCCGCCCGGGTCCCTGTTACCTTGCCGGATTCATCTTTTTCAGGCACCGCATGGAGCGTTGTATTGATGACCTGCCCGTTTTTTGCCACTATATCTCTTCGATCTTCAATGAAATTGCCATTTAGTGCCAGTTCATAGCCGCCTTCACTTGATTTTTGTCTCGATTCAGGAGCATAAAATTTATCAAGCGGCTGCCCGACAACTTCATCGCGGGAATAACCGGTTTTATACAGGAACAGCTTGTTAACGTCAGTAATTATCGATAACGAATTAAGATTTTCAGTTATCACGTACATAATCGGCGCATCATTAAAATGGTTAAAATATTTTATTCTATTCCTTCGCTTTACCTCCTTGACCTGGTATCTTTCAGTGATGTGTCCTATTCTCTCGGCAATGGCGTTGATTAAACTTATTTCTTCTCCGAGAGAAGGTTCCTCATCTATTTCCGATTTTCCTTCTAAGCAATAGATTTCCAAAACCCCCATTCGTTTGTCATTTATAAAAATATCACTTGAAAGTTTCGGGTTAGTTTCTTTAAAATTTTTTGTTTTGTATTCTTTTCCATCAAGGAGGATGCGGGAACAAGTATTTTCCGGATACATCAGGGAGGAAGGAATTAAATCAACCGTACCCTGAATTAACTCATCCAAGGAAATATTAGGAGTTTCATCAAGTTTAGAGATACCATATAAGCAATTCAGTTCCTTAACACGTTCCCTAAGATCATGCGTTTTCTTTTTTAGTTCGTCCTCCATCCGCTTTCGTTCGGTGATATCTTGCAGGAATGCACAAATAAATCCTTGTTCCCCAGCTTGGTATTGTTGGTTTATTTCGATGTCAAAAATACTTCCGTCCTTCCGACGATGCTTGCTCTCAAAGCGACTTTTGCCTTGAGCAATGACCATTTGAATTCGAGCGGCAATTGCCTCAGAGGTCTCAGACGATTCCAAATCGGAAATACTCATGGTCAGAAGTTCCTGTTCGCTATAGCCGCTCATCCGGCAATACTCTTCACTTACTTCCATTAAACGGCCATCCAAATCCACCAACCAGAATCCGTGCATGACCGTTTTGAGAATCATCGCGTGCAGTTTCTCGCTCTCCCGCATCTTCTCCCCTGATTGTTTTTGCTTAGAGCTTTCAATGATTTCCCACCTATTTTCCCGTTTGACAAGAGCGAATTGATGATTGGCGATTACATCCATGATTTCGGTTGCCCCACATTTGTCAAGAGAGTAGGAACAAACCGCAAGCATTTTATAGTTCCCAATGATATCATTTATCATTTCTTCATACTCAGTAAAGCCTCTCCAATCCTTATCTTCAAGCCAAAAAGTATTTTCTGAAAGGCGAAGACCATCAAATCCTCTTTCCAGAGCTTGTTTCTCTTTCTCAACCCAGCCGTCCAGAACGTCATTAGCATCGAACCTCCCCGATTTAGTATACCACTGGCTATAACCCAGGATCTCTATCTGGCCTTTTTCAATATAGTCATCCAGATTCCTCACGACTTTTTTTAGGCTTGCCTTTGCTTTTTTTTCATTTAGAGGGTCAGCGGTAATCCACATACAGAATTCATTGCTTTCCAATCCTGCTTTGAAATAGGGAACCAGGATATCAATCAAATCCTCTGAGGTCTGGTAAAATTGACAGAAATGTGTGCTCCAGGAAGCATTACCAATAAGATCGATTCCTGTTTTTCTAAGCTCTTTTTCCATTTTTGGTTCCTCCTACAGTGGGTCGATGAGATCACAGATTTTATACTCGTTTCCTTGCTAATACTTGCATTTATCTGATCGTGCCCATTACCGCAATTGCATTGATGCCTACATCCAGTATCCTTGAGATTTTAGAACGGTCAGATTCTCAACCATGGCATAATTAATCATGAACGGAGCCTTTCGCTTCATCCAGCACTTTTCGAACTGTTTTGGCTAAATCAGATTTAACCATTGGCTTGTAGGCAAAGGCTTTGATCCCGAGTTCTGAGGCTTTTTCATCAGCAATCCTTTTGCTGTACCCTGTGCAGAGTATCACAGGGATATTGCGCCGTAACCGTACGACCAACTCATCTTTCGCTTGAACGCACATTGGATTATAGCTTCCCGTCATGAACACATTTCATGATTGGAGGATGCCCTATGACACAACAAGAACGCACCGCCCACTGGTCGGCCATCGTAGAGCGGCAGATCGCAAGCGGGATGAGCGGTCTGGCCTGGTGCCAGATGCATCAGATCAATACGGCAAGTTTCTACTCCTGGCGCCGGAAACTCACTGAACCGCAAGGACAACAGGGATTTATCGAACTTGCATCCTCGACGGCCGACTATGCCGGCATTCGCATTTGCATGGGGCCGCTTCTTTCCATCGAAGTGGAACGCGGCTTCGATCCCGTTACCCTGCGCACCGTTATTGAAACGCTTCATAATGGTTCCCCATGTTCGGCCTGACAGCATCGGCACGCATCTATCTTTATCGCAGCCCCTGCGACATGCGCAAGTCCTTCGACGGCCTGTGCGGCATTGTCCGCGCCGAACTTAGCGCCGATCCCCTTTCGGGATCACTCTTCGTCTTCGTCAACCGGCGGCGGAACATGGTGAAGCTCCTGTACTGGGACAGCGACGGCATGGCCATCTGGCTGAAACGTCTGGAGCAGGGGTCCTTCGTGCTGCCTTCCCGGCAGTCCCGCGACGGTCATATCGAGCGCCGGGATCTGGCCATGCTCCTTGAGGGAATCGTGCCGAAAAAAGTGGGAAAACGGTACAAAATATGTGCATAAAAAATAATATAAACACTTGACATTATTATAGTTATGTGCTATACGCCCGCTCATGATATTGACGGAAGCACAAGAGATTATCGACCGAAAAGATGCTGCCTGGATTCTGGAATTTGCCGCCCAAAAGGATGCCCAGATCGAAGCGCTTACCCAGAAGCTCGAATCCGCCCAGCGCCAGTTGACCACCCTGCAGCATCAGATGGAACAGCTGCTGAAACGGCTCTACGGCCGCAAGTCCGAAAAGATCAACCCCGGTCAGCTGATGTTCGACGACATGGTGCTTCAATCATTAGAGCAGAATGCGGCGGTGAAAGCACAGTTCGAAGACGCTTCTGCCACAGAGACTGTCAAGAAGCCCCGCAAGGCCTCCCGGCATCACGGCCGGGTTCCCATTCCGGAGCATCTCGAACGGGTGGAGATTCTGCTGGACGTGCCCGAGGATGAAAAGATCGATGCGGACACGGGCGCACCCCTGAAGGTCATTTCCGTGGAAGTCTCGGAGAAGCTGGAATACCGGCCGGGGAGACTGATCGTCAACGTCTACAAGCGGCCCCAGTATGCGCTGCCGGAGGCATCGGAATCTACCGCCGGCGTCATCGCCGCCTCGCTGCCCGATCACCCCATCGCCAAGTGCAAAGCCGACGTGGGGCTGCTTTCTCATCTGATCGTCAGCAAGTACGCCGATCATCTGCCTCTCTACCGACAGAACAGCATTCTGGAGCGGGAAGGAGTGGACATTCCCCGGGCCACCCAAACCAGCTGGCTCATGCAGGTCTATGAGAGCATTCGTCCCTTGGAAACAGTGCTTCAAAAGGCCGTCCTTGAGAGGGACGTGCTCTTTACCGACGATACGCCCGTTCCTCTGCAGGTCAAGGGAAACGGCAAGGTAAAGAAGGCCCGTCTCTGGGTCTATCTGCGGGGCGGTCCGGGACCGCCGCTGACGGCCTATGACTTCTCCATTGATCGGAGCAAGACGCGCCCACTGGAGTATCTCAATGATTACCAGGGGTACGTCCATGCCGACGCCTACGGCGGCTACGACGAACTTTTCAAAAAAGAAGAGATTATCGAAGTGGGTTGCTGGGCCCATACCAGACGGAAGTTCGACGAGGCGGTTTCATCGCGTCCTCAAGAGGCCACGGACATCCTTGCCCGCATCGCCCGGCTCTATCACGAGGTGGAGACCCCCTGTGCCGAGATGACGCCCGAGGAGCGGCGCCGTTTCCGGCAGGCGCATGCAACGCCGCTGCTTGAGGGAATCTTTGCAAAGATTGAGGAACTGAGGCCCCGGACGACGCCCTCGGAGCCGTTGCGGACGGCCATCAACTACGCCCTGAATCAGCGGGAGGCGCTCTGCCGCTATCTGAAAGACGGACGGTTAAGACCCGACAACAACCTGGCGGAAAACGCCATTCGGCCCATAGCGGTAGGTCGAAAAAACTGGCTCTTCGTGGGCAGCGAACGGGGCGGCCGGGCGGCGGCCCTTTATATGGGTCTCGTTCAATCTTGCAAAAACTGCGACGTCAACCCCTGGGAGTACTTTGACGACATGCTTCGGCGGATCATGAGCCATCCCGTAAACCGCCTGCGGGAACTGCTTCCCGATCAGTGGAAGCCTGTGCCCAGGGATGAACGGGGCCTGATCATCCAGGGAAAACAATAATCAGTGCACCGTATTCCGGCGGTTGAATCCCGTAATCATATTATCAAAGAGCACCGGCTGTACCGGTTTTAGGTACAGCGTACTTCATGTAAAATTCTTTTGCTATATGAGTTGGTCGTACGCTTACATTGCGCCGGACTTTCAATAATTCAATCGCCAATTGCTCACCGGTCAAGTTCGGCATGGTCATGTCAGTAATAACAAGATCAAACTCATTGGGCTTTGCCTGGAAAAGTTCCAGCGCCTCAATACTGCTTGTCCTTGTCGTCACCTTATACCCCAAACGCTCGAGCGCCAGTTGGCCCATTTTGGCAATGGGCAGTTCGTCATCGACAAACAGGATTTTCTCGTTACCATGTGGTAACGCTCCAGGTTGATAGGGATGCATGACCTCCTGCCTTCGGGTGACCGGCAGCAGTATCGTAAAGGTCGATCCTTGCCCCGGCTGGCTTTCTGCTATTATGGTACCACCGTATTTCTTCACCGTGCCGTGCACTGAGGCGAGTCCCAAACCGGTGCCTCTTCCGGTTTGCTTGGTGGTGTAGTACGGTTCAAAGATGAATTTAATTTTCTCTGGATCAATACCGTCACCCGTATCGGATACAGTAATTTTCACATGATCACCCGGCCCGAGAAGCTTGTGATCCTCCGCAAAAGATTGATCGACGACAACACTGGATACGGCAATCTCCAATATCCCACCATTCGTTTCCATCGCATCCATAGAATTGGTTGCAAGATTCATTAGCACTTGCTGCAACAGCGTCGCATTGCCGATAACGAGAGAATCACTGTTTATCATTTTTCTGATTTCAATATCAGTAGGAGCGGACGATCGAATCAGCTTGAGCGTTTCTCTTACTATTTCCCCGATATTGACGGGTTTGACCTCCTCGTTGGTTTGCCTTGCAAATGCCAGTATCTGGCTTACCAACTCTTTGGCCCTTTTTCCGGCCGTGTAGACCTCTTGCAGATTGTCTTCCAAATTTGATCCCTTTGTCACCTCGTCGAGCGATAGTTCCGTAAATCCGATGATGGACGATAAAATATTGTTGAAATCATGAGCAATACCCCCTGCAAGATTGCCGATGGATTCAAGTTTCTGTGCCTGGCGCAGTTGGTCTTCAAGCCTTAAACGCTCAGTAATGTCTTCTAACATCTCGATAGCGGCTGTCACTTCACCATCATCGCTGGTTATTGGTGAAGATATTATCCGGTAGCTCCGGGTTTCCCCCGCATGCGTTTTATCGATTATGGCCTCATGCGTTTTGCCGTCTCGCAGCGTCTGTGCCGTCGGGCAGGAATCGCAAATGCTGTCGCGCGGCGGATCGTTAAAAACGCTGTGACAGATCAGAAGATTGCCTGGATCAACGCCGTGAAACCATTGACGCATCTGGCGATTGAGTTCCAGTACCTCCATCTTGGGACTGATCAGCGCCACTCCGATCCCGATATTATCCACCATTGACTTAAATTTCTCCTGGCTATCCTTCAGCAGTTTTTCGGCTACGCTGCGGTCTGTTATGTCCACAATTGCACCAATCAGACCCGTGACAGATCCGATCTTGTCCGAAAATGCAGACTTATAGAAAATAACATCTCGCATTTCTTCTTGGGCAGTTTTAACTTGAGACTCGTATTGCTGTGAGCCGCCGTATTTAAGCAATTGCTCATCTTGAGCGTGATATCTTGCTGCAAGGTCTGGTGGATCGATATCGAAAACACTTTTTCCTATTAGTTCTTCCCTTGTTCTACCGAAAAATGTCTCGAAAGCTTTATTGAATCCGAGGTATCGCCCATCCCTGTCCTTGTAAAAAACGGGGATGGGTATCGCATCGATCAGTGTGCGGGAAAAAGCCTCTTGTTCCCGCAGTTTATTCTCCGTTTGCTTGAGCGCGGTGATATCGCTGACAGCTACCCGGATCTCACCGATATCCTTGTCCTTGGTTTTTATGACCAAGCATTCCAAGCGGACGTAAAACTTATGCCCATCCTTTTTCACAAACCGCAGTGCGCATACCTGGGGCGTTTCTGTTTTCAAGAGGCGCTGCTTATGTTTATAGTAAATGTCTTGATCATCCTTCAGGATAAATTGAGTAAGAGGCTTTCCGATCAAGACACTCCGATCCACTTTTAACATGGATGCGATAGTCAAGTTGGCCTCTTCGATAATCCCCTTTTCACTGATCGCAAAATACCCCACCGGCGAAAAGTCATACAAATGCGAATAGCGGTTTCGCGTCTTTTCAAGCTCACCTTGAGTGCGACGGAGCTCCTCGTTTTGCATCTCAAGTTCGATCTGGTGTACGCGAAGCTCATGGATCAAGGACGCAATGTCTTCCGGGGATTTTTCTGAAAGATCGTCGTTGTCGTCGTCGTCGGTTTCTTTCAGGGTCTTTTCGGCAAGCCGCCTCAGTTTGGCTTTGTCGGCGGAAATTGTTTCTTTGTCCATCTTTAACCCCTCTATTCTTTCGACAGCCAGGCCAGATCACGCTCCGTGACCGCAATCTCCACAGGACAACCGGTTTCATCGGTCAACACTGTTGCGGTCAGCCAGATGTTCAAAAGGTTTCCGTCTTTGGTCCGTCGTCGGCTCTTAAATGATTTGATGATTTCACCTTTCCGCAACTTCGCGGTGATTTCATTGATCTCTTCGGGACAATCCTCTGGAATCAGTACCGCATAATTCATTTGCAGGGCCTCGGATTCGCTGTAGCCGTACATGGCCTCAGCCCCTTTGTTCCAGGCCCTGATCTGTCCCTTGAAATCCATTACTGCGATGGCGTCGTTGGTATCTTCCAAAACGACCGCTAACCGCTTGACGATGCCTGCCTTTTTTACATCATGGATGTTAATAAAGGTCATCACCACCCCTTCGATCACATTTTCAACCGTCCGGTAGGGCATCATCTTCAATGAATACCAGATGCCACCGTCCGACAAGATTTCAGTGCTGATGGTGTTGAGGTCTTTTAAAACCGTTTTCGCCTGGTCGGCCAGATCAACCTCCGGAAAACTTGTTTTCAGGTCGCCGATCGGCCTGCCGATATCGGTTTGTATCAATTTGATGACCCCGGCTGCCGCAGGTGTAAATCGCTTGATGTAAAGATGGCTATCCAAAAAGATCGAGGCGATCTCGGTAGCGGCCAGCAGATTGTTCATGTCATTGCTGGACTTTGACAGTTCATCCACCTTGTTTTGAAGCTCCGCATTGACCGTGGACAGCTCCTCGTTGGTGGATTGAAGCTCTTCCTTGGAGGTTTCAAGCTCCTCATTGGTGCTTTGAAGCTCCTCGTTGACCGACTGAAGCTCTTCGTTAGTCGATTTGAGCTCCTCGTTGGAGGTTTCCAGTTCTTCGATGGTGGACTGAAGATATTCCCGGGTGGATTGAAGATCCTGTTCGAGCTGCTTGATTTCCGAAGTCTGCTTTTTATCTTTGGGTTTTTTATCCAATGCACCGTCGGCGACTTGCGCGGGGGTTGTGTCTTCAAACACGACCAGCATCAACCCCTTGGAATCACCCTTATCGGATAAAGGTCCGACGGTGATGTCAACCACTGTGAAAGTGCCGTTCAGTTTGATCCGGACACCCTTCTGTGTCGTGTGGGTTTTATCTCGAAACGCTTTGTTCAGCGTGGTCGTCAATTTGTATTTGAGATCCTGACGGGCCATGGTTAAAATATTGAAACTGGGTTTGCCCGTGGGTGGCACCAGGTATTTTTCCGTCCGGCCGACAAAATGCAGAATCTCGTACTTGTCATTGACCAAAACACCGGAAGGGGCGTACCCGTCCAGTATCGCCTTTTCGGCCAGGGCCTGGATATCGCTTGGCGCTGGCAATTGCTGACCGGCCTCAGGCCCGGTGCCCTCTGATCTTTCGTCTGCGATTCCTTTTGAATAGTCGACAATGCCGCTCGAAAAGCCTTCTTTTCGCTGATAGACTTTCCATTTGGAGTCAATCGGCGCAAATAAATCCGTAAATTCGCCGATGGTCTCGGAAGTCCCCAGCAGCAAAGTCCCTCCCGGATTCAAGGTGTAATGAAATATCGGGATCATTTTTTTCTGAAGTGTAGTGTCCAGATAGATCATCAGGTTCCGGCAACTCACCAAATCCAGCTTTGAAAAGGGCGGGTCCTTGGTGACGCTTTGCAGGGAAAAAACAACCATATCCCGGACCTGCTTCTTGATTTTGAATAAGCCCTCTTCTTTTATGAAAAACTGGCGCAGGCGCTGTTCGGAAACATCCCCGGCAATGCTGGCCGGATAAATCCCCTTTCGGGCATCTTCAATGGCTGCCTCGTCGATATCCGTGGCAAATATCTGGACATTGATATGCTTTTTGAGCTTCTCCATGGCCTCTGAGATGAGGATGGCAAAAGAATACGCCTCTTCGCCGGTGGAGCAGCCCACGACCCAGCAGCGCAGCGTGTCTTCCGGGTGCTTGGCTTCTATCACTTTTGCAAGCGCCTGCGTTTCGATCACCTCATAGGCTTTCGGGTCCCTGAAAAAGCTGGTCACGCCGATGACCAGGTTTTTGAACAAGGTTTCGATTTCAGAAGGGTTTTTTTGAATGAACAGGATGTAGTCGGGCAGTGAATTGATCTGGTGAACCGCCAGGCGGCGCTCTAATCGGCGTTCGATAGTGCTGTGCTTGTAATGGGAAAAATCATGACCCGTTGCACTTCGGATCAGCGCGAAAATCTTCTGAAGCTGATGTTGGCCGCTGGTTTCACTAAAAACGATCTTGCCGGGTCTCTTGATAACCGGATGTTTCACATAACGGATCAGGTGTTCCGGCATCTTTTCCACTGGAAGAATGAAATCCACCAGACCGGTTTCAATGGCACTTTTGGGCATGCCTTCATACTTGGCCGTATCAGGGTCCTGAACCATGACCATGCCGCCTTCACCCTTGACGGCCTTGATGCCCAGGGTTCCATCTGAGGCCGTCCCCGATAGAACGATGGCTATGGCCTTTTCTTTCTGATTTTCGGAGAGAGCTCGGAAAAAATAATCGATCGGCATGTTGATCGCGCCGGTTTTAACAGGTTCCATCAGGTGAAGGATCTGGTTGAAAACAGCCACATTTTTATTTGGGGGATTGAGGTACACGCAGTTGGGTTCAAGAGGGCTTGCGTCTTGGATTTCACCCACGGCCATCTGTGTGTGTTTGGCCAGCAACGACGCCATGACGCTTTTGTGCTTGGGACTCAGATGCTGGATGATCACAAAGGCCATACCGGAATCTGGCGGCATCTTGCGGAAAAAGGCTTCCAGGGTTTCCAGGCCACCGGCGGAAGCACCAATACCGACAATTATAAGGTATTTTTTTACCAGCTTTTTCTTCTGGCTGGCTTTGGTGGGGGGTGCTTTTTTCTTATTTGTTGGCATGGTCACCACCTTTAAATGGGACGGTTGAAGATTTTACATGGTTGGTTAAAAGTTGCGATTATCTTGCATGACAGAAAGTATTTTCCGCCAGTTTCATTTTTGCCGATATTTTTGGTGTTCTCAACCATCCTGATAACATGCTTGTACAAGCTGAATTGTCCCATAATCTGTGTAATCGTTATGCCATCCCAATATATGTAGCCGGCCCTTGATGGTCTCTATATTCGATCCCGGTGAACACTCCATTTTCGGATAATTATTTAATAGATTCCTTTGATAGATCCCGCTCTCTCCACGCTTCAACGGCAGCTGTCAGTTCCTTGCTTACGTTGCTTATCTCACCGGCGGAGAGTTTACGTCCGATGAGCCGCTCGGACATCATCGAGAGGGTGCGCGTACTTACGCCGGCCAGGAACATAACGCTGAGGTCCTCCCTCAGAACATCTTCATATTGTTTGCTTCGTGGAATGACCTGGGTACTGAAAAGGCCATTTCGATCCCGCGGTACCTTAAGATCGACTTTGCCGATGCCTTTCAGTGTAAATTTGCGATGATAGGAACCATTGCGATGATTTGTATCCTCCTGACAGCGAACATAACGGTCTCTTCCCAGAAAATGGCTCAGTTCCTTATCCATAAGTATGGAAAGATATTGTCCTGTTTCTTGTATGTTCTCTCGAATCATGGCAAAAAGGTTCTGTTGTTCCTCACAGATTCCGTTGATAATATCCGTCACTTCTGCTACTGTAATTTCCATCTTCATGGCGCTTCTCCTTTATCTATGGTTTCTTGGACAAAACCCTTATATTGGAAAAGCGCCTTTTTTACGACCTTTTATAATTTACACAAGATATTTTACACTACCATACTAGTACCATGTAACCTTTATACCTTCGGATAAAGACGCTTCAATTTAATCCGAGCGTCTGGGGTAGTAAATTGCCATACAATGTTCTTCGCACTGTTGTTTCGGTCTTTTTCCCATGCGGCTACTTCAGCCCGCATGGTTGTTATATCAGGAATCCGGCGATCAAGGCATTGTCCTTTCAGGGCGCTGAATTCGATCTCTGCCATATTGAGCCAACTGCCATGTTTGGGCGTGTAATGGATTTCTAGCCGTTCCGCCAAACGCCGGGCTTCACCGGGTTCGAATGTTTCGTAGAGTGAGGCAATCCTATGGGTATTCAGATTATCCATGACCAAGCGCACCTTGACAGCGCCGGAATAGCGTTCATCGAGCATCTGCTTGATCTGCATCGCCCAATCCTTTCCGGTGCGATGTTCCGTGATTGCCACATGTCGTCTGCCAGCGAGAGGCTCTACTTCCATAAATATTTCCACTACCCCGTTTCTGACATACTCGTCATCTGTGCGCGCCGGTCTTCCCGGCACGCACGGCATGGGCTCTCGCACTTCGCCGACAAGCTGCTTGCAGGATTCATCCATGCATACTACCGGATACGCGGGATCATAAGGCATATGATATATCTCCAGCACATCTTCCATGCACGCTACAAAGGCTGCGTTCCCTTCGGGAGGGATTTTCCAGTACTTTCTGATGTGAGGCTTAAATTCGTTTTTTTTAACACCCGCTGCACCGTCATATGCGATACGGATTCGGCAATGCCAAGCTCAACGGCTTTGTCGGCAAGCAATCTGACCGTCCAGCGCCGACGCCCTTCCGGGGCATCCGAGCAGGCAAGTGCAACCAGTCGCGCCTCAAAGGCGCCGTCAAAGATGATGTCGCGCGGAGGTTTTTCCCGTGCTCTGCGTGCGAGTGCGGCTTCAAGCCCTTCTTCCACAAACCGCTTCTTGAGATGTTCAATCGAACGGCTCGACACCCCAAGCGCCTCTGCGACATCGGAAACGTTCCATGCAGAACCGTCAGCGCCGGCGTCGCACAACAGCAACGCACGAGCATGGATGAATTTTCTGGCATGGGTCTTTCCTTTGTGTGTCATTGCCTCAAGCTCTCTACGCTCTTCTTTGGTAAGGGTTACTCGATATCTTGGCGACATAGCAACCTCCTTTGTTGGATTGCCGCCAGTATATCATATTTTCCATAAATACGAAATATATTATGTTACATGGTACTAGCCCGACAATCACTCTTTTTCTCCCTTGAGCACCTCATGCAACACCTTGCTCAATGACCTGGATTCAAATGGTTTGGGCATCATACCCTTAAAGCCATATTCCTGAAAATTCGCCAGGACCGGATCGTCGGAGTAACCACTGGAAACAATGGCTTTCATCTCAGGATCAATCTCAAGTAATTTGTTAATCGCTTCTTTGCCGCCCATCCCGCCGGGAATGGTCAAATCCAGAATGACAGCATCATAGGGCTTTTCAGCTTCTTTGGCGTCTTTAACCATCCGAATCGCTTCAGACCCGTCCTTTGCAAATTCTGATTCATAACCCAGGCGCCCCAGCATTCTTCCGACCATCTTCCTTAACGGCGCTTCATCATCCATCACCAGAATCCTGCCATGGCCCTTAATTAGCTTAATTTCTTCTTTTTCAGGAATTGCCTTGTCGGAAGCGGGCAGATAGATATGAAATGTCGTACCAACCCCCAGTTGGGATTCCACCGCAATATGTCCATTGTGCTTTTTGATGATGGAATAGGTCGTGGCAAGCCCGAGGCCACTCCCGGCATGCCTGGTTGTAAAATAAGGATCAAATATGTTTGCAAGATGTTTTTCCGCTATACCCACTCCTTGATCTTTAATGGATATCTTGATGTATCTGCCGGGGTTAACCGGCAGACCATGCCTGTCCTCTATTATTAGATTCTCTGCCGCAACCTGAATGATTCCTCCTCCCGGCATGGCTTGGTTCGCATTGATCACAATATTATTAATGACCTGACTGATCTGCCCGACGTCAACCTCAGCCGGCCAGAGATCTTCTGCTATCGATAACTTGCAACTGGATTTTGAGCCTCGAAGCACAAAGGAAGGCGATTCTTTGAGGATATCTTTGATTGAGGCGGGCTCTTTTACTGGCGCTCCTCCTTTGGCAAATGTCAATAACTGTTTTGTCAGTGTCTTCGCCCTTATTGAAGCCTTCTCGGCTTCGCTTAACATTTCAAATGTTTCCCCAGTAGGTGTCATCTGCATTTTGGCCAAGGAAACATTGCCGAGAATCGTGGTCAGGATGTTGTTAAAATCATGGGCGATGCCGCCCGCAAGCAGCCCCACGGATTCAAGCTTTTGAGCCCTTAAGAGCTCTTCTTCCAAGCTCTTGCGTTTGGTTATATCTTGAGCGGTTCCAAACATTCGGGTGACGCTACCATCTTCACTCTTAACTGCTGAACCTCTTGCATGCATCCAGCGGGTTTCACCATTCGATCGTTTTATTCTAAATTCAATATCAAAAGGTGTCCCATTAGTACTTAGTTCTTGAATGGAATTATCCAGAAGACCCCAATCCTCATCATGGATAATGTTTACATGTGCTGCAAAAGAAGGTTCGCTCTTTTTTGGATCAAGCCCTAATATATGGAATATTCCTTCTGACCACACCGGTGTTCCTGATGGTGAATTAAGCTCCCAATGCCCTATCTGAGCAACATGCTGCGCTTCCTTATGAAGCTCTTCACTTTTTTTAAGAGCTTCTTCGACTTGCTTGCGCTCGGTGATTTCTTTCCTTAATCCTATATTAGCCTTTTCCAGGTCCAATGTCGTATTAGCCAGAGCGATGGCTTGGTTACGCGATTGGGTTAAAGACAACACCATGCCAAATAACAGCAGACTGCTGATGATGCCAAGCAATAAGCTGAAGTTCGTTAAGCCGGTCTCGATGCCTTCTTCGAAATATTTTGAGGAAACGAAAGATAACAGCCACCGATGGCCGGCATATTCCAGGATGGATTGGTGAGTGGCAAAATGGCGGCCTTCAGAGTAGTTTTGGGATTCTTTCGCGGTATCGCTGTGATATAGCAGGGTTTCTTTAAGTGGCTTATCGCCATCAAAGATCTGAAGTTTAACGTAATCCTTATTTTCTACCAGAACACCCTTCATGAAATCATTCATACGAAAAGGGCTGTAAACATATCCCATTAACGCCTTACGCCTCTGTTCCGTGGTTTCTTTCAGTTCTCCTTTGCGGTAAATCGCCAGGTAGATGAGAAAGCCTGCCTGTATGTCTTCGTCCGTTTCCTGGACCAGGGTGACCTTGCCGCTCAAGGCTGCTGTTCCTGTGTCACGAGCTCTGATCATGGCTTCTTTACGGGTGGGTTCGGAAAACATGTCATAGCCAAAAGCCCGCTGATTTCGCCAATCGAAGGGCTCCAGGAAGATTATCGAGGTGTATTCCGGCCGATCCCCGTCTGGTTTGATAGAGTATTGAGGGAAACCCTCGCCGCGAATCTGACGAATGTGAGCCGCCTTTTCAGAAGAAAGAATTCGTTTAGAAAAGCCAACCCCTTGAACTCCCGGGTAATATTGATTAACCTGCAACGTCGTTACATAGGTCCGCCATTCCTCCCGGGTGACTTCGTCGGAAGCCGCAAAAAGACCGTCCCCCCCTCGGAGCAGAAATTCATAAGTCTGGAGGCGCTCGTAGATCCCTGTTTCTATTGTCTTAACCCGAAAATCAAAACGCGCTTGAGCTCTTTTTTTTGCTTCGCCTCCAGCCGAATACCAGGCGTTGAAAGTGATCAGAAGAGCCGCCAACAAAACAATCCAGGCACCCCATCTGCCCATAAGGCCAGGAAGGTGAAAAATCGAAAATATACCAGACGTCCGAGTGGAAATGTGATCAGGTAGTTCCGGTGTATTCTTATCTTGCATCATCGGGCCTCATTTTTTTCAATCTACAATTCGTAATCGAATAATTTCCCTTAACCTGGCCAGGATGGCTCTTTCTCTACTCTCCTTCTCGCAGCATTTTGACCCCTGATGTCAATAGTGGACACCAATAAAAAATATTTAAGCTGCGTTCCTCCCTGCATAGAATTGCTGTTCATACCCAACAGGGGATACGTAGCCAAGCCTCTTCTGAAGTCGTTGTCGATTATAAAATATCTCAATATATTCCGTGATCTCTCTAATTGCATGTTCTCTTGTGGCATAACGACGATGATAGATAAGCTCGCTCTTCATGGTTCCCCAAAAACTTTCGATAGGCGCATTATCATAACAACAGCCCTTCCGGCTCATGGAAGCTTTCATATGAAAACTATCAAGGAGTTTCTGGTATTCAAATGAACAGTACTGACTTCCACGGTCAGAATGATTGATGAGCCCGCGCTCAGGCCGTTTTCTTCTTACCGCCATCAATAAAGATGTAATGACAAGTTCTTGCGTCATCCTCGAGTCCAGTGCGTAGCCTACAATCTCACCGCTAAAAAGGTCTTTGTGGGCAGCACAGTAAAGCCATCCCTCATCTGAAATTTATAAGGGTCAGGCGTTGACGGCCTGTTGCCCAAATGATTTTTTTAAAAATACAGACACTCCCGTATCCCTATAGAAGAGTCCGGGAGAAATTTTTGCACGTCCGTTAAGCAGGGCTCGGCAAAACATGGCCGATACCGAAAAGGTTCTTAAATATATTAACAATAACAACTATTTGTAAATATTTTGCATCGCCCCAATGCATTTCTCCTGTCCGAACATTGCTCTTTGACATCTTTCCCGTGGACTGCCGCATCAGGATGGCAATATTCTGGACGGCGGCAATAAGAAAGTCTTGAATCTCCATGCGCCAGAAATTTCGCCATCTCGCTCGCTTATACCCATATCTCGTTGACCAGGCAAACGACCTCTCGGATAAATCCTGACGGCGCTTCACATCCTTCCGCGCTTTTTTGCTTCCCGCTTCTCTCAGCGCTGCTTCGAGATCATCATGCCGTGCGTGTCGTTTAAGCGATCGTCCGTCCTTTGCCCGCGTACACTGTTTTCTCAGCGGACAGGCCGAGCAGATTGCCGATGAAGCTTTATATTCATAGTAGGTTCGTTTCTTGTTGTAATTCCGTCTTTGCAGCATGCGACCAGCAGGGCAGAGGAAGGCGTCCTTCACAGGGTCGTAGATGAACTCTTCCTTCGGGAAAATGCCTTTTTGTCTTCCCGACCCGCGGCCGGTCTTTTCAAGGGAAGGCATGTGCGCCTTTATCTTTCTGTCGCGGCAGAGAAGGAAATTGTCGATCGTCCCGTATTTGCTGTCGGCCACCGCCGTTTCCACCGTATGCTCCGTATTGCGCTCGTGAGCGTCAATCATATCTTCCAGAGCATGGCCGTCATCCACTGATCCGGCGGTCACTTTTGTGGCAGTGATGATCTCGTGCTTTTCATCGACGGCACGATGCGTTTTGTAGCGTACCTTTGATTTACTCCCCCGGTGACGGGTAACGGAAGCGTCGGGATCGGTCGTGGAGATATACCGTTTGTCTACGGGGGTCGTCTTCGACGCCTCTATGTCATCCAATCGCTTTTCAAGACGCCGATAACTTTTATTTAAATGTTTCGTGAGTTTGTGTGTATCCACTACTGAATTATTAGATGCGTCCGCATCGATAAGACTCGCATCCACAAAAAGCTTGCCGCCCTCAATCAGTCCTGCTTCGACGCACTGCCACACAATCCGCTCAAAAAAGAGCTTAAAGGCCGCAGTCCCCCATCGATTGCGGGCTTTGCTCAAGACGCTGTGATTGGGAACTTCCTCGTCAACGTCGTACCCGAGAAACCATAACCAATCCAGGCGCAAAGGAATCGTCTTCATGAGTTCCCGCTCCGATCGAACATTATAGAAAATCAGCAGGAGCATCATTTTAAGGATTATCGGCGGGGGAACGGAAACATTGCCCCGCTCTCCATAGGTGTCCTTCACAGCATCGGATACGAAATCGAAATCAATGCGATCCCGCATCTTCCGCAGCACATGATCCTGTGGAATCCTGTCTTCAAAATTGATGTGATAGTGAAAGAGCTTTGACTGAAAATCAGGTTGGCGACCCATCATGGCAAGACCCTCACTGTTGGAGAATATAACGGACCTTATATACCATAATATGGCAATTAATACAATGTGTTAAATGCGTTTGTCGATCATCTGACGCAACAAAAATACAACGGAATACTTACTTAATCCTATTCGCGTCTATTCGGCATAGGGGATTTGGGCAACAGGCCGTCAACGACTGACCCCATTTTTGGCCGACCCCATTTTTGGCCCAATGCTTTCACACTGTATTTTCTACCGTCCCTACAGTGTTTCGAAGAGATCCTCTCGTTGCGCATCTACGTGTTCACTTCACCACCATTACCTGGCATTCGGCATTGCGCACGACCTTTTCGGCCACGCTTCCCAGCAGCAGTTTTTTCAGTCCCGTTCTTCCATGGGAGGCGATGACGATCAGATCGGCGCCGACCCTTTTCTGCTCGGCCAGAATAGTCTCCGACGGCACCCCTCTCTGAATATCGAACACGATCTCAATCCCCCGGGACGCGATGATGGCATTGACCGCCTTTTCCAGTCTTTGTCGCGAGGCCCTGATACTGTCCTCTTCAATCTGCTGCATGAGATCGGCGCTCAGGCAGTAATGGTCGGCACACTGCACCATGTCGGAAGAAATCACATGCAGAAGGACAATGCTGGAACCGAACTTCTCGGCAATATCGACCGCCTCCTTGAGGGCATTGTCCGAAGATTCGGAAAAATCGGAAGGAACCAGAATTTTTTTGGGTGAAAACATGGAACACCTCCTTATTTTATATTTTTTTGCGGTTGTTCCGCTTTATCCATATCCCCCAAGTTTACCTGCCATTTTACAGTAAAATCGTTAACAAACAATCTTTTTCTATCATCGGTTATTGACCATATACTTCAGTTGCCACCACACGAATGATCTCTCCGTAATAGATTCGGTGATGGTCTTTTTGGGGATAGTGTTCGTCAATAGCCCGGTCAAGGAAATTTTCCGGGTTCATATCCTGCCAGTATGTTTTACGACATTCCATAATCAGCTCGGCTTCTTCAAAGGCAGGGGCCTCCACCATCTTCGACGGGACAACAGAAAGCCCCGACTCGGCAATCTTGTCGCAATCCCTTCCCGATTTCGTCCCCAGCACCACAAGTGCCTTTTTATATTCCTCAGGGAACAAAGAAAGGGTAAACGTCCGGTATTTCTCCATATACTGGAAGGTGTATCTGCCCGGCCTTACCACCACCTGCACAAAAGGTTTCCCCCACATCCCCCCGATACTTCCCCATCCCACCGTCATGGCATTGAAGTCATCGATCGTTCCCGCCGCAAGCACCATCCACTGTTTCAGCCATAGAGCGGACACGTTGGCCTTCAGCTTCATGATATCGAGATCCTGCATATCTTCCTTTTCTTTATAAAAATGCCTGTTTCTGCACAGGGAATCCTCTCAATTCCCCGGTCTTCGGTCCTCAGTCCGCACATCGGGCCAACGGTATGTACCCCCTGCGAATTCCACAGTCAGAATCTTCGCAGGATCATCCGTTTCCTCGATGTTGGGAAAATCCCGCGTCCCATAGCCCGGGGGCGCGTAAAAGGTAAATTCCATGGGACTCATGCGGCCTTCCCGTACGGCTTCCACATATTTCTGCGGCGCCCCGGGATCGGGCATGCCATGTACGTCTCCCAGGAATCTGCTCCCGTTCTGATGATAATCGGCAAATGCGCAGGCACTGCCGTAGAGGCTCGAAATGCCGATGCGTGCCGGGTATTTCCATCCGTAGAGAATCTGCGTAATATAGCGGTTATGGGCCAGTGAATAGCTGGGCCACTTCCCCTTCCCCCATATGAGTCCGGGGACAAAGGGATCTTCTTCCTCCTTGGGCGATTGAGACATGAGTTGTGCCACCACGCCCACCAGGCCGAAAACCTGCCCCAGGCTGAAGTCGTGCCCCTGGGCGTTCCATCGGGGATTGGAACATCGTACGGTGGTCGCGAGCATTGCATAGAACGCCCGGAAACGTTCCGATTGATCCTCTTCTCCCTTGAGGCTCATATACAGACCCGCCAGGATATTGTTGGGTTCATACAACCCCTTTTTCCCGTATTCTTCATAGGTGACGGCACCGTCACCCGTCTCGTCGAACGTTTCCAGAAAGGTACTTTTCAGGGAAGATCCCTCTACGGCATCGACGGCATCGAGCCAGCCGAAAAATGTCTTTTGAAGGTCCCAGGGCATTTTATAGGTATCGGAGTAAAGGGCGCCTGTGACGATTTCTCTGAATTCATCCCCTTCGATACGGCCCAACCGACCCTGGTATGAGGCGAGGGGGATTCCGGCAATACCGTCATGGCCGAGCACGTAATAGGCACGGTTCCCCAGTCCCCGCGCTTCCGCCCGCTTGAAGCAGACATCCCTGCTGATGGGTGAGTCGTACCCACTTTCGGTGACTATGGCCCTTCCGTCATAGCGGGGCGCCGGCACCGCCTGCGGGAAAAGGCCGCCCATTCCGTCATCGAGCCCTGTCCCGTAAGATTCTTCAAGGCCCACATTAGAGAACATATAGCGGGCGCAGAAAAGGTCCGTCGCCACCGGATCGATACCAGCCACAACAAGACCGTCCGGCACCTTGATACCCAGGCCGAATCCCTGATGGTCCCGGTTGATCCCTTCGATGGCGTCGACGATATGCATCATGAACACATCCTGAGCCGCCACGGCGGCAACGATATCGAGCATGGTGCCCGTCAGGCCCCCCGTCTTTTTTACCGCATAGGTTCCATCGGGATTTCTCAGAGGCAGGCAGGTCTCGGGGTCCATCTCGGGAATCCATACCTGGTGAGGAATAGCGCCTTTCATCCCCGGAATTTTTCGATGCGGGGTGGCATATTCCCAGGCACACCCCTCAGATCGCGACGCCTGCATGGGATACAGACCGATGCCGAGATTCTTGATCACATTGGTAAAGAGGGCCTGCGCATGCACCTTGAGCCGGGGGAGATTGACAAGAATGCAGCCCGGATACAGCGCACAATCACCCTTGTCGGCAGGATCGCCGCCGATAATGACCTTGTGCAGGATGAGGGAATTGAAATTTTCCCCCGCGGGAACGGGAATCTCTCTCCCCTTTGCGGGATTATCGCAGATGCGGTTCAGGTCATAGACCATGAGCTTGTCATAAACGCCCCCCGGCGGGATATAGTCGCCCGCTACGCTTTCTTCAAACCCACGCATGGGATCATCCCCCAGCGTGGGTTCGGAATTTTCCGCCAGATATCGGCGGACGAAATAGAATCCCCAGCCGCCGTAAAAATCTTCGGAACGACCCTCAATGACCGACTCCGTGGTTACCGGCCTTCCCGACTTCTTTATATGCCGATACTGGGCCGCCACCGCCGTAAGCGCTGTCGCCGCTTCACCGACGCACATGTGGTAGTAGCTGATACCCGCCCTGTCGTGAAACCATCTCATTACGGCCGCCACAAAGGGCCATTCCGTATTGCCGGTGCTCCCCGGGGTGGGACCGAATGTGTAGGGATCGATGTTCTCCGATGAAACCAGATTGGGCTTGAAGAGGATCTTTTTCCCTTCTTTCAGCCGCTTCCACAGCACTGTTTTCAAGTCGGTTTCCTTCTCAAACGCCGAAAGGACCGCATCGAGATTATTATAGGTATAATCAATCTTCGCCTTGATTTCATTCCAGGCCGACTCATCGTTGTCGCGAATGAACTTCTGAAGCAGGTGGTCGACACCCTTGTACGATTTGTTCACATCCATCCTGGCCACGGCCACCGGCGTTCCTTCGCCATCGAGCATGCCGTCGCCGAGAGCGGTACGTATTTTCTGTCCCTTCATTGCACTCATACCTTTCTAAATTATCAAATTTATACCTTTATTCCGAATAGTTCCCTGGCATTCTGCGCCGTTGTGCTCGCCACCGCATCATAGAGTGTTCCCCGTATCTCGGCCACTCTGCGGGCAGTGTGAAAGACGAAGGCGGGCTCGTTTCGCTTGCCCCGTTTCGGTTCGGGTGCAAGAAACGGTGCATCGGTCTCCACCAGCAGCCGTTCCAGGGGAATATTTCGCACCACGTTGCGAAGCACATCAGATTTCTTATAGGTAATTGTTCCGGGAATCGAAATATAATACCCCAGATCGATACATTGACGGGCCATTTCGTAATCCCCCGAGAAACAATGGACTACCCCGTGCAACTTGCCCTTATGTATCTTGAGCATCTCCAGTGTTTCATTGTGGGCGTCACGGTCATGGATAATGACGGGAAGACCCAGTTCCACACTTAGATCAAGCTGTTCGCCGAATCTCTTTATTTGTACCTCCCGCGGGGAGCGATTTCTGAAAAAATCGAGGCCGATCTCTCCGTAGGCCACCACCTTGTCTTCACCGGCAAGCGTACGGAGTTCCTCATAGGTCTCCTGAGTCACGGCGGCAGCATCATGGGGATGCACCCCCACAGTGGCATACACCATGGGGTAGCGCCTGGCCAGTGCAACGGCCTTTTTACTGTCGGCAAGATCGATACCGACAACAACGATTGCGCCTACTCCTGCCTCCTTGGCCCGTTCGATCACCTCATCCCGATCCTTGTCGAATTCCTCCAGCTCGAGATGGGCATGTGAATCAATCAGCATATTCGCAATTACCTTACCTCTTTATTTTCTTCAGCAGCCCCCGCAGTTTCTCGACGGTAATTCAGCCTACCCGTTTGCCCCTCGAAACACAAGAGAAACCCTCGGAAGACGAACGCAGTAAAGAGCACGCCTTGGGTCAATCACGCAACCGGGGGTCGAGAGAGTCCCTGATTCCCTCGCCAAGGAGGTTGTAGCCCAGCACCGTAATCAGAATCGCCAGACCGGGATAGAGGGAAAGCCACCAGGCAATATCGATATTATCTTTTCCCGCCGTAAGGATATTTCCCCAGCTCGGCGTGGGCGGCTGCACGCCGATTCCAAGAAAAGAAAGGGCTGATTCTGTAAGAATGGCCCCCGCCACTCCCAGTGTCGCGGCCACCAGCATCGAGGCCATGGCATTGGGAAGTATGTGCCTGAAAATGATCCGCATATCGCTTGCCCCGACGGCACGGGCCGCCTGGACAAAATCGCGCTCCTTCAGAGATATAAAATCCGCGCGCACCAGACGGGTGATGCCCATCCATCCCGTAAGCCCGATCACGATCATTATATTCCAGATCGAGGGTTCCAAAATGGCAATAACCGCAAGAATAAGAAAAAAAGAGGGGAAGCAGAGCATAATATCGACAAAGCGCATGATCACCGAATCGGTCCATCGCCCGTAGTATCCCGCAATCGCTCCCAGCATCGCCCCGATGACGATGGCAATCCCCGTCGCGATAAATCCCACCTTGAGAGAGATCCGTGCTCCCCAGATCATGCGGCTCATCACATCCCGTCCCAGCTGATCCGTCCCGAAAGGGTGAAGCGTCGAAGGGGGTTCCAGCACATGGGCGAGATCGATAGCCTTCGGATCGAAGGGGGAAAGCCAGGGCGCCAGGAAGGATACCACAAAGAGACACACCACCACTACGCCTCCGGCAACGGCCATTTTGTTTTTGAAAAATCGACGCCGAAACTCACTTTTCATCTACGACACCCTGATCCGCGGGTCGGCAACGGCATAGGACACATCGGCAATCAGGTTCCCTGCAAGCGTCAGAACCGCGCCGATGAAGAGAATCCCCATAACCACCGGATAATCCCTCGACATGACCGCCATATAGAAAAGCTGGCCCATGCCCGGAATGGCAAAAATAGTTTCGAAAATCACGCTGCCGCCGATGAGCCCCGGAATTGAAAGTCCCAGGATAGTAATGACCGGGAGCAATGCATTCCTGAGTGCGTGTTTGTAAATGACCACCCGCTCGCTCAAGCCCTTTGCTCTGGCCGTGGTGATGTAGTCCTGTCTGATCACTTCCAGCATATTTGCGCGCATATAGCGCGAAAGCCCGGCCAGGCCGCCGAAGGCCGAGAGCAGCACCGGCAGGATCAAGTGTGAGATCAGATCCCAAAAGGCCTGCCACGGAGGCAGGTATTCGTAATTGAGCGACCGGATGCCTGAAATGGGCAGCCACCCCAGATCAACACCAAAAAGGATCATGAGAAGAAGTGCAAGCCAGAAGGTAGGCACCGCAAAGCCTATGAACACCAACACCGCAGTAATCTTGTCGAAAAGTGAATCACGGTGCACCGCGGACAGCACCCCTATGGGAATGGCCACCAGGATGATCAGGATCATTGAAAGCACGTTGATGGCAATCGTAATGGGAAGCCTCTCGGCGATTTTGTCGATAACGGGCCGGTGATCAGTGGAAAATGATTCGCCGAGATCGAGTACAACAAGCTTTTTCAACCACAGAAAATACTGCACGTGGATCGGCTTGTCGAGATCATAGAGTGCGCGGAGACGTTCTTTTGCTTCTGCGGTGACCCGGGGATTGAGATCGGTCTGAAGATCGGTAGGGGACCCGGGGGCAAGGTGGATTACCACAAAGCAAATGATCGTAATCCCGAACAAAAGCGGGATCATCGTGAAAAGCCTTCGCACAATATACCGGATCAAAGAAATCTCCCTTTTTTCATCTTCTGGTCACTATAGATAATATTTTTGCTTCCGAAAAGGTTTTTTTGCATGCACCGCTGGGTGTGTTTGATTGTGCAGGATTGAAATGTCGATTTTAATCCGGATGTCCCGATCTTCCCTCCAAAAGTCTGAGAGAAGCAACATTATGAAGGCTCTTCCAGAGATCCTCTTCCAGGTGGGGTTCCAGGGTTACGATAGGCCGCGTTCCCATGGCCTTGAGCTGCGCAAAAAAATCGGCAAAGGGAAACGTTCCTTCCCCCGGGGGCAGGTGCCCGTCGCCGGAACCGTCGTTATCATGAAGATGAAGCTGCCCGATGTAGGCGCCTATGCGATCCAGCCATCCGGAAAAGGAAATCTCCGAAAAGGCGTTGCAATGTCCTGTATCAAAACAGCACACCACCTGCGGATCATCTCTGAAGTGATCCATCAAACGCCCGAATGATTCAGGGGTATCCTCATAGGTGTTTTCAAGGGCTATCACTGTATCGACCCTGCGGGCCAGATCCGCCAGATATTCCCATGTCTCGATACTGTTTTCGAGCCATTCATCCTCATGGGACACATAATAACGCCGGTCGAAGGCGGCATGACAGACCACCGATTTCGGACGGAACCAGGGAACCAGATCGAATACCGCCCGTAATCGGTCCATGGTAACCTGTCGAATTCTCGGATCAAGGGCGCCCGGCCGCAGGTCATAAAAAGGTGCGTGAAAGGTAATCGAAAGCCCCGCCTCTGCGAGGATTTCGGCGGTTTTTCTGAAATCGTCCCCGTTGTAATGATCGAGGGAGAAACAGTCGAACCCGATTTCCGGATTAATCCTTTCCTTGAGAACCCAGGGAAGGTATTTTTCAACAAGGAACCGGTAGGGCATGTTGACCTGGACAAGGGGGAGTATCTCTTTGCCCCTTTTCTGGTAATCCGGCACCGCTCTTTCCTCCCGCATTGGAACCCTTTCACGCTGCAATGTTCCTGCTTCCGCAGGTTCCACGCCATGTATCACAATTTACGCCTTTTCACAACACCGTCTTCTTTGCAAAGAGCGCCCACATGTGTTCGCCGTCCTTTGCGCGCGCGGGCCGGAGTCGATGCAATACCGCAGAAAAGACGCCTCTTTTCTTAAAGTACCTTTACGAATAGACAGGCATTTTCTTCTTGACAATGAAAAAGGCTTCCTGTTAAGTAGAGCGTCTTTTAGAGGTGTACAGGGGCCGTTAGCTCAGTTGGTAGAGCAGCGGACTTTTAATCCGTTGGCCACCGGTTCAAGTCCGGTACGGCCCACCAAAAAGACATGGGGGTTAGCAGCACTTGGTTAACCCCTTGTTTTTTACTGTCGCCCCGAACGGCCTTATGCATCAATAGGAAGGGTTGTAAGAAAGGATCGAAGACAATGGGATCAAAGGACAGTGCGGTAAGAGAAATTCAGAAAACCGAATGGGAACAGAAGCTCGACGAGCGCATGGCACTGCTGAAAGAACAGGGGATCGACGGCAAAGCGATCGACAAGGACATGGCCGTCAAGATGTTGAAGGCGAAAATCAAAAGGACAAAGGCACGCCTTCGCGCAATCGCGGCCCGGGAAAAACTTACTGAAGAAAAAGCCCGGATGAAAGCGGAAAAGCTGGCCGCTCCAAAGGCCGAAAAGGACAAAAAGAAAGCCTCTGCAAAAGACGAAGCGGAAGAAGAAAGCAAACGCCAGCAGAAGAAAAAACAGAAAAAAGAAAAGAAATCGACTGAAAAGGAATCGTAGCCGCTCCTTGTTATTCGTTCAGTCCTTTCACCAGATCGAACACCACCATGCTTCCCTTCTTGAGACTCTCGAGCGCGAGGCGTTCATCGTGTCCGTGCATAGTACGCAACACCTCGATATCGCTCACGAAGGGCAGCAGACCATAGCTTGCGACCCCCCGCGATCTGAACCATCGTGAGTCGGTAAAACCCGTCGAAATCGTTGGCAGCACCGGCACACCGGGATAATGGCGGGCCAGAATATCTTCCATGAGGCGATACATGGGAGAGTCGGCTGATGATATCGACGAATCGTAGGCGGCACAAACCTCAAGCGAAATGTCGTCATCATCGATGATCGCCCTCAGTTCATCCATAAACATCCCGGCGGAACGACCCGGTATAAGACGGCAGTCCAGGATCGCCTCCGCCGTTGAGGGAATCACGTTTTCTTTCCTGCCCGCATTCATGACGGTAAGACTGACGGTGTCACGAAACATGGCCCCGAAGTGTGGTATGGTCAAAAGATCGTGACGGGCCAGTTCACTTGCCTCAATCGACGGATCTATGCCGACCTTTTCCAGAAAGAGCCTCATCTCATCAATGATGCGAACGGGGAATTCATGATCCACGATACGGGCAAGGGCGCGCACCAGACGCACGGGAGCACTGTTGCGTATGGGAACGGACCCGTGCCCCGGGGCGCCTTCGGCGCTTATGCGCAGCCAGAGCGGCCCCTTTTCGCCGATGGCGAGATTGAACCCCGACATATTGCCCATGCGCCACCCGGCACCCCCTTCATTCAGCACATACTCGGCATCCAGATCAACTCCCGGCTGGGCGGTGAGCCACCCCGCGCCCCGGCTCCCCCCCGTTTCCTCGTCGGACACGGCCAGGAATACAAGATCGCGCTTCAAGGGGACTGAGAAGCGGTAAGCCAGCAGAAAGGCCATCAGCTCCATGATACCGAGCCCCTTCATGTCCAGGGCGCCACGCCCCCAGAGACAGCCGTCTTTTACCACGCCCTCAAAGGGATCGACGGTCCACTTGTCGGGCTCCGCCATCACCACATCCATATGATGCAGAAGGATGAAGGGCCTTCTTGACCCATCCCCCTTAAGGCGGCAGATAATGTTGGGGCGCATCGGATCGTCGGCATATTCCTCCACCGACAGACCCTCAGCTTCGAGCGTACGCCTCAAAAAATCAGCGGCGGCCCGTTCCGCGCCGGGCGGATTCGTAGTGTCGATCCGTATGTAGTCCCTCAACAGATCAACAGCCTCCTCCAGCACCTGATCCCAGGAAATATTCATATAGTACCCCTCCTCTCCAACCAACCAGCCCAGAGACCAAATGAACCAAACAAACCCAATAGACCAAACAGACCAAATGGACCAGAAAGACCAGACAGACCAGACAGACCCGTCTACGCCTCCACAACCCCGCCCTTGTCCGCCGATTTCACCAGTCTTGCATAGGTATCAAGATATCCCCGGGGATGTGTGCGGGGAGGATGCACCAGCTTCTCCCGCCGGCGCGCCAGTTCCTCATCGGACACCTTCACTTCGAGGAGCCGCTTTTCGATATCGATCTCAATCATGTCGCCATCCTCGACAAGGGCGATCGTGCCGCCCTCAGCCGCCTCGGGCGACAGATAGCCGATGGAAGGACCCGCACTGTACCCGGAAAACCGGCCGTCGGTTACTATATAGTTGGTCTCGCCCATCCCCATCATTTCCAGTAATACGCGAAAGAGGGCCATCTCCCGCATTCCCGGACCACCCCTGGGCCCTTCATAGCGAATCACGATGACATCCCCCTTTGCGATTGTTCCATTTCCCAGCCCCTGGGCGGCCTCTTCTTCCGAATTAAAGACCCGCGCCTTTCCGACGCAGTGCCAGAAATCCCTGTCCACGGCCACCTGTTTAATCACGGCGCCCTGCTCGGCCAGGTTGCCCCTGAGCACAGCGATTCCCCCATAGGAAAAAACGGGATCTTCGATGGGCCGAATAACCTCGGGCGAAAAGACCACCGCTTTTTCGATATTCTCACCCATTGTTTTTCCCGTAACGGTTATAACGGACCGGTCGACCTTCTCCTCCAACGTCTTCATCACCGCCGGAATGCCGCCGGCATCATCGAGATCGACGACGGAATAGGGACCCGCCGGCTCAATATTGGTGAGATAGGGCGTGGTTTTCGACAGACGGTCGAATTCATCATAGCCCAGGGTGATACCCAGTTCATGAGCCACGGCAGGCAGGTGCAACACTGTATTCAATGATCCTCCGATGGCAAGATCGACGGTCAATGCATTGGTAAGAGCCGCTTCACTCATAATCATGGAAGGCGTGATTCCCCGCGCCAGCAGCTCCATTACCGCTTCTCCCGCTTCCTGGGCAAGCCGCTGTTTTTTTGACGACACCGCAGGCGCCGTGCTGTCGCCGGTGAGACTCATGCCCAGCGCCTCGCAGAGGCAGGCCATCGTATTGGCCGTGCCCATGCCCCAGCAGGCCCCCGCACAGGGATAGAAGGACGCAAGGCCTTCTTCCCGGATTTCTTCGGAAATATCCTGGATAAAGGTCTTTTTGAATGCACCGCCGGCACTGGAAACGGATACCTTGACCTTTTCCCGGGGCCAGAACCCGGGAGGCATGGGACCGCCGGTGACAATGACGGTCGGAATATCCACCCGGGCCGCCGCCATCAGAAAGGCCGGCAGAATCTTGTCACAGGACCCGACGAGCACTGCGGCATCGTAGGCATGGGCCCGAAGCCCCAGTTCAATTGAATCGGCGATGATCTGACGGCTGGGCAGAATGTATTTCATCCCCTCATGGCCGTTGGCAAGGCCATCACAGAGCGACAGCGTGAAGAACTCCGTAGGGGTGCCCCCTGCGCTGTTCACCCCCGCCTTCACCCGTGCCGCAAGGGTTTTCAGATGCATGTGCCCGGGATGCATCTCATTGTAGGTGTTGACGACGGCTACAAGCGGCTTTTTCATTTCCTTGTAGGTAAGGCCGCAGGCATAGAGCATGGAGCGGCGCACCATCGACATTGGATCATTTTCGGAATAGACTCGGCTGAATTTCTTTCCCTCCATCATACTTCCTCCATCGTGAAATTTATCGGACTGAATAGTAAAAAAATATAAGCAACCTCCTACCTATCCTACCCTTCCCTACTTTTCATACTTTTCATACTTTTCTTACTTTTCTTACTTTTCTTACTTTCCCTCATAGAGAGCGGGTTCCCGCGGTTTGAGAAACATCATGAGCACGGCGACTATAATCAGTATTACAAGGTTGATCCGCCATGCCGACGTGTAGGATCCCGTCGTGTCATAGATCAGACCTCCCAGCAGGGGTCCCAGGCTGCCGATGCCGGCCACAAAAAAGGAAAGCGTTCCGTAGGCGGAACCGAGTGTCTGTCTGCCGAAACGGTCTGAAAGAATCACCGGCATGAGGGGCGCCATGCATCCATAGCCGAAACCGAATACGACAGCGAACAGATAAAGCATCCCCACCGTGGCAACCTTCAGCATGAGCGCCATTGCCGCCGCCATGATGCTGAACCCGATGACGGCTGCGTATTTGGGATCGCGAAGCCGGTCACTGACGAACCCGTGAAAGAACCTTCCGAAGATACTCGCCACGCCGATGATGCCCAGCGACGATGCAGCGGCGATCTTTTCGATATTGCAGTTTGTGGCATGGGCTACCAGGTGTACGAACATCATCAGGGGAACAATCGCGGCAGCACTGAAACAGACGGCAAGAATCCAGAAGCGTGAATTCTTTAGAATTGATGTCATGGTAAGGGCGGTATCGTCCTTAAACTGTTCAGTGCCCAAAGGTGCACCGGCACGAATCGACTCGCCATCGGGCAGAAGTCCGTGCGCCTCGGGATTTGATTTCCCCATGCAGATTTGGGCAACCACTACGCCAAAGAGAACCATACACACACCGATGGACAAAAAGCCGGTGCGCCAGCCGAAATTCTTCACCGCCCATCCCGCATAGGGGGTCATAAGCATGGTGCCCAGGCCGATCCCCATGCTGGCAACTCCCACGGCAATCCCCTTTTTTCTGATGAACCATTTTCCCACGGAAGAACTGTTAATCACCACACCGAACCCGGCCGAGCCAAGTCCGCAGAGCACACCGAAAAACAGATAGATTTGATAGGGGTGCCGAGCAATCCCCATAAGACCGAACCCGAGGGCTGACAACACGACCCCGATGGTCATGATCCACCGGGGGGCCATACGATCCAGAAGCCTTCCCGCCACCACGCCGCTTGCGGCATACATGAGAAGATTCACGGTGGCTCCGAGCGAAATGGTCGACATGGACCACCCGTACTCGGAAAACATGGGTTTTACGAAAACACCAAAGCTGTACCGGGCGCCGTAATTGATCCCCAGCATAAAAAACGCTCCGATCACCACCACCCAGCCCCAGTAAATGCCGTTGTGCACCTCTACAGGACCGGTCCCGGACATGTCGGACCTCATCGTCCCTCCTTCGTTATTTTTCTCGATGTTCTCCCATTTTTCTCCCCCCGGAAGGCTCGCCTTTACGGCAGCCAATAACTGTGATAGGCTGATCCGGCAAAGAAGAAAGTGAGAACACAATTATTTCTATGGCACAAGCGGACGAATTCCACAAGCCCGGAAAAAAATCACAAGGATATAGACGCCGGAGGAAAGGGCCTTCCCGCGGACAGGAGCAGGCGCATGAACCCCGAAGAATGAAGGCCGAGGTCGAACCGGAGTTACAGGGAATTTTTTCCCGCATCGGCAAACCGGAGCAGGCCCCCTTTATTCCCGATCCCTTCCAGACCGAGGCGCTTGACGCCATCACCGGAACGGATTGTCTCGTTTCGGCCCCCACGGGGTCAGGAAAAACCTGGATCGCCCAGGAGGCTATCGCCCATACCCTGGCCCGTGGTGGACGCTGCTGGTACGCCTCGCCCCTGAAGGCACTCTCCAATGCCAAGTGGGTCGAATTCAGCGAACTTTTCGGCAACAACCGTGTGGGAATCCTGACGGGAGACACGAAGGAAAACGCCGATGCCGAAGTAATCGTAGGCACGACGGAAATTCTACGAAATCAGCTTTATGACGCGATGCATACAGGAGAAATGCTGAACTGCGATCTGGTGATTCTCGACGAGGCCCATTTTCTGGGTGACGAAGACCGCGGCGTAGTCTGGGAAGAAATCATGATCTACCTGCCCACCCGCATCAATCTGCTTCTCCTTTCAGCAACCATCGGCAACGCCGAAGAAATCGCCGGATGGCTCCAGTCCATTCGGGACAAGCAATGCATCGTCATAGAGGAAACAAAACGACCCGTTCCTCTCTATCCGCTCTTTCTTCACCCCTCGGGACGGGTGCTGCCCCTGCTTTCAAAACGGGCACTTCATGAGAAGGTGACCGCCTTTCTCGAAAAGTCCCGCGGCGGGGGACGCTTCAGACGGGTAGAACCCTTTGACGACATACTGCATGTCCTGCGGGAGCTGAACCTGCTCCCGGCGCTTTTCTTTCTGAAATCACGCGAAGAATGCAACACCGCCGTCACCCTCTGCCGCAGCCGCGTAGGGCGGATTGATCAGGGAAACTTCGAACATGAACTTGACACCTATCTTGAACGATACCCTTTCCTCAAAAACCATAAACAGATCGGCGGTCTGAGAAAGCTTCGCGTGGGCGCCCACCATGGCGGCCAATTGCCGGCATGGAAGTTCCTGGTGGAACATATGATGAAAAGCGGTTACCTCGATGCCGTCTTTGCCACATCGACGGTGGCGGCGGGGGTCAATTTCCCGGCCCGCACCGTGGTGATCTTCAATTCCGACCGGTACAACGGCCACGAGTTCCTCCCCCTGGACGCAACGGCCTTTCATCAGATGACGGGGCGGGCTGGACGGCGCGGTCTGGACAAGATCGGATTCATGGTGGCCGTTCCGGGGCGGTTTATGGATCTTCGGCACGTACGAACCCTGCTCGCCAAACGACCGGAAAAAATCGAAAGCCAGATAAAAAACGACTTTTCAATGGTCCTGAACCTTCTGCTTTCTCATCACCCCCATGAAATCAGGACCATTTTCGAATCATCCCTTGCCGATTTCCGGCCATCGCGAAAAAAACGCCCCATGAGCGGCGGCCTCTGGGAAGAATTCAACCGATACCTGGCATTCCTGAAGGAGGAAGGCTACGTGGACCAACGAAACTTCCTGACCGATAAGGGAATCTGGACCTCACAGCTTCGCCTCGATCAGCCGCTTCTCATCGCCCAGTGCGTCCAGGATAAGGCCTTTCCCGAAGATGATCCGGCGCTTCTGGCCGCAGTGGTGGCGCCTTTCGTCTATGACCGAAACCATGACATAACGCTCGCCAAGAGCAGCATTCCAAAGAAATTGAGGAAGGCCTACGGGGTGATGATCAACGCGGTGAATCCTGTATCCCTGAAAATGAACGGCGCAGGATTCGAGGTGACGCCCCTGCTTCCCTGGCCGGCCCTTGCCGTCTACCACTGGTCGCGGGGACTGGACTGGAACCTGATCATAAGAACACTGCGCATCGCCGACGGCGACATGGCCATGCTGGTCACGAGAACCGCCGACAACCTCCAGCAGATCGCATCCCTCAGAGAAACCCACCCCAAAATAGCCGCCTGCGCCGTAGAGGCAAAAAAACTCATCATGAGAGAACCGGTGGTGTTTGAGTAAACGTTCTATGTGCTACGTTCTATGTGCTATGTTGGCGGTTGAACTATATTTGTGTTCCCTGTTTTGCGTTCATCATCCTTTTTCCAGTACCTATCGCCCATAACCTATAACCTTTTTTATTATATGCCGTCATTTGTTTCTTGACAGAAGGAGACCGATCGATATATAAGCCCGGTTTCTATCACGAAGCCTCAGCGATCGCGATACAACCATGCGTCCCCATCGTCTAGAGGCCTAGGACACCGGCCTTTCACGCCGGCGACCGGGGTTCGACTCCCCGTGGGGACGCCAATAAATTCAGGCGGTTATTAACGTAACCGCCTTTTCTTATTTGTGGGCGGACACACATGTGGACACACCGTAAGCCTTTTTTCCGGTTATTTCGAAAAATTTACATATCATAACTATCTGATATTAATTATATAATATTTTCTAGGCCACCGGCGTAACAGGTCGATCACCAAGCTGCGAATGTTCAGATATTCATTACGTGATCATACGTCTCCCTGACTGACAATAGATCTCTTAATTCTAGAGGCAACATGAATGACGCGTGCCATCGTCTTTTGTTTTCACTCCTCTTCCTTCCCTTCGCCGTTCAATAAATGTCTCATCCTATTTTTATAATGCTGTGAGTACACCACCCCTGAACAAACCGTAATCAAAAGGATTAAAGATTCTCTCCATCAAGGCATCCCTTCAAAAACGAGAAATACTTCCCTGGACGGACACGTTGCGGGGACTTCAATTTCAGGCCTCCATGCCCCTGATTCGATAAAGAATATTATGTGAATAAATAAAAACGGCCATAGCGGAGGGGTTAAAAAAGATTGACCCAGTATGGCCGTTTTATGATGTTTATTCGGAATAGTAGCTACTTACCTTTTCGTTTCGCTTCCTCCTCTTCCCTTTTGAATATCATCAATTAAACATAGTAAGGCTCGAAACACTTTGGCGCTGTCGGCCACGCAGGTGGAAATCCGATAAAACAATCCCCACAGGCAGCATCGGTAAAAGCCGGCCTCCTCGGCTAAAAACAAATATATAATCAAGCTTATTGAGCCTTCAGCTTCTGATCGCCGCCGCGCACTAATAGCTTCAATTGTGGCAAGAACATAAACATCAGATTTTCCTTCACCCATTTCTTGTATTCAGGGCTGCCAGGGGCCATCCCGAGAATGCCGGCATGATAGGCGCCGGCACCCAAATAATTTATGGCGAGTGTGTTGAAATTGTGGGCGAATCGCTCAATTTCCTGATCTGTTGCGCGTACTGAAGACGCTTTTTTAAAGACTGGTATGGTTCGGGCAACAAAATTCTGCAATAAAAAATAATTGGGAATGATTTGAGATTTGTTGGCCTGAACCAGGTTGAGGAGCACAATCCTCAAGGCCGCGGGATGTGTGTGCGTAAATGCAATCAGACGATCAATGTATAGAGACAATCCCTCCGTTGCATTCATGCCCCCGGTCTCATTGAGCCACTTCGTATTAGCCTGGTAGTATTCATTCAATACATCCGAAAGAACCGCTTCGAAGAGCGCCGCCTTTGAAGAAAAATAGTACATGACAAGCTGGTAATTAAGACCGGCGGCATCCCCAACCATTCGTATGCTCGCCGTGTGATAGGGATATTCAGAAAATATTTTTTTTGCGGCAGCGAGTATTTTTGCCGCGGTATCGGTTTTTCTTGTTACGGTTGGAACCTGTGTGTGGGCGCTGTCTTTCTTCAATGAGGGCCATCCTGTTTCACGTATTCTTGGTATGTATTGATTAAACGAAAAGAAATGTCAACATGTATTTTACAGTCGTAAAATACATGTTGACAGGAAACGAGTCATAGGATAGGGGATATTTTACGATCGTAAAAAGGGCAGGAGTCATTCTATAGGTATTGGTATAATCGGATGAAAAACAATCTTATAAGGAGGCAGATACATGAAAGTGTTGAGAACACCCGACGAACGGTTTGAGAATCTTCCGGGCTATCCCTTCGCGCCACATTATGCAGAGGTTCCCGACGGTGAAGACGGAACCCTGAGGATCCATTACGTGGATGAGGGACCACGGGACGCTGAGCCAGTGCTGCTGATGCACGGCGAACCCAGTTGGTCCTACCTGTACCGCACAATGATTCCCGTTATTACCAATGCCGGGCACAGGGCCATCGCGCCTGACCTGGTGGGTTTCGGTCGCTCTGATAAACCGGCGGAGAGGGACAACTACACGTACCAGCGCCATGTGGACTGGATGCAGACCTGGCTGAACAAGACGGATCTGCAGGATATCACCCTCGTCTGCCAGGACTGGGGCGGTCTGATCGGACTGCGCCTTGTGGCCGCAAATCTCGAACGGTTTGCCAGGGTGGTTGTCGCCAACACCGGTCTGCCCACGGGCGACCATTCCATTACCGACGCTTTTTTGAACTGGCGCACGTTTTCCATCGAAACACCGGATTTTGATGCCGGCGCTATCGTCGCCATGTCCACCCAAAATAAGATGACGGATGAGGTTATCGCCGCATACAACGCACCTTTTCCGGACGACAGCTATAAAGCTGGCGCCCGTATCTTTCCCTCCCTCGTGCCCATTGCACCGGACGATCCCGCATCCCAGGCCAACCGTCAGGCATGGGAAGTGTTTTCCACCTTTTCAAAACCATTCCTGACGTCCTTCAGTGACGGCGATCCCATCACGCGCGGTGGCGACCTCATTTTTCAACAAAAGATTCCCGGCGCACAGGGCCAACCCCATACAACGATCAGAGGGGCGGGACATTTTCTTCAGGAAGACAAGGGGGAGGAATTTGCTGAGGTCGTTGTCAATTTCATAAAGAACGGATGATAGGAGATATGGCCGAGCTGGAAGATAAGATCAAAGCGTTCGCAAAAAAAGCGGGGTCTGAACGGCAGAATTACACGCGCATCAGGAGGCAGTATGACTGACAAAAATTCGTTTCCCGCCGACAATGGGTTCAAGGACCCGGCAGGCATTTAACAAACGCATGGCCGAAGTGGATCAGCACCCCGACGGTGAAGACCTGCAAAAGGCGCGGGATTTCGCCAAAGGCATCCTGGCCAAATAGCAAAGAGAAAATAGGCACATCGATTCAAAGGAGGGAAAGACATGGGTGAGCAGACTTACATTCAGATCGCAGAGAACGTGGACAAGAATTTTCAGACCGCCCCAAAGGCCGGCGATGAACTTTCGCAGGCTTTTATCGCCTATCTGAAAATAGTGTATACCCCGGAAGAAGCCAAGGTGGTTCGGCATATGTTTATGTTCCCGATGACAAAGACCTTGGAGGAGTTGGCGGAGGCAACGGGGAAAAGCCCTGAGAAGGTGCAAAACATCCTCGCTCCGTTGATCGCAAAAGGCTTCATCAACGCTTCCAGGGCCGGGGTCTGCATCCCGGCTATGCCGGACCTGGTGAACCTGCACATGTTTTACCCTGACATCAAACCGGAGGACCAGGAGGCAGCCAGACTCTACCAGCAGTTTTTCATCAAGGAGAAATACTATAAATACTACGCCACTTCGGGAAAGGGCACCCCCGCGCTTCGGGCGATTCCCATCGACAAGACCATTCATCCCGAGGAAAAAATCTTTACGGCTGAAGAAGCCCACCAGTTCATCCATAATCTTCCGACCGAGGATTTTCAACTGGTTCCCTGCCCCTGCCGCACACGTACGGAAAAACTGGGTATCCGTGAATGCCGGGACAGGTTCCCCATCGGAAGTTGTATTTTTATCGGCGGCACGGCAAGGCATTTCAAGAAACTGGGGTTGGGCGGCCGGGTCACCCGAGAACAAGCCGTCAAGTACCTGGACGACATGGTGGAACTCGGCCTGGTTCCCACCACCCAGAATCACATGGCCGGAAACTTCGGCCTGATGTGCCTGTGCTGCGGCTGCTGCTGCTCCAACTTGCGGGGCCGCACGGTCTGGGACAACCCCACGGCGGTACTGCCTTCCTCCTTCATCCCCATCGCCGGAGAAGATTGCGTGCAGTGCGGAATCTGCGTCGACCGCTGCATGCTCGGGGCACTTCACCTGGACGAGGGAGAAGAAAAGGTGGTGGTGGATGCTGAAAAATGCATCGGCTGCGGCGTCTGCGCCGTCGCCTGCCCTACGGAAGCCTTGAAGCTCCATCGCATCGATCGGCCGGAAAAGCCCTTCGATACCGGTATGGAGTGGTATATGACCGTGGCACAGGAAAACAACCGGCTGTAGCCGTCTACAATTTAAGGAGGACTAAACATGATAGATCCTGTGTACAAAGATATAGTTGATGTCATGAGCGAAAGAGGAGTGGCTTGGGGGCGATCTCATTTTTCAAAATAAGATCCCCGGCGCGGAGGACCAACCCCGTACAATGATCAAAGGGGCGGGACATTTTCTTCAGGAAGACAAGGGGGAGGAATTTGCCACGTCATCGTAGACTTCATCGCCAAAACGCCGGTGCGGCGTCGTATGCCCGGTACGCGAAGAAGGTGGACAGGTTTCTGAAAGATGTCGGGGGCACGGTAACGTACATGGGAAAAATGAATGAGTTGTTGATCGGTCATGAAACCTGGGATGCCATCATCCTCGTGCAGTATCCATCCAGAAAAGCGTACCTGAAAATGGTCAACGATCCTGACTATCTGAAAATACATAAGTATCGAGCAGCGGCCATCGATCGTTCCGTTCTCTATGCCATCGATGAGATGGATGCGCAAGAGCTCTTCTTTGGGGCGAAGTCATAGGGCAAGACAGCCATCTTGTTCATGCCGCACGTGTACATCTGTTATAGTAAGAAAGGGGGAAACAATGAAGGACGTATATCAACGATTGGCCGAATTTCTCGATACCCTTCCCCAGCGGTATCCTCTGAACACCGAATCGGGAATCGAATTAAAAATCCTTAAACACATTTTCACCCCGGAGGATGCGGAATGGTTCATGCGACTCAAACCGGCGCCGGAAACGGCGGAGAAAATTGCCGAACGTATCGGAAAGGACCCGGAGGAAACCGAAAAGACGCTCTATGACATGTCGAAAAACGGGCTGATCTTCCGCACGGGAAAACCGCGAAACTACCGATACATGGCAACGGCCTTCCTGGTGGGAATCACCGAGTTTCAGATGAACCGTATGACTCCCGCTCTGGTGAAAGACCTGGAAAAATTCGCGCCGGCTTTGTATGAAGCCACCTGGATGAAGGGAAAAACGCGAGATCTGCGAACCATCCCTGTCGCCGAAAGCGTATCACCCGATTCCGAAATTATGCCCTATGAAAGTGCCGAGGAGGTGATAAAGTCCGCCCGACACGTATCCATTTCCGACTGTATGTGCCGCCGAATGAGCGCACTTCTCGACAAACCCTGCGACCGGCCCATGGAGACCTGTTTTCATTTCGGTAGTGGGACCCACTATTTTGTGGAAAACGGACTCGGTCGCTACATCTCTCAGGAGGAAGCCCTGGCTATCCTGAAAAAAGGCGTTGAGGCAGGTCTGGTCTGTCAGCTGGGTTCTTCTCAGAATCCCGCTGCTATGTGTATGTGCTGCGATTGCTGCTGCGGAGTTCTAATAGAGTTAAAAAATCATCACGCAAAACCGTCGGAGCTGGTCAACAGTAACTTCTATGCCGTGGTGGATAAAGACAAATGCACAGGTTGCGAGATCTGTATCGATCGATGCCAGATGGAAGCCATTACCGTCGATGATATTGCCCAGGTAAACCTGGACCGCTGTATCGGATGCGGGCTCTGTTCCGTGACGTGCCCCACGGAGGCTATCAAGGTTTACCGCAAGGATAAGGAAAGGGAATTTATTCCGGAAAGAAATCTGATGGAATCCACCATGGCCATTTACCGGCAGCGGCGGGAAAACTGAACTTTAACAATCGCTTCCAGAACACAACATAAACCGAAACACATGTGGTAAAAATAAAGCTTATCACGCATATAAACCTACAAAAGGAGAAAGTATTCATGGAATTGAAAGAAGCTATAAACAAGCGGATCAGCGTCAGAGGCTACAAGACAGACCCTGTTTCTAAAGAGGTATTGGCAGAAGTTATCGAAACCTCTCTTCGTGCACCGTCCGCTATGAACGTTCAACCCTGGGAAATCACCATTCTTGCCGGTCAACCACTCGATGAGTTGCGCGCCGCAAATATTGAAAAGCTGAGTACGGGCACGGTGCCCGTTTCGGATTTCGGACATTCGAAACCTTATGAAGGGGTCCATAAGGAACGCCAGCGTGCCTTGGGATTCGAACTGTACCGCCTCCTCGGGATCGCGCGGGACGACAAGGGGAAACGGATGGAATGGACTATGAAGGGTTTTCGGGGGTTTGATGCTCCGGCCATGATCATCCTGTCGGCCGACGAAAGCCTAGAGTCCCGGCTGGCCAGCTCGGATATCGGCGGTCTCATCCAGACCATCTGCCTGGTTGCCCTTGAACACGGCCTGGGCACCTGCATTAACGGGCAGGGAATTATCTTCCCCGATGCGGTCAGGAAGATTACCGGTATTCCCGATTCGGCAAAAATCTATATATGCATCGCCATCGGCTATCCCGATTGGGAACATCCCGCAAACAAGCTGGTAAGCGATCGAGAGTCTGTTGAAACCGTCACACGATGGGTTGGTTTTAACCAGTAATATACCGTTGAGTGAGGGGAATGTAACAGCGAGGTGGCGGCGATCCCACCTGTGGCGAGGAGTGTTACGGCAATTAGCCCCACAACAAAGGAAAGATTTGTTGATTCGGCTTAGCAGACATCGTTATTGAGATAACGAGTCTTTTCTTCTAGCAATGTTTTTTAATCTTCACCAATAATACAAGCGAGAGGAGGAGCACATGGAGACAACCAACCGTATCATCGATACAAACGGTATCAAAATGCATATTACCGAGGCGGGTCAGGGACCGCTGGTTATCCTGTGTCACGGGTTCCCGGAGCTGGGATATTCCTGGAGGCATCAGCTCGTGGCACTCGCAGAAGCGGGATATCACGGCGTCGCGCCCGACCAGCGGGGGTATGGTAAAACTGAGTGTCCCGAATCTATTGAATCCTACAAGATATTTGACCTGGTTGGCGACATTGTCGGCCTGGTGCACGCCCTCGGGGAAGACACGGCCGTCATTGCGGGGCATGACTGGGGTTCGCCGGTGGCCTGGAACTGCGCCCTGTTGAGGCCCGACATATTCCACGCCCTGATTCTTTTAAGCGTCCCCTATGCGCAACGAATCTGGACCGGTATCAAACCCACCGAAGGGATGCAAAAGATGGCGGGAGACAAAAACTTTTATATCCTCTACTTTCAGGAACCGGGAAAGGTCGAACAGGAGCTGGAAGCGGATGTCAGGAAATCTATCGTAAGCACATTTTATTCACTTTCGGGTGACGCGCCGCCGGAAGATCGATGGAAGTTTGCATTCGATAAAGAGCAACGCTTCATGGACACGGCATCGATACCTGCGGCGCTGCCGAACTGGCTCACCGAAAAGGACATCGACATATTCACCGAGGCCTTTGAACGGACAGGTTTTCGGGGGGGCGTCAACTGGTACCGGAATATCGATAGAAACTGGGAGCTCTCACCCTTTCTCAGCGGGGCCATGATTCACCAACCCTCTCTGTTCATCGCCGGAGAGCTGGACGGTGTCATCGCCTTTTCCCGCGGGGCATTTGACCGTCTTGAACAATCCATGCCCAACCTGAAGGAGAAAGTGCTGATACCGGGGGCCGGGCACTGGATCCAGCAGGAGCGCCCCCAGGAGGTGAACGAACGGATGATACATTTTTTAAAAGACATCACATAGAAAGGGGACGACAATGCCTTTTATCATGCCAACTCAGGATCAATTCAAAAAGCTCATGTCCCAGGATTATAAAGGACCGATCGTCATGGTCAACCTGCTCAAATTCAAGCCCGACGGAGGAGCGGAATCATACCGGAAGTATCAGGAAAACGTTTTGAAGTTGGTGTCGACGAAAGCGATACGGATCACGCGCATCGTATATCGCGGCACCGGTCTGATGCCGGTCATCGGCGACGAAGAATGGGACGAGATAGCCCTGTATGAGTATCCTTCCATCGACGCCTTTATGGAAATGAACAGGAACAAGGCCTATCAGGATTCTGTTCACTACCGTACCGAGGCCCTCCTGGATTCGCGACTCTATTGCACTATTCCGGAAGCGGTCGAATAAATACAAATTACAAGGGAGGAACCATGAACAATTTGGAACTGTACACGAAGTTGGCCGAGCGCCATGACAAGGGGCAACTGGTCGGCGCCCCCATGACCAAGACGCTCCTGAAGATCTTCATGCACCTGTATACCCCGGAAGAGGCCGAGGTGGCCCTGACGCTTCCCTTCGAGAAGAACCTGTCTCTTAGCGAAGTCAACGCCTTGTATCCGGACAAGATCGATCAAATCGAAGCAATACTGGACGGCATGGCAGTGAAAGGCACCGTCTATCGTGACATGAAGCCGGGGAGCGAGAAGCGGTACCGGCTGCTTCCCTCTCTGGTCGGGTGGCAGGAAACGCCCTTCTGGGGCGGGCAGGAAACCGAACGGACCAAGGCGCTGAGTCCGCTCTACAAGGAATATCATAAAGAGGCCTTTGCCGCCGAGATGGCCCGGGGCGTGCCGCTGATGCGGGTGATCCCCGTTGATACGTCACTCAAGGAAATTTCCACGATCCTCCCCTTCGATGTAATCAGGCCCATGGTCGATGCGTCTTCGTATCAGGCGGTAGGTCACTGCCCGTGCCGCGTTATGGCCAGATCCCGAGGCGAAGGCTGTGACTACTCAACGGAGAACTGCCTCCATTTCGGTAATATGGGGCGGTATATGGTGGCGCATGGCATGGCCAGGGAGATCACAAAAGAAGAAACCATGCAGATCGTAAAAGCGGCGGACGACGAAGGGCTGGTCCATATCATCGATAACGTTGACGGGTTCATGCACACCATCTGCAACTGCTGCCCTTGCTGCTGTGCATTCCTGCGTCCCATCAACGGCAACTGGGGCCTGGACATGCTCTCCTATTCCAATTACCTGGCCGGGGTCGACGGCGATGAGTGTATCGGGTGCGGTGTCTGCGAGGATCGCTGCCCTATGAGCGCCATCGAGGTCGTCGACGAGGTGGCGCAGGTGAATGAAGCCGTCTGCATCGGCTGCGGGGTCTGTACGGCCACCTGCCCCACGGAGGCGATCCGTCTCAACCTGAGGAAGGAGGTCAAACCGCCGCCGCAGGTCCATGAATTCGCCGCGGCCAGGTTGAAATAAGCACCCATTGATTCTTCCGGCACGAGGACAGACCATGCTTTCCGGAAAAGAGCACCATATAATGGAAGGACACGAGTGGAGAACATCATTTAGCCTTAAGACCTGAATGTACATTCTCCAATATGAATGGGTGATGGCAAAAAGCATGAATTCTAATGATTTCATGGAAGCGGTAGGGGCATTTATGGAGAAATGCGCTCCGAATTTCACCGAGACCTGTTCACCTATCTTTTGTGAAAATGATCAAGAAGAGTCAAAACATGCCGGATGAACAGCGTGAGGCACAGATCAGGGTCGTGACCGGCCATCCCAACACCGAAGAGGAAACCAGGGCCAGGACCTGATATTCTCAATCGCCACCTGGCAGCAGGGACCGCTGGTGATCCTGGTTCACGGGTTTCCCGACCTGATGGTACGGTTTTTAACGAATCTTAAATAAAGGAGGAATAACGATGGCTTTTATCATGCCAACTCAGGATCAATTCAAACAGCTCATGTCCCAGGATTATAAAGGACCGATCGTCATGGTCAACCTGCTCAAATTCAAGCCCGACGGAGGGGCGGAATCATACCGGAAGTATCAGGAAAACGTTTTGAAGTTGGTGTCGACGAAAGCGATAAAGCTAACCCGCATCGTGTATCGCGGCAACGGTCTGATGCCGGTCATCGGCGACGAGGAATGGGACGAGATAGCCCTGTATGAGTATCCGTCCATCGACGCCTTTATGGAAATGAACAGGAGCAAGGCCTATCAGGATGCCCTTCACTACCGCACCGAGGCCCTCCTGGATTCGCGGCTCTACTGCACCATTCCCGAAGGGAGTAATACGTGAATCCAACTTTTGACAGCCTCGTAAAAAGTCAAATTTCGCCTCTTTTGTCATTCCGTGCTTGACACGGAATCCATTTTTTCAAGAACTTCTGGATACCGACTTTCGCCGGTATGACGACTTGGGGGACTTTTTACGAAACCATCAACTTTTTGTTGATACCACATACCATTTGAAGAAAATACCATTCGAGGAGGTTTAGTATGTCAAACATGAAAGAATTTCAGGAGGCCGGGCAGACGCTGTATGACAAGATTCACCTGTCCAGTATGCCAATTGCCATCAAGTACATCAAAGATGTATCGGAGATAGAGGGTGAAAAAATCATGCGCCCCTCGGCCATAGGCGAGGAATGGTCTTTGTGCCAGGGTTTTACCTATGCCCGCCGCTGGGGTTGGAATGTGGCCATGACCGCTCAGGATAACTTCTGTGTCCCCGGCTCCGCCGGTCTCGGCTGGACGGATATATCCGAAGAGGACCGGTTTGAGAGTCAGATAAGACAGGGATGGCATAAGGACGCCGATGCGGAACGGCGGGTTTTTGATTTCACCCTGAGATTGTTCGGAGATCAGGTTGAAAAAAGAAAGGAATATAAAGGGTTCATACTGTCACCCCTACCCAGGACTATCATCGTTCCCGATACGGTTTTGATTTACGGCAATGCGGAACAGATAACCCACATCGTTCAGGCCCTGGTCTACGAAGGCCGTAATTTCCCGCAATCAGGATACTGGGGCTTTGGGGAATCCTGCATGAAGGGCGGGCTGGCCCCCTTCCTGACCCAGGTACCCCAGATTGTCATGCCCGGTACGGGAGACCGGACCTTTTCCGGTGTTTTCGACTACGAGATCGCCATCGGCCTGCCGGGGGCGATGATATGTGACGCCGTCTCCAACCTGTTTAAAACGGGCGGCCGTTTAAATATGGGGATGCCGGTCAAGACCCTTCTGGCAAGGGGCATCAAGGCCAAGCTGACGCCGGGTTTTGATTTTTTACGGAAGAAATATGGGAAGGATTGAACACGTTAAACCGATGGCCAGCCGGAGTAGTTATTCCGTGCAAATCCGGACTGTTACACGGAAAAGCGGAAGGGGGAACGCACGGACGCCCCTCGCTCATACGATATGACATAAGAAGGAGGAAGACATGGAATTGGAACAATATCGTGAAGTGGGAAATGATTTGTATCACCGGCTGCATCTGCCTACATACCCGGTGGCGGTCAAGTTCATACAGAGTGAGGATGAGATACCCCCGGAGGCCATCCGGCCCTCAGCAGGCGGTCAGAAATGGGCGCTCTGCCAGGCCTTCACCTATGCCCGGCGCCATGGCATGCATTCAGCCATGACGGATAAAGACAACTTTTGCGTTCCTTCGTCCGTTTCAATGGGGTGGGTCGAGGTGCCGATGAAGGGACTGTTCGAGAGTCAGATCCGGCAGGGATGGCATAAGGATCGAGCCGCCGAGAAGCGGAAATTCGATTTCATCGCGAATACCCTGTACGGCGGCCCGGAAGGTCAGGAGCGCTTATATAAGATGAGTCAGTATATGGGATTCATCTGCTCCCCACTGAACACAACCATCGTGATACCGGACAGTGTGCTTATCTACGGCGACAACGGACACATCTCCCATCTGATCCAGGCCCTGGTCTACGACTACACCGAACCGGTCACCTCATCATTCGAGGGTTTTGGTGAATCCTGCATGAAAGGCGCCCTTCTCCCCTTCATTACCGGAAAGCCGCAGGTCGTCACCCCCGGCATGGGAGACATGGCATTTTCCGGAACAACGGTCAATGAACTGGCTGTCGGGATCCCCGGCCCGGCTGTGGGTCAGGTGAATGAATATTTGTTCAAGACCGGCGGTCGTCAGAACATGGGATTCCCGTTGAAAAGCATGCTGGCCATGGGAGTAACGGAGTCCATAACCCCCGGGTTCAAGTATCTGAGAGAGATTGTGGAGAAGCAGCAGGATAAATCTTGAAGACAAACGGGCAGCTGTTCCTGTTTTACGCTGGTGCCCAAGGAGACAACCATGAAATCTATTGAGAGTTATCAGGAGGCAGGCCGGGAGATTTGGAACGACCTGAGGCTCGCGACCCATCCGGTGACGATAACATATATCAAAGATGAATCTGAAATTCCTGACGACTTTATCCGGCCATCCAAAACAGGAGAGAGCTGGGCTCTGTGCCAGGCCATCACCTTTGCCCGAAGCAACCGGTTACAAAGCGCCATGACGAAGGAGGATAATTTCTGTGTCCCCAGTTCGTATGGGCAGGGTTGGTTAAAACTGCCTTATAAGGAATTTGTCGAAAGTCAGATATTAAATCAATGGCGCAAGGACTACGAATCCGAGATGCGCTGTCACTTGGCATCCGGTGCTGATTATGCCTCCACGGCAAACCTGAAGAAGGCAATGGAACATGTTGGTTTTCTGGTGGCGCCACTTACCAGCACCCCTTTCATACCCGACTCAATCATCTTTTACGGTAATCCCGGACAGGTTTCACATATTGTTCAGGCCTTGAGTTATGAGGGAAAACATGTGATCACATCCATCTTCAACGGATTTGGTGAATCCTGTTGCAAAGGGGCATTAAAACCGTTTTTAACCGGAACACCTGAAGTTATCCTCCCCGGGGTCGGCGACAAATATGTCTCCGGGACCCAGGATGATGAAATGGCCGTGAGCATACCCGGCACCCTCTTGTCCGATCTCAAAGAAAACCTGTTTAAGACCGGGGGCGAAGCACTGGAGCAGGGCTATCCTTATAAGAAAATCCGAAAGCCCCTTGATCACACCTGGTTGCCCGGGTGGGACTATCTGAAAAAGAAATTCTTTTAGGGATGGATACAGGGAATGTCAATGGGCTCTGGAGATCAGAGCCAGTCGAAAAGGATCATATGTTTGAGGGAGGGATTTTCATGAGAAATTATATTATCGGGCTGTTAACCGGTATCGCTGCAGGGCTCATGTGTGGTGCCACTCCCCCGCCTGCCTGGTACCTGTCGCTGTTCTTTGTGGCGGGAAGTGGTCTGGTGGCCTTCGGGCTCGATGTCTTTTTCGGATCACGTGAGGAACATCAATCACGGGCCGCATGGATGGGGTTGACTCTGTTCGGCGTGCCCGGTTTTGTTTTTCTCTCGATTGTGTGGAGATTCGGGTTTTAGGTTTTTCTTGCCCCTTTTTCCGGGCTGGCGCAGCGTGAAGTTGCCAGCCCCGCGCACATGCCCGTATGCGGGTATTCAAAGTTTGCACTGTAAGGTGACCTGAAAACCGGGAATGTAGATTCAACAGATCACAAGCAGGAGATATTCAAATGGAAAAAATGACAAGCGATGTGAATAACGGATTCAACGATCCGGCAACCATACCCCACGGGTATGTCTATCGAAGTCAAAAGGGGCGCTATCCCTGGTGGGTTAATTCTGTGGATAAAATCACAACGCCGGTGGATGTTTCGACATGGGAGCGCAAGACCACCGACATGATTCTGATGACGCAAGTGATGCAGGGCCCCTTGCGTGAGGAAGGTCTTACCAGGCTCGAAAAGGGGCGTGCCCGGATGCTTGAAAAAATGCGGAGCAATGCACCGGGCTCAAGAATCCAGGATTTTGCATTGCATTACGCATCGGAAACCTATTTTGCAGCAGGGACCGATATGTTTACATTGAGTCTTATCATGAAGTTTCTGAAGATTAATGAGATTGTCGGTACGCTGATTCATCCGCCGGATGAGCTCGGCGTTCCCCGCTGGGAGGGATCGGAGAAGGAAGCTTCAGCGATGGTCGAGGCCGCGGGGATTCACCTGGGGGCATCACAGGTGGGCTTTACGGGTCTCAACCCCTGGTGTCTTGAAGCAAACGTTCACATCAGCAGTTCCGTTGAAAAGATCAAGACCACCGAAGATGGTCAGGTATTGGTGCCGGAGGATATGAAATACGTAATCGTCCTGGCCGCCCAGGTCCCTATGGAAGCCCAGTACAGGGCCCCAAGTCAGATCGGTGATGCCGCTGACAGAAGCGGGTATGAAAACCGCCAAATGGCGATGGAGAGAATGATCAATTTTATCCGCGGCCTGGGCTACAAGGCCAAACCGATACCGGGAATGATACCTCCGGTCATCCCCCTCGCACTTATGGCGGGCCTGGGGGAAATGGGTCGCATGAACCGCCTGATTTCACCGCTATATGGGGGCGCTATCCGTCTGGAAGCGCTCGTGACGGACCTGCCTTTGGCTCTGGATAAACCCATAGATTTTGGGTTACAGGAGTTTTGCAGAGGATGTAAAAAGTGCGCCAGGGCCTGCCCGGCTAATGCTCTCAGCATGGATGATGACCCTTCCTGGGAACCAAAAGGCGTGTATTCCACTCCTGGCAAGAAGGTCTGGTATGATGACGGTGAGCGCTGTTCAAGCTACAGCGCCAGTACGCATATCTACTGCGGGGCCTGTCTGGGGGCCTGCCCATGGAATAAAGACAACAAGACGGCTCTTCACTCGGTGTCCAGGGCAATGGGGGCAACAATGCCGTCTCTGTCCCCGTTTATGGTTTTCATGGATGATCTGTTCGGGTACGGTCTCGTCCCGGAACAGAGGATGAACGAATGGTGGGACCTGAAACTTCCGAACAAGGGATTCGACAGTAGCAGAACCCGGTCGTGATTTCGCTCAGGCCATCATCTTTAACTCTACAAAAATTTGATAGTGGCGTTGAACTAAGAATTGAACCAAAAGAGGATCAAAATAGGGAAACGTCAGTGCATTAGCCGTCTCAGGAAGAGGTGTTTATAAGAAATTACCGATAAAAAAATACGAAATAGGAGGGACTTTTATGAACCTTTCGACGCTTCTCGATCAGAACTGTGAACAATTTGGAGAGTATGTAGCCACGATTTGGCTCCCCGAGCCGGATAAGGAAGTGCAAATCACCAACCTCGATGCATTCAGGGAAGTAAAACGCCTCGGAAACGCCCTGAGAAATCTCGACGTGAAACGGGGAGATAAAATCGCCGTTTTTCTTCCCAATTCTCCCGAAGTCATAGCTACGTACCGGGCCGCCTGGAGAATCGGCGCGGCCGTTGTTCCCATCCTCTTTCTTTTGAGTGAGCAGGAAGTGCGATATATTTTGGAGAACTCTGAATCCGTCGCCGTCGTCACTCATTCCGATTTGTATGATACGGTCGCCGGGGCGGCACGGGGCCTTGATCACGTCAAAAACATTATTTTGATCGATAAAGAACGAGAAGGGGCGCGTTTCTACGGAGATCTCATCGCTGAAAGCAGTGAAACGCTCGAAGCCGTTGAAACCGCCGATGACGAGATAGCGGTAATTCTCTACACGGCCGGGACCACGGGCAGACCGAAAGGGGTGATGCTGTCCCACCTGAATCTCTACAGTAATGCACAGAGCAGCTTCGAGCACAGCTTTCCTCCGGAGAAACAGGAGGAGGCACGAGCGTTCACCGGCCTTTTTGTGCTGCCGCTCTGTCATTCTTACGGTCTGATGGTTTCCAATGTCGGTGCCCTGAGCGGTGCAACGAACATTATGGTTCCCCGCTTTGATCCCGAAATGATCTTCCGCGCTATTGAAAAATATAAGATCAAAATCATGGCGGCCGTTCCGGCAATGTTTTCCTATTTCCTGATTGCCCCGGAGGCCGAAAAGTATGATACCGGTTCTATGGAAATGTGGTCTTCCGCTTCGGCGCCTCTTTCAACCGACGTCATCGAAAATTTTGAAAACAAATTCAGCGGTATCATCTATGAAGGTTACGGTCTTTCGGAGGCCTCTCCGACCGTTGCATCCCACAAGCTTGGGATGCCGACGAAACCGGGATCGGTCGGCATTCCCATCCCGGGGGTAGAAGTCAAAATATTCGATGAAAACGATCGGGAACAGAAGGCACATGAAATGGGGGAATTGGTCGTGCGGGGCGATAATGTCATGAAGGGATATTATAAGATGCCCGACAAAACCGCCGATGCAATCAAAAACGGGTGGCTGCATACGGGTGACATCGCCTATATTGATGATGACGGATATATCTTCATAATGGAACGAAAGGATGACATGATCATACGAGGCGGCGAGAATATCTATCCGCGGGAGCTTGAGGAGGTGATCTGGTCTCATCCGGAGGTAGCGGAAGTTGCCGTTGTCAGTATCCCCGATCCGGTGAGGGGAGAGGAAGTGGTCGCCGTGGTTGTGCCTCACCAGGGAGCAACATTGACGGAAGCGGATGTCAAGGAATTCTGCACCGGTAAAATAGCCAAATTTAAACTCCCCAAGATGGTTGTATTTATGGACGTCCTGCCGAGAAGCTCGATCGGAAAAATACTAAAAAGGGAATTGAAAGAGAAGATGCGAGAACTGGTGAAGTAGAAAAAACAATTGCGATTTTGTAGGAAATTCCGGGGACACGATACTAAATTATTGACAATTTGTGCAAATATTTACAGTAGCTGTTTATGGCACGTATCGCACGAATAGTAGTCCCCGGATATCCGCATCATATAACGCAGCGGGGGGAATCGCAGACAGGAAACTTTTTTTTGTGATGATGACTACCGGCAATACATCGACTTGATGGCACAGTGGTGCAATCGATGTGGCGTTGAAATCTGGGCCTATTGCTTGATGCCCAACCACACACACCTCGTAGCAGTCCCGCAGACAGAGGAAGGTATGCGCAAAGCCATCGGTGAAGCGCATCGCCGATACGCCCGGATGATTAATTTTCGTGAGGGTTGGCGAGGCTATCTGTGACAGGGACGGTTTCACTCATTCGTGATGGATGAGCGGTATTTGCTGACAGCAGTCAGACACATAGAGTTAAATCCCGTAAGGGCACGATTGATCACCGATCCGATAGCATGCCCCTGGAGCAGTGCGAGAGCCCATATTGAGAAACGAGATGATGCGTTTGTGAAGATATCGCCGCTGTTAGAGTTGATTCCTGACTGGAATAAATTTTTGGAGGACAAAGTTCAGGAGGAGGAATATAAGGAACTTCGTCAGCATGAACGAACAGGCAGACCGCTTGGCAGTGATTTGCTCATTGATACGCTTGAGGCGCTGTTAGAAAAACAACTGCAGAAGAAAAAAACCGGGCCAAAAGGTCCATGGAAACACAGGAACAGTAAATAATTTAGTATTGTGTCCCCGGAATTTGGGCATAGAGACCCTCTGCGACGCTGCTTGGATTGCCCGGTTCCAGAGCAGCGGCCGTGAATGTCCCGGTTGTCGTCGCTAAAAAGAAAACCATCAGGGATAGGAGAAAACGTTTCATGGCCAGTTTCCATATGTGAGTTGACGTATGTCTTAGAAGTATAATTCATTCATCACGTCTTCGGATATTCACCGCACCCAATAGAGGCGCGCCATCGGGGACTTATTCAACACCAGTTCAAAACATTCGCATAATCCGCTGGATTGTCCAGCAGCATCTGACCATCATCAAATCAAAAATGGTACGATCCATCAAGCCAAGGTTCATTGGACCGGCCGATTTGGACCGCACAGAGGCCGCTGCCGTTTCGCCCTTTCCCCTCATGTCATCAGCAGGGAGTTGACGGTGATCTTCTTTCCCGATTCCAGGTGCAGCGTGCCGGGTTGCGGGTCCGCTATGAACCGGTCAGGCAAGCGCTCCAGACGCGCAGAATGGCCTTTTCCGCTCTGCAGATTCCAGGCGCCGAAGCCGGCAATCCAAGCCACCATAACGTGATACGCCGGCCCGCCGTTCGTAACCTTTTAGCTGTCTTTCATCAGCCGCTTTTTGCCCGCCGATTCAGATTGGCTTCGGCGAAAACCAGTTCCACGCTTCAGAGGGGCAAGACAAGATGAAAATTTCATTGTACAGCCCATATGGCGGCCCCTTCGGCACTCTTCACGGCGAAGGTCAGCGGCATGACTGGAACGGTGTTCATGACCTTTATGCATCTGGACACACCTCCGGACACACAACCTGGTGTTTTATGATGCCTCTGAAGACTCTCCTGCAAAAGATTAGTTAATAAATTTAACCGAAAATGAGCAAATATCGGCCTACTGATCCCAAATGCAAGTGATCCCAAACGCAAGTATGAGGGTTATAGCTCCTTGATTTTTTGTTTTTCAAGCCCTCCGCAATAGTATTCCCCACAGTCAGCCATTATCCGGACACAGGCGTCTCCGGCCAAAAAACAAAGTGTTGGGAAAATAACTGCTTTAAAAGAACAATCCGCTGTACCTGAAAATGGTACAGCGGACTGCCTGTAAAAAATTCTATTATAGGGGTTGGTCGCACACGTACTCTTCAGGAATCATCAGTGTGTCCGATTCTCTTATTTACGGCCGTTTATAATAGGCGGTGTGCAGAACTGCATCGGCACAGGAAAAGCCTGCGTGTATCCTGCACTAGTGGGATACCATTTATTGGGATAGGTCAGTACGGAAACGTGGATGTTTCTGAGCAACAGATGATCCTGCGGTCTCATATAAAGCGTTCCACTCGGAGATTCATAGGTATCTCCTTCCCACTCCTGGATAATTTTTTCTGCATCGGTGCTCCCAACACGCTGTACGATATCTAATAACCAATACATGCTTATGGCGCACCGTCCCATAAAACCGGATGGCCATCTATAAAAATTGGTGTTATAGGGTTTCTCCCACTTTTTCCACTGGGCATGCCACAATTCGTTGAATTTATTGTTCGAGGGAGTATTAACGCTGGGGATATGATCCCCTAACACCACCAGTCCCGCTCCTGCCGGGCCGCCGATTATCTCAAGCGGTCGCAAATCGTCAACATACAAACTGGCAATAGGAATCTTCATTCCAAGTTCCCTCGATTGTCTGACCATATTTTCGTTATCCACACCCCAGTCCTGGCTGATGATCACTTCGGCGCCCAATCCCTGGATCTTGGTAAGGTAGGGGGCAAAATCTTTCGTAAAGAGCGGATGGAATTGCTCGCCCACAATAGTCGACTCGGGTCTGTATTTTGCCAACGCCAACTTAAAGGTTTCTGCGAAGGCATGGCCATAGGCATAGTCCTGGCACAAAAGAAAAAATTTCCTTTCCGGCCGGGCGGAATAGAAATAGGCAAGCGCCGATGACCACTGAGTAGTATTGGGGGCGGTCTGGAAATAATAGGGATTCCAGTGCTTGTCATCAACGAGCAGATCTGAAAAGGAACAGTAATTTACAAATATTTTTTTGTACTTGGCCGCAACTTGCTGGCACACAATGGTAAGATGAGTTCCTGAGGTGCCGACCAGGATGTCAACATTATCTTCCAGGGCAAGTCTTTCCGCCGCTTTTTTGGTGATTGCCGGTTTCACCTGTGTATCGCCCTTTAAAATCTGAATCTTTTTCTTTTTTCCATCGACCATAATGCCGCCCTGCGAATTTACATCATGGGCAACCCAGGACAATGCAAGCCAGTAGAGTTCACCGGCAAAAGATGCGGATCCGCTGAAGGGCTCTAGCATTCCTATCTTAATGGTATCACCCGATGTCGGATAGGTCGGCTTCATAGTGTCAAAGCTGGCGATATCTCCTTTAAACGGTTCGAACGCATAGACCTGCGAAAGACCTATACAAAGCATACATAGAACTACAAAACACACGCCGGTAATGTGAGCTTTCCTGCTACTGCAATTCATACATTTCCTCCTTTTTTCCTATGCTCTCAAAATGAAAAGCCTCGGTTCCCTTTTCATACCGATTGAGAATGTCCAAAATCGGCACATGAAATTACGGTCCTATTTCCCCATCAACACCTCCTTTCCTGTAGTGACTACTTGCCATGATCTTTTCCAAAGATCTTATTTACAATCCTTTGAAGTACGTGTGGGGAGCAGTGGTGATTTCTTTCAGCCGGTCGAGCCCGGTCTTTCATTGATCAATCTAAAGGGAATACTCTTTCTGAAGAGCCTGTCTCTAAGTTTTCATCAGACTACCATACAACCTATTGCCTTGTCCAGTTTTTGGGGGGTAAGCATACTCAATGCAGTCTGCTTCATCGAACACCATGACCATGCAGTCAGCGCACTCTCCTGGAAAGTCGCGCGGGAAAGGGGGTTCCCCATATCCCGCGTCCAGGCTGCTGCCATGCCTATCCTTTATTCGCTCGTACGGCTTCGTCACGGAGAACAGTCTTAAGCACCTTTTGCATCGCATTCTTGGGAAGCGATTCCCGGAATTCAAGCACCGTTGGTTTCTTATAACTGGCCATTCGCTCACGGCAGTATTCTACGATTTCCTCTTCCGTGGCGTGTTCCCCTTTCTTGAGGACAATGACCGCCTTCACAATCTCCCCCCAGTATTCATCGGGAACTCCTATAACTGCGGCCTCTTCGATTTTCGGGTGCCTGTGCAGCACCGCTTCTATTTCGACGGGATAGATATTTTCACCGCCACGTATGATCATGTCTTTTTTCCTGCCGCTCAGGTACATGTACCCGTCTTCGTCCATACTGGCAAGATCTCCGGTATGAAGCCATCCCCCTTTCATCGTTTCTTCGGTGGCCTTTTCATTTCTCCAATAGCCCTTCATCACCTTGGGACTGCGGGAAACAATTTCTCCGACCTCGCCGCGGGGAAGTTCCCGATCGTTGTCGTCGAAGATGCGCGCCTCCCCTTCCGGAATAGAACGACCGATACCTGAAAGCCGGTGGATCTTTTTGTCCACTGTTTCCTTGTCCCCTTCGAGATAATGATCTTCAGGTCCCAGCACGGCGACAATGCCCGTCGTCTCGGTCATGCCGAAGAAATTGGTAAAGTCGGCTTTGAGGACTTCCTTGGCCCGCAAGAGCAGAGTGACCGGCATCGGTGAGGCGCCATAGCCGATATGGGTAAGGGAATCGGTATTCCGTGTTGCGAAATCGGGATGGTCAAGCACGGCCTGGAGCATGGTGGGAACAAGATAGGTGGTGTTCACCCGCTCCTTTTCAACGATCTCCAGGAAGACACCGGCATCGAAGGCCGGGAGAATAATCATGGTATCGCCGCGATATAGAGGGAGCGAGATACAGACGATGCCGGCGATATGGTACATGGGCACATTGATCAGGAGCGTGCCGGGACCGAATGTGTGGGTGTCGGTCAGCGGGGTCAGCATGTTTGCATGGGTAATCATCGCCCCCTTGGGCAGTCCCGTGGTACCGCTCGTATAAATGATGCAGGCCGTATCGTCGTCCGCCATGGGAAGGGGTGAAAACACTTCCGGTGATTGCGAGGACAATGCCTTTTCGTAGGGTTCCGTGCCGGCCTTCTCAATGTATCGCGTCAGGGAAAGCGACTCAGCAATAAAGGGGTTGTTGGGCACCGAAGGGTGGTCCTTGCGCAGGTCTTCGAGTGTCAGCATCCCCGGGATCCTGGCAAAAGAAGGGACGGAAACTGCCGAATTGGTGGTGGCGCCAGTGCTGAAGCAGGCGTGCGGTTTCGGGCGTAACGCCCCAGTCGCTCGGGTGTGGAATGGCCCTCCATCGATCTATGTGTTGGCGGAGTTCATTAATGATGGGCGTCGGATCGTATTCCTGCTCCTGAGTCGAAAGGCCTTTGCCTTCGTCGAAGATTAATTGCTGCTGGTCGCTCGATTCCTTCCGCTTTCTGGGCTTGGGAATCGGTGTGATGTACTCTGCACGGCGGCGATGTTGAAGGATTTGCTGTGTCGGCTGGCCCTGATCGTCGAGTTCCCAGTGCTGCATCGGATACTCGTATGGAGAATTAATAACGGGATGTTCGAAGAATCGATTATCCATGGGAACTGTTTCTCCTGCTATATGGCATAAAGAATAGCTGCAACTCGTAGGGTGTAATAAAGGATCAGATCTTTTGCACCCATACTTGCCACATTTTTCACGTTGACTTGTTTCAATAAAAAAACCCTGTTTCTCGTCATGAAAAACAGGGCATCAACATGTACATACTTCCCCCCTTTGATTTCGGGCAATCAAAGTATATAAGAGCATTTAACCGACAACAAAAGAAAAACAAGGAAGTCCTTAACTCCATTAACATTTCCTGTCAAGTCATTTATGTAGTGAAAGATTCCATCAATTCATTCAAGTTATCAGTTCGTGGTGAAATTAACGAATGTAGTGCGGATCTATCTCAGACCGGAAATTCCCTGCAGTATATATATCATCTCCTCAGCCCTGATCGTGGAATTACCTGATATGTTTATTATTTTCTTGATGCCGTCAGGGCTTTCGCCTGTGAGGATGCGGCCTGCCAGTATGGCGTCGGCCAGATCCACACTCCCGGATCCGTCTATGTCGCCGACAATGGGCTTTGATTCGGGATCATGAGGGTCCGTTCCGTAGAAATACTCCTCGAGATTGGTATAGCTATCCTCGTCCCAATCCATTGATCCGTCATCCAGTAACGGATTGAGTGTAGTGTCTACCTCCCAGGCGTCGGACATGCCGTCGCCGTCAGTATCGCCGTTGGTAGGATCTGTCGCATATCGGTATTCATACCTGTCGGTCAGCCGGTCCTTATCCTGATCTCCCGTGCCTTCGGTGGTGGTGAGATCTTTGAAAAAGGCACGTTCCCAGCTGTCGGCAAGTCCATCACCGTCAGTGTCCTCGTGCAGGGCCCGCCTGAAGACACCCGAGCCCGCGCTGCCGAAATACAGATAATTTCCGTCGGCCGACATGACCATGGTGTTGGTGACATTGTTGCCGTTCGTCCCCGGTTTCAGGTTGGTCAGGCCCTCATTCCAGCTCGACCAGCCGGCGCCGCCGTCATGGCTTATAAAGACACCTTCACACTGAGAGGCCAGGTACAGTGTGTTCGGGTCATGCCTGTCCACAATGATCTTATAGAATTCATTGTCAAGCTGCAGACCATTTGTGATAGGAAACCAGTTCGCGCCGCCATCCATACTCTTCATAACCGTGCCGTGGAATTCTTCCCTGCCCCTCCCTTCGTTTTCACCGTTCTTTGAGCAGGCATACATTATGTCGGGATTTCCCTGGTCAAAATCGATTGAAAACACCCACTGCTCGTCAGGCCAGCCTTTATCCCACATCTCCCAGTGTTCGCCGGCATCCAGGGACCGATTGACGCCATTATATGTTCCCGCGTAAATTATTTTGGTGTTGCCGGGCCTGAAGACAAGAGAGAATACGCCATCGTTGGTCCATCCGACATTACGTTCTCTCCAGCTCTGCCCGCCGTCGGTACTCTTGTAGATACCTGCGGGAAATGTCCCGACATATATATTTTCTGCATGGACAGGGTCAAAAAGCAGAGTGGTGTATTGATACAGGGGACGATCATCCCATAGAGGCCAAAATGTTCCGTAATTTCCGAAGCCAGGCATCTGGCGCCACGTCTTTTCCGGGGGATCATAATAATAGAGTTCATATCCCAGAGTGCCGCACACCAGGGTACCGTCGGACAGCATATCCAGTGTTCTGACCTGCGTGTTATCAAGCCCCGTGCTGAAATCACTCCACGTAACCCCTTCATCGGTTGTTTTATACACGCCCTCTTCCGTTGCGGCGTACACGACGGGAGCGTCGTTGTGGGGATCGACAACCACTTCATAGATGTGTTTCCCATACATTTTCCTGTCCGCGCCGCTGGCGCCTATATCGAAATCCATTCCATCGTACGATTTGTATATCCCCTTGCCCCAGGTGCCCAGCCATACCTGGCTGCTCTTTTTCGGATTTATGGCAAAGTTGTAATAGCCCTGACGGTAGGGATCCTCCACCACCACGCTGGGAGTGAGAAAGTTTTTGTCATAGAATGTCGCTCCGCCGTCATCGGACCGGTACAATCCCCCCGGATTTGCACCCACGAAGATCCGCTCGGGATTCGCGGGATCGATCTCGATCTGCAGGCTGTAGACCTGAGGCGACGGCTTGTTGCTTCGATCCGGCTGCCACGTGACGGACATCCCGCCTGTCGAAACCAGGTCGCCCGAATAGACACCGAATCCCTGAGTTCCCACGTATATGGTACTTCCCCCCACCGTGCATGAAGTGAGAACTTTGGTATCCAGGCCTTCGTTACAGGCTCTCCATGTCTTCCCGGCGTCCGTACTTACCTGCAGGCCATCGTCCATGGCAGAGGCAAAGAGTGTGGTGTGATCATCCGGGTGCAGTCTTATTGCCCGGCATTCGTTGTCGGTACGCAGAAGCTGTTCCCATGTGGCGCCGGAATCGGTTGACCGATAGACCCCCGAATCGTCGCTGAATGTATAGCCGTCCGGCGCCATGCACCAGTCCGGAACCGTTCCCCCGCCCATACCGCATGTATATACGATGTGCGGATCAACCTGGTCCACTTCGATATCATAGGCGCCTATATCGGGAAAGTTCTGCATCTCTGTCCAGTCTGCGCCCCCGTTTACCGATTTGTACGCGCCGTAGATATGCGTCGTTACGTAGACAATGTCGGGGTTGTCTGGATTGACGGCTATGTCCAGCACACTGCGCGGCAAACCTCCTGTGATATCAATCCATTCCTTACCCGCATCGGTTGATTTGTAGAGTTTTCCGCCATGCATCCCCGGACCGAATGTGGCTGCGTAAATCCTATCGCCATCAGCCAGCACGCGGTTTACCAGAAACGCCCCGTTAGACGAGAAGTCTCCAATAACTTCCCATGTAGCGCCCCCATCGATGGATTTCCAGACTTTCGGTGCGGTGCGATCCGAAAGATATATCACATTGCTGTTAGAGGGGGTCAGACTCAGGGACGTGGCGGAGACAGGCGCATTCTTGAGCAGGGTCCAGTGTGCTCCCGCATTTGTTGTCTTCCATGTGCCGGCGAGCCAGGTGCCTGCATAGGCGATGGAAGGATCATTGGGATCCACTATGAGCTGGGGCTGCCCCCAGACCGTGTTCATAATGAAGTGTTCATTGAGATTGGACCAGTTGTTTCCGCCGTCGGCACTCTTGAATATTTTTCCGCCTGTGCTCCCCGTGCTGCCGGCATAGAGGGTATTGTGATCTGAAGGATCGAACACAACGGATGTGATTGCCTCAGCGCCATCCACATGGAGCGAAGTATCCCATGTATTCCCCCCGTCGGTTGTCCTTCGCACCATGGCCCAGTTCTGAAAGGGCTTGGAGTTATAGCCGCTGAACACGATATTCGGGTTTTCAGGGTGAACCACCATCGAATAGGAATAGTCGATCTCCGACTGGTGCAGAAAACGCCAGCTTATACCTCTGTTTTCAGTCTTGAATATCCCGAAACCGCTCTTGAGCGCGTATAGTATATCGGGATTCGACGGGGCGGGAGCCACGGCATGAATTGAACCGTATCTGAATCCGGCACCATAGGTATCGATTATCTTTTTCCAGGTTGTGCCGCCGTTCTCCGTCATAAAAACTTCGCCCACATCCGCCACTTCCCATACGGTTTCAGGATCATGGGGACTGATCACCAGTTCGTCGGTCCAGGGATGGGTTATCCCTCCCCCTACAACGTTGGTCCATGAATCACCATTATCTTCTGTCACAAAAGTTCCTTCGCCGTTTACTGTTGCCGCATATACGGTCCCGCTACCTGGAGTGTCTGGAAGCGCAAGAAGGGATATGCTTGTGTTGAGCAGCCCCTGATTGATGGGAGTCCATGAATCTCCTCTGTCTTCTGTCTTGACTATTCCATGGGCGCGCCGGGGTAGATACAGGACGTCAGTATTGCGGGGATCTACCGCTATATCACACATATCCCCGCTTCTTCCGGGCGGAGTAATGTTTGACCAGCTGCTTCCATTATCAGTGGATCTGTATACTCTGTCTCCCGTACCCACATACAGCGCATCATCTTCCCGGGCCCTGCCCATAATATTTACCATACCATCAGTACCGGGCAGTCTGAGTGATATCCATGTATTACCGCCATCCACACTTTTCAGGAGGTAATTGTCTTTCTCACTGTCAAACACTTCGTTATACACGTCAAATAGCCCCACATAGATACTATTGGTATCCGACGGGTCAACAAAAATGGTATTAACATCCGAAGCTTCACCTTTATCCAGATCGATCTGATTCCAGGACTTTCCCCCATCGATAGTGTGATACAATCCTCCTTTACCTTGATTGACTGTCCCAACCCAGATTTCATCTACTGCTCCCATGGAGATTTCCCAGATTTTTTCATCCGGCAGACTGCCTGAAATATCATCCGACCATGTCTCTCCCGAATCTTTGCTGTAATACACCTCACCGCTGTGGAGTCCCGCGGCCAGGACGGAGGAATCGGATACTGACATTGAAATGCATTCTATTCCCCCGAAAAAATCCAATTTCAGCCAGTTGACGCCTCCGTCGTCACTCTTATATATCAGGCCACCTGCCAGCGCATATATTTGCTGGCTGTTCTCCCATGAGACAATGATGTCGATAGTGTACATGGTCGGATCCCCAAACTCTTTTGTCATGAACCATGTTTCGCCCCCGTCAACCGTCTTGTATATTCCTCCGCCGGCGCCACCGGCATAGAGAATATCAGGATTCTGAGAATCGATTTCCACGACGTTTATCCACCCGCCGGCAGGACCATTGGTCTGAACCCATTGGGATGCCTGTACCGTATTGAAATCCGGGATTATAAGTGTGAGGAGAGCGAGCAGGGATATCGCTGCGGTTTTTCCAAAGGCGGACATCATACCACCTCCTGTGAGTATTCACTCGATTTTAATTAAAAATAGCCTATCACAGTCGCCTGTCTTGACCTACATAATAATTCCATAGAAATGAAGCTGTCGGCATTTTTCCAACTCAACTATTCTCCTGATAATTTTCGGAGACGATGTAGTTTCTTCAACAGGATTCGGTAAAAACAACAAATACCCGCACCCTCGAAAGGATGCGGGTATTTATTCATGTATGTCGTTCTTCCCCGCTATTCCGTCGACAGGTTCCTCAGAATAGACAGTGCATCTCCCATATCGATCGCGCCGTTTCGCGTAATGTCGGCTTTTATTTTCCCGATAGTTTCCAGCGTGCCTTCATGTGCGAGAATATGAAGGATGCAGATAAAATCACCAAGATCAACGACGCCGTCGCCATTTATATCGCCGTAGTTGATGAGTCCCGTCAACGGATAATCGTGGAGCTGATTGACTCCCGCGGCTGATTCACACAGGCTCATCACGTGCACGGCGCCGTCGGAACCGCATACCTGCAGGAGAGGCGCGCGAAAATCACCCTCTTTGTCGGTCACTCTTGACAACAGCAGGATCTCACCTTCTGAGACGTCTATTGTGCCGAAATAAAGGCCGATTCCAGTCCCGTCCCCCTGCGTCCATGTGACGGCCGACAGGTCTCTGTCCCCATCCTCGATAACGGCAAGGGACAGCTCGCGAGGGACCGCTTCCGGAAACAGCAGTCCAAGATTCGACCATTCTTTGGTTTCTCCTTCATATTTACAAAGTCCGATTCCGGCGTTGTCCCCACTGTAGCCAAGATAGGCGCGGCGCTCATCTCCGCAAAGCGCGAAGGCGCTCCCTGCAGCTTCCAGTAAGAGTGACGGCGCTGACAGGTCCTCTTCCCATGCGAGAGCGTAAAGCTCACGGCTCTCATTTGCATAGACGATCAGACTGGGCTTCTCTGTGAAATCATCGCTTCCCAGGGCGTCGAAGCGGAAGATCTCAGACGATGTCAATTCAACCGGGTCGGACCAGGCGCCATCGGTTGCCAGCATGCCGTAGATACCCTGATTTCCTCCGGTTGCTCCGTCGGCCGCCCGGGTATAGAGCAGGGCTGTCGCAGTTCCGTGGGGCATGAATTTCAGATGTGCCGCCACATCGGGAAGCGCCGCCGCCTCGGCGGGCGTCGACCACTGGTTTCCCTCAGCGTTTCCGGTCGCATACATGATGCGTGAAGGCGGATAAAAATTATCGGCCTGCTCCTTGTCGATCCGGGTCCAGGCGGCGAGCCATGTACCGTCCGAGCGTGCCATTACGGCCGTATCGGTAATGACGCCTTCCACAACCGCGATTTGCACAGGCGTTCCCCAGGCGCCGGATTCGTTCCGCCGGCTCGCCTTGAGCGCCATATTCCCTTCGGCGGTCATGTCGGTATAAAGAAGCATATCGCCGTTTCCACTGCAGGTTGAAAAAACACCCAGCGGCGGAAAGCCATCGACCACGACCGGGTCTTGCCCCTGAAATTCGGCCGGTTCGAACGTTCCCAGATCCCTGCGCTGGGTGACAATCTCCATTTCAATCAGGTACATGGCAGATTCCGTGCCGAACTGGTAATCGATGGGCCAGGCTTTCCAGTGCCATTTCTTCTGCAACTGGGCGATCCAGGTCTTCAGATATACATTGAGCACCGCCCGCAGATCGCCGCGGATGCGCCTGAAAATGGGGGAATCGCCATTGGGGTTCACGTCTATCAGCATGGCGGGCGCGCCGGTCCAGGCGTCGTCGCCAGAAAGTTCAACCGTCCCTTTGGCGCCGACGCTCCCCCGGGCCAGCATGGCGTCCACGCCCACGCCGAAGCCGAAGGCGATGTCGAGGCTTTCCGTTTTCTGGGGATCCTGTGCCTTCACGGGATCGCCCACTTCGTTTCCCCCGAGGAAATGCCGGCGCCACTGTTTCGTCTCGGCACCCTGGATCGCATAGTGTTCTTCCTGGCGGGGAAAGACGGTTTTGAAGCCGCTCAGGGACCGCACCCCGATGAGCCCCTTGGTCAGGGCGCGGACATCCATGGCGCCTGACTTGTAGAGCAGCAGGAGCACAGGACCGATCTTGGGAATGTATTTGAGCACGGGGAAAATGCTCGCCGACACCTCGACGCCCGCCTGACCGCTCATTCCATAGAGTACGGCAAGCTCGTCAGGCTTGTTGTCGGGGGCAAACTTGTAGCTGTCGATGTGGTAAAATTCACCCGCCGGCGGAGGCGTCAACCCCACCTTGACATCGCCGAATTTTTTGAGAAATCCTGGCGTGTATTCGTTCTTGTTGACGGTGTTTTTCGCGATGCCGCCCTTCATCTGCACATAGAATTCCCGATCTTCACCCTTGAGGGTGGCCTCGACGCCGCCGTAGAGACTGAGGCCCATGAATCCGGGCGACAGTCCCAATATGCCGCCGATCTTGCTTTGCATCCCTTCCTTCACCTGGGTATCGATGCTGTAGACGTAATCGAGGGCGTTCGTCGCGCGGAGAATGATATTGGCCGTGAAGGTGGGAAGGGCGATGATCTTTCCCTTCGGCAGCGCATTCTGGAGTCCCTCTCCCAGCATGACCTGAGAGCCCGCCACCGATCCCATGATATCGGCCATCCCGGCGAACCACGGCGGAAGCCGCGCACCGGTCAGTTCTTTCCCTTCAAAGGCGCCGGTGTATTCAAAATTGTAGACGTTGACGGCCCCCAGCTTCGTGACCACGATGAAGGCGGGCTTGAAAAGGTCCGGCGGAAGCTGCCAGAGCTTCACCTGACCGGTGGCCTTCACGGTATTTTGATCGGTGGCGTCGGCGGTGAAATTCGTCAGGCGCTGGTAATAGACGTTCCTGTAGCCCTCGGCGCCGCTGCGGATGTTATTCAGGAACGCGGCAACCTCCCGCGGTTCGGCAGTTTCCGCCAGATTCAGGGCAACGGGCGCATCGTCGTAACGGTTGTCCGGAAAGGCCTTCATATCGACCAGCCAGACCTCCTGGATACCGTCCTGAAGGGTCACGGTCCGGTTTGCCCCCGCCGATCCGTCATCGTTATCGAAGCCGGGCAGTGTGACGGTGTATGTCGTCTGTTCCAGGCCCACATCGAGACTCCAGGTCATCGTCAGCGGACCTTCGGCGTTAAAGGCGGTGAATGCCGTCTGATTTCCGGCCTTCTTCGCCCCCGGCAGAAAGGCGCCGCGGCGGTTCATGGTCAGGCTGTCCTTGGCGATAACCGGCCCTTTGATCGGCGTCAGTGCAATCGCGTTTTCTCCTTCGAAAAGATAGGCATTGGTCCTCGGGTCGGCGGGATCGGGTACCGCCATGGAGGGGTCGAGCCGTTTTCGAAGGGGCTCGAATCCGGGCGCCGTCACCTCCAGAAACCACCCCACATCGCCCATTTCGAAAGGCCATTTGAAGGCGCCGTCGGCGCCGGTGGGATCGCCCCGCTCAGAGAACCGGCCGTAGCGGTTCCACAGACGGATTTCGGCGCCTTCGACGGGGTTTCCCGACGCGGCGCTTTTCACCGCACCCTTGAGAGCGATGCCCCTGATCATGGTGATGATTATCTTGAATTTCAGCTTCCCGCTTGTCACGTCAAGGGTTTCCAGCCGATAGCCGTTGTAGCGCCAGTTTGTGTGTTCCGCGGTCAGATCGTAAAATTCCAGCGGGGAGGTCAGATCAGTCACCCAGGCGCCGCCGGTGGTGGTGATCTTTGTACGGTCTTCCTCCCATTCTCCTTTATCGAACCAGGATACCGCAATGTCGTCGATCGCTGAGCCGTCCACGGCATCCCTGGTCTCGACCAGAATGTCGTGGGAGATGGCGAGGGGATCCACGCCCGCTGTCGGAGTTGGTCCGCCGATGTTGATTCTCGCTTCAAGGTCGCCGCCGCTGCTGGTGAAATGGTACCAGTGTTCGTTGGTGTCTTCGAAATAATAATTTTCCACGTAGAGCCACATCTCGTAGGGGGTGTTCGGCGTTCCCGCGCGCCAGCGTTCGGTATAATAGAAGATACGGTCTCCCGTGTAGTCCGGGCGGATGAACTGGGGGACCACTTCACCGTTCTTCACATAATCATAGTTGTCTTGATCGACCTGCTGCCAGGAGTAGATCTCGACCCTGGCCGTCCCGTAACTGGTGGCCTCCATGATCCCCTTCAGGTTCAGCACTCCCATGGGAAAAACTGAACTCCAGTAGTCGTAATTCTCCGGGAAGGGCGCCTCGGGGACAAGGCCGGGAGCGGGGAATTCGGCAAAGGTGAATTCATAGGGATAGGGCCCAGCATACTCCGCAGCCAGATGAGTATAGCGGGGGTGGTTGAGCGCCATAGTGTAGGCGCCCGCCGGAAGGCCCTCGATCACCCGCCGCGCCGTTCCCTTGCGGTTTTCCAGGGCCTCGCTCCGGTTGACCGGTCCGGTCAGGGTGACGGAACCGCCGTCGGCGATTTCCGCATAGAGCGTCTCGTAGCGCACCTCCGGCATCATGACGCTCCCTTCCGACTCGGCCTTGCTGCGGTCCAGGGCCACCACCTGGTGTTCCGTCGGGCTTTTCCACATCAGCGCCGGGTCCACCGCCGCTTCGACGGCGCATCTGTTTTTCAGGGCAAAGAGGGTGCCCGCCATGTGCTGCCCGGAGGAAAGGGCCATGCCGCCGATGCTGGTGATTCTCCCCATCATCTGGTATTTTTGAAAGGCCTGGGCGGATTTCAGGCTGTGGGGCCAGACCTGGTAATAGGGCCACATCGCGCTTATGTAGCTGCCGGACTTAATATCTTCTCCCACAAAACAGTCGCCCCAGTAATCGGTGAGACCCGGCGCCGTAATGCCATACATGCCGGGGATCAGCGAAAGGGTAAACTCGCCTATTTCGTTGGTCTTAACTTCGATCAGCCGATATTCTTCCGGTATAAACCGGGCGTAATACTCGGAGGCCCGGATTTCGAGCACCTTGTTGGCCCCGGGATAGTAGGCCGGCTGGGCGGCCCTGAAGAAATCGAAATCGTGGCTCGCCAGTTCATCGGCCAGGAGAAGCGTGGCGGTGAAGGTTACGGGTTCTGGGTCGCAGAACAGGGTCGTCTCTCGGTTCACATCGGCCACGGCGTCCAGATAGTCCGAAGCGGCAAGGGTGACGGAAAACCTGCTGTAGGCGTCTTCATTGCCGGCGTTGATGTCGCTGCCTTCGATCAGAATGGGCACGTGGCGCTCCACGGTATCATTGACCGTGGCGAGGTAGTTTCCCGGAAGAATCTTGTCGAAGACCGCCACGGCCCGGTTCTTGTCCGCCTCATAGGTGACGGTGCGGGTGCGGTCGATGCCTGCGGTGTTGCTGTCCTTCAGACCCTGCAGGCGCACTTCAAGGCCGCTAAGCATCTCGGGATCATGGTAGGGCGTGTCCACGACCACGGTAAGCGCCGTGTTCTGGAGGGTCATATCGATGCGCAGCGTCTCCTGCGGCAGGGCGGTCACCAGGTGTGTGCTCACGTTGTAGCCCAGACGCTTTCCCTGAACATTCCAGTGGACGGGAGGCAGACCGGTGAAGCGCACCTTGCCGGCCATTGTGTTGTCCCAGTAGGAGTCATTCTCCTTTCGGATGCCGCTTACACCGACCTGGGCGGGAACGAGGACGATATCCTGGTTGTCGGGATGAACGCCCTCACATTCGACGATGATGCCCTCAAGGGGCACGTTCTCCTCCTCGGTCACCGGGTTGAACCCATAGACCGAAGCGATAATGTGACTGGTGAGGGGCTTCAACAGCACGTCGGCCCAGTGGGGACCGGTCAGCTCTTTGCTGACCTGCTCAGAATAGGATTCCCAGCCGGGGTTGCTGTCGGCCCCCTCGTTTATGAAGAAACTGTAAAATCCCGGAGAAAGTCCGGCAAACTGGATGAAGCCCAGGCTGTCCGTCTTTCCTGACCTGTCGACGGCGGTCCCGCTGCCCGAGGGGACGCCCGTGATCCTGACCGGTATATTGGCAAGCTTCATTCCCGTCGTCACACAGGCGACTTCCACAAAGATGTCGAAAAAGGGCTCCTTGAGGGTCAGCTCCTTGTGCCACTGGTACCGCCCCCCGGCGGTGACGGAAAACTCCGCGTCGCTTGCCGGATGATAGCCGGGATGCTCCGCCTGGATCGTGTAGCTTCCCGGCTCGATTCCGTCGATGGCGTACATGCCGAATCCGTCGGTTCTGGCGGTGTAGGAGCGTTCTGTTGTGTGTACCGTAACCCGGGCGGCATCTATGGGAAGCTTCGTCGCCTGGTCGGTGATCATGCCCCTCAGTTCGGCGGTATCCGAGGCCAAGGAGTCGGTCGGCGTCTGAAACGCCACGTGGGTAATAAACAGTAAGAAAACAAAGGACACGATGCGGAGGGTATTGAGTTTGTTACACTGGCTTTTCATACCGGCACATTTCTCCTTTTCTGCTTGGTGTCATAGGCATTCGAAGAGTTTATACAGGATTGTGTCAATATAATGGAAATTGTGCTAAAAGTACACGTGTTATCTGTTTTTTTCAGACCGGGACGGGGGAAGCAATTCGCGTCATACTCATTACACAATCGGCACATGCCGGTTGAATTTATACCAGGAAGAGTGCACATATGCCGGAAAGTCAAATTGAGTTAAACGATATCAGGAAGAAACAGCTGGGGAATTTGTTGCGCGCCATGCCGGATTTCGCACACATGCTTGGCGAGCTGGTGAATGAAGCCTACAGGGACGGCGCCCTGGACAGCAAAACAAAGCGACTCATGGCGATGGCCATCGCGCTCGGCGCCGGCTGTCGAAACTGCATTCTCAGTCAGGCCGAGTCGGCCCTGGCGCTCGGCGCAACCAGGGAAGAGTTTCTAGAAACCATTTCAGTGGTGATCAGCATGCGGGGCACGACGGGCGTCGCAGAGTCCTTGCGAGTGATCCAGTTTCTGGATGAGCTGGAGAAACTATAGGTGGCCTGTTTGTATTCTGCATGTTGATTTTTTCTCAATAGCAGGACATCAGAACCGCTGAAAGAGACCTGCATAATTTCCTTTTCTGTCGTTCCGGGCTTGACCCGGAATCCAGAAAGTGCGTGAAAAAACTGGATACCTCCCGGAGGACTTGATCCGGGATCTGCCGGCATGACGAAATTGGCGATTTTATAGGATTCTGCAAAGCGGTCTCCGAAAGAGTGTGCCTGCGGGGATATCTGCCGACAAAGGTAAACTGGTTTTTATTAGATACCTGGCACTGAAGAAAATGATGGAAGCGCACACTCCCTGCCTGCGGTGCGGCAAGTGCTGTTTCGTCGATTTGACGGCCTATGCCCGGGAAAGCGATTTCGACCGCTGGCGCGCCGAACACAGGCAGGATATTCTCGATATTATCGAACACCGTCGTCGTGTCTGGGCGGGCGACCGATTGGTATCCGCCGACACGGGCGACTTTTCTCAGGTATGTCCATTCCTGGAAAGAGAGGGCAAACAGTGGCGCTGTGCCATATACGAGACACGGCCTCTCGTGTGCCGCGAGTATCAGCCGGGAACGTCGGAACTGTGTCCGCAGTATAGGAAAAACGGCATTTATAAAAAATAGGTTCCATTCCCTTTAGCGTTTCACCTGTTTTTGCTCTTCGAATGTCGCGCAACCTGTGGTAAAAGGATGCGCATTATTCCCTCAGGAGGCACTATGAACAGAGACGACGGGTTGTTTGACTGTATCTTCTATCCCCGGAATGTAGCGATCATCGGCGCATCTCCTTCGGACATCGCGACACGGGCACAGATAAAAACGAAAATCCGCGACCGGCTCTACCTGGTGAACCCCAAGTATGAGGAAGTGCTGGGCAAGAAATGCTACCCGAGCATCCTGGATGTGGAAGCCGACATCGACTACGTCATTATTTCCGTCTCCGCCTCACGGCTGCCTCAAATACTTGAAGAGTGCATTCGCAAGGGCGTCAGGGTCGCACAGATGTTCACGGCCGGATTCAGCGAAACGGGCATCCCCGAGCGGTCACAGCAGGAGGAGGAGCTGAAGCGGCTGGCGGCGGGAAGAATCAGGCTCATCGGTCCCAATTGCTTCGGCGTGTACTGTCCCGAATCGGGCCTGGCCATCGTGCCAGAGTCTCCCGCCGAGGAGGGGCACATCGGCGTTGTCGCGCAGAGCGGCAGTTTCGCCGAATCCTTTTCTTATTTTGCAAGGACGAAAAATCTCCGGTTCAGCAAAGTAATCAGTTACGGCAATGCAGCCGACCTGGACGGCGCCGATTTTCTGGAGTACCTTGCCGATGATCCCGATACGCATATCATCGCCTTTTATATCGAAGGAACAAAACAGGGCCGGCGCTTACGCGCCGCGCTTGCCCGTGCGGCAGCACAGAAGCCGGTGATTGCAATCAAAGGAGGCATGACATCGCAGGGCATGAGGGCGGCCGCTTCTCACACAGCCGCCCTGGCCGGCACCCCCGGCGTCTGGCGCGGGTTCTTTACCCAGTGCGGGGTCCTACAGGTGGAAAATTTCAATGAAATGACAAATGCGCTGATCGCGCTTGACACCTCGCCCTTGCCCTCCGGACGTGCCATTGCACTTATTTCCAATTCCGGCGGTTTCAGCGTAATCCAGACGGATATGTGCCTGAACGAGGGCATACAGGTGCCGCCCTTTACTCCGGAAACCGTGGAGGCCCTGCGCGGACTGGTTCCGGCGGCAGGAACGGGCATGGGCAACCCCCTGGATGCGTGGCCCATATATTACAATGTGGGGCCGACACATAACATTGCCGACATTATCCGGACAGTGGCCGCCGACCGTCACATTGACACAGTCCTATTCCAGTTCGACCAGTTCCGCTACTTGCGGCGCATCCTGGGAGAAAAAATTGATGCCCACATGCAGCGGCTCCTCGAGTTGATGGTCGAAGGGTGCTGGGACGCCCGCCGGAAGGAAGGCAAACCGGTCATGATCACCGTTTCCCTGGACCCCTATCTGGAAGATGAGGAAGACAGGCATTACAATCTTCTTCTCAAAAACACCTTCACTGCAGAGGGGTTCCCCGTGTATTCCACACTGGAGGCGGCGGTAAAGGCAACGGCCAACCTGTGCCGATACCATGAACATCGCAACAAAAAATAGCAGGTAATTCCGGGGACAGTATACTTAATTAATGTTTAATTAAGTATACTGTCCCCGGAATTACGCTGTCCCCGGAATTACGGAATTATCATCGCCGCTGCTGGTAAATCGCCATGGTTGCAGTAAACAGATCCTTTTCCGGCACGAATTCCCTGTCCTTGTCTTTCCTGAAGATCTTTACGGCTTCGGTGGGACAGGAAACGGCGCATACACCACAGCCGATGCAGCGGTCCAGGTTGATGCGGGCAACTTCGTCCATTTCGATCGCGTCCATGGGGCATCGTTCCAGGCAGAGTTCGCATCCGATGCACTCTTCTTCATTCACCCGGGCAAAGAAATTGCTGTTTACCATTTCTGAGGGCTTGTCGTATTTTTTATAGGCAACCAGGGGGCCGCAGCAGCAATCGCAGCACATGCACATGGCAACAGGGTCCTGGGAGGCGCTCAACTGGCAGACCAGACCAGCCTCCTGGCCTTCCTTCAGGATAGCCAGGGCCTCTTCCTGCGAGATGTACCGCCCCATGTCGTTTTCCACGAAGTAGTGACAGCCGCTGCCGAAATGGAAACACACCTCCAGGGGCTTGCTGCAGGGGGTCCCCAACAGATCTTTCATTCTGCGACACATGCAATCGGATACTGCGATATACTTAGCCGATTTTATGGCCTCTTCCGCACTCTCGTAGGGCATGACCTGCGCGTCCGAATCGACGCTTTCCGCAATCGGAATCGTCCGGAGATCCCTCGTCGTTCCCTTCATCCAGGTAGCCTCGTACAGGATAGGAGTGAATTCCTCCATATCCCTGGCAAACTCCGGGGTCATGCGATTCATCTGAAACTCGACGATCCCCACAAGGAACGCCGTTGCCATGTATTTGTGGCTTCCTGCCTTTCCCGTACGAAACACCTGCCCCTTGTGAGACATCTCATAGAGCGCCTTTTCCATTTCTCCCGGGTCGGCGCCGATACGTCCGGCTATCTCCGCCGCCGTCTCCGGCTTTGGCAGCAGTTTCATAAATATTTCGGCTTCTTCGGGAGTGAAAATGTGCCTCAGGATTCTCAGTTCGATACCCGACTCCGTATTCAGCGGGAACCGCTGAGGAAACGTGTCGAGAAACTCGGCCAATCTTTGATAGACGTCCTTCATATTCATTCTCCTCATAGACTATGCATGGTTGCTCCATGAAACAAACGTTTTCTCACCCTCGTAACTTCCGATCAGGATGAGTTCCGCATTCTCTTCAATAGGCGCCAGGGGGTCCGGATTGATCGTGATGACGCCGTTCTGATCCATGGCCACAACAGAACATTGCGTTGTCTCCCGAATCTTCGATTGAGTCAGGGATTTGCCGATCAGGTGGTGCGGCGCCTTCTGGCGGAATATATTCAGTCCTTCCGCCAGCATGAAGGTACCTTCATTTTTGTAGAAATTATAAATCGCATTGGCGCCTAAAGATGAGTATGACATGACGAAGTCTGCACCGGCGCGGTGCAATGTCGATACGTTGCGTTCCAGCGTCGCCCGGCTGAGAATTTGCATATCCGGTCGCAAACTCCTTAAATATTTTGTCAGATATATGTTCGTCGCATCATCGTGGGTAGTGATAATCGCTGCAAGGGATTTGTCGACAGATGCTTTCTTAAGAACCGAGAGATCCGCCGCATCGCCGATGATCGAGTCTTGCTCCTCATCCCGCACATTACTCGACCTTTTTTCAATGATGCGATAGGGTGTTTCCTGCTCCTTAAAGCGTGCAGCGATGTTACGCCCCACCCTCCCGCCGCCGATGATCATGATCGGATTGGCCGACAGGTGATAACTATGATAAAAGGAGTAGACTTCGTTAAAGGCCGCGTGATTCTCCTCCCCACCTGCCATGACCAATACGCTGTTCCGGCTGAGGAGACTGTCTGCAGTGGGAATTTCAAACATTCCCCTGCTCCAGATGCCGACTACGGTCACCCCGAAATTTTTTCTTATCTCACTTTCGGCAAGGGTTTTCCCGATCAGCGGGGTGCCGAAAACCGGGAATTCCACTATTACGAGATTATCGAAACGGCCTATGATATTGCCGCGGCGGTCGCCGCCGACGGTCCATGCGGCAAGTGAGCGGGCAAGAATTTCATAGATCTGAAGCACCTTCGTACTGCCCGCCATCTGCAGAATATCCTCCGAATAGGGAGAATCGGCAGTGGTAATAATAGGCACTTCCCCGCTCAACTCACGGACGGTAAAGGTGATATTTGTATTGACCTCATCGGTGTTGGCGGCAACAACGAGGGCAGCATTTTCGACGCGCATTTTTCGATAGGTCGCCGGATCATCGATGTTTCCAACAGCAACGCGCATGCCGGCATCATGAAGATCAAGGGCACGTTTGTAGTCCTCCTCGATAAGCACATAGGACTCTTGATAATCTTTCAATTTGTCGATCAGGGCCGAAGTTACGGCATTGTAGGCGGTGATGATAATGTGACCTCTGGTTTCCGGCGGCAGTTCGCGGGGCGCACGGCTTCTTGCCTCGGCCTCAATCCAGGGCGCATAGAAAAACTTGATGAAGGTAAAGGGAAGAAGCGTGAGAAAAAAGATAACTCCGGAAATAAGAACCACGATAGAAAAGGCGCGGCCAAGATCAGAATTGAAAGTAATGTCTCCGAACCCCAGGGTGGTCATTACCGTAAGCGTCCAGTAAAAACCTGTAATCCAGGAGTAGCTTCTCCCTTCAAGGGCCATCAGGCCGTGAAAAATAACACTGTAAAGCGTTACCATGGCGGCCATGGCGCCAATGAATTTCAGCAGCAGACGCACATTACGTTTCGTATTTTCGCTGTACAGAATAGTGCTCAGTATGGCAGGTCCGTACTTCACCGCACACTCCGATCATTGCAACATTCCAGGGGTGCGTAACGCACACTGTGGATTACGCACCCTGACCCCGGAACCGGCCTTACAGGCAGAGTTGCAGCACCTTGCTCACCGTCTCGGGCGTCACGTCCCGCCGCTCGCCGAGGGTGACCATTCCATGCTTCTCCAACTGCGTCACCACCCGGGGTATGCCGTCGGCGCCGATACCGTAGTCGCTCAGGCGCGTCTTTACCCCGAGATGTTCAAAAAACTCCCGCGTTTTTTCCACAGCCCCGTCGATTCGGGCATCCTCATCACCTTCCTTCAACCCCCAGACGCGTTCGGCGTACTGCAACAGCTTCTCCCGCTTCTCTTCTCTCCTCACTTTCAGCATGGCCGGAAGGACGATTGCCAGGGTCTGTCCATGATCCAGGCCGTAGAGTGCCGTAATCTCGTGACCCACCATGTGGGTTGCCCAATCCTGAGGGACACCTACGGCGATGAGTCCGTTGAGGCCCAGTGTGGCGCACCACATCAGATTGGACCGTACATCGTAATCTTCCGGCGTCTGAAGCGCCTTGGGCCCCTCTTCTATCAAGGTCAGAAGCAATCCTTCGGCAAAGCGGTCCTGCACCTTGCCGTTGACGGGATAGGTAAGGTACTGCTCAGTGACATGGACAAAGGTGTCGACAATACCGTTGGCGATCTGTCTCGGTGGCAACGTATAGGTCTTTGTCGGATCCAGGGCCGAGAATTTCGGAAAGACCAGGGGATTGGCAAAGGGAAGTTTCGCCGTAAGAGATTTCCGGGAAATCACGGCGCCGCTGTTCATTTCCGAACCTGTCGCAGGAAGTGTCAAGACCGTGCCAAACGGTACGGCACGAACAATTCCGGCACCATATTTCTCCAGAATAGTCCATGGTTCTCCTTCGTAGTGAACGGCCGCTGAGATGAATTTTGTGCCGTCAATCACCGACCCGCCACCCAGAGCAAGCAGAAAATCAACCTTTGAGGAACGGACCATCTCAACACAATTCATCAGCGTTTCATAGGTCGGATTCGGTTCGATCCCGCCAAACTCCGTCAGTTCGTATCCCTCCAGGGCCGCCGACACCTCATCGAACACACCGTTCTTCTTGACGCTGCCCCCCCCGTAGGTAATCAGGACCTTCGATCCCGACGGAATCTCCCTACTGATGCGTGCGATACAGTCCTTTCCAAATAAAATTTTGGTGGGGTTTTGATAACTGAAATTCAACATGCTCTCTCTCCTTTTTTGTGATACAAAAATTTTTATAGGCCACGCAGTAATTTTCTGTCCACATCACCGACAATGGCTCAATGCATCACACAACTGTGCCGATAATAGTGGACAAGTGCACTGTGACCACAACCTACCTTCATTGAACGGGGGGCGTCAAGATGAAAATCGCACAGAAGGTATGGACAGAGGCCCGGGGCTGGGCTCTTCAGAAGGGCCCGGATATTGAAAATGCCGATCTGATCTTAATATTTGCACCAGTTGAAATTTTAAAGCGGCATCATTTGTTTGAAGAGATCGCGCAAAGCTACCCGAGCGCTCATCTTTTCGGGTGTTCCACGGCAGGAGAGATATGCGGCGCCACCGTTTCAGACGACAGCCTCGTCGCAACGGCGGTCCTTTTCGAAAAAACGGGCATCAGGGGCGCACAATGCTTCTTTAAAGATGCTCCCGACAGTTATGAGGCGGGAGAAATGCTCGCACGGTCCATCCCTAATGAGGGCCTGCGCCACGTATTTGTTCTTTCCGATGGTCTCAGTATAAACGGAAGTGCCTTGGTAAGGGGCCTGACGCAGGCCCTTCCTGAAGGAGTGACCATTACCGGCGGTCTCGCGGGAAACGGAGACCGTTTTGAAGAAACCTATGTTTTCTGTGACGCCACGCCGTCAAAAAATACCCTGGCAATTCTGGGACTATATGGAGACAGCATAAGAATCGGCTACGGCTCAATGGGCGGCTGGGATCCTTTCGGACCGGAACGAATCATCACCAGGTCAGAGGGAAACCTGCTTTTCGAGCTTGACGGACAATCGGCATTATATATTTACAAGAAATACCTCGGCGCACATGCAGCGGGGCTGCCGGCCACGGGACTTCTTTTTCCTTTGAGCATTCGTACAAAAACCGGTGAAACGGGTATTGTGCGCACCATCCTTTCGGTGGATGAACAGGAAAACAGCATGACTTTCGCAGGCGATATTCCTCAGGGCGCCTATGCCCGCTTTATGAAGGCAAATGTCGAACGGCTTATTGACGGCGCCAGCGCAGCGGCTGTCCGAAGTTGTGAAGGAACGGGAGGAAGCCCTCCAGAACTTGCGATTTTGATAAGCTGCGTCGGAAGAAAGCTTGTGTTAAAACAGAGAACCGAGGAAGAAGTGGAAGCCATCCGTGAAGTGCTGGGCGGCAATCCTATACTCACGGGGTTTTACTCCTATGGAGAAATTTCCCCCTTCATGCCCGGCGCGCCCTGTACGCTTCACAACCAGACCATGACCGTCACCACATTTACAGAGGAATAGAAGCCACATGAAATCGGGTAAGATGCACAGCCTTCTGAAACGCCAACTGAAAAAATGCTTCGGTGATGCCTTCAGCATTCCGGAAGAGTGGCGAGGTTTTATCAATGCGGTCAACGACGCCTATCATGAATCGGACATGGATCGGAATATGCTGGAGCGTTCTCTGGAATTAAGCTCCCAGGAACTGCTGCAGGCCAATTCGGAAATGAGGGCGATTTTTGAAGCTGTTCCCGATATCTTCTTCAGAGTCGATATCTCGGGCACCATTCTCGATTGCAAGACAGGCAATATATCCGATCTCTTCGTTCCCCCTCAGGACTTGATGGGAAAAAAGATATACGACATACCGCTCACCTCTGTGGCCAGGAAATTTCGCACGGCCCTGACGGATGCCCTGCACTCAAAAACTGCGGTAAGTTTTGACTATTCACTGGAGCTCCATGGGAGAGAACAGCATTACGAGACGCGACTGATTCCTCTTCTGGAGGACCAGGCCGTTGTTATTGTTCGAAATGTAACCGAACGCACGCGTGCAGAAAATGCGCTCAGGGAAAGCGAACGCAAATACCGGCTCCTCACCGAAAAAATGACCGATATCGTATGGATTGCCAACATGGATCTGCGCACAATCTATGTGACCCCCTCCGTGCAGGCGGTGCTTGGATTCACACAGGAAGAGCGAATGCAGCAGACCGTCGATCAGCAGTTCACCCCGGATTCTCTGGCTGTCGGGATGGAGGCGATGGCCAGGGAGCTTGCCCTGGAAGAACAGGGAACGGCCGATCCCGACAGGACGGCAACCCTTGTGCTTGAGTATTACCACAAAGATGGCTCAACCCGGTGGATGGAAACAATTATGAGCGGACTGCGCGACGAGGAGGGTACGTTGGTAGGTCTCCATGGCGTGTCCCGCGATATCACCAAGCGAAAGCGAGCGGAGGTAGCCTTGCGGGAAAGCGAGGCAAGTTACCGCCAACTCTTTGATAATGCACCGGCGGGGATATATCGGGTTGATTTCCGGACCGGCCGGTTGTTGCGGGCGAATGATGTGCTCTGTGAATATCTCGGTTGCAGCCGAGAGGAGATACTACAGATCAACCCCTTTGATTTGCTCACGGAAGAAAGCAAAACACTGTTTCTGGCGCGCCTTAAAAACATGTCGCTCGGCAAAGAAGTACCGGAGGCGGTTGAGTATGAAATTGTGACAAAAAGCGGCAGAAAATTGTGGATTCACCTGCACAACAGGAACATCTATGACGCGGAAGGCCATGTGATTGCCGCCGATGTCGTTGCCCACGACATTACCGAACGGAAAAAGGCGGAACAAGCGTTGTATAAAAGCGAACAGAAATACCGGATGGCGGCGTCTTATCATGAGCAGCTCAATACTATCGCCATTACCTTTACTGAATCGTTCGGCGCCCAGGAACTGTTAGACAAAATCACCGACTCCCTTCTTCGTCTCTCAGGCGCCGTGGCGACTATGTTTACCGTGTATGACGACGCAACTCACACCTTGACTCCCGTCGCAGTGTCGACGGATCCCGTCGCAGGAGACATGCTTCATTCCGTCTTTCGCCCCCTGATGGCGAAACCCATACATTGCAGTGAAAATAACATGACACAAATGCGCACTCGGATTATTTCGAGGCGAAAAAACCTCCATGAGCTTTCAGGCGGGGAAATACCCTGGGAAATTTCAGACATGGTCATGGACGCCGTCGGATGCCGGAGGCTCATTGCCCTGGCCATCAGCTATGCCGATGAGTTGTTGGGCATCTGTATCGCCTTTATTTCCAAAGACCGGCCGCTATTGCCGGACAACGTGCTGAAAACGTTTGTATATTTATCAGGCATGACAATCAAGCGCAACCGGGCGGAAGATTTCATCAGAAAAAGCGAAGAACGCTACAGAACAATCTTCGAAAGCACAGCGACCGCAAATATTATCGTCGCGGAAGATACGACAATACTGATGGCGAATCACAACTTCGCCGACCTGGTGGGATATTCAAAAGAGGAACTCGAGGGGAAAATGAAATGGACGGAATTGATTGTGTCTGAGGACATGAAACGAGTGAGGCTGAATCAAATGATGCGCCTGACCAATCAGACATTCGTTCCATCCACCTATGAGATCCATGCCAAAACCCGGGATGGTACAGTCAGGGAACTCTTCATGAGCGTTGCCGTCATTCCCGAAACAAGAGAAACTGTCGCTTCTCTGATCGATCTGACGGAAAGAAAAAAGCTTGAAACGCAGCTCATTCAGGCACAGAAGATGGAATCGGTGGGGCGATTGGCCGGCGGGGTCGCTCATGACTTCAACAATATGCTCAGCGTGATAATCGGCAATACGGAAATGGCCATAACCCGCATTACACGAAACGACCCTCTGTACAAATCACTCCAGGACATTTTGAACGCGGGGAGGCGTTCCGCCGATCTTACGCGGCAGTTGCTGGCCTTTGCCCGCAAGCAGACCGTCAGCCCGAAGGTAATAAACCTGAATGATGCCGTCGCCGGCATGCTGAAAATGCTTCAGCGTCTTATCAGTGAAAACATCGAACTGGGCTGGTATCCCGGTCATAATTTGTGGAAGGTATTGATAGACCCCTCTCAGGTCGACCAAATCCTGGCAAACCTGACAGTGAACGCCCGTGATTCCATAAAAAAAACAGGGAGGATCTCTCTCGAGACATCCAACATCACGATTGACGGCACGTACAACCCTGAACGGCCGGAATGCGTCGAAGGTGATTATGTGGCATTGACGGTTAGCGACGACGGCTGCGGCATGGATAGGGAAACACTGCTTAACATATTCGAACCATTTTTCACCACCAAAACTGAAGGAAAAGGCACCGGTCTCGGACTGGCGACAGTGTACGGCATCGTCAGACAGAACAACGGGTTCATCAATGTCTACAGTGAGCCGAACCAGGGTACCACGTTCAGGATTTACTTACCCCGGTACCGGGCGGAAGCTTCGGAAATCGACGACGAACCAAAGCTGGAGGTGCAGGGGGGCACGGAAACGATTCTGATCGCCGAAGATGACGAATCGGTCCTGGATCTGAGCAAGGCTATGCTTGAAGTGATGGGATACAGGGTACTGACGGCTAAAAGTAACACTCAAGCACTGCGGATTGTCAAGGATTATGACGGAAATATCGACCTGCTCCTTACGGATGTGGTGATGCCGCACATGAACGGAAAGGAGCTTTCGGAACTGATCAGGACCGTCAAGCCCGATCTGAAATGTCTTTATATGTCCGGCTACACGGCCGATGTTATTGCACATCAGGGAATTCTGGATGAGCACGTAAATTTTCTTTCCAAACCATTTTCCCTGAAAGAACTGGCGGCAAAAGTCAGAGAAGTGCTGGATGGAATAAAATAACATGTGTACGGGACGCTTCAGACACCGGTCATGGCGGCAGTAATCTCTTCATCATTAATCTTTTACGGATACGAGGCGTCAACAGTGAGGGAACCGTCCCCTCTTTCAGTCGCTGAAAGCGCCTGAATCTGAGGTCGTTTCCCCCAAGTCACGACTCCTCGACTTTTTCAATGCGGCACATAAAGTTTCGTCCCGACGCAGTGCCGATGACCGGATTGCGCCGATCGTCGTCGGTCATGAGATTCAGACTGTAATCAGGCTTATAATCCCCCCACCCCCAGGCAATGCGAAGAACCCCACGGTGGATGACATTCGAAATCGCGGCCCTCATGCGCACCCGGCCGCGCGGCGTGGCAATCGTCACCCAATTCCCTTCACGGACGGCGTACTCTTGAGCGTCATCGGGATGGATGTCTACCACGCACCCTCGTTCCTGCTGCAAAAGGGACGGAATCATGCGGTACTGGGAATTGGTAAAACGCCTGTTGCGGGCGCCGCTGATCCCCAGGAGCGGATAGTGATCTGCCTGATCCATGAAGCTGACCGGTTCCTTTTCATGGCCGCGGGCGAAGGGAACCGGATCATGGCCATGGGCGCTCAACTGTACGGAAAAAAATTCAACCTTGCCGCTGGGCGTTCCGAATCCATTATCCTTGTACTTCTGATATTGTACCGGTTCGGCCATAATTCCCTCGGGATGTTCCCGCAGCATCGCCACGGTGATCCCCGCCGGTTCAAGCTGGTAATCGATCGCCTCTTCCGCAGTGCACCAGGGGAATTCTTTTTCCAGTCCGATACGCCGTGCCAGATCAAAGGTAATCTGCCAGTTCGGCCGACTGTCCCCTACCGGGGCAATCACCTGTTCCTGAATCCGCACAGGGCTTGAACGGACAAAGGCGCGGTTAAGCTGGGTGTGTTCAAAACAACTACCGGCGGGAAGAATGACGTCTGCCATTTCTGCAGTTCCGTTCATGAACATATCGATCACCACGAGAAATTCCACCTTTTCCAGTGCCCGTCTTGCCCGGCCTGCATCCATGAAGGTGACCGCGGGATTTCCCGACTGGACAATCAGGGTTTTAATCGGGTAAGGTTTTTCTTCCAATATGGCGTCAATCACGCAGGACTGCACCTGATTTCCCCAGTTGCTGTGGAAACGATTGAAAAGATGGTACTCCGCGGTAACAGGCGCAACGGACGCGGGAAGTCGCTCCCGCAATTGCAGATTCCGGTTCGGAACGGTCTGCGGGATGAGATCGCCGCCCATGATGTCCAGATTGCCGGTGAGGGCGCGCAACATGGCCACCGCCCGTGTGGCGTCAAACGATTCAAGCTGCATATCCAGGCCGTTGCCATCAACAATACAGGCCGGTTTGATCGACGTGTACACCCTGACGGCTTCTTTGACCAACGCCCGATCCAGCCACAACGTGTCTGCAACTTTTTCAATCGGGTAGTGTGCTGCCGTCTTTTTCAATTCCTCGAAACCGACGGTCCACTGTTCCACGAACTCGTGATCAAATAAATCATGGGAAATAATTTCATTGATCATCGCCATGGCCAGCAGGCCGTCATGGGCTGGTCTGATCTGAAGCCAGATGTCGGCCATCTCTGCGAAATGCGTTTTCACCGGATCGACCACAATCAGCGTTGCCCCGTTTTTCTTTGCCAGAAGGATGCTCTCAGCCGCATTGGGCGCCGTATCCCGGTCATTTTTCCCCCAGATCAGCATGCATTTGGCCTGCAGCGGCTGGGGTATCGTCATGGCGCCGTAGACGGCGGTGTGGGCAAAATCACGCCCCACGAAGCATATCGATCCATTTCCGATGCTGTTGGGAGACCCGTAGGCATTCATCAGCCGGTTCACATAGTCCCAGGGCGCCCCCCAGTCCGCCGCCATGCCTCGCAACCAGCATACCGATTGCGCGCCATACTCTTTCTTGCAAAAAAGCATTTGCCGGGCGACGCGATCCATCGCTTCGTCCCAGGACGCCTCTCTGAAGCCGCCGTCACCCTGTTTGATCAAAGGCGAGACAAGCCTCTCGGAAGAATAAATGATGTCGGCCGCAGCGCTGAGCTTCGGGCAGAACAGTTGCTGATCTTCGGCAAGTGCCGATTTTCTTCTGGCCGAGATCCATCTTCCTTCTGCAGTCTCCACTTCTATGGGACAGCAGGCCGAACATAAACGGCAGACAGAGTGCGTTTGCATGGAAATAGTCCTCCCTTTGATATAGGTTCAGCGTGTGGCCTTTATATAACAGCTTCTGATGTGCTCATAGTGGTTGGCGTGGGTCCGTATGTGCCACCAGAGCTGCCCCTCTTTTTCAATGTTCCAGGGTGGTTGCAAAATGTCATTCTCCCCCGCCAGGAGTTTCATGATATGCGCTTGTCCCCGCAAGGTGTAGGGCCCTTCACTTTGTCCCCCCAGCCAGTTGTGTTCCGGCGCCGCCTCTTCGGACCAGGAAAAGGGATCGGAAAGCAGGAACTGCGCGTTCTCATCTCCGGTCACACGGTTCATCTCCTTTAGATGCATCAGAGGATCGGGAACCTTATCCACCAGATTCAGCGAGGCAAAAGAAGATGCCATGTTCGCCCTGAAGGGCAGGGCCAGTGCGTCGGCAACAATAAATTCCGCCTTTTGACTGTCCCAGTCTTCCGGTATTGCGAACTCGACAGTCCGGGTCAGCCATCCCTCTTCTTTCAGTGTGATGGTCCTGCGGCGATTCAGGAGAAGGTCTCTGGCCTCACGGATAAAGGCCCGCGCATTGTCCACCCCGATCACAAAGTCGCATTTACCCGTCATTTCAAAAGCAAACCGGCCGACGGCAGTCCCGACGTCAATACAGATACCGGCATGGGGGCGCATCACCTCGCTCCAGCGCCGGTAGGCATCGGAACTGTTCTCCTCCTTCAGGAGATCTCCGTAGTGGCTCCAGAGATAGGACGACACCACGGCTGGGGTCTCATATTTGTTATGAAGGTATGCCTGCGAGGGGTGCAGTGCCGCATCGAGCAATGCGACGCCCTGTTCAATGCGATATGCTCTGCCGCAGGCGGAACAGGTAAGGGCGCCCGTGAGAATATCGTCCCCCCGTTTCTCCTGAATCGCTTCTTTCAGCCGGTGTTCTTCCGGCAGGCACACCGGACAGATCAGCAGCTCAAGCAACCGTTCCTTCATCGTATCTCCTTATGTTAATGTATACAGTTATTACTTCGTTGGGCACGCGTATTGGTTTTGTACCGCGAATCGCGACAACACATTGACAATAATAACGACTTTCGCCACATACCGGCGCGGCAAATACTGAACGATACATGTTGGAGTATATGGAGATGGAATATCCCTGTCAAGCGGCTTTATGGAACCTTCTCTCACCTATCTCTCGGTAACATTTTATTATGAGGCAACGGGTAATTTCGGGGACAGTATACTTAATTATTCTGAATACCTCCTTGCCGAGTAAAACAAGCGACTGGGCAGGGATTCCAGAAAGAGGAACAAGCAGGGATGATTTGTCCTCAATGCTGTTGACTGAGCGCCAGTGGGTTGATTTCGCCGGTACAGACGCTTCATCCGATAAAAACCTCATACAATGTCCCTCTTCCCCTCCATTTCAGCATCACTATTTTTATTATCAGCCTCTCAAAGTAAGGAAGTACAGGCAAGGAAGCGCCAGTGATAACACGATTCCATGTCTTCTCGAAAACCGGCTGTCTCCTTGCCTGTATTCCTTCACCGCCACTATCTCAAGGCTCTGATTTAAAACTCGAAGGCCAGTCTTGCAAACACCTCGTCCGCGGTATCCTGTGCGGCGCTGCCGGCTGCCTTTTCATAATTGCTCCTGCGATATTCGATCATGAGCGTGGTTGCGAAATCGCCCTTTTCAAAGAGCCTGTAATTGGCGCCGAGAGAGGATCTGTTCTCCAGATGACCGTCCTGATCGCCGTCAATATCGTCATCGAAGGCCTCATAGCGGACGGCTATTTCCAATGGATCCGTTACTTGAAAGGCAAGTGCGGCAAACCATGCGGATTCCTTATATTCTCTCCCATCCGTCGTGTGCAGTTCCCGTGCAACCGCAGCGATATATTCGGCATCGAAGGTAACCATTCCAGCCTGATACGCTATTGATCCACCCACTGTGGTATTGCGATCCTGCTGTCCCGGTTCCGAATCGAAATACACGCTGAGAGACAGTCCTTCCAGGGGCGCCATAGACAGATTAAGGACATAGGAATTGACGTCATCGGTCGGATCTGGGTTCGGATCGGGATCCCTCGTCCATCCATAGGCTGCCGCGGAAACCTTGTCCGCCAGCACCTCTCCCTTGTATATCGTGGCCGATACATCAAGCCCCCCTACAGCGTGGGTCAGGCCGATTGTCGCCCCGGTTTTGACGATTTCATAGCAGTCCTGGGTAATGGGATCATTGATGAAGTGGCTGTTGAACACCCCAAAAGGCTGCGTCCGCTTACCTCCGACGAAATACAGGGGGAATCTCTCCTTTTGTATGGTTATCATGGTTTCGTCCCAGAATACCCGATCGTCTTGGTCGAGGTTTTCTCCCTTGAGGGTTACATTGCCCGTTACCCACTCATTAAATTTCACTTCCAGGCCCAGTTCGGCTGTTCCGATATCGAACTCCGAAGAGGAATCGCTGTCTGCATCGTTCAGATTCCTCGGATCCGTATAACTGAAATCCAGCTCAAGGGCGCCGGATATGCTGATTTTATCCAGCCAGGCTGCCGCCAAACCGGCGGAGGCGCCCTTTTCGATCTTCTGTTCTATTTCCATCACCTTTTGCGCAAGGGCATCGTTCGACATGGCGCCAATGGCCGGCGGGACAACCGCCAGCGCTACGGAACACACCACGCACACCACAGTTAACAATTTAATATTACGAATTTTCTTCATGTACTTTATCCTCCATTGCATAATCATCAATAAAACAAACTCTTGTTCCCGTTGCATGTATCACCGCATAGCGCTCGGTGATGCATTTCATCGGATATTTCATAAAAAAAAGACGCCATGTTCTCTGTATGATTACAGTTATCCATGCGTCTTCACTTGTTCCGCCCTCTGTCGGACCCGTAAGTTCGCTTTTTTATAAAATTACCTTGATATATCCATTTCGCCCTACTTCATATCTCTGGCCTGCACCCAAATCACCGCATCCTGCGACAATTCCTTGCCTTTATAGTCTTTGTCCGGTCCGACTCCGAGGGCGCAAAATCCCCACCAGCCGGCCCTGGGAATACCGAAAGAGAATTCACCGTTCACATTGGCCTTTATGGTCATGGTCACAAAGGCGTCCTGAGGCGCTTCCACTTCCGCTCGGGCGGAAAAAGCGTTCTTGTCCGGTTGCGGTTGGTGATTCATGTACTCCACCTCGATTTCCGCATAGGGAATGGGTTTGCCGTCGCTCAGGACGATTCCCCGGAACACGTTGCCGGTCCAGAGTGCATAGGGTTTGTCAAGCGGAACTATTTCCGCAGGAAGGCCGATCTTTGCATCCCAATCCGTGGGAAACCCACCGGTATTGACAACCATTTTGCTAATCTGCTGAATATAGCAATTCTCTTCCTTCTCCAAATACGGCGCCGGCACCAGACAGAATACATTGTCTCCCATGCCGCGCAGCTTGTACGTCGTCTCATAGGCCGCACCGCTGTTGGTAAGGCTGGTCCAGGAAATCGGCTTGACCGTTCGGAGCAAATCTTCTTTCTTTCCCTTGCGCACTACAAAAAACTGTTCCGGCGCACCCATGTCCATAGTATGCCCCGCTTCGAAAGGGTGAGTGAAGACAAGTTTAAGGTCAATGGCCTCTGCCTTTCCCAATGCCGATTCTGGCGTGTAAATCATCTGGAAATGGGCAAATGCCGGACCGGTCATACACATCATCATTCCAACCAACATAATAATTGCTTTTTTCATAGACACTTCTCCTTATTCTTTGTTTGATTTGGCAATTTATTCAGCAATATCGTTCCCTTCTATCTCCACGACATGCCCCGGACCGGCGTCAAAATAAATCTTATAGGGAACGGAAGGCTTCTCGAAGGTAAATTCACTGTTTTTATCCATTTTCCCATTGTTCAGCACCTTCCCCTGAACATCTTCCACACGCATCTGTACTCCCGAGGCCGAAGAGCCGTCCGAGAACCCGCCCTCGCACGTGACTGTTCCATCTCCGTTGTCGTAACAGGAGCAGAGCGGCGTATGGGCAATCACCCGGCCGGGCATTATGAATGCCAACGCCAGAATCCCCATAATTACTATTTTTTTTCTACACATCTTCTTTCCTCCTCTCTCTTATTCATGTTCGGATTTGTTTTTCAAAAAACCGGTTGCAATCGTCAGCGCCAAAGCTACGCCAAAAAAAGCGCCCATGGCCTGAAGCCCGGAAAGACCGAGCGCGCTCCCTCCTGAAAAGATCAGGCTTGCCGTCGCCAATCCCAGCGCCATGGGATAGACGATGGAAAAGAGCATCCATTTAATGGAACCGGACTGCAGTTTTACGGCGATGGCCGTGGCGATGCAGGGCGGATAGAGCACCATGAACAGCATCAGCGCCAGGGCGTGCAGGGACGTAAAGCCCGCTTCACCCCTGGCCATGCGCTGCTCCAGGGCTTCCCCCTCTTCTTCCGCTTCATACAGCGCCCCAAGGGTGGCCACGCTGCTCTCCTTGGCGGCAAGCGCGCTCAGAAGGGCTACATTTACGCGCCAATTAAAACCGGCCGCCTGCGTGACCGGTTCCAGCCATTTCCCCAATTTTCCCAAAAAACTGGTATCGATGCGTTCCTGTCGCATGTGGCGTAGAAGATCCCTTCGCTCATTAAAGAGAGTTTTGAAGGCACGATTGACCTTCCCAGCAGCCTTGTCCGTTCCCGGCTGCACAATGCGGAAAAACACCGGATCACGCGATTCAAAGCGGGCATTGAGCGCGGCAACCGCTGAACTGTCCGATTTCCTCATTTTGGCATTCTTGTAGTCATTCCAGTAGAGCACGAGATCCATTATCCGTTCGCCCTGCAGGTCTTTCTCATAGGATGTACCGTTCACCTTACTGAGAAACACGCCCAAGGCCTTGTCCTTTTCCGCGTGGTAATAGGCCATCCTCTCCTGTCCGATGCCGGGGAACTGCAGCAACACGAACAGGACCACCGCAACGGCCGCCACAACCGTCGTAATCTTTCTCAGAAACAGCCAGACCCGTTCCAGGGCGCGTCCCAGAACACCGCGAACCGAGGGAAGGTGATATGATGGCATCTCCATGACAAAGGGCGCTGTTTCTTTCTTTCTCAAAACGGTCAACGTCAAAATTTTTGCGGTAGGAAGCACCAGAAGCAGGCTGATGGTGCTTATGAAGAACATGGCCAATCCTTTGTGCGCCGCAAAATAGATATTTATCAAAAGGACATACAGGGGCACCTTGGCCAGGCAGTTAAGCATCGGAATAATTAAAATGGTGGCAAGCCGCGACCGTTCGTCGGGAATGCCCTTACAGGACATCACACCCGGTACCGCGCAGCCGCCCACGTAAATGCCTCCCAGCACCATGGGCAGTGTTGACTGACCATGGAGCCCATAGCGGCTGAACAGTCGATCCATGATAAAGGCCATCCGAGGCATGTAACCGCTGTCCTCCAGTATGGCGATAAGACCGAAGAGAATGAAAAAAATGGGAATATAGTTCAGCAGGGCGTTAATGCTGTCGACACACCAGAGCGTAAAAGACCGGATCAGCGGTATTTCTATGAACCCGGGATTCGGAGTAACGGCTTCGGCCACACTTCTCAGTGTGGCAAGAAGCGGCCACGTGTAATTGGTGACATTATAGCCCTGCACAATGGAAAGATAATACAGCAGCCAGATGACCGTCAGAAGGATAAGCGGTCCGAGGAATTTGTGGCAGACAAAGCGGTCTATGAAATCGGTCGCTCTGCCCCTGCTGTTCGTTTCGTTCGTAACACAGGATGCAGATATTTCATCGGCCCTTTGATAGCGACGATGGGCAATATGCAGTTCAGGCATCTCGCCGTGTTCATGTTCGAAATCTTTTCGCAGTTTCTCGACGAATTCAAAGAATGCTGCGGATTGGGCATGGGCATCCTCTATCAGGCGCTTCGCCTCGCCATCGCCCTCCATGAGTTTAATGGCCAGCCATCTCAGAGGATAGTGCACCGCCAGAGTGGTTTCAGACGCAAGCCGTTCACTGATGTCGCGCAGAAAAGGCTCCATATCGCCGTAATCAATGCGAACCGCCTTCGCAGGTTCTACCCCATCCAAGGCAGCATCAATGGCTTTGAGCAAATTCTGCTTCCCGGAACCGTTTTTCATGGACGTGGGAACGACAGGAACTCCTATCGTCTTCGAAAGCTTTACAACATCTATTTCGGCGCCGCTCCGTTTCGCCACGTCCATCATGTTCAGATTCAATATAACGGAAATGTCCATTTCCAGTAGCTGAAAAGTAAAGTACAGACTGCGCTTCAGATTCGACGCATCTACGACATTGATGGCAACTGCCGGGTTCTCATGAAGAATGAAATCTCGCGTGACTCGTTCTTCTGGAGAATAAAAAGTAAGGCTGTACGCACCGGGAAGATCAACCACTTCCACCCTGACACCGTTATATCGATACCATCCGACCATCTTGTCCACGGTTACGCCGGGATAATTGGCCACGTGCTGGCTCGCACCGGTAAGTGCATTAAACACGGTGGACTTGCCGCAATTAGGCTGTCCGGCAAGAGAGATCAGGTACTTTTGGCCTTTCATGGCAGTTCCACCTCGACAAATCGAGCCTCTTCGTGACGGAGACTGATGCAGTAGCCGTCCAGTGCAACTTCCATGGGATCGTCAAGAGGGGCGTTTCGAATTACCCTCATCCTCAAACCGGGATACACCCCCATATCGAGCAGTCTCTGCCCCAGTGTATCGACTGTTTTCAATTTTTTAATACGACACTCGCCACCCGGTTTAATCTGATCCAGCGTCATGTTTCATTCTCCTCAGTTCAAAAACAAAAAGGCGCAACCTGATGCGCTTCGCACGCTTCAAGTTGCGCCTTCGCTTCCATCGCGCCGATAAAGGCCGACGGCCGCAAGCCGCACCACATAATGTTCGATTACTATACCTTAAAAATAATTGCCTAATGTACGTACTATTCTTACATCGTCACGCATTTTTAAATGCCCTTGATTCATCTTCATACCCTCATTGATCTTCAACATATGATTTGCCCCTTCCGTTTCTGCTCGCGCATTCACAAAAAATTCCTCTGGGACTGTGACACAGGCGATTCGATCAACACCTGCGTCAGTTTTTTACGCAAAATTTCAAGCTGCCTTGATTTGAAGGCCTTTCTACTCTGCTCCAATACTTCTATGGCTTCTTTAAGCGCATTTTCCAACTTGAGTTCTCTCGTTCGTGCATGACACATCCATTCAAGTGCGTGCAGAGAGTGGTCATCGCCCTGTTCTTTCAGAAAAGAAGCTACAAGAATGCAATGTGCAGTTATACCGCGTTGAAGCTCTTTCATGCTTGCGCTGAGCGCATTAAGTAGAGTTGTATCTGAGATCTGCATAAACTTATATTTACCTTCCAATGTTATATTCATCTAACAATACTGACAAAAAAAACCAGCGGGACATTTCTTTTCAAAAAACGGATGGCACTTCAGATTCCTTCTCACATACTCACCCCTCATTATCTTCATTGTCACCCAAATCAATCTGGCTTCTAAATTCACAGGAAAACGCTGCGCCGTTCTTTCGACATTTGTCAGGATCGCAGCCCTGCTGCCGGTATTCCTCGAAATAGCGAAGCCAGCTCTCGCCGGTTCGTGGGCATATCTGAACAAATTCCATAAAGTCCGTCAACGTTGCCAGCGTTGAGGCACTGAGTATATGCTCCATTTTGCAGGCCTCTTCGTCGGCAACGGTGCCTTCGATTCGCAATATTTCAGTCAAAAACCTGCGCAATGCTTCGTGCCTGCGGCGCATCTCCTTTCCGACGGCGGCTCCGCTTTTCGTCAGCTCTACATATTCATATCGTTCGTAATGGATCAATCCATTATTTTTCAATGTTTTCAACATGCTGGACACGGTGGGCATCTTGACGTTCATCCGCTTGGCGATATCTTTGACGCGCACCACCCTTTTTTCCTTATCGAGATCGAAAATGGTTTCCAGATAGTCTTCCATGACCGACGTCAAAGGTTTCTCATCCTCTTTTTTTTCATTATGGAGTATCACGATGCATGCTCCTTGTTAGAATTATCTAACATAGATTTGATTAACTAATAATTTACTCTGCCCTTCATGTCAAGCTTTTTTTGAAATAGTCTTGCGGCACACAGCGCAATATTGTACTCTTCTTCGCGTCGGGAACCGTTTTCCATCGCTGTACTCTTTGAAACTCCAGGGGACTTACACCACACAGACAGCCGCCACTACAAAGGATAGGGCGGTAATAACGCATTTAAAAGGGAGAACTCCATGGCTGACAGGAAGGATTCCATTGTTTTTACGCCAGGCAGAATCGGCGCCATCGAGCTGAAGAATCGGCTCATCCGTTCCGCAACCTTCGAACATATCGCAACGGCCGAAGGAGAAATATCGGATGCGCTTATCGACTTTCACCGCACCCTTGCAAAGGGCGGCGTGGGGCTTATCGTAACGGGAATCTCATGGTTTTACCCTTACAGGGAAGCACCGCCGCATATGGCGAGAGTCGACAGCGATTCTTTCATCCCGGGACTGCGAAGACTTGCCCGCGCGGTCCATGAGGCCGACCGGGATTGCAGGATCATGCTCCAGCTGCATCATCCCGGCCGCCAGGTGACACGCCCGGAGGAGGCGGAGAAGATCGCCGCCGTAATCCCCCCTGCCCTTCTGAGAGTCATGCAAAATCAACCGGAAACGGGCAGCGACAGTCCTGCGCCGCCGCATGCCGTCGAAGAACCGGTGGCCCCATCTGCCGTGCGGGATACCCTTTACGATCGTATCCCCCGGACCTTGACCGTCGACGAGATAGAACAGATAATCGACAGTGCCGCCGAAGCCGTTCGCCGGGCCCGGGACGCCGGATTTGACGGGGTCCAGCTCCATGCCGCCCACGGCTGGCTCCTCTCTTCGTTTTTGTCTCCCAGGACCAATCGCCGCACCGACCGATACGGCGGTTCCACCGAAAATCGCGCGAGGATCGTCACGGAGATCTACCGCCGGGCGAGAACAAAAGTGGGGGACCGTTTTCCTCTGTTAATCAAATTCAATGCCACTGATTTTCTTCCCGGCGGCACGGATCTGGAGGAAGGCATCCGGGTGGCGAAGATTCTCGCGGAGACCGGCTTTGACGCGGTCGAGGTAAGCGGAGGAATGTGGGAGGCGACAACCCGCAGTGAGGATGAGCTGGGATGGCCGCCCGTGCTCCTGCCCGAATCCAGGACGAATATCAGGACCATCGATCAGGAAGGCTACTTTCTGCCGGCCGCAAAGGCCGTCAAGGACCACACGGCCAATACCGTCATTTCCGTCGGAGGATACCGCTCTTTTCGCAAGATCGAGGATGCCCTCGCATCGAAGAGCGCCGATTTTATCTCGCTGTCCCGACCTCTGATCAGACAGCCCGATCTTCCCAACCTCTGGTACTCGGGAGCGGGACCGGACAGGGCGGAATGCATTTCCTGCAATGCCTGCCTGCCCGTCGGCACCTTAACCACCGTCTGCCGGGCGAAAGGCCAGAGGTAAGGGAGACCCGCCTCCGATCGAGCGCTTTACATCACTCTCTTTTCTGCCCGGGCTTGATCCGAAATCAGAAAAGGGCTTAAAAACCGGCTGCCTTCCGGACTTGACCCGGGATCTGCCGGCTCAACGAACTTGATGCTGCTATGAGGCTCTACAAGGGAGGGATAGAGGATGGGAAAAATCTTTCTTGAAACGGTCCGTTCGGAGAGATTGGCGCACCTGTCCTATGTGGTCGGTCGTGGCGGAAAAGCGGCCGTCATCGACCCCCCGCAGGGACAAACGTCGATATATGGACATCGCCTACCGCTATCCCGCACACGGCGCCGGTTCAGTGTGCGGGGCCGGCATGGCCGATCGGAAGTTTACCACACTGGGCTACGAACGAAGGCACAACCCTGTCTTGCGGAACACAAACGAGGGACTGCATGCATGGCAAATCAGCGGACGCACCTACGATCAGATACCTGCCGTTCACGCCTCGGAATTGGTCAGGAGAATCCAATCCGAAGAAAGCTTTACTCTTCTGGATATCCGCAAAATCGACGAATATGAAGAGAGACGACTGCCCGGTGCGGTCCATATCTTTCTGGGGGAACTTCCGGAAAGGCTTAACGAGATTCCTAAGGATCGGCCTGTCGCAACTTTTTGCGGCAGCAGCCAGCGGGCCATCATCGTCGCATCGATTCTGAAACAACATGGCTTTACAATGGTGGAAGACTCCCTGGGATCGATGGCGGCATGTCAGGCTATCGGCTGTCCTATAGTAGCGCGCTGAGCCCGATGTTCATCAACAATGATTAGGGCGCAGGAATTACTCTTGCGATGAAAGCGGTCATAGTATACTCTTCGCAATTACGGGAACCGTTATCATTCATCGCACCCAGGCTGTGTTCAGGATTGTTCTTTCGCCATCTTTCGCTTCAGTTCCGACTAAGGGGGGAACACTATGAATAGAGCTGCCTCAATCACTATCAAAAACGAAACCTGCACTCTCTGCGGTCTCTGTGCGGAAGTATGTCCCATCCCGGTTATCAGAAAAGATGGTAACATGGGAATGCGCATTCTCCCGGATCGGACGCCTCTCTGCATCAGTTGCGGCCAGTGCATGGCGGTCTGTCCTGTGGAAGCAATCACCGTTGAAGGATTGGACTATCTGCGGGACTTCTTTCCGTTGCCCTCCGACGGGACAGTCGAAACGCCCTTTTTGAAGATGATCCAAACGCGCAGATCGATACGGGTGTTCAAGGATACACCGGTACCCCGTAAAGTACTGGAGAAGGTGGTGCAGGCGATCGCCTTCGCGCCTCCCGGCTTTCCGCCTCTTAAAACCGAACTCGTCGTAGTTGAAGACAGGGGGGTGATTCGCCGGGCTTTGCCGGAAATAATCACCTTCTATGATAAATTGATAACGGCAATGAGAAATCCCATTGCCCGTTTTTTCATTCGCCGTAACGCAGGACCATCGACATTCACGACACTGGAAAATCATGTGGTGCCGTTGATGAAGAGCCGTCTCTCGGATTTAAAGGGCGGAGTCAATGACACGATTACGCGCAATGCCCAGGCAATGCTACTATTTCATGCCGCCCGCAATGCCGAGAACTATGAGACGGACATACACATCGCCCTGACTTATGGATTGCTGATCGCACACGAACTGGGCCTGGGGGCGACCGCGATAGACCTCATTCCTCCGGCGATCGAGCATAGCCCCGCGTTGCGCAGGCTGTTCTCAATACCGGATGGGAATGTCGTGGTGTCTTCAATGGTCCTGGGCTATCCCCGCTACCGGTACCAGCGGAGCATCAAGCGCGACCTCAAGAGCGTAACCTGGATATGAGCACTGCAGGCTGATCGCTGAACAGTCGGCGCCATGGCGTTATAGACTTCCTGTGTTCAGCGGACCCTTATTCATCGTGGTCTTCTTCGTCTTCTTCTTTATCGAATCCCATAACGTTCTCCAGGGCCACTGCTTCACGGCACTGCGGACAAAGATTATTCACCTGGGAATATCCGATATACCGAAGATATACGTCGGCATGCTCTTCGGAAGGGCTTAAGTTGTACAAATCATCCTCAAAACTCCTTTCGCAGCGGATACATCGTCTCATAATCGCCCCTTATAAACGTTTCTGAACCAAACTTTCGTGATGGTACTCCCAATTGAGGTATAACACCAGTATCATGTCATGCCGAAGGAGGTATTGGCATCTATTTTTTACCTCTCTTTCAGGAAAATCAGAGCTCTTGTCCACTCAATGATCACTCCTCTTTCCCGCTCTTTTTGACTATCGGGACTGCAGTGGTTATATTGTCATTCAACAGAAAACAGATCAACTACCACCGAAGGAAATCGCTTTGACCATTATATTGAACAGCCTGAATTTCGTAAGAACGTATCTGCAGTATCTGATAATCGGAGTCATCGTTCTGGGACTTTTAAATGTGTATGTGTGTGGAGGGTTCGACACACCCAAATCGGTGCTGCTTATCATCGTGGTGTTCTTTGTGATTTATCCAGTGCTGATAAATACAAAATTTTCAGAAATTATCGGACATTTACGGGAGCCAAGGCCCATTTTCTGCAGCATCGCACTAAACTTTATCATATCTCCTCTTATCGCCTATGGTGTCGGCTTAACGATGCTGTCGGATCAGCCGGAGTTCTTTGCCGCGCTGATTCTTCTCTCGCTGATTCCCACAAGTGCAATGAGCGCTGCCTGGACATCCTTTTCAGGCGGCAGCATGGCGACGGTTCTGTATTTAATTCCATTGAATCTGCTCTTCGCAGCCTTTGTCGGATTGCCCTTCATACTGCCCGTACTCATCCGGGATGCCGTGTCGATACACCATGCGGCAATAATGAAAAATATCCTTCTTGTCTTTCTGATCCCACTTATTTTAGGCCAGATTACGCGCGTTTTTATCATTCGATATAAGGGAGCTGCCACATATCAGCGGCGTATTCAACCGGAACTGGGTGGAATCAGCGCCATGGGCATCCTGGTGCTTCTGTTTCTTGTAATGTCCCTTAAGAGAAACTCGATTCTACTCCACAATTACCATCTGATACTTACTGCTGTCGTTCCGGTTATACTCTATTACATTTCGCTGTATGTACTCAGTGTTGTATGGGCGAGGCTCCTTGTCCGGCGAAAGATCCTGTCGCCGGACAAGGCGATAACGATAATCTATACGTCTATCACCCGACATGTAAATATTTCCCTTGCTCTGGTTCTTTCCGCATTTCCTCTTGCGCAGGCTTCATTAATGATTCTGCTCATTGTCATAGCCTATATTATGCAAGTGCCAAGCATGGCGTTTTATGCACAGCACTATGGCAAGAAATTTGTCGCCGCAGGACCTGGTTAGCCTGTTCAGTATGATGCGTGCAACTGTTTTGTTTTGCAGCGCCTTCTCACAAATGGGAATATCTGCCCAGGAAATACCTGGCCTATCATGGACTGCATCTTAGAAGTATTTGCTCTTTGGCTTCTCGAACTCATGTATCCGATTGGAACAATGTACACTATAAGACGTTACCCCTTAACCAGCCGGGACGGTTTGTGGTCAAGGAATCGACACCGAGACTGCAGAAACGCTTTGCTTTCGCCACTGTGTTGACAGTCCACAGATGAAGCTCCTTACCGGCCCCATGGACTGCATCGACAAGAAAACGATCGATGGCGGCGCAGGCCTTGCCGTCGACGCCGTCGGCGCCCGTCAGTTCCAGCAGTGTCAGCATATCGCCCACAGGGGGATTCCAGGTTTCTGTTGCGCGGTCTCGTTTAAAATCAACGATCAAGAATGCTTTCAAAAGGGGAAGCATGCGCTTCGCTTTCATGACGATCCCGGTGTCGAAAGAAATAATCGCCATTTGTGTGGCGGCAAGTCCTGAAGATTCAACAATCTTTTTGAGGGATGCCATGATTTCAGGTCCGCTTTTGAGTTCCATGAATATTTTTTTTCCCTCGGGAACCGTGGCAAGCACCTCAGAGAGGGTCGGTATCCGTTCTCCTTTCCATTGGCAGCCTTTCCATAATCCAGCGTCCAGTCTCCGAAGCTCCCGAAGGCTCGTTGCAGCTACACTCAGTCGTACGCCGCAGGTACGCCTGGTGGTGGCATCATGGATGCACACTATTTCTCCGTCTCCTGTCAGGCGGAAATCACCTTCAATGCCGTCGGCGCCTTCCTTCCAGGCACGATTGAAGGCTGAGATGGTGTTCTCCGGGGCACCATGGGAAGCGCCGCGATGGGCGATCAGTGCAGGCATGACCATTTGAGTCTGCAGGGGCACCCTATCCACCGTCAGTCTTTTCTCCGCTGTTGCATCTGTAGTCTTTGAACGGCAATGCCGGCAACGGTTATAAGCACAAAGATGAGTGCGCCGATCGCCTCTTCAAGGCCCAGGGCAACCACTATTGCCCCGGCACCAGCCAGTGATGAAAGCATGATAAGCGCCCAGTCCATAATGAGTGCCGCAACTACCGCGCCGATTACTCCCCCTATAACGGGACCGACGACGCTGACGCTTCCTATATCGTAGAACCGGCACACTGAAAAAAGGAGATAGGCACCGGCATAGAAGCCCGCCAAGGCAAAACCCACACGCTGCGCAAGAATGGCGACCACAATGCCCGCCAGTCCGAGCCCGGCGCCGGCCAGGAACTGCACCCATAGCGGCTGATCGGGCAGAAGAAAGGCGGTAAATTCCAGGCCGGCAAGAAACCCTGCAATGCCTACAAAACACCAGAAGAGCTCACGCCCCAAAGTAAGAAGAACGACCCCCAAAATTATAAGCAGAATGTGCACGCCTTGCCACCTAAGAGAAAAGTGTTCCCCTTCACTGTAATATTTCTTTTACGCGGCCCACCTGGCCGGATACAAGGCGGACCTTGATACCGTGGGGATGAAACGCCGACTTTGTCAGTATGTCCCGCACAATTCCCTCGGTCGTCCTCCCCGATCGTTGATCCTCTTTAAGAACAATGGCTACAGCCATCCCCGGTTTTATTTCTTCACGCTTTGTTCCATTCATGAAATTCGCACTTTTTAAACGCTTTTCAATATAGTGATCAGATATAATACAATCCGAAGGAAGCATTTACCACCTCTTTCTCCTTTTAAACGCTGCTTTCTTACATAAAAATATCCCCCCTATGTCTAAAAAACATTTGTTGTAGTCTCTATCACTTTGGAGATGAACGGGGACACTTCCCTATTTTTGTACGGCAACTTGCTTATTTTCATTTTTATATCATGCACTTACAGACAAAAAAATAGGGAAGTGTCCCCTTTTATTTGCCGAAATGACAGAGGGGATAGACGCAGGTTTCGCAGTTGAGGCAAAAGCCGCCGTGCCCCAGGCGGGCAAGATCCTGCCGTGTGATGTCTAGTCCCGCCAGAATACGAGGGACAAGCACATCGAAACTGGTCGTCTTGAAGTAGAGCGCGGCGGCGGGGACGCCAATCAATTGTACGTTTCCTATCCGGCCCGTCAGGGTCATGGCGCCAGGCAGAATCGGAGCACCGTAAACACTATCGACGGCGCCGGCATCGAGAAGTCCCAGACGGGTAACATCGTCAGGATCGACGGAAAGCCCTCCTGTCGTAACCAGAAGGTCGATTCCTTCACCGATCAGCTCGGCCACCCCTTCGGCAATGGCCTTTCGGTCGTCGGGAACGATGCGGCTGTGAAAGGTTTCACAGCCCAGCTTCGTCAGTTTGGCCCGAATAAGCGGCTCAAAGCGGTCTTTCACAAGCCCCTTCGCCACTTCAGTTCCCGTCACCAGTATGCCCACAACAGCCTTTCGAAGCGGCAGCACTTTAAACAGAGGAGCGCCGGCAAGCACCTGCATGGCCCTGTTAAAATTATTTTTCGATATATACAGTGGAATTGCCCGAGTTGCACCGATGCCGGAATCCGCCGACACGTACGTCCCGCTTCTGCGGCTTGCGCACATGACATCGGGAAGCAGGTTAAAAGAGGCAAGGCGTTCGACGTCTATGCTCAAGTAACCGTCTCTTTCTGCGTAAAAGGTTATTTTCCCTTCGCTCGGTGTCTCATTATGGCTTATCCCCTCCCCTGCCATGGCAGCGGCAAAGGCGCGGGCCGCGTCGTCTTCGTGAACCCAGTTTGCATCCGGCTCGCCCATTTCTTTGACATAGACACGTTCCCTCCCCATTGTGCGGAGCATGTCTATATCCTCGGACCTGACCACCTGATTATGCCTGAAGGCAGGGCCTTTTGCCTCGAAGGGAACAACCCGCGTCATATCGTGAAGACCGGTTTTCCCCAGAGCGTCCTCCACGGCAAGGGCTTTCAGCTCGGGGCCGGCCTCTCCCCCGGAGGGATCCTGCACCTGATAAGGGATTGCATCGCGGCACCCCTTGCACAGGTCGCCGTCCCTGCCCGGGTAGGCCTCGCCACAGAGAGGACAGATGACGATTGTTTTGCCCTTGCTTCTTTTTTCCATAAATTTCGACTGTATTGCAACCCGCTGCGAGCCGAACATTTGATAGCCTGCATCTTTTATCTGATCGAGCAGCACCTCCAGATCCTGTTCTCTTTTCGGTTTGAGTTTCAGGAACCAGTTTTTGATTTCCGGCCAGTTGTCCAGTTTGGCCGCGTCGAGAAAGACTCGCACTCCGTTGCCCCCATATTTATCATAGAGGGTAACGGCATAGCGGCCGAGATCGACGATCTTCAACCAGCCGTTGCCGATGGTGCAGGGCGTGAGAAGCTGGACGGCATCGGGAAGGCAGCTGGGTGTTTCGCAGATCGCGTCACAGAGCGCCTCTTCCGGCATCTGGCTTCGCGCATATTGCACCATAAAACCACCGATGACTATGCCGGGAGCAACACTCCCGTGAAAGGATTTCGCCAGTTGGATATATTCTTCAAAGGAATAAATTCCTACATTCGCCATTTCTCAACCTCCAGTGAATCGTAGAGGACCGATCGATCGAACTCGTGATAGCGGTTGAATCCGTATTTATAATCGTCTTCGGACCTTTTCTTCGCATTTCGTTCTTTTAATATGAATTGAAGCATCCATTTTCTTACGATCTTTCCATTCAGAATGGGGAGCACGTCGTCGGCGAGAAACAGCGCTTCGTCGATATCGTGCGTTACATGTATGATGGGCACGGAAAGTTGATTTCTCAGCGTTTTCAGCTCGTCCCTCAAATTCCTTCTCGTATTGGCGTCAAGAGCCGAAAAAGGTTCGTCCAGCAGCAGCACACGGGGCTTTCGCGCCAGGGCCTGGCAGATGGCGCATCGCTGGCGCTCGCCGCCGGAGATCTCGTGCTGCTTGCGATCCTTGAGATGCCAGATATCGAAGAGTTTGAGAAGTCGTACCACTTCATCCTTCGACTCGGCGGCGAAGGCCACATTTTTAAACACATTGAGGTGAGGAAAAAGCGTGTAATCCTGAAAGACAAACCCTAAAGACCGTTCCTGCGGAGGGCGTACTATGCCTTTTTCCCCATCGAACCACACTTTGTCATTGTAGGAGATTATACCGCTGTCGGGTCGCGTCAATCCGGCGATCATCCGTATGATCGTCGTTTTACCCGCGCCTGAAGGACCGACCAGGGCCAGCACATTTTTCTCGTCGCAGGAAAAGGCGACGTCCAGTTCGAAGTGGGGAAGTTTTTTTGTGATTTTCACTCTAAGACCCATAGATCTTACTCCTGGTGAGTCGATTAATAATTAAAAGAAAAAAATAACTGATCGGCACCAGTATCAGGCACATAATGCCCGCCTCCCGATAATTGAGCGCTTCCACCGCCTCGTATATGGCGATGGACGCTACCCTGGTCTCGCCGGGAATGCTGCCGCCGATCATGAGAATGACGCCGAATTCCCCCATGGTATGGACGAAAACAAGTATGGCCGATGCGGCAACGCCCCCCAGCGCGTTCGGCACAATAACCTTGAAGAAGGTTGCCAGCGGGGAAAGGCCGAGCACATAGGCCGATTCAAGAAGCCGCCGATCGATCTTTTCAAAGGCCGTCTTCATCGGTTGTATGGCGAAGGGAAAACTGTAGACGATCGAGGCAATGACAATCCCCGTAAAGGTGAATACGAGCGGCGACGACGTGACTGTTTCCCATATCCGTCCCAGGGCGCCCTTCGGTCCCATGACGACAAGGAGATAAAAACCCAGCACGGTCGGCGGCAGCACCATGGGAAGATTGAGCAGGGCCTCAAGAAAGGACTTTCCGCGAAAGCGGAAATAGACCAGCAGATAGGCCAGGGGCGCCGATAGGATTATCAATATGACTGTCGAAAAGATCGCCAGCTTTATCGAAAGATAAAGGGGAACAAGATCCATTTATTTATACCCGTAACGCTCCTTCACCTTAACGGCCGCGGGAGAGAGCAGAAATGCGGCATACTGCTCCGCCGCCTTCCGGTTGGCGGTATTCGAAAGTACGCAGGCGGCCTGCATGATGGGCGGCGCCTGCGGGATCCTGTAGACGCAGCCCTTTCTGCCGTCATCGGACAGCGCCGAAGAATAGGCGCAGAACCCCAGATCGGCAGACTCCGTGACCGCATACTGGAAGGCCTGGGCAACCGTCTGGGGAAAGACAAACTTCCCCTCAAGGGCATCCCAGAGCCCCTCTTCTTTGAGCGCGTTCATGGCAACCGTTCCATAGGGGGCGGTCACTGTATTGGCGATGGCAATTTTATGAATTTCTTTTCGCTGGATCACCTCCCGCCAGTCGGCAGTACCGCAGAACTCTTTTTTCGCCGTCCAGAGGACAACCTGCCCCTGAGCATAGACAAAGGGTTTATCCGACAGCCCCTTTTCGAAAAGGAGACCGGGGCGTTTCTCGTCCGCGGCGAGGAAAATATCGTAGGGCGCCCCTTTTACGATCTGGCTGTAGAGCTTTCCTGTGGAAGTGTAGGTTGCCTCGGCTACTATGCCGGTTTTCTCCCGAAACATTTTCACAAGCTCCTGGGAGGGCAGAATAAAATTGGCCGCCACGGCCACAATGAGCTTGTCCCCCGCCCAGGCCGAAGAAAAAGATGCGAAAAAGACTGTTGCTATGACGGTTATGGCTGTAAATATATTTTTCAGACCTCTATTCCACGTAAGTTTCATCTCTGTATCCCTTTGTAAGTAGCAGCCGATTTACGGCTTCGAGTCTTGATATGCTACAATTAACATATAATGTGCATACCGTAAAATGATGGACCTGTCAAAGAAAATATGTTTATTTTAGCATAGATAACGGTGATACACCCTGTCTTGCACCGGGTTACTCGCCCAGCGCCTGTGACGTCTCATCGAGCTGCGGGGCTGAATTCGTTGCCTAGGACCGTGGTGACACCACGAAAGCGGGCGCCTCGGGGGCGCCCGCTTTTTCGTTCTAGAGCTTTTCCACAGATACGGCGCAGGCCTTGTACTCGGCGGTCAGTGTTGCCGGATCGAACACAGGATTGGTCAACCAGTTTGCACAGGCGTCCCGGAAATGAAAGGCCATCCACACCATGCCGGGCGGCACCTGCTCCGTTACGTTCGCCTTGACTTTCACATCGCCGCGTCTCGATCTGACCCGGATTATCTCGTCATGGACGATGCCGAGCCGTTCGGCATCGGCAGGCGATATATCGGCGGTTTCCTCGGGCAGGAGAAAGTCCATATCGGCGCGGCCGGTCTGCGTCCTGGTGTGATACTGATAGAGACGTCTCCCCGTACTGAGTACGAAGGGATAATCCTCGTCGGCCACTTCAGCCGGCGGCGTCCAATCCACCGCATTGAACAGGCCGAGTCCACAGGTAAATTTACCCTCTTTGTGAAGGAAGCTGGTGCCCGGATGATTTTCGTCCGGGCAGGGCCACTGCAGACCGTCCTGCTCTATTCTCCGATACTTGATTCCGCAAAGGGCGGGCGCCAACACAGAGATTTCGTTGTCCCATATTTCCTGAGAACTTTCGGACTTCCACTCGTGACCCATCCTTCGGGCCAACTCCCTGAAGATCCACCAGTTCGGACGGGCAATGCCCGGTGGTTCGCTTACCTTGCGCACACGGCTGACGCGGCGCTCACTGTTTGTGAACGTACCGTCATCTTCGCACCAGGCGGCGGCCGGGAACACAACATCGGCAAAACGGGTCGTTTCCGTGGGGAAAATATCCTGACAGACGACAAACTCGGCCGCCGCAAGTTCTTCTTCCACCTTTGCGATATCGGGTTCACTGTTGGCCAGATTCTCGCCGAAGATATAAAATGCCTTTACGGCCCCGCTTTTCAGGCCTTCCATCATCTGGGGAATCATAAGGCCGTTTGTGTCGGGCAGATCCGTGACGCCCCAGGCCTTCTCGAACTTGGCGCGGGATTCAGGATCGATCACTGCCTGATATCCGGGAAACACATTGGGAAGTGCGCCCATATCACAGGCACCCTGCACATTGTTCTGGCCTCGCAGCGGATTGACGCCGCCGCACTCTTTCCCCATATTCCCCAGAAGCATCTGGAGGTTCGCCGTGGACATGACGTTGTTCTTTCCGCAGGTATGCTCGGTAATGCCCAGCGTGTAGCAGAGCATGCAGGAATCGGCGGCTGCCAGCCTGTGTGCCACATCCCGAATCATATCTTCTGAAATGCCGGTGATTTCCGCCGCTCTCTCCAGAGGATATTCCAGGATCTTCACTTTCAACTCATCAAAACCGATACAGCATGAAGAGACAAATTCCTTGTCATAAAGATTTTCTGTTATAAGCACATGCATAACGCCGTTCAGAAAGGCGATATCGGATCCCACGTTAATGGGCACATGGAGCGAGGCAAATTCGACCAGGGGTTGTTTCCTTGGATCGACCACGATCAGTTCTGCACCGTTCGTCACGGCGTTTTTAAGGAACGTGGCCGCAACCGGATGGGCCTCGATCATATTGGTGCCGATGCAGAGGAACATCTTTGCCCTGCTGAATTCTTCGAAGGAATTGGTCATCGCGCCCGAACCGAAAGATGCCGCCAGACCGGCGACAGTGGGGGCGTGTCAGGTACGGGCACAGTGATCGATGTTGTTCGTCCCGATCACCGATCGAAAGAGTTTCTGCATCTGGTAGGAATCTTCGTTGATGCTTCGGGCGCAGCTCACACCGGCAATGGCGTCAGGCCCGTATATTTCTTTTATCTCAGTGAACTTATCGGCAACAAGACCGAGGGCCTCATCCCAGGAGGCCTCACGGAATTTACCATGCTCCTTGATGAGCGGGGTGGTAAGTCGGTCTTCGGAATAGATGAAATCGTAGGCAAAGCGGCCTTTCACACAGAGACGTCCCTTGTTCGGCGCGCCGTCCTCGACGCCGGTCACTTTGGCAATGCGTCCCTCCCTGTTCATGTGCAACCAGAGCTGGCAGCCTACACCGCAATAGGGACAGGTGGTGCGCACCTTTGTAAGTTCCCAGGGGCGTCCCCTGTACCTCGATTTCTTTTCAATGAGGGCCCCCACGGGACAGACTTGGACACAGTGGCCGCAGAACACGCAGTCGCTCTCGAAATAGGGCTGGTCGGTTCCTGCAACGATCTTGGAGTCGGAACCCCGGTAGCCGTAACTGATCGCCCGGTTCACCACTACTTCATTGCAGGCCTGGACGCAACGGCCGCAGAGAATACAGCGGGAGAAATCGCGAATGATAAAGGGATTGTCTTCTTCTTTCGGAAATGGTTGGGGAGTGAGGGGAAAATGAACTTGTGTGATTCCGTACTTGTATGCCAGATCCTGGAGACGGCAGTCGCCGTTTGCCTCGCAGGTAAGGCAGTCATGGGTGCCGCTGGCAAGAAGAAGTTCCACATTCAATTTTCTTGCCCGGTTAACCCGTTCCGAGTCGGTCCATATTTCCATCCCCTCAGAGGCCGGAGTGCTGCAGGCTGCGACAAGCGACCGCGCCCCCGCCACTTCAACCATACACATGCGGCACGCACCCGTCGGGGTTGTGCCCTTTAAATAACAGAGCGTCGGTATCTCAATCCCCGACTCTGTTGCGACGTCGAGAATCGACTGACCGGGCTCAAATTCAACACGTCTCCCGTTCAATTGCAACGTTGCTTTCGCCATGGTTTCACCTCAATGTGGAAGTTATCGGTCTCACTGAACCTCGAAACAGAATCGTTTAGAATTCTCCAAGGATAGTGAACAATGACACAGCATACGCGGAGGGATTGCCTCACGTGCTCGCCCTCTCATCTCTCCATGCACCCTATGTCGTTGCAGACATATGTCATTAATGTCACGTTGTCAAGCTTTTATAAGAGAAGTTTTTGCGAGACCGTCATGTTTTGTCCTTGAAAAAAGGAAGTAACATCTGTTTAATGATTCCCCTGAAAAATAATGCAGGAAAGACAGGTAACTGATGTATGGATTTTCGTGTCGTGCTGAATGGGTTGGGGCATGCCTTTCTCAGGGAATTCGGATGCCTCTGTGCGCGCTGCCACAGGAGTGAGCATGCGGCAAATACCTCCGCATCAATTGTCGGCAGAGACAGTGAAACCGGCATGGCGGCATGGCACTGCCTTGTCGATGCAGGACTTGGAGTAAACGACAGCCTCTGCAACTATTTCACGCCGGCCGATGCACGGCTCGACTGGCTTCTTTTTTCTCATTGGCATCCCGATCACACACTCGAACTGAACAGGCTCGGCGAAACGGCCCGGCGCAGGGCACGCAATCGGGGAGTAAAATTCGTGCGAATCCCCACGTGGTGCCGTACCGGAACGGCCCGATGGATTCAGAAAAATCACTCCTACGAGTGGTATCGGCATCTTCGTCCCCATACCAGCGAAGAGGTCTCAGCCCCGGGCGCCCTGTTGGAACCTGTTCCTACGGGAATAGACGGACTGACCATTACACCGGTGACCGTATCCCATTACACCGCCGACATCGATCCGGCTTCTTTCAAAGACAAGCTCTACTCAAGCGCCGTTTTCGTCATTGAAACAGACTCGAAAAAAGCGGTGCTTCTTTGGGATCTTGACAACAGGAACAACTGGATTTTACATCCCGAAACCGAAGAGCACAGACAGGCACAAAAATTGGTATCGGAGGCCGACTATCTTTTCGTCGACTCTTTCACCTGGTCGATTGAGGAAGTAAACGGATTCAACACGGGACACCTGTCGTTTGCAACGATCAAAAAATATGCCGCCCTTCTGCGTCCCCGCCAGACGCTTCTCGTTCATATGAGCGGCCATGAAGACGGTGAAGGAAACTGCGGCTACGGCTGGTCCGACGACAAGTGGGAGAGAGAAGCGCAAAAGGCCTGGAAGAGTGCCGGCCTGGCGGGCGCCGTCCGGGTTCCCACGATTGGAGAGGAATTTCCTCTGTAAAAGATTATGATTCGTACAGCCACATACGAAGATCTGGACGACCTCCTTGAAATCGAAAATCGCTGTTTCGTGCTCGATAGATTTTCGCGGCGGACTTTCCGCTACCTGCTGACCAAGGCAAATGCCGAAACAATTATAGACGAAGGAAAAGAAGCCGTTCGCGGGTATGCGACGGTTCTCTTTCACGCGGGAATTTCACTGGCCCGGCTCTACTCTATCGCCGTCGATCCGGTCTTTCAGGGACAATCCATTGGGAAAACACTGATAAACAAGGCCGAGGAGAAGGCCCTGGCACAGGACTGCGTGGCAATGCGCATCGAAGTGCGGAGGGACAATACACAGGCCCTTTCTCTTTATGAAGCACTGGGATACAGGCGGTTCGACATCGTCGATGATTACTACGAAGACCACATGGAGGCGATTCGGCTTGAAAAATCGCTGGCGCCTCACTTAAAGCCCGACATGGTGAGAATTCCCTTCTACGAGCAAACCCTGGAATTTACCTGCGGTCCCTCGGCGCTTATTATGGCGATGAAAACGCTGGACCCCTCCATTGCACCGAACCGGACCCTGGAACTGAGACTCTGGAGAGAGTCCACATCCATCTTTATGACCTCCGGCCATGGCGGATGCGGGCCCTACGGGATGACTCTATCAGCCTATCACAGAGGCTTTGACGTAGAGGTATACGTAAGCGAAGACAACCCTCTCTTCATTGATTCGGTAAGAAGCCCCGAAAAAAAAGAGGTTATTCGAATAGTCCAGAAGGATTTTATGGATGAGATCAATGAACTTCCCATAAAGCTAACGCAGGAGAGTCTTACCATAGCCGAGATTCAGCAGAAATTCGAGGAGGGGGGAATCCCTCTGGTGCTCATCAGCTCATACAGGATCTACCACGAGAAATCGCCCCACTGGGTCGTCGTCACCGGGTTCGACGAAAAATACATCTATGTCCACGACCCCTACGTGGATAAGGACATGGGCAAGACGGCCACCGATTGTATCAACATGCCTATTTTAAGGCGGGATTTCGAGCGCATGGCACGCTATGGAAAGGCAGGACTGAAGGCAATACTGATCATAAAAAAAATGAGTCAAAAATAGGGAAGTGTCCCTATTTCGGAGTTTTTATGACAAAGCATATAGTTCTGGTGGAAAACAAGCGAGACTGGAAGACGCACTTCCCCGACACTTTCGTTGTTTCAGCAAAGGATTATCTGGGACGTACGGAATATCACCAACTGCGTGACATCCGGGTTATTAATCTATGTCGCAACTATCGTTATCTGAGCATGGGCTATTACTGTTCGCTTCTCGCCACCGCACGTCGGCACAAGATAATCCCTTCGGTACGAACGATCACCGACCTCAGCAGCCGTGCCATTTACAGCCTCAATACAGAAGATCTTGACCCGCTGGTACAAAGGAGTCTGAAAAAGCGTAAAAACGATACACAGGAGGGACGTTACGAAATCGATATATTTTTCGGGCTCTGTCGCGACAAGGGGCTTCAGGAACTCGCCCGTCACATATTCGACCTCTTCCGCGCACCGCTTCTCAGGGTCGTGTTTCATCTGAACGGTACCTGGCACATCGAAGCAATCCGTCCGGTTCCCTTTCAAAATCTTACAGAGGAGCAGGAATCGCTCTTTTTCGATGCGTTCAGTGCCTATACCACCAGACGCTGGACCATTCCCAGGGAAGAAAAACCCGCCCGTTATGATCTGGCAATTCTTTTCGACCCCACCGCACCGCTCCCCCCTTCCAACAAGCGGGCGATAAGAAAATTCGCCCGTGCAGGAGAAAAGCTGGGCATTGACGTTGATATAATCGGAAAAAAGGACTTCCCCCGCCTTGCCGAATATGATGCGCTGTTCATTCGCGAAACAACCAACATCGATCACTATACCTACCGTTTTTCAAAAAAAGCCGAGGCGGAAGGCATGGTGGTTATTGATGATCCCGATTCCATTGTGAAGTGCACCAACAAGGTCTACCTCACAGAATTACTCTCGGCAAACCGCATACCGACGCCGAAAACCGCCGTGCTTCAAAAGCTGCGGGGAGGGCGTATCGGCGGCCTGCCTCCTTCAGTTTCATACCCGCTGGTGTTGAAAATTCCGGACGGCTCATTTTCCAGAGGCATTCATAAAGTGAGAAATTCGGACGAGCTGGGAAACATCGCATCACTCCTCTTCAAAGAATCGGACCTGATCCTGGCACAGGAATTTCTCTACACGGCCTTCGACTGGCGTATCGGCATCCTCAACCGCACCCCTATTTACGCATGCCAGTATTTTATGTCGAAGCGGCATTGGCAGATCGTAAAACACGAACCGTCAGGGCGATTCACCGAAGGAGATTCCATAGCGCTCCCCATTGAAAAAGCGCCGGAAAAAGTAGTCAAGACGGCGCTCAAGGCGGCAAACCTGATAGGGAACGGTCTTTACGGCGTTGATGTGAAGGAGACCGGTTCAAATGTCTTCATTATGGAAATCAACGACAACCCCAGTATCGACGCCGGCGTGGAGGACGAAGCACTGGGAAACCGGCTCTACGAAATCGTTATGGCCGAGTTTGTACGCCGTCTCGAGTCGCGACGGGCTCCTTGAATTCAGCCCGTGGAATGTTTTGCTGTTGCAACATTACCGGCGCTTTGATATGAAGCAGACGTATAGCGTGGTAAACCTTTCCCTCTTCAGGGAACGCACCACTCGCAATCAATTGTGAGCGGGCATGCCGATCCGTGACGCCTTATAACAGGACCTGTGACGCAGTTCACAGCCGTTCCCGCCGACACCACCTTCGAGACAACCAGACGCTTAATCAGAACATTGATTCTACGGTCAGCAGATCCATGTCTCACAGTGATTGTGAGCAACAAGGACTTCGAGCAATGCGATCGCAAGGAGATGTGAAATGCACTATGTAAACTGGGTTGATCCCGATATTGACGGCAACAAGGGAGCGCAGACAGCGGAACCGGATTCTCATGAAGGAATGCCTTCCACAAAACCGGCGGTTCGTTCTTTCAGACTGTCGTTTTACGGCGCCGGGGGCGAGTATTTCAAAATATGGATACTGAATCTGCTTTTAACCGTTCTCACGCTGGGAATATACGCCGCCTGGGCAAAGGTACGAAGCCGCCGATATTTTTATGCACAGACCCGTCTTATGGGACACCCCTTCGAATACCTGGCAAATCCGATAGCCATCCTGAAAGGGAATCTGATTATCGGCGGCAGTGCCGTCTGCTACGTGCTTGCGGGCCACTTTCTGCCCTGGGCGGGCTTTGCCGTAATGGGTATCTTTTACCTGATCATCCCCTTCCTTATCTATAAATCGCTCAGATTCTATGCCCACAATTCTTCTTATCGGAATATAAGATTTCATTTCAGGGGCACATTACCACGAGCCTACGTCGTCTACCTTCTCTACCCGATTCTTATACCTCTCACACTGGGACTCATAGTTCCTTATTGGTCTCTGCAGCAAAAACGATACGTTATGAACAACATCGCCTACGGAACGACAAAGGCGGCGCTCAGTGCAAAAGCAGGATTTTTTTACAGAACCTATCTTAAGGTATTCTTCACTTCTTGCGCATTGGCCCTGGTAGGTATCGCACTCATAGTCCTGTCGTTCCATCAATTTGCAGGAACACTGCACACAGCCTCTCCCAAAGCGGAACCGTTCCCAATGATGACTGCAGTAACGATACTGTCCAATGTGATAACCTTTTTTTACATTATTCTGCTGCAGCAGTTTCTCTATGCCAGATTGACAAACTATACCTGGAGCGTTACAAAACTCGGTACAGTGCGTTTCGAATGCGGCCTCAAGGCCCGGGAGCTGATGTGGATACAGATCACCAATCTCCTGGCCATGATTGTCTCACTGGGGCTTCTCGTCCCTTGGGCCAAAATTCGTAAAACAAGGTATATTCTTGAAAATATCACGGTAAAAACCGACGGCGATCTGGCAGGATTCATGGCCTCTTCTGAAGAAAGCATAAGCGCCGTAGGCGACGCGGCAACCGACATTTTTGATGTGGATATCGGACTATGATCGAATTTCGCGGTACCTATTTCGATGGAAAAATGTCCATGGGACATAGCGTAGCCGTCCGTGTCACTGAAGGGGTTCTTTCGGTATACGACATAGAAAATCGAAAGATCGTGGAACTACCCGTCCATTGGACAACATTTGATCCCCCACTCGGTCGGACTCACCGAACAATAACCTTTCCTGGCGGTGGAAAGATCCTAACCTACAATTTTGATGCCTTCGACCGTCTTCAACACACACTCGGAAAAAATTCGTGGACCTTTCTCCTCTGTCGGTTGGAATCACATTGGACATCCGTGTTGATTGGCCTGACTGTACTCATTGTCTGTGTTTTTTTCTTTACGTTCTGCGGAATTCCCTGGGGTGCAAAAATAGCGGCATCATTCATCCCTTTTCAACTGAAGGAATCAATCAGTACCCAAACGCTGAATCTGCTTGATAAACAATTTCTTTCTCCCTCGACACTTGAACGGGAAAAAGCCGAATGTATTCAGAGATGCTTCACTGCAGTCATTGAAGATATGGCCTTATCGGGCGCCTATCGTCTTGAACTTCGCAAAGGAAATCGTCTGTCCGCCAATGCCTTCGCGCTTCCTTCGGGCATCATTGTTTTCACCGACGAACTGGCGGGGTTGGTCGAATCAGACGAAGAAGCTGCAGGCATATTCGCCCACGAGATATGCCACGTGGAGCATCATCACGGCGTGCGCAGCGTTATTCAAAATACGGGCATCTTTTTGTTACTAGCCATTCTCGCAGGCGATGTGGCGTCGATTACGTCAGTCTCCGCATCGCTTCCTACAATTTTTATCGAAGCGGGATATTCGCGCCGATTTGAAAACGAAGCCGATGAGGCGGCCGCTCGCTACCTTCTTCGAAAAGGATACGGCATAGGACCGTACAGAGACATTCTGATGCGGATCCGCGAGCAGTCGCCTCATAAAGCACGCATTTCCTGGCTCTCTTCACATCCGGCGTTGGCGGACCGTCTCTCCCGTATAGACGCCATCGGGAACGATCCGGACGTTCAGTAAGGAACCCCTTCGCCACCTGCATAACGCAGAGCGTCTCACATCGATTATTTTCTGAGCAGCGTTCTGCCGATGATCAGTCTCTGGATTTCACTGGTCCCTTCATACACCCGGAGCGGACGTATCTCCCGGTAGAGCCTCTCCACCACGGATCCTCGCAGAACGCCGATGCCGCCGTGGATCTGAACGGCCTCGTCAACGGCCCGCCACCCCGCTTCGGTGGCGTACAGCTTGGCCATGGACGAAGCGAGGCTTACATCGGGGGCGTTCGTATCTTTCTTTATGGCGGCCCGGTAGACGAGCAGTCTCGCCGCCATAAGTTCCGTGGCCATATCGGCCAGTTTGAACATGATCCCCTGCTGGCCGGCAATAGGCGACCCGAACTGCACCCGCTGGGGCGCATAGGCAAGGGCCTCGTCCAGGGCCCTTTGTCCCATCCCGAGTGCTGCGGCGCCGACGGTCACCCGCATGAGATCAAGGGTCTGCATTGCCAGTTTAAAGCCGTCGCCCGGATTACCGACAAGATTTTCCGTCGGTACAAACACCTTGTCCATACTGAGGCTGACAATATCGTGGGCAGCCATGATAGTGAGACGATTGTCCACCTCGAAGCCCGGCATCCCCTTTTTGAAGATAAAGGCAGAGATGGAACGGGGATTCTCATCGGTAGCGGTCTTGGCAAAGACGACCCCCATGTGGGCCGAGTAGCCGTTCGAGATAAACCGTTTTCTTCCGGAAATGGAGTACCCGCCTTCGACGGGGGTGGCCGCGGTTTCCAGACTCGACACATCCGATCCCGCCGCCGGCTCGGTCAGTGCAAAGGTGGACAGTATCTCGCCGGTTGCAATCCCCGGCAGATAGGCCTTCTTCTGGTTCTCCGTCCCGGCCAGCACGATCGGGTGAGATCCCAGCCCCTGGAGCGCCAGGGTCACATCGGCCGGCCCGTAGGTCCCCGCCAGAACCTCCCTGGCAAGACAGACGCGAAGGGCGCTGACGCCATACCCGCCGTATGTCTCGGGAATAAGATACTTGAAGAATCCTTCATCTGCCAGGCTTTGCCGCAGCTCGTCGGGCACCTCGTAAATCTCCCCGTACTTCTTCGCCAGGTTCGCCAGCGCACCAGCAGCATACTCCCGGCATCGGACCTGGTAGACCCGATCTTCCGCACTCAATATGGACTCCATACACGCTCCCTCACTTTCTATGACCTCTTACGGTTTCATCATATTCAGACATTAAAGATTTAAAATTGATACACGCCCTTGAACCACTTTTTTAGGGCACCCCCTTGGACTTAATGGCAAAAACAGCGCGATTGACCGTTTCCAAGGCCTCGGGGCGCCCGTTTTTAAGGGTTTCCCGGGCCTCTTCGACAAGCTGTCGCAGCCCGTCGTCATATTTTCCCCACCGTTTCACAAAGGAAAGATAGCCGCCTTCGGTATAGCGTTCGAAAATAACACGGGCCCTGTCAAATTCCGACATCTCCTGGTATGCATCAATCGCGGCGCACATGTTCCCTTTTATTTTTGAAAAGGTCCCCTTGACGGTAAAAAGCGGGTTGGTCATCTGGAGCGTTTCGAAAGTGCAGTCGAATGTCAGACCTTCGATAAGCGCCCGGAGCTCATCGATCATCAGGTCGTCGCCGGGCGGAACGAATTCGCCGGCACGCCACCGTTCATAAAGCAGTGAGTTCTCCTGTACCGCAAGGCTGCGCACCCGCACTTCCGACGGCTTTATTTCATTAAGAACGGAAAGCGTATCCACAATATGACACCGTGAACGATCCTCAACGCCCCCCGCAAGGCCGGGCATGACAAAGGCGGCCATGGAAATTCCCGATCTCATAACCGCTCGTCCTCCTTCGATGTGCTCCTTGTGCGTGACCCCCTTTTTCATGAAGGAAAGCACGTCGTCGCAACCCGACTCCAGGCCCACATAGCACCAGGTCAACCCGGCATCATGCAACTCCGCCAGTTCCTCCGGGTGCTTGTGCTGACAGGTTTTCGCTCTCCCATAGGAAGAGACCGTCGTTACGGAAGGAAAGGTTTTTTTCAGATGCCGGATCGTCTCAACAAGTTCCGGTGTTTTCATTATGAGGGCATCGGCATCCTGGAGAAAGACCCGTTTTGCACCGCAAAGAATCCAGTTGACCACGGCACCCAGGGTATCGGCGGCCCGGGCCTGTGCAAAGGTCATGTCGACCGGGTAGGTTCCGTAGGCGGCAGGGTAGCGGCGCAGCATCTCTCTGACCGTTTCGCCGCTGATTCTGCCGCTGGTCCCCATCTCCAGCGATATCGATTCGAGTTCGTCACGAAGGCGGGCCACGATATCGATATCGCCCTTGATTTCATCCAGGCTTCGCAGACTGAATCGTCTGTTTTTGTACACGGAACAGAAGAGACATCGATTCCAGGGGCAGTGGCGGTTCACACGAAATATCAGCGCTTCCTTCTCGCCGATGGGTCCCATGGGACCCAGTTCGATTGTCGCGTCCTTCGGCTCCATTTATTTTATTTTCTAAGCAACTGATTCATTTTTCCCCGCAGAGACGCCAAGACACAGAGAAAAAAATTATATTCCCCTTTGTCCTCAGCGTCTCTGCGCCTCTGCACGAAATTTTGCTTTTCCGGTATGCTGCCCGAAAAACTTTGAGTTATTTTCCATTATAATGCTGATGTGTCGGCATAGTTGAGCTTTTTAAAAACCTTTCCGGCTCGGGACCTTATTTGTCCCACTTCCCTTCGGAACGCAGACGCTCCACAATTGCCTTCGCCTGTTCCTTGAGGGTCACGTAATCGGTCTTCGCCACCCGGTTGAGGGGGATCTCCCCCACCTTGACGACCTCTATGTGAGAAGGCCGTGAATAGGCCGAAATCTGCTTGCAGGCTTCATTGATGTCGTCGGCTGTAATGTTCTCGCCGTCGGGCACCTCGACAAAGGCTATAATGCCCTCCGTAAAGACATCGTGCTCTGCGCCGACCACGGCGACGGTTCCCAGTCTCCCCTTGAAGCTGTGCTCGATGTGATTTTCCACATCCCCGGGAAAAACCTGATATCCTTTCGGTTTGATGACCATTTTACCCCTGCCGGCGAAATGAAGCCCCTCATCGTCGTAGTAACCCAAATCTCCCGTATATACGATCCCGTCCGACGAGATCGTCTTTGCCGTGTTTTCGGGATCTCCCAAATAGCCCAGAAACACCTGCGGCCCCTGGAAGCAGATTTCGCCTACCTCTCCGGCCGGCTTTTCATCACCGGCGGATCCGTCCTTTTTCATCATGCCGCGGATGCTGATGGGAAAGAAGGGCATCGCATAGCCGATCCCTTTCATGATGTCGTCCACTGTGGAAGGTATGTCAGTATAGGTGCAGAATCCCCCCGTCTCCGTCAGCCCCAGACCGGTGGCGATTTCCGGGGCCATGGTCTGCATCTTCTCAAGAAACTGCCGTGAGACCGCCTGGCCGCCGTAGATGGCCATCTTGATACTGGAGAGATCGTAGCTGTCGTAATCGGGAAGTCGCCATTCCATGTTGAAAAGCGCCGGGATCTGGCCCAGATGGGTGATCTTGTGTTCCTGCACGGCTTCGAGACTCAGCTTTGGATCGAAGATGTGAAGAATCACCGGCGTGGCCCCCATGAAAAGGGGAGTCTGCAGCAGCTCGGTGGTGCATCCCACATGCGAAGGGGGCAGATTGACCAGCATTCTGCTGGATTCATCCATTTCAAAGGCCACACCGAGCGCCACATTCTGCACGAGAATGTTCTCATGGCAGAGCAGGGCAGGTTTCGGTGAACCGGTGGAACCGGTGGTAAAAATGATGAGACAGGGATCACGCCTGTCCACGAGTTCCCGGGCCTTTTGCACCACCCCCGTTTCCAGGCTCTTCATAAATATCTCAGGGATGTCCTTTGCGAATTCAGCGAGACCGACTGCCCCTTCCATGACAAGATCCGCTTCCTTCTGTACCTGGACCCAGGTTGTGATCGAAGGAGTTGTTTTCATCACTTCTTCCACCATGGGACGGAAATCGGCCATGAGCGTCTTTCCCAGAAAGAAATAGGCCTTGGGCTCTATCTTGCCCATTGCGTACTGGATCTCGGCAACCTTGAGACGCAGGTCCAGAGGAGCAAGAATAACGCCTATCCGGTAGCAGGCGTACATCAGGTACACATGCTCCTTTAACAGAGGAAGTGACGTCGCAATAATGTCCCCTTTCTTCAGTCCCATCGAGAGCAGTTTTGCGGCAAAGGCGGACACGGCCATGTCGAAGGCCTGCCAGGTGATTTTTTCGCCTGTATTGTGTTCGATGAGCGCGGTTGCGTTCGGTTTTTCCTGTGCATATTTGGCCACACAGTCGGCAATGTTCGGTACGATGTCCTGCAGCAGCTTCTCGGCACGTGCTATCTTCTCCTGACTAATCGGCATATCCCTGACCTCCCCTTTTTATTGTACACACCCCTACTATGCCTGATTTGCTATCACATTGTCACATTCGCTGCAACCATAGAACTCTTTAGAACGGCAATTTGCAGATAAATAGTATTTTCCATCTATTGCGACAGCGTCCGTTTTCATTAATCGTACAAATTCGTCCAGCACAACCCGGCTATCTCCGGAGCAGCAATTCCTTGAACCCACGAGCACCACTATGGTCCCGAATAAACCTCTCTTATCTTGCCGTCCGTAATGAAATGAATCAGTGACGGGATTAATCTGTGCACCCGTTCAAGGAATCTTGCAGTGAATCCGGGTGTGATGAGATATCGGTTTTTTTGAACATAGAATCACCCCCTATGGATGCCTCCCGCCCAAACTACGGAATTATGATCCGTGACCAGGGCAGAATGTGCCCCGGTCACGCGAACACGGCTTTAGTAGACCTGCCTATAAAGTGCCAGCACGTCACCCGGATCGGTCACAGGACGGGGATTGAAAAGAACGGTGGCATCCCCTAATGCGTGGAATGCAGCTATTTCAAGCCCATCCTCGGTAACCCCTACATCACGCAGACGAAGCGGGTGTTTGACCGAGTTAATAAGTTTTTCTATATCATCCGCCGCCGCCAGAGCTGCATCACGATTACTCATGCCCGGTTCTCTGATGCCCAGGGCCTCTGCCACCATGGCCAGTTTGTCCGTGGCATGGTCCACATTGAAGCGCATCACTTTGGGAAGCATGATGCCACAGGCCATACCATGAGGAATGTCATACAGCGCTCCGAGTGTGTGAGCCGTGGCGTGCGCAAGCGCGGTCTGAGTCATGTTGATTGCCCAACCCGCCATTGTGGCCGCAGTCTGAAGATTGCCTCTTGCTTCCTCGTCCTGACCGTTGGCCATTACCTTTGGAAGATTTTCCTTGATCAACCGTATGGCATGCATGGCATTCCCGTCGCTGAACGCATGCGGCATGGCTCCGGTAAGCGATTCTATGGCGTGCGTCATGGCATCCATGGCAGTCTGCGCCGTTAGCGAAGGCGGAAGGGTAACGGTGAAACAGGGATCGAGAATCGCGACATCGGGCACAATATAGGGGTCCAAAATGAACACCTTCCGGCCTGCCACTTTACTCTTGATCACGCATGCATTGGTCACTTCGCTTCCTGTCCCGGAAGTCGTCGGAATCACGATGTGGGGGGTCTGGCGCTCGGTGAGGCGCATGAGAGTGATGTGATCGTCCGCTTTTCCCCCGTTTTTCAATGTCACACATGCCGCCTTGCCCGTATCGATGACGCTGCCTCCTCCCACACTGACGATGCAGTCGGCATTCAGTGCACGGGCCAGTTCGGTGGCCTCATCGACTGTGTCAAGATCGCTGTCATGCCCGATTTTATCGAAAACACCCACACAAAAATCTCCCAGGGCATTCTGGACCATCTGAGCAAGCCCTGCATCACGGACCCCCTTATCGGTCAGAACAAGTGCCCGGGTACATTTCAAACTGGCAACCTCCTTGGCAATCGAAGCGAGACATCCCTTTCCCGAAATAACGTTTGTGTGGGAGTGAAACGGCAGGAAATTGCCCACCTTCGGGTTGTCGCTGACTAAATGCCACATGGTGAAATTAGTATCCGGATTGGCATAGGAGCTCACATGCACCCTCTTGACCTGTGTATATTCCCGCAATCCGATCTCGCCCAGTTCGCGGCCGACGCCGGATTGCTTGTACCCGCCGAAAGGCGCAAAATCACCGAAGGCATGGTAACTGTTGATCCACACCGTGCCCGTGCGGATCCTGTGGGCAATCTTTTGTGCCCGTTCGCTGTTCCTGGAAAATACCCCTCCGGCCAACCCGTAGGGGGAATCATTGGCGATGGAGACGGCCTCGTCCTCATCATCGTACTTTATCACACACACAACCGGTCCGAAAATTTCTTCCTGAGCGATTTTCATCGAGTTCTTTACATCCGTGAAGATGGTAGGCGCGAAGTAGTACCCGCCCATACCGGTGATCTCGACCCTTTTGCCGCCCGCGGCGATACGGGCCCCCTCTTTCTGCCCCAATTCCACGTAACTCTCAACCTTTGCCAGCTGAACGTCATTGACAAGGGGTCCGAGATGGGATTCCGGAAGGAGTTGATATCCTATCTTCATGGCATCGGCCCGTTTTTTCAGCTTTTCTACAAATTCATCGTGCATCGTTGCCGGAACGAGAATACGCGTCCCCGATTCGCACACCTGCCCCTGATGCCAGAATGTTCCGAATGCCGCAGTAGCAGTTGCCAGTTTCATATCGGCGTCGTCGAGTATTATGTTAGCCGATTTGCCGCCCAACTCCAAAGTCACCTTCTTGACCGTTTCCGAGGCCAATCTCATAATTGTGCGGCCCACCTCAGTGCTGCCGTTGAGGGATATCTTGTCCACAGCAGGATGTGTAGAGAGCACGTCCCCGAGTTCTGCACCGGGCCCGGGAAGAATATTGACGACACCCGCCGGAATACCCGCCGCCTGGGCGGCCTCGCCTATGATACATGCACTCAGCAGCGTTGAGGAGGCCGGTTTCACCACGATGGTGTTGCCCATGACAATGGCGTGGGCAATCTTCCATACCGCCTGAAGCGATGGGAAGTTCCACGGAACGATGCCCACGCATACTCCAATCGGTTCGCGCCGTATATAATCGCGCCCCGGGGCGAACACATTACCGGAACTCAATATTTCCTCTTCCCAGGGAAACTTGTGGACCGCGTAATAGGCGAAGTTACGAAGGGCCCCCTGGCACATCATTCCCCATAATGAACTGAGTCTTATGCACTGTCCCGAATCCATCGCTTCGACCATGGCGATGCGCAACGACTGCCTGGCTATCTCATCGGCAAAGAGGTACACGATATCAGCACGTGCCCGCGGGCTCAGTCCGCTCCACTCCCCCCTGTCAAAGGCCTTCCTGGCCGCCATGACAACTTTTTCCGCATCGGCCTGGGTGGCTTTCGCCACAGTAGCAAAGGGCTGTCCCGGATATTCCGCAGCGAGGATTTGGAGACGTCCGTCAGTCTGATATACGACTATTTCAAGAAATATATACCGCTCGACTTCATTACCATCGTTGTCTACGATGCAACGCAGCATGCCGTACAACACCGGATTCACTCCACCGATGCCGGCATAATCCTTGTGGAAGAACTTATAAAATTTTCTGAGGATACGAAAAAAGAAGCTCAAGATCTCTTTCACGGAAATACCAACATACGCTACATCCCGAATTGGTCATTGCCCATCTGAGAGAACGTATTATTTCCCATAATCGGGAACTCCGGAAAAGACGGGGGCAGAACGCCGCAGAGGGAACAACCGGCCTGCAGGATGTCATGTCACAGGTCGAACAGGTGGCAAAGCTCCACACCCCGGTACTGCTCATCGGCGAAACCGGCGCCGGCAAGGAGCTGCTGGCCACTACAATCCATCACCTGTCAAAACGCTCCTATGGCCCGCTTGTCAGCATAAACTGCGGAACGCTCGCGGAAACATTGCTCGACAGCGAATTGTTCGGCCAAGAGAAAGGGGCCTTTACCGGCGCCAGCTCTCTAAAAAAGGGGATTTTCGAACAGGCGGATGGGGGCTCGATTTTCCTCGATGAGATCAGCGAATTATCAAAACAGGCCCAAGTGAAGTTGCTCAGAGTACTTCAAACCATGGACTTTCGCCGTGTCGGGGGGCCGAGGCCTATCTCCGTCGATGTGCGGGTAATTGCAGCGACGAATCGGGATATTGCCGGGATGGTGCAACATCAGGAATTCAGAAAGGACTTATGGTTTCGGCTTAACACATTTCCCATTAAAATCCACCCTTTGAGGAATCGCAAAGAAGACATCCCTATTCTTGCGGAATATTTTGCCAACCGTCTTTCAGTAGAAATGAATCTTCCCTATCAGTATCGTTTTGCACCGCATGCCATGGCGCAACTCCAAGAATACGGCTGGCCGGGAAACGTCAGGGAACTGGAGAATGCCATTGAAAAGTCACTGATTGTCAGCAGGGGAGCCCAATTGTCATTTCCCTATCTCAATGCGGCACTCCCCAAAGATTTTCCCCTCTATCCCGACGATGACGAAGGCACACCTCCAACCATGAATGAAGTGATGACGCGTCATATCATGCGTGTCCTTCAACTCACCAGTGGCCGGATCGAAGGGAAAAGAGGAGCAGCCGAGATCCTCGGCATGAAACCATCGACGCTGAGAGCAAGAATAAAAAAGCTTGGAATTAGGATATCAAAATCTCCGTATTTCACGTGAAGAAAACGGGGCCGGACCTACCTGACGGCATTTCCCATAGGAGAGACTACTGATCAAGCGGGCGACAATAATTATCTACTACTACTCCCCCGGGGAAAGTCACACATATGTGGTTAATAACGCGAATGTCTGGCATGCGTATTGGAGGATATCTTCGGAGGCATTCATCCATCCAGTAGTCAGGAGTGGTATAGTTGTTTGCACAATGCCACGGTCTGCATCCAAGTCCGAATCTCCAACAGGTGGGAGTCTCAATTACTCCCAGTTCTATCGAATTCTGTGGAGCAAACGTATTATAATTTTTATGATTATCCATTAAATCGAAAACATGCGTCTGTAATTGCCAACATCTCGCTACATTAGGACAGTCAGCACCCGCTATCGCAGGAACGATGAGAAGTGCGAGCGCCATGCATTCAACCGCGATTCTTTTCATTATGTGCCTCCTTGTCGCATTCCCGTAATATTGTTTCCTTACCGCTTCCTCACTGCCGATGGTTATAAATTACGCTCGGGTAAGCGAGTTGTCAAGATCCCTTTACTACGGGCTGCTGTCGGAGGTAAATGGGGGTTTTTTTGAGGAGACCTTCATTGTCCCGTAGATAAGACTACTGATTAAGCGGGCGGCAGTAATCATTGACCACTATTCCACCGGGAAAGGTCACACATATCTTGGGATCAAGGTTAAATTGCCTGTTAAGTGCGATAGGAAACCTTCTGATACATTCGTCTATCCAGTAGTCAGGAGTGGTATAGTTGTTTGCACAATGCCATGGTCTGCATCCAAGTCCGAATCTCCAACAGGTGGGGGTCTCAATTGTTCCTATTTCGACTGATTGCTGAACAATAGTTGTCGACGGACTAAGACCAAATCCCCATTGGAGTACCCAACATCTTGCTGTATCAGGACAGTCAGCACCCGCTATCGCAGGAACGATGAAAAGAACGAGCACCATGCATGCAACCGCGATCCATTTCATTGTGTGCCTCCTTGTCATGCTCCCGTAGTCTTGCTTCCTTATCGCCGTCGGGTGTGAATTTACGCTCGGTTACGCGAGTTGTCAAGCCGCTTTTAATAAGAAGCCCCCTTTAATATGCATGTTCTTATGACGTAAGACATTTACCTTGGTCCGTCTCCAAGATATCACCGCTCGCTGATGCACTGAAGTACGTAGATCGCTTCCGTCAAATCAATGCGGTCGTCGGCATTCACGTCGCCCCCGATAAAAGTCAACCCCGTATCCATACTGCAGGCGAGTTTGGCCGCCACGATCGCGTCCTCAAGTCCGATAACACTATCGGCGTTCACGTCTCCGGGTATAGATCCCTCCACAAGGCGGAGGATATTCCCCATGGCGTCGTAGGTATAGCGGATGATCTTGCCGTTGTCGTAATTGACCCCCGTGAGCCTTCCCGCCTGGTCGTAGGTATAGGTAACGGTTCCGGCCCCGGCAGCAAGGGGCGCCCCGATACACAGAATCAAAAGAACAGCCACCCAGGTTTTTCCCGACCTGCTTGCATTCCTCGCTTCACTCCTGAACATATGCACACCTCACAATTCCCGAGAATATAAAAATGAGTCGAACGTAGACTTGCCCCTATCTCCCGGAAAATCCGTTTTGCTATTCGGGGGAAAAGCCCATCCTTTTGAGTTCTTTTTCGGCTGCGTCCACACTTTGCCTGAAGGATTCAGCCTGCTCCATGCGCTCCCGTGCACTATATATCTCTGCCTCACAGTCCTGGATGAGACCGGCGATTGAGGGAGAGTCATAGTGACCAGCTGCCTCATCTAAAATTTTATCCAGCAGTGCGTATTCCTTATGAATTATCTCTTTGTTTTTCGGCTGTTCGAGTTCACGGATTTTCGCCCTCCCCTCGGAGACCCTCTTCAACAATGCGTTGACCTTCTTCTCGATCCGGACCGCTTTTTGCTGCATTTCCCTTCTTCCCATAAAGGACAACTTCTTGATAATCTTAATGCTATGGGCAAGAAAACAACGAACCATGTGAAGATCAAAATCTTCGCAGTCTTCATACAGGTCCGCATGATCAATGCAGCTCTGGTAAACCAATGCTTCAGTCTTTGCACGTTCATACTCCCGATGCAGATCGAGGAACTCTGAGGGAGTCATCGTTGCAGTCGGCGCAAAGCCCGTTACGTCCACCGTGGAAACAGGATTGGCGTAGGCGTAGAGGTAGGGATTGAGCATATGCAGATCCGGCTCCTGGGGCCGGAGGGGTTCCGGCGACAGAAATCGACCGTTCCCTGCATCGTAGTAACGGGCACGTATGTGGAAGAGATCTCCGCCCTCGCCTTCCTGGCGCACCCCCCACTTGCCCGCATAGGTAAAGAACTGGAGGCTTTCGCCCTGGTGCCCCAGGACCCGGCCGTAGGGAGTATAGGCGTAGGCGTCCGTCACCAGCCCGTTTTCATCCGTGAGGGCCAGTGTCGAACCGGTCAGATTGAAATGGTAGAACCTGACCGAGGGCTCCGCCGTCGCCATGCCTATGCTGTAGAGGAGCTCTCCCTCTGGACTCCATACGTAATAACGGGTCACCGTGCCGGTCGCTCCCACCTCCTCCGCCACGACGGGATGGAGACCGATGCCGTAGTTGTAGTGGTAGCGGGTGGTGCTGTCGTCTTCGGTCCGGGTCAGGAGATCCCCCATTCCGTTGTAGGACAGGTCTGTGTCGTCCACCCTCGCAAGCAGGGATTCCGCGTTCCACTGGAAACGGTGCGAGGGCGATGAGGTGGTGTTGCCCGCATTGTCCGAGGAATGACCGGGGGATTGCGGGCTGCAGGCGCTGTCGTATGCGTAGTGGCGTGTGCGAAAGCCCAGCGCTTCGGCAGGATCCAGGGGCACGGTCATGTCCGCGGAGACGACCTGGCCTGCATTGTCCAGGGTGTAGGCGCAATCGACGATGCTGCCTTCCTGTATGCGTACAAGTTCGCCCGCACCGTTGTAGGTGTAGGTCCCGTTGACGCCGTTTGAACGGGTGATCCCGGTGAGACGCCGGTCCCGGTCGTATGAAAGGGTCATCCACGTGCCGGTCAGGGTATCACCCAGGCCGGTGAGCAGTCCCGTGTCCCCGTCATAGGAATAATCCACATTGAAGTCGTTCCCGTAGGATGCCGTTACCAGCCGCCCTGCCCCGTCATAGACGGCGCCGAAAGTCTTTCCCCCTGTGGAGGTGGTTTCAACCAGTCCTTCGGCATCCCTTGTCAAAATGAGACCTTCGGTGGAGGTGAGACGGCCGAGTTCGTCGTATTCATAGGTGAAAACGGTCCCGTCTGAGCAGGTCTTCCCGGTGACGTTTCCTGCGGCATCCCTGATGAGAGACACGCTACGCCCGTCGGATCCGGTCTCGGAGGAGACCCTTCCCTGATTGTCGTATTCATAGGTTATTTTATACCCGGAAGGAGTGGCGGCCGATTCCATGCGGCCGGATTCGGAACGGGTAAAAGGCCAGGAATTGCCCCTTCTGTCCGTAATACCGGTGAGCGCACCCATGGCATCGTACTGAAGGGTCATGGTACCGGTTTCCGGAAGGGTGATCGACGAGAGGTTGCCGCCGGGTCCATATGCAAGACCGCCGGTCCTGCCCAGGCCGTCGGTGACCGAGATGATCCTGTTCATGGCATCCCACTCAAAATAAATGCTGCGGCCGCAGGCATCGGTCATCCGGGTCACCTGCCCCAAAGCGTCCGTCACGTATCCGGTGGTATACCCCAGGGGTGTGGTGCGGGAACTCACCACGCCTTCCGCGTCGTAGGCGGTCTGCCACGTGTCTCCGCCCCGGGTCATACCGACCAGACGGCCAAGGGAATCGTAATGAAAAACGCTTGCCACACTCGCAGGGTCGGTCATGGAGGAAATCCGCCCCATGGTATCGTAACCGGTTGTGGTTACCGCCCCGGTCCTGTCGGTGGCGCTTACCGTCCTGTCCATATCGTCAAAAACCAGGGATGCGGCATTTCCCGTGGGATCGGTAATCGAGGTCAGGTTTCCGTTCGTATCGTAGGTGAATTGATAGGTGCTGCCGGTGGGATGGGTGATTCCGGTTATACGGTCGTTCCCGTCGTAGTCCATGGTGGTGGTGGAAGTTCCCGCCACGGTAATACCGGTTCGCCTGCGCATGGCATCGTAGGTGAATGCGGCGGTCACGCCGTCGGGATCGGTTGCGGATGCGGCGGTCCCGTCGGTATTGTAGGTATAGGTAGTAGTGCCTCCCACAGGATTGGTGCTCGAGGTCATGCGGCCCTGTTCGTCGTAAACAAATGTCCATGTCTCGCCGGAGGGGTCCGTCATGGAGGTAATATTCCCTCTTTCATCGTAGGCCAGGCCAAGGGATGTCCCGTCAGGGTAATCTTCCTTTGTCGGGTCGTGAAACGTGAAGTTCACTGACTCTTCGTCTTCCGGGTGGCTGAATGTCTGCTCCTGTGAGGTATAGGTATAAGAAATCCTGTTTCCGAGTGCATTGGTCACCGAAGTCGTAAAACCGGTGTCGGGGTCCGACGTCAAGGTCGCCACCCCGCCGAGCCGGTCGGTGACGCCTGTGATTTCGTCCCGGACGGAGTCGGATGAAAATTGCGCCGTATTGCCGGCAGGATCGGTCAAGGATTTTGCCACCCGGCCCTGGTGATCGTGCCGGTATGTGTAGGAAGTGCCGTCGGGCCTGGTCTCGGTCAGGGAGCTTTCCTCACTTATATAAGGCACAAACTCCTCCCCTTCCGAATCCTGAAGGGAAAGTGTCGTCACGTTTTCATCGGCATCCTGCTGAGTCGCCGCTACGCCGCCGCCCTCCCGATAGGTCTGCCTGTAGGGGGTGTTTCCCTCGGGATAGGTCACGCCGGTAATGGCGCCGTAACCGGCATAGGCAAAAGTGGTTGATGCGGCCATGGGATCAATTACGGACCGCAGGACCAGTTCCTGAGGGTTGTCCGTTGGATTTTCCTCGTAGGCAAGGTCGAAGGTACGGCCCTGGTCGTCGGTAACCGACACCAGATACTTGTTCGTATCCTGCGTTCCGACCTGGGCGTAGGCAAAGGAGAGGGATCGGCCCAGGCCGTCTTCCACCGATTCGGGCATGTGGGAGAAATCCCCTTCACCGTAGCGGTACGTGAGGACGTTGCCGTTGCGGTCCTCGATGCGGACCAGACGTGCCCGGGAGGCCTGGGTCACCGCCGCCAGATAGACGTCTTCCTGTGATTCGTTGACCACACCGTCGACCAATGTCGTTGCCCCGGTGTAAAAAACTACGAAACCTCCATCCGCTGAGATGGAGGACCGAAAACAGCCATCATCCGCCTCGACGCCTGCGCTGCTGACGCTCGCCCGCGTGGTGGCGCTTCCCTCCATGTCCCGAACGAACACGTCGTAGGACCAGTTCATGTCGTCCGCTACGAGATTTGAAGCCCAGGACTCGAAAGCCACAAAGCGGCCGTCCGCCGAAATGGACGGATAACGCGAGCTGTTGTCGGATGCGGCGCCTTCCATACCCACGCTTACCAGAACGGTGGCTGTTTCTTGACTGTCGTACAGGAAGACATCCGAACGCCCGTTTGTATCACCTGCAACGAGATTGGTAGCAGACGAGTAAAAGGTCACGTACCGGCCGTCAGCGGACAGGGATGGCCATTCCGAACTGCTGTCGCCTTCCGTTCCCTCCGAGTCTACGCTCACCCGTGTGGTCGTACCCGTCTCCCGATCATGGACGAAAACGTCCCTGGCACTGTTGGCATCGTCCGAAACCAGGGTGCTCGCTTCTGAGGTAAAGGCCACATAGCGGCCGTCTGCCGAAATCGCGGTGTAAAAAGAATTGCCATTACCCTGGGTCCCGTCCGAATGGATACTTACCAGCGTGGTTTCTCCGGTCTGCCTGTCATGGATAAAAACATCCTTCATCTCGTTTACATCGTTCTCTACCAGATTTGAGGCAGAGGAGGCAAAGGCCACATAGCGGCCGTCTGCCGATATGGCAGCATAGGAGGAATGACCGTTTCCCTGCGTTCCGTCGGAGGACACGCTCACAAGACAGGTCTCGCCCTGTTCCCGATCGCAAACGAATATATCCTCATACCCGTTCACGTCGCCTTCAACCAGATCGGATGCGTAGGATTCAAAGACTACATACCGGCCGTCCGGGGTAATGGCGGGATTACGCGAAATATTGTTTCCCGACGTCCCTACAGGCGTCACGCTGACCAGAGAGACCTGTCCCGATGCTCTGTCGCGTACAAAAACGTCCATTTTCCCATTGGTGTCGGGGGTCACAAGGTTGGAAGCCACCGATCCAAAGGCCACGACACGTCCTCCTTCGGAAACGCATGCGACGGTTGACCAATTATCCGCCTCCGCTCCTTCGGAGGTCTCGCTTATACGCTCTGAGATCGCCATGGACCAGGGAATCGCCTCTTTCTTATAGGAGTATACCAGCTCTTCTTCGGGCTGGAGAAGATAGAAAAACCCGTCCGTTTCCTTAAGACTGCACCGCACACCCTCGAGGGAAAAGGGCTCCCAGGCAGCGCCGTTTTTGCGGAACCCGTATTCCTTTCCCGCGCCGATGTCCGCATAGACCTCTTCCGGCGTTGTATCGGCATAGCGCGTCACACCGCCCGTGTGGGTCCCGGCGAATACCGATGGCAGGCCGTCGGAAAAACGCTTGGCATCCATTTGTGAACCGTAGAAAAGAGAAAAGGAAACCGGCAACGGCCCGCCCAGATCGAAGGGATTCATGGTGAAGAAATACTCGCCTGTGGCGGCATTAATCGGATCGCCCACTTTCAACACCGTCGTTTCTGTTTTGGAGATCCCTATCTTCGAATATTCTGTCGGTTCCTCGCCATTGGCAGCACAGGTGACACCCAGAAGCAGCACGACAACAAGCAAGAGTATCATCCCCCGCATACCGAGTGGGTTCATCTCATTTCGCATCGCAACCTCCCGCGTAACAGTAAGGATAAAAAAAGATCCAAATTTTTATCATGAAAGGGAAATATAAGAAAAACGGCATTGCGAGTCAATGAATAATACCCGTCATACAGGCAATGCAAAATATATCAAATTGATTTCACAATATATTTACCGCGTCTTTTTTATTAAGGTGGAATTTTTTCAGTGCTCAGGGCAACCCGGCGGATTTTCGAAGGGTATAGATAAGATCTTCCACGCCTGCCTTCCCGTCGCCGTTTACGTCGCCGGTAACGAAACAGTCGTCCGGAACGGTACCGGCGATCACCTGTAACAGTATAACGGAGTCTGCCAGACCGACCTCCCCGTCATTGTTGAAATCGCCCCTTATATACTCAGAGGAGAAGACGGCTTCGATCACATGATCGGCAATTACGTCGCTGAGGGTATAGTGAGCCGGCATACCGTACAACGGATCGGCGGGGATCACCGCCGCCAGTACCGACATACCGTCCACGGCGACGTCGATGAGCGACGCGCCAGGATCGGGAACGAACATCCACATATATGATTCGTGATCTTCGAGATACACCGGTTCGGAAGGCAGGATTTTACCCCTTCCCGAACTGACCGGTGTGATCTCGTGTTCGTTCAGAGCAAATCGCGCCTCTATCGCATGCCCCTCGTTTACGTTGCTGAAAACGTATGTCTCGACGGGACCGACGGACAGGCCGTCCACAAGAACATCTTCGAGATGATAATTCGCCCCGGCACCCATGTAATAAGTGATTTCGCCGCCGTGGGTTACGGTGGAATCGCCTGCGGGGTCGATGTACCCCCCGGCGCCCGCCGTTGCGGATATAATATAACGGTTTGCCTCGAACCAGGCCGCGATGGAATGGTAATCGTTCGTAACCTCTATAAACGTGTAGGTATCGACCGGTTCGGGAAGCACAAGCCCGTCCACAATTACGGATGATACATGAAACCCCTCGTCGGCACCGATGGTAAAGGTGAGGTCGCCGCCGTGGTATACGGGCGCTTCTCCCGAAGGATCGATCCAGCCTCCGCTGCCCGCGTCGGCGCTGATCGTGTACTGCACCGTTCCGAAGGTCGCCTCGACGGTATGGTCGGAAGCGATGTCGTCAAAGGTGTAACTGTCGATCGGTCCCTGCGAAACGCCGTCGACGTGCACATCCTCGATATAATGACCCCAATCGGCATCGATCGTGTAGACGACGCCGGACGTGCCGTGGTCGTATTCACTCGCGCCGGGAGGCCAAATCGTGCCTCCTGCGCCTGCAATTGCCGTCACGGTATATCGCTTCAGGGTAAAGACAGCCCCGATCTCCCTGTCCCGATCCACCGAAATCGTGCATGTCGTTCCGCTCCAGGATTCGACCCCCGTAAATCCTCCGAAGTTGGAGGTTTCATCGGGTGTTGCCAGAAGCGTCACTTCTGTTCCCGCGAGGAATTCGGCACTGCACAGGTCGCCGCACTCGATGCCGCCCGGTATCGAGAGGACGACTCCTCCTCCGTTTCCTTCCCGGACAAGGGTGAAGGTATAGATTCTCGTGACTTCCGTGTCCATATGAACGGCATTGTTCGATTCATCGGGATCGATATTCGGGCCTTTCACGGTTGCATCGTTCATAAGCGAATCCGCCCCTCGGGGTGCCTTGAGCGTCAAGGTTACCGTGGCGGAGGCGCCGGCGGCCAGGCCGCTCAGGACGAACTGCGCCTCCCCGTCGGACGTATTGACAGTCCCCTCGCCGGCGTCGGCGGAAATAAAGAGGGCATCCTGCGGAAAGGTATCGACGATACGCACCGACTGCGCATCGTCGGGGCCACGGTTGGTCACGGTAATGGTGTAGGTCAGCGCCTCGCCCGCCAGCACAGGATCGGCATCGGCACTCAGCGAAACTTCCATGTCCGACAGGCCAACGGTTCGCACCGGCCAGACGTTGGCCCCGTTCATATCGGCTTCCTTGCTCATCGCGTCGATGCGCATCTCCCAGAAATTGCCCACCCAGGCGACCGTCGCCGGATCGGCAGGCCGACTGGTGGAAGACCAGTACATGCTCCTGACATCCTCAAAGGGCATGCCGGGGATGGTTCCTCCCTCGCTATATATCTTCGACACATCGAAAAGGCTTGCCAGTTCGTATATTGCGGGCATACGCCAATCTGTGCAAGGACTTTCGCTTACCCGATAGGTCCCGTCGTTGATACCGGCGATAAAATCAAGGGCCATCTGCCAGGAGACGCGTCCTTCATTCCGACAATTCCCGAAGGTGTCGTAGGAGGGATATAATACCCCGACGGGATCGGCCTTCTTCAGCCACTGAAGCCCCGTCATGCTATCGGTGACGGTGCCGTCGCCGTTCTCCTTGAACCGCACCGCCGGCGCCGCAAGCCCCCGTTGGAGATCGCCGTCGTCGCCCGTTGCATAGCTTTCGGTCTGTCCCGTTTTCGGGATCTTTGCGGACCCGCTACCTCTTCCCCGCACGGGAAGGAAAAAATAGTGATTTGTCTTCGCGATTGTCGACAGAGCAGCCGAAGCGCCCAGGGAACAGCGATAGGCGGACGCGGACGAGCTGTGAAAACTGGTCGAGGTCCAGAAGGCCATGGAATACAGTGAAAAGCCGAATGAATTGAGCCACTCGACAACATTCGACTCTCGGCCGTTCATCACAAGGCTTGTCATCTCAAAAACATTGGGCACCCGCCAGTCGTTATAGGATGCGGAGTAGCCATAGTTCACGTAATTTTGGGAAGATACATTCAGGGACTGCACGAGCGCAAACGTGTCCTGCCAGGTCGGCGCCAAATCGCCAAAAAGATCAATGCGGCCTATCCACATGAGTCCCGTGTAGTGATCGGTAATTGTGCCGTCCCCGTTGTCGGTGAAGCGCGGTTCCGGCCATGGAGGACCAACGTGCAGATCGCCGTCGTCTCCCTGCGCATAGCTCGTCCGTTGTCCTGAAAAGGCCGGGGTGATGGGATAGGATATCTCATGAAAGACCACTTCGACAACATGATCGGCTTCAATGTATGACAGCAGCAGTGACCCGGCGACGGGGCCCCTGTCCGTACCATCGACGACCACCTGCGCCGTTTCAAACCCTTCGTCCGGGGTGATGGCGATCACCAGCGAATCGCCGTACTCAATCACGCGGCTGCCTGCGGGAATCACCGCGCCGCCTGCCCCTGCCGCTATATCGACGGTAAAGGTCCTGATGCGGAAGGAGACGTCGATCGTATGATCGGCATGGATATCGCTGAAGGTGTAGCTGTCGACGGCGCCAATCGAAACACCGTCGATGCGCACGTCGTCGATCTCGTAGCCGACATCCGGGGTAATCACAAACGTGGCGTCGCTGCCTGCCGGAAAAGAACTCACCCCCGCCGGGGCAATAGCACCTTGATAGCCCGCCGTTGCAGTGATCCTGTGTACCTCCACCGCGACAGCGCAGATCGTCTGGTCGGAGGTGACGGCATCGAAGGTCCATGCATCGACGGCCCCTATCGAGACGCCGTTGACACAGACGTCGGCAATCGCATAGCCCGTCTCGGCGTCAACGGAGAAGGAGCAGCTTCCTCCATGGGGAACCGTCTGCGTTTCCGAGGGAGTAAAGACCACATGGGGAGCGGCACAAGGCGTCACACTGTAGGTAGTGACGGCGAAGGTCGCCTCTACGATGTGATCCTCTTCCACTATTCCGATTTCGTAGGACGACACCGCCCCCACCGAAAGGCCGTTATCGGTGACATCCGCCACATGGTATCCCTCGTCCGGTGTGATGTCGAAGGTGATGCCGTAGGTGGCGTCGACCACCTGGGGCCCCGACGGGGAGATGGTCCCGTGCGCGCCGGCCGTTCCCGTCACGATGAATTTCTGAAGCTCGAAAACGGCTTCGATCGTATGATCTTCTGTGACCCCCGTGAAGATATAGGAATCGGAGACGCCCGCCGACAGGCCGTCTACCCTCAGATCGGCAATATTGTAATAGGTATCGGGCGTTATCCTGTAGGTACTATCGCCCCCGTAGTTGACGGTGGTCGTTCCCGCCGGGTCGATACGGCCTCCCGCGACATGGTACTCCGTATCACGTATCGATGAAACGATCTCTAAAGTACGAAGCGTAAAGGTGATCACCGCCTGTGTATCGCCGTCCATGGTAAGGGTGGCAGAGCCCGTACCGGTGCAGGCACCGCTCCACTGCCCCGCAGCGGTCCCTTCATCGGCCAGCGGATACAATCTGACAAGGGTGCCGGGATTCAGGACCAGTTCCGTATCTTCCCTCGCACGGATCGTATCGTACCCCTCGGCGGAGATCTCCACCTCGCCGCTGCCGTTGCCGCTGAAATCGACGGTAAGGGTATGGGCGATTCCCGTTCCCGTCAGGGGAACCGTTACCGACGGATAGTGCGGATCATCAGAAGTGATAATAAGAAAGGTCTTTTTCACCCCCCTTGACAGGGGGGCAAAGCCCACGGAACATTGTATCTGCTGCGACGGCATGATGACCGCATTCGAGGGAGGGCTGTGGTAGAGAAAATAGAAATCGTCCCTGTCGCCGCCGAAAAGATAGACCGGCCCCAGGGTCAGGTCGCCGGCACCCGAGTTTCCTATGGTCACTTCGAGCACATGATCGTATGAAGGATCCGCCCCCACGTCTACACTCCCGAAATCACGGACCGATCGGTTTACCCCTATAACGGGGTCGTTCCCCTTTTCCACCCGCCCTCCCCGCACCGGCCAGAGGGCGTATTCGTTTGCTTTTTCGCTTCTGCCGAAACGTCCTTTCGAAAAACTCACGTAATAGGCCATCGAGGGATCGAGGAGCACATTCGTCGAAGACCAGCAGGAACCCGCCACATTGATGAAGGGGTGTCCTTCGGCAAGAGACGGATCGTAGCGCGAAAAGTCCACAAGGCTTTCCAGTTCCTTGAAGTTGGGCAGGCGCCAGTCGGCATACCCCGCGTTCAGATTCGGATAGATTTCGTGATTATAGTAGGTTTCGTCGTTGAGGGCGGCGACGAAATCGAGGGCCTGCCGCCAGGTGAGGGTACCACCGCTATAGCCCGCAGTGGCGGCGGGGGAGGCGTTTTTCATCCACACCAGTCCCGTAAGGGCATCCGTGACGGTGCCGTCGCCGTTGTCCACAAAGCGGGGGTCAGGCCAGGCCACTCCCCGGCGTGTGTCGCCGTCGTCACCTGAGGCCGCCGAATGCGACGCACCCTGACCGGTCTTGGCCACATTGGCCGGGTACAGAGGATCGCGGTCGTTCTCCTGCCCCCCCCTGACAAGCAGCACGTGGAGCGTATCGGGAGACGACACGCCGATTTCGTCACGGAAAAAGCGATCGATCCTCCGGGTTTCGCCGAAATCGGCCCCCCAGGCGTAGACAAAGTCGGCATTGTTGTCGCAGGTGGAGGACCAGTAGAGGGCATCGGCGGGCACATTATTAAATCCCCGCGGACCGATGAACTGGGCCGTGGTAAATTCGTCATTTTCCATGAGGCTGATCAGTTCGTTGACGTTGGGAAGCCGCCAGTCGTTGTACCCCGCGGCGCAGTCTCCGAATGTTCCGTCGTTGACACCGGCCACAAAGGCAAGGGCATGATGCCAGGTAACCCGGCCGTCGGCGTTCCCGTCGCCATCGAAGGCAGGATAGTGGGACCCGACGGGATTTCCGTCGCCGTACCACACAAGCCCCGTCAGATTGTCCCGCACCGTTCCGTCGCCCAATTCCGTAAAACGTTCTTCGGGCCAGGCGACACCGGCCCTTGCGTCGCCGTCCTGGCCGGACCCCGCGCAATCGATCGAATAGCCGTCATCGTCATAACAGGAGTAATGATCAGCCAGTCCGTCCCAATATGCCGTCTGGGGAATCTCTACAACGCCCGCGGGCGCCCCTTTGCCCGTCAGAGGATATTCGTCGGAGACACCGTTGTCGTTGCCGTAGGCATCGAGACATACGCCGGGATGAACCGGATCGGGATTCGAACAGACGTGATCGTACCAGTAATTGCCCCATCCCTCGAAGGACCACTGATTGCCGCCGTCGTCAATGGCGCTGCAATAGATGAAACTGTTGTGCCAGGAAACCACCGAATTGCATCCGATAAGGGACATTCCGCAGTCAAGGTCGTCGAAAACGTTATCGTGTACCTTTGCGCCGGCGACATTTTGAAGCCGCAGGCCCGTGACTGAAGAGGCATCGGAAAAAATATTTTTGCCGATCACCAGATCCGCCGCGTTCAGGAGGGAAGTCCCCGCAACGGCAATCCCGTAGAAGGAAGAATTCCACAGGCCATCGAAGGAGTTCGACGACACATCGATATGAGACGACCCGTTGTCGATGGAGAATTCGATCCCCCCTTCGCAACCCGCAAAGACATTCTCCCGTATCACGATATTTTTCAGGAGCCCTTCCCCGGCAATTGCATTCGCCGACGTCCTGTTAAAGGTGCACGCCTCTACGGTAATATTTTCGCAGTCGCTAAGGAACAACGGCGTCTCCGTTCCAGAAAAATCCATGTTCTCTATGTCGAAATTGTTGCAACCGGAAAGGGAAATTTTTTCGATTGCCGAATCGCGCAGCCTTCCGGAGACAGTTGCCGAAAAATCCATATTCGAAAGCGTCAGCTCCCTACAGGTTACCCCCTCAAGAGAAACGCCCGAGGCACCGGAGATTGACAGGCCGTAATCCGGAAACGCGCAGTCTGTCAGCAAAAGCGGCCCGGCCTTTACCAGGGTGATCGATTGGCCGTCCAGATCGACGGCAAAATCGCTTGCGGGCGGAGAATAATTCGGAATCAGCGGTGTCGTTCCGTAGACAAGGCTGACCTTCGCCCCCATCTGCGTTCCGGCAAGCGAGAGTGTGCCTCCTTCGGCAACCCTTATGGGCAGGCTGTCGGTATTGCTGAAAACCGCATCGCCGACACTCAGCGCTCCTCCCGACGCCACTTCGACGGCGGGCGATGTATAGGGGGACGGAACCCAGACGATATCGCCCCCGTTAACGGTCAGCAAATCGCCCGCTTGAATATCCCTGAGATCGGCGGCATATACGGGACCGGTCGCGTCAAAGGTTCCCCGTGGCCGCAGGATCACTTTTTCGGATACCTTGTTGCCCCCGTCGACAAGGAGCGTCGCATATATATCCTGCGGCCCGAAATAGCCGGAAGTGTCCCAGGTCATACGGGCGATACCCCGGCTTCCCCACCGGCTGACGTCAAGGGGCGCATCGTTGATGCACTGTCCCCCGTTCGCGGGATCGCCGAAATAGATGTCAACGGTATAGTCGTCATTGCCGAAAAGGCCTTCGATAAAGATCTTCAGTTCAAGCGCCGTTCCCGCCGGGACGTCAGCCGCCCCGTAGACGCGATCGTCCTTCTCCTTTCCCGCCGCAATGCAATAGGATCCCGTCCCCGAATAATCGCTCCAGGCGTTGCCTGTGGAGTTCCCGTCATCCCACGCATTCGCGCCGCCGTCGTAGGCCGCCGCTCCTCCCTCCACACCGTTCTTCAGGAACAAAGCGTTTGAAAAGATGCGGTTTCCGTATCCGCGCTCCACCCGCAGGGCGTTGGCAAGTGTCTCGTATATGCGGTTCCCCTCTATAACATTATTGTTGCCGTTATTTATCGCAATGCCGCAGCAGCTCCACTGAATGTGGTTTCCCCCGATGGTGCAGTTGTCCGCGCCGTCGAGGATAATGCCCGTAACGGTGCGCAGAATCCGCATATTATAGAGTCTGACGCCCGATGCGGCGATTCGGAAGCCGTAGTCGAGATAGTGTTCTCCCTCCGGCCTCGCCGCGACGGCAGGATTTTCCCGGTCCCGGCAGAACAGGGTAAGATTCGGGGTGGCGATCCGCACCGGTTCCTCATAATATTCCCCGTCGCCTTTCGGAAAGATTTCAATGGAATCCCCCGGCGTCGAGGCATCGACGGCCGCCTGGATCGTGGCGTATTGACGGCCGGGTCCGACAGTATGTGTGGCCGTTTCCGGCAGATCGTCAGCGACATAGGCGGAGAGATCCCCGATGGACGGGACAGGATACCTGTCGACTCCAGCCGTCTCATCACTCTCCGAAGGGGCCGTAAATACCAAGGTTTGCACTCGCGGGCGGGTATACTCGGTGACCGTATCGGCATGAAGGGCGGCAAGTCCTTCCAGTCCGCGCAGTTCACCCATCCAGGCCAGCAAGATGGCTTCGTAGAGCATGTCGTTCGTGCCGTTTCCATCGACATCGCCGACATCGGCCAGGGGGTCCATTCCCGCCGTGGACAAGGCACTCAGGATCCACTGCTGTATCCATCCATAGCCGAGGCGGGTCTTTGTCGTGGACGCCTTGACGTGCACCGCTCCGGCGACGGCTTTCCCCGCGGAAAGGGAGGCTCTGAGCGCATCCACGGCTGCCATATTGGCTTCCGCCGTTGCCCCGTAGGAAAACCCAGCATCAATGAGGGCAACGGCATCGGACAGGTTTTTGATCGCCGCGCCGGTCTGATCTGCCGGTTCGACAAGATTTGACCCGACCTCGTAGAGTTCATCCCCCCATGAATCCTGCCAGGCCCGATAGAGGTAGAGTTCCGCGGCGCCTCGGTAAAAATTGTCCATCATGCCCGAAAGACCCGCAAGCGTTGATGTGGCGAGGAAGGCCGCATTATTTTTAAAGGTCTGAAGCGGCATCAGCAGCGGAGGAACTCCCAGGTATTCCATGGCATATTCGACCAGTGCGCCCGCTCCCTCTTTTGCAAGATTATCAAAGCTTACCTTTTCCTTCGCCTCCTTCATGAGAAAGACCGCCCCGTCATCCGCGTTCCTGATCGCTTCAATCTCCTTTATTTTCTGAAAATCTTCCGCATAGAGGGGACCCAGGGTCTTCATATCGACATGGTCGGAATAGGGCGTCATGTTTTGAAACATTTCGAAATGGTGATACATGGCGCTCCGGTACTGCTGATAGGCAAAAAGAAAATAGGAGAGTTTGTGCCGCAAAACGAAAAGATCGGCCTGAGATAATTGGAGTCCCGGATATGGATCAGCACAGGCATCTTCGCAAACCGTATTACCTGCGGAGGAGGTGCTGTAAGGGATATCAGCGGCGCAGTTCGCGCAGCCGCTATGACATGCTGCAGGAACGTACCGAGGCAGCCAGAGGATTAGGCACAGGAAAAGGATAAGACGTACCCTGGGAAGAGAATGGCCGGGTATTCTCATTACAACTTACCTCATAGGGACACTTCCCTATTTTTGTGCGTGAGATCCACGTATCCGCATTTATATCAGTGCCTTACACACCATAAATTGGGAAGTGTCCCCTTTTGTTACCTTTTGTTATTTTTTTATGCGGTATGAATGGTTTTGAGTCAAGATAAAAGTCATGACCTTTTCCTTCCGTTCACAATGCTGATGAGAACGGGAACTACATTCAGTGTGAGAAGGGTGGCGAAGGCCAGGCCGAAGATCACGGCCACGGCCATGGGCCCCCACCACTGGGACGACTCGCCGCCGATATTCCACTCCATTTTGCTGAAATCGAAGCTGATGCCCGTCGCCATGGGAAGAAGCCCCAGTATGGTGGTGACGGCCGTCAGCATGACCGGCCGGAAACGGACAAGGCCTGCCTGGATGACGGCCTCTGTCAATTCCAGACCGCGGTCCCGTAATTTATTATAATAGTCGATGAGTACGATGGTGTTGTTGACAACCACCCCGGCGAGACTGATGACACCAACGCCCGTCATGATAATTCCGAAGGCCGTGCCGGTTACGAGAAGACCGATAAACACACCGATCAGCGAAAGCAGGACCGAGGTGAGAATGATCAGCGGTGTTGCAAAGGAGTTGAATTGCGTGATCAGTATCAAAAATATAATAAAGAGGGCGGCCACGAATGCCTTTTTGAGAAAGGTCGACGCCTTCTCCTGTTCCTGCTGCTCGCCGGTGAAGTTGAGCATATATCCCCGGGGCCAGTCGAAATCAGCCAGGCGCTCCTTTATATCGGCAATGACATCATTAGCAAGGCGCCCCGACACATCACCGGAGATGGTGACGATCCGTTTCTGATTGAGCCGGTTGACGGCCCCGACGCCACTGCCCAGGCTTACCGACGCCACCGATGTCAGGGGAATCGGTTCACCCTGCGGTCCCGATACGGTAATTCGCTTAACGCTTTCCACGCTTCGACGGTCGCGCTCGGGAAGCCGCGCAATGATGTCGTACTCATCCTTCCCCAGTCTGAAGACGCCTGCCTTGACGCCGTTGATGGCGGCCTTGACGGTATAGGCGATGGTAAAGGTATCGAGGCCCACCAGCGCCGCCTTTTCCCTGTCCACCCGCACCACGATCTCCGGTTTGCCCTTCACGAAGTTGTCCTTCAGATCGACAAGCCCCGGAACATCGCTAATCCGATTCCGTATGCGGTGGGCCAGGTCGCCAAGCACCAGGATATCATCGCCGGTAATTTCCATGTTGACCGGCGCGCCCGTGGGCGGTCCCTCTTCTTCTTTTTCCACCTGCACCTCGGCGCCTGTAATGACGGCCAGAATCCTCTCTCGTAACTCCTTAATTATTTCCGAGGAGGGGCGGGAGCGGTCATGGAAGTCTTTGAAGTCGATGGCGACCCGGTTGATATGGGTCCCCGTTCCCCCCTGCGAGAAAGGATCGCCGCCGACGGAGCCCACGTTGGCGATGACATACTGGAGGTCTTCGTATTCGGCCGCGATCGCCTCGACCTGGCGCACCAGCCGGTCCGAGGCATCCAGATTGGTGCCTTCAGGCGCCTTCAGGAACACATAGGCCCTGCGAGGCTCCGTCTCGGGAAAAAATTCCACGCCCCTGCCGAAGAGAGAGAAGCTGCCGATCGACCCGATCAAAAGCACAAAGGCCATGGTCATCACCGCACACCGGTGGCCCAGCGACCATTCAAGGATGCGCAAGTAGATCCGCTTGACCAGCGGAAGATGGTCTTCGTCCTCCTTGCCGAAAACGCCGCCTTTAACCGACTGGTACCGGGCCGAAAGGACGGGATTGATCACAAGGGCCACAAAAAGGGAAGAACTGAGGGCAAAGATCAGCGTCAGGGGCAGAAATCCCATGAACTCGCCCATGATGCCCGGCCAGAAAAGCATGGGGACAAAGGCGCCCAGGGTGGTCAAGGTCGAGGTAATGACAGGCCAGGCCACTTCATCCGTGCCGTTTTGTGCGGCCTCGACCCTCGACTCCCCTTCCTGCATGTGCCGGTAGATATTTTCCACGATCACGATGCCGTTGTCGACGAGCATCCCCAGGGCGAGTATGAGGGAAAAAAGCACTACCATATTGAGCGTGATGCCACCGGCGGTGAGCATGAGGAAGGTCATCAGCATGGAATAGGGGATGGCAAGCGCCACAAAGAGCGCCGACCGCCCGCCGATAAAAATAAAAATTACCGCCAGCACCAGGATCAGACCCGAAAGGATGTTGTTTTCCAGATCCGCCACCATCAGATTCACATCTTTCGACATATCCGAGGTGAGATCTATCTTCAGGGCGGGCGGAAGCAGCGGGCGAAGTTCGTCAACCACCTTTTTCACCTCGTCGGTCACGGTGACAATATTCTCACCGCTTCGTTTCAGCACGGCAAGGGTGACACTCTGCTCGCCGTTTATCCTGCTTCGGGTCAAGGGGTCTTTGTAGCTGTCGCTGATGACCGCCAGATCTCTAAGATAGACGGGCTTCCCGTCCCTGACAAAGGCAACGAGCGAGAATATCTCGGCGGGGGTTTTATAATCCTCCGGCACGCGGACTAGGTACTTGATGGGACCGATATCCATACTCCCGCTGGGCATGTTTACATTGCCCCGCTCCACCGCGGCAATCAACGTGGAAAAGGGCACGTTATAGGCGGCCACTCGATCCAGGTCAAATTCGACATGGATCTCCCGTTCGAGACCGCCCGTCAGGCGCGCCTCCAGCACTCCCGGCACCGCTTCAATCCTGTCCTCGAATTCATCGGCAAACGTCTTGAGGCGGCGCAGGCTGAAGGGTCCCGAAAGCACCACGCGAATGACGGGATAATCGGACAAGTTGAACTCCTGAATCACCGGATCATCGGGAAGCTCTGCGGGAAGATCCGATTTGGCCAGATCGACTTTGTCCCGCACCTTCTGAAGGGCGTCGTCGATATCGACCTTTGGCAGAAACTCGATCGCCACCGTGGAAATGCCTTCAGCCGAAGTGGAACGAATTTCTTCCACATCGGCAAGGCCTTTCAGCTTCCGCTCGATGGGCATAGTGATGAGCTTTTCCATATCCTCGGGCGCCACCCCCTCATAGGTGGTGGTGACAAAAATATAGGGAATAGTGATGTCGGGGAAGGACTCGCGGGGAAGCGCGACATAGGCGTAGAGACCGGCAATGAGAATAACTGCCAGAAGCGCCAGGACCGTTGCCTGCCGTGTGAGCGCAGCCCGATTGACGATCATTGCACCTGGACCCGCATCCCTTCTTCGATCTCGGTCTGTCCGGAAATCACGACATCATCCCCTGCCTCCAGGCCTTCGGCAATCTGAATGCGTTCCCCATTGATGACGCCGATTGATACGGTCCTGGCATGGGCGATGCCATCTTTCACCACAAAGAGCACCCGCTCACCCCCTTTATCGACCAGCGCTTCAAGGGGAACCGCCAGCGCGTTCTGAATGTGACGGCGCACAAAGGTCGCTCTCGCAATCATGCCGGGACGGATTACATGATCTCTGTTTTCAAGAATAATTCTGGTTTGAAAGGTTTTGGTGACCGGATCCGCCTTGTAGGCAACAAAATCGATAGGCTCCTCAAAGGTCATTTCGGGAAGGGCATCGACAGTGACTATTGCCTGGCGGCCCACCTTTATGTAGGGAACATCGATTTCGGGTACACTCACGTTAACCTTGACTTTATCGATATCCACCAGATCGATGACCGGGGCGCCCCGTCCGACATACTCGCCCACATCGACATAGACCCTGTTTACGAGGCCCGCACAGGGGGACACCAGAAAGCCCCTTTTATACTCCACGCGAGCCCTACGGAGCGTACTTTCAGCCAGATCGCACTCCGTCTTGCTGCGATCGAATTCCTCCTGAGACGCCACTTTCCGTTCCAGGAGCTCTTTCCGGCGCTGGAATTGACTTTCGGCCAAGCGAAAGGATGCCTCGGCGCTGTCAAGGGCGGCCTTCAGGGCCGACACCTCAATCTTTGCGATGAGTTCCCCTGCCTTGATCCTGTCCCCTTCAGTGGGACCGACCCACTCCACCAGCCCATCCAGATCGGCGGCCAGACGGACATCCTCGTAGGGTTCCGTTTCTCCCGGCAGCAAAAGCAGATCCCTGATCGTTCCCGGCGTCACGTTCATAACCGACACCTTGACCGCCAGCCGCTCGGCAGCGGTCGACGCCGTATCCACCCTGTTATCGGAACATCCCATAAAGATCAGTGCAATGATCAACGCGCATATCACTCGAATTATTATCGGGGGTACGGTAACGTTCATGACCATCTCGCTCTCATATGCGTTCCTTGAAATGTGCTACTATAGGGCATTGTTCATTGTTTTCAAAGCATTTTATTCTCACTTTTTTCAAGGAATAGAAAACGTATAGACAGGGCATCACAATAATGTTATGTAGGAAATAATATTTTTTCAAAAGCACGTTAACAATTGAGCATGGCAATTGCAACGATGGTCTGAGTCATTCATATCACGCATACAGGACCGATCTCAGGCATGTTACCTGCGCTGCTCTTCTGAAGGGAAGTTTTCATACTTCATATCGACTTAAAATAAAATCTGTTTAGTACCATATAGTAACTATCGATGGCCTGAATCACGCCATCCTGAGGAGTGTATGATATGAACAGGCCTCTCAGCATAGTTCTTTCTTGTTTGATTCTTGTAATTTGCGTACTTGCAGCACCCTCTGCACCTCTGTTCGCCGAGCCCGGCTCGCTGCTCTGGAGATCGCCCCTGTCGAGCGGCGGTCCGTGCACCTGGTCCACACCCGTGGTAACAGGAAGCCGGTGCTATGTACAGGATCAGGAGGGCGGCATATACTGCTTTAACACGGCCGACGGTGAACAGCTCTGGTACAAGAAATTATCGGGCGGCTGGCCGACCGCGTCGCCTGTGTATAAAAACGGCAAGTTGTTCGTGTTTGCCGGAAGCGGCATCGATTTCGACGTTGTCGATACCGTCTACCGTCTCGATCCCCTCTCTTGCGGGGCTGTCGAAACGCAATTTACGCCGGCGCCGGGCGTCGCCATCAGCGCAATGTCTCCTGCCGTTTCGGATACGATGGTCTACGTTCCCACATCATCGACCCTTTATGCCATCGATGCGGGCACCTTTGAAAAAGCATGGGAGATGTCAGTTCCGGGGGCAAGCGTCATTATCGGGGGAGAAATCCTCTATGTCCTCGCCGACAAGCTCTACGGCGTTGATGCGCAAACCGGGAAAGAATACTGGCGCATGGACCCGCCCCACAGCACGGGATTCGATATGGGAGCCCTGTCGGGGGATATTTTGGTGGCGTATACAAAATATTCGGGTTCGCCCGACTACGTATCCAAACTCCACGCCTTTCGACTGAGTCCGGAAAATATGGGTGCCTCCTTGCTGGCCACCTCCGTTGATCCTCCCTCATTGCTCTGGTCTTTCACGCCCACCGACCACGCATATTCGGATTGGTCCCCACCGGCCATAGACGCCAGCATATCGAGGGTGTATGCAGTAAACAGAGCCGGATATTTGTGGGCCTTCGATCTTGAAGGCGACGGGACTCTTCTCTGGAACAGGCCTGTCAGGGGAAGCGGAATGGCATCGGCAAAACCGGTCGCTCTTGACGGCAAGGTCTATATACAAGCGGCGGGAACTTCCGGAGAATACGGCACTCCTCACTGGCTTGTCTGTTATGATGTAAATGAACTGGAGAAGTTCTTGGAATATGATGATCCAAATGACCCGGATACGTTCTGGCAATCGGAATCGTTGGTGGATCTATGGAATGCAAACGCGACCCCGGAGGATATAGAACGACGGGCCCAATGGGAGGCGGACGGGTTCACCATCGGTGAGATGAAAACCGCCTGGGGCTCCCCGGCGGTCGTGAACGGCAAAGTTTATATAGCCACGGACCACGGCGGCGGAGTACTCGCCTTCGAAGGCGAACCGTCGGAGCACAGCTGGTACATGATCAGCCAGAATCCGCACCTTACCGGGTCAGTTGACGGGTCTCAGAAAGACTTTTACAATTCCCCCTCCACTCTCGGCCTGTCCGTAGACAACGCCACCACCGCCTTCGGCTTCAGCGATCAGCCCCCCATGAGGATCGGGCTGCCCGATTACCAGGTCAACACGGCAACGCTCAACCTTGTGTTGCAGGGAACCCTGTTCTGGATGAAAACCAGAGGCCCCTCCGTTGCCGCCGCACTGGTGTACAACGCAGACCATACACTGCATTCCGGCCTGTTCGGTCACGGATGGCGCTTCGCCTATGAATCCACCGCAACCATCGGCTGCTCCAGCCACGCCATAGATATCCGCAAGGGAAGCGGGCAGGTCCTCACCTTCACATCGACCGAAGACCTGACCGCCGATCCCGACACCCTTGACTACCCTCTGGAACTTACCCCCCCCACGGGTAATTTCGACCGCGTCACCGTGTATGAAGGGTACTGCGAATGGTTTGAAAAATCCTCCCGGTTTACCTACCGGTATGACAAATCCACCCTGGAGGGATCGCAAATCTATTACCTCACCTCCATCACCGACCGGAACGGAAACCGCATTGACGTGGAGGTGGACCGGACAAACGGACACATCACCTCCGTCACCGGGCCGGCGGACCGCCAACTGACGATGACCTATGATGCCGACAGCCGCTGTACTCAGATTGCGACCCCGGCTTTCGATTCCCGATCCCTTGCCTTCGAATATGACGAAGAGGGGTTTCTCACGGCGGTTACCGACATGGCGGGCTACCGCAGCACCTACGAATACGATGACGACGGATACATGACCAGGATGACCCGGGACAGCCACTGGGCGACCTTCGAATACGCATCCCGGGGATCGGGCCTGGGGAAATACGTGACGAAGGTCACGGACAGCGATGTCGGGTGGACCCTCTATGAACTCCTGAAGCAGGACCCGGTGGAGGTGCGGCGTACCAGCCGGCAGGGCAAGGCGAGGATTTTCAAAAGCAACGACGGCCTGACCGGGTCGGTAACGGACCCCCTGGGCAACGTCAGCACCATCGGATACGAGAACAAGCTGCCCGTCAGCTTCAAGGACAGAAACGGGCACATAGAGCGTCTGGTATACGACAACCGGGGAAATGTCACCACACAGATAGACGCCCTGAACCGTTGGACCCGGTTTTCGTACAACAGCGATGACACGCTTCACTCCATGACCAACCCGCTTTCCGAAACCTGGTACTACGCATACGACTCGCATCAGAACCTGACACGAGTCACCTCGCCCGAAGGCAACATCACACAGATCAGCTACGACAGTTACGGTCAGGTCAATAAAATTACCGATCCCAACGGCCATGTCACCGATTATTATTACGACATCTGGGGCAATCTGAAAACCGTGGAAGATCCCCTGGGCAATGTCACCCGGTTCGGCTATGACGGATCCCATCTCCATTGCATATACATCACCGATGCACGGGATAATGAAAAACAGATACTCTACGACGACAACGACCGCCTGAGCCGCGTCTATTATGGGCCGGACTACGAAGGACCCAGCGTACGCAACGAGTTTGACGCCTTCTGGCAAATCAGGGCGACCGACGAAAACGGCAACCAGACACGGGTCGAGCGAAACCGCTTCGGCTACATCACCATGTTGAGACCGCCCCTGTGGAACGACAGTTTCTACGAATACGACAGGGACAACAATCTGATCAAAGCCACCGATCCGTTGAGAAGAGCCACCTACAACGGCTACGACAAGAACGGACGGCTTTATATGACAAGAGACGCCCGGAATAACACCGTATACCGCTACTACGACAAGGAAGGAAACCTGGTCCGGCTCAGAGACCAGCGTGCCAACGAAACCCGGTTCGATTATGACTCGAACGACCGGTTGACGGACACTACCGACCCGCTGGCACGAACCATCACCTACACCCGTGACGCTCTGGGCCGCATTGCGGAACAGACAAACAAACGGGGGCAGAAGGTGGCGTTCTCCTACGACGGAGAAGGCCGCATGACATCAAAACGATATGACGGCACGGAGGAAGCGGCATACACCTACGATGCCGCCGGTAACCTTACCCAAATGATCGATGACTGGGGAACCACCACATATGACTACGATGAGCGAAACCGGGTAACCGCAATCACCTATCCGGACACTATGACCCTTTCTTTTACCTACGACGAACTGGGCAACTGCAGTTCCCTCACCTACCCCGACGGCCAGACGGTACGCTACACCTACGACGATGTGAACCGGATCACGATACCGCGGGGCCTGAGAAACGGCGCCAATATCGAAATACGGCCGAACAGGGAAAAGCCGAACCGGATCACCGCCATGAACTGGGGGGAGACTCACTCCGTCACAGGCGACTATGACCCCGCCGCCCGTTTGATCACACAGACCCGCTCAAACGGCGCCGTGACCGAGTTTTCCTACGACGCCAACGACCGGGTAACGGGGATCAATCACAAAAAAGGGGACACCCCCCTTCTCGAACTGAATTATACCTATGACGACGCGGACAACCTGCTTTCCGAACTTTCCTCAGATCCCGTCACACCGGCCGTGAGCGATGCCTCCCTGGCAGCGACTGTCGACGCCGCCAACCAAATCAGCCGGCTGGGAAGCGACACGTACACCTTCGACAGCGACGGCAATCGAATCGGAGTAAGCAGTGGTCAATTCGCCGCCGTCTACGACCCGGAAAACCATGCCACGCAGATCACCCGCAACGGGGTCGCCGCCGCCTGCACCTACGACGGACAGGGCATGATGGTGCAGCGCACAGTGGACGGCGAGACCACCACCTACCACTACGACGATGCGGGACGCCTCCTTTTTGAAACGGATAGTTCGGGCGCCGTGAGCAACACCTATATATACATGGGCAGAAAACCGGTTGCCATGGGAACAAAGGACAGCGGATACAGGTTCTTTCATTTCAACAACCTCGGAAACACGCTCGCCCTGACCGACGCGACCGGTTCGGTCATCAAACGGTACGCCTACCAGCCTTACGGGGCCGCGACCGGCAGTGGGTCAGAGATTTCGAACCTCTTCACCTTTGTGGGCGCTCACGGCGTCATGGATCTGGGCGACGGCCTGTTTCTGATGAAACGCAGGCTCTACGACGCCCGGAGCGGCAGGTTCCTGCAGACCGACCCCATCGGCATCGCCGGCGGGATCAATCTTTACACCTATGCCGAGAACAATCCCCTGCGCTACATCGATCCCGAAGGCACCTCAATCCTCCTTGCTTACGCGGCAGGTGCAGCTATAGTCGCTCTCGCAGTGGTCATTTTGACACCAGCCGACGACACAAAAGATGCCGACCAGACGACAGATGCCGGCTTTCACGAACATGCCGAGCAGGCAGCTGAAAATAGGGTGAAGGGTGCACAAAAAGTGAAAGAAGCCAAAGGTACGGGAAACAAGTTCAGAGCCTTTACGGACGCGTACTATGAATCCAAAGAAGATACTCGTAAATTGGCTCCAAAGGCGGGTGAGGAGGCAGTAGAGAAAGTCGGAAAGGGGTACTTACGGGTACTAAGGCGTTAGTAAAGGATGTCATAGCGGGAGCATCAGCTGTGACAGGGGTCTCGGGATTACACCTAATCCGTAAAGCTCCGGAAAAATAATGCATCGCATCGCATTGCATTGCATACATGCTTCATCACACAGGGAGTGATATTATGAAGAGACGCATCCACTCAGTTTTACTCATAGCGGCCATGTGTTTCATCTGCACTGCCGCAGCGGCTGCCACCTACACCTATGACGAGCTGAACCGTCTCACGAAAGTCGTCTACGGCTCCGGCAGCGACGGGACCTTGTCGTACATCGAATACACCTACGATACGGCCGGCAACATCACCCTCATCAGTTCCCTCGGGAATATATTATATGGCGATGTCGACAACAACCGGACAGTCGATCTGGCCGATGCCATCATGTCGCTTCGGATCGTAACCGGCCAGAGCGTCTCTCCTCCCAACGTCCGGAAAGCGGCGATCAACAACGACCAACGGATCGGCCCTGAAGAGACGATATACATTATGAAGAAAATATCCGAGTGACTCCTGTAGCTGCCATCCTTCAAAAATTAATTAATCCGGTTCATCATTTCCAACCTTTCAAAGCCAATAAGTACGCAAGAACCGGATGAACCTGTTTTTTTCTGCCTTTCGGCGTCTTGCGGGAACAAATAAATCAGTTACTTAGAAGTAGACAGGACATCACAATAATGTTAGGTTGAAAGCAGTTTTTTTTCAAAGCTACCTCACATCGCGCGAATATAAAAACTGTTTTTTTCGGTAGCATACAGCAACTATCGATGGCCTGAATCACGCCATCCTGAGGAGTGTGTGACATGAACAGGCCTTTCGCTGTAATTCTCTCTTGTGTGACTCTTGTAATTTGTGTACTTGCAGCAACCTCTGCCCCTCTCCTGGCCGAACCCGGCACGCTGCTCTGGAGATCGCCCCTGTCGAGCGGTGAACCAAGCACCTGGTCCACTCCAGTGGTGATAGGCGACAGGTGCTATGTGCAGGATCAGGCTGGCGGCATCTACGGTTTTCGAACAACCGACGGGGAGCAGCTCTGGTATAAAAAGGTTTCCGGAGGCTGGCCGGTTTCGTCGCCCGTCTACAGAAACGGCAAATTGTTCATGATGGCCAGCAGCAACAATGAAATTGACAGCAAGGATCCTTATGTTGTCGATACTGTCTACCGGCTCCACCCCGACTGCGGGCGTATTGAAAAGCAGTTTACCCCTGAGGTCGGCGTCTCCATCAATGCAATGTCTCCGGCCGTATCCGATTCCCTGGTGTACATACCCACCTTTTCAAAACTCTACGCCATCGATGTCAATACCTTCGAACCGGTCTGGGAGATGGCCGTCACCGGGGCAAGCGTCATCATCGGCGGCGACATCCTCTATGTGCTTGCCGATAAACTCTATGGCGTGAATGCCGAAACCGGAGAAGAATACTGGCACATGGATGCCCCCCACAGTACCGGATTCGACATGGGGGCGCTCTCCGGGGATATTCTGGTGGCCTTTACAAAGTATTGTTGGACGGACTATTTCTCAACGCTGCATGCCTTCAGGCTGCATCCCGAAAATATGGAGATTCCCCCTCCCACAGAGACTCCGCCCTACCGGATCGACCCTCCGGAAGTTATCTGGTCTTATGCCTATCGCACCGGGCTTCTGGAGACCGCAGGGTCGTCCGACTTCTCTCCCCCCGCAATCGACAGCAGCACGGCAACCGTGTATGGGATTAACAGATCCGGGGTTCTGAAAGCATTCGCCCTCGAAGGCAATGGAGAACCGCTCTTCATGATGGGTGTCAGGGATAATGGCCTGGCTTCGGCCAAGCCGGTGGCCCTTGACGGAAAGATTTACATACAGGTAGGATCCGGCACCTCCTATTATCTTCGCTGTTTTGATGCACGTAATCTCCCTGGCGTCCCTCCCGTACTATGGGCGTCAGAATCGCTGGGGAGTGGCGGCGAGATGCAGGTTGCCTGGGGATCACCTGCTGTAGTGGATGGCAGAATTTATATCGCCACCGACCATGGCGGCGGCCTGCTGTGTTTTGAAAGCGATCCTTCGGAACACAGCTGGTACATGCTCACCCAGAACCCCAATCTGACAGGGTCTGCGGGCGGCTGGAAAAAGGATTTCGGCAATTACCCTGCCACCCTCGGTCTGGCCACAGACAACGAAAATACCGCCTTCGGCTTCAGCGATGAGCCGCCCATGAGAATCGGGCTGCCCGATTACCAGGTGAACACGGCTACGCTCAACCTTGTATTGCAGGGAACCCTGTTCTGGATGAAAACCCGCGGCCCTTCAGTTGCCGCCGCCCTGGTGTACAACGCCGACCACACCGCACCATCGGGCCCTTTCGGTAACGGCTGGCGATTTGCCTATGAATCCACCGTGGAAATCGACTGCAGCGGTAAAAACGCGGAATTACGAAAAGGCTCCGGCCAGGTCATTACTTTTTCATCCAGGAAAGATCTTTTATCTGATACGCTTTCCTACCCCCAGAATCTGTCGCCCCCCACAGGCAATTTCGACGGTTTTATCGCCTATAACGGCTACTATGAATGGTTCGAGAAATCCTCCCGCTTTACTTACCGGTACGATTTTTCAACCATTCACGGACCGGCGCTTGCCTACCTGACCGCCATTACCGATCAGAACGGCAACCGTGTGACGCTGGATGTGGACCTCGCCACTGGAAAGATCAGCAGGATCACCGGGCCGGCAGAGCGCCAATTGACGCTGACCTATGACGATAACAGCCGCTGCATTCAGATCACAACCCCCGCCTTTGATTCCCGGACGATACGATTCGAATATGACGAAGAGGGGTTTCTCACGGCAATCAACGACATGGCCGGTTACCGAAGCATCTACGAATACGATGACGACGGCTACATGACCAAGATGACCCGGGACAGCCACTGGGCATCCTTCGAATACGCATCCCGGGGATCGGGCCTTGGGAAATACGTGACGAAGGTCACGGACAGCGATGTCGGGTGGACCCTCTATGAACTTTTGAAGCAGGACCCGGTGGAGGTACGGCGCACCAGCCGGCAGGGCAAAGCGAGAGTTTTTAAAAGCAACGACGGCCTGACCGGGTCGGTGACAGACCCCCTGGGCAACGTCAGCACCATCGGCTACGAGAACAAGCTGCCCGTCAGTTTCAAAGACAGAAACGGGCACATAGAGCGGATGGTATACGACAACCGGGGAAATATCATCACACAGATAGACGCCCTGAACCGTTGGACCCGGTTTTCGTACAACAGCGATGACACGCTTCACTCCATGACCAACCCGCTTTCCGAAACCTGGTACTACGCATACGATTCGCATCAGAACCTGATACGAGTCACCTCGCCCGAAGGCAACATCACACAGATCAGCTACGACGAATACGGTCAGGTCAACACAATCATCGACCCCAACGGCCATGTCACCAATTATTATTACGACAGCTACGGCAATCTGAAAACCGTGGAAGATCCCCTGGGCAATGTCACCCGGTTCGGCTATGACGGATCCAAGCTCCACTGCATATTTATCACCGATGCACGGGGGAACGAAAAACAGATACTCTACGACGACAACGACCGCCTGAGCCGCGTCTATTATGGGCCGGACTACGAAGGACCCAGCGTACGCAACGAGTTTGACGCCTTCTGGCAAATCAGGGCGACCGACGAAAACGGCAACCGGACACGGGTCGAGCGGAACCGCTTCGGCTACATCACCAGGCTGAGTCCGCCCCTGTCGAACGACAGTTTCTACGAATACGACAGGGACAACAATCTGGTCAAGACCACCGATCCGTTGAAAAGAACCACCTACAACGGCTACGATAAGAACGGACGGCTTTATATGACAAGAGACGCCGGGGGACACACCGTATACCGCTATTACGACAAGGAAGGCAACCTGGTCCGACTCAAAGACCAGCGTGAAAACGAAACCCTCTTCGATTACGACTCGAACGACCGGTTGACGGAAAACACCGACCCGCTGGAACGAACCATCACCTACACCCGTGACGCTCTGGGCCGCATTGCGGAACAGACAAACAAACGGGGGCAGAAGGTGGCGTTCTCCTACGACGGAGAAGGCCGCATGACATCAAAACGATATGACGGCACGGAGGAAGCGGCATACACCTACGATGCCGCCGGTAACCTTACCCAAATGATCGATGACTGGGGAACCACCACATATGACTACGATGAGCGAAACCGGGTAACCGCAATCACCTATCCGGACACTATGACCCTTTCTTTTACCTACGACGAACTGGGCAACTGCAGTTCCCTCACCTACCCCGACGGCCAGACGGTACGCTACACCTACGACGATGTGAACCGGATCACGATACCGCGGGGCCTGAGAAACGGCGCCAATATCGAAATACGGCCGAACAGGGAAAAGCCGAACCGGATCACCGCCATGAACTGGGGGGAGACTCACTCCGTCACAGGCGACTATGACCCCGCCGCCCGTTTGATCACACAGACCCGCTCAAACGGCGCCGTGACCGAGTTTTCCTACGACGCCAACGACCGGGTAACGGGGATCAATCACAAAAAAGGGGACACCCCCCTTCTCGAACTGAATTATACCTATGACGACGCGGACAACCTGCTTTCCGAACTTTCCTCAGATCCCGTCACACCGGCCGTGAGCGATGCCTCCCTGGCAGCGACTGTCGACGCCGCCAACCAAATCAGCCGGCTGGGAAGCGACACGTACACCTTCGACAGCGACGGCAATCGAATCGGAGTAAGCAGTGGTCAATTCGCCGCCGTCTACGACCCGGAAAACCATGCCACGCAGATCACCCGCAACGGGGTCGCCGCCGCCTGCACCTACGACGGACAGGGCATGATGGTGCAGCGCACAGTGGACGGCGAGACCACCACCTACCACTACGACGATGCGGGACGCCTCCTTTTTGAAACGGATAGTTCGGGCGCCGTGAGCAACACCTATATATACATGGGCAGAAAACCGGTTGCCATGGGAACAAAGGACAGCGGATACAGGTTCTTTCATTTCAACAACCTCGGAAACACGCTCGCCCTGACCGACGCGACCGGTTCGGTCATCAAACGGTACGCCTACCAGCCTTACGGGGCCGCGACCGGCAGTGGGTCAGAGATTTCGAACCTCTTCACCTTTGTGGGCGCTCACGGCGTCATGGATCTGGGCGACGGCCTGTTTCTGATGAAACGCAGGCTCTACGACGCCCGGAGCGGCAGGTTCCTGCAGACCGACCCCATCGGCATCGCCGGCGGGATCAATCTTTACACCTATGCCGAGAACAATCCGATAAAAAATATCGACCCAGAAGGCACCTCAATCCTCCTTGCTTACGCGGCAGGTGCAGCTATAGTCGCTCTCGCAGCGGTCATTTTGACACCAGCCGACGACACAAAAGATGCCGGCGATACGTCATTTTTGGATGATGCCAGCCAGACATTTGAGAAAAATCAGCGGAATGAACAAAAAGTGAGAGAAGCCGCAAATACGGGAGACCGGTACCGTGTCGTGGCGGAAAGTTTACATGAGCAAAAAGAAGATATTCGCAGATTGGCTCCAAAGGCGGGTGAGGAGGCAGTAGAGAAAGTCGTAAAGGGAACATTTCGGGCACTAAGGCAGTAAAGGGTGTCATATCGGAAACTTAAGCTGCGACAGGGGCCCCGGGACTAAACCTAATCCGGGAAGCTCTGGGAGAATAATGCATCGCATTGCAAACATGCTTCATTACACACGGGGAAATATTATGAATAGACGAATCCAATTAGTTCTACTTATAGTGGCCATGTGTTTTACCTGCACTGCCGCAGCGGCAGCAACCTATACCTACGATAAGCTGAACCGGTTGACTAAGGTCGTCTACGGCTCCGGCAGCGACGGGACCTTGTCGTACATCGAATACACCTACGACGCGGCCGGAAACATCACCCTCATCAGTTCCCTCGGGAACGTATTGTATGGCGATGTCGACAACAACCGGAAAGTCGATCTGGCCGATGCAATTATGTCTTTCCAGATCGTAACCGGCCAGAGCATCTCTCCCCCGGAAGTACGGAAAGCGGCGATCAACGATGACCGGCAGATAGGCCCGGAAGAGGCGATCTACATTCTGCGCAAAATATCTGAGTGATCTTCTTCTCTACCATCCTTCAAAAATTAATTACTCCGGCTCACCATTTTTTTATTATATTTTTAGTATTACTATTTCTTTTCTCCTATGTTTTGCTACTAAAGTGGTGTAGAAGAACAGGTGCGCAACGCCTTGAAATTATCTATGACAGTCGGAAAAAGAAATACTAAAACAGGAGGAAACATGATGAATTTTTTTCTGCAGCCCCGTAAATACCAAAGTCTCATGACCGATGAGGGATCACGAGCCATTATGGAAAAAACCATCCGGTTTTTTGAAGACATGGGCAAAACAAAGCTCACAGAGGATTTTTACAAACGAGTTTGGTACAAGGAATTTATTGATTTTATCGCCAAAGAGCAGATCTTCGCCAAGCTCCTTACCCCTCAGGCTTACGGCGGCGGCGATCCCGACTGCCGCTGGGACACGGCGCGCAACAGCGAGTACAGCGAGCTCCTCGCCTTCTACGGTCTCGGATACTGGTACTGTTTCCAGGTATCCATCCTGGGACTGGGCCCCATCTGGATGAGCCCGAATGAAAAAGCAAAACAGAAGGCGGCAAAACTGCTCAAAGAAGGAGCAATCTTCGCCTTCGGCCTCTCGGAACAGACCCACGGCGCCGACATATACGCCACGGAAACCGCCCTGACCCCCACAGAGGACGGCGCCTGGGCAGCAAACGGCGAGAAATACTACATCGGCAACGGCAACGAAGCCCCCATGGTTTCCACCTTGGGCAAGGTGAAGGACGGCACCGATGACTACGTCTTCTTCGCGACCAATTTCAGTCACAAGGCCTACGAACTGAAAAAAAACGTCGTGTCCCATCAGCAGTATGTCTCAAACTTCGCCCTTCACGACTACCCCATTACCGCCGATGACATTCTGTGCAGGGGATCCCACGCCTGGGACTCGGCTTTGAACACTGTAAATATAGGTAAATTCAATATCGGCCCCGCCTCCATTGCACTGGCGGAGCACTGCTTTTACGAGTCCATTACCCATGCCGCAAACCGAATACTGTACGGCGTCCCCGTTACCGACATGCCCCATGTGAGGAAGAATTTTATGGATGCCTGGCTCCGCCTGGTAGGCATGAAACTGTATCAGCGACGGGCTACCGATTATTTCCGTAACGCATCGGAAAATGACCGCCGCTATCTGCTCTACAATCCCACGAGCAAAATGAAGGTCACCCTTCAGGCGGAGGACGTGATAAATCTGCTCTGGGATGTCATCGCCGCCAAAGGCTTCGAAAAGGACACCTATTTCTCCATGGCGGCCGCAGACATCCGCGGGCCCTCCAAGCTGGAGGGAACGGTACATGTCAACGTTCAACTCATTCGCAAGTTCATGCAAAATTATTTTTTCAACCCTGCGACATACGCCCCGGTGGCGCCGGACTTCTCCACTAAAGACGACCTCTTTCTCTTCAATCAGGGACCCACCAAGGGACTGGGAAAGGTTCAGTTTCACGATTACCGGGACACCTTCGAGGCCTACCGCGATCTGCCCAATGTGGCGACGTTTATCAGCCAGATCGAACTTTTCAAGGAAATGCTGAAAAATGCGGGCCCCGATAAATCCCAGGATATGGACCCCTCGTTTTCACTTCCGCTAGGAGAAATGTTTTCCATCGTGGTCTATGGGCAGCTCATACTCGAGCAGGCAAACTTTGAAAGTCTGGACAGAGACATTATCAATCAGATATTCGATTTCATGGTCCGTGACTTTGCGAAATTCGCACTCCAGATCTACGGCATGCACGCTGCCAGAGACGAACAGCGCGCCTACTGCCAGAAAATCATGCTGATAAAATCGGCAGAGGATAACGACCAGTACAACCGGCTCTGGAGCACCTATGTATACCCCTTGAATGGCGAGTACCAGATGAACAGCTGACCCTTACACTTAGTATCGAGACAGCAACAGGATATGGATCACCGCAGTGTCAAGGTCGGGCGTCCGAGGGACGCCCGACCTCTGAAGCGCCGCAGCCGTCATCCCTTGACCCGGCGGGCAGAGTGCATTATATCAAGTGACAAAAAACGTGTCCGGTTACACCATCATGGCCCTCTCCCACAAAACGAAAAAGGAATTATCGGAAGAAATCTTAACACTGCAAAAGCGGATAGTTGAACTGGAGGCACAGGTCCGGGAGAAAATTCAAACCGAGAAGGTCTTTCAGGATCCCATGGAAGTGACACGGATTATGCTGGAATATGCCACCGACGCCATTTATGTGATCCAGGACGGATTTTTAAAGTTCGTTAATTCCAAGGTTACTGAGATCTCGGGCTACTCGCGGGAAGAACTGATGACAAAACCCCGGATGGAGTTTGTTCATCCCGACGACCGGCCGATGATTTACGAACGCGCGTTGAAGCGGATGCGGGGAGAAAAGGTGCCCAATCTGTATCCGCACAGGACATTGGACAAATGGGGCAACATCAAGTGGATCGAGGTGAACAGCGTCATGATCACCTGGGAAGGACGACCGGCATAACTGTGTTTTCAGAAAGATATCACCGCGAGAAAGGCGGCCGAAGAAGAGCTGAAGGCACAAACCGAAAATCTTACGGAAATGAATGCCGCACTCAAGGTGCTTCTCAAACATCGCGAAAATGACAGAAAGGAAATAGAAGAACGGTTATCGCTCAACATAAAGGAGCTGGTGCTCCCCTATGTGGAGAAACTGAAGACAGCGAAATTAGATGCGACACACACTGCGTACATCCATATTATAGACGATCATTTAAGGGAAATCCTCTCCCCCTTTCTCATAAAACTGACATCGAAGCACTCCCATTTTACCCCTCGTGAAATCCAGGTAGCCGGGTTTATCAAGGACGGCATGACTACCAAGGATATCGCGAATATCCTCAACGTATCGACGAATTCCGTCGATGTGTACCGGCAAAACATCAGAAAAAAACTGGGGGTCAGCAACAAGAAAGTCAACCTCAGATCACTCTTCATCTCCCTCGAATAACGACGAATTTCATTCATCATTATTTCATCATATTTCCATTATTCACCTTTCCTTTTTCTTATGATTTTCTGTGATCATCGAATGTCGCCCCGACAGGAAGGATTATTGAATGGAAACAATATCTTGGCACACACATTACGACTACTGCGTCCCATCGTCAATCCGATACCCCCGGCTGCCCGTGCACGAACTGCTGCAGGTACCGGCAAACGCATACCCCGATAAAGCGGCAATTCATTTTATGGGAAGGGAACTCACCTTTTGGGAATTACGCCAGCATGTAATCAGGATCGCCTACTCCCTTGGCGCCATGGGTATTAAAAAAGGAGACCGCGTCGGCATTCACCTTCCCACCTGTCCCCAGTACATCATTTCCTATTATGCGGTGCTCTCGCTGGGGGCAATTGTGGTCAACCTCAATCCGCTCTATACCATCGATGAATTGACCGGAACGGCGCAAAACACCGGCATGACGACACTTATCACATCGGACATGTCCCTTCATTCGGCTCGCGAGCTTTGCCGGACAGTTCCCATTCGCCATGCAATCGTCACACGCGTGGATGACTACGCCGCAGACAATACACGGGGGAACGATACCCCGCTCGGCCTTGAAAAGGGCTGGTACAGGTTCCTCTCGCTTCTCGAAGGCGCCTCTGGCGCACGCACGATTAGAGCAGATGTGCGGCCGGAAGACATCGCGGTGATCCAATTCACCGGGGGCACCACGGGCATCCCCAAAGGCGCCATGCTTACCCATGCAAACATAGTCGCCGCAGCGTTTCAGTATACCCTCTGGATGACTCCCCTTCTCTCCCTTATCCCACCGGAACGACGTTCCATACTCATTGCAATTCCCCTCTATCACGTATATGGGAACCTGGCCATGAACTGGTCCATACTGAACTGTGTGCTGCAGATCCATATGCCGAGGTTCCACATCGATGAGATGGTCCATGTCATGGAAAGCTATAAGGAAATAACCTTCTTCCCGACCGTGGCGACCGTGGTAAGCGCCCTGCTTAATCATCCCCGGACCGGCGATCTCAATCTGGGGAAAAAGCTCACCCAGCTCAACTCGGGTGGCGGACCGACAGCGCCGCACCTGATCGAACAGTTGAATGACATGGGCATCTATTTCAGCCAGGCCTGGGGCATGAGCGAAACGTCGGGCCTCGGCACCAGCACTCCCGTCTTCGGCGCAAAAAAGATCAACAGCATAGGGATTCCCTATCCCGATACGGACATCCGCGTGGTCGATCTCTCGGAAGGCATACAAGATGTCCCCCGTGGCGAGCCGGGAGAAATCATCATCAGGGGCGCCACCCTGATGAAAGGCTACTGGGAAAATCCCGAGGAGACGGCGGGGCAAATAAAGAATGGCTGGCTCCATACGGGCGACATCGCCGTGAAGGACGAAGACGATTTTCTCTACATCGTTGACAGAAAAAAGGACATGATCATCGCCGGGGGATTCAACATATACCCAAGTGAAATCGACGAAGTTCTTTTCACACACCCGAAGGTCCAATTTGCCGTTGCCGCAGGCATACCCGACGCCTATCGGGGAGAAACCGTAAAGGCCTATATTGTCCTGAAACAGGGGATGAGCGCAACAGCCGAGGAAATAATCGCCTTTTGCAGGGAAAAGCTCGCGCCCTATAAAGTGCCTCGCATCATCGAATTCAGAGATGCACTCCCTCAATCGTCGGTAGGAAAGATACTGCGGAAGGAACTGCGGGCCGAGGAAGAAGCAAAAGTAAAAAATAATCATTCAGGGAAAATCTCAAAAAATACCGGCCGGAGGCCGAGATAGTCGGCGATACCTTTCACCCCCTTTATCTCAAAGATTTCGCCCCCTATTTGACCAAATTCAGCGGTACCGATGCCGAGGTGCTCGTCACCGCCGACTGGCCGCCCGATTCAGTCAATCTCGTCAAGCAGATGCGCGCCCTTGGAAATATGAAACCGGTCGCTGGCATATATGTTGACTACATCGCCGGCATCGCCGCGGTGGGCGGTGAGGGAGGCAAGGGAATCGTCAATGCATTTCACCATATCCCCTGTTTTAAGAACCCTTCAAACGACAGATTCAACACCCTCTGGAACGGACAGTCGAAAAAGTGGAAGGCCCCCTACGACAACCCCACCTATACGTGGCCTATCGCCGGTGTAGGCGGCTCGGCGATTCAGTTCTACTGGCTCTTCGACGTGGTACAGCGTGCGGGCAGCACCGATCCCGAAAAGATCATCGCCACCTGGGAAGGAGACACCTACACCACCGTAACCGGGCAGGTTCGCCACATGCGCGCCTGTGATCACCAGGCGATTATGGATTTATACGTCACACAGCTCGACTACCCCTCGGGCTGGTATGACGACATTAACGCAGCCGGTTTCACACAGGCCTTTGTAGTCCCGGCGCGTTTCTGTACGCCCCCGATTCCGGAAGGTCTTGACCGATGTAAGAAATAGATGAACATCACTATAGAGCTGCAGTAAAACAAACACACCCGGCATACTTCGATCATGTATGTCGGGTGTGTTTTTTAAGAAATATACGAAAAAGCCGATTACTACCTTAAAAGTCATCCGGAAAAACTCATCTTGTATTTACCTCACAGGATGATATATGGTTTTTGTCGAAAATAATGTTTCCACAAGCCTTGTTCGTTCTCGAATAAAATCCATAGGAATCAGTCATGTCAACAGTTGAGCAAGACCGAATACAGAAAATCATAGACGCCCTTTCGAGGGCGACAGAGGGAGAGTACTCGGCACGGCTAGATTTTGCATCGGAAGATGACGATATCGGTTCTTTGGCAAACGCCGTCAATACACTACTGGAAAAAACCGGTAAAAAAATATCCGGAATACACACACTGTCTCAAAATTCGGCATTGGACGCCGGTCGCTACCACCATATTCTCAACACCATCCAAGAATCCTATTTTGAAGCCGATCTCAAGGGACATCTGCTTTTTTTCAATGATACGGCGCTGCGGGATTTGGGGTATGATGAAAAAGAACTGGAAGGGATACACTTTCACCGTCTCGTAAACGCGATCAATGCACAAAAAGTATACGACGCCTTTCACCAGGTATTTCTGACAGGCCTACCGAACAAGGGCTTCGAGTGGGAAATACTAAAGAAAAACAATGAAATAATAGAGGTCGAATCGTCGGTTGCCCTTCTGTGCGACGAAGGGGGGAAGCCGGTAGGATTCCGGGGGGTAGTGCGCGACATTTCCCTGCGCAAAAAAACCGAGCGGGACTTGCGCATACAACAGGAGAAGTACCGCACCGTCCTGGAAAACATGGAGGACACCTACCTGGAAAACGACCTGAAGGGCAATTATACCTTTTTTAACGATTCGCTGTGCCGGCTGCTCGGCTATGCCCGCGAAGAGCTTCAAGGCAAAAATTACCGGCTCATCGCCCCGCCTGAACAGCATGAGGAACTGTACCGGGCCTACAATGAAATTTACACCACCGGTGAACCGAAAATATTCCGGGAACAGAAGATGATTGCCCGGGATGGTGCACCTCTATATTTTGATTATTCCATGTCCCTCATGCGGTCTCCCACGGGAGAACCGATCGGCTTCTGTGGTTTCGGCCGCAACGTAACTGCACAGGTCATGGCCAGAAAAAAGCTTGAAGAAAGCGAACGAAAACTGCGCCTCATCACCGCAAACATCAGCGATATCATCTGGACGATGGACTTCGATATGCGCCTCACCTATGTCAGCCCCTCGGTAGTTCCCCTTACGGGATTTACCCCTGAAGAGGTCATGCGCATCCCCGTCAGTATGATGGTGTCGCCGGAAACGTTCGCACAATATCAGCAACTGCTTGCCGATGAATTAGCCGGGGAACAGGCTGGAACGCCACCCGATAGAGAACGGCCCGTCAGCACGGTGCTCCCCCTCCTGCGTAAGGACGGAACTACCTATTGGGCTGAAATTAACATTAGTTTCAACCGCGACGAACATGGAAGGGCCTTTGAAATCATCGGCGTGACCCGCGATGTCACCGACCGCAAGCGTATTGAGGATGCCCTGAAGGATACGAAGGCATTGTATCAAATGCTCTTCGAGAACGCTCCTTACGGCATGGTGGTTCTGGACCCTGAGACGGCGCGGATCATGGAATTCAACGATACAGCCTGCCGTCAGTTGGGGTATTCGCGCGAGGAATTTGCACAATTGGATGTTTCCGACCTTGACATATACGAATCACCGCAGGAAATCAGGTCGAAGATTTCGGCGGTCATGCGGCAGGGAAGGACTGATTTCGAAACGCGACACCGAACGAAGCTGGGCAAGATCAGAGATGTATATGTAACGGCCCAGTACACTGAAGTAATGGGGAAGCCTCTGTACCACTGCGTCTGGCAGGACATTACCGACCTCAAGAGCACCGAGGAGGCCCTCAGGAACAGCGAACGGCGCTACCGCCTCATTGTTGAAAATATCCATGATATTGTATGGATCATAGGACTGGATCTGAAATTTAACTACGTCAGCCCATCGAATATCCGCGTATCGGGATTCACCAGAGAAGAGGTGATGACCAAGTCATTGCAGGATTTTCTCACTCCTGAATCTCTTGCGCGCGCCACACAGATTTTATCGGAAGAACTTGCCCGTGAAGCCGGGGGATATCCCGTTGATCCCACACGTTCCCGAATCTTTGAACTGGAGGTGTACACCAAGAGCGGCGGCGCCGTCTGGGTGGAGGTAAGCGCCGCCTTTAATCGCGACGAGTATGGAAATGCGGTGGAAATTCTTGCGGTTGGAAGGAATATCACCGAGCGGAAACAGGCGGAAGAGGCGCTGCGGAGGAGCGAGGAAAAATATCGCACCATCCTCGAGAGCATGGAAGACGGCTACTGGGAAGTGGATCTCGAAGGCAGATTCACGTTCTTTAACGACGCCATGTGCAGAATGTCGCAATGCACAAGGGAAGAACTCCTGGGGCTGAAGGTATCCGACTATGTGACGCCGGAGACAAAAGAGCGGATGCTCGAGATCTTCACCGAGGTATTCCGCACAGGCCTTTCCGCCGAGTATATGGATTACGAAGTTTTAAAAAGGGACGGCACCACAGGGATCTACGAGCTCAGTGCCTCTCTGATGCGGAATGACGAGGGCATGCCCGTTGGATTTCGAGGCATTACACGAGACGTGACAAAGCGCAGCGTCATGGAACAGGCCCTGGAGGAAAGTGAACGCCGGTACCGAATGATTACCGAAAAAATGACGGATATCGTGTGGATCACTGATAAGGATTTGCATGTGCGCTATGTGTCGCCCTCAATACAGCACATACTCGGCTTCAGTCAGGAAGAGCGCATGCAGATGACCGTCGCCGATCAATTCACCCCCGAATCCCTGTCCATCGGAATGGATGCATGGGCGCGGGAGCTTGCGCTCGAAGAGCAGGATGGTGCAGACCCGGAAAGAAGCGCAACCCTTGTACTGGAATATTATCACAAGGACGGCACCACCCGGTGGATGGAAACGACCATGACCGGCATTCGAGATGATCGGGGAGCACTCACAGGGCTTCATGGGGTGTCCAGGGATGTCACCGAGCGCAAAAAGGCCGAGGAAGCGCTGGAGGAGAGCGAGCGGCGCTATCGGATGATCGTGGAAAACATGCGTGATGTCATTATGGTGGTGGGTCTGAATTTGAAGGAACACTACCGCAGCCCTTCGGCGACAGAGCTCACCGGGTACAGTCTTGAAGAGTTAGCCGAGATTCCACTCAAAGAACAGATCACCCCTGAATCCTATGCCCTCATGGAAAAGGCCCTTGTAGAAGAACTGGAAAAGGAGCACGGACCCGGGCCGGTGGATTTCAACAGGTCAAGGACGCTTGAACTGGAACTCTACCACAAGAACGGTGGTACGGTCTGGATTGAGGAAACAACCTCCTTTCTCCGTGATGACGGCGGCAATCCCGTAGCAATTTTGATTGCCGCCAGAGATATTACCGCGCGCAAACGGGCGGAGGAAGAAAAGGATGCACTCGAGAAGCAACTTATGCAGGCACAGAGAATGGAAACAGTGGGCCGTCTTGCCGGGGGTGTGGCACACGATTTCAACAATATGCTCAGCGTCATTCTGGGATACGTGGATCTGGCGAAACTGCGCCTCACAGAAGAGCATCCCGTCATAAAAGACCTCGGGGAAATTGAAAAAGCCGCCCTTCGCTCCCGCGACATCACCGCACAACTGCTGGCCTTTTCCCGAAGACAGGTCATTGCTCCAAAAGTCATCGACCTCAATGAAATGATTCTTCTTACGCAAAAATCCCTCATACGCCTTATCGGCGAACACATCGATCTGGCGGTGGTTCTCGACAAAAATCTCGGCCCGATCAAGATCGATCCTTCCCAGATTGAGCAGATTCTTGTCAATCTCGCGGTGAATGGACGGGACGCAATGCCCGACGGTGGCACACTCACCATCGAAACAAAAAATATCGCCTTCGATGATCGCTACTGCAGGGACCACATCGAGTGTACGCCTGGTTGTTACGTCCAGCTCACCGTGAGCGACAGCGGAGAGGGGATGGGTCGGACAACGATGCAGCATATTTTTGAACCTTTTTTCACCACGAAAGAGATAGGCAAGGGAACAGGCTTGGGACTGGCGACCGTTTATGGCATTGTAAAGCAGAACAATGGCGTCATCAGTGTGTACAGCGAACGGGGACATGGAACAACCTTCAAGATCTATCTCCCCCGAACTATGGAAGAGCAAAAAATACAGGAGGAACTCGGGGCAATTCCCATACCGGCCGGAGAGGGAACCATTCTTCTGGTGGAGGATGATCCCATGGTTCTCGACATCACCAGGGGGATGCTGAAATCGCTGGGCTACGGAGTCATCACCGCAAAAACGCCCCTGGAGGCACTGGCGATCTTTAAAAAACAAGACAGAACCATTGATCTTGTCATCACCGATGTGATCATGCCTTCCATGAGCGGGAAAGAACTCACCGACACCTTCATTACACTGAGTCCCGATGTAAAAGTGCTCTTCATGTCGGGATATACGGCCGATGCCATCGCCCATCACGGCGTTCTGGAAAGGGGGGTGCATTTCCTGCAGAAGCCCTTCAGCATACGGGACCTGGCCCGCACAGTGAAAGAAGTCATGGAGACGTGATGCCCGCTCCCCGTCACAGGGAATCTGAAAGCTGAATAATTTAAAAGCATTGAACGCCCAAAGGGGCGGGAAATAAAACCCCAATGTGATTAAAAATGGGGCATAGCCCCCCTTGTTTCTCTCAGAACCTTTTTCAGTTGAATTTTCTTGACACATGGAATCCCGCTTTCTATAGTGAGCGCCGTTCCACTGAAGAGTGAGGTGAATCCATGAATCACCGCTCATGTATAGAGCCGGCATATTTATTTTTCTCAAAGTATTAGTCTATCTCATTTGATATTCGTTCTTTTATACGCTTCCCTATCGGGCCCAGTCTCTAATCCAGCCGGTGCTTTTCCGACTGGAAACATAAAAGGAGGTCTCTATGTATGCGTTGAAATTTAGCGAAAAGGTGTGCGCAACCTGTCCCTCGGCCGATTGTCTCCTCAAGTGCCAGTACATGGATTTTGAAAAAGAAGAAGCCCATGCAGAGATGATGAAAATCGTTCGCGGGGAGGATTCCCGGGTGCTTCACGAGTGCGTGACCTGTTACGCCTGCGAAGAGTATTGCAAACGAGGAAATCATCCCTACTATCTTATCGGCGAGCGGAGGGAAGAAAAGGGCATTTACACCGCCCCCCGCCCGATAACCAATCAGTGGGTAAACATGACCTCGATGCAGGGCAAGTATATGGTGGGCGACGTGAAAGAGAGGGCAGTCTCCTGCTGCCTGCTGCCGGAACTCGGAGAACTGGGGTCAGGAGAAATCTTCAAGGATGTGGCGTCTTCCGCCGTGTTTGGCGCGGAATTCATGTGTCCCGCCGTCCATACGCATTTTGCCAGGATGTCCGTTATCAAGGAACGGCTCCCCGTGGTGATAGACAATATGGCAAAGTTGGGGATAAAGGAACTCATCTGCCTTCACGACGAATGCTACGGCACCTACCGGTCAATCGCTGCCGCCTACGGCATCGAGGTGCCTTTTAAACTCATCTACTACATGGATTTCCTCCTGGAACGGATGAAAGAGCTGAAAGACAAGATCGTCCCGCTGAATATCACCGTGGCCTATCAGCGCCCCTGTTCCAACAGGCTTATCCCCGACAAGCATCCCCTTGTAAGAGAAATATTAGATCTCATCGGCGTTACCATGCCGGATCGGGAGTATCAGGACGAGAACTGCCTCTGCTGCGCCGAGCTCATCAGATCGATTGCAGGGTACCGGCTCGCCGACGATGTCCAGAAACGCAACATCGATGATATGTGCGCTGCGGGGGCCGAATACTGTGTATTCAACTGCCCCGCCTGCCAGACGGTGTTATCGGAAAAGGTTCTGCAAAAGGGACTGACGCCGATTCACATCATTGATCTCTGCAAGATGGCCATCGGTGAAAAGGAAAGGGAGGTGAAGTAGCATGAGCGACATACTGCAATCCCTGAAAGAAATCGTCGGAGAAAAAAGGGTTTCCGTCAATCCGGAAGAGCTCTGGTTCTATTCGAGAGACCCCGGCGTGCTGGATCCGCACGCGCCGGACTATGTTGTGGCCCCGAAAACAACGGAAGAGGTGCAGAAGATCGTTCAGCTGGCGAACCGTGAAAAGATCCCCCTCGTCCCCATGGGAAATGGCATGTCCCTGACAGGTCTTGTCATCCCCCTCAAAGGGGGTATCGTCCTGGATATGAAGCAAATGAACAAGATTCTGGAAGTGAACGAAAAGGCGCGCTATGCCGTTGTCGAGGGGGGCACCTCTCAGGGAGTGCTCAAGGCCTACCTTGAGGATCACCACCCCATGCTGCGGCACAGCCTTCCCGACGCGCCCGCCACCACCACCATCGCCGCCAATGTGTCCCTTCATGGACAAGGAAGGCTGACAAACCAGTACGGCTTTAATTCCGATATGGTCACCGGCCTTGAGGTAGTGCTCCCCACCGGGGAGATCTGCAAGATCGGTTCACCCTCTCTGGGTCCTTACTGGTTCTCGAAAGGCCCCACGCTGCCCGACCTGTCGGGACTTTTTCTGGGGTGGCTCGGCACCACAGGGATCATCACCAAGGTGGGAATCCAGCTTTATCCCAACAAAAAATTCCGGGACGTGGAAGTCTTCGTCACTGATCGTGTTGAATTGATCCCGGATATTCTCTATAAGCTCACCCACCTTGAGATGCTCGAAGACATCAACGTCTGGTTTCAACCAAAGCCGATGATATTTAAAGGCAACTATCAGATCACCATATACTTTACCGGCGACAGGGAAGAAGAAATCGAGTTCAAGCGAGAGATGATCTGGAATGCCCTGCAGGAATACATAGATTCGAAAGACGCCGGCTTTATGAGCGTCGGGCCTATGAAAGACATAATGATGGAAATGCCCCAGCGGGGCATTGCGGCATTTGCCGATGTCCCCCGGGGAGGAGGATTCGAGTATTCGGGTCCCATCACCATTATAGAGCATTTCCCCCAGTATGCCGCCAAAGTAGTTGAATTGGCGGAAAAATACGATGTCCTCTATGCCAGTTCGGCCCGGCTCATATCGGGAGGTCACTGTATGATGTACAGCATCTCCTTTGCGTTCAACCGCAACGACCCGGCAATGATGACACGGGTGAAACATGCCCTGGATGAGGCGACCGCTTTTGCGTTGGAAATGGGGGGCATCCCCTGGAAGCCCAATTATATGGAGCAGAAAATGACCATGGAAAAAATGGATCCCGTGGCGCTCAAGCTCCTCCAGATGGTGAAAAAGAACCTCGATCCCCTGGGAATCATGAATCCCGGAAATTGGGAGGTGAACTAATGGACTACATACGTTCAATCGCACATGGAGATATCGTCCACCGCTGTTTCAGGTGTGGATATTGTAAATTCCCCCTGGATTACGTCGACTTCAACTGTCCCTCCTACAAGGCCTTTGGCTGGGACACCTATGCCCCGGGCGGCCGCATGTGGCTTATCAGGGCATGGCTTATGGGCGAAATCGAATCGACACAGAGTTTTGCAAAAATCCTTTACGCCTGCGTGTCCTGCGACAACTGCAAGGATCAATGTGTATTTGAGAGATTCAAGGATTACCTGCCTGACGTGTTCCAGGAAACCAAGGCGGAACTGGTGAACGAGGGGGTGATCCCTCCCGAGGTCAGGGATTACTTCAAGGCCATTATCACAAACGGGAATCCCTACAAACTGCCCCAGGCCGAACGGGCGAAATGGGCCGAAGGCCTGGGGATTCCCGAGTTCACGGATCAGGAACACCTCTTTTATGTGGGCTGCGTCGGTTCCTATGACGAGGTCGGTCAAAAAATGGCACGGTCTGTGGCACACGCACTCTCGGATGCGGGAGTCTCCATCGGCATCCTGGGCAGCGAAGAGACCTGCGACGGAAACGAGGTGCGAATCCTGGGCGAGATGGGCCTTTTCGAAGAGCTGGCCAAGGCAAACATAGAAAAATTCAAGGAACGGAACGTCTCGAAAATTATCACCCTCGATCCCCACGCCATGAATGCCTTCAAGAAAGAATATCCCAAGCAGGGCGGAAATTTCAAAGTCTTCCACTATACTGAGGTGCTGGCCAGGCGTATCAGGGAAGGCGCCCTATCCTTTTCCGAGTATCCCGTGAAAGTAACCTACCACGATCCCTGTTATCTGGGACGGCACAACGGCATCTACGATGCTCCGCGGGAGGTCCTGCAGGCCATTCCCGGCCTTGAACTGGTGGAGCTGCGACGGAATCGCCAATATGCGTTCTGCTGCGGCGGCGGCGGCGGAAACTTCTTCACGGACATTCTGGGCACCGACGAAGACAGCGCCGGCCGCGTCCGCGTGCGGGAGGCCTTTGAGACCGGGGCTCAGGTAATCGCCGTGGCCTGCCCCACCTGCGCCAAGATGCTCGACGATGCCCTTAAAATCGAACAACTCGATGACAGGATGGAGGTTCTGAGCATTGCCGACATCGCATTGAAGGCGCGAAAGTAACACCATATCGACTCTGACGAACACGAGGTTGTCGGACGCCTGCCCCTTGAAAAGGGGCAGGCGGTCAGGCCCGGGGTTTCGATTTTTTCTTTTATTTCGCGCTGCAGACGGAGACCAGCGACAGCGAGCTTTATGAAGAGAAGTAACGTGCCGATGCCACAGTAATTATACCGACTCATCTCGACGCAACACCGATCTGAAAGATCGTACTGCCCTGTGGTGTTGTGAAACACCCCCAGAATCAAAAATAGATTCTGCTTTGTTTCTTCTTCATCTCCTCCTCGTCGGCGCCTTCCATGGCAAGCTTTCCGGCCCATGAGCCGGAGGTGTCGTTGATGTGCAGGGCGCCTTCCGGACAGGCAGCCACGCAGCCGAGACAGGCGATGCACTTGTCTTTGTCCGCTTCCCCTCTTTCGGCATCAATGGCGCCGGTGGGACAGCGCTCTTCGCAGCACATGCACATGCTGCAGTCCTCGCCGTTTCGTGTGGGAAGCGTGGTGAGAATACCGAACCTGAACGCTTCGATCTGGTCGAGCTCATCTTCGGTGTAGGTCGTTTTCTCCATCTCCCCGAGGATTCCCTCGTCTTCTCCGGTGAATCTTCGACAGATCCTCTCTACGAATTCCCGTGCCACAGCAAAATCCGATTCATCGGGCCTGCCCGCCATGGCTCTCCATCCTCCGAGATTGAAGGTATGCCACCCCAGAAATTCGGCTGAAGCGACGACGATGAAATTCCGGTCCGTCAGGATCTTTCTGGTGGAATAATGGGTGGGATGGACGCCGAATCCTCCGTAGGTAAAAAACATGGCGCACTTGCGGCGGCCGCCGTCAAGGGTGCGAAGCCAGTTGCGAAATACCCGGGGCGCCCGCCACGAATGAATCGGCGCCCCGAATAGACAGGCATCATAGGGCTTAAAATCGATCGGCCGCTCATGATCGGCATGAGCGGTCACATCGAATTCATCCACCGCGCTGCCCAGATCATTAAAATGCTCTTTTATGACCTGCGCCATTTTTGCCGTATTTCCGGTAGCGGAAAAATACACAAGGGCTATTTTCACGTGAATCTCCTTTCATTATGACTTTTTGACCGGCCTCAGATGCATGCAGTACTTTTCTTCTTTTTCAATAGTCCAGCAGCCAGATTTCAGCATCTTGACCCGCGCCTCCCGCCTGCTCTGGTGGCCGTCGCTGAGGTAGAGCGAACCGCTCGGTTTCAGTATGCGATTCAATTCCCGTAAAAAGGAATCGGGGTCGCTTACCATATGGAACATGTCAAGGGCATAGATCACATCGGCGGCGCTATCGCCGAGGGGGCATTTCTCCTCTTTCGCCAGGAGCGCTTTGACATTATAAAGATTTTCTCTGACAATGCGTTTCTCCACTGCTTTGATCGCCAGTTCATGAATATCGACAGCAAACACCGTTCCATTTTCCCCCGCAAGCTCCGAGGCCCGCTTGAGATAGGACCCGGTACCGCAACCGTAGTCCACCACCGTTTGCCCCTTGAGAATCCCGAACTTCCCCAGTCTATCGCCGGGCGTTGTGAGCCGATCCCGAAGAACGAACATCGCTGCCATAGCCCGAAAGGCGAAATCGGGCATCCTGTCCATTTCTTTTCCTCGAAAATATTTACACATGGGTCCTCCTAGCGTTTAGCTACTAAACGTACATTATAAAAAAATTTACTGCCTCTTTTTTAAAAATGTTTCGAACGTGGCAAGAAATTCATCAAGGAACCTGATCTTCTCCTCCGGCAGATGGGTAAAATATTCCCTGAAACCTCCATCCATTTTCTCATGCCAGTATTCGTGTGCATAATAGGCGGTCTTCCCTTTCGCGGTCAGTCCTACCAATATGCGCGAGTTGTTTTCCGGATCGCCGTACTTGGCAATAAGATCTTTATTTTCCAGTTTTTTTAATGTCTGGGAAACGGCGCCCTTGGTGACCCCCATTGCACGGGCAATATCGGTCACTCCCATTTCCCCTTTATTGCCGATCACCTCAATCAGGTGGATCTCCGAGCTGTAGAGATCTTCCTCCAGGCCGAACCGGCGGGGACGCTTCTCCAGCTGCTGCCAGAGTTTCACCACTCTGGCGAATTTACCGATAATGGAAAAGGGTGATACCGTTTCATTACTCATGGCCATGAACCGTATAGCATCTAAACGCTTTTGTCAATCACTTTTTTCCGTCAGGCACACACAATTTTTCGATGTAGAAATCCCTTAAGCTATGCTGCCTTTATTTGTTCTTTTCGGTAAGGCATTCCGAGAGGACATACTCAAATTGATGAAAGCAGGTATCTTTGTATATTTCTTCCTGCATGTAACGGTCCGCCTCTTCCTGCCTGCTGAAATCGCAGCCGGTCAGTGCTTTGCAGTCAGTGTCTCCGAAACGTTCGAGAAACCCCCGGAACAGCGCATTGACCGATTCGATCGCCGCAAGGCGCTGTTCGTTCTGGACGCCCGAAGCCATTGCCGGGTGATTTCCGGCCCTTAACCCGAGGAACGCCGCGCCGCCGAAGAGCGTGCCGCAAATGGTCTTCCCGGAATGAATCGCCCCCTGATAGCCGATTGCGGCGTTCTGATAGGGCGCCGCATCCCATCCTTCTTCCTCCCGCAGGACCTGCAGGGTCGCCTCCGCTCATGTGTAGCCTTCTGTCATAAGCATTACGCCGCGCTTCCAAAGTCTCCTGAGATAATCTTGCGTCATAAAAACATCCTCCTTTCTCAAAGCCGAAGTGATACACAACGGGGAATACGTTGACATCTGTTACCAGGAATCGGAACATTGCGTCAACCAATGATTTATCATTGACAACCCCACCTTCTCCTGTTACGTAGCCTCATAGTAAGATTCAATAATCGCATCTAATTGTTACCACTTTTTCATGAGTAGTACCTTCACCTTAGCAGGGGGTAGCCGCATATCCCCACAAGGAGCTGCCTATGTTTGATTTTTTACTCACCGAAGAACAGCTGAAAATTCGCGACGAGGCCAGGGAGCTGGTGGCCTGGGTGCCCCGTCAGATGGTCCTCGATATGGACAAAGATGTCATAAAATTTCCGAAGGAATTTCTCCGCGAGGCGGGGAGGCGCAATCTCCTGGGCTGCCGCTATCCGAAACAATGGGGCGGCAGGGATATGGACTGGGTAACCTCCTGCATGCTCATGGAAGAGGTGGGCATGCTGGGCTACGAATTCGCCTGCGTCTTCGGCGTGGGCGCCGAGCTGGTCTGCGACGCCGTCATGCAGCACGGAACAAACGATCTGAAGGAACGCTACGTAAAACCCCTTCTCAAGGGCGATCTCTTCGCCGCCGAATGCCTCACCGAACCCAGGGGCGGTTCGGACTTCTTCGGCGCCGTTACTACTGCCGAGGACAGGGGGGACCACTTCCTTCTGAGCGGTCAGAAACGATTTATCGTGGGAGGCGAAGGGGCGGACTTCTTCCTGGTCTACGCCCGCACCAACTTCGATCCCCAGGCCAAACCGCAGGAATCGCTTACGGCCTTCATTGTCGACAGGGGTCCCGGCGTAGAGACCAAATATCTCTACGGTCTCATGGGATGTCGCGGCGGAGGCACGGCCCGTGTGATCTTCAAAGATGCGAAGGTTCCCAGGGAAAATGTGGTCGGCAGGATCAACGGGGCCTACGACGTCTTCAACACCATGATGATTCCGGAGCGTCTCGGTACCGCCGCCATGACCATCGGTGCCGCCCAGCCCGCAATCGATATCGCCACGAATTACACCTCCCGGAGAAAGGCCTTCGGCCAGGTGATCAACCGCTTCGAAGGGGTCAGCTTCCAGATCGCAGAGGCGGTGATGCTCCTCGATGCGGCCCGGTCGCTGGCCTACACCACGGCGCGGGCTGTCGATGCCGGCGTCGACATGAACCGCGTGCGCCGCATGGTCTCGGAGTCAAAAAAATTCATCACCGAATCCTGCCAGAAGGCGGTCCACAACGCCATGCAGGTGATGGGCGGAATCGGCTACACCACCATCTTCCCCGTGGAGCGCATTCATCGGGACATCCGCCTCGCCTCCATCTGGACGGGGACCAGCGAGGTCATGTCCATGATCACCGCCCACGAATGGTACCAGGAATACTTCAAGACAAAGAAAAAACGCCTCGCCCGCGATTTCGAATATGACGCTGAAGAAGCGGATGCGGCCGACGAAAAAATATACGAATAACATACAGGCAAGGGGCTATAGGTCAGAGGATATGATGGGCTTTGCACTTCGCTACCCATGATCTATAGCCTGCCGTCATCGAGAAATAAAAGATGCACACGTGCTTCGAAGACAGGAGCAGTTCTTTCCAAGCTTATTTCTTCCGTGGCATAGAGCACCGCCCGTACGAGTCCGTCTTCCCGGAATTTATGGATCTTAAGGTATTCGGGATCATTTGCCATCTTGAGGAAGGCCTTGCGGGAAGGATACTGCACGAACATTACGATGTCCCAGGCCTCGTCTCCGTTCAGCAGTTCCTTTGCCCTGCCGACGTAGAGCGATTTGCCGCCTAAGGCCTCCACAAATGTATTCGCCTCCTGGGCTTAGCGGGCATAGGATTCCGCTCCTCCGTCCTTGTTGAATTTCAAAAGATTGAGCATCACAATCGGCCTCTCGTCGGAATTTTTCAACAACGCCCTGAACTGATCCACATTCGACTTGATGGGACTCATCGCAATACCTCCTTTCAGGCATATCTGATCGATTGGCATTCCCTTGCCACAGGGGAATCGAGGGGGCAACACATATTTGGAAATATGGAAGCCACCCCTTTGATAACACGAATGAACGACACAAGAGTTTTCTTGCATGTCGCGAGTTTATTCTTTAATGTGTAGAAAGTGTATCCGAATTACCGCACGAATCGCGTATCAGGAGACCTTTTCTTCTGTGCAGTTTTAAAATCATACGTAAGGAGATTATGAATGAAAACCTTCGAAGAACTTTTGACGCAACGTCGTTCGATCAGGGATTTCGAAGAACGTGAGGTTGCCCTTTCGATACTGCAAGAGATGATACGGGAAAGTTCTCTCGCCCCCAGCGCCCGGAACGGTCAACCCTGGCACTTCATTATTGTCACCAACAAAAGCACAATCCGGGAACTTTCGAACGAATGCAAGCGCAACCTGCTTGACGACATCGCGCAGAATCCGGAGCTTCCCATCAAAGACTACCGGCCGGCGCTTGAAGACAAAGACTTCAATATTTTTTATAATGCCCCCTGTCTGCTCTATATCGTGGGTCCCGATTCGGTAAGCTCGCTTGATTTCGACTGCGCCCTTGCCGCGTCCTATCTAATGTTCGCTGCGGTAAGGCGGGGACTGGGGTCCTGCTGGATCGGTCTCGGCGCCCATATCAGAAGCCGGGAGATGAAAGATGCACTCGGTCTTCCGTATAATTTCAGGATTGCGACGCCGCTTATCCTCGGGTACCCGCGGGTAATACCGGAGGCGGCGCCCCGGGAAGACCCGAAAATTCTGAAAATTATTTCATGACGTCCCCTTCGGCGCGTACGCTCAGGGCATCCAAAATTTCATGAATATCCGCACCGGGATGGGAGGACAGATAGAGGGCAATGCGGTTGGCGGCGAAGGCCGCCGCTATGGAAGTACCGGCATAGCTGCCGGGGTCTCCCCTGTACCCCACCGGCAGCGACGCCATCCCCGGTGCATACACCGACACGGACGAACCGAAGTTGGAGCGATCCCATATCGTACCGTCCCTGCCCAGCGCCCCGACGCCGATCACTGATGAATAGGCAGCCGGATATACCGGGTTGCCTGTCGGTTCGTTGCCGGCCGATGCGACCACAATGAGTCCCTTCGATGCCGCGTCATTCAGGGCCTGTTCCATAAATTCGCTGCCGGCATCGCCTCCCCAGCTCAGACTCAGCACGCGGGCACCGTTGCGGATTGCATACTCGATCCCCTGCAACAGTTGGAACCCTGAGATATGTCCGTTGTCATCTATCCCCCGAATTGGAATGAGGGGGACCGTGGCTGTTCCATCTTCCTCGACTCCGAAGGGCCTCACCATCCCCGATGCGATATAAGCCATCTGGGTCCCATGGCCCTGGGTATCTGCTATGGGGGTCCCGGGACTGAGCGTGTCCAGGCTCGCCAGGACAAGCCGCCCCAATCCTGCGCCCGCCGCAAGTCCCGTATCTATAATGGCGATCGGCGCCCCTTTCCCGGCGCCTGAGACAGGAAACAGGGCGGAGTCAGACACGCCGGGCAGTGGTCTTGGACCGACTATGGAATAGGCATAGTGCGGCTCGGCGTGTGCAATGCCGGACTTTGACGTTATTTCCTCCACCAGCGAAAGGACGTCGGCGCCGTCGGGAAGACGAATCCTGTAGACCCCTGTGGCCGCGTAATAATCAACTATCCTGCCTCCGATCTGCAGGAGAAGCTTCTGAAAATCCGCCATGCCAATGCCGGGCCTTACTGTGACAAGGAGTTCATTTTTCACAAAGAGCGCACCGGTTTTTGCATCTTTTTCAAGCGAAAGTACTGAAGGCGGCGTCAGCGGCTGCATGTATTCCTTCAACCCCGGCTGAAATACCTGAATTTCGGCAAGGCGGGGAGGGTGTCCGTCGAGACCCGGAATGGCTTCCCAGATCAGGACATGATTGAGCGATTTTAAAATCGCATTCAATCCCTGCTGCAGGGAACGATCCCTGAAAGAAACCGTGATGAGCGGATTAATGCTCGGATCGATGCGGATCCTGATTCCCTGGCGGGCAAAATGCGTCAGAATGTCCTGAAGCGGCGCCCGGTCGGCGGTCATCGACAGAGTCTCTGCAGAGAGGCGCATATCAAAGGCCGACGCATAGGCGACGCAAAGAAAAAAAAGAATTGCAATCAGAAACGTCAAAAAATTCTTCATTATCTCCACTGGTGCACTACGCTGCCGCCCCGCACTGTACGGAACACTTTCTGCCGGCTCGCCATAGAGCGTGCGAAATTTCAATTTACCCTGTAGATCTTTCAAAGAATTACCCCTAACAGTAGCCACAGGGCAACAATTGCTTCGGTTCCGTGCACAATAACGGCCATCCAGTTGCTTCGGAAACGCCTCGCCGGCAGGCTGAGAATGATACCGGAAAACAGAATCTGGTGTGGAATTCCGAAGGGTTTGTGAAGATGGTACATGCCGAAAAACACACCGTTGAAGAACCAGTCCCACCGTCCGAAGACTCCTCTCATTTTCGGAAGCAGTATTCCGCGGAAAAGAAATTCTTCACCCAGCAGATAATTGAAGGGTATTGTGATCAGTGCCAGGACCAGCAACCACCATGCCCCTTTGTACTCCGGCGTCAACACCTGCCCCAGGCTGTAATGGGGCAGGTGTACTGCACAGGGGAATATTGTGCCGACGATGTCGGGTAGCGGAACATACTGCGAGGCATAGCTCAGTATAATGAATGGAAGGACCCACAGAAAAAGCCAGTAACTGCCCCTTCCCGTTCCGGGAGCACGGGGTCTTTGGTACCACATCCTTTGTCTGACAGTGCGCCACTTCACCTCTCCGCACTCTCTGCGCACGATAATCAGTGACAGCGCACACTGCCACATAAGGCCGACAATCATGAAGGGCCAGAACACCACTAACGGCGGAACTTCTGAAGAAATATTAAAGCAGGCAATCACCGCCGGAGTGACGGCAAAGGCGAACACCGGCATCGGTGCGGTGGCCAATGCCCATATGCCCACAATTTTCGCAAAACTGTATTGCCCACCTTCCGCCGCCTGCTCATCGCCTATGGCATCCGCTTCTCTATTCTGCCGTTTCATTTCCCTCTCCTATTTTTCTCCCCTTCTCTGCCTTGTATAATGGATACTTCGTCGAGATCGCCCCGCAAAAATGCGATTATACGGTCGAATGCACGAGAATCCTGCCAGAAAAACAGATGCCCCCCTTCAAAGAATTCCAGCTGAGAGCCTTTGATCTGTCGGTGTATCGCTTCGAGATTGGCGGGCGCGGCAATGCCATCATATCGTCCTCCGCAGATATACACAGGCATGGCAAGAGCCGGAAGCCGGTCATAGGCGTCATGAAGGGCACGGGCGGCCATCTGCCGGCGTGCGCCGGTTTCGCGCCCCGGCTCGTCGGCGCCTATTTGCAGATCCTTCACCGCTTGATCGATCAGGACCTTAAATTTTGAGGGATTGGCGGCCTGCCAGGCATCATCCCGGCGCGTATCGCCCAGTTGAAGCATGCGGTGCACATACTCCTCGACCGGAAGATGGGCCAGTTCGTGCAGGGGGTATGAGGCGCCGCCGTTCCCCCCGCTGCTGGTGCAGGCAAGGACAAGGCGTTCCACACGGTGCGGATGGCGCAATGCAAATTCCTGCGCCACCATTCCGCCAAAGGAAATTCCCAAGACAGCACAACGTTCCCATCCTGCGGCATCGAGCAGAGCGTCGGCATCATCGGCATAGTCTGACATGGCATAGGGGATATCGGGGGATGAGGTCCGGCCGAGACCGCGCTGATCATAGCCCAGTATTGTGAAATGTGCGGCAATCGGCATATCGAAGATCGTCGGGGACCGCCGCAAGTCTCCCCCCGTCCCGCTGATACTGAGCAGCGGGGGACCGGCCCCATGAATCTCGTAATACATGCGAATGTCGCGAACAGTTGCAAACGGCATGACAGGTTGCCCTCCTCGTCGGCGCATTTCGCATAATGTCCCTATGCTTTTTACACACTGCCGATACAGAATACCATAAATTTGTAATTTTATATGCAATGTTTCATAAAGGCCAGTGACAAAATTTCTCTTAACTTTTGCGGCTAAAGTTTCCGGCGTTTCTGCCGATTAACGAAACAGTACAGTTGTTGCATTGGATTTAATGGTTGCACACCTTCACCAACGCAAAAAAGACTGAGAGGGAAAGACATGTTTAGAAATGCAACTTTGGGGAAGAGAATAGGTTCCGGTTTTGCCATATTGTGCGTTCTCACGATAGCGGTCGGCAGTGCGGGATACTTCGGGCTGACCCGCGTCCTGCATGTTATGGATTTCTACCGGGATACCGCCACCATCAAGGATATCGTCGCCTCCATCAAGGGGGAAGTCGATCAATATCTTCTTTTCAATTATGACGAAGGAAGAATGACGCAGGCACCCGCCAGGGAGCGGGCATTCGCCCACACGGAAAAGGGACAGCACTATATTCTCGAGATGCTTCAGTCGTCAACTCTCAGTGCAGAAGAGAGAAAAAATGTCGAGGCGGTAAAAGCTGAAATGGATGCTTTCAAAAGCGCATTGAACAGTTATGTCGATGCCGAAGCGGCAAAAATGAAAGCATCGAAGAGGTTCAGCGAAATTAGTGCGGATTTAATTGCAACCGTGGTAAAGGCAAAATTATGGGTTGACGACTTACGGGCGGCACACACTGTGTTAACAGCCGACGTGGACACCTATTTCAATCGCTCACTGGAATCGGCTTGGCAACGGATAACCGCCGATCTGGAAAATTTAAAAAAAGTGGTGGGAGACTGGCACTTCAAGGTTGAAAACAGCGAGCAGCTGAACGCCCTGGGAAATGTAATGAAGGCACACATCGAACAGCTGAACGTCGAACTTTTGAACTATCATAAAGGCGTAGTTGACCAGCAGGAATACCATGCGCTCATGGAACAGCACAGGAAGCGCATCGGGAATATTTGGGCGGCGCTCGAAAAGACCAGCAGTGAAAAGCTGCAGAAGCAAACCAGAGTTTCTCTGACCTGGATCATAGGCATCATTATCGCATCACTGGTGATCGCAGTAGTATATTCCTGGATTACGATCCGCAACGTGGTGGGTTTAACGAGAAGAATCGCCAGTGATGTGATTGAGGGATCCGATCGTATCGGCGCGGCCTCGGATCAGATATCTCATTCAAGTCAGCAACTCGCCGAGGCGGCAAGCGAGCAGGCGTCTTCACTGGAAGAAACATCATCTTCTCTTGAGGAGCTGGCGTCGATGACGAAGCAAAACGCCGATAGCGCCCGCCAGGCGAATGCATTGACCGGTGAAGCGCAACAGGTGGTGCAGGAGGTAAGCGAAAAATTATCCAAAATGAGCAGGGCGGTGGACGAAATCGGGAAAAATTCCGAGGAAACATTCAAGATTGTGAAAACGATTGATGAAATAGCCTTTCAGACAAATCTTCTTGCGCTCAATGCCGCCGTTGAAGCGGCACGGGCGGGAGAACAGGGCGCTGGTTTCGCCGTTGTGGCCGAAGAGGTGCGAAGTCTTGCCATGCGTTCGGCGGAAGCGGCAAAAAGCACAAATGCGCTCATAGGAAAAACCGTCGATTCCGTCAAGGAAGGGGCGTTACTCAATAGGGAAGTAAATGAGTCTTTCACCAGGAATGCGGAGATAGTGGGAAAGACGAACGAGCTGGTAAGCGAAATTGCCGCTGCGTCGCACGAACAATCGCAGGGAATCGGCCAGATCAACAAAGCCGTGACGGAGATGGATAGAGTGACACAGCAAAATGCAGCCACTGCTGAGGAGAGTGCCGCGGCTGCGGAAGAAATGAACTCGCAGGCATGGCAAATGAAGGAGGCGGTGAGAAAACTGGTCCGGCTGGTCGGAGGAGGCATGAGCGGCAACGGCAAAAATGAAAAAAGCGCTGCGCGAGGCAAGCAACAGCCGAATGACGCCGACCAACGCTTTTCTTACACACAGCAGGCGGCGGATAGCGCATCGCTCAGGGAAGACGACGCACCGCCGTCCGTACCCTCAATCGCCAGACACAGGAGCGCCGCGCTTATTGAGGGGACCGACAATTTCAAAGATTTTTAGCAGCATACCGGGGGGCCACAGGTATACGGATGAAGAAGCTCGTCCCTTGTCCCGGCTTTGATTTCACATTCATATATCCACCGTGTTCTCGTATGATTTTACGGCTGATTGCCAAGCCAAGACCGGTGCCCCCTTCTCTGGTAGTGTAAAAGGGCTCGAAGATACGCTTCATTTTGTCGTGCCGAATGCCCACCCCCGTGTCGGCAATCGTCACCTCCACCGTCGTGCTGCCGTCGTCTCTCAAGAGACCCGTGGTAAAGGTGAGCATGCCCCCCTGCGGCATTGCCTCGATGCCGTTGAGCGCAATATTGAGAAAAACCTGGATCATCTGTTCGCTGTCAATGAGGACGGGCGGCAGATCATCCGCCAGAAACGCATCGATGGTGACAGCATCGGGCAGATTTCCCTGTTCGATCAAAACGACGGTTCTCTTTACGAGTTCGTTGACGTTAAGCGGTTTCATGGCGGGTGCGCAGGGCTTCGCATAGTTGAGGAACCGTGAAACCACATTGCCAAGCCGATCGACTTCTTCCGTAATTACCGTAAAGAGTTCGACGCTTTCGCTGCCTTCAACCTCCGACTTGAGATACTGCGCAGCCCCCTTTATCGAGGCAAGAGGATTCCGTATTTCATGGGCAAGCCCTGTCGCCATTTCTTCCAGAAAGAGCGACTTTTCACGTTCCACCTCTTCATCAATGGCAAAAAGGGAGGTGAATGTAGCGTTCCCCTCGAAAAAAAAGTGGCCCGCTGCCTTTTTCAGAAGGAGCTTCACCGGATCAACGAAGATCACGATTACGAAAGAGGCCATGAAGACGAGGGTAAAGTCGGGAAAGGGTCCATTCGTGCCGAAAATTGCAATAACCGTGTAAAAAACAACAGTGACGAAGACGATGAGAATGAAAATAATCACCGCTCTCATCATAATTTCGTAAAGTTCCGGAAGTTTGGGATAGGTGATTATGATGAGGATGAAGTAAACCAGGGCCGCCAGTGCGATTTCCGACAGACCCGGAATGTCGATCCCCGCATCACGAAGGGGATCACTCAGGCTGACAATGAGGGTTGCGACGGCGGCAACGGCAACATAGCGGAGCCTTTTCTTTTCAGCACCCTCGACCTGAGACGCCGCACGAACGAGGGCGATGGAACAGCACAGGAGGGTCGCGTACAGATACAGGTAGAGAATCCCCCCCATGAATCCCTCATTATGCCGAAGCAGGAAAAACGCCGTCCCCAAAACACAGGATACAAGAACGACATAGGGCAGCAGTTTTCTTAATATGTCTCCCTGCGCGTCGAGAAAGCGTCGGCAGAATACAAGCAGAAATAGAGGAATAAGCAGGATACCCGTTACATATAAGGACTTCCAGAAGAAGAGCCCGCTCACGTCATAAAAAAACAGACCGGACTTCTCAAGTGCAAGAACAAGGCACAGCGCCGCATAGGAAAGATGCAGCGGATTTTGCTTTTTTTTTATGATCAGCGAAATTGCAATAGCCAGGCTTATCGCCGCCAGGGCAAAGGTTTCCATGGATCATTTCACCGCATTTTCATCATAGCGATCCAGTGCCCGCCCTATCGCCATGACCAGCGTTTCAATGCGATAGGGTTTGGTCACGCAGCCCGCCGCCCCATGTTGCAGCGCTTCTTTCACCTGAGCCGATTCCGAATATCCGCTTACGATAATGACTTTCTGATCGGGATTTTTACTGAAAATTCTTTTAAAAGTTTCCAGACCGTCGATTCCCGGATCCATGATCATATCGAGAAGGACCACGTCCGCCCCCGACTTCTCCAGATATTCGAGGGCTTCCTCTCCCCCGGAAACCGTGGCAACGGAATACCCCCGGGTCGAAAGAATGAGCGATGCGACTTCCCGCTGCTCGGCCACATCGTCTACCACCAGTATCAGTTCACCCTTCCCTCCGCAGGATGTGGCTGTTTTCCTGTGTTCTTCTTCGTGAAGCACTTCATCTACCGCCGGAAAGTAGAGGGTGAATGTGCTCCCTTTGCCTTCCCCACTTTCCAGGTCTATGTGCCCCTTGTGATCCTGAACACACCCCCACACCACGGCCATGCCCAGGCCCGTACCGCTTCTTCCCAGAACCTTTTTTGTGTAGAAAGGCTCGAATATACGTTCCCTGTCAACGGGAGACATTCCGATTCCTGTATCGGAAACCGTCAGCACTGCATAATCGCCTTCCTTTATCCGTCCGTATGTCGCCATACGCTCTTTGACGCGGCGGTTTTCCGTTATTAACCTCACATATCCGTCTCCCCGCCCGATTGCCTCGGATGCATTCGACAGCAGTGTCATCACAGTCTTCGCCAGATGGGCCGATGACCCTTTGATGTTGTGCAGGTTCGTATCGAGCCGCACCTCAAACTCCACGTGAGGATGGTAGTGTCGAAGCAGTGCATATTCCGGAGTCTGAAGATATTCTTCGATGATCCTGTTCATATTGACCACCCTGTCAGCCTTCACACCCCTCCTCGCCAGGGTCAAAAGCTCCTGAACCATGGTCGCTGCTTTCTCTCCAGATTTCCTGATAGTGCGCAAAGGTTCTCTCAGGGGGCTGTCTTCCGGAATTTCCATAAGCATTAACTCAGGCAGACTTACAAGTCCCGTAAGGACATTATTGAGATCGTGCGCCACCCCTCCCGCCAGGGCGCCCACCGCTTCCATCTTCCGATCATAGAGGAAACGCCTCTTCAGCTCTTCCTTTTCTTCCTCAGCCAGTCCGCGGTAGGTCTCTTCGCTTTCCCGGAGCGCCTTTCCGTTTTGACGGCAGATCCTATCCTTATGCGCCGCCATGTCATTGACAACCCATATCACAGAGGAATCTTCACCCAGCGTTTGTACGGCCCCCGATATGAGTCCACTGCGCAGCATGCCCGATTTTGTCCGGTAGGTCAGTGGGCGATTGGACAACAGTGTGTCTTTCACAACGGTCTCTTGAATATCGATCCATTCATCGGGCGAGATCAATGCGGTGCACTCCGCCACGGTGCGACCCACAAGCTCGTCGCGTGAATACCCCGTCTCTCCTTCAAAGCGTCGATTCACCTCGATAAAGCGCCCCTCATCACCTGTGGTAATCGCCATCATGCAGGGCGCGTCCCAAAAAACCATGCTCATTCTATCCGAAATGTTTTCATTGCCGGCGGACATCGGTATCGTCACCCCCTTAACGTACAAGCCTTATAATATAATTGGAATTTTTTTACAACGTATGATGATGCTGCAGGATATCCCGTTCAGGTTCTCACGAAGCAAAATGCATGGAAAAAGAGGCGTCCTTCTCTATTTCCCCCGCAGAAGGAAGTCAAGGGCGAACTTCGCGTAGAGGGCGGCGCCTATTTCGAGGACGTCTTCATCAATCATAAACATCGCGTGATGGTGCGGAAAGAGTACCCCTTTCCCTTCATTACGAATACCGAGAAACACCATGATTCCGGGAGCATGTTTCTGGTATTCGGAAAAATCCTCGCCGGCCGTCACCTTTTCCATCGTGGCTATGTGCTGTTCCAGACCGAGACCTCTTGCCGACCCGTATGCAATTTCGGAACAGCGGCGGTCGTTCACCACCGGATCGATGGCATGTCTGTAGTCTATCTCCGCCTTTGCTCCATAGGAGTGGGCGGTATCTTCTACGATTCGCTGTATGGACTCCTTTACCACCGCGCCGGTATGCGCATCATAAAATCGTGCGGTACCCTGAAGCAGCGCTTCGCCGGCGATCACGTTGAAGGCCGTGCCGGCATTGAAGGCGCCAACGGTAACCACGGCGGGCTCGAGGGGATTCACCATTCTGCTTACCACCGACTGCAGATTCATCACCATGGCGGAACCGGCGACAACACTGTCGACACAGCAGTGAGGAAGCGCCCCGTGACCGCCCTTGCCGGCAATTCGGACAGTAAACACATCGGAAGCGGCCATTCTCGGACCTTCCTCAAGCGAGATCTTTCCCGACGGAAGTTCGCTCCAGAGATGAATCGCAAAAATGCCTTTCACCCCCTCCATGACCCCCTCCTCTATCAGCCGTTTCGCGCCCTCCGTCGTTTCCTCCGCAGGCTGAAAAATAAGCGTTACCCTTCCCGGCAGCTCATGTTGCATTTTCTTGAGTATACGTGCGGCCCCGAGCAGCATGGCCATATGTCCGTCATGCCCGCAGGCGTGCATTACACCGTCACGTTCCGATGCATAGGACAATGCGGTCCTCTCCGTTACTTTCAGGGCATCCATATCGGCACGCAACGCCACGATATCACCCTTCTGCGTCCCCTCCACGATGGCGACGACCCCCCTATCGGCAATCCGCCGGTACGGAATATCCATTCTATCCAGTTCCCGCTCAATGCGACTCGCGGTGTGCTGTTCTTTCCAGGCAATCTCCGGATACTGATGGAATTCGCGCCGCAGGTCAATAATGTAAGGGGCATACTTTCGTGACAACTCCCGAATGTTCATTGTGCTCCCCCGATTGCACATTCGGATATCGCCTTGACTACTGCGTCGGCGGCACGGTCGACCTCTTCGATAGTGGTCATCCGGCCGACGGAAAATCTCAGTGTCCCCTTCGCCCATTCCAGGGGCACCTCCATGGCCTCAAGCACATGGGACAGGGCAACTTCTTCTGCGTGGCATGCGGCGCCTGCCGAGGCAGCGACGTCAAGGCCGATCGACTCCAGCAGATGATTTGCTTCAAAGCCCTTGAAGGAGAGGCTGAGGGTGTTGGGCAGGCGGGATTCGGGATGACCGTTCAGCCGAATTTCGGCGCCTCCGCCGGCAATGCTCTTGTGTAGCCGATCGCGCAGGGTGCGCATGCGTTTCATAGCATGCTCCAGGCCTTCGGCCGCAATTTCACAGGCCCTGCCCAGCCCGACGATTCCCGGCACGTTTTCCGTGCCCGCCCGCATGCCTCTCTCCTGCCCGGCGCCATGACAGAACTTCTCCAGTGCAACACCACTGCGCGCATAGAGGGCGCCGACGCCCTTGGGTGCATAGAGCTTGTGACCGGCGATGGAAAGCAGATCTATGCCGAGGGTCGATACATCGACGGGAATCTTGCCGACCGACTGGGCCGCATCGGTATGCATCACAATGCCCCGCGACCTCGCAAGCTCAGCAATGGCCGCGATGGGCTGCACGGTCCCCACTTCATTGTTTGCGTGCATGATGCTTATCAGAATGGTATCGGAACGAAGTGCCGCTGCCACACGTCCGGGGTCGATCATACCCTGGGCGTCCACGGGAACAAGGGTGGTCTGAAACCCTTCGGTTTCCAGGTACCGGCATACTTCCAGCACCGCGGGATGTTCGATGGCACTTGTGACAACATGCCGCCCCTTCTGCTTCAGCGCCCTCGCCATACCCTTGATCGCCTGATTGTTCGATTCGGTGCCGCCGGAAGTGAAAAACACTTCTTCCGGACGGCAGCCGAGCAGCCCGGCCACCTGCAGCCGTGCCGCTTCTAAAGCCTTCTTCGGCTTAATGCCGTACCAGTGGGAACTTGACGGATTCCCGAAGTCTTCTTCGAGAAAGGGCTTCATTGCGGCACTCACCGCAGGATCAAGCGGGGTGGTACCGTTGTAATCGAGATAGATGGGTTGCATGATACCTTTAAAAAACCTGTACACTACTCCCGGCCATACCATCGGCATGATGGCAGGCAATAAAATTTAATTTATGCCAAAATTGAAATCAGGTTGCAATAGTCTTTCTTTATTTCCTTTCTTTCACGCACTCTTCTACGCAAGTGATGCATCGCTCGTGTAGTTTCCGATTCAGGGGCACCAACTGAAAAAGAATGCAGCCCAGGGAACAGTAATGCCCGCATCATGTACGTTTCATTATATTGCCGACCCGTCGGCAAGGTGGAGCTTTTTATGATCTCCGGTGCCAGGCGCTGCCATCTAATAATTTCTGTGAACCAGAAATTACCGGGTACCTTTTTCCCAATTTTTGCACTCTTCAAACTACCACATAAATAATCAATAATTATGATCATTATTAGATTACAAATTGATTATTACATAAACCGTTATCTTATGTTTATATCTACCAGAATATTATTGGTAACAGCAAATAATGCTGATCCAGGAATCAATAAACCTCGATCTCAATTATGATCGAAACTGCGTCTTTTAAAGCGAAAAAGCGAAGCCTTTCTCGTTTGTTGCGAGTGGTGAGATGAATAATAACAAGACCAAAAAGGGATTGATTCGGAAATTAGCGGTCATAAATCCATCGAAAGCATGCTCAGCAATGGAAGGTCGGCAACCATTCAGTACGTTGAGCAATACCAGTGCAATTAATATCGATCACATTTTCGAAAACTCACCGGACGCCATTTATGTAGTACAGGATGGGAAGTTCAAATATGTAAATAAAAAAGTATCGGAGATATTAGGATATTCCAAAAAAGCGATGCTTGAAAAACACGCCGATGAATTCGTTCACCCTGAAGACAAAAAAAGAGTGATAGAAAATTTTCTTAGACGATTAAACGGAGAAAACGTAGAGCCCTACATTTACAAAGGGTATGACAAAGATGGCAATCTGCAATGGCGCAAGATTGCCGATCTGGTTATCTTGTGGGAAGGTCGGCCGGCAACATTGAATTTCGTAAGTGACGCCACACCTCGAGTAATTGCAGAAGAAGCCCTAAAGAAAACAGAAAGACAACTGAAAGATATAATGAATTTTCTCCCCGATGCCACTTTTGCACGAGATACTGAGGGAAAGGTTATCGCATGGAACAAAGAAATGGAAAAACTGTCAAGGATCAAGGCAGCCGACATACTCGGAAAATGTAATCATGAATATTCACTGCCCTTTTACGGAATGCGAAGACCAATGCTGATAGACCTCATACTAACCCCCGATGAGGAGTTAGAAAAGAGTTATGCATACGTCAAGAGGGAAAATAACTTCATATATGCTGTTAGCAGCTTTAATTACAAGGGAAAACATATTTGGATGTGGGCAAAATCCAGCGTGATTTACGATCATCATGAAAACATTATTGGTGCCGTAGAAACAATCCGGGATATCACCGATTCAAAGATTGCTGAACATGAGTTAAAAGAAAAAACAGCAAATTTAGAGGCCGCCAATACAGCGCTGAAGGTGTTACTGAAACACCAGAAAGACGATAAAAATGAAATTGAGAACAAAGTTGTCAGAAATGTAAAAGAACTGGTCTTGCCTTACCTGGAAAATCTCAAAGTCACTGGTCTCACATCCACCCAGGCCCGTCACTTAGATATTGCAGAAAAGCACCTGAACGAATTGATTTCACCCTTTTTGGTGAAAATGGCCCTTACGCACGGAAAACTCACCACAAGAGAAGTGCAGATTGCAAGTTTGATCAAGGACGGTAAGACCACCAAAGATATTGCAGAAACACTGAATCTTGAAACCACGACTATCAACAATCATCGAGGTCGTATACGCAATAAACTGGGATTAAAAGGAAAGGAAAAGAATCTTCGATCCTATCTTTTGTCATTTCATAAATAGTCAAGAGATATTAGGGACATGTTTATTGTAAAGTAAAGGCCTAATGTTCTTTTAATTAGATTTTTTGCGATAGAATAATAAAAGTCCGATATGGCGAGAGGAGAGAACTATGAATTATCTGATGCAGCCGAAAAAATATAAGACCCTCATGGCAGACGAAGGATCAAGAGCGATTATGGCTAAGACGATCGCTTTCTTTGAGGGCTTGGGTAAAACCAAGCTTACCGAGGCCTACAACAAAAAAGAATGGCACAGAGAATTTCTTGACTTTATCGGACAGGAACAAATTTTTGCCAAATTACTGACGCCGAAAGAATTTGCAGACGGTGATCCTGACTGCCGATGGGATACCGCCCGTATCAGCGAGTACAGCGAACTTCTTGCATTCTATGGGCTCGCCTACTGGTACTGTTTTCAGGTCAGTATCCTTGGTCTGGGGCCTATATGGATGAGTGGCAACGAAACGGTAAAAACAAAGGCGGCGGGGCTCCTCAAAGAAGGCGCCATCTTCGCATTCGGCTTATCCGAACGCGAACACGGCGCCGACATTTACTCCACAGAAACGTCCCTCACGCCCCGAGATGACGGCACCTGGATCGCAAACGGCGAAAAATATTATATCGGCAATGGCAACGAGGCCGCCATGGTTTCCACTTTGGGGAAAATCAAGGACGGCACCGACGATTACACGTTCTTCGTTACCAATTATCTCAACAAGGCCTATGAACTGAAAAAGAACATCATCAGCTCCCAGGAATACGTCGCTAACTTTGCGCTTCATGACTACCCCATAGCAAATGACGACATACTCTCACGCGGCGATGATGCGTGGAATTCGGCATTGAATACCGTGAACATCGGCAAATTCAATATAGGACCGGCCACCATTGGACTTGCCGAACACTGCTTTTACGAATCGATCAACCATGCGTCGAACCGCATCCTCTATGGAATGCCGGTAACCACCATGCCCCATGTGGTCAAAAATTTCATGGATGCCTGGTTGCGTCTGATTGGCATGAAGCTGTATCAGCGGCGCGCAACGGACTATTTCAGATGCGCAAGTGAACAGGACCGGCGCTACCTGCTTTACAATCCTACCAGCAAAATGAAGGTCACACTGCAGGCCGAAGAAGTAATCGATCTCCTCTGGGATGTAATCGCCGCCAAGGGATTTGAAAAAGACACCTACTTCTCTTCGGGCGCTGTTGCCGTGCGTGGACCATCAAAACTCGAAGGCACGGTACATGTAAATATCCAGCTCATACGCAAATTTATGAAAAATTATTTCTTCAACCCGAAAGATTACCCCCATGTCGAACCGAACTTTGAAAACAAGGACGATCTGTTCCTCTTCAATCAGGGCCTGACGAAAGGATTGGGTAAAATTCAGTTTCATGACTACAGACCCATTTTTGATTCTTACAGAGACCTGCCCAATGTGGCTCCCTTTATCGAGCAGATCGAAATTTTCAAGGAAATGCTTGAAAAGGCCGGCCCCGAAAAAGCCCAGGACATGGATCCTTCCTGGTCCCTGCCCTTGGGGGAAATGTTCTCCATTGTTGTATACGGACAGCTCATTCTTGAGCAGGCGAAACTCGAGGGACTTGATGCGGATATCCTGAATCAGATTTTTGATTTCATGGTGCGCGATTTTGCTCATTTTGCCCTGCAGATCTATGGCAATCACAGCTCGAAAGACCTGCAGCGGGAATATTGCTCAGAGATTATGCTCATTAAATCAGTCCCCGATCATGAGCAGTATAACAACGTATGGAATTCCTATGTCTCTGTTTTGAATGGTGAATTTACCATGAATGAATGAATCGTGAGTTATATGGAAAACCACACGCATGGATAACCGACGTTAATTATATAGTCATAAAAGGAATAGATTATGAGGACACGTGTCACTGAAATGGTAGGAATCAAATATCCGATTGTACTTTCAGGTATGAGCTGGATCAGCACGCCAAAAATGGTTGCGGCGGTTTCAAATGCCGGAGGTTTGGGTATTCTGGCGACGGGACCGCTCAGCAGCACACAGACTCGTGAAGCGATCCGCGAAATCCGGAAATTGACAGATAAGCCCTTCGGCGCTAATGCATCGCTCATGTTCCAGGGCGCAGTTGAGAATGCCAAGGTTCTCCTGCAGGAACAGGTGCCGGTCATAAATTTTGCCCTGGGAAAGGGCGACTGGATTGTCAAGGAAGCACACAAATATGGCGGCAAGGTTTTTGCCACCGTTGTTAATGTGCGTCATGCGAAAAGGGCGCAGGACTATGGCAGCGATGCGATCATCGCCACCGGCCAGGAAGCGGCGGCCCACGGCGAAGATGTCACATCCATGGTGCTTATCCCCCATTTGGCGGACAATCTGCAAATACCGGTTATTGCGGCAGGAGGGTTTGCCGATGGCCGCGGACTGGCCGCCGCCCTGGCACTCGGCGCGGAAGGGATTGCCATGGGCACACGAATGATGACCACCAAGGAAAGCCCGCTGCACGACAGTTTCAAAAAACTGTCTTTGGAAAAAGATGTTTATGACACACTTTTTTCCACACGCCTGGACGGCATCCTTTGCCGTGTCATGAAAACTGATGCCGCCGAACGGGCAGTCAAAAACGGGTTAAGCCTCTATGCGGCGTTCGTCAATTCTCGGGAAATCGCCCGACAGGTTAATGTTCCCTACTTTAAACTATTTCTCGGCGTTCTGGCATCAGGCTGGGCGAACGCCAGGCAGATGGCCTACATGGCCAATGCCTTTAAGGCATTCCAATCGGCGACTGAGGAAGGCAATACAAAATCCGGCATTCTTCCTGTCGGTCAGGTACAGGGCCTGATTCATGACGAACCTACAGTGGTGGAATTGTTTGAGAGAATATTACTGGAAGCGCACAAGGCGCAGTCTAAAGTAAATGCGGCCTTATCAGTAAGTGCTGATGCATGAGTGCGCTTCCAGTAATAAAGAGAAACAGCACAGCGTAAGAGCGACGCAGTTCGTCAACATCTCTCACTATAGGGCAAAAGATATGCCGTGTGCATTGAAAATTTTTGTCACAAAATAATCACGTTAGAACAGTTGTGATTAAAACAGAAATACTGGAAGGAAAGAAAGGAGAACAAAATGTTAACAAAAAAGTCTGTAACGAAGCTGTTGGTTGTTTTCGGTTTCATTCTGGCACTGTCAGGATTATCTGTAACATCGCACGCCGCGATTCCCGGATTCGACCTGACAAAAATGTCCGATATGTCCTATTACGATCCGAATAATGTGGTAATGCCGACCGGTGATACGATCAAGATCGGCCTTCTCGAGCCTTTCTCGGGTCCCGGCGGCGGTATTGGATTGATATTTTGGTGTACCGTGAACTGGGCTGTCCACGATATAAACAAGCAGGGGGGTATTTTTGTCGACGGAAAGAAGAAAAAAATAGAGGTAATCAAAGGAGATACCCAGTCAAAGCCGGCGGTAACAAAGAAAGCGGCTGAAAAACTCTGTCTCGAAGATAAAATCGATGTATTATGGGGCACTTCCGGTAGTCACCTGACATTGATTGCACAGACGGTAGTGAAAAAATATAAAGTCATCATGATGAATGCCGAATCTTTGTCAAACGGCCTTATGGACGGAACCAACTTCAACCGTTATGTCTTTAGAACCTGTCTCAACAATTCGATGTTCGGCGATGCAATGGCCTATTTTTATTCCAAACGGCCGGAAACCAAATTTTACATCCTTTGCCAGGATTATATGTTCGGCCATGAATTTGCGCAGGTTTTCAAAGACGGTTTAAAAAAATACAAGCCGAACGCCATAATCGCCGGTGAAGATTATCACCCGCTTTTTCTGAAGGATTTTGCACCCTATATCACCAAAATACAGGGTTCGGGCGCCGAAGTGATCTATACGGGCGATTTCGATCCCGATGCGGCAAACCTGATCAAGCAGACTCGCGCGCTTGGTGTCAATCTCCCAATCGCAAATATCTACGCGGACGCCGCCAACACGATGCAGGCGATCGGCGGCCCCGGGGGAGTCGGCATGGTCAACGGCAATGATTACCTGCACTCGGTAGAGACGCCTGAAAACCAGGCATTCGTAAAAGCATGGCATGAAGCGGCCTTGAAGTGGGGCAAGCCCTACGACAGCATAATGTGGAAATACCCCATCGGCATGGGCGGGCGGCCCGTGACGACGACATACTGGCTCTTCAGCGTCATCGAACGGGCCGGAAGCACCGATCCCGAAAAGATCATCAAAACCTGGGAAGGCGATGAATATAAATCCATCGTCGGTGTGATGAAAATGCGGGCCTGCGATCATCAGGCAATCAAACCGCTTTTCATTTCCGAATTTGTCTATCCCAACAAATGGATTCCCGACGCCGCCCATTGCGGAGAAACCTTCGTGGTGCCGGCTGAATACTGTACCCCTCCGCTTCCCGCCGATCTTGACAGGTGCAGCAAATAGTAAAATGATTCAGGCAAAATGAAGAAAGAGGCCATACTCTGAACGATGCCGGGATATGGCCTTTTTTATTGACCTTCAAAAAATATTCAGCCGTGCCTCAATGGTGCGGATTATTAAAATTATTCTTCGAGGCTTACCATGCATACCAATGAAAAAATATGGCATAACAATTATGACCCCTTTGTTCCTGCAGCAATCAATATACCTAAACTGACTATTGTCGATTACCTGCACATGGCGGCAACCCTCACGCCTGACAAATCGTTCATCGATTTCTATGGAACGGGATTTTCTTTTCATCGAGTGCGCCGGCAGGCGTTTCAGATGGCCAACATCCTCATCACGCTGGGGGTGCACAAGGGTGATCGCGTCGCCTTCCATCTGCCAAACTCACCTCAGTATGTTATTGCATACTATGGTGCACTTATGGCGGGCGCGATAGTCGTAAACCTTAATCCCATGTATACTTCTCGGGAATTAGGTCATGCAATTGAAATGACCGGCGTAAAAGTTCTTTTTACCGCCGACATCCTCTTGTCGATTGTACGCGAAGTTACACAAAATGTTGCCATCGATGCTGTTATCGTGACCCGGCTTACCGATTTCGTGGATGGCTTTCCGGTAAGCACCTCAAAGGAACTGGATCTGGAAGAAGGATGGCTTCACTATTCCGAACTTTTGGAGACACACACGCAGGCAACGCGTCCACGGGTAGATTTACATCCTAATGACCCGGCGGTGATCGTGTTTACGGGCGGCACAACAGGAATTCCCAAAGGGGCGGTCTTGACCCATGCAAATTATGCGGCATCAAATACCGCAAACGATGCCTGGCTTGAAGCATTGTATCGCAAACTCGATTTCACCCAGCCTTGGCGTATTCTGACAATCCTGCCTTTGTTCCATATATTCGCTCAAATCGCCTGTATAAACAGCGCAACGCGAAGCTCAGCCACAATGGTTATACTTCCTCGATTCGAAATAGAAGAAGTGATGGGTATGTTTGAGAAATACGAACACTTTACTTCATTTCCGGCCGTCCCTTCAATGCTGACCGCGATTTTCAATCACCCTAAAGCAGCGTCGATCGGGTTGGATAAAAAGATCAAATTTATCACGTCGGGAGGGGCGCCTGCGCCGACGCAATTGATTGAACAAATCAAAGACATGGGCGTGGTGTTTACCGAGGGATGGTCCATGACGGAAACCTGTTCAATCGGTGCCTGCAATCCTTTGCTGGGAGTAAAGAAAGTCGGCAGTATCGGAATGCCCATGACCAATATCGATATTCGCCTCGTGGATGTTGATGACGGAAAGGAAGATGTGCCCCGGGGAACACCCGGCGAATTGATCATAAAAGGACCTAACGTGTTTTCGGGATACTACAATAATCCCGAGGAAACCGCCGCCGCCATGCAGGACGGGTGGCTGCACAGCGGGGACATCGCCACTATGGATGATGATGGGTACCTGTATATTGTAGACCGGAAAAAGGATATGATTATTGCAGGCGGATACAACATTTACCCCACTGAAATAGACGAAGTGCTTCACCAGCACCCCAAAATCCTGGAAGCGGCAAGTGTAGGGGTTCCTCATGAATACAGAGGGGAAACCGTAAAAGCGTTTGTTGTACTCAGACAAAATGAATCGGCGACGGAAGAAGAGATCCTCGCATTTTGCAAAGAGCGGCTTGCCCCCTATAAGGCGCCTAAAATGGTTGAATTTCGAGACGAACTACCAAAAACGGCAATCGGAAAGACACTCAGGCGTCAATTACGAGAAGAAGAAATAAGACGAGTACAAGAGAAAAAAAACATTAAGTAATGGCGCCCCCCTACATGGCCAGAGTCGGCGCCTTTCAGCCGGTGGAACATGCCATAGAGATCGCGCGCGACATGAAACCCGCACTTACATGTCTGGTCGTGGTGCGGAATCCCAGAGAACAATGTTCGGAAGCATGTCTGAAAAAGGCCCAACGCAGCTGTCAGGAATTGGGAGTCGATCTTGTTACAGTTGTGGGAATATTCCTTTGTCTTTTCTTGGCGCATATTACGGTACAGCATTAAGAGCCGAAGGAAATAATCCTCATACGGTCAGGGCTTAGGGGATAAACAACTAGATTCTGGTGGTGATACATCTCGCCCTGGTGAACGGGCTGGTGGCGCTTACCGGTTCGCTTGTAGCCCAGTACGGCTGATGCGTAGAAAAGGTTGACAGTACCTTCAAGTTGTGTATAGTGGGTCTTGAATTTTTCATCTGTAAAAAAAGCTTGTTCTGATCATTGCGTATAATGGACAGAGCGCTTATTTTGCTGCCTCTTTCCTTTTAATAGTTACTACTTTTCTTTGCGTTGTAGCGAATTTCAAACTGTTTCGAATGATGAGTCTTCGTAGCACGGCTGTTGCACCTTACGTATCTGTGTGCGATGTGCTGCGCAACGAGTCCTTAATTGTAATACCATACAACAATGAAAGGAGGTGTGTCCTAAGTCCGTTTTTATCCGTGTGTTGAAAGAATGAACTTCCGGGAATGGCGTTGGTGGAGGGGATAGGCCGTTTCGATCATGTTAAATCAAGTTTTTTGAACGCACATAACTCAACCAGGGGGGGATAAAAATGTTAAAGACCACTGGCAAATTTTTTGCCGATAAGTTCAGACGATTACTGCCGGATTCATTTCTATTTGCCATATTGCTGACCTTCATCGCCGCAATACTGGCGCTGCTTTTCGTTAACGCAAAACCTTTCGGAATTGTGCAGGCATGGTATAAGGGTTTCTGGAGTCTGCTGGCCTTCGCCATGCAGATGGTGCTGATCCTGGTAACCGGTTACGCCCTTGCCATATCGCCGCCCATCTCGAAATTTCTTGACTGGCTGGGCACCAAAGTGAAGTCCCCCGTTGCTGTATATGCAACGGTCGGGATTGCCGGGTGTATATTCGCCCTTATAAGCTGGGGATGGGTCGTCCTGACGGCAGTACTGGCGCGGGAGCTTGCCAAGCGGGTGGCGAAAGTCGATTACCGCCTCCTCTGCGGCTGCGTGTACGCTTCAATTCTGACATGGCACGGCGGTCTTTCCGGTTCCGTTCCGCTGCTGCTGAATACACCGAACAATTTTCTTATTAAGGCCGGCGTTCTCTCTTCCACAATACCGACATCGATCACACTTTTAAGCCCGATGAATATTGTCTGCAGTATAGTGTTGATCTTCCTGGTGCCCGCCGTCTTTGTCATGATGAGGCCCACCGAAGAGAATGTGGTCGAGTATAGTGATATGGTTGACGAATCGCTCAAAGGGGTAACGCCGGTCAGCGTGGCTGAAGAGGCGGAATCCCTGAAACTGCCCGACAAGAATCTGTCCGACCTGCTCAATCACAGCCTTCTCATCCAGATAATTATTTCACTCATGGGGCTCTGGTATATCGTGTGGCACTTTGCCACCAAGGGCTTCAGCCTGGACCTGAACATCATGAACTTTACCTTCATCATACTCGGAATGATCTGCCACAAAACCCCCTTCCGCTATATCATCGCCATGAAGCGGGCCTGCAGCAATGTATCGGGCATTGTCCTCCAGTTCCCCTTCTATGCCGGCATTATGGGGATCATGATCCATACCGGTCTCGGAAAGGCTATTGCCGTATGGATCGCAAGCGCCGCGTCTGTCGGCACCTATCCCTTCATCTGTTTTATCGCCGCCGGTATCGTGAATATTTTCGTTCCCTCCGGTGGTGGTGAATGGGCGGTTGTCGGGCCGACCATCGTCGAGGCTGCCAGGACCCTGGGGGCATCGATGGCTCCTGATCAGCTTACGGCATACATCGCACGGTGCAGTATGGCCGTGGCCTATGGCGACGAATGGACAAATATGATACAGCCCTTCTGGACGCTGGCGTTTTTCCCGATTGTCGCTGCCGGCACTAAGCTGCAGGCACGCGATATTATGGGCTATACCTTTGTTGCCATGGTTGCGTCGTTTTTCGTGTATGCAATATGCGTCACATGGCTGCCGGTGTGACGCACTTACCTGTAGTCACTACACAGTGCGGCGTCCGCCTTGCGCGGGCGCCGTATTCCTGATATGTTCCGTCGCGGAGCGTACAATATTTATAATGTCATGTTACCGCACTACTACGACGAAAGGAGTTTCCATACATCATGAAAAGTAAAGTTATAATCACCGCAGCGCTGACGGGAAGCATTCATACGCCGACCATGTCCCCCTACGTGCCGCTCTCTCCGCAGCAGATTGCCGATGAAGCGGTCAGATGCTGTGAAGCAGGGGCGGCGGTATGCCACATCCATGCGCGCGACCCCGAGACCGGCATCCCCGTTTCCAAAATGGAGTTTTATGAGGAAATGGTGACCAACATAAAAAGCAGATGCGACATCGCCATCTGCATTACGACTGGCGGCGGGCTGGGAATGACCACGGAACAGCGCGTTGAACCGGTAAGCCGGTTCAAACCGGAACTGGCATCTTTCAATGCGGGCTCTATCAATTTTGCCCTCTTCCATGTGCTTGATCGGATGAAAGACTTTAAATTCGAATGGGAACCTCATTACCTGGGCATGAGTGAAGATCTGATCTTTCCTAATACCTTCAAATCCATGAGGGAATTCAGTTACATATTCAGTGAAAACAACACGAAGCCCGAATTTGAATGTTACGATTCCGCCATGATCAATAACGTGGCCTTTATGATCAAGCGGGGATATCCCATCAAGCAGCCCGTCTACATTCAATTTGTCATGGGAGTGTTGGGAGGCATCACCCCGGAACCCCAGAACCTGATATTCCTGGTTGACTATGCCAAGCGTCTCCTCGGTGAGTTCGAATTTTCCGTGTGTTCAGCAGGCCGCGATCAGTTCGCCATGTGCACCCAGTCATTGCTTCTCGGCGGCAATGTCCGCGTGGGGCTGGAAGACAACCTGTACCTCGAACGGGGCGTTCTGGCGAAGAGCAGCGCCGAGCAGGTAGAAAAGATCGCCCGGATCATCAGAGAGCTGGGCGCGGAACCGGCCACACCGAACGAAGCGCGCGAGATTCTCTCCCTGAAAGGACTGGAGGCCGTGAATTTTTAATGAATGACGGTCCATCGAAAAGGGGCCTGACGTGGGCAGGCCCCTTGTGTTGTCTCAACACTAGTCTCCATATATAAGTTTGAGAAGTTCCACCAGCCGCTCGTCCCGCCGGCGTACCATGTCTCTGAAGGACGCTTCCCCCATTTCCTTCATCACACCGTCGACCAGTTTTGCCTTCATGGAGTCATCGATGCAATCCCATGTGGCAAGCTCCTTCCAAATCATATGAAACGTCGTATTTCCAATGCCGTCAATAAAATGTCCGATACCTCCCGCTTCGCCTCCCCCGAGATGATAAATCAAATGTTGTCCCATAAAGGCCCACCTGATGCCGGGACCGGCGAAAAGCGCCTTATCCACATCCTCCACGGTTGCCACACCGTGTATCACCATATCGACCGCCTCCCGCCACAGCGCCGCGGCCAGCCGGTTTCCTATGTATCCCGGGACCACTTTGTTGACAAGACAGGGAACCTTTCGCAGATCCTTCATCAGTGCCATCGTCCTGTCGATGGTCTCCTGGGACGTATGTTCCCCGGGCACCACCTCCACCAGGGGAATCAGATGCGGCGGATTCCAGGGATGGGCGATAATGCATTTATCCTTATTTTTCAGATCTTTCTGGAGTTCAGTGGGGCTGAGACCTGATGAGCTGCTCGCCAGAATCGCCTCTGCCGGAGAGTATGCATCCATTTTTTCGAAGAGCGGCTTCTTGATGTCGTAGGTATCCGCTACCGATTCAACGACAAAATCGGCATCCCGCACCGCTTCCTGCATCTCGTCGGCCATGCTGATTCTTTCCAGAGACAATCTTTTGACATCATCCGACAGCAATCCCTTCGACGTCAAAAATTCGAGATTTGACTGAATCGTTTCAAAGCCCCGCGTTCTCGTCTCCGCTTTTCTGGAATAGGCACTGACACTGTATCCCTTTGCCGCAAACAGCGTCACCCACCCGGCGCCGATGACACCTGTACCCAGCACCGCGACTTTTTTGATCCCCTCTACCATCGTTTCCCTCCCTTCTCGGTTTGTGAGTGAACCCTCATTCTTTACACGAATACAATCCACTGCGCACCCGGCCAACCAGACTTCCGTCGTATTATTCGCGATCGGCAATCTTTCCCCAGGAATCGCGAAGGGCGGCAACTCTGTTGAATACCGGGCGCTCCGGTCGAAAATCCTTCGAATCGGCACAGAAATAGCCGAGTCGTTCAAACTGAAAGGCCTTCCCCGGCGCCGTCTCCTTCAAACTCGGTTCCAGTCGACAAGACGTCAGGATCTCCAGAGACTCGGGATTGAGATAGTCGGTAAATTGCCCTTCCTCACCGGCAGGATCGGGTACACGAAACAACCGGTCGTAGATTCGGATTTCGGCGGGGATTGCATGCATTGCCGACACCCAGTGGATAACCCCCTTCACCTTGCGCCCGTCCGGCGGCGGTCCGTTACGGGTTTCGGCATCATAGGTGCAGTGAAGCTCCACCACCTCGCCCGTTGCTTCGTCCTTTACCATGCGCTCATACCGAATCACGTAGGCATTTCGAAGCCGCACCTCCCGGCCCGGCGCAAGCCGCTTGTATTTACCGGGAGGATTTTCCTGAAAATCGTCGCGCTCGATGTAGAGGACCCGTGCAAAAGGAACCGTGCGCGTCCCCAACTCCGGCTTTTGCGGATGATTGGCAAATTCGAACTCTTCCACCTGCCCTTCCGGGTAGTTGTCTATGACGACCCTGAGCGGCCTCAGAACCGCCATCGCCCTCGGCGCCCCTTCGTTCAAATCCTCACGAACGCAATGCTCAAGCACGGAGATGTCTACAAGGTTGTCCTTTTTTGCCACTCCGATGACGGCGCAGAAATTTCTAATCGATTCAGGTGTATAGCCCCGACGTCGCATACCGGCCACCGTGGGCATGCGGGGGTCGTCCCATCCTTTTACGTAACCGTTCTGCACCAGTGCGATGAGCATGCGCTTGCTGAGAACGGTATAACTCAGATTAAGCCTGGCGAATTCGATCTGTTTCGGGCGGCCTGTCTCAATTAACTGTTCGACGATCCAGTCGTATAGGGGGCGATTGTTCTCAAACTCCAGGGTACATATCGAATGCGTGATGCCTTCAATGGCATCTGAAAGGCAGTGGGCGAAGTCGTACATGGGATAGATGACCCATTGCCCGCCCGTGCGGTAATGGGGTTCCCGTTTTATGCGGTAGATCACGGGATCCCTCATGACGATATTTGGCGAGTTCATATCGATCTTTGCCCGCACCACATGGGCGCCGTCCTTGAATTCACCGGCCCGCATGCGGGCAAAGAGGTCCAGGTTCTCTTCGACTGAACGGTTGCGGTAGGGGCTTTCCCTTCCCGGATCGGTGAATGTGCCTCTATACTCCCTGATCTCATCGGCATTCAGACTGCACACATAGGCCTTCCCCGCCGTGATGAGTTCACAGGCGAACCAGTAGAGCTTTTCGAAATAGTCCGAGGCATAATAGAGCCGGTTGCCCCAGTCGAATCCCAGCCAGTGAATGTCATCCATTATCGATTCCACGTATTCCAGGGACTCGCCCTGAGGGTCGGTATCGTCGAGTCTGAGATTGCAGGCGCCCCCATACTGGGCGGCGATTCCGAAATTGAGGCATACCGATTTTGCATGCCCTATGTGCAGGTAACCGTTCGGCTCCGGTGGAAAGCGCGTTGCAAGCCGACCTTCGCCTTTTTCCATTTTCAGATCTTCATCAATGATTTCTCTAATGAAATCGCTTGGAATCTTAGAATTTAGCTGTGTGCTATTCATGTCGTAATGCTCCTCATGGGTCTCACTCCGAGAGCTTTGCCTGTGTCGTTTCTCCGTCATTCCGGGCACGTGAAGCGTGACCCGGAATCCAGCAAGGATCTATAACTACTGGATGCCGGATCGAGCCAGGCATGATAATATTGAAGCTAATGGGGATTTTTCAAAGCTCTTCTCCACCAGAGGTCTTCCTCCGGGGGCTTCAATATATGGAAACCAAACCGTGATGTCAACAGAATAGCAGAACAACAGGGATATGATGATTCATATACGCTCTATGGCAATGGACTGTGCACCGATACGATACTTCCCTGCCCCGGCCAACACCTGGCCGACAAACCGTTTGGGAATGTCTACATAGGTGCATCGATTCTGAATACTGATTTTGCCGATGGAACGGCCCGGTATTTTTGAGTTATGGGAAAGCGTATCCACTACTGCGCCGGCATGAATGCCGTCAGCTTTCCCCGATTTCAGGACAAGCCGAACCATGCCCCTTTCATGGACGGCTTCTCTTCCGTCTCTCCTTTTGTACGCAGGTTCATCTTTTCCGGCACGGCCATTCTGCGTGTTTTGGAATTTGATTTTTTCGAACCGCTTGGTTTTCCGCGGTTTCAATTCCTCTACCGCGCCTATCGGCTCTATAGGACGTTGTGCATCACCGACGCGGGCCATTCTCATTGCGGCCGCAGCAATCTCCAGAGGATCATACCCTTCAATGGCCAGATCTGCTGCGATCTTCCTCTCCCTGCGGCAACGATCGCGCTTCAGCCAGACCTTCACCTTTTCCAGCAGTTGCGCTTCTCTCTGCCCTTCAATATCCGCTTCCGTAGGCAGGGTTGCACGGGTAATACGCTGGTTTATAAAGCCTTCCACCTTGCGCATAAACCATACCTCTTTCGGGGTTGCCAGGGAAATGGCGATACCGGCTTTACCGGCCCGGGCCGTTCGTCCTGTACGATGGACGTACACTTCCGGATCATGGGGCAGATCATAGTTTATGACATGCGAAATATCGTCAATATCCAAACCGCGGGCTGCCACGTCAGTGGCAACCAGAATTTTTATTTTGTTGTTCCGGAAGCGACCCAGCACCCCCTCACGGGCGTCCTGGCTCATATCGCCGTTGAGCGCATCCGACAAAAAGCCTCTCACCGTCAATTCATTGACCAGTTCTGCTGTGCCGATCCGCGTGCGGGCGAATACAAGTGCGCGGGTAATATCTTCCATCTCAAGAAGACGGCTGAGGGCAGCCACTTTGTCGTTTTCGTTGACCACATAGTGTCGCTGCTCCACCCCTTCCACGGTGGTGTGCGCCCGGCCGACCGCACAGGACTGAGGATTTTGAAGGTACCGGTCGGCAAGACGGCGGATTCCCGCAGGCATCGTGGCGGAAAAAAGGGCCGTCTGTCGCGTGGGCGGGGTCTTATCGAGAATTGTTGCGATATCTTCAATGAACCCCATACTGAGCATTTCGTCGGCTTCATCCAGCACGACAGTGGAAACGCCGCCAAGATCGAGCGCCCCTTTCTGTATCAAATCAATGAGGCGGCCGGGGGTTCCCACGACAATATGCACACCTTTCCTGAGACCTTTCAGCTGAGAAGTGTAGTCGCGACCGCCATAGACCGGCAATACTCGAACACCTCGATGTCGGCCGTAGCGAGTAGTCGCTTCCGCCACCTGAAGGGCCAGTTCCCTTGTGGGGGTGATGACAAGGCCTTGCACATGCATCCTCTCTGTGGAAAGGGCATGCAGCATCGGCAGCGAAAATGCCGCCGTTTTGCCGGTTCCTGTCTGAGACTGGCCGATTACATCATGACCGGCAATCATGGCGGGAATAACAGCGGATTGTATAGGGGTCGGAATCCGGTAGTCCAAATCGACAAGGGCCTGCACCAGTTGGGAATGCAGGTTAAATTTTAAAAATGTTTCTGTCATGATAGCTATGCTCCTGCACGCGTCGTTATGAATCCTCTGCGTCACATATCCTTTTGCATGCCAAGAGCCGATGTGCGCCCTATGGGCACACATCCTTTATTGCAACAAAAAGGCCCGACCGCTGCAGGGCCGGGCAATTATATGGGTTGTTCGTAAGAAGATTATACCGCGTTCTGTTTTTTATCTCTCTTGCGGCGGTACCTATACCACAGTTTCAGATTAATATTCCAATAATTATTTTGAAAAAAGACCACACAGACCACACGCTTCTTATGCCCCGTGAAAACGAATTGCCATCATAGTGATATCGTCGGTCTGTTCCACGCCATGGGAAAATTCTTTTATTTTCTCAAGCAGCCCCGACAATAAATCCTTGACCTTCAGGTCACAGGATGCACTGAGCACTTCTTCCAGTCGCGCTTCCGTAAATAGTTCCAACGCATGGTCCATGGCCTCGGTTACTCCGTCGGTGTAGAGAACCAGGGTATCCTTTTTGCCCAACGTGAGGAACTTGGATTGGTAGACGAAATCTTCCATCACGCCCAGGGCCATCCCATGGGTGGTATCGACCCCCTCAAGGGCACCGTTGGCACGGAGTATATAGGGAGGATTGTGCCCGCCATTGCAATAGGCGAGTTCTCCCGTTCTAATATCGAGTATCGCCAGGAAGAGGGTGACAAACATGAGAGACGGGTTGTCCATGGAGAGATCGTTGTTGACCTGGTTCAGTATTGAATCGGGCGTGAGGCCCTTGGCCGCCCTCGTCTTGATCAGTGTTTTGGTGATCGCCATGAAGAGTGATGCAGGCACCCCCTTGCCCGACACATCCCCCACGTGGAAACAGAGATGGTCATCATCCAGGAAAAAGAAATCGAAGAGGTCTCCCCCGACCTCGCGCGCAGGCTCCAGAATGGCATAGATGTCGAATTCCGGTACGTCCGGGAAGGGGGGAAAGACTTTGGGAAGAATCCCCATCTGTATATCATGGGCAATGTGAAGCTCGCTTTCAATCCTCTCTTTCGCAGCGGTTGTCTCCGTCAGATCTTTTATATGCTGCTGCAGCGAATTCTTCATATGCTCGAAGGAGGCGGCAAGCTCTCCCACTTCATCCTTTGACTTCACAGACGGAATGGCGCTTTCAAGATTCCCGGTGGCGATAGTATGAGCCGCTTCCGCCAGCAGCCGAAGCGGGCTGGTAATCCTGTGCGCGATCAGGATGATAAGGGCAAAGAGAAAACAGAACCCGGCAATTCCGATAATGATGACGGTCCTGTTGAGGTGGGTCACATCCGCCATGAGTTCGTCCTGGGGGAAGAGGACCCCCACCGACCACCCGTTCACCTTTGACGGAGCATAGACCATCCAGCATTTTTTCCCCGTCACCAGACTTTCAAAAGGAACAAATCCCGAATCTCCACGGATCATCTTCCGTCCCAGTTCACGCAGCGCTTTATCATTCCTTTCCTCGGCGCGGCTGAATATCGTCTCGTTCATGACAAGGTCTTTATCGGGATGTACCACGAAGGTGCCGTTTCTGGTAATGACGAAGCCGTACCCTGTCTGGGCGATCTTTATCGATACGATGATTTTTTCAAGCCACGAAAGAGAGATGTCTGCCGTCACGATGCCGCAGAGGCGTCGCTCTCCCCCCTCGATTCGGTAGAAGGGAACCGAACAGGTGGACATGACGATATTTCCTCCTCCTTCGTCAAAGTAGGGCTCACTCCACACCGTGCGCTCGAGTTCACGGGGAATTTGATACCAATCCCAGTAGAAATAACTGTAATTTTCCGCGGCGAGATCGGCAAAACGAAGATTCCCCTCGCTGTCTTTATAAAAATAGGGGGCATAGCGTTCAACGGAAGGATCAAACCGGTAAGGCTCGAAGGCGATCGTGGCGCCGTAGATCTCGCCGTTGTTTTTCACGACAGAATGGAGCATGGACTTCAGCTCATCCCCACTGCACTGGGTATTTTCGATGATATAGGCGACATTCTGAGAAACCTTGGCAACGGAATTCAGAATTGTGTCGATCTCATTGACTGTTCTTCCGGCGAGATTTTTTGCATTTTCTTCAACATACTTTACAATCAGTTTTCGTGAATACAGGTAATTGTATCCGAATATGGCCAGGAAAATGATGGATACCGCGGCCAGAATAAATGCAGTCAGCTTAAAGGCAATCCCTCGCTTCCCGTTCATTGGAAATGTCCCCGAAAAAAGGAGGTGAATTCAGGTATTGCCTCTATCAGACCGCTTTCCTTCAATGACCATCCCACACGATAATAGTCGCCGGCCAACAGTATTCCCAGAGGCGCATCGCCTTCATCCCGCGGCATTGACAGATCTTCCATCCGATCAAGCATCCACCTTTGGTGCACCCGTGTCGCCGGAATATGTTCCTTTGCAAGATTTCTCATCACGATTCTGAGCGTTTCATCGGGATGCGCATAGGCGTATCGCCACCCTTCCAGAGAGGCCCTGACAAAAGCCCGACAGAGTTCGGGATGTTTTACGTAGGTCTCTTCAAGAACGTACAGACCGTCCTCGGGAAAGTTGAGCCCGTGCTCGTGATAAAAGAATGCGGTCAGTTCATCGGGATTTATCCCGCAATTGAGAATGGTGTGGTATTCGTTATACCACATGGCCGAAGCGACATCCACTCCGTCCCGGAGGAAGAGATTTACCGAATATGATTGATGGACAATGCGTACGTCGAGGTTATATTTCTGAAAAAAGGCCCTTGGCTGGAGCTGAAAGACCGGCCCCCACAGCCCGACCTTCCTGCCGTTGATATCGGTAACCTGTTCAATGCCGCTCGATTTCTTTGCGACCAGCATCAGGGCAGATCGCTGCAATATCTGGGCGATGTTTACTACATTGAGTCCGCCGGCGCGCAATTGAATGCCCGTCGAGAGCCAGAGGGAGGCAAAATCGGCATCTTTCCTTTCCAGCAGATCCGCAGGAGACCGACCGGGACCGCCGGGAATAATCTCCAGATCGATGCCATTCTTTTCGTAAAAACCTTTTTCAAGTGCTACGTAATAACCGGCAAACTGCGCCTGAGGAACCCACTGCGGGATAAAGGAGAGCTTCGTAAGCGAGCCTCCGAGCGCCCAGCCTGGGCAAACAGCAAGGAGCCACAGAACCGCCGAAGCTATCAGTGCGGATCTTCTCGTCACATCATACCCCTTCTTTTGCAAGTGTGAACGTCAGGATATTTTTACCCGCTTCGCGGCGATAGTCTACACCATCAAGGACCTCTTTTATCAGCAGGATGCCGAGTCCGCCTATTTTCCTTTCGTCAATGCCTTGTGTCGTGTCCGGGTCGGTGCGGGCAAGGATATCAAAGGGCACCCCCTGATCAATGATTTCAACAACAAAATCGTTTTCATGGCGACATTCAAAACGTACTTCAACGGAACCGGTCCCCTGCGGATAGGCATAGCTTGCAACATTCACCAGTGCCTCTTCCAAAGCGAGTTCGAGCCGCTGCACCTTTTTACGGTCCAATCCAAAAGATTCAGCACCCGCACGAACAGACTCAACAAACCGGGGCAAGTTTTCAAGAACCGCCGGAAATGTCAATACTTCCATTGATGCCTCCTTGGCTGTAGAGTGTCTCTTCCTACACGAAAGGGATACTCCGGATGTAGCTCATATGCATCACCACCTGTTATAGATCGGCAAGGGCGTCTTCCAGTGAACTATGAATCGGAATGATATTGCTGAATCCCGAAATTTCAAACACTTCTTTTACCATATCGGTGAGCGAGGCAAGCAGAATCTTTCCGGTTTTGGTTTTCAGTTTTTTGGCGACGGTAAGAATACTGCGCAGTCCCGAGCTGCTTATATATTCAAGATTGCTGCAATCGACAACAAGCAGGGTTTCGTTTTTATCAATCAGGTCGTTCATTTCTTTTTCAAACTCCGGGGACGACAGGGCGTCCATCCGACCTGAAAGTGAAACAATCATCGCTTTTTCGTCTTTCTTTGTCGTTATATTCATGAAACCTTCTCCTCCTTACGTGTGGTCAATGTACCTGCATCCGGCAGTGCTCGACGGCAAAAAGCTTCCTGCACCGATCTCCCGCAATCATTGAGAAATATCAACAATAATGCAAGAAAATAATTTTCAACGTATCAATGAATGCCCTGCCGGCATCACTGGCTACTTTTCCGCCTTCTCAAGGTCTTCGTCCACGTTGCGGTTGAAATCCAACGTGAGATAATCAAACGTCATGGGCAGTGAAAGTTCCAGCCTCTGGATAAACTGAATGCCCGCCCGCACCCCCTCAGGTTCACACTCAAGGAGATGACCTCCATGGCGAAGATCGGATGAAAGAAAATGTAGGTGCAGTCCCGGCACATTGAGCGACGACATGAACGAGGGGGTAAAGAATCCCGCCAGAACACCTTTTACATTTTCGAAAGAAAATACCGGTTGGTCGGCGGTTACCTCCACCAGCGGCCGATAGTTCTCCTGTTTAGGGACGGAACGCACCCTGATGCGTCTGAAGAGTCCTTCAATCCGTATCGCATAGAAGAGATTGGGCGAAGGCAGAAGACGATCGATCCACTTCAAAAATTCCTTGTGGTCGACCGACTGATCCAGATCGTCATGGGTAAGCGGCTGATAAAAGGTCACACATGCAAAGGGCGTCTTTTCAGACTCATCAACCTGGGCGACTGTGCCGTCGCCTTTTATCTGAAAGATTTTCCCGTCAAGCATGATCATCTCGCCGTCCAGGCGATCGAAGGTGCCGATGCCGAAATCACCGTGTTTTTTAATCTCTCGAAAGGGTATCTTCTCTTCGTAAATACCCTCGACAAGAGCGTTTGCCGGGGCACACAAAAAAATGGGACTTTGTTGCCGGATCGTGGTGTCTCCTGATTTCATGTCAGATTTATCGCTTCCTTTCCGCATACGCTAAAAAAATTGGAATAGAGATTTTGGGATAACACCGGCAAAATCGATGAAATTGACGGCAAAATGGGCGCATATGATGGCCGGGATCGATCGGGTGCATATATAGGCAATCATGAATACGGCACCGATTAGCGAGGTGATCACCACCGCGTGCAGGCCGAGGCTCCAGTGAATCAACCCGAAGGCAAGAGCTGATATCAGCACTATGGCAAGAGCGTTTCGGGTATAGCGGCTGAGGAATCTGTGTACATAGCCGCGGAACACTATCTCTTCGAAAACCCCCACCATAAAGAGGCCGAAGGTCAGGTCTATCCAATCCCAGAGCGGACTGGTTATCGCCGGCATACCGCCCAGGGCTTTGCACTCGGGAAAGTGCTCGATCAACCGGTAGCCGTTTTGATCTATGAGAGTCCCCACAAGAGCCACCATTACAAAAACCGCCAGAAATGACGTCACGCTCTGATAGGAAAATCCGAATTCGGAAGGCCGCATCCTCCCGCTTCGAATGAGCCACAGCACTATCAGGCACGGAAATAACTTTACTCCGGCATAATCGATAAAAAGCCACCACTGCCAGCTTTTTACGAAGATATTCGCAAAATCGTTGAGATAAAAAGGGGCCGCCAGGAGAATCAGGGCCATGACGTAGAGCCTGTGATTATTTTTCGACTCCGGATTATTTTGCAAAAAAACCATATCGTCTGCTTTCCACGGTAACATGGACGATTGGAAAAAGTGTACAACGTCGACGTTAAGTAATTCTTTTCAATTTTTCCTACTTTTGCAAACTTTTCACACTTTATTTTATCACAGTGATCCATCCAATTCGTCGGCGACGGGTTTCTTGCACACCCGGCATCTCTGAGCTCCTCTGAAAAGCGGATTCCCGCAGGAAGAGCAGTGATACCGCTCGCACTCGCTTCTCGCCCATTCGATGCTCCCCGCTTCGTCGCCCAGCGCAGCCACCTTTGCTCTCCAGATCGGTATAGTCCGCATCATGACCCTCACACCCGTTGCCAGCGGGAATTCTTTCACCATGGTGCAAGGCCACTCCTCGCACTGATGGCAGGAATAATACCCCTTCGATCTGACACAGTCCCTCATCGGGCATTCCCGGCAAAAGCCATAAATTTTATTTGGCGGATCGGACTGCATACATCCAAGGCATTCCGTTTCTTCCGGTTTCGTGCCGTATAGGTTTCCCATAACCTGCTTGAACTTCTCATTTCCATCCCGGGTGGCGATATATATGCCACAGGCACCGCAATAAAGCCCACAAGGTGCCATCAGATTTTTATCCCTGATTTCCTCTTTGGTCCATCCTCTCATTGTTCCCCTCCTTTACCACAGACTGCCGAATGCCATTCAGTTCCCTTTACACTTCCGGGTTCTCCATGCGTCATTTCCACGGGGTATAGTACCCGAGAATGCATCTTATCACAAAAGATTGTTTTCAGAAAAAGTCAGCAGCCGGATGAGAACACCAGGGCCTGAAGCGTGTATCAGGCCCCGGTGCATTTCAAATTACGGTCTTAATGAGGCGATTTTTTGCAGAATATAAACAGCCTCCGCCAGACCGATTTTACCGTTCCCGTTCACATCGGCACCGGATGTAACATAATCGGGACGTATCCACTCGGAAGGCACCCCCGCCATTACCTTGAGCGCCAGAATGGCATCGGCGAGATCGACCACGGAGTCACCGTTGAGATCCCCCTTCAGAACGGCCGATTCCTTTGCAAGGATCATCTTTTCGGTGATGGCCCCGCCGAACCCATTCAAATAGACCGGATCGAACACATACCCGGATTTCATCACCTCGATCCCGACCACATCGCCCGGCGCCACATTCGGCACCAGGAACCTGCCCGAGGCGGAGGTCGTGCTGCCCCCTCCTTCATAGAGCACGCTGTAGGCAGTCCCGCTTCGGCTCGTCAGCGTGACCGTGGCGCCGCTCAGTGGATTCATCGACTGGTCCATTACCGTGCACCCCAAGAGACCGTTACTGCCGGTCACGCCAAAACCGGTCATCTCGGCCGCCGTCGCCATGAAGAGGTTGACACCGGAAACGCCCCCCGGCAGATTCGCCGGACCGGCAAAGACCGGCACATAGCCGCTTGCCGTCACCTTGACATAGAGACAGGCGTCCCTCGGCAGGCCGCCGAAGCTGTAGGACCCGCCACCTGCCGTGGTGGTAAACTTACCCGGATCACCATGCAGCGCCAGTGTCGCCCCGGAAATGCCTGCTCCGGCAAAGGTCCTGACGGAACCGCTGATCGATGCATCATAACCCGGCGCAGTCCCCCAGATTCTCCCCTGGGTCACGGCACTCTCCTCGCCACGAAACGTCCGTGTCCAGAAACTCCACCCATCCCTGGCGGCGGTTATGGTCAATCGGTCGCCGGCATCAACATTCAGCACGTAAAAATGGCCGTTACCGTAAGTGGCATTGCCGCCCAGAACACCGAAAGGATCGCGGTACACAACGGAATAAGGAACGGCCGGGTGCAGTTCGCTCGTGGCCGTCACCACCGCTCCGCCCACGGTACCGGCATACCGGTAGGTCAAATCGGAAACGCGGCCCGCAATAAGGGACTTCCCTTCGTCAGGCATTACACCCATGGCCTCAAGATTTCCTGATGTGAACATGGTGAACGGCGAGGAACCGCCGTAGGCATCACCGTTGATGTACGTATCCGCAGTTAAGGTGATATCTACCGAATAAAGATCCATATACCCTGTTCGGCTGAACTTCAGTGCGAAGGGCGCATTCGCCGGCACACCGGCAAGGCTGAAAGTGCCGTCCGTCGTGGATGAAGTCGTCGACGTTGATGCATTACCCGCAAGCGACACCGTCACACCGGGCGCCGCGATCACCGCCCCGTTCCAGTCCCGCACAAACCCGCTTACCGCTACCGTAGACGCACTGCCGGTGTAGGTAAAGCTGCCGCTCGCAAACGACATGTTCCAGGCGCCGTTTTGTTCGATACCGGTGCTGATCATGTAGGTATAGGTCATGCCGTGTATCAGTGCCGGACCGTCATAGGAAACTGATGTCTGGGTCCCGGGAATGTTGTAACTGTTCCAGACCCTCGTTCCCGACCCGTCGTTGAGTTCGACACCATAGCCGCTGGCACCGGAAATGCCTGTCCATGAAAAATCTGTCAGGCTCGAAATGCTTCCCAATGGCTGGAGGTTCGTGGCAAACTCGGAGACATAGCCCGCAATGTTTTTCGTCACGGGATCAATGGCATCTCCTCCCGTCTGGGGAGTAAAGGTAAAGGTGAAAGCGGGCCAGCTCAAATCCGGCGTCGCACCGATCAGGCATCCCTGGCTGTACCAGTTTCTTCCCTCCTCATTCCAGATCAAATCTATCCCCGAACCGACGTAGGAAGGCCCCGTGACTCTTACGGCGGAGGCCATATGAAGGGGATCCTGCACATAGAAGCTCACATAATATTTGCCGTCGCTCTGGAAATGCATCGTCTGGACCTGCGCCTGAGGCACCGTCGAGGCAATTTTCTCTTCCATGTAGATAAAAGGAAAGAGATCGGGAAAACGCAGGAACTGCCCTTCCGCCAGGGTTTGACCGGTCTCGCCGGTCAGATTCTGCATGCCTTCACCATTGATGGCGACGGATGCGTAAAGTGTGTTCCCGTTCTCTACGCTCAAATCGAACATGAGGGTCGTCGTGGTCGGATCGAGACCCGTGCGGACGATAGGATCGGAGCCCCAGATTTGATTTCCCGAATTCTGAATCTCCCCTTGAATAATCAGCGTATTGTCGGCATAGAGGACACCGTCGCAGTAGCCCTTCACCCAGGTGACGGTAATGTGCGCCTCGTTGTACCCGTCGCTGTCACTACCCAGACCCATTTCCAGACGGTAGGCCTTCTGGGCATTCAGATCGATATTGAAATTGGCCAGTTCAAGGGAGTAGAACCAGGATGCCGGGTCCGCTCCCGCGGGCAGGGCCTCCGGACTCGAATAGAGGACCGTGACCCCTTCCGCGCCCTCGACAGCGGGCTTGATAGTCGCCTTCCCACCCTCCGTGTCCAGCGTGACGTTTGCCGGGGGAAGGCCCGGCGCCTGTCCCCAAAAATAGGTCGTCGCAGTCGATTCTCCCGTCGGCTGCGTGACGACATCGGCCAACGACGAAAGATTTATCGCATCGTTCGCAACCGTCCCTGCTGAAAAATCATAAGAGACCTGACGGCCCGAATCGTCCGAGTAGGAAAGGTGTTTCACATCAACCGAGTAGGGGGCCTGTCCCGTTTCAAGAATCATTTTTTCAGTGACGGCGCCGCCGAATCCGTCGAGGTATACCGGATTGAAGGCATAGCCCGATGCGGTCGTCTCGATCTTTACCACATCGCCCGGCGCCACATTCGGCACCAGGAACCTGCCCGAGGCGGAGGTCGTGCTGCCCCCGCCTTCATAGAGCACGCTGTAGGCAGTCCCGCTCCGGCTCGTCAGCGTGACCGTGGCGCCGCTCAGGGGATTCATCGACTGATTCATTACCGTGCACCCCAAGAGACCGTTGCCCCCGGTCACGCCAAAACCGGTCATTTCGGCCGCCGTCGCCATGAAGAGGTTGACACCGGAAACGCCCCCCGGCAGATTCGCCGGACCGGCGAAGACCGGCACATAGCCGCTCGCCGTCACCTTGACATAGAGATAGGCGTCCCGCGGCAGGCCCCCGAAGCTGTAGGACCCGTCACCTGCCGTGGTGGTAAACTTACCCGGATCGCCATGCAGCGCCAGCGTCGCCCCGGGAACGCCTGCCCCGGCAAAGGTCCTGACGGAACCGCTGATCGATGCGTCATAGCCCGGCGCCACACCCCAGATGCGTCCCTCGGTCACCGCATCGCCCACTGCACCGAAGGTACGGATCCCGAAGCTCCATCCGTTTCTGAAGGCGTTCACTGTCACCCTGTCGCCGTCATCGACATTCAGCACATAAAAACGGCCGTTACCCCAAGTGGCGCCGCCGCCCAGAACACCGAAAGGATCGCGGTACACAACGGAATAAGGAACGGCCGGGTGCAGTTCGCTCGTCGCCGTCACCACCGCTCCGCCCACGGTACCGGCATACCGGTAGGTCAAATCGGAAACGCGGCCCGCAATAAGGGACTTCCCTTCGTCAGGCATTACACCCATGGCCTCAAGATTTCCTGATGTGAACATGGTGAACGGCGAGTAACCGCCGTAGGCATCACCGTTGATGTATGTATCCGCAGTTAAGGTGATATCTACCGAATAAAGATCCATATACCCTGTTCGGCTGAACTTCAGTGCGAAGGGCGTATTCGCCGGCACACCGGCAAGGCTGAAAGTGCCGTCCGTCGTGGATGAAGTCGTCGACGTTGATGCATTACCCGCAAGCGACACCGTCACACCGGGCGCTGCAATCACCGCCCCGTTCCAGTCCCGCACAAACCCGCTTACCGTTACCGTAGACGAACCGGCACCGGCCTGGTTGACGGTAAACGTCTCTCCGGCGATGGTCATCGTGCCCGTCCGGGCCTCACCCGTATTGGCATCCAACGTGTAGCTGACAGAACCGCTACCCTTCCCGGCCGCACCGGAGGTGATATGAATCCAGGATTCATTGCTGACTGCGGTCCAGGACACATCCGCCTGAACTGAAACTGTTACACTGCCCGTCCCGGCTTCAGCGGTGTCAAAGGTCTGTCCGGTCGCCGACAGGATGGGACTCCCCGTAATGCCGCCCTGATGGATGGCGTCGGCAGCGATTGTGTACACACGCTGTTTGAAGGTCCAACCTTCCTTTTCAGCCGTCACGGTTATCGTATCTCCCGGATCGACGTTCTTCACGATAAAACGACCGGTAGCCCCGTCGGTCGAATCAAGGGTACAGGCGTCGTTATAACAGATCTGATAACTGGAGTTGGAAGAATATTTCCGGCTGAAGGCCGTTACGGTGGCCCCACCGACATAATTCCCCGCTTCATCTTTTATCCGGGCGCGGATAATGCCCTGCCCGAACGTCACATTCCATGTGTCCAACTGCCCCAAGGGGAAAAGGGTAAAATCGCCCAGTTCGACTGCAGCGCCTCCCGAAACGCTGATCATCGCACTATAGGTCGGCACATAGTCCGCCTTGCTGAACTTCAGATAGAAGGGAACCCCCGAGGGCACAGCCAGATTGTAGAGCCCGCCGCCTGAAGACATGGTGCTGTTGGCCGGCTCCGCCCCTACCTGCTCTACTGTAACGCCATCGATGCCGGTCGTACCGGCGCTGTCCTTTATGGCCCCGGCAATGGGGGTTGTCGTGATCGACTGCCCCACAGGACTGAAGCGGAAATTATCATAGGCCACATCATCGCCGTCATTGGCCGCCTCGACGATTTCCACCCGTGCAATGGGCATGTTCGGTGAGGCAAGACCCCAGAAGGGATTGTTGCCCTGACCGACCCCTCCGCCGGCAATCACGCTCAGATCGGTATTTTCGTAAATAAGCGAATTGTCTTCCCCATACACCCGTATGCGTTCGCCGCCCGTCCCGCCGTAATCGATAAAGGTCCAGCCGATGGCGTTCACGGCGGGATTGAATATCAATGTCAGTGAATCCTCATTTGCATCACCCGACTCATACGGCGCTTCACCGGGAGAGAGATGATTCGAATTCCAGTACCCCGATGTCGGCGGATAGATCCACATGGGTTGGCTGTTCGGTGTGGAAAAGGTGATCCCCTCACCCGCATATTCATTCCCTGCAAAGGAAATGCGGCCTGCGGAGGCATCCCGATCCTCGAAATTGATGAGTTTCATCGGAATTACGGCTGCAGTAAAGGCCGCTTCGCTGGTAAAGGTGGTGATCGTAGGCGCGGCGCCCGTGAAGGTAAATTCCGACTCTGCAAAAGACGAATTGGGGTTGCCGTCCGTTTCGATTAACGAAATGACCGTATACCGGTAGGTATGCCCCGCAACCAGCGCGGGACCGTCATAGACGATGCTGGTCTGACCGGCTTCCATTTCCGGCCCTGACCAGAGCCAGCTACCCGCGGTCATGTCTTCCAGAAAAATTTCATAGCCGGTTGCACCGGTAATGCCCGTCCAAGAGAATGTGGGATTCGCGGTGGTCACATCCCCCGCAGGCTCCAGGTCGGTTGCAAACTCCGCCACGTAGACACTGACGGTCTTGGAAACAACCACAGGCGTTCCGCCCGTTTCGGCGGTAAAGGCATAGGTGAGCGCCTCGGTGGGCGGCGTCGTTCCCAGATCGATCGCTGCGTAGATCTCCCAACGCCCCCTTTCAGTAATGTAGCCCAGAAGCAGCTCCCCCGCGAGCCCGGGACCGTTGACGGTGACGCCTGTAAAGGCGTGTGTCGAATCGTTTACAAACATATTGATGTAATAGTTGGTACCCGCGTGATAGGAATACACGGTAAAGGGCGACTGCGATTGCGCAGGTCTTCCAAAGAAAGATTCTTCAGAGATAAAGCCTGCCTGAGCGGGCACGACGGCGCCGTTAAAATCGAAGCCGTAGCCGCTCAGTGAAACCACCAGTTGAACCATGGTCCCGGCCGGCACGTCTTTCACCATGTAGATGCCGTCGGACCCGGTGCCCGTTCCTCCTCCCGTATAGGTGACAGGATACGCCGTCCCCGTCGGGGCGCCGTCCAGAAATTGCATCGCCGCAATGGTTGCACCGCTGAGGAACGTCGACGGGCTCTCTTCCATAGCCACCCTACCGACAATCATGCCGGTACCCGCTGTATTGCCAAAGGCATCGTACTGTTCCGTCGTAAAGAGGGCATAGGGGAGAAGGGCCTGGATATCGGCAGTCCAGTTCATAAATTTGCTGAGCACGGGCGCATAACCCGCCGGCGGCTGGACATTCAGGAAAAAGGTTGTCGACACCGGTATTTCCGCAATCGTAAAGGCGCCGGTACTGCTGTCGGGAACAGCCGTGCCGATAAGGGTCGGCGTCGTACCCGGCTGGAATGCCGAAACAGTAACCCCGGCCACCGCTGCCATATCTGCTGATAACGGCCAGCTGGGAATGGTCTTTGCCCACCCGTTGAAAGAAATCGTTTCGGCCGTGCCACCGCTATAGGTAAAGCTGCCGTTCGCCATCGACATGTTCCAGACACCGTTCTGTTCGACAAAGGAATTGATATTGTAGTCGTAAGTCTTTCCGTTTTCCAATGCAGGGCCGTTATAAGGAACGGCTGTCCGAACAGATGAAAGATTGTAGCAATCCCAGATTCTCGTTCCACCTTCGTTGAGTTCCACGCCGTAGCCGCTTGCCCCCTGACAGGCTGTCCAGGAAAAACCGGTCAGGCTCGAAATGCTTCCCGAAGGCTGCAGGTTCGTGGCAAACTCGGTGACATAGCCCGTAATGTTTTTCGTCACGGGATCGATGGCATCCCCGCCCGCCTGGGAGGTAAAGGTAAAGGTGAAAGCGGGCCAGCTTAAATCCGGCGTTGCGCCGATGAGGTACCCTTCCGTGCCGATCCAGCTCCCGCCGTAGGCATCATTCCAGACCAGATCAACGCCGGAGCCGACATAGGAAGCCCCCGTCACCCTTACGGCAGAGGCCAGATGAAGGGGATCCTGCACATAGAAGTTCACGTAATAATTGCCGTCGTTTTGAACGTGTATTGTCTGAACCTGCGCCTGAGGCACCGTCGAGGCAATTTCCTCTTCCATGTAGATAAAAGGAAAGAGATCGGGAAAGCGGAGGAACTGCCCCTGCTGGGCCGTCAGGGTATAGCCGTTTTCCCCGGTAAGATTCTGCATACCTTCATCGTTGATAGCAACGGATGCGTAAAGGATCGTCCCGTTCTCCACGCTCAAGTCGAACATGAGCGTCGTCGCGGCCGGATCGAGACCTGCTCGGACGATAGGTTCCGATTTCCAAATGTCATTGTCCGTATTTTCAATCTTTGCTTCAATAATCAGTGTCCCCTCGCTATAAAGGGTGCCGTCGTAATACCCCTTAACCCATATAACGCTGATGAACGCCTGGTTATACCCGTCGCCGTCGCGAGCGAGGCCCATTTCCAGACGGTAGGCCTTCTGGGCGTTCAAGTCGACATTGAAATTGCCCAGTTCGAGGGAATAAAACCAGCTGACCGGATCCGTTCCCGCAGGCAGGACTTCCGCACTTGCATAGAGCACGGCGATCCCTTCCGATCCTTCAGTGGTGGGATTGATGGTTGCCTTTCCACCTGCCGTATCAAGTGTCACAGTGACAGGTGGAATACCCTGGGTCTGTCCCCAAAAATAGGCTGTCCCTGCGGCTTCACCGGTGGGATGCGTGACGACATCGGTCAATGCCGAAAGATTTATCGCATTGCTCTCAACCGTCCCTGCCGAAAAATCATAAGAGATCTGACGACCAGAATCGTCCATATAGGAAAGGTGCTTCACATCAACCGCATAGAGGGCATTCCCTGCCTCGAAGCGTGTCCGCTGGAGGTTCGAGATGCGGAGCTCGTCGATACGGGTGACGACACGGGCGTTGTAATTGACCATCACATTCCCGTTATACCCGCTGGCGGGCATGCCGGTATTGGTATCGCCGCCCACCAATTCCCCGTTGATATAGAGTTTTGCACCGGTGCTGCCCCAGGTCGCCGCCACATGGGTCCAGGCATTCAGAGGCACCGTAGTGGCACCGGAATTCATATTAAAGGCCGCCCAGGCCCCCGCCTGGAGTTGCCCGGTTGCACTCACGCCCATACCGAAGGTCCACCCGGCACATGATCCGGGGTAAGGCCCCTGCGCCACGAGAGACATTCCCGTTCCGTAGGATGTCAGATAGATCCAGAACTCTATCGTCCCGTTGGCTTGGCTCAGGAGCTGACCGCCGGGATAGCGCAGATATGTTGACGATCCCTCCGGCTCTCCCTCCGGGGGATTCAGGCTGATGGCCTGTCCCAGACCGACCGGACCCGCCACATAGGCCGAACTCGGGGTTGCCAAAGGCTTTGCAGTCCCGCAGGCCGCACCGGTTTCACTATAGGCGAGAATACTCGCGTTCGTCGCCCCGTCAAGATGGTCTATAAGAACGGTATTGCTATCGGGCTCGTACGGTACGAACCCACAGACAAACAAGAAGGAACACATCGTCAGCAGTAATATGATACATCTGTCCCACTGTTTTTTATTCATGACTCCCCCCATTTCAATACTCCTCTGCTTTGTCTCTGGAATTTTAAAGAGATAAACCCCCAAACCCCTATATTAAGAGCCCGTGGTTTATATATGAACATGATTGATAACCTCTTGTAATTTAGTATTATATCACTGGTCCATGAAATAGCAACACGAATATTGCAGACAGGACCGAGGACATTGTGAGCAGCGACACATCCCCCACCCCATAAAATGCTGGCAAAAAGACAAAAACATCGGTACAAAGTTACTTTACGAAACCATATCAAGGGATGCCGTTTGATGAGAACCGACACTTCAACTCCCGCGAGTACCGACTCCTCCGACTATGCTATGCAGAAAAATAACCTGCGCAACAAGCTGACAATAATAATTGCGATTGTACTCGTCATACCCTTTCTCATTTCAAGCTACATGTTTTTCATCCGCAGCGATCATTTCGATTCTTCCCAGGGATTTATTTTTGCGCTTACTCTCATAGTGGGACTGGGCGGCATCAAATTGATCCGCTACATATTCGATGAGGTGTCTTCCACCACCGAACACCTTAAGAACGCCGCATCAACCGGCGGGAAAATACCCATCGAGTTCCATCATGAAATATCCGAGATGAGGCAAATTTCATTCTCCTTCAACCGTGTAATGGATCGATTGGAACATGTCACGCATTCTCTTGACAGGCGGATACTGGAATTGAAGTCCATCAGGGAAATGACGGAATTTGCCGGCCGCACGCTTAACAGAGAAGCGCTGTTTCGCCTTCTCCTGGACAAGGCCATGATCGTCACGGATGCCTGCGCGGGAGCGGTTTTTTTCTTCGATTCCGAGCACAATCAATTTCAACCGATTGCCGCAGGAGGCTTGAAAGACTACGCCCGGAAATGCGCCTTTGATGTCTATGAGCCCATGATGAAACAGGTCGTTTTCAACAAGACCCCCCTCATAGCCCACGACATCACAGTGAATCCTGCGGAAGGCGATCCTGTCCAGCATCCCGGCGCCATACCGTCCTTCCTCTGCATGCCGATCTTCAGGGGATCGCAGATACATGCAGTTTTAAGTCTATTTCGCGAAGATGCTGCTCACCTCTTCGACAGCAGCGACGAAGAGGTACTGTCGATCATGCTCAATGAGATCGGTTTCGCCTTGGATAACGCACACCTGCATGGCGAACTTCAAAAGAGGCTGGAGGAACTCGAAGAGAGAAATGTCTCCCTGCAGAGGGAGCAGATGGAGCGGATACAATTGGAGGAACGGCTCCATCGAGCCGAGAAGATGGAAGTCATAGGAACAATGGCGGGAGGGATCGCCCACGACTTGAACAACGTACTGGGCGTGCTGGTAGGATATTCCGAACTGTTACTGGAAAACGTTTCCGAGGATGATGAATTGAAAACATACGCCGGCAACATTCTCACCTCGGGACAAAAAGGCGCCGCCATAATTCAGGATCTTTTAACGCTTGCCCGACGGGGGCTTTCCATTTCCAAGGTCGTCAATCTGAACGACCTGGTTTCAGACTATATCCGTACGCCGGAATTTGCAACATTAAAGACCTTTCATTCCCAGGTGGACTTTGAGCTCAATCTCGCCCCTCATCTCACAGGCATCAAGGGCTCACCGGTGCATCTCGGTAAAACAATCACGAATCTCATCACCAATGCAGCCGAATCCATAGAGGACAGGGGAAGGGTGATCATATCAACGGAAAATTGCTATCTTGAGCAACCGCTCAGGGGGTATGACGATATTTGTGAAGGCGAGTATGCAGTCCTTAAAATATCGGATACGGGAACAGGGATACCGAAGGGAAACCTCGACAAAATATTCGAGCCGTTTTTTACGAAAAAAGTCATGGGCAGAAGCGGGACGGGCCTGGGACTGGCCGTGGTCTGGGGCGCCGTCAAGGACCATCACGGATATATCGACGTAACAAGCGAAGTGGGCTCGGGAAGCACATTTACCCTCTACTTCCCCGTCACCACAGAAGATATTGAAAAAGAGCAGGCGCCGATCGTAAGGGAATCATACCAGGGAAAAGGAGAGTTAATACTGGTGGTTGACGATGTGCCTGAACAGAGAGAGCTTGCCTTTGAGATGCTCAGCCGGCTCGGCTACAGGGTTGCAACGGTTCCCGGCGGTGAAGAAGCCGTGAAATACATCAAAGAGAACCGGGTGGATCTCGTCGTCCTGGATATGATTATGGACCCCGGGATCGACGGACTCGAAACGTATCGAAGAATTCTCGAAATAAATCCCCATCAGAAGGCCACCATCGTCAGCGGATTTTCCGAAACCGATCGTGTCAGAGATGCGCAAAAGCTGGGCGCCGGCGCCTATGTCAGAAAACCCTATACCATGGAAAAAATCGGCCCGGCGATCAGAAGGGATCTGGAAGGATCTCCGTCTGGAGACAATTAAGGCATTATTTAATTATACCAGCCCGATACGAGCCAATTTCTCAAAATTTAATTGACAAACCAATTGTGAGGTGTTTTGCTTCCCCTATATGCAGAACCACGCTGCTACACCCGGCGGCGCAATGTAAGTACCAATAATAACTTTAATTGCTGCGTTCATCTCCCTCAAAAATACCATGAATCCACAGGGCCAAGATTCAGGCAATCAGGTATTTCGAACCCATGGACCGGTCTGGGGCATACTGCTCGTGGGCGCACTTGCCGGCATTGTCGCGATCATTTTCATCTTTCACTTTCATATCCCGTCGGCCCAGGAGGATGAACGTACATCCACGGCGCACCACAGACAGCAGGTTGGACGCCGCCATGAGATCAGGGGGGTGAATTTTAACGCCGTCACGGAGGGCAGAAAGCACATCTCATTACAGGCGGACAGACTGTGCATTGAAAAAAAGAAGATCGGTTTTTTCAGGTGCGGGCTGATAAATAAGGCCACATTGGAAAATGCGATCATTCATATTTACGGAAGCAGGGAGGCAGAAAACGGGGCCCATCGGGCAGGGACCGGTGACCGGACATTGACATTCAGGGATGCATTTTCAACAGATGGGCTCCCGTCTTTTCACACAAAAAAGATTGCATCTATTGTCATGAAACCGGTTTCGGTGGAGCTTCATGATGAAAAGACTTCGGTAACCAGCATATCGGCGGATTCAGCGGAGATAGATTTTGACAGACGCTGCATTCTCTTTCAGGGCGCAGTCAGGATGGCCTCCGGCAACAGAACCCTTGTGACCAGTCGGCTCAATCTGTTCACCGATCCCGCCGAAATACGATGCGAGCGCCATTTCACTCTCACCACGCCGGAACGACGCCTCGAAGGAGAGCGACTCATCTCGGATATATTCCTGAGACCGGCTTTTTCGGACACAAAAAGTTAACAATCCTTGGGAGGACGACCGATGAAGATAAAAATATTTATTCTTTCCAGCATTCTATATGTGTCATGTTGTCTGACGGGATTCATGCTGCCGGCTCATGCGTCCGTTGACGAGGGTCGCGCCCTGCTGTTCAACGGAGGCAATCCGACCTATTCCGGTATCCAGGCGGCACATGTGCAATTCAAGGCGGCAGTTGAAGCGAATCCCACAGATCCGCAGGCCAACCTCTTCTATGGGGTGACGCGTGTGCTTGTCTCTGTGCTGGAACAGGGAAGCGGCGGCGGATATGAAACAATGGGGGACCTGCTCAAGGCCTTCGGCGTCACGCGCAACACTGTGGATGCCGTGGATGACGGGTCGCCCTTTGACGACCCCCCGCATATATACGATCACTATGCTCCCCCTGAGGAAATGCCCGGCGGCGAGGACCTGAGGGCATTTCTGGCAGGTCCCTTTGCAGCCCTCCTCGACGGTGCAATTGCCAATCTCGACAAAGTCGGAAGCGCCTTCACCACGGTTCTCAAGACCGAGGAAACCGGGGATGACGCCGTTGAGATAGACTTCGGCGATGTGTTGCTTCTGAAGTCATCCCTCCATATGCTGAAAGCCATCATCCTCATCAGCGCCGCCTATAACCTGGATGTTGATCTTCGTGAACTGGCGATTCTGGGGAATGCCGGCGTTATCCAGTTTCACCGGGATCTTCTCGATAAATATCCCGATTTATTGCGCCTGCGCACCACAGACGGCATTGCCTTACTCGCCGGTGCAAAACAGGCCCTTCTTGCCGGCATCGACGCCTTCGGGGCCGCCTTCGACTGTATCACCGCCGAATCGGACCCGCAGGAGGACGACCTCTTTTACTTCGATTCGGAAGGCAAACGAGAGGCACAGTTTTTTCTCACAGAGCTGACCGAGCTGAAAAACTCACTGACCGGCAATCGGGTCGCGGCATTTACCACCATCCTTGAAACGTGGCGATTGACCGATACCGCGACGGGCAATCGGCTTCACACTGAGATTGAAAAAGATGTCAATGGAGAATTTGTAGGCGGCGATTACTGGGGAATGAACGGCTGCACCTTTATCAGCTGCAGCGGCTGGATCGAAGACATCGCCGTCTCGGGAACTTCCATTACGATCGAAGTTGCCTATGGCGGCTTTTTCTCCGGTTCTGCAATATTTACGGGGACATTCATCGATGGAACCCAGATATCGGGCACATATACGGAGTATGACGGCATCGGCTCTCCCATCGGCAGCAGCTCCTTCACGGGTGAACGCATTGGAAGTGAGCAGGAGACAATTCAAATCGATTTCAATCGTGTGTTCGGGAACACAGGCAAATATCCCCTTGACATCAGGGCGGTTATGCCGGAGTTCGACCAGTGGGGAGAGGGCGAACCGGTGGCGGGGACCTTTCCTCCCATCGACGACTCATCCCCCGTCCTGAACGGCATATTCCCCGATATTCAGACAAACGACGATCTTACAGTGGAATTCGAACTGCAGCCCGCCGGCGAATTCCTTATCCCTGGCGCGTCGATCAACGTACAGGATAACACGGTCAATGACTGGGCCGGAATGACTCCGGCATTCGTCGATATCACCGGCGATGACGAAGGCGAATTCAGCGGCGGCGACATCGCCGCGCTCTACCTGGCGCAGGATGCAGACTACCTCTATGTGCGCATGACGCTTACGGAACCCCCCAATACAACGGCGCCCGACGTCTTTGGCGGGAGCATGCACTATTTTGTTCAATTGGCCGCATCCAGATATGCTTCAGACTGGAGTGACCGGTATTTCGGCGTGAAATACAACTCAGGCAATTGGGAAGTCTTTGTCCATCAGTATGGAGGATCTTATGTGATCGGATCCCATCCCACAGGATTCGCCCAGGCGGTGGGAAATGATCTCGAATGGAAGGTGCCGCTGAGTGAACTGGACACGCCCTTTACGGGGTATTACCTGAACACGTGGAGTCATTGGACGCCCGGCCCTTATGACTGCTCGGACAGCAATCAGACGGGACTTCGCGTGGGTCCCCTGGCATCCATCTCCGGAACGGTCTCCTGCAACGCCTGCAACGGTTCGGGCAACATTTTTGTCTGGGCCTGCGATGGCCCCAATTTGCGCCATGCACAGCAGGTCGGAAGCGCGGTGGTCGATTCTCAGGGAAACTACCGTATCGAGAACCTTCCCGCAGGGGCGAGCGTCTATCTCTTCGGCCGATGGGATGCAGACAATAACGGAATCAGGACATTCGGGGACTATGTCGGCAGACACATCACCGCCGTGACCGTGGCGGAAGGCGGAACGGGCGGGGTCGATTTTTCGCTCGATACCGAGATCGATAATTCCTTTATCATGACAAAGCCGGGACGGTACAGGGTGTTCGGCAGCACTACCTATACAATTCCTCCATACTACTATGGTTCCTGGGATCCGAATGAGGTTGACTGGGGCAGCGGGTGGACCTTCATCGGCGAATCGAACAAGACGGCAATTTTCAATACGACCCACTATTACAAAACCATTCTGATTATCTGGGGGGAAGCGTCGATCTTTAATTTCGATGCCTTCGAAGACCTGACGGCGGGTACCGCCTTTGCCGTCAATGCCGACGGAACACCATGCGGGTACAGCTGGCAAAGCTCCGGTCTGAAAAATTCCGATACGGAGCAACGGACAGAGCCTTCTTATTTCAAAGGCCATCCGGACGGGTTATATGCCCGGACTGAGGATTGGTGTGGGTTCAGTCTCTTTACCATGCCCGATGACGATATTGACAACAACGCACCGAGGAAACTGAAAATAACGCTCCTGTCCGACCTCACAGGTGATATTGACGGGGACATGATACTCAATCTGTCCGATGCCATTCTTGTGTTGAAGTTGGCTGCCGGTCTTGGCCCCGACGTCGTTAATGTGAATGCCGATGTAAATAAGGACGGCAAGATCGGATTGGCTGAGGTTGTGTACCTCCTTCAGCACGTTGCCGGATTGAGGATGGATGAGGATTAACGAATGGCGACAGCGCCCTTTTTATCCAAAGCGGCAGTGAAGTAACCGCAGAGATGTTGTTTCATGTATGATCCCGAGCGAAACTCCGTAATGGATAAGGGGGCGCTGTCACTATTCAAAATTTTTGGCCGATCGTAAAATAGAACATGCCATGCCCCCCTTCTGCCTGCCCATAACCGAGATAGGCCGGACCGAGAAAGGAATCGGCCCCGATAAAAACGCTTCCCGCCAGCATCATTGTGGAAAGCGAGATATCCTCTCGACGGGCCCACACATTCCCCGCTTCTAACGATCCGCCACAGAACAGTTCCATGTTGAGACTTCCCAGTCCGCGATGGCTGATCTTCCGAAGATACAGAAGGCTCCCAAGAGCGGTATGCTGCCCGGCAAGTTCATCCTCCGTGTATCCTGACAGATTGAGAAACCCGCCCAGGCCGAATGAATCCTGCATCAATCCGCCGCCACTCAGCGTCGTCTGCACTTTAAATTCGGGCACCAGGGTATGGTTTCCCCAGGTCATGACCTTGGCGCCGCTCAGTATAAGGCTGTTCCTGGATATGTCAGACCCCAGCCCCCGGAGATTGGCCTCCCAGATGATGTTTCCATATGCCCCCTGCTGAGGATAGTTGAAATTGTCGATAGTATTGTAGCGAAAGGCGGCATAGACTCCCCCTCTATGAAAGTTTCCCGAACCCAACGAGGGGTCGCCGATGTTGACACCGTACCGCCCATAACCCCTCCATAATCCGGCACGTAATTCCCCCCAGTCTCCGAACTGACGCCCCGCATAAAAACCGGCCAGCAGCATCTTGACCCGATACTGCATCACAGTATCACCATCGCTATTGAAGTTGCTCACGTTCCGTTCCTGGTACTTGACCTGAGGAGCGATGAAGTAACGCGTCGATGCATCAAGCGGTTGGTAGAACTCAGAATTGATCCTCACACGATCGCCAATCTGCAATTCATTGCGCCACTCCGCACCCAGGCTGTTCATTTCCATCTGATTGACGATGGCTGAGATCGAATAGGAATTTGCCCCCCGGAAGTTATCGTCAATGCTGAAGCCGAAGCGGATATTCGTTTGTCCCCATTGCTTATCGACCGGGGTCAGGGTCAGTTCGGTTTCCCCGTTATCCTCTTCGAGTTGCATATCCACCCTCTCAAATGTGCCGAGATTATACAATCTTGACAGATCCTCATAGAGCCGTTTTTTGTCGAGCTCATCCCCCGGTTTTGTTTTGACCTGGGCAGCCAGAACCGCGTCTGACAGACCTGAATTATTGACGATTTTGACATCATTGATGACCGGCATCTTTTTCGGTCCCTTTTCCCGTCGGTGCAGGTAGGCTGCATACTCATCGTCCGAACAGACGAGTGAGGCCAGTTGCGACCTCATGGTTCCGGTCGCGTCTTCACCGATTTTCAAAATCTCGGACGCCTTCGTGAAATTTGTCGTCCCCGCGTCGCCAAGCTCCGGTCGTATCAGAATATCTCCCGGACGCAGGGTCGCAAGCTGTGCGGCGACATTTCGTTGAATAAGAATCGTCATGACCTGGGCGGTGATGCTGCCCGCCGATCGTAGTCTGTCCCGGGGACGCAGGGGAGTGCCAACGTCCACACAGATCAGGACGTCAGCACCCATCTGCCGTGCCACATCCATGGGAAGATTGTTCGCAATCCCGCCATCGACAAGCATTTTTCCATCTACCTCAACCGGCGCAAACACGCCGGGAATCGACATGCTCGCCCGGAGTGCCTGCGCCAGGCTGCCCTTCCCGAGAACGACAGTTTCCCCCGTTTCAATATCAGCCGCCACGGCACGAAACGGAATGGGGAGATAATCGAAATCCTTAACTGTGGCCTTGTGGATCAGCATCATATTGAGAATATAATTCAGTCCCTGGCCTTGCACAAATCCCCGGGGAAGGACAAAATTACCTTCCTTGAACCCGAGTTCGAAATCGATCTGATATTGCTGAGTGTCCTGCTTGCGCCGGAAAGGCTGTTCCTCCAACGGGGGCTTATCCCGGAATATTTTGTTCCATTCAACGCTGGTAACGAGTGTCTCCAGTTCCCCGGATGAGAGTCCTGACGCATATAATCCCCCCACGATACTCCCCATACTTGTGCCGGCGATTACATCAATGGGGATCCTCATTTCTTCCAGTATTTTCAGCACACCGATGTGGGCGATGCCCCGCGCTCCACCGCCGCTCAGAACTAATCCGATACGGGGACGGGATGCTCCTTCTCCTGTGGCGGTCACACACAGGATGATGGAAATGACCAGCATATGCACCAGGATCCGTAAGAACCGGATAGAACCTCTCACAACTGATATCTTCGGAGTGATTCGGCGCATTGGATATCCTTGGAAATCGATGTATACACTGAAAGATGAGTCACGCGGTGTTTTCTACGTTCGAAGATATAGGGAAACAATCGTACAGGTCAAGGAAATCTTAAGCGGATTTATTTCCGGACAGATGAAACCGTCCGTTACCGCTGGGCATTGAAGAGTTTGAGGGCCAGTCCCGCAAAAACCACGCCGGCGAGCCCGTTGATGATGCGTTGCGCCATTGCGGAGCGACTGAGCCATGTGCCGATCAGACCGGCAAGAAGGGCAACGCTTCCGAAAATCAGGATCGTCGCGATGATAAAAACAGCGCCCAGCAGCAGCAGCTGATGCGTCAGGGGTCCCCTCGCGGGATCGGCAAACTGAGGGAGAAAGGCCAGAAAAAAAATGGAAACCTTGGGGTTCGTCACATTCATGATGATGCCCCGCCGGTAGAGCTGCCAGGGACTGCGTTTTCTGTCCTGCCCGGATTTAATTTCCGCCGCCGAGGCCCGAAACGCATGCCAGGCAAGATAGAGCAGGTAGCAGGCACCGCCAATTTTCAATGCCGTGAACGCGACAAGCGATGCCTGAAATAACGCGGCCACACCGAAGGCAACCGCTGAGGTATGCACGATAAGTCCCGTGCAAAGCCCCATTGTCACAATGAACCCTGCGCTGCGGCCGTGCATGGCCGACTGGGTGAGCACAAAGATGTTGTCCGGCCCCGGGGCAAGCGCCAGCAGCAGGGAGGCCGCAAAAAACGGCAGTATTGTTTCAACGGGGATCATATCGTTTCACACCTCCTCCGGCTAAAGCGTGATCTCCATCCCCTCGCGGGCGAAACACGCCTTCATGTCTCCGCAATGTTCCCGATTGCAGAGTTTCTCAGTCAGTATATCGAGCTGCGCATCGGTGCGTTCCGGATCATGGTGTATCAGTGCCAATTGCGCGACCCCGTTTCGCGCAGTCGCGTCAATGGCATATTCAATCGCGCCGTGTCCCCACCCTCGCTTTCCGTTCCGATACTCCTCCTCTGTGTATTGCGCATCATAGACAATACAGTCGGCCCCGGCAAAAAACCGCTCTACAAGCATATTCTGCTCCGCAGCCGCTTTTTCGCCTTCAAGGGCCACAGCTTTGTCGTAAGAGGGATCAGTCGGATCGGTGCAGAAAAGATTCTGAAAGGGTTCGGCATCATATACCGTGGCAAAGGATTTCCCCCGGTACTCGAAACGATAGCCGATACAGGAAATGGGATGGTTGAGAAATTTAGTGACGAGGGTAATGCCGTCCCCAAGATCGAAACGCCCCTCCCCCAGTTCACTGTATTCTATCACTGAGGATAGCTCCTCTATTCTTACAGGAAAATAACGGTAGACAAACTGTCCGCCTATCACGCTTTCCAGAGAATCGTCTCCAAAGGTCTGCGGCCCATGAATACGGATGCGCATGCCCGGAATATACATAGGAGTAAAAAAGGGGAATCCCAGGATATGATCCCAGTGAGTGTGGGTAAGATAAATATCAATCTTTTTCATGCCCTTTGGAATATCGTGGGCCGCGAGGTAATTCCCAAGGGAGCGAATGCCCGACCCCGCGTCTATGATAATCATGCGGTTCGCATCGTTAAACCGCAGTTCGAGACACAGCGTGTTCCCTCCGTACTTCGCAGTTGCGAAACCCGGACAGGGAATAGAACCCCGCACTCCCCAGAATTTCACTTTAATCATGAACTATCCCTTTGCAGTCAATTGCAGGAACACCTGGGCCTTGTCGATTTCTTCCGACACTGTTCCCCTGAGATCATCCAGTTCAATGCCGGATAACCCATTACTGTTGATCAGATACTGAATGGCTTCTCTGTCGGGGGGAAAATCGGAGTCAGCACTAAACCCGAACGACTTCGAGAGCATGTCGGCCAGAGCGATGACCTTAACCTTTTCTATGTTCTCCTCGTCAGACCTGTCAGGATCGTGATGGTGGTGAAGACAATCCCTGATCATATTCCCCAGCTTCCATTTATCCCCGATCATTTTCCCCACCCGCATATGATCGATACCGATCACTTTCCGTTCGATCTTGTAAAGGGCAAATGAATCGTGGGTAAGAGCATCCAATATCCCCCTGTACTCGGAAGAAAAAAGTGTGTTCAGGGGAATTTTCCCGAGATCGTGTAAAAGACCTCCCACAAAATATTCATCCCACTCCGTGGGCGGTACTTTCTTTATACTCGCAATCTGTTTTGCCGTCACCCCCACACAAACGGAATGAACCCAGAATTTTTCCATGGAAAGGGCCCGAAAAGAGGCGCCTGTCCCGAAAGAATTCAATATGGCGGTACTTATCACAAGATTTTTGATCGTGTTCATGCCCAGCATAATGATCGCCCGGGGGAGTGAAGTGATCTTGTTGCGCAGTCCGTAATATGCTGAATTGACTACTTTTAGCACCTGACCCGTTAAAACCGGATCAAGAGCAATCACACGATTGAGGTCATTGGGAGAAGTGGCCGGGCTATTGCAGATCTCAAGAACCCGTGTTGCCGTGGTGGAAAGACTGGGCATGTGCGAAACAAAATTTTCAATACGTTCAACGGACACATCGCTCGGTTCTGTAAGTCTTGCCATAGGCTTTATGCATCTATCTCGCAGAGAGTGAAATTGGCTACAGAGGCTATAAAAAAAATGCTCCTGTGTCAAATGGTAAAAAGCAACAGCAGGAGAAATTATCGACTATGCTGCTGTGATTTTAATCACATACTCTTACAGCGCATCGGCGGCTGGCCGGGAAAGCAGGGCATAAATAAATTGACAACAGAACATAAGTGTCTTAGAAATTACCTATATCTTCAGAGCGAAATCTCAGAGTAAAGTAATTTCCGAAAGTATCGGGGCGATGAGCAGTATGCGGACGTCAAAGCAGTCTTTCATCTTGTTCATGTGATCTTTCTCGCGGTACGATTCAGTTCATTCTTCCTGATTCTCGACCCGCCTTCACGGCGCCGTGGCATTCATGGCCTTGTCATCGCACATAGCAAGTTTTTTGCAGCATCTCATGGACACAGTGTTGAAGGGGTGTTTTCTTTTTTTGGGGTGTGTCATTACAGCGAACAAAGGAGGGAATCGATGAAGAAACGTAGTATTGTCAGTGTAGTGGCAGCTATTGCCATGGTCTTTGTTTTTGCAGCAACCGGCATTGCCCAGGAAAACGTGATCAAGATCGGTACAATTTTCTCGAGGACCGGCCCTCTCGCCAATCTGGGACTTGAAAGCTGGCGAGGCGCCGAACTTGCGCGAATTATCCAGAATCAAAAAGGGGGGCTTCTGGGCAAGAAAATCGTTTTTGTAGACGGTGACGCCGTCGATCCGAAGGCGGCGGTTAGCGAGACGGAACGGTTGTGCACCGTGGAAAAAGTGCCGGTGATCGTGGGCTCATTTTCAAGTTCGATCAGTCTCGCCGCCAGCGCCAAGGCGGACCAGAACAAGGTCGTCTACTGGGAACTGGGCGCGGTAGGAGATCAGATTACCAAGAGAAAATTGAAGTGTGTATTCAGGACCTGTCCGACGGGATCGGACCTGGGTCGCGACCAGCTTCGATTTGCCGTTGAAGTATTAGCGGCAAAAATCGGAAAGACCAAAGATACGATAAAGATTGCCAGCATTTACGAGGATTCCGCCTATGGAACGGCATGCGCCCAAGGCATAAGGGACATGGCCAAGACAATGGGCATCACACTCGCCATGGACCAGTCATACAACCATAAGGCAAGTGACCTGTCGTCACTGGTCATGCGGGTGAAATCCGCCGCTCCCGACGTCATTCTGGAGTCCTCCTACGAGAATGACGGCATCCTCTTTTTCCGGCAGGGAGAAGAACTCGGGTTGCAGGTGAAAATGTTTGTCGGATCGGGCGGCGGGATGAATCTTCCCGGATACCGGAAAGCCCTGGGAAACGCCATCGACAACAAGGTGTGCAATGTAGGATATCCAGGGTACAATCTCAACCCGAACTTCGCCAGGGGGATCGATGCACTTGCGGAACTGTATGTAAAAACGTTCGGGCGGGAACCTACAAGCGTCTTCTCGGTTATCAACTATATGGGCACTATGGCGCTGTGGGACGTGATCACACGGGCAGGATCGGTGGAACCGGGAAAGATTGTCAAGGCAGCCATCGAAACGAATATATCCGGCGATGACACTATCTTACGTTACGGCATCAAATTCGCGCCTCCGGGCAGTGAAATCATGGGACAAAACACCCTGGCTCATTATTTCGTCACACAGTGGCAAAACGGAGAGCTGGTCATTGTCGATCCAGCCGAGGCGGCATCTCCAGGAAAAAGTCTCGTTATTCTCAAATAACCATATAATGCACCGATGGCGGTCCGGGGGCTCTCGCGCGAACGGCGAAGCCCCCCGACCGAGATACCGGCACGGGAGAACTGTGCGCGTAACCAAGGAAGAGGGGGTATCGGACACCAATGATTCTGCTTCAGCTCATTGTCAACGGCGTGCTTCTCGGAGGCATTTACGCGCTGATCAGCATCGGCCTGACGCTGATTTTCGGCGTGGTGCGGGTGATCAATTTCGCCCATGGCGAATTTCTCATGCTGTCGATGTATATTACCTATTTCAGCTATGAGTTGCTTGGGCTGAACCCCTACGTCTCACTCCTGATCGGCGTTCCTCTGATGTTTCTAGTGGGAATGGCGATAGATCAGCTTATCATAAGGCCGTTGCGGGACGCCCCCGCTTATATGCAGATTTTTGCAACGGTGGGACTCTCCATCGTACTTCTGAATCTGGCCCTTCTGCTCTTCAGTGGCGACTACCAGAGCATCAACATGCCCTTCGCCAAAAGAACAGTGCAGTGGGGTGGGATTTCCTTAACCTATGCAAAACTGATCATCTTCTGTGCGGCCATCCTCGTCTCGGCATGCCTTCATCTCATTTTGAAATTCACCGACACAGGGAGACAGATTCGCGCTATCGCTCAGGATCGGATGGCAGCGAGGCTTATGGGAATCAACCTTAACAGGATTTATATGCTCACCTTCGGTCTGGGTACGGCCCTCGTAGGAATCGCCGGCGGTCTCATTCTTCCGGTATATTATGTCTTTCCCTCGGTCGGGGCCTATTTTGTCCTCACGGCCTTCGTCGTAGTGGTCCTTGGAGGACTGGGCAACATGACCGGCGCGCTCCTGGGAGGCTTTATCATCGGCATAACCGATTCGCTGAGCGGCTACTATATCGATCCCTCGTTGAAAGAGGTCGTCTATTTCATAATCTTTCTTATCGTACTGCTGATTCGGCCTTCCGGTTTGATGGGAATAGCGGGTGCTGAAGAAATGGGGATGAAATAATGAATGCAGAGACTCTCCGGAAAGCAGGTGAACCGCGCATATACGTGCCGTTCATTATCCTGGCGGCTCTTGTGTGTCTTGTCCTCATGACGGATAATTCCTTTTATCTGAATCTATATTTCACGGTCTTCATGTTTGCAGGGCTTTCAAGCGCCTGGAACATCATCGGCGGGTTCGGCGGGCAGCTTTCCCTGGGGCACAGCGCTTTTTACGGTCTCGGGGCTTATGCATCGAGTCTGCTTTTCGTGAAGTGCGGTCTGCCGCCTCTTTTCGGCACGGCTGCCAGCGTTATCTGCGCCATGGTGCTGGCCCTCGTCATCGGATTCCCCTGTTTCCGCCTCAAGGGTCCCTTCTTTACGCTCGCCACCATCGCCGTGGGCGAAGTAATGCTGCTTCTTGCAGTTCACTTCAAAGGACTGACGGCTGGTTCCGAAGGTCTTTCCATTCCATTTACGCCATCCCTCCTCAATCTCTGCTTTGCATCGAAAACGCCCTACGCAGTAGTGGGACTCTGCTTCATGCTCTTCGCTCTCGGCGTTTCCCGGTGGATTCAAAAAAGCCGCCTGGGCTATCAGCTTATTGCTCTGCGCGATGAAGATCAGGCAGCGGAATCTCTTGGCATACAAACGAGCAGGACTAAATTGACGGGTCTCGTAATCAGTGCCGGCGTAACGGCAATAGGAGGAAGCATATTTGCGCACTATGTCCTTTTCCTGGAACCGCATTCGGAATTCTCGCTTAATGTGTCCGTGAACCTCGCCATGATCTCGATGGTGGGCGGACTGGGTACGGTTGTCGGGCCGGCAATCGGGGCGTTCCTTCTCATCCCGCTGCAGGAGTTTCTCAGGGTATGGATTGGAAGTTCTTTTCAGGGGCTTTATTTTGTCATCTACGGAGTGGTGCTTATCCTGGTAGTTATTTTCATGCCGCGGGGCATCATCGAGTTTTTCTCGGAACCCTACCGGGTGTTTCTTACCAGACTTCCGTCATGGGGAGCCACACCGGCGACAGTCATCCGTGAGCACACCCCACCGGCTGGCGCTGCCGTATCGGAAAAGACTACCCATTTTCAAGGGCGCTCGATTGTGGAAGCGAAATCATTGTCGAAACGGTTCGGTGGACTGGCGGCGGTCAATGAATTAAGTTTTTCAGTCAAGCCGGGAGAAATTTTCGGTATAATCGGCCCGAACGGTGCGGGGAAAAGCACGCTCTTTAATATTCTCTCCGGGGTATATGCCCAGGATTCGGGCTCAATCAGCTTCAAAGAGAGCGACATCTCCCACGTCAACACATCCCATCTGCTCTGCAGAATGGGAATCGGAAGAACCTTTCAGCTGGTCAAACCCTTTGAAACCATATCGGTTCTTGATAATGTGATGGTCGGTGTGTTCTGCCGGCATAGGGGAAGTTCGGAGGTGGAACGAAGGGCACGGGAGATACTTGATTTTGTCGGCATGGCGGACAAAACAGACTCGCCGGGACATACGCTCACCCTTGCGGACAAGAAGAAGCTTGAACTGGCCAGGGCCCTGGCCACGGAACCTGAGGTGCTGTTGCTCGACGAGGTCATGGCGGGGCTTACCCCCTATGAAATCGGCGAGGCCATTGACCTGATCAAGAAAATCAGGGATCACGGCATCACCGTACTGGTAGTGGAACATGTGATGCAGGCCATCATGTCGCTGTCCGACAGGGTGATGGTACTTGCAGAAGGCAGAAAAATAATGGAAGGGACCCCGCAGGAAGTTATTCGCGATGAGCGGGTCATTAAAGCCTATCTTGGAGACGAGTATGAATCTGCTTGAGCTTGCACATGTATCGGTTCGCTATGGCGACGTCGAGGTTATAGGAGAAGTTGATTTGTCAGTGGAAGAAGGCGCCATAACCAGCCTGATCGGTTCAAACGGCGCGGGAAAGACAAGTCTGTTGCGCGCCATCTCGGGACTTGTACCCTGCAGCAGTGGATCGATCTATTTCGAAGGAAGGGACATCACGTCATTGCAATCGCATCATCGTGTGGAGCTTGGACTGGTGCAGATCCCCGAAGGACGCCATGTGTTCCCCTACATGAGCGTAAAGGAAAACCTTGAGCTTGGCGCCATACTGCCGCGGGCACGGGCCAGGCGAAAGGAAAGACTTACAAGAGTATTCGATCTTTTTCCCATACTTTACGAACGATCGGGGCAGATGGCACAGTCGCTTAGCGGAGGCGAACAGCAGATGCTGGCCATCGGCAGGGCGCTCATGGCAGACCCGCGGCTTCTGATGCTTGATGAGCCCTCACTGGGCCTCAGCCCCATAATAGTGAAAGAGATATTTTCCGTTATTACAAAAATAAACCGGTCGGGCGTCACCATTCTGGTAGTTGAACAGGACGTGAAGGCCTCGCTCGAAATAGGCCGATGGGGTTACGTACTGGAAAACGGCCACATGATCCTGTCGGGCGATGCCAAAGAGATATTAAAGAGCGACCGGGTTAAAAAGGCCTATCTGGGATTATAGTGCTCCTGCGCCTCTGCGCGAAATTAAATATTTATCACGTTCCGAAATAGCGGGCACGAATCAGTTTTTTATCCACCTTCCCCATAGAGGTCACGGGAATGGCATCGACAAACCGTATGTCGCGGGGACGCTTGAAGTCGGCCAGTTTGTCCCTGCAGAATTCCATCAGCTCCTCGGCGGTTGCCGTCATGCCCTCCTTACACACAATAAAGGCGGCAACGTCCTCTCCGAGCTTCGGATGGGGTTTTCCCACCACAGAACATTGACTGACGGCGGGATGCTCGTAGAGGACGCTTTCTACTTCCACCGAATAGACATTGTATCCCCCGCGCACCAGCATGTCCTTTTTACGATCCACATAATAGATATAGCCGTCTTCATCGTAGTAGGTAAGGTCTCCCGTATGCAGCCATCCGTTCTTCAGCGTTTCGTCTGTCGCTTCGGGATCCTTGTAATACTCGATCATGACGTTGGGCCCTCGAAGAATCAGTTCGCCTACTTCTTTCACCCCCACATCGCAGTCCTGATCGTCCACAATCCGCCCTTCCATATCGGGCGCCCAGGGGAGCCCGATGGAACCGATTTTTGCCAGATGATCCTCGGGACCGAGCCGTGTCCCCCCTACCCCTCCCTCGGTCAATCCGTAAATATTAACGAGCTTCAGATCGGGCCAGACCTCGAGCGCCTTGCGAATCACCTCTTCGGGCATGGCGGATCCCCCGTAGGACATGATCCGCAGGCTTGAGGTATCAAATTCTCTGAACCTCGGATGCTCCATAATAAAAATGATCATGGAGGGGGCAAGGCAGATGGAGGTGGTGTGTTCCTGTTCGATAAGCCGCATAGACTCCAGCGCATCGAAAACCGGTTCCCATATGAGGTAATAGCCGTACCACAGCCAGGTCATGATGTGGGAGCTCACGCCGGTGGAGGTGAAAAAGGGAAACGGCGTCTGATGTTTCATGTACCCGTAGTGCTTGCGGTGAAACCCCCATGCCGCCCCGTGCAATCGCCCGCAGGCGATCTTGGTGCTTTCGGACAACACGACCCCTTTGGGACGACCGGTGGTACCGCTGGTGTAGATAATGTCGGCGTGATCATCCGGATGTATTTCCACATGCGGCGGCGGAGCCTTACTTTCCAGAAGACGCGCATAGGGGATCGCCCATTCAGGCACAGGGGCGTCTTCTTTTTCAATACAGATAATTTTTCTGAGCTGAGGAATCTTGGCACGAATCTGATCCACCAGCGCCTCATGCTCCTGACCGTACACAAGGTACTCCGTATCGCTGTTGAGTACAATGTATTCCACTTCACGGGCCACCAGGCGCACATTGACCGGTATGAAAATCGCGCCGACCTTGCGGACCGCAAGATACATGCATACATTTTCCAGATAGGAGGCATTCATGAAGGCTAGTTTCCGCCCCTTGGCAACCCCCACATCAGCAAGCCCCGCGGCCAGAGCATCAACCACCTCTTTTACCCCCCGCCAGGTCAGCTTCTTCCACGCCCCCGAACGGTATTCGACCGCGTACAGCGCTTCCCTGTCGGGGAACGCCTCCAGATTTCTTTCAAACGCCTCATGAATCGTCTTCGGTCCGTTCCACATACCCTTTCCCCTCCTTTGCACCTGGAACAACGCGCTATGATCGATATACCCACAGCATGTGAGGCTTGTCCGCATATTGAAACAGACAGAACCCCAATGATGAAAGATATCTCTTCAGTGACGCCGGTGTTTCCCCTTCCTGTCTGCCCCCGTGCATTTCTATGGCCATTTGATCAATCCTGCCCAATAGCTCCTTCGGGGCATTATACAAAATATCATATTCCGCTCCCTCGCAGTCAAGTTTCAAGAGGTCGCAATACTCTATGGAATGGTCATGAAATATATCAGCAAGTGCGACGCATTCGATCTCAATCGCATGTGTATCGGAATTACTGCCCACTATTGTTGCCGACGTGGTAAAGGCGTCCGTTTCATCGTAATTCATCGTTACGGCACCGCAATATCCGCAGACCGCCTTGTTGACGCACTGAATGTTTTGAGCACTGTTCAGTTCCCTGTTTCTGACAAGTTGGACGAAGTTCGCCGCTATCGGCTCATAGGAATAAATCGTGCACCCGGGGTACTGGGAAATTGCAAACATAGTAAAAAACCCGACATTTGCTCCGATATCAAGAATGACAGGATTTTTGCTCAGCTTTTTCTTCAGCCCTATTGAATATGCATTCTCCATAAAAATTTCTTTAAACTCATGATACAGTCTTTTGGGAACTTCAAAGCTGACACCGTTCCGTGCAGTAAACAGGAGGGGGTCGTCCCTGTTGATTCCCGCTTTTTGCATAAGGTGAACATGCCAATTTGATACATTTTTGATGAGATTCAGATACCGCACTGTTGCTCCTCTTCCGTTATGCGCCATATCAGGTATAGGGCACGTAAAATCTTTTGCGTATCATTACAAGGGAATAGACAAAGACAATTTCCGCAAGGTTACGGTATTCTTACACACCCCGGAGGGGAAAACTCTTTGCGAAAATTTGCATAAGACTACCCGAACTTCCGGATGTTTTCAAGGAATTTAAGAACGATTCTCATCCCTCGAGGGTCTCCGCAAATCACAGAGAGGCAATTTTCCCTTTCAATAATGCAAGACGCCCGGTATAAGGATGAAAAGCGCGATCGTTATTTACACTGTCGACAGCAAGAAAGAGGAACATGCATGAGCGAAGGACCGGAAAAGATTATTTACACCATGATGCGGGTGGGAAAGCACCATCATCACAGGGAGGTGCTGAAGGATATTTCTCTTTCCTATTTCTACGGAGCGAAGATCGGTGTCCTGGGATTGAACGGATCGGGAAAAAGCACGCTCCTGCGCATCATGGCGGGGATTGATCAGGATTTCGAGGGACAGGCCATGCTCTCTCCCGGCTATACCCTGGGATTTCTTGAACAGGAACCGGCGCTCGATCCGGACAAGACGGTAAAGACGATTGTCGAAGAAGGGCTGCAGGAAACCGTCGATATCGTCAGGGAATACAATGAGATCAGCGAAAAATTCGGCGAACCCCTGTCGGATGAGGAGATGACCCGTCTGATGGAGCGACAGGGAGAACTTCAGGAACAAATCGATCAGCGCGACGCCTGGGATATCGATTCGCGGCTGGAAATGGCAATGGATGCGTTGCGCTGCCCGCCGGAGGACACACCGATCCGGGTACTCTCAGGCGGCGAAAAGAGGCGTGTGGCCCTCTGCAGGCTTCTGCTGCAGAAACCGGACATACTGCTCCTCGATGAACCCACCAACCATCTCGATGCCGAAACGGTGGCCTGGCTTGAGCGTCATCTTCAGCACTATGAGGGAACCGTGATCGCCGTCACCCATGACCGGTACTTCCTGGACAACGTGGCGGGATGGATTCTTGAGCTCGACCGGGGCCGTGGCATCCCCTGGAAGGGGAATTATTCCTCCTGGCTCGAGCAGAAAGAACGGAGGCTTTCCCACGAAGAGAAAGGACAGGCGGCGAGGCGGAAAACCCTGGAAAGAGAACTGGAGTGGATTCGCATGTCGCCCAAGGGACGCCATGCAAAGTCCAGGGCCCGCATCAGCGCCTATGAATCGCTCCTGAATCAGGATTATGAAGGTGAAGCAACGGATCTCGAAATCTATATTCCGCCGGGACCGCGCCTGGGAAAAATCGTTGTGGAGGCGGAAAGTGTCGCCAAGGGGTTCGGCCATCGGCTGCTTTTCGAAGATATGACCTTTTCGCTGCCCGCAGGCGGCATCGTGGGAATCATCGGACCGAACGGCGCCGGCAAGACAACGCTCTTCAAAATGATCACGGGGGCGGAGCAGCCGGACAAAGGCGCCATACGCGTAGGGGACACGGTACAGCTGGGCTATGTGGACCAGGAGCGGGACACCCTTGACCCGGATAAAACCATCTGGGAAGTCATTTCAGGGGGAAACGAGATGATCACCCTGGGAACACGGGAGATGAACTCGCGGGCCTATGTGTCGCGCTTTAACTTTTCAGGCACGGACCAGCAGAAAAAGGTCACCATGATTTCCGGCGGTGAGCGGAATCGCGCTCACCTTGCCTGCATGCTCAAGGAGGGGGCCAATCTGCTTCTTCTCGACGAACCCACCAACGACCTCGACGTCAACACCATGCGCGCTCTGGAGGAGGCGCTGGAACACTTCGGCGGCTGTGCCGCAGTTATCAGCCACGATCGATGGTTTCTCGACCGCATCGCCACCCACATCCTGGCCTTCGAAGAGGACGGCGCCGTGATCTGGTTTGATGGAAATTACTCTGACTACGAGGCGGACCGGAGAAAACGTCTGGGAAAAGCAGCCGATCAGCCCCACCGGCTGAAATACCGCCAGTTAACAAGAGACTGACAACAGGGAGGATCACCATGCCCCATGTAATCGTAAAGCTCTATCCCGGACGAACGGAGGCGCAGAAGCAAAAACTCTCGGCCGAGATTGCCAGACACGTTGTGGAGATCCTGGGCTGCGAGGACCGCGTCGTATCGGTGGCCTTCGAAGAAGTTGCCCAGAGCGCCTGGCCGGAGACGGTCTACCGACCCGACATCCTGGAAAAAGAGCATTTGCTCTACAAAAAGCCGGGCTATAATCCTTTTGACTAGTCTTCAGCTATTCAGAACGACGCTGTCCCACCCCTATTTCTTTGCCTCACAGAGGGCTTCATCGGTCCACATGACCGGTTTTTAGGGTATGGCGACAGTGAAGCAAAAAAGAAGCACGTATCACATTGAATTCGCGGCATCACGGTTTTCCATTCAGATATTGCGTCAGATGCGTGCGGATATGACTTCCGGTCCTTCCTCTTCTCTTCCCGTAACGACATGACGAAGATCCTCTACCATCAGATAAAAGGAGGGCACCAGCACAAGCGTGATCAGCGTGGCGAAAAGCACGCCGAATCCCAGCGAGATGGCCATGGGGATCATGAAGCGGGCCTGCCGCGATGTTTCCAGAATGATCGGCGTCAAGCCGCCGAAGGTGGTAAGCGACGTTAAAAGAATGGGGCGGAAACGGCTTATGGCGGCATTATGAATGGCGTCTGTGGGAGAGGCGCCTTCTTTTCGCCTTCGATTTGCAAAATCAATCAATACGAGCGAATCGTTGACGACGACGCCTGAGAGCGCCACAATGCCGAACAGACTCATGATGCTGAGGCTGTAGCCGAGAAGGAGATGGCCGAAGATGGCCCCTACGATGCCGAAGGGAATGCTTATCATCACAATGATCGGTTGTATGTAGCTCTGGAAGGGGATGGCAAGGAGGGCGTAGACCGCCAGCATTGCAAACATTAATCCGAGAAAAAGGCTTCGCATGCTTTCGGACAGATCCGCCTGCCGTCCCTCGAATCCATAGCGGAGACCGCTGTATTTCTTTTCCAGGTCGGGCAGCGCTTCCTTTTTCAGGGCTTCCAGAATAAGCCCGGCGTCACTGGGAGGATCGACATCGGCCGTCACCGTCACCACCCGCCTCCCGTTGCGCCGGTCGATGGAAGTGTAGGCCCGCCCCCGTTCCATGGCAACCGCCTCTCGCAGGGGAACCTGACGGCCCTTGTCCGTGAGCAGCATCAGTTCCTCCAGACTGTATTCAGATGCGCGATCCTCTGCGGGAAGTCGCACCACTACTTTCACTTCGTTACGGCCCCGCTGCTGGCGCAGCACCTCTTCGCCGTAAAAGGCGTCACGGACCTGCGCCGCCACCGCCTGAGCAGTCAACCCGAGGGCCCTGCCCTCCGGACGAATCGTGAAATCTATCTGTTCCTTCCCCGGAGAAAAGCCGTCATTTATATCCTTGACCTTGGGGAAGTGACTCAGGGATTCCGCCAGGTCTGCGCCGGCCTTTTCCAGAACGGCCAGATCTCGATGGCTCAGTTCTATCGACATGGCAGCGCGGCTTCCCGGTCCTCCTCCGTATGATTTAAAATTCAGCGAGTCCACACCGGCAACGACGCCCACTTTCTTCCTCCACAGTGCGACAAACTCCCCCGTCACGAGGGGACGTTCATCGGGAGGGGTGAGAAATACCTTTACTGAACAGGTATGGCTTCCCGAGGAGCCGTTGATCGAGGCCCCCACATGGGTGTAAATTCCCTTGACAAGCCTGGCGCCGCCGTACTTTTCCGCAAGCTCCCGCGCCGCCTGGACCAGGCGGCCCTGCACGGCCTCCGTTTTTTCCACCGCAGAACCGTAGGGAAGCACCGCCTCCGCCTGGGCATAGTCCGACTCGATCCTCTCCATGAGGGTAATGCCTATCCTTCCACTTTTGACATAGGCAAGGGTCACAGCGAGCACCACAAATCCAACGGCAATGGTAAGATACCGCCAGTCGAGCGCCCGCCCCAGCAGAGGACCGTAGATGTTCCTTACAAAACGGATGAAGCGGTCGCTGAACCATTGCTGCATGCGGAAAAGGCGCAGGAAGGGGCCCCATTGCACTCGTTCTTTCTGATGTCCCAGATGGGCGGGCAGAATAAAGAGACTTTCTATCAGCGAAATTACAAGGACCAAAATAACGACGATCGGTATCGCCTTGAATATTTTTCCCATGATTCCCGGCACAAACATCAGCGGCAGAAACGTCACGATATTGGTCAGTATGCTGAAAATCACCGGCATGGCCACTTCATGAACGCCCGCTCTGGCCGCCTTCAGAAAAGGATAGCCCCGTTCACGATAGGAATAGATATTTTCTCCCACCACAATGGCATCGTCCACCACGATTCCCAGCGCCACAATAAAGGCGAACATGGACATCATGTTGATGCTTATTCCGGCATGGGGGAGGAAAAGAACGGCGCCCAGGAAGGAAATGGGAATTCCCATGGTTACCCAGAAGGCGAGTCTCACCTCGAGAAAAAGACCAAGCAGGATGAGAACCAAGGCTAGGCCCATGTAGCCGTTTCTTAAAAGCAGATTCAGACGCTGGCGGTACACATCGGAAAAGTCGTTCATGATGTCCACGGCGATGCCGGGCGGCAGGGTTCGACGAAGCGTCTCCTCATACTCCATAACCGCATCGGCCACCGTAATGGGGGTCTGATCACCCACACGATAGACATCGACCATGATGGCCGGCTTGCCGTTATAGGTTGCGTAATGGTCCGTATCTTCAAAACCGTCGGCAACTGTAGCGATATCCTCAAGGAGGACCTGTGTTCCCTGCGTTGAAGTAATGACGGGTATCCGTGAAAATTCCGCTCCGTAATCACGACGTTCCTTCATCCTTACAAGGATTTCACCGCGTTCGGTTTTCAGACCGCCGCCGGGAAGTTCGATCGCCGATTCACGCACCTTTTTCGCCACATTCGCAATGGTAAGACCGTAGGCCTGCAGGGTGCTCTGGGGCACTTCAATAGTAATTTCAAGGTTGCGGGCCCCTTCAAGATCCACCTGCGTGATATCCGGGTCCTGAAGAAGACCGTCCCGCACCCGTTCGGCCGTCTCTCTCAGCACCTTTTCTTCCTGATCGCCATACAACACGAGAGAAATCACCTGCCGGCGTCGAGACATGATTTTCACCGTTGGTTCTTCCGCCTCGTCCGGAAATGAAGTGATGCGGTCTATTTCGTTCTGAATATCCTGCGACAGTTTCTGTATATTATGACCCTCGATCATCTCCACGGTGACCGTGCCCGCTCCTTCGCGCGCGCTGGCCGTCACTTCTTTGACCCCATCCAAACCGGAGAGGGCCTCCTCTACGGCAAGCACAATGCCCTGCTCCACCTCGGCGGGGCTTGCCCCGGGATAGGCAACCGACACGGTCACATATTCCAGGTCGAAGTCGGGGAAGACTTCCTGTTTTATCTGCATACTCCAGATGAGCCCCCCTACCAGGAAAACGACCATCAGGAGATTGGCGGCCACAGAATTGCCCGCCATCCAGGCCAGCGGTCCCCGCCTCCCGGCCTGCGCACCTTCGGCGGCAGGGGCGGCTATGTGGTCACGTTCTTTTGTCATCGCTTTTCAACCGCCTTTGAGACCCTGTCCGGGGCTTCCGGACCATCGGAATTATTCTCCACCAAAACTTTCATACCCTTAACGGGAGCGGCAAGATCGGACACAATAAGCCGATCCCCATCGCCTATCCCATTTGTGACCAGCACGGTGTCCCTGTCCCGCCAGACAACATCGACGGTTCGTACATCCAGTATCGCGTCTTTACCCACAATCCAGATTTTTTCACCGTCCCGGAGCGCACTCCGCGGAACGGCGGCCACACCGGACAGTGTCGGACCCTCGATTTCCACCTTGACGTACTCGCCGAGAAGCAGCGGCGGCCTTGCCTTTCCGGAATGCTTGAGATCCAGCGGGTCCTTAACGGAAATCAGGATGCGCGCCATGCGCCCTTCTTCTTCCAGATCGGCCAGCAACCGTACCACCCTGCCTTCGCGTACCACCGATGATGTCCCGTCGTTGCCGTAGACGATCCTGACAAAGGAACCGGTCCCCTCCTGCCCGCGCGGTAGGGCAATCCATTTCAACCGATCCACCGGAACGGCGGCCTGCACCCAGTATTCATCCGTTCCCGCCAGCGTGGCAATTTCCGCCTGGGTTGACACAAATGATCCGAGGTCGATATGTTTCGTCATCACGATACAGTTAAAGGGAACTTTCAATCTCGTGCGTTCCAGATCAAGTCTCGCCTGATCCAACTGGGCCCGTGCCGCGGCCAGATCCGCTTCCGCCTTTTCCAGATGGGGTTTTCGCAGCGCCAGTTCCGCATCGCCGTCGCGTGCCGGTTTCGCACCATTGATGAGTTCCCATTCCCTTTTCGCCACAGCCTGATTGCCCATTTCCATCTTCAAGGCATAGTGGGCATCAGCGACCTGGCTTTTCTTCTGAATGAGGGCAAGTTCATAATCTTTCGGATCGATTGACGCAATCTCGGCGCCGGCCTTCAACACGCCGCCCGTGGCAAACTCGGGACTCACCTTCGTTATAATTCCTGAAACCTGCGCCTTCAGGCCGATTTTGCGGGCCGGCACGACGGTTCCCATGGCGCGGACAATCACCTGTTGATCGGACTTGACTACCGCTTCGATCAGCACAAGGGGGGCTTTTTCCGGAGGGCGTTTCCTCTTGGCCTCGGGGGCGGTGCTGTAGACATAGGAGGCAACGGCGAGACCCGCCGCGAGCACAAGAAGGGGGAGCAGTCCCTTGCATATAAATCGCACCCTTTTCTTCCCCGGCCTGCGCGTCGGTGAAGATTCTTCTTTATCTATCGGCATATTACCTCTCTCCTGTGTGTGTATTGTCCACTGCGACAATGCTGTCTCGATCGATGCCGGCACGATCGCGAAGCCTTTCGGTCCAGGTCCCCCCCAGCGCCCGATAGAGACTGATCCGGTTGGTCAGAAGATTTTGCTTCCTCTTGAGAAGGGTAATCTCAAGTTCCTGCACTTTCAACAATTGTGTCAGGACAGGCAAATAATCTTTCAACCCTTTCAGATACTGTTCCCGGGCTTCCGTCAGGGCTCGCTGCGCCGATTCCATTTCCGCGTTAAGCGCTTCAATATGACGAAGTTCCTTTTCTTCGCTCACCAGGGCGTCTTCGACCTCCTTGATGGCCGTATAGACCGTACGTTGATAGACCGACACATGTTCCTCCACCACCGCAACGGTACGATCCACCTCCGCCTTTCGTCTGTTTCCATCCAAAAGAGGCGCCGTCAGACTTGCCGCAAGACTGACAATCCAGTTGTGAAAAAGGGCGTCAATGGCAGAGGATGCATACTGGGAAGAGGCACTGAGATTGATGCGGGGAAGCCGGTTCGCCCGCGCCGCCGCAACCTGCCAATCGGCCGCACGGAGACGAAGCCCCGCCGCCCGCACATCCGGTCGCGCCGCCAGGAGCTCCACAGGCAACCCGGTATCGGGAATTGGGGCAGGCTCGGGTAACATACGGGCAGTTATGGCAAGCTCTGTCCGGGGAAGCTTTCCCAGAAGCAGGGCCAACCTGTGGCGGAGCAGTTGTTCCTCTTTTTCCACCAGGGGAACTTCCGCCTTCACCTTCTCGACAATCTGTCGTTGCTGATAGACATCGAGCGCCGACGCCATGGCTTTACGAAATCGAAGTTCCACCAGTTCCAGATAGGTCCTGTTGATGTCAAGCTGCCTGTCCAGGATGTCCCGTTCCATTTGTTTTGCAATGATGCCGATCCATGCCTCCGTCACCCCGGCGGCCAGTGTCATGGCGGCGGCGTTCAGGTCCTCCCGTGTTGCCGTCGCATCGAGTATCGCCGCCTCCTGCTCGGAGCGAATCCTTCCCCAAAGGTCGAGTTCATACCCCGCGGCAAGTCCCAGCGAGTATGATTCGCTTGAACTCGTGGACCTGCCGCCGACGCTTTTTTCCGATCGCATACGGGAGGAGGAGGCCCCGGATGTAATCTCAAGTCCCGGGTAGAGATCCGCACCCGCCTTCACCGCCAGCGCTCTCGCCTGACTCAGACGCGCCCACGCCTCTCTCAGGGTAAAACTCCCCGACAGCGCCTCTTCAATAAGCGCATTCAATTGGGGCGCATTGAATGCTTCCCACCACTGATCGGGCTTCTCGGGCCCCGGCACATAGAGGGCGAAAGTCTCCGGCAGCTCGCCCGCCGGCGCGGTTCTTACTTTGGGAGCAAAGGGGCTGCAGGAAATTACGAAGAAGAGCAACAGGCCGCCCACCAGCAGCCCCATGATCCTCTTGCTTCTCATGCTCCCATCATTATTAAAACACATTTCGTCCTCGCCATTCCCGCCGAAGCAAAGGGGCAAAGGCCCCCATCTACTCTGTCATTCGTTTCATGAAGTAGTATGTCGTTTTCTCTCCTGTAGCGGTTACAACTATAATCGAGAACCTTCATTGTGCGCAATTAATAAAAAATCAGGAGCCCTCCAGGGCGGCACTGTTTACAATCAGTAAGTTCGGTGACGGAGGACACCATCGACTGGCATGAAGGATCAAAGCAACGATCACTGATACAATGGCGTGGTTATAGCGGAAAAAAGATGCAGACCCTTGACGACGATTTCATTTTGTGTTCAAGAGGACATGAAGCAAGCAAGACTGAAAAGGAGAACATCGTGCGCAAAACCGCCATAATTGACATAGACAACACCCTCTGGCAATTCAGCGATGCCCTCTATGTCGAATTGAAAAAAATCAATACTGACTGTGCAACGCCGGACCAGTGGGATCTGTTCAACATCTGGGAGCATTACTGTTCATTCGAAGAATTTATCGCCGTGATAAACACAATCCACTGCAATCAGGACAGCCATCACTACCGGCCCTACCCTGAGGCACAGAGGTTTCTGTCGATGCTCAGAGGAAGTGGGTTTCATGTCATTATTGCCAGTCACCGCACCCTCGAATCGACGGCCCCGACCGAACGATGGCTGGCGCAGCACGGCCTTCTCTATGACGAACTGCACCTTTCTTACGACAAGACTGTTCTTTTCCCCGATGCCGACATCGTCGTGGACGATCTGCCGCGGACCCTTGAAAAAGCGGTGGCAAAGGGAGCGCTGGCAGCGGGATTGCAGTTCCCATGGAACAGGCCCCATAGCGGCAACGCCTTCAAGCTGTTTCAAAACCTTGACGAAATTCTGGAGTACATCCTGCGAAGCGGGACCGGTGCGCCGCAGCTGTAGAACCCCGTTTCGGCATCCAGTTCCTGATTGGTGAAATTGTAGGCGGTGACATCGATGCATTCATGTATCCCTATGGAGCCGAAGAGTGCGGTTGAGGCGCCTCCGACTTTCTTCTCCTTCTCCCCTTCGCCGTCGCAGGCAAATGTCACCGTGCCCCCCTGCTGTGTGTGATTGATGTGAGAGTTATGGCATTTAGTTTCAATTAAAGAGCAGGAAAATTTTATACATTTGCCTACCCCCTAACCCTTCATGGTACAGATGTATAATCTGTTGAATTTTTTAGTCAATAGTCAACGCCTGACCCCATTTCCTTTCCCCAGGAGGTCCGTATTCCATGACCCGTAAAAAAGCAGATTTGATAAAGGCAGTGCAATCCCAGGTCGGTGTAACGAATGATAAGGCAAGTCCGATTGTTGGCGATTTTAACCCTTGACAATGGTACCAATATTGATACTGTATAGTCATGACAAAAACTGATGACCTGCTATTGATACTGAAGCGTAATCCAGAGGATGTCCGGTTTTCGGATTTGTGCAGAATATGTGATCACTATTTCGGCGAACCACGTCAGCAAAAAAGCAGTCATCGAATTTATAAAACGCCTTGGCAAGGAGACCCAAGGATTAATATCCAGAATCACAAAGGCAAGGCCAAGGCATATCAAGTCAAGCAGGTGCTTTTGGCTATTGAAAAATTGGAGGTAAGCCATGGCCACAAAAAATGATAAATATACGTACCGGGTGACCTGGTCTGAAGATGATACTGAATATGTGGGACTGTGTGCTGAATTTCCCAGCTTAAGTTGGCTGGCCGATACGCCGGAAAAGGCTCTGAAAGGGATCCGAAACCTTGTAGCGGAAGTGCTATTTGACATGGGCAAAACCGATGAGCCTATCCCCGAACCAATCGCAAGTAAACACTTCAGCGGAAAATTCATGGTCCGGGTCCCTCCAGAGGTACATAGAAAATTGGCCTTACAAGCTGCTGAGTCCGGCGTAAGCCTTAATCGTATTGCCAGTTCCAAATTGAGCCAGTAAATAGATCTGTAAATACGGGGACACCATATCTATTTATTGATATCCTTCGGTTTTCTTCCTGTCTTCTTCGGCTTTAGGAGTCGATCCAGGAAGTTTTTCAGAGCTTCGATAAAACATATGGAATGTACCTTGACGCTGGAATAACCTGGACTAATCGCCTCCGCATCCAGTCAGTGGTCAGCGACCCCATCCCCGAATCATCCTATCTCCTCGGCATTCTTACGGAACCTGGGACAGCACGACCCGGAATCCGTTATCGAAACCCTGGGCATTGTAGCTGCTGGAACGATGAGCGGAACGACATTGGTCAGCCGGACTGCGCCAGCCGCCGCCGCGCAAGACACGACTGTCACCGGATGAGGGGCCGGTCGGATTGATTGCCGCTTCGGATGGATATACACCATATCGATCTTGAACCCACTCTCCGACATTGCCGTGCATATCGTAGAGACCCCACTGGTTTGGCGCAAAACTTGCCACCGGTACGGTACGATTATAGGCAATGTACCAGCTGAATCGAGGAAACCCGTCGCCGAGCCATTCTTTATCGAAATAATTAGCCTCCTCCCTGGAAAGGCTGTTTCCCGTATGAAAGGGGGTTGTGGTTTGCGCTCTGGCCGCGTACTCCCACTCCGCCTCGGTGGGCAGACGATAGACGCCTTCCCCGAGCGTGTTGAGCTTTTCAATGAAGGCCTGTATCTCGCTCCAGGTAACCTGCTCGACGGGACAGTCATCACCGCAATCAGAAAAATAAGAAGGGGTGCTCCCCATGACTGCCTTCCACTGACCCTGTGTAACCTCGGTGGTCTGCATGTAATAGTGCTCCGTCAATGTCACTGAGTGCAGGGTCTCATTGTCCGATCTTCCCGGTTCGTCCTCGGGACTTCCCATCATGAAGGCGCCGGCGGGTATGAGTTGGAAACTCATACCAAGCGAGTTAATGAATGCGGTGACGTCGATTCTGATCCGGCGCGACGTCCAACTTGAAAAACATTCCGACACGAGACCATCGTACACATAATGAAATTTGATGTTGTTTACGTAGGCGCCCCTGGGCAGTTTCCCTGTGTCGATGGTTACCGTAACCGTTGCGGTTTCATTTTTGCCGAGCCTTCCTGAAGTTGGCGAAATCGTCGCAGTGTCGTCTTCATTTATCTCAACCGTCCACACCAGTGACCGTTGACCGCTGTTTTTGAGCGTATACTGCCGGCTGATCACGTCGCCAGTCCCCTGGAGGACGGATTCAATGATGTCTGCACCCTGAACTTCAAGGTCGCCTTCCCTGACCAGTCGAAATCCCCGGTAGAGGTTCACGGTGGTGGGACTGAAGCTGCCGCGATATGCGGAGCGGCAGTTCATGGCATAAGTGCTCCCACCGCGGACAACACGGTCAAAGCCGCATACGGGCCCGGTCGGATCAGTCACCCCTTCGGAAGGATACTCGTCATACCAGTCCTGAACCCATTCCGCAACATTGCCGTGCATGTCGTAGAGACCCCAGGCGTTGGGTTGTTTCCCCGCCACCGGCTGCGTCACAAAGCCTATTCTGGCATATGCATAATAACCCAGCGAATTTCCGTAATACCACCCCATATCATCCAGATTCGGATCATATCCATCCAGAGTTTCCGAGATATCGCCATTGGCAAATGCGGTCGCACTGCCGGCCCTGGCGGCATATTCCCACTCCGCCTCGGTGGGCAGACGATAGGTTCCCTGGCCGCGCTTGTTCAGTTCCTCAATGAAATCCTGAACGTCCTTCCATGTCACATTCTCGACCGGGCAGGAATAACCGCAATCCGAAAACCACGATGGGTTGCTTCCCATAACCGCCTCCCACTGTCCCTGTGTGACCTCGGTGGTCTGCATGTAGTAGGCCTTTGACAAGGTCACCTGGTACTGGGTTTCATCATCCGATCTTCCAGGTTCATCCTCGGGACTCCCCATCATAAAGGAACCGGCGGGAATGAGGTTAAAGCTCATGCCCGGGGAGTTGGTATAGGTGCCACCGTGTTCTGTGACAATATTCACACTGATCTGGCGCAAAGTCGAACCTGATGCATACCCGGACAGGAGTTCAGGATCATAGAGATTCTTGAAATGGAGTGTGTTTCGGTATGTTCCTGTCGGCAGCGCTTCCGTATTGATGCTGACGGTAACTGTTGCCGTCTGATCTGTGCCAAGATTGCCTGATGTCGGAAAAATCGATATTGCATCATCCTCAACAAAATCAATTGCCCAGTCCAAAGGCAATTGACCGGTATTTTTAAGCATGTATTGCCGGACGATTACGTCGCCGGACCCGAGGAGGACTGCCTTAATGATATCCGCCCCCTCAACTTCCAGATAGGGGGCGCGCTTACAATCCCCTGTCCATACCAGTCGGAAACCGCGATGATTGCTCCGGTCGTCCGAAGGTGCATCGTCCCGGCCGGCAGAGCGGCAGCGCCCGGCGCTGTCGTTCCAGCCGCCGCCGCGAAAAATCCGATGCACGCCCGAGGCAGGCCCGTGCGGATCGGTCACCGCTTCGGTTGAATACTCGCCATACCAGTCCTCAACCCACTCCCCGACATTGCCGTGCATGTCGTAGAGCCCCCAGGTGTTGGGTGCAAAACTCGCCACCGGCACAACCGTTTCCCGATTTTCCCCGGATGCACAGCCGGTCAGCGGGTATTTCCCGTTGTAATTCGCTTCGTCCGTGGAAAGACAGTCGCCTGTATAAAAGGGGGTTGTGGTTTGCGCTCTGGCCGCAAGTTCCCACTCCGCCTCGGTGGGCAGACGGTACGTGCCTTGACCCCGTGTATTCAATCTGGCGATGAAGGTTTGCACGTCGTCCCATGAGACCTGTTCAACCGGACAATCGTCACCGCAATTTGTAAAATAAGACGGGGTGTTCCCCATGACTGTCTGCCACTGCCCCTGCGTCACCTCGGTGGTCTGTAGGTAATAGTCCCTGGTCAGGGTTACCGGGTGCCTGGTTTCATCACTGAATCTTTCAGACTCTTCCGCGGCGCTTCCCATCATGAAGGCGCCAGCGGGAATATGGTTGAATTTCATGGCCAGTGTGTTCTCAAAGGTAACAACCTCCACCCTGACCTGACGAGAAATGATGTTTGATGCATCACCGGACAGATTTTTGAAATGGATGCTGTTCATGTACATGCCTCTGGAGAGCTTGGCGGTGTCAATGAACAGGGTTACTGTTGCCGTTTCAGCAAAGTCGAGGCTTCCTGAAGCCGGTGAAAGTGAAATCGCATCATCCTCAGCAACCTCGATTGCCCAATCCAGCGGCAATTGGCCGTTGTTCATCAGTGTGTACCGCTGGGCGACCACTTCACCCGATGCGTGTTCAACGGTTTTGATGATGTCCTCGCCGTATACGTCAAGACACGGCTCCGGGTTGCAAACCCGTATCAAACGAAATCCAATGTAATTGCGACGGATTTTCCCGTCGTAGTTGATGCGGATGGCGGAACGGCAGAGACCGGCGCCACTGTTCCAGCCGCCGCCGCGCACAACCCGGGTCGTGCCCGTCGAGGGCCCGTGCGGATCGGTCACTGCTTCCGATGGATACTCGCCATACCAGTCCTGTACCCACTCCCATACATTGCCGTGCATGTCGTAAAGACCCCATGTGTTAGGCGCAAAAGTTCCCACCGGCACGACCGCCTCGCGATTTTCCCCGGATGCGCAGCCCGCCAGCGGGTATTTTCCGTTGTAATTCGCTTCATCCGTGGAAAGACAGTCGCCTGTATAAAAGGGGGTTGTGGTTTGCGCTCTGGCCGCGTATTCCCATTCCGCCTCGGTGGGCAGACGATAGACGCCTTCCCCGAGCGTATTGAGCTTTTCAATGAAGGCCTGTATCTCATTCCAGGTAACCTGCTCGACGGGGCAGTCATCACCGCAATCAGAAAAATAGGATGGGGTGTTCCCCATGACTGCCTTCCACTGACCCTGTGTAACCTCGGTGGTCTGCATGTAATAGTGCTCCGTCAATGTCACCGAGTGCAGAGTTTCATTGTTCGATCTTCCCGGTTCGTCCTCGGGGCTTCCCATCATGAAGGCGCCGGCGGGTATGAGATGGAAGCTCATGCCAAGAGAATTGGTGAATGTTCCGCCGTGTGTGTGCACTGGCTCCCTCAGCTGTGCGGCAATTTGCAAAATATAGGTCACTTCAGCCATGCCGATTCCCCTATTCCGGTTTATATCGGCAGACTTGTAAACCTTCGTTGCAGGAGCTACCCCGACTAACAGCTGCATTGAGATGATGGCATCGAACAACTCGATCTTTCCATTACCGTCCACATCTCCTCTCTGAACAATGCGAAATTCTTCATATTCTTGTGTTCCAGTCTGATCAGCAAAGAGAATGGTCGCAGCGGTGCAAAAACAACAAACAAAAAGCAGAACGGCTACAAATATTTTCTTGGAAAGTCCTGCCATCCTCAGCCTCCCTTCAAGCATCGGTTTATTCCTTTGGTGTAGAGAAAACCGCTCACAATCCACGATTGATTTTGGACAGGGCGATTTATCGGGTTATCGGGGCGTACAATGATTTGCAGGATCACACATCGTACGAGAATTTTGACGGGGCGAAGCATAGTAACAGTAATTTTTTTTGTCAAGAAGAACGGAGTCGCAGGCAAATTATTTCTGTAACCGCCGCCCGACGCTCAGCGACTACAGAACTAAAGGCGCCTGAAAATATTACAACGGAGGCAAGTTATGAAATCAAGATTCATTATTGTCCTAAATTCCCGGCTTAATGTAACGAGGTTGGCGGGGCGATCCCCATTGCCTCATAAAGTTCGATTTGTTTCTTTGTCACTTCACCTACGCGAAGTTCATACCCCGGGTACTCAAAGCATTCAATGATGTCCAGTTCATCCAGAAGCTCATGCATCGTATATTTTTTGAAAAGATTTCCATCTTGCATCTTCTTTTTGAGATAAGAAAGAAAAATAAGCGCGATAAATTCCACAAACAGCTTGCCGTCCAGACTTTGATCGGAGGACACCGCCATGCGGTTGAAATTCAGTCGCTCTTTCAGATTTCCGAAGGCCTTTTCCACAAGATCCTTGTTCCGGTATATTTCCAGGGCTGCGATAGGTTCCCTGACCTCGTTGCTGAGTAACACAAAAAATCCATAATTCTTTCGTGCATCAAGAAGAGCATCCTCTCTGGCAATAACCTTTGTCCCTCTTACCGGGGTGGTGGTGACATCAAAATATTTGGCGTACAGCCTGTCGTGTTCCGGAAGGGTTGCGCCGCCTTCCAATTCCTCCTGCAGACGACAAAGCAGGGCGTTGAAGTTCTTTTCATCCTCCAATGCCCGTTCACTGTTAAAATAGAGGTGCATATACATCCGGCGTTTTCCCTTAAGAATATCGCCCTTGTAAGGACGCTCCTGAGAATAGTCCCATTCTATCTTCGTGGTGCAGGCATAAAGATCATGTTTCTGATTATAGTGTGTCCAGGTACGGAGTGAATCGCGCACATTATCCAGTTCGGTCTTTACGAATTTCAACGACTTCTTTGCGGCAATCAGGAATTTCAAATGATTCCGGTACAGGTCGTTGATATTGTCCTCGCTGTAGAATCCCCTGTCCATAACCAGCTTGATCTTGTCGTACCCAAAGAAATCGATGTCAGCCAGAAGGTTCTTCACTGTCTTCACATCGGGAATGTTGCCTGCAAGTTTTCGGTAGTAAAAAGGAAGATTGGATTCCTCCCCGAACAATAACGCGAGATTGATCTGCGGAAGCGGCTCATGATCCTTGTTCATCCCGTATCTGACCTGGCTTAAGCATCTGGAATAGCTCGATATGGAGGTCGTATCATAGGCCCAGTACTCTTTCTCGACTCGCCGTCTTCCCTGCAGCCGGAAAAACCGATTCTTGTCGTCTTCGGTAATAGATGCGAACAACTCACTGCTCCTCTGAGAAGGGATGTTTCTGCCGTAAGGATGCCTATGCGTGGCTGCCCATTTCGGAAAACGGCTCAAGGGGTTCCTGTCCTCCATGATGAGGTAGTATGCCGTGGACAAAATCTGTTTGTATGTGCCGGGAAAGCATTTTTTCAAATCCGCGGCAATCCCGAGCTTCTCGCCGATGGCGTCAAAAAGGTATGTTGCCCCGTAAAAACTGCGGGATACATTCTCGATAGGGACCGGACCTCTTTTATGGACTTTGTCATGATTGCCGGGATCAGTGGCAACCACCCTTTTTCTGGTCGGGATGATCTCCTTTGTCTCGGGATCAACCCGTCCGATGCATCTACGTGTGGCACGAGACTGCTTTTTCTCTTTATCCCAGTAGGATAGCGATTCATAGGCATAGGTAATTCCCGTCTGCTTGCTGGTCTGATACACAATCGCCGCCATTGAGCACCCCCCCCTTTTTTATCATCGTTACATTATGCTTAACATGTAACGAGACTCAAATCAAGGAAAAATGCTCCGATCTATTAATGTTTATTCGGCTTTTATGCCTTTCATCGTTACATTATACCGGGAAGGCAGGTATTGTGGCAGTGGTGGTTATCGCCTGTGCAGTCAAGGTCGTATGGGGGGTCGTACCTTGACTATTGACTGAGATTGACGAATCGACTCCACACATCCAGTCAATAGTCAACGCCTGGCCCCATTTCCTTTGCTCTCAATAATCTACCCCTACCACTGCTCTTTTTTTTCAATGCTTGAAGTATTTTTTATATGAATATATCGTCGTTCCTATGTAAATAATAAACATAAAACAAGCGATAAATATTAAATTATTTATATTGAGCTTTAACATTGCTAATTCAAGTAATTGTGTGCAAATTACAAAAATTACTATAAATATCATTGGCTTTTCTAAAAATATATTTATTAATAATCTTTTTTTCCGCCTGGATAAATCTTGATTGTGCATAATTTTTACCTCTACTAATGGACTAAATAAAAACTAAAAATTAAGATAATCATACCTCCGACTAATCCAATCAAGCTACTCATGAGAATAATCCATCCATACTTTTTCACCCGTCTCTTTCTTCTTTTCTCTTGATCCCCAGTATAATTTAGCCTGCCTGTATAATATAATAATCCCCATATTGCCGATAATATAAAAAACAAAGCTTCTAGTATATCCCACCATGCTTTATTCATAATGTGACAACCTTTTTACATCTAATATTTTCCGATTAATATTCAGTTTATCCCGTAAGCATCAGCAATACCTCGCAGAACAGATCCTTTTATATCCATATTTGTCTCAGGATGTCCACACAGCATATCATCAACAATGCCTTGTACTACTGAGGCTGCAATACTATAATCTGAAGGTATGCCTTGTAAATCTTCTTTAAATCCGAATACTATGCTCGCCTCAAGTAAAGATTTTGATCCATAAATGACGCCGCCCACTACCGCTGGGGCGCCTTCTGGTAAAGTTACGATTCCAGCTATTGTGATAGCTCCAGCAGTAACAACTTTCCCCGCAGCTTTTATTTTACTTATTGTAATGTTTTTCTCTTTTTCTTTATCCTCTGGGTCAACTTGATCATTCGTTTCCGAATTTGATGTTTCATTCCCATCATCACTGCTGCTGGGGTCACTGAGTCCATTCATAGAATTATTGGTATTATCATTAACATCTGTGTATCCCCCACCCGATGCATCACTTGAGCCGCCCGGCCCCGTTTCAGCTGAATCAGCCGTGTCTGCATCGCCGTACCCACCATAATTTTGTCCGTTCGGGTCCACATAGATCAACGGATTGTTAAGACAATAACTGTACCGGTTCAGACTCTGGGGGTTATAGAGGTCAGGAATGATGATATCTGCACAAATAAACCGTCCGATGACCGGATCGTAAAGGCGAGCGCCGTAGTTGTAGAGCCCCGTTTCGGCATCCAGTTCCTGATCGGTGAACTTGTAGGCGCTGACATCAATGCCCGTATGGTCTCGCATGGAGCCAAAGGGCATGTAGTCGGTGGCCTCAGCGGTGCCAACTCCGTAAAAGTCGGTCATCACAGTGGAACTTCCCAGGTGGTCCTTATGGAAGTAAAATGTTCCTTCAGTTGAGATCTTGGCGATCCGCAGGTTTTCGTTCAGGTAAAGAAGAATTTTTACTCGATAATCAACGACTAACTCCATTTTACCTGTTACTTTTCCATTTGCTTTACTCTTCTTTGTCCCACACATCTTTAAAATTGTTTGTTTTTATTGATTGAACAATATTTAAAAATGTCTTTTGATTCTCTAAGTAATATACAATTATATTTCTATTTGCTGTAAAATACAATTCTGTAACGGCTATCGGTCCGAAGCTAACTACATAATGTACTCCAACCAAGTCTTTAGTGTCATAACTCTTCTTCTTTTTTAAAAACCTATTTACAATTATTTTATTGTCTGAAATAATTATATGGAATTTTATAAATGAAATAAGTATATAAATAAGGACAATGGATAATATTACCAGAAGTGGAAATCGCCAAAAATAGTTTGGCATTGTTCCTATAGTATATCGATAATGAATGTATGCAAAAGATCCTAAATACACTATTACAATTAACAACATTAATGATTTGTACAATATATTAATCTTAAATTTTATCTCTTTCATATTAACAATTCACTTTCGATACAATTAATTACGTTGCTATTTATTCACACATGAAATTCATGGATTCATTATCCCCGATATTGCTCCATATGCAGCCAGATCCATCGCAAAACCGACTTCTGCAAGTGAAGGTGCCATGCCAAGCAGCCCTCCTACTCCCCCTACGAGTGTATTTATCGTAGTTGCTGCAACAAAATCAACTACTCCAATTTTTCCTTCTTTATATGCGTTCCATAAATCTTTTTCTGTAACTACAAAATTAGCGACGTCAAATGCTACGGAGAGAGGTCCCATCCCTTGCACTGCTACATCTCCAACTTAAATAGCATCTTTAAAAGCTTGTTTTGCAGCTTCTTTTTTTTCCTTCTGACTTTTCTTTGCACTTTCCTCTTGATGAGCTGGTTCCTTTCCCCTTGCTTCTGAATCCGATGTTTCATTTCCATCATCACTGCTGCTAGGGTCACTTAGTCCATCTATAGAATTATTGGTATTATCATTAACATCTGTGTATCCCCCACCCGATGCATCACTTGAGCCGCCCGGCCCCGTTTCAGCTGAATCAGCCGTGTCTGCATCGCCGTACCCACCATAATTTTGTCCGTTCGGGTCCACATAGATCAACGGATTGTTAAGACAATAACTGTACCGGTTCAGACTCTGGGGGTTATAGAGGTCAGGAATGATGATATCTGCACAAATAAACCGTCCGATGACCGGATCGTAAAGGCGAGCGCCGTAGTTGTAGAGCCCCGTTTCGGCATCCAGTTCCTGATCTGTGAACTTGTAGGCGGTGAGATCGGTGCCTTCATGTATCCGCATGGAACCGAAGGGCATGTATTCTGTCCTCTCTTCCCAACTGATTCCGTTACTATCGGTCATCACGGTTGAGCTTCCCAGGTGGTCCTTATGGAAGTAAAACGTTCCTTCAGTTGAGATCTTGGCGATCCGCAGGTGCCCGGCAAAGACGGTTTTTTAGATCGAAGTAGAAACCCACACCCTATGGGTGTGGTCATGTGGGATTGGCTGCGCCGGTCCCGAATGGGGATGGCCACACAGGCCGCTCACTGCTATCCTTGCTTAGAGTTGTTAGCCGCAACATAAGAGCAAGGAGGAAGCAGTGAGCAGTGAGCAGATTTCACAAGTTATCACATACGATATGGCATTGTCAGTACCATATTGTGAGGGTTCCGAAATACAGATACAGGATTCTGACCGGTGCAGTTTGCGATGCGGCAGAGTCAGGGATTCATGCGATATGCGGCTATGCAGGCTGTGAAATAGTAGAGTTGAATGTATGTACAGCGGGATCATGTACACCTTGTGATAATGATACCGCCGAAGCTGTCGATATCGAATTTGATGGGGCGGGTGAAAGGTCAGACATCAATGAAGATGTTTCATCAATTTCGAGAACTGCGGAAGAAGCCCTATTAGGGGAATCATTTTTGGGCAAAAGGATATTGTTGTGTTGACATGGTTGGTCTGAATGTCGAAATGATTCGGAAGTATGTCCGATATCAGGAGAAAAAAGAGAGGCAGGAAGAGCAACTGAGGTTAGATTAAGAGCACAGAGAGATGCGGTGCAACTCGTTAGCCCCGCCCCTCAGGGGGCAGGGGCTAAATCCCCCTATGGGGGATAAATTAAAGCCGCGTCCTGTGGGCGCGGATTATTTACTCTATAGTCAACTGCCCTTATTCACCGTCTTTTTCACCGCCTTTGAATTCAAGGTTGTCGATAACGGGCTTGAAATACCTATAATTTCCTGAAGGACCATTATATGTTATTACAACATTTTTAGGAATTATGATCAAATTACTAGATAGTTCTCCTTTTTTTTCCCCTTTTCCGTTGAAGAAAAACGTTCGATACCCTTTATATGTACCTTCCCAATATTCATTATAATAAAATCCTTGTCTTGCCATACCTTCGATGAATTCCGATAAGCTTTTTTTACAGGAATTTATATCTAAAAGTCCAATTCTCAATCCTCCTTCTTTTTCGTCGTCATTGAGAAACGTTGCAACAATGGCTCTACCCTCGATGCCGTACATCATTCCCTTTTCCAATTTAACAGATATCTCCCCCAATTCTATTGGCCCCCAGATTTTAACCATCCAGTAAAAAGAGTATATGTGAGGGAAAAACCTTAAGAAAACAATTAGTAGGCAAACAAAAAAAAGAAGCGAGAAAACTATTACTTTTACGCGTGGATTGCTTCGCATATTCAAATTTGCTCCTCCTTATGGTGTGATATGAAAAACTATACACTTGACACGATGACTGATTTTATGGTTTTGCTTTTACTCCTCTCCACGCTTTAAGCAATGATTCTGGGCTGTAAATGTCTATGGTGATCTGTTTTCCTGCCTTGGTCATGTTATCTTCAAAACTATTAACAGCGTTTCGGAAGTTTGCTGTACTTTTCTGCTGAACATCGATAAGTTCTTTTGTCGTTGCCCCTTTCATTGCTTTTTCATATACATTCAAACTCGGTATTGACTCTCTTGCCTCTTTTAAATCCTTACCCGCTTCTACCAAAGTGTGAAAAGGTTCGCAATCCATAAGCGCCTCTCCAAATTTATTGAAAATATGACTAGCATCTGCATAATACACGGTATGCTCATTGTTTCTTTTAGTCTGCTTCATAAACTCTCTAACTTTTTCCACGTCTTTAAGACTCTGTGGCAAATCAGTTTGGTTGGGATCGCACGATTCCACAGAAATTCCCGTGGTACAGTTTCCAAGGGTTGTCATATTCCCCGTGCTCATGCCCATTGCAGCATCCGCAGCATCAGCCATAGCCTGATCACTGTCACTCCATCCGCCTCCATCTTCACCTTCGCCATCGCTAGATTCATGTCCGTTCGGGTCCACATAGATCAACGGGTTGTTGAGACAATAACTGTATCGGTTCAGACTCTGGGGGTTATAGAGGTCAGGAATGATGATATCCGCACAAATAAACCTTCCGATGACAGGATCGTAAAGGCGGGCACCGTAATTGTAGAGCCCCGTTTCGGCATCCAGTTCCTGATCGGTGAACTTGTAGGCGCTGACATCAATGCCCGTATGGTCTCGCATGGAACCGAAGGGCATGTAGTCGGTGGTCTCAGTGGTGCCAACTCCGTAAAAGTCGGTCATCACAGTGGAGCTTCCCAGGTGGTCCTTATGGAAGTAAAACGTTCCTTCAGTTGAGATCTTGGTAACCCTCAAGTTCCCGGCAAAAATGTACTTCGTGGCAGAACCATCGATAATTTCATAATGATCGCCAATGTAAAGAGTAGTACCGCCCCCAACTTTCTTGGCCCGCTTTCCTTCGCCGTCGTACGTAAATGTCACCGTGCCCCCCGTGCTGTGGTGAATTGATGTAGGCATGTTGTCGGCATTATAACTGATTGCGGTTCGTTGGGCAACTGAACCCAGGTTGGTGAAGTCGGGACCGGTGAGCATATTTCCGTTGCCGTCGTACGTAAAGGCCTGGGGGTTGCCGTTCAGTGTAATGGAACTGACGGCATGCTTATGGTCATTATTTGCATAAGTATAGGTCAAGGTATTCGCGCCCACTGTCTTGGAAGTGATATTGCCGATGGCGTTGTAGGTAAAGCTCACCGCCGGGCGTCCGCTGCTGTTGGTTTCGCTTACGAGGCGGTGGAGTGCATCGTAGCTGTAAGAATAGGTAATGGATCTTGTATTATCGACAATAGAATCGATGTCGCCCGCCCGAGTATAGGCGTAGATCCGCTGCTGGAGTGACGTGTTCTGGCTGTCATGGGTGACTATATCGGTTAAACGAGTCGATTCAGCGTCATACGTATAGGTCGTGGTTGTGCTGTTCCCGTAGTCGACGAGGCCGATCTTGCCTTCCGGCGTATAGTTTACGAAGGAGGCATACGGTGTCACACCCTGCATCACGTTGTCGATCAGGCCGGAACCGGCATGGTAGGTGTAGGTTATTGTTGTCGAATCGGGATAGGTGATAGCGGCAGTCTTTCCCGAGAGGTCGTACTGATAGCCCGTTGTGTAGGGACCGGCACCGTCGATTATACGGGTGATGGTCGTGGGACGGCCCATAGCGTCGTAAGCGGCATAGGTGGTGCTGGTGGCCCCCCTGGACACCTGGTAGAGATAAGGCTTGCCGTGTGTTGCATTGTCGTAGAAATAGTACACGGTAGGATCACCGGTGGAGTAAGTTTTCGTGAGAATTCGATTCAGTTCGTCGTAGGTCATGGTGATGGTCTGGTACTCACTGTCCGTCTGCTGGGTGAGGTTGTCGTTTGCGTCGTAGGCAAAGGACCAGGAACCCAGGTCGGGATCGGCCATTTCGATCTTACGTCCCAGGAGGTCATATATGTAGGTGGTGGTATTGCTTGCCGCGTCGACAATGGTAAGCAGGTCGCCTGCAGCGTTGTAGCTGTAGGTGGTGACCTGGCCGGCACCGATATGCTCCTCCACCTCGACAATACGTCCCAGATAATCCCTGGTTTCCGTCTTCATGGAGTTGTCGGCATCGGTGATGGTGGTGGAAAAGCCGCTGTAATCGTAGCTCATCTTTGTTACAGGACCGTAGGTTCCGTCAGGTTCCACAATATCCGTAGGACGGTTACGATAGTCATAGCTAATATCCTGGTAGTGGTAAGAAGCGGGCGGCGTCTGAGGGTAGGCATAGCCCGCAGCAAAGAACGGACCGTCAATCCGACTGTTTCTTCCCATTTCGTCGTAGGTCCACTTCGTGGCGATGGGAGTTGCGCTCTCGCCAAAGGTAACGGTCTGGACGGGACGGAAAAGGCCGTCAAAATATTCGTACTTATTGATGTAGGAAAGGGGTGATGCACTTTCCTTGACCTGTGTCAGAACGATGCGAGGCACTACGTTGTCCGTGTATGTTTTCAGGGTCTCGCCGCCGTCGGGGTAGCATATGTGCGCACGACGCCCGAAACAATCGTAGTCATATGTGGTGTAGTTTCCGTTTTGATCTTTTTTCTCCGCTATTCTGCCAAAGCGGTCGTCGTAATCCGTGTATTCGACGATATGGTCCACGCCGCTTGTCTGCGGATAGGTGATCTTGGTAAGATAGCTGTGAGTAGGTGCATCGTACTCCATAATGGTTTCATTGTTGAGAGCATCCGTTTCTTTGATCATATTTCCCCAAGAGTCATAGTCCATGGTGACCGTAGGTCCGCTGTTGCCGCTGAGGATGCGTGTAAGAGTCAGCATGTTTCCCGTATCATCATAGGTGTACCGTGTGTCTCGGACCGGGATTCCGAGATCGTCCTTCAACGTTTCCGTTTCTGTTCGCCAGAGCCAGCCGTTTGGCTCCAAGATGTTGACATAGGTTTTTGCCGTTTCGATAGACGAGCCGCCGGTGCCTGAGCTTATTACGTTCTCCAGGTTGCCGTTGTCGTCGTCATAGGTGTAGTCTTCCTGAATGCACACCTGCTGGTCGTCGTAGAGGTCGGTCCGTGTCTGCGTGAGCTTGACGAAGGCCCAGTCGCCGTATGACGACGGATCGGAGGGAACGGTCTCCCATGTATTGGACGTAACGCTGAAAGGAGCAGGTTCGCCCGGTTCCGTAACGGTTACCTGATACGCCTTTCCACGGCGGAAACGGTCCTGGTGGTTGGTGGTTATCTCGACGGTATCGTTGGGATTGGTCTTGGTGACGGTGGCAAACCCCCAGAAGGCACGATCATCAGGATCGTAGAGGCCACCTTCATATTCGTAGGTGGTGGTACTGCTCACCCCCACGCCGGGATCGATCTCCAGAGAGGATACCACATAGAGCGGGAATGAAAGCGCCCTGTTCTGGTATTCCGTTGACGCGGTGTATTCGATGGCGGCCGCTGCTCCGTAAGGATCGTCGATACCGGTCAACAGATCGGGACGTCCGTTGCCGCCCGCAAAGTACACTTGAAACCCGCCTTCGGTATAAAATCCGTAATTGTTGAAGTAATAGGATATCTTGTCGGTAACGCCGTCGCCGCTGAAATCGGCGAATACATGCCGGTAATTCAACGCCGCGAGTCCCTGTCCGTAAGAGCTTGTCTGGAAGGTGCCGTCGCCATTCGAACGGTAGGTACCGGTAGTTGCCGTGATATCGGCCAGTGCGTCGCCGTTTGCCTCGATAATGTCAAACTTGCACAGCCAGGTGGTCCCGAAGTCGGTGACTATCCCTGTGGTGAAGTCGCCGTCGCCCTTCCCAAGGCAGACGGTTACCCGGCTTGTGATCGTGTAAAGGGGCCAGCCGCCGGTAGCGTACTCATACTGAATCGCATCGGCCAGTCCGTCGCCGTTGACATCGGCAAAACGCCTGTCATGATAGTCGGCGTTTTTTGCCCACGCCAGGGTTCCCTCGCCGAATGACGATGCATCGAAGGAGCCGCCGCCCTGAGAATATACGATTTGGTACTCCGGGTCTTCGTTTGGTTCCTTTACAGCGATAATATCCATGTACCCGTCGCCGTTTGCATCGAGAACGTACAAGACGCCCTCAAGGTGGGGGCCTGTAGAACCAAGATCGGTAATGACAGGATTTTCAAAGGCGCCGTTGCCGGTTCCCAGTGTTACGATGAGTTTGTTGTAAATCGGAGGATAAGGGTCTCCAGAAGGATTTAAGTACAAATATGAAAATAAATCCGTGATGCCGTCGCCGTTGAAATCGCCCATGGCGGTACAGGAGGGAGTGGACATCATGCCTCCATAATCGAATGAACCGTCGCCGTTCGAGAGGTAATAGTGCCCTGCGATGAACAGGTCCGCTTTCCCGTCGCCATTGATTTCAATGCTGTAAAAGGGGCTTGTCAGTTCAGGCGCGTTGAATCCGGTATAGGGCAGTCCGGTCGGCTGGGCGAGAAGACTCCACAGGCCGCTTCCGCCTTCCTGGCAGGCAAGGGTGTACGGGGGAAGGGAAATGTCCTCCTCACCGTCATATCCATTTTCCGTGATGGTCGCGAGCCGTGATTGCACACTGGATGTGCCCTGGCTGTAAGTAAGCCGGTATGTGCGTATCAGGTCCGCGCCGGTGTATGTCTCTACACTTTTCAGGCGCTTGGCCGTTTTTATTTCCCCATGAGTGCGGTAGCTTGTGGTGACGTCGTTTCGATCTTCCAGTATAAAGGTGATCTTTTTTTCAGCGCCGCCGCCGGGGTAGGTGATTTCATTCAGGTAGATCTGCCCCTGGTCCTGGGTATAGCCGATGGTAACGGCATTGCCGTTGGTGTCCTCGATCTTGTCGAGATACCATGAAAAGATGTCGTTGCCTGAGGTTTGCCTCGTTCCAGCGGTTTGTCCGTAATAGTATTTTGTGCCGTCCTTGGTGGTGCGAATCCAGGCGTTCGCAGTTGAATCGAAGTAAAATCGAGAATAGGCCTCTTCGATGACGGCGCCGTAGTAATTGTCCCCCCATTCATATTTTCTGCTGGTGAGTTCTTTTTTTGTGCCCTCTTTGACAAAGACGAAACAGGCTTTATTTAATTCCTCTTCTTCATCGGCAGCAGCCGGATCGTGGTAGACAACTCCCCTCTTGGCTGATTGTCGGATCGATCCCATGTCGAGATCCCAGCCGACGCCGAGCCAGCCGTTTTTGAGATAATTCTTGTAAATGAAGCCTATCTCGGGGTCGATGCCGTTTCGTCCCCTGGGAACTTTGAGGGGAATGCGATAGGAAAGCGCTCCGATGGCGGCAAGGCTCTCCGGCGCGGGGATATCGACGGCCGCTTCGTCCTCGTCTTCCAGGGTGGTTGTGGTGGTGCTCATGGGCGCCGCGTCTTCGACTTCTTCAGCGGCTTCGGCTTTTTCCTCTGCAGTGCCGTTTTTCTGGCCGTCTTCATTCACCTCCGACGATGGCTCGGCCGTATCCGAATCACCGGCTGCGTCTCCCGAAGATTCTTCAGCCTGCATCTGTTCGCCACCCAATGAGTTCTCGCCCCCTTCGCTTGCCCATAGGGTAATAGAAGGGGTACACATAAGAGCACACATCAGAAACAAAAACCACATAGCATTGCCTGTCGGTTTGAAAGAACGCATCTCAATCCCTCCCTTTATGCAGTGTAATGACACGCCAAGGGCGCTGTCCGATTCGATTGAATCCGGACACTGCCCGCAGGGATTGGTAGAGGAAGTCTTTTATTTCGGTAGGAGGTACAAGGAGAAGTTTCTCCTACCCTACACAAAATGCATGATTTCTCAATAAGGGATTTCTGTGAGTATAATCGCACGAATTCCCCGCAGTCGAGGCTTCTCGATCAGCCTTCCTTTTCTCACGTCGGGCACTGACAACGAGCATATCAGGGACTTTACCCTCAGAGAGAGGACGTCGACGCTACTCTCGATCACGGAGTCGCAGGCACATTATTTCTGTAACCGCCGCCCGACACTCAGCGACTACAGAACTAAAGACACCTGAAAACATTACAACGGAGGCAAGTTATGAAATCAAGATTCATTATTGTGGCAGCGGTGGTGATCGCCTGTGCAGTCGCATTTTCAACGGTATCAATGGCGCGGGGATTCGGCGACGGTCCCCCGCGAATGGAAGACCGTCATTTCAGAGGTCCCATGAAGGATCATCGCGGAACGGATATGATGCTACTGAAAACGATGCTGGAATTGAAACTCACCGACGAACAGCAAACGCAGGGACTGGCGATTCTCGACACCTATCGTGCCAAGAAACAGACAGCAAGGGAAGCGCTCGCGAAGGCGCGTGACAATTTCCGCAGCGTCATGCAGGACGAATTTGACGAACAAAAGGTGCGCGAGGCCCATCGTGCGCTGTCGTCTGCCAGGGGAGATCTGCTGATCATCAGGGAGAAAAGGGACAGCGAGCTGAAAGCGCTGCTTACCGCCGACCAGTTGAAACTTTTATCGGATCGCAGATTGTCCGGCAGACTGCCCATGAGGGACCGGATGAAGTGCCGGCCAATGCCGCGAGGAGAGAGAGGGATCACACCGTTATCGCATTGATGCAGGGAACCCCCGCACACGGCAAAAAACTGCGTCTTTCTTGCCGGTGATGCGGGGAACTTCACAAAAGCGGGAAGTGTCCCCATTTTTAGTCGTTGCAAGTTACGTTGGCTTTCAAGTACCATGAAGATCACTCTATAGAACACACGACATGAACCGATGCACACTGCAGAGAACAGTCTCAACGACAGTGACGATGAAATCGTCGAACGGGTCAGGAATGGGGACGCTGATTCCTTTGAGCGGCTGCTGGTGCGGTATCGTAATCATGTACTGCGCATCGTATATAAGCACGTCCCTTTCGATGAGGCGGAGGAAACCGCGCATATGGCCTTCATTCGGGCCTACCAGTCGCTGGGAACCTTCAAGAAAAAGGGCGCCTTCAAGCAATGGCTGTCGTCCATCGCCGTGCGGACCTGTTACGATTTCTGGCGGGATCGGTACCGATCGAAGGAATATGCAATGAGTGCTCTTTCGGTACAGCACGAGGAATGGCTGGAGAATGTCACTTCCGCTGCAGCGGATGAAACATTCCTGGAAGAGGGTGCGCGCAAAGAAGCCAAAGAAGTGCTTGACTGGGCCTTGGCGCGGCTTTCGCCGGAAGACAGGATGGTAGTGGAACTGGTGTATCTGGAAGAACTGCCGGTCAAGGAGGCCGCCGCTCTTCTGGGATGGACCATCGCCAATGTAAAGATCCGGTCATTCCGGTCCCGAAAGAAGCTGCATGCGCTCATTTCGGGAATAATGGAGAGGTAAAGCATTATGAAATTATTCGCACACAATCATGACAGGCTGAAAGAGGCGCTTCGCCGCGCTTATCACGCCCGGGAACAGGCGCCCATCGAGGGCGATGAACTGTGGCGCATGAAGGTCATGAGCCATATTCGGCGCCTTGAACCTTCAGACGGACGCACAATCGCCGCAGCGCTTTTTACTCACTATCTCTGGCGGCTCACCCCCGTGGTCTGCGTGCTCATCATTATGCTTTCACTGGCGGTGATGGCCGTCGATTTTTCCCTGGAGTACGAAGTCATGCAGTTTTTTATAAACGACCCCGTTGAATTTACGGTGGCTCAGCAAATGTGGTGATCACAGAAAGAAAAACCAATGACGAAACTCAAGATAGGCGTGGTGATATTCCTTGTATTCTGTGTCGGCGCCCTGGCGGGTTCACTGGGCACACAGGTCTATTTTAAGGAGCGGATCTCTCACTACATGAAAAGGGACCATCGAGCGCGGGCGGAGTATTTTCTGAACAGGCTGACGGAAACACTCGATTTAACGGAGGCACAGCAGCAGACGATCGGGCAGATCCTTCGGGAATCTAATCAGAAAATCCGTGAAATCGACAGAAAATTCCGTCCCGAAATAAAAAAGATTATCGACCAGGATTTTCAGACAATCAGAAACGAGCTTACAGCTGTGCAAAAACCGAAGTTTGATGAATTTGTTGAAAGTTTCAGAAACAGACACCGGAAGAAAGGCGCAACGCCCCCTTCATCCCCGCCTCGGAAGGAGTGATTTTCCACACCTGCAATCAATACTCTTCATTGCCGCAACACGGATCCAGCCCATTTATTGATTGTGCAAATCAGTGCCTTGACCGGCGCCTGCACAAAGAAATGGAACATAGTATCACATATGTGATAAAAGGCAGAAAAGCCCTAGACAGGTGAGGAACGACGCCAATGCCTGAGTATATTGTGTTTCAGTCCGCAGGATCACTATCGATGGCCCTGTTGGCCTTCCTGATGGTCACACTGCAACTCATATTCTTTTTCCGGAAGCCCGATCTTGCATGGTGGGGCTGGAGCGCCGCCATTTCCTTTTCGGGAATGCTCTATGCGATCGGCATTGCTATCGAATACAACGCGTCTCCCGGCCCTTTGAACCGATTCGGCGGCCTGCTCGAATATACGGCCATCATTTGCCTGATACACAGTTTCTACGGTTTTACTTTTGTGTATCTCAATATGAAATGGAAGACCTATCATATCGTGGCGGGAATTTTTCACGTCCTCGTCCTGATCTGCCTGTGGTTCACCGATTTTCTTGTATCCCCAGAATTTGTCGTCCGCGACTTCATTGCCCTGACTCACCCCTATATTGAAGCGGATCTGGGACCGCTGGGGCCCCTTTTTGTCCTGTACTGCGTCTCTGCAAGCATTGCTGTTATCGTTATCTGGATCAAATATAAAGGGCCCAATTCGGCATACAGAACACCCTACGTTGCGGGGATGATCTTCTGGCTGGCTCTCGGCACTCATGACGGCATTGCCCAGATGGGAGTGGTTCCTGCATTACAGTATTTCATGGAATACGGCCTTCTCGGCTATGCACTGGTGGTGCTCTGGATTGTGTTCAGCAGTTATGTGGATGCATCGGCGGAGGAGCACTATCGCATCATAACTGAGTTTGCCTATGACGGAATTCTGGTGATTCAGGACAGAAAGGCGGTCTTTGCAAATCCGTCGTGCAGCGCCATTATGGGCAGGCCGGCAATTGACCTGGATATGAACGACATGCTGGCGGATGTCGTCCCGGAAGACAGATACAAAATCATGCGCCACTATCGCGACAGCGGCACACCGAAGGATATCGATCTGCCCGATATGTTTACACTGCACCTGCACCGGGACGATGGAGAAGACACATTCGTCGAAATCAACGCGAACGTGATCCAATACAGAAATAGAGAGGCCGTCCTTGCCGTGCTTCGCGATGTGACGGAACGCGTCCGCAAAGAGGAGGCGCTGCGCGAAACAGAGGAAAAGATGTACCGGCTGAAAAAAATGGAATCCCTGGGCCTGTTGGCAGGTGGCGTCGCACATGACCTCAACAATGTGCTGTCCGGAATCGTAAGCTATCCCGAGTTGCTCCTTCTTGATTTGCCTGAAGGCAGCAAACTGAGAGAACCGATAGAAACCATGCACGAATCCGGGAAAAGAGCCGCGGCGATCGTACAGGATTTATTGACCGTGGCACGGGGAGTTGCCGTTCGCAGGGAACCATTGAATCTGAACAGCATCATCCGGAAATATCTACAGTCTCCGGAGCATAAAAAACTTCTGCATTTCCATCCCACGGTCACCGTAAAAGCCACCCTTGATCACGACATACTGCTCATAAAGGGGTCCCCCGTTCACTTGGAGAAAGTCGTCACGAACCTTGTGGCCAATGCCTCAGAGGCCATAGAGTCCAGCGGAACCGTCACCATGTCCACCATGAATCGTTATGTGGATGAGCCGATACGGGGCTATGACGACGTCCATACCGGCCGGTACGTCGTACTGTCGGTCGAAGATGATGGAACCGGAATATCTGATGAGGATCTTCCACGAATCTTCGAACCTTTTTATACGAAAAAAATAATGGGAAGAAGCGGCACCGGCCTTGGCCTGGCACTCGTGTGGAATACGGTACAGGACCATCAGGGCTACATTGATGTCATCACAGGGAACGAGGGGTCGAAATTTGAAATCTACTTTCCCATCACAAGCGATGCCATCACAGAGATTGAGTCGACGTCCATCGAAACGCTTCGCGGCCGGGGAGAGACGCTCCTGATAATAGACGATGAAGAAATCCAGCGAAGAATTTCCTGCAGTATGCTGGAAGCCCTCGGATACAGAACAAAGGCCCTTGCCGGAGGGGAAGAGGCTGTCGAATACTTGCAGGAACACCGCGTCGATCTTGTGCTGATCGATATGATCATGGATCCGGGCATAAGCGGCCGTGAGACCTATGAACGGATCATAGCGATTCACCCGCATCAGAAGGCTATTATCGTCAGCGGCTTCGCCGAAACGGAGGACGTGAAAAAGACGCTGGAATTGGGGGCGGGCCGATTTTTAAGCAAGCCGCTCACACTCGAGGAACTGGGAATTGCCGTAAAGAAAGAACTGGAGAAATAAGCCCGAATCCTCAGTATGTTCCTCTCCTTAGAGTCCTCGAACCCCCTCGTCTCGCAACATCTGCCGATCCCGTGAGGCCAGAACGGTAGTTATGGTCGCGAGCATTGCCTCCTTATCCTTCTGGAGCGTCCCGTTTATGGGGAGATAATTGGAGGCGTGGACTCCCACGAATTTCAGATTGTCAATGGTCAGGTGTTCAAAGAGGATTTTTATCTCCTCCAGGGTCTCGAAGGCATCCATTATTTCGAATTCTCCGGTCTGGACCTGTCGGTAAAGGACCGTGCCCGGTACGGGCGTTACGGTAAGGGCCGCCAGGTACTGCGGCTTCATTTCGTTGGTGATGCGGGCAGTGGCGACGGCGTGTTCTGTCGAACGTTCCCCTTTGCCGGCTATTCCCAGCAGAATCATCGAAGAAAGACTGATACCCGCCTCGATGAGATTCCGTCCGGCCTGAAGCATCTCATCAGCGGTAACCCCCTTTTTCACCGCTGCAAGGACCCGGTCATCGCCCGACTCCACGCCGAGATAGGCCTTGGTAAGCCCGGCGTTGCGAAGGGTGAGAAGCTCGTCCATGGTCTTTCTCAGGGTGCTCTGCGGTCCCACGTATGTTCCCACATGGCGAAGCGACGGAAACGTGTCGTAGAGCGCCTTCAGTATGGCCAGGAGAGTGCCCGTGTCGATGTCGATCGCATCGCCGTCGCAGAGGAATACCTTCTCCAGATCTCCATAGTGCTCCCTGGCCATGGCGATATCGGCCCTGATCTCATCGATACTGCGGATACGGTAGCGCTTGTCCTTGTACATGCCGCAAAAGGTGCAGCGGTTATGGGAACAGCCGACGGTGCACTGCAAAAGATAACTGTTCGCCTCGCTGAACGGTCTGTATATGGTTCCTTCGTATCGCATGACATCGCTCCACAGCATGAATTTGGACGATGGCTTATCAGAATCTTGACAGTAAGGCAAGAGTGGGGTCTGGTCTGTTTGGTCTGTTTGGTCTGTTTGGTCTGTTTGGTCTGTCTGGTCTGTTTGGTCTATTTGGTCTGTTTGGTTCATTTGGTCGGTCTGGTCGGTTGAATTCTTGCGTCCTGTTCTTTTTTGTACTACATAGGGTGCGTTTGATCGCAGACCGATTTTAAAATTTCTCGATCACTGTTGTGCAAGGACTTTTTTATGGCAAAACCGAAGAAATATTATGCCGTCGCACAGGGCCGCACTCCCGGCATTTACACTACCTGGTTCGGACCCGGCGGCGCCGAGGAGCAGATCAGCGGTTTTACCGGCGCCCGGTATAAGGGCTTTTCGACACGCCGGGAAGCGGAGCAGTGGCTGCAGGACCCCTCATCGGCAACGGCCGCAAAGAAAAGGGAGCGCCGCGATGAACTTTCCGCTGACGGGAACCCGCCCCTCCATGCCGTCGTCATTTACACCGACGGCGGCTGTCTGGGAAACCCCGGACCGGGGGGATACGGCGCGGTGATTCTGGAAGGGGAAAAACGAACTGAAATTTCCCAGGGATTTCAACGTACCACCAACAACCGCATGGAACTCATGGCCTGCATCATGGCCCTTGAATCGCTGAAGACGCCTTCCGACGTGGTCCTTCACAGTGATTCGAGCTATGTAGTCAACGGCATCACCAAGGGCTGGGCCAAGAAGTGGCGTGCCCGGAACTGGATGAGAAATAAAGAGGAGCCCGCCGTCAACCCTGATCTCTGGGAGAGGCTTCTCGACCTCACCGGCCGCCATCGTGTCCGATTTGTCTGGGTGCGCGGTCACGCCGGCAACAAAGAAAACGAGCGCTGCGATCAGCTGGCCAAAAAAGCCGCCGCCGGCCCTCGCAAGATCGAAGACAGGGGATACATAAAGTAATGGCGCTTATTGCTTTCAAGGACGTCTCCCTCGCCTTCGGCGGCCCGACGCTTCTGGATGGAGCGGATCTCATGATCGAACGGGGCGAGCGGATCTGCCTCATCGGTCGGAACGGAACGGGGAAATCCACCCTGTTGAAACTGATTCACGGTGAACTTTCGGAAGACAGCGGCCGCATTATCAGGGAACAGACGTTACGTACATCACTCCTCCCCCAGGAAGTGCCCCTCGATATCAAGGGCGCCGTGTACGACATTGTGGCCTCGGGGCAGCCGCAATGCGCCGCGCTTCTGAGCGAATATCACCGGCTGAGTTCCTCATTGACAGTGGAAAATACCGGATCACTTGCAGAGCTTGAAGACATTCAGCACCGACTGGAGGCCGCCGGCGCCTGGCAGCTCCATCAGCGGGTCCGGACCGTCATCTCCCGCATGAGGCTTGATGAAAACGTCCCCTGCGAGACGCTGTCGGCAGGGCTCAGGCGACGGGTCTATCTGGCGAGGGCGCTGGTGAGCACGCCGGATATTCTCCTGCTCGACGAGCCGACCAATCATCTCGATATCGATGCCATTCTCTGGATGGAGGACTTTCTGCTGCGGTCCGTGACCACCATGCTCTTCGTTACACACGACAGGGAGTTTCTGAAACGCCTTGCCACACGCATCGTCGAGCTGGACCGCGCCCGTCTCACCTCTTTTCCGGGGAATTACGAAGCGTATCTGGCACGCAAGGAGGAGATGCTCGATCGGGAAGAGGTCTCCCAGAGGGAATTCGACAAGAAGCTGCAGCGCGAAGAAATCTGGTTGCGACAGGGTATCAAGGCGCGGCGCACTCGGAATGAGGGAAGGGTGCGGGCGCTTAAGGCCATGCGGGAAGAGGTGGAAAAGCGCCGGGCCAGAAGCGGCGCAGTCCGCCTCCCGACACAGGAAGCCGAACGTTCAGGCACACTCGTCCTTGAGGCGAAACACCTGTCCTTTTCCTACGGCGACGTCCCTATTGTAAAAGACCTTTCCACCACCATCCTGCGAGGAGACAAAGTGGGCATCATAGGGCCCAACGGCTGCGGAAAAACCACGCTACTCCGCATTCTGGCGGGAGATCTTGCCCCTGACAGGGGCTCGCTCCGGCGGGGATCACGCATCGAAGCGGTGTACTTCGATCAGTTGCGATCGCAGCTCGACGAAGGCAAGAGTCTTTGCGACAACGTGACGGAGGGGGGCGATACCGTCTTCATCAACGGCGCACCGCGACATGTCATATCCTACCTGCAGGATTTTCTCTTTACACCGGCCCAGGTACAAAGCCCTATCACCGCCCTGTCCGGCGGGGAGCGGAACAGGCTTCTTCTGGCAAAACTCTTTACCCGTCCCTCAAATGTACTGGTGCTGGACGAACCCACCAATGATCTCGACCCGGAAACGCTGGAACTGCTGGAAGTCATGCTGATGGAATATTCCGGCACCGTTCTCATGGTAAGCCATGACCGGGCCTTTCTCAATAACGTGGCCATCTCTACACTGGTTTTTGAAGGTCCGGGAATGATAAAAGAATACGTGGGCGGGTATGATGACTGGCGCAACCGGCATCCCGCGGAGGAAACACCGAAACAATTGAAACAACCCAGAAAAAAGCCCCTCGGAAGTGCGCCGCCCAGCCCCCGCAAGCTCACTTTCAAGGAAACGCGGGAGCTGGAAGCCCTGCCCGATGCCATCGAAGCGCTGGAGCAGGAAAAACGACAGATCTACGAAAAAATGGCTGATCCCGCGCTTTACAAAAATTCAGGCGCAGAGGTGGCGGAACTCAAAGAAAGACTGGACTCGCTGGAAGAAGCATTGGCAGCAGCCTACATCCGCTGGGAATTCCTGGAAGAACTCGCGCAAAAGGCATGAGAATCACCGGACCTTTCGCTTGAATTTCTCCGATAAATCGGGCATCCTGATGATCAGGCCATGTTGTTGATGGTTGCACAAAAAGTCCGAAAAATACCCTTTTCCTTGAGAGGCTGTGTCACAATAGACGATTAGTCATTGCGAGCGACCGCAGGGAGCGCGGCAATCTCTTAGTATCAGCCTTTTATAAGATTGCTTCGGTCGTGATACTGCCTCGCAATGACATTACGACACAGCCTCCCAGGGGAGGTGAATGTGGCTTCTACGTAAATGGCACATGTTAATTCGAAACAAAGAAATCCCCGCATTACACCGCGACTCGTCGTGCGGTATACGCTCCTTCAGATCCCCTCCCTGGCGCTGATTGTTCTCATCCTCATTCTCGTCGAGCATTGGATCACCATTTCCGCCTTGATGTTCTGGGGCATTATTTTTTTCTGGGCGCTATTGGATGTCGTTCTCTTTCCCTTCGTCTGGCGGGCCTACGACTGGGATCGAAACGCCGCACTCCATCCCATGATCGGTCGGAGGGGAACGGCGCGGGATCGGCTGGCGCCAGCGGGATACGTGATGGTGCACGGCGAGCTCTGGCGTGCAGAAACCGAATCCCTTAAAGGAGTTATCGAAGCAGGTACTCCCGTGCGCGTCAAAGGGGTACATGGTCTTACCCTTATCATCGAACCCGAATCTTCTTCGCCTGACAGGGAAACACCACAGGAAGAGTTCCTAAACACTTGAATCCCTTCCTCAGTTTATGCTAGTATCAGCATCGTGTGATTTGTTTAATGACACGATACTCGCAACAACGGAACAACAGAAAATTATGCAGGTCTCATACCCTCTTCGGGAGGATTTGGATGATACGCCCTCACAAAAGATTCTGCATTGCTGTGTTTGTCTTTCTGGCCCTTTTTCTCGTCAGCGCTTCCCCTCTTCACGCCACCGAGCAGTACGCCCGCGAAACGGGCAAAGGCTGCGCCTTCTGCCATCAGGAATCCACGGGCGGCCCGCTGTCAACAACGGGTTTTGCCTACATCCGAAACGGATACCGCTATCCCATCCCGGAACGGGTCCTCGACAAAGCGGCAGCCCTCACCACCCCTTTTCATAGAATCATCCGCTTTATCATCGGCTACATCCATCTCGTGGCGGCGGTCATATTCTTCGGCGCCATTTTCTATATCCATATCTTCGTGCGCCCCACGCGCCTTACAGGAGGTATTCCCCCTCATGAACGCATTCTGGGACTCAGCTGCATGGCGACTCTTACTGTCACTGGAGTCTATCTGACCTGGTTCCGCATCGACCGGTGGGAACAATTTTTCAATAACACCTTCGGCCTTTTGCTCTTTATCAAAATCATCCTTTTCGCCTGCATGATCGGCCTGGGAATAACAGCTGTTACCGTTATTCACCGAAAAATGCGGCAACAGGCCACGGCACAATCTCGGACTCCCGAATCCGGGGAACTTACGAAGGAAGCACTTAACCGCTACGACGGCACGGGAGAAACCCCCGCCTATGTGGCCGTTGAAAACCGAGTGTACGACGTCACGCAGAGCCCTAAATGGAAGGGAGGCCGTCACTTCGGCAAACACAGCGCCGGCGCCGATTTAACCGAAGCCCTGAAGGGAGCGCCACACGGACCGGAGGTACTGGAGAACGTCCCCATGGTCGGGGAGATACAGGAAAGGGAAGTCAAGTCTCCACCACGACCGATGGCCCATCGCATCTTTGTCGTCTTCGCCTACACTAACCTGGCGATTGTCTTTCTGATTCTCATCTGCATCAGTCTGTGGCGCTGGGGATTTCCCCTGTCCGCCCCCGGCGTGTCCAAGGGTCAGATTGCCTCCGGCACAACGTGCCTGGAATGCCACCAGCAGACAAAACCGGCGCTTTACCGGGACTGGAAGGCAAGCGTGCACGCCAAGGTAGGCGTTGATTGCTACGACTGCCACAGGGCGGACAGTGACGAAAGGGCCGTCAACAAGGCGCATCTCGCGCAGACTCAGCTGCCGGTAGCGACGGTTGTCACGCCCCGGCGGTGCGCCCAGTGCCATCCTTCCCAGGTTGAGGAGTTTTCCCGGAGCAAGCACGCCCACACCAGGGACATCATGTGGAAGATCGATTACTGGCTCAAGGACGGCATGAACAGCGAAATAGAGCGGATCTCCGGCTGCTACAGCTGTCACGGCACTGAAGTGTCCCTTGAAAACGGAAGCCCTCTTTCCGGGACATGGCCGAACGTGGGGATCGGACGCACCAATCCCGACGGATCGCAGGGATCCTGTTCAAGCTGCCATACCAGGCACCGCTTTTCCATTGTAGAGGCCCGAAAGCCGGAGGCCTGCGGGCAGTGCCATCTCGGACCCGACCATCCGCAGATAGAAATTTACACTGAATCGAAGCACGGCGCCCTCTACCATGCGGAAGGACACGACTGGACCTGGGCGCCGGACGACGCCGCATGGACCGCGGGAAGAGACTTCCGGGCGCCTACCTGCGCCACCTGCCACATGTCCGCCGCCGGAGCGATCGCTGCCACGCACAACGTCAGCGAACGCCTCGCCTGGGAACTGCAGGCCCCCTTGACGGTGCGTCCGCAGGATTTTCAACCCTTCCCCGCAACGACGGACTGGCGGGTCGAACGTAACAAGATGGAACAGGTCTGCCTGCAGTGCCATTCCTATGTCTGGACCGCCAGCCACTTCGAAAACCTGGACAGCGTCATTGAACACTACAATACCGAATATTATCTTCCCATAAAAGCGCGTATGGACAGCCTCTATGATCAGCAACTGTTCACCCGCAGCCCCTTCTTCGACGAGGAACTGGAATGGGAATTTTACGAATTCTGGCACCACGAAGGAAGGCGCGCCCGCATGGGTGCGGCCATGATGGCCCCCGACTACGCCTGGTGGCACGGCTTCTATGAAGTGAAACACCGCTACAACGTCATCGTGGAAAAGGCGGAACAATTGAAAAAGACCGGCCCTTCAAGGCGGTATGAGGATTTTCCGGGGAAACATCAAGAAGGGGCGAACGAGTAAGGTAATTCCAGGTAATTCCGTAATTCCGGGGACAGTATACATAATTATTGACAGTAAGAATAGAAAACTGATTCAGGTCGCATCATGTGAAGTAATTGCACATACATATAGCATACATACATATGCATATGTGCATATGGGGTCAGGTCTTGAAATATCAGTTTATTTATGATAACAGGGACACCAAATAAACGATCAAGAGGCAATCATGTCCAGACCTCTGAGGATAGAATATCCCGATGCGGTATATCATGTGACATCGAGAGGGAATGCGAGGAGCGACATCTTTCATTCCGCTTCCGACCGGGAAACTTTTTTAAAGATTTTATCCGGCGTTGTGCAACGATTCAACTGGCTTTGCCACGCCTATTGCCTGATGGATAATCACTACCATCTCCTGATTGAGACACCGGACGGGAATCTGTCAAAGGGAATGCGGCACCTCAATGGCGTCTACACGCAGAAATATAATTGGCTGCATCAAAAAACGGGGCATGTCTTTCAAGGACGCTATAAGGCGATCCTGGTGGAAAAAGACAGCTATCTGCTCGAACTGTGTCGATATGTTGTTTTAAACCCGGTTCGGGCAGGGATGACGGAGAAACCGGAACAATGGATATGGAGCAGCTATCGTTTTACCGTCGGGATGAAAAAACCGCCGGAATATTTGACGATAGATTGGATACTGGGATTGTTCCATAGCAATAAGTCGGAGGCTCAGAAGCACTATCGGCGATTCGTCAGATCAGGAATTGGGCTTAAATCCATCTGGGAGGAGCTCCATGGCCAGATTCTTTTAGGAAAAGAGGCATTTATAGATTCGCACAGCAATCTATTGCATGACACACAACCGGTTAAAGAAATTCCCAGAATTCAAAGATACTTAAACAGACCAAAACTATCAAACCTGTTTTCAAAAGCAATGGATAAAACGGACAGGAATAAGCAAATCCACCGAGCGCACATCCAACATGGTTATACGCTGAAAGAGATCGCCGATCATCTGGGAATTCATTACACAACGGCAAGCAAGATCATTAAAGTCGAAGAAAGGTGATATTTCAAGACCTGACCCCATTCACCTGCATTCACCTGTGCTCCTCCACCCATTCCGCCCAGCCGGACGGCACTTTCTGAAAGTGCATGTAATCTACAGTCCCCTCAGTCCACTCGCCTCCCCATTCCCATCCCAATTGCTTGAAAACCTGCACTACGGGAGAATCCGCGGTCAGGGTTCCCGGCACGGAAGGGCTGTACACCGCCTGTGGAGGCAGAATCAGATCGCCGCGCATATAGGGATTCTGACGGGGATTGATGTCCACCGCCATCCCCAGGGCGTGCAGTGACAATTTTCGAGCGCCCACGATGGGACGCCAGACATACCCCGAGGTATTATTGGTGTCGGGGGAAAGGCCATAGGGCCCCTTGCGCTGAATTAGGGGATGGGCAATGGGCAGGACCGATTCCACAGGGAAACGGGTTTTCAGGATGACGTCGAAGACCTGACGAATGTCCGACAGGAGCGCTTCATGCACCACGATCTGTCCCTGATGCAGGCACCCATCGTATCCGTAATACCGCACGTCCGCCAGGGCAAGTTTTTTCTGAATGCCGGGTACGACATCCGGCGGCTGATTCGAGAACACCGCCTCATCCGGGGTAAGGCGGCTGTCTACTGTAACCTCACCTCCGCATGCATACCCACCCTGCAGCATAAACAGCGCCGCCACCCATACGACAATGTTCCCTAGTGCCTTCACAGCGTTCACAGGCATCCTTCCGATCGTATTCGAGGCGTCATTCCTTGAGTTTTATTTTTAACAGACCTTCTTCCACTGTAACGTCCTCGACACCGTCGGAAAACGCTTTCCAGAATCCTTTTTCCGTCCCGAATTTTTCGACGAGATCGATATTTTTTATGCCTCCCATCCACGCATTGGGAATGGGAACGCCCATTATCGTAATCCCTTTGAGCATGATAACGGGTTTCCCCCTGTCGTACCGGAACGCCACACCTGATTTCACGCGAAGTATCTTCCCTCCGAGCACCGGGAAATCTTCATCGACGGGCAGGAGCAACCTGGCGCTGATCAAGTCGCGGGACAGATCGATGGCCAGCTTGTCGGCCAGATCGGTATTCTTTGCCAGCAGTCCGTTGAGCTCCCGCTCGGTAAATCCGATCTCTCTGGCAAGACCCTCTTCACTGTAGGGCTCCGGTGTGAGCGGCACGGTCGGATCAGACTGTCTCGGCGTGCCCGCCTTGTCGGATTTACCATTCTCATAGACCATCACTGCCGGGGCTGCGGCATCAACTTTTCCCAGTTTCTCGGCCAGCACTCTTTGTTCTGCCGGACTCAGCGTCACCGGCGTAAACCGCGAGGGGAACAGGTAGGTTTTTACGACAAACAGGGTCACTCCCGCAGTGACGACAGCAACAACGAGCAACAGCCCGATTACCTGCAGGCAGCCGAACCGCTTTTCCGTGATCTTCACATCATTGTTTCCCCGTTCATCCACGTTCATATCTGCCGCCCATCCATATATTCTCCAGTCGAGATGTACCATGGCGACCTGATCCATGATATAGCTCACGCTCTTTGCGATGTCAAGGCGCCGCCCACCAATGCAACGGAAACCGCTGCAAAAACGGGACGCCATTGTTTCGTCGTTGACTGAATGGATTATTGTATAGTAGTCTCTGAAACGCTAAAACAAAGAGCACATGGAGAGGATGGCATGAACAAAACAGCGCCCGGCGACAGCGGCAGAAAGTTGGCGGAGTTAATCAACCAGGCTATAGAAGACGGCGAGTTGACTACCACCGAATACGACAGAATACTGGCCCTGGCCAACGAGGACGGAGTAATCGATTCACAGGAGCGACAGCTTCTCCAGACATTGCAGGACATGCTGGCAGACAGGACTATCAAAAAAGTGGCCGGCTAGAGACATCGGCGGCGGCAATGGAGGCGCAGGCGCCTGCGGCGCCCCTTTTTCTCTGATATCATAAATGTGATGGCCATATAACAAGAAGCCTGCGTACACATCGACTGCCCCGGCGAGGGGAGTGTTTCAGGAATGATCTTCCTCCCGGTGCAGCGCGATTTCCCGCGACGGCTGTTCCATGATTGCCGTCAGCTCGGCAACCCGCCGTTCGAATTCCTCAAGGCTTTTCCCGGGTAGGGCGGTTGCGACGGGAATGTCTGCTGTTAGCGGATTGACGGGACGACCCTTTACGTGCAGTTCAAAATGCAGGTGCGGCCCGGTGGAGCGGCCGGTGTTCCCGGACAGGGCGATTCGCTCACCGCGCTGTACCGTTTGGCCGCGCCTCACCAGAATACGGCTCAGATGCAAATAGCGGGTGGTATAGTGACTGCCGTGCTGGATTTCGATATATCTGCCGGCGAAAGGATGCCGATGCACACGGCTTACCACCCCGTCGCCCGTGGAAAGAATCGGCGTTCCCGTGGGCATTGAGAAATCCACACCGTTGTGCGGCTGGATACGGCCGGTGATGGGGTGGCGCCGTGCGCGGCTGAAATGCGATGAGACCCGGTAATGCCCCTTTGTGGGATACCGCCGCAATGCGCGGGCCATATTGTTTCCTTTATGATCGTAGTAATTTCCGTCATCAAAAAGAAAGGCGCTGTATATGCGGGGGCCGCGAAGAATGCGCACTCCTTCGATGCGACTCTGACCGGTAAACTCTTCTTTCACGAACTGACGACTGCGAATCACCTGAAACCGGTCGCCTTTGCGCATGTCACGGGCGAATCGAATCCGGTCCCGAAAGAGATCGGTAATGTTCGCGGTTTCCTGATCCGTCAGACCGGCGCTCAATGCCGAGACATAGAAGCTGCCGGTGATGCTGCCATCAAGAAGTTCCTCTTTCCAGTCGCCGGGAATGGTGATCTCTTCATAGTCAAAAGAGGCGTCATCCACACGATGGTAGAGGACCCGCTTGCCGGGATGGATGAAAAGTTCCATGCTGGCCAGTGCACGGGTTTCCTTATCAAGGGTAAAGGTGAGCAGATTGCCCGGACGAAGCACATCCAGCGCAAGCAGGGATTCATCGGCCGAAAGAATCTGATACATCACACCCTGACTGATCTCACAGCTTTCGAAAATAGCGGTGAGGGTATCACCGGCGGTGATCGGTCGGGTAATAATCTGGTGGGGATCGGGCGCAGGTGCAGGCGCCGGCGCAACGGCGACGTTTTCGGATGAACCGGTACTCCTATCAGCCGTAGTAGTATCGGAAGTGATAGTGCATATTTTCCAGGTCAGCCCACACAGCGCAATAATCACGATAACGCCCAACACAATCCTGCGGGTTCGGTGTGTGCGGCGCCTGATCAGGCCCAGTTCCCGGTAAGAGCTCCAGATTGATTTCATAAAGTCCCGGCCGGTTATGATTATTAGTTAACGAAATAATGTTCTTATACACCATAATGGGCCGTCATGTAAGTACTTTTATGAAAAAATTCATGTGAACTTCAGGAAAGACGCATGCCCGGACACCCAGCAGGGGGTATCCGGGCATGACCTGTTGTCAATTATACAGCGTTCACCGCGTTATTGATGTGAAAAGGGAGTCATTGCCGGCGCCAGCGCCTTGAATGTGTAGATCCAGGCGCCTCCTGCACCACCTGCGGTGACATATCCCTCATCCGTTCCCGGCTTGATGGTCACGCTCAGGGTGAGCAGGTGTTTCCCCTGCATTCTCTCGGGAATGATCACCTGTGCGATCGGTTCAAACAATAATTTCTGGGTTTCAAACACTACTATTCTACCACCCGAATAGATGCACTGATAAATGTTGTCGGCTGAATCCGCCACCTGTGAATCGAGGCATGCGCCGTCAAAGTATCCCACATATCCCAATCCCGCCGTACCCGGGATGGGATGGATACCGTCGGCTTGCAGATCAACTCTCATTAACGTATTGGAGGTGCTTAAACCCACCATCATACGCTTTTCCTCTCCGTAAAACCCTTGCACCAGTGAAATGCCGTTTGCGCCCAGCAGGTGTTCCACTACGGGCGTCACGACTTTCAAATCCGACGACACATGATACACCACACTCGTCCTGTCCATGGGGCTCCCATTTTCGCAGGTTACGTAAAAATTACCCATCTTGTCAAAAATCATATCATCGGGGAAGGCTTTCTTGCCGGCAAATTCGGATAATATTTCCGTGTAGCCGGTTCCATCGGGATTGAGGGTCACTATTTTCCCGTTATGATAGGTACAGAAAAAGAGTCTTCCATCCTTGTGAATATCGATGGAGGCACAATTGGTCATTCGCGGATCCTTAAAAAAGCTTTTTACTGTTTTGTCCGGTGCAATCTTGAATATCTCGCCGGTGTCGACGGCACACATGAAAAGATTCCCCTGACGGTCAAAGGCCAAGCCTTCAGGCCGCAGTGCGGGATCATCGGAAATCTTCACCCATGGCTTTGCAATAATCGTGGGAAGCATCGGATAGGAATTTGACGCATACTCGTTTATCTTTGCCACCTTCTCCTCAAGGGCGGCGACCCGCGCTTTCAGGGCGGCAATATCGTCGGCAGCCGATGCGCCGGTGACCGACACACCCATGGTGCAGATGAAAGAGACCGCAAAAAGTGTAACCATAACGCGCGTAAAAAAATTAGTCGTTCTTTTCCTTTTCATAGTTCCCTCCTTGTTGCATTGACACAGAATCGATCCGACAGATCAAAAAAAACATACCACGCCTTTCACCATTCCACCCTCTGCGGGCATTCAAATAAAACAGAGCAGAATTGTTCTCATATCATTCCTCCTTTTCAGTAATTATTCAATTACTGCTGGTATAACCACGTATAATATGCTTTTCACAGTATTGTGTAAAGCATTAAAATTTTTAGTTAATAAGGAACATGAGGGGAAGGAGGCGAGGAGGGGGTGCAGCTGCACCCCCTGAAATTACCGTTGCCGCGCTATAGTGCGCTACTTCTTTTCACACCGGTCCAACCCTTCCGGCACCGGCTGCGTGCAGTACTCGGCGGGAACCCTGACGATATCCTTTGCATAGGCGATATCGTCGTAGTAGGGATTGGGATGAACGAATTCGGCTACGAAGGTGTCGTTGACCGCCTGATGGTCGCAGGCACGCATTGTACGCACTCTCAATATGGATTTGTACTCATCCCCCTCCCAGATATCGATAATTTTTTCGGAATCCGTCGTTCCTGCCCGCTCGACTACATCAAAGAGCCAGTAGAGATCTTCGATAACCTGTCCGAGTGTTTGCGTGTTCCACTGGTAGATCGGTGTTTCATAGGGCTTGCCCCAGTTCTTCCAGCTCTCATGCCAATCGTTAAGCCACTTGGCATGTTCCGGCGTATCGAATCCGATAAGAAAGTCCTTCTGATTTACCAGACCTGTGATCCCCTTGATGCCGACAGGGGCCAATACATTCGGGTCATCGATATACATATTGGCAATGGGAAGATCGACGCCCAGCTCGCGGGCGGTTTTCAAAAAGTTGCCCGCATCGGGCAGCCAGTCGGAACAGAAGATTACTTCGGCATCGGATGCCATCACCTTGGTAATATAGGGCGCCATGTCTTTCTGGAAAAGGGGATGATAAATATCGCCTACGATGACCGCATTGGGCTTGTACATTTTGAGCCCCCGTTTAAAGCCGGCGGCCATATCATGACCATAACTGTAATCCTGGTTTATTAAATAGAACTTTTTCTCGGGACGTTTCGAGTAAAAATAGGCCATTGCCGCTCCATGCATCGCGGTAGTCTGAATTGTTCTGAATGTGTAGCGGTTGAAGTTTTTCGCATCCATCAGCGATTCGGCCACGCCTAGCGTATTGACGAAGATCTTTTTATACTTCTTGGCCACGGTCTGAATGACGAGACAGGTGTGACTTCCCGGGGAACCGGTTAAAAAATCGACCTTTTCTTCAAGACAGAGCTTCTCGGCTTCCTTCTTGGTAATCGCCGGTTTCCCCTGCGTGTCCCCCTTAAAAACGGCGATCTTCTTCTTTTTACCGTCTACCATCAGACCCCCGCGCTTGTTTATGTCGTAGGCATTCCAGGTGGTGGTGAGCCAGAATATCTCACCATTTCTCGAACCGGCGCCTGAGAACATGGACATGAGACCGATCTTTATTACGTCATCCCCCTCGGGATTGGTAAAGGTGTTGGGGTTGAAATCGGACATGTCGGACATTTTGTAGACATCGAAGGCCGGCATGGCCGCCGCCGGACCTGCCGAAACACAAAAGGCCATTGAACAGATAAATAAAAGAACCGCAAACTTTTTCACGTGACAACTCATACAACTTCCTCCTTCATGTTTTACGCCGGGAACAGTCCCGAAGTTATGACTTCTTTGAAATACAGGTTACACGCTGCCGTTATTTCCCAATTTCTGAATATTTTTTTTGAGATCCTGTTTGAGGATTTTGCCGGTGGGGTTGCGGGGAAATTCGGACATAAAATCCACGAACTCGGGAATTTTGTACTTCGCGATCCGGTCTTTCAGATATTCCTTCACCTCTTCGGCAGTCATGGTCTCACCCTCGTTCAGGATGACGCAGGCCCTCACGCGCTCCCCCAGGGCCGGATCGGGTGCCCCGACAACGGCAACTTCCGCGATCTTGGGATGCGCCTCCAGGGGAATCTCAATTTCCCGCGGGTAGATGTTCTCGCCCCCGCGATTGATCATTTCCTTTTTACGGCCCGAGATGTAGAGAAACCCCTGCTCGTCCATGAGCCCGATGTCCCCCGTATGAAGCCACCCGTCCCGTATGGCCTCGGCGGTGGCATCGGGTTTGTTCAGATAGCCGATCATGACGGCATCCCCCCTGATGCAGATCTCGCCACGCTCTCCGTAGGGGAGAATGGTATTGTCGTCGTCCATGATCTCCACCTCCTGGTAGGGGAAAGCCGTGCCGATGGACGCAAGATTTTCAGGCATGCCGGCGCAGGAGAGGGATACTCCCGTCGCTTCTGTCAGACCGTAGCCGTCAATCACCTGCACATTGAACTTTTCCTTGAATCCCCGCACCAGCTCCAGCGGCATGGGGGCGGCCCCGGAATAGGCGTAGCGTAGTTTCAGCTTGTCGTAGTCGATGGCGGCGGGATCGGCGGCATTGAAAATGTAGGCGTACATGGCCGGTACGGCCATAACCGTCGTCACGCCGTACTGCTGAATGGACGGCCAGAAATCGGCCGGTGAAAAGCTTTTTCTGATGCACAGTGAAATTCCCTGATACATGGCGGGATAGGTCCAGACGCAGAGGGGATTGGTATGAAACATGGGAAGTATGATCAGCACCACATCCCCCGGTTCGCTGGTCCCGTTGACAGCCATGGCCTTGCAGACCGAGAGCTGCCCTTTGTTGGAGAGCAGGATGCCCTTCGGCATCCCCGTGGTACCCGAGGAATAGAGCAGCAAAAAAGGATCCTCAGGTTTCTGGGGAACCAGACATTCGTCGGACGGATAGCGGTCAAGCACTTCCTGCAGTGTTCCCGAAGCGATGTCCGCCTCATGAGCCACATCGGTCACCACTTCGATCACAATCGGCTTGTGGGAAGAGAGCTGCCATCCCCTGGCGAATTCCTCCATGTAGTCGCTCCCCACAAAGGCCACTTTCGGTTCCGAGTCTTTCAACACATAGGCAATCTCGGGACCTTTCAGCATGTAGTTGATGGCACCGGCAACAGCCCCCAGTTTCTGGGCACCGAAGATGGTGTAGTGAACCTCCGGGGAATTGAGCACCATAACCGAGACGAAATCCCCTTTTGATACCCCCTGGGCCAGCAGATACTGCGCTACTTTGCAGGCCCGCTCGTTCATCTGGGCGTAGGTTACGGCCTGATCGTAGTAATAATCGTAGACGGTATCCGGTAGTTCTCCTGAACGAACCGACAGCATTTCAGCCATGCTGTCAAATTCAAGCTGCCGCCCCTTCAATGTGGCCAGATCGGTCAGGGCAACCGTAGGCCGGACAAGCCGGGTATTCTTATCAATCATTTTATTCCTCCTTGGCAGGACTCCCCCCTCAGGCACAGAACGGAAAGTGCGCCTATGGCACAATCGTAACGGCCGCAGGGGTACGCTGTCGTTATTTATTACCCGGAACTATCCGGAAAAATGGCGGCTTGACCAACGTGAGTAGATGAGTTTCATGCCTCACAATCCAACCCGATGTGCGCCTATGGCACATATGGCACAGGCATTTGGCAAACACAATGGGAATAATTTGGGGTGTTATTGGGTAATAAATTTAACCATCATTCAAGTGATAGAAGGTGGGAACGAAGATTTTCATTTTTATGTTTCAACTGAAGCTTTTTACGAATTCGTTTTCTGTATACATGTACCGTTTCATGTGAGAGGCCGAGGATGTCCGATATATCTTTTGTTGTTTTTCCATCTTTTACGAGAGCGGCGATCTGGATTTCCCGCGGCGTCATATGAGAGCAGCGGGCCTGCATCTTCATGAGAAAGGGTGAGATTATTTCCCGCGCATGTCGTTCAATAATCTCAACGTACGATGCGGTGTCGAAAGGCAGAGGGCGGGCTTTCATCTTTTCTACATAGGGCAGGATCAGTTCTTTTACATTATTCACTATCTTTTCTTCGACCTCATTGAGATCCTTTTCACGATGCTTCAGCAGCACTTCCAACGCCGTATTGGTTTGTTCCAGGGCAATCGACTTTTCCCTCAGATCGTGCTCCGCCTTGACCTGCGCCGTGATATCGGTGATAAAACACAAATTTGCCGGCCTGCCTTCCCACAATATACTGACACCAAAGCTTTCCACCCACTTAATTTCCCCATTTTTCGCAATAATTCTATGGGGATATTTTATCACATCGCCTTGCAGTCTTTTTCTGCTGTTCTCGAGCACATCGGGATAATCATCGGGATAGACCAGATCCTTTACGGGCTTATCGTAGAGTTCTTCAATTGAATATCCATGGAGTTCTTCAGCCCCCTGATTCGCATATTTATGTTTGCCGTCCTGGAACACCGCAATCACCTCCTGCGCCTTGTCCAGAATCAGCTCTATCGGCAATTTGGGTGCGCTGCTACCATTGCTTCCCGAGGACGAACCGAGAGACGGCGCAAGGGTACAGGACTCTTGTAATTGCTCATTCTCTCCGATCTGACCTTTTATTTTTGCATCGGCATCCGGCATGGCTCAAGAATGAATCCTTTACTGTTTTCTAAATTTTCACGCAGTTTACTTTTTTTCTGTGCACAGTCCTCAGATACGTTACCTTGGGATGGCCGAAGACCATCATGATAATCACCGCTTCGCCCTCCTGAATACCGACTTTTTCTTTCAGTTCCTGCGACACATCGAAGGCGAAGGTGGCAAACCCCGTCATGCAGGCGCCAAGGCCGAGGGCGTTCACCATCAGCTCCATGTGACCGATATTGAAGGCACCATTCAACTCATCGCATTTCCGGCTGACCACCAACAGTGCATTCGGGGCGCCGTGCAACAATAAATCTTTCCCCTTTTTCTGATAGACCGAATACCAGTACTGCCAGATCGCCTGAAAATCCAGATACTGGTAGGGAACCCGCATGCGCGTCTTGTCGACTTGTTCGATGTCGAGTTCCGCCAACGTGCGCAGTGCAATCGGAGCAATCTCCCGCAACGTCTCTCTGGTCAGGACGATATAGCGCAGATTTTGAAGGTTTGCCCCTGTCTGGGTATAGCGTCCCATTTCCAGTATCTTCTGAATATCCCCGTCGCTGACGGGTTCATCGGTATACTGGCGGATACTTCGTCTGAATTTGACGAAATCCAGCAGGCGGTCCGGTGCAATTTCAAATTTTCGCGGATCATCGTATTCTATTATTTCGGACTGATCATAGTCGCCGATCAGGGTTATCGCCTGTTGTGCGCATACGGCTGTGCAGTGCCCGCACTCAATGCAGAATTTACCTGGTACCGCCTTCCCGTCTTTGAGCCTGAGGGCGGCAACCGTGCAGTCCGCCACGCAGGTCCCGCATCCGATACACTTGCTTTCATCTACTGTTACCATGCCTGTCCCCTTTGAAGTATATTTGTGAGTTCCGGAAGATATATCGAAATCACTGCGGCAAGTCAAGGAAAGCGGCAACCGGCATGCCGCGGAAAAGGGAAATGTGACCTGTCGGGGAACAACATCTTTTCAAGGAATATAGTCGCAGGTTACACAGCACGTGGTATGTGAACCTCTTCACATGCCACGTATCACAAAGGGCTTGACGCTCAGGTCTATCGATCTTATGCTTTACAAGCTATTAATTTTTATTTCACTTTCTAAAGGAGGATACAATGAAACGCATACTCTTTGTCGCCATACTGTCTCTCATGCTGACATTTCCATTTACCGCGTTTGCGGGCAACAAGGGAAAATCCAGCGAAAGGCATCTTGGCGCGCAACAGCGAGAGGAGAAAACGTACCGGGCCGAACAGGCGAAAGACTCTCGACGATATCAAAACGAGCACGCGGAAGAGGCGCACACGCGGAGAGAAGAAGCCCAACAGGAGGCGCGGAAGGAACAGAGGGGACTGGAACGGGAAGCCCGCAAGGATCGGGAAGAAGCGGCCCGGGAAGAACGCAAACAGCGTGAAGAGGAAGTGCGTGAATCACGAAAGGCGCAGAGAGAACTCCAGCGGGAAGCCCGCAAGGATCGGGAAGAAGCGGCCCGGGAAGAACGCAAACAGCGTGAAGAGGAAGTGCGTGAATCACGAAAGGCGCAGAGAGAACTCCAGCGGGAAGCCCGCAAGGATCGGGAAGAAGCGGCCCGGGAAGAACGCAAACAGCGTGAAGAGGAAGTGCGCGAATCACGAAAGGAACAACGGGAGATGGAGCGTACTGATAAGAGAGGTGGAAAAAAATAATTTCAGCTGAGAGAATTTTTGACAGACACGACGGTCATGTATTATTTGCGGAAGTTTGAATTAGACCAGACAGTTATTGTCACATCACATAACTTACCGAAATAGAGATTGTCGCTGTTTCCTTTGTATGCTTAATTTCAAAGACAAAGTTGCACCACGAACATTCAGGAATAGTCATTGAATATGGTTCGAAAGGTATAGTTTTGTGAATGCTGGTTTCCGTGATTATATCGTCATCTGCTCCTTCCTGAAAGCGTTAAGATTAAGATTGAAACAAATGTAGCAGATTACTTTCCGTAATAACGATCCGCCGGTCGCTCCTCGCGAAACGAACTGTACTCGTCTGTTTTGCGCCCACGCATACTCTTTAGAGCCCAGCACCGCAGGCCTTTCCGCCGCAATGAGAACACACAAAGGCCGCACACGCCTTGCCGACGATGTGCTGGCCGATGTGTTCGGCATCGAGATAGCGGAAGACAGTGGCACAGTGAAGAGTGAAATAACAGGGGACAAAAAAATGAGCCAGTCAAAACCATTGAAGCCTTCCCGCAGGCAATCAAGCAGAAAGGCAGAACGGACCACAAAAGCCGTAATAAAAACGGAAGTTCTTCAAGAGACATTTGCAGGGGCGAAAGAAGAAGCCGAGGCTGCCTCACTGGCTCGTCCCGTCACCGGTAAAACCGTTACCGCATTGCGGGCACAGTTCGATATGTCACAAAGCGAATTCGCATGTCTACTCGGCGTGAGCGCCGCATCGGTGGTAATGTGAAAAAAAGTCCGGATTCATCAACTTTCATAGACGTACCCGTTTTCATAGACGTACCCGTTTAGCCTTGAACAAAGTATCTGGTCTAACCAAGAGACAGGCTCAGCAAAAGCTGAAAAACGGAAAATAAATTTATACGGGTCTCTTTTTACAACGATCGGGCAATTCCTTTGAACCGCCGTTTAAAAAGAACCTTCAGGAAAAAACAGTGTCACAATTTAGCGGTGGGCGCCCACGAAGGAAACCTTCCATAGTGACACATCACTGACGGGGAGCGCCTGGCTTGTCCATTGCACTCCGTCGTCCGTGTGGAGAATGACGCCGTCCGGAAGGGCCGGATCCACACCGAAGGCCTTAAATCCAACGACCCAGACGTTTTTTTCGTCGAAGCATGTGATGCCTTCATACTGATAGTCGCCGCTCAGGGGATCCATGATGTCGCTGGTGAAGGACCCTTTGGACAGATAGACCCGTATGATACGGCCGCCGCTCATTCCTCCGATATTCTGGGCGGCCCAGACCATGTCGGCATGGGGTGCACAGATATCGTCAATGTCGTTGGGTCCCGAAACGGCGGGGGCATCCATGAGCCAGTTACTGCCGCCGTCGACGGTCCGGTACAGGTCTGCGTTCAGTTTCACCGCGCTCCATGCAGTTCGAGAATCGACAATAGAAACGCCCATGGGCCCTCCCTGCAGCAAATCGATGCCCGGCAGCGGCTCCCTTCTCCAGGTAGTGCCGTAATCGTGGGAGTGGATCATCGCACCATCGCTGCTGCCGAAATCGGCAATCCAGATATCACTCCCCATGGCATCGATACGATTGACCTGCGTGATCGCAACCCCGTCGTGGGGAACCACAAACCAGTTCATCCCTCCGTCAATGGTACACATGACCGTACCGCCGAGTGTAACGGCCCACGCCATACTCCGGGAGAGACCTTTGATCCCCTTCACAACATCGTTCACTCCCGCGGGCATTGACTGCACATACCATGTCTCGCCACCATTCACTGTGTGGAGTATGGCGCCACTGCCCCCCGGACTTCCTACCGCCGCCCAGGCGGTCCACCGGTCCACCGCACTTATGTCATTGCCGTTCATGCCGGTCCAGAGTGAAGGATCGCCCTGCTCCACCCAGGTGTTCCCCCCGTCTTCCGTATGCAGGATTGCGGCCGTATAGTCGGAACGGTATCCGATCGCCCACCCTACCGGTCCTGTGAAGAGCGCATCGTCGATATCGCTGCAGCCCGTGAGCGGCAGCGCAATCATCAGCATAACGACCATGGTCCATTGTATCAGTTTCATAGCACACCTTCCTGATCTGTGCATTCGACATTCACTTCCCTCTCATTACTGCAAGGACATCACCACACAAAGGCGAGACAGAAATAATACCTGTTTCTCACTATTTTTTCAACTGACCCCACGGGATTATCCGGGAACCGGCACCGTCCAGAGCCACAGGACCAACCCGGGAACGACTAACCCCGGAGTGGCGGAGTGGCGCGTTCCCTTGATACTCGACCCTTGACGCGCAGCGCCTTGTCGCGGCAGTGTAGAAACCTAGAACCGATACTGTAGGGAGAGGCAACCGCTGTGGCAGCAAAAATCCTCTTTCCACTCGACACCGTAAGTCAGTGAAAGCGCGACAGATGAATTTCCGAATATGGTGAGTGCTGCACCTGCGTTGCAGCTCGATTTCGGCGGATCGAATCCCCTCGTCTCAAAGGATGCGCCTCCTCCCGTGAAGGTCGATGTCGTCTGCCGTGGATCGCTGACAAAATCGTACAGGAACGTGGCGTGAATCTCCGGCATGATCCGAATGGCGCCACAGGATATCGTACGGGCGCACTGTATGCCGATGCCCGTCCGAAACATGTCGGAGTTCTGGGCGGAAACGTTGAGATTCAACGCACCGGCGCCCCTTTCGGCATACTCGTCAATCTTCAACTTCATATAGTGGACCGAGGCAAGGGGCGTAAGCAAAAATTCCTTATACTTGAACCTGTATCCCCCTTCAAGGTATCCGGAATATTGTCTGCCCCGATAATCGCCTTCCGCCCTGCGATTAATGGCGCCGAAGGCGATGTGCCGCGACTCGTCATAGTGAGTACAGGATAAAGATGCCACGCCGTCGAAGTAAAAGGCATCCCATTTCAGGCTCCCATAGAGACTGCCGAGATAGCTTTCGGCGTCCGTTCCTGTAGCGGCATCGTCGGTTCTTATCCGGGAGCGCCCGTAACCGCCACTTATCCCGGCGATAACATGATCGCTGACGAACCGGTCGAAGCCGAAAGACAACGCCCATATATGCGCATCATACCCGCCGCTCGATCCTCGCTCCCCCTGGTCCAGAGCGGCCCCGAATCCTTGGGCCCACAGTTTGGAGCATTCCGGCGCGCCCTCTGCCGAAAGATCACTGTGCGCATCCCCGTCTTCGACTGGTCCCTTCATTGCCTGTCCGATGCGGCAGAGAATGGCGCCGATATGCCCATTCATGGTTTCATATGATGTGTTCATGGCGCCGTTATCAACATTGGGCGCCATCTGTCCCACATTTGCAGCACTCCCCGATTTGTCGAGATTTCCCAGAACAGCAGCCATATCTCCCGTCGCACTATCGGCCAGGCTGTCGATAATCGCGCCCAGTGGGGCATTTCCGCTGTTCGCTGCATAATACCCGGTATTTCTCGCGGCCACAAGGTAGAGCCTATTTTCCTCTTTCGTTGCGGAAAAATCGACCATGGGAAGCGACAGATCGCTCCGGACGACAAGGCATTCCGGGGTCACCGTCAATGCCGCCGTATCCACAATGAGGAAACGATCGTTGTTACGCACATTCGTTTCGCCCGTCACCGTCAGGGCCAGTGTCGTGTTATCGGCAATGTGCACCGTTCCCGCCCCAGAATCCTTCACCCGCACCTGCGCCTGGTCGGCAGTGTCTCTGTTCAGGGCAAAGTGCAGAGTGGTATTGCTTCCTGTGTTAGTCACCGAAAATAAATCCGTTCCCGTCCCCAGATCCACTTTTCCCGCAAGTTCTCCGCCCTGCACAATAACACTGTCGTTACCGGCGCCGGTTTGAACGGCATACTCCCCGCCGGAGATGACGCCGTTGGTCGAGTTGATCACGAACGTATTCCCCGCCGCCGCTTTGATTGCCGTGCCGGGACTTGAAATAACGCCGGAATTAACGACGCGGTTTACGCCGTTTGTGACAGGCGCGCCATATTCACTGCTCCTGTCTCCTTGAAATAGAATGGCAATATCCGATGTGCCGGCGACACCAAATTTGTCGGCCGTTGGTCCACCGATCACCCCTTCGTTGATCACATCGTAATTGAGCGACCAGATCAGAAGTCCCTGACCGCCGGAGACGGCGCCGTCGCGCGAGATTATCACCTGATTGGGCGTTTCAATTTTAGTGCGCACGTTTTTCTGAAAACGATGCCCCGCCCAGATCGTGTCACATGATCCGCCTATATTGAAGCTTGCAAAACCGTTGCCGTAAGAGGCATGGGCGGCGCTGCTGAAATCAGACCCGTCGTTCATTGTATAGATATAGGAGCAGGTCGCGTAGATGCCGTAAATATCCACCGGACTCTGCCCCAGGATGATGAATTCGCTCATCCCCTTGATCAGGTCCGGCTCGTACCCGTTCCCCCAGAAGAAGGTATAGCCGAGCTGGGTCCAGGGGAATGGATAGGACCCGTAGGCGCCGGCCAGCCAGTTTTCATAATAGGCCTTGAAGTTGCAGAACGCATTCTCGGTCATTCCCTCCGGCTTGACAAAGGGACAATTTGTTCCGTAATCCGACGGAACATATGTACTGATATCGGGGTTGCGCGTCGGGCGCATAAGATATTGTGTGTCGACGGCAAATTCGACGATCGCATCATGGGTTCCGGTTGCATCCATTCCGAGGCCCCGCTCCAGGAGGGTCGTCACGTTGTCACCATTGACACCGTTGGCACGGAGAAAATTCGTGGCATCGTTGCCCGTCATTACCCAGGTGGCATCCGTTCCCGGCGATCCGTAGATCCTATAGCCACTCTCCCCCACGTAGTTCCATTTAAAATAGGGGTGTTTCGTCGCGGTTCTGACGACGAGGTTTCCCTTATCGTACATCAGCCCTTCAGTCGCACCGCTCGTGGTATCGGGAATGACAAAAAGCCCCGGAGGAGTCCAGCCTTCAGGATTGGCGGCGTGATCCTCGGCAAGTTGCACCGATTCGCTGTATGTCGGCGCCCTGTACTCGGCGGCGGCAATCCAGGGATACAGTAACGCAAAAGATAGTATTACAGCAAGTTGCAGACAATTACCCACGGCATCCTCCCCTTCACCGCCTCCTCACCTCATGACTGCCCCGGGGTAAAGCCTTTGCCCCCGGGTTTCTGGGCTTCTTAAATTCATCGAGAATATAGTAAATTTAATTGAGATCGTCAATTCTTCACTCCACTCTCAAAAAATGCACAGACCAATTCAGAACAAAAATTACACCAGGGGCACGCGTTCATAGCAACCTCGCGCCTATAATTCTTCCGCTGGACATACGGCCCGTTTCCCGCTATATTCGTGCTCGAATGCGTGAAAGGGGGAAACCGATGCAAAAAGGTACCGACTCGGTTATCGTAAGCTGTTGCAGAACGCCTCTTGGGACATTTCAGGGTGGATTGAGCAGGATTCCCGCTACGGAACTCGGGGCTCTCACCATTAAAGAAGCGCTCACGCGTGCGCACCTCGGGCCGGAAGAGATTGATGAAGTCCTTATGGGAATGGTGCTTCCCTGCGGATACGGCCAGAATCCGGCGCGCCAGGCATCCATAAAGGCGGATATTCCCATGGAAAGGGGCGCCCTCACGATCAACAAGGTCTGCGGGTCCGGCCTGATGGCAGTGGTCCTTGCCGATCAGTACATCAAGACGGGATATGCCGATTTTGTTGTAGCGGGCGGCATGGAAAACATGAGTGCGGCGCCTCATTATCTTCCCGATTCCCGGCTGGGAATTCGCATGGGGACGGGAAGTTTCATCGATCATATGGTCCATGACGGTCTCTGGGATATAGTCAATGACTTTCATATGGGGCTTACCAACGACATCATCTCGGAAGAGTGGAAGATATCGAGAGAAGATCAGGATGCCTTCGCCTGCGAATCGTACCGAAGGGCCCTGGACGCAACCGCGCAGGGACGATTTATCGAAGAAATCGTGCCCGTCGAATACGAGGATCGAAAGAAGGGAACGATCACGATCGACCGGGACGAAGGACCGCGACCGACCAGCATAGAGGCGCTTTCAAAAATGAAACCGGCCTTCCGGAAAAACGGCTGCGCCACGGCGGGCAATTCCTCCATTATCAGTGACGGTGCGTCGGCCCTCGTCGTGACGTCCCGAGAAAAGGCCCGAGAGCGCAACCTTCCCGTTCTGGGCCGTATTCGTGCCTGCGGTTCCGCCGGCATCAAGCTGGAACACGTCCTGATGGCGCCCATCAACTCCATTCCGAAAATATGCAAAAAGGCGGGACTGAGCGTTTCCGATATAGAACTTCATGAAATTAATGAAGCCTTTTCAGGCTCGATGCTGGGGGTCATGCGCGTCCTCGGGATCGATCACGAAAAGGTCAATGTAAACGGCGGGGCGGTTGCACTGGGACACCCCATCGGCGCTTCGGGCGCACGGGTCCTGACGACGCTGCTTCATGAAATGAAGCGGCGCGAGTGCACGCTCGGTCAGGCGTCTCTGTGTCTGGGCGGCGCGGAGGCTGTCACCATGGTTGTCGAAAGGGAATAATCGAATGCCCGGAAAGAAACCGCAGAACAAGTCCTTCGGCCTGAAGGTGCGGACACTCAGAGAGGAAAGGGGCTTCACTATCGAAGATCTCTCCCATGCAACAGGGTACCCCGCCGACATTCTCGATCAGATTGAGAACGATGCGGTGGTTCCTCCCGTATCGATGGTGATCCAGCTGAGCCGCATCTTCAAAATCGACGTGGATCAGCTTGAAGGGGAAGACGAAAAGAAGGCATCCAAACGACGTGCGAGAAGTCATAAGAAGCGTGTGGAATCCTATGCCTATACCCCGCTTTCCCGGCCAGGTTCCGACAATCACTTGAGGGCCTATATGGTGACGATTGATCCGGAAACATCTCACAAGGGTGTCGAATATCACCATGAGGGGGAAGAATTTGTCTATGTGCTCAGGGGGGGGCTCACCATTCAGATCGGGGAGAATGTCACAAAGCTTGGGGTGGGGAAAAGCATTCATTTCAACTCCGCGCTTCATCACAGACTGAGCAATCACACGAACGAAATCACGGAACTTCTTGTTGTCGTCTACGTGCCGTGAAGGGAGAACCCGCCGTGTTTCAACTGACGAGTGAACAGGAAATGGTAAGGCTGATGGCCCGGGACTTTGCGAAACGGGAACTGGCGCCCTGCGCTGCCGAGGGGGATGAAAGCGAACTATTTCCCGAAGAGGTGATAGGAAAAATGGGCGCCCTCGGTCTGATGGGCATGATGGTGCCGCCCGAATACGGGGGGTCCGGCGCCGGGGCGGTGAGTTATTCGCTGGCATTGCAGGAGATAGCCTACGCCTCCGCCTCCGCTGCCGTCACCATGTCCGTAAGCAACCTTTCCACGGAACCGATTTTAAAATTCGGGAATGAGGAACAGAAGCAATCCTTTTTGATGCCCCTCGCCGGTGGAGAAATGCTCGGCGCCTTTGCCCTGACGGAGCCGGATGCGGGGTCTGATCCCGGAAGCATGAAGATGCGGGCCGAGGACAGAGGCGATCACTATCTTGTCAACGGCGCCAAGGTATTTATTACCAATGGAAGTGCCGCCGGCATCATTAATCTGATCGCCCGGACCGACCCCAGAAAGGGAAACCGGGGCCTCTCCGGCCTGATCGTAGAGAGGAACGCCCCCGGGTTTCGGGTAGGGAAGAGGGAGCACAAAATGGGGCTTCGGGCCTCCGACACGGTGGAACTCCTCTTCGATGAATGTCGGATTCCAAAGGCAAACTTGCTGGGCAGGGAGGGCCAGGGATTCAAAATCGCCATGACTGCCCTCGACAGCGGCCGCATCGGAATCGCCTCTCAGTCGCTGGGGATCGCCCGGTCCTGTTTTGATGAAGCCCTTGCCTATGCCAGGACGAGGAAGCAATTCGGCAAGACCATTGGTTCCTATCAGGCTATACAATGGATGGTTGCCGATATGGCTACGGAGATTGAAGCGGCCCATTGGCTCGTCCTCGCCGCAGCGGATCGGAAGGACCGAAATATCCCCTTCACAAAGGAGGCCTCAATGGCAAAGCTCTTCGCATCGGAACTGGCAAACAGGGCGGCCTACCAGTCCCTGCAAATACACGGGGGGTATGGGTACATGAGGGAATATAAAATCGAACGCCTCTATCGCGATGCCCGGGTGACCACTATTTACGAAGGAACATCTGAAATTCAGCGCCTTGTCATCGCCCGCTCCATGCTGGAAGGATAGCGGCGGAACCCGGTGGTAAATTATCCGAAAGGGTTGTTTCTGTTCCCCTACTCATAGAGCATTCCTTTTTCATCAAGTATCCTCTCCATCTCTTCCAGGGTCACGCCCATGGTGCGTTCCTTACCGTTTTCATCCCATGCCGAAGAAAAGGCGGCCCCGTAATTTGCCGGCGCGGAATAGAATACCCTGGCCTTGAACCGCTCCATCATGCCTACGCCGAATTTCCGTGCATAGAGATCGAGATAGGCCTCCCGGTCGGCGCACCCATAGACCCACTCGTCCATCCATGCGTGTATCGTATCGGCTTTTGCGTTCGCCCTTAGAAATATTCCGTAAAAAGATCGGTCGCGATTGTAGTACCCCAGCACCTCCGTGGGATGGGCGCCCCAGGGGGCTTCGACAACAGCGTTGACGCGATAGGCGGGAATGATCGTCAAATGAGGACTCGACTGAATCACGTCATGCTCAACGATCTCCTCGCAGGATACAATAATTTTTTTGCTGCACAGGGCAGCAGCGGCAACGCTTCCCATGGAACCCCAATACTGCGCATTGCCGTATTTGTCGGCCCGCTGGACATGCACGATGCACGTGTCGGGATTGGCCGCGGGGACAGTGAGCATTCTCTTTCCCGTGTAGGGACAGGCAACAAGACGGTACTTGTCTTCACCCATGAAACTGCGCATGCGGAAGAGATCTGTTTCCATCACGCCCTCAAAGACCTGCATAAAAGAAAATCCGTGCATCCCGGCGATCAGACGGGCATTGTAATTGAAGTTGGTGTAATCTTCCATCTCGATGGTTCCGGCCTGGAGTGCCCGCTCCACGGCGCCTCCGCCCTTCTTCCCCCCCGATCGCATGACATAGGTGCTGACGAGGCGATCCACGCAGCCGGCATTGACCAATATATCGACATCAAGGATGCCCGACTGGGAATAGACGGTAAAGCCTTTTTTCCCCTGACGGCAGATCTCAAAGATCAACTGCATGCAGGTGCCAACCGTATAATTGCCGATAATCAAGTCCTCACCATCGTGGACAAACCGGCTGACCGCCTCCTTGGCGCTCATTACCTTATTTTCGGTGCTGCTTCCCATAATATCCTCATATGGAGATGGAACGAGAAAAGAGCTCCAGGCTTTCGCCCGGGCGCTGATATTAATTGTAAGGCCCTTACTATTTATCCGCCGAAGAGTTTATGCGGAAGCCAAGCGGCTATTTCGGGAAATATCATAACCAGGTCGAGTCCCACAAGGGAAATGAGCACAAAGGGAATCACCGATTTATAGATATCCCCCATTGAAATTTCGGCGGGGACAATCGCTTTTGTGTAGAAGAGATGAGATTGCTCGATCATGGATGAGTAAAATAAATCTTGAAATTCCTCTGTCCATTTGTCACATTGAGGGGTAATTGTGTGTAATAAGATCAGCATAGTAAAATAAAGGACAGAATCATGCCGCGATGCAGGATCACCGTATTAAAAATGATGGTCAATCAGGATCTGATTGACGAATATTTAAGCAAGGGATTCAAGAAGCTTTACAAAGACCAGGGCTTCGGTCCTTGTGACCGTTTTAAAGTAGGACAGGAATTTATCGTCGAGAGACCCGATGTAATGCCAGATAATTTCTGCGCATGGGCTTGGACGGACATCCATCGCGATCTTCTGGCCGTTCTCTACGGCGCCAATCTCCCCTGGATAGAAGAAGAGGCGCGGGCCATCGCCTGTTGCACCGATGGGCTGCGCCCAGTCGTCTTCAGGCTTGAACGGATCGATTGAATACAGCGATTGACCGCGCTTTCGAATATTCCATCCGCCGGAAACGAAAAAATCACGACGGCGGGGAAACTGTCATTTTTGCAGCGCCGCCATACCCTGCACGATTGTGGGCACCGTTGACCCGACCGGTCATGAACGCGTCTCTCGAGCAACGACTGGCATACCGAAAGAACATGCACATGAAGGAACGCACTGTCTACCGAAGCCTTCAAAGACATCTCAACAGGCAGCCTGTCGGATTTCCGGCAACGCCTACAGGCAGCGACATACGGCTTCTCAGGCACTTTTTTACCCCCCAGGAGGCCGCGGTTGCGCTGGGTCTTACCTATCGGGGGCGTACCGTCAAGGAGGTAGGCGATCACCTGGAAGACATATCGATCCCACTACAAGAAATCGAAGTGCACCTGGAGGCAATGGCCGCCAGGGGAAGCATCGGGTACAAAAAAGTGGACGGTCGTAACTGTTACTACACTATACCACTTGCCATCGGCATGTATGAAACACACCTTAACGACCTTAATCCCCTCTTTCTGAAAGACTTTAAGAATTATACGGGAAGCCCTTTCTACGGCCTCGCCTTCATCAGCACCGAACTCCCCCAGATGCGCACCATACCCATAGAAGAAAGCCTCAATCCCGAGCTTTCGGTGGCGTCCTATGAACACATTCGTTCAATAATCGAAACCTCCGAGGGCCCCTTTGTAGTGAATGAGTGCATCTGCCGAAAAAAGGCAGCCATTCAGGGAGAACCCTGCCGGCGCACTACCAGAACCGAAACCTGCCTGGCGCTGGGAGATAGCGCCGGATTATGCCAGAAAATGGAAATCGGCAGGACCATCAGCAAGAGCGAGGCACTGGAAATTATACAGTGCAATGAAGCGGACGGTCTTGTCCTGCAACCTTCAAACTCCCGGCAGGTGGAATATATATGCGCCTGTTGCGGATGCTGTTGCGGCCTGCTGCATATCCACCGGGAGCTCGCCCATCCGCTCGCATTCTGGGCCGCCAACTATTTCGCAACGATCGATTCCCGGACATGCACGGGGTGCGGCATCTGCGCAGATATCTGTCAGGTGGGCGCCGCCGTGCTTTATGAGGGCGATGGCGTCGCCGCGATCAATCCGTCACGGTGCATCGGATGCGGCAATTGCGTCCCCCGCTGTCCCTCGCAGGCCATCGTGTTAAAAAAAAAGGAAACCGCCGCGACGCCGCCACGCACCCTGGAAGATCTTTACGACTACATCATGCGCCACAAAAAGGGCTTCTGGAAGAAATTTATTCTGGGCCTGAAAATTATATTAAAAATCAACCCAAAATAACGGATAAAGGAGATACGCTATGGAATCAAGGAAGATTACGGTACCAAGGGGCACATTCAATGTGCGGGACAGGGGGAACACCGAGGGATTCCCCCTTGTGATGCTGCATGGATGGCCTGAAAGTTCCTACTGCTGGGAAGGGATAACCCCTTTTCTGAACGCCAACCTGAGGGTCATCGCTCCCGACCTGCGCGGGCTGGGCGAAAGCGAACGCACACTGGAGCCCCACCTGTATCAAAAAGCGGAACTTGCGAAGGATGTGATTGAAATCGTCGATGCTCTCAACATCGGAACGTTCTACCTGGTAGGCCATGATTGGGGGGGCGCCGTGGCACAGGAAGTGGCCCTTGCAATTCCCGAACGGGTAAAAAAATTTGCTATCATGAATATCGCCATCATAAACAACCCGAAGGGACTGGCCGAAGCCATGAAAATCATGCATGACAGAGGATCTGTGCCCCAATGGTACCAGTACTTTCAGCAGCAGCCGAAGTTGCCCGAAGCCATGATCAGGGGAAACGAAGATGTCTGGATTCCCTATTTCTTCGGAAAGGCCGGCAAAGAAGGACGGATACCGAAGGAAGCCATCGAAGAATATATCCGCTGCTACAGGATCCCCCAGACTCCGGCAACGGGCGCCGGCTATTACCGCGCCATGAAACAGGACGCGAAACGCTGGGTGACGCTTGCAGGCACAAAATTCTCCATGCCGTCGCTTATTGTCTACGGGAACCGCGATACTGTGGTGATCAGGGAATATTTGAACCACCTGGAAGAATGCTTTGAGGATGTCAAACTTGTCGAAGTCGAAGCGGAACATTTTCTGCAGGAAGAAAAACCGGAAGAAGTGGCAAAACACTTGAATAATTTCTTCGAGGTATGATAAGGAACTCTATACACGCAACAGTTACTGAAACAGAGGGACCTATGCCGCCCCTCATGCTATGTGCCCTGGAAGTGGTATAAATGAATGCCGTCACCCTGCCCGTACCCTATCGCGAGGCGCTCTATCCAGCAAGGCTGCCCGCCTTTGGCCCGGGGGAGCGTCAGGCGATGGAGAGTACGGCTCAATCAAAGCCGTGGGCTCCGGCAAAATCGCCTCAGCCGCATCCCGGTGGAGACCGTTGGAGCGATCTGCACCCCTGCCGGGAACCGGCCGGCGCAGGGCTGTCGGCATATGCATCCACCAGTCGCATGGGCATGTACTACAGAGGGATGATCGTCGATCACAAGGCGTAGGGTTCTGGTCTGTCTGGTCTGTCTGGTTATCGTGCAGGTGTTTCCGCCTCTCTCTAAATCCATGGGCATATTTTTTCTGCCGAAGGTCAGGCCCCTTTCCTTTTTCTCTTTGAGTGGGAAGGATCTTTCCCCCCATTTCGCATAAGCGCCTTTACGGGATCGAGTCCGTAAGGAGTGCCTTCTTCTATTGCCTTGAGAACCGTACCTCCGCCCGTGAAAAAATAATACTGCGAATTATCAAGGACCGAAAGGTAAAGACCTGGGCAAAGATCCTTGAACTCTTTCAATGTATCGCCTCCGCCGTAAAGTTTCCTCGCCTCGGTATTCCGGTCGATCTTTCGGTCCATCGCCGCCGAACCTTCGGTAAAGTATGGGGTATAGCCCATTACGGCATTGACAAAGATCGTACGGGCATCACCGATGACCTTCGAAACCGTTTCGTCGTCAAAGGATTCGGCGGCCACGTCCAAAATATATCCCAATTCCATGCCTGGGCGCACATCCGCAAGCGAACGTTTTCGGTATTTTCCTTCGACCTTACCTTCCATGGTATCCGATTCGTAGACGCAGGGAAGTTCGATAATCTTTTTCGCGTCCCGGTCCATATCGACAAGGGGCCGGGCCTCCTTTATATCTTCTTTCTCGATTCCTTTTATGGATAGACCATATTTTGCCGCCAGATAGGTATTGTAGATAACCCCGCCTAAGATCAGATTGTCGACCTTTCTGTAAATTTCATAAAGCGGTCCGATCTTGGTGTTGAACTTGGCGCCCGCCACCACCGACAGGAAAGGACGTTCAGGGGCAAGAACATGTGAAAGATTGTGAAGCTCCCGCTGCATCAGATAGCCTGTAAAAGAGGGCAGAGCGGCGGTTATATCCACTGTCGACGCATGAGGCTGCCAGGAACCGAAGGCATCGTTAACGAAAACATCGGCCAGTCCGGCGAGCTGAAGGGTAAGCTGTTCCCGTTCGATCCCTCCCCCCTCTTCACCTCGAAACCATCGTGTATTGGGCAGATAGATGGCCCCTATCTCTCTTCTGCGCAATTGTCTGACAGCAAGATTGATGGACGTGTCGATGTGCGCAATACCACTTTCGTTTTCCGCACTAAAACGGGGGACATGGATCGTGCTGTGTAATTTGTGTTCCAGATAGTCGGCGATTGGCTCGACCGATGTGGAATCATCGATCCGGATAGTCCCATCTTTTTTATTACGGGGTCGTCCGACGTGAGTCATGAGAATAGGACGGCCTCCCCGCTCTACTATATTGAATATGGTACCGATTGTCTGATCGATTCGATAAGGATCCTCGATCTTTCCCCCTTTGACCACGTTATGGTCGACACGAAGCAGTACAACCTTGCCGTTCATGTGTGCATCCTGCAGCAGGGGCAGCGTTGAATCGAGCGCGTTTTCCATAAGCAACCTCTCCTCTATACACTTTTTTACGCATTACTATACCTTTCTTCGACCGTCGCTTGTCGTTGAGCTGCGAGAAACTGGAGATAGGGCATTCCTTTGTTTGACCATTTCACGCAAAGATGCTAGAAATCACGAGCGTACCGTTTTTTGCACCATCACTAGATCCGCAGTACCTACTCGGAAAGGAAAAGCGAATATGCCGGCAATCGAACCAACGGAGGATCAGTTGCGCGAGTTCAGGAATCTGCCCCACGATAGGCCTGTGGTGATGCTCAATCTGCTTAAGTTCAAGCCCGACGGGGGAAAGGAATTATACGACAGGTACGGGGTGGCGTCAACCCGATTGATCCTGAAACTCGGCGGTAAAATACTTTATTATGGAAGACCTCTCATGCCGGTCATCGGCGACGATCTATGGGATGCGGTTATTCTCGTTCAATATCCTTCCATCTCCGCCTTTATCGGAATGGTTGAAAGCGAACCCTATCAGGCTGCAGCGCCCGATCGTCAGAATTCTCTGGAGGATTCACGTCTCATCGCCATGGACACGGTTCCTCTGGATCCACGAATCATAGCGTAACATCAAGGAGAATAGTATGGCCGAATTATCTGAGTACCAGGAGGCAGGACGGCGACTGACGGAAGGGCTTCGACTCTATACCGATCCGGTGGCAATCAAATACATTAAAAACATCGACGAAATACCTTCCGGGGCCAGACGTCCTTCGGCCCAGGGCCAGAAATGGTCGCTGTGCCAGGCCTTTACCTACAGCCGACGTTGGCGGATGCACGTGGCCATGACGTCGGAAGATAATTTCTGTGTGCCCGCAACGGCGGCTCACCGCTGGGAACAGGTGCCGCTGGAGGACTTGATCGAAAGCCAGGTGCGTCAGGGATGGCACAAGGACAGGGAGGCGGAGGAAAGGCGATTCCGTTTCTTCCACGATTGCCTGGGGGAAGAAAATTATGAAAGAATGACTCAGTTTAAGGGGTTTATCTCTTCTCCGCTCGCGGAGACGATCGTCGCCCCCGATGCGGTGCTGCTCTATGGCGATGGAGTGCAGATTACCCATATCGTGCAGGCGCTTTCCTATGAATTCAAACATCCTGTCATGTCTTCATTCGAAGGATTCGGCGAGTCCTGTCAGAAGGGCGCCTTGCTGCCCTTTCTCACGGGAAAGCCTCAGGTGGTGATCCCGGGCATGGGCGACAGGGCCTTCTCGGGCACGACGGAGCAGGAAATCGCCATCGGCATTCCCGGATCCTTGATCTTTTATACAGTGGAGAATTTATTCAAGGCAGGGGGCAGGCTCAACATGGGCCAGCCGGTGAGAACCGTGCTTCCCAACAATATCACTGAAAAAATTACACCGGGCTTTGCCTTTATGTCGGACAAAATCAAGGAATACAAGGGTCAGGAGAGCTGATCCATTCCATGATTCAAAGAATGGTTGCGCCAACTCAGGAAACAATTATGGCAACGGGATCCTGCTATGGGTGATTTAAGTCTTTTTTTTCGTTTCGGCGTAGCGCTAGTCATCGGCATCTTTGTGGGCATGCAGCGTGAGTTTGCCGACAACAAGGGGGATCGGGAACTGGCCATGGGGGTCAGAACTCTTGCCCTCATGGGCCTGCTCGGCTGTACGGGTGCCTTTTTGGGGGATCTGGTCGGATCTCCCTGGCCTCTCGTGACGATCATTTTGATACTGGGCGCTTTCATCGGCATGAATCATTTCATAGAGGCGTCCCGGGGAGAAGCGGGGCTTACCACGGAGGCTTCGGGGATTCTCACAATCCTTGCAGGCGCGCTGGCGTACTGGGATCAGTTGACCCTGGCGGTGGCCCTCGGCGTGGCCACGGCGGCCCTCCTCTCATTCAAACCGGAACTCCACCGTTTCGCGAAGCAACTCACCCGCGAGGATGTGTACGCAACTCTCAAACTGGCGGTCATCACCGCGATTGTGCTGCCCGTCCTACCTCACAAATCCTTCGGCCCCCCACCCTTCGACGTGCTGAATCCTTTCAAGATATGGCTTTTGGTAGTCTTTATTTCGGGCATCAGCTTCGTGGGATATCTGCTGATAAAGATTGCCGGCGCCCGAAAAGGAATCGGCCTCACCGGGCTTCTGGGCGGCCTCGCATCAAGCACCGCCGTTACTCTCACTTTTGCCCAGAGGAGCAAAGACGCGTCGGCGCTGGCACGTCCCTTTGCCCTGGCAATCACCGTGGCCTGGACGGTGATGTTTGCACGGGTAGTGATTGAAGTGGCGGCGCTCAACATTGAACTGGCCAAGGTGATCGTGCTCCCCCTGGCGATACCCGTTGCCGCCGGGCTCGCCTATTGTGTGGTTCTCTTTCGGGCGCAACGAAATGCCGAAACGGGTGCTGTAAATTTCAGCAATCCCTTTGAAGTGGGACCGGCGATAACCTTCGGCCTTGTATTTACCGTTATTCTCGTCATAAGCAGGGCGGCCCAGGTCTACATGGGAGACGCCGGAATTTATCTTTCCAGCGTAATCGCCGGTCTTGCGGACGTGGACGCCATCGCGCTTTCCGTGGCAGAGCTGAGCAGTAAGCCGGGAGGAATCGGAATGGAAACGGCAGCCCGTGCGATTCTTCTTGCCGCCGTTGCAAATACGGCACTGAAAGGATGCATGGTATGTATGGCGGGTGCGCCGGCGCTGCGCCGCGCCATCGCACCCGGCTTTGCGCTGATGCTTCTGTCCGGCCTGCTTGTTGCCTTTTTTATGTAACAAGCCGTTACTTTCGGACCAGACGGCAACCAATTTCAAAGGCCCTGTCAAGAAGAGCATTATCCGACTTGGCAGGCGCTTCATGACTGTTCACGTGGATAATCCGCCCCACCTCCTCAAAACCGAGACCGCTGCCCGTAAAACCGGCGAGATAACGGATGGACTTCTTGTACTGCTCGGGATCGGGTGCACCCTGAGTCACGACCATTGCATAGGTTTTCCCTGGAGTTACCAGTGATTCATATCCTCCGCCGGGAAGGTTTGCATAGAGAGAGTAAAGCCTGTCGATAAAAAGCTTCATCTGCCCTGAAATGCGGTACATGTATATCGGGCAGCCGATGACCATGCCGTCGCAGCTCTTTATTGCCTCCAGATAGGAACTCAACCCATCCTGCTGCCGACATGTCCCCGGATTATCCCGGCAACTGAGACAGCCCATGCATCCCCTCTGGCCGATATCATGAAGGCGCACCTCCGTCGTATCGGCGCCCATGGAGCGGGCGCCTTCAAGTAGTGAGCCGAGAATCGTTCCCGTATTTCCTCCCCTGCGGGGACTTCCGTTGAACGCCAGAATCTGCATACATTACCCCCTCTTCAGTGCTTCCGTTTTCGCTGGCCTCTTACGCGGCTTCCGCTTCAGTGCGGTTTACTGCGCGAGACTTCACCTCATATCAGTTCCCTCTGATCTTTGCAACTGACCTCCGACCACCCTTTTTGATGAACTATAGAAAAATGATTACAGCAGGGAATCAGGCTCGGCGGTATCCCGTACCGTAATGACTCCGCTCTTGAGTAAACGGGAGAAGGCTTCAGGATTGCTCAGCGCCTGACAGAGCGTCACACGCTGCGACACATAGCGTTCCAGTGCCAAAAGCGCTCCCAGCCCTGCGGCATACAATGCGATATATGCATACTGGTGCAGGTAGAAAAAAACAGCGGCTACCGCCACAATTGTTACGGGAAAGGAATAAAGCCATACGAAATGATGAAAAAGTTTCACCAAGGGGTTTTTCGTTACCTTTGCATAGTCCGCGAGAAGGCTGCTTCGGTTAAACCCTATCATTACCTGGCCTTTTCGATATTTCTCAACCACAACATCGAACAGTGCCGATGATTTTTTCATGTGTCACCTCATTGCGTGATGTCGGCACCGTCTCCCCGTAAGGAGCTCGCCTGCACGTTTGCACAGGAAGAATCCGGAGAACCGCAATCCCTATATCGTCAGTTGCGCCAAGAAACTTGAGTGCGTTCTTTGTGATATTCACCACAGATCTGTGTGCATGAAAAAAAGCCGAGATGGTCCGGTACGAACCATCTCGGCCTCAAGAGAGGATGTCGGGCGCCATGCCCACTTCATCATTCACCGACTTTCGATTCCCGCGGATCGGAATCTTCTCCGGTTACCGGTAGATATGCTCCCTGACTGCCTGCCCATTCCTGCGGCTCATTGCCGATGGATACACCGCAGGCATCAATTCTCCTGTTTCCTCAAAAAGGCAGGTTTCTCAAAATCGATACTGTCGTCATCGATCATGCCCATTTTGATGACGATGGGTTTGTCCGCACCTTCCCTGTTCCTCATGAAGGTGGGAGTCGACAGATCTTCCTTCTCTTTTTTGTAGCTGGTAAAACTTGACACATTGGGAACGCTTTCACGCTTCGGTTCTTTTGCGTCAAAGCCGGTAGCAATCACGGTTACTCTCAGTTCATCACCCATGCTTTCATCGACTACGGTGCCGAAGATGATGTTTGCATCTTCATGGGCCTCCGCCTGAACCAAGCTTGATGCTTCGTTGACCTCAAAGAGGGTCATATCGGGGCTCCCTGTAATGTTCAGAAGCACCCCCCTGGCCCCCTGAATCGAGTTGTCTTCCAGAAGCGGTGAAGAGATCGCCTTCTGAGCGGCCTCAACCGCTCGATCTTCCCCGCCGGCGATACCGGTTCCCATGAGGGCGAGCCCCATATCCGACATAATGCACTTTACATCGGCAAAGTCCAGGTTGATCAGCCCCGGCACCATGATGAGATCCGAAATGCCCTTTACACCGTGGTAGAGAATGTCGTCAGCCTTTTTGAAGGCATCCTGCAGGGACATGTTCCGGCCGCTGATGCTCAAAAGTCTCTGATTGGGAATAACAATCAAACTGTCTACCACTTCTTTCAGCTCCCTCAGTCCCTCATCGGCCTGGACGAGGCGTTTTTTCCCTTCGAAAAGAAACGGTTTGGTAACGACGGCAACCGTCAATATGTCGAGCTCACGGGCGATCTCCGCAACGACGGGCGCTCCACCGGTACCGGTGCCTCCTCCGAGACCCGCCGTTATGAAGACCATGTCGGCACCGCTGATCAGGTCACGAATGTGATCCCTCGACTCCATGGCCGCTTTCCTCCCCTTTTCAGGATCGGAGCCGGCGCCCAGCCCACGTGTCACTTCCGATCCAAGCTGAACTTTGACGGGCGCCTTTGATACTTCCAATGCCTGGGCGTCCGTGTTGGCGGAGATAAAATCGACCCCGCTCAGCTTGTAGGCTATCATCATATTGACGGCATTTCCACCGCCTCCACCGATACCAACGACCTTGATTTTGGCGCCGGTTCCCTTTTTACCACCTTCCAGTAGTTCAAACATGTTTCATCCTCCCTTTTAGAAAAAATCGTTAAACCACTTTTTCATCCGCGTTACTATTTTGCTGAGTGTATGAACTTCACTCTTTTTAAAACGTATTCCAGACCGGTTTTGGCTTCCGTGCACTACAAGGCCTACACCGGTTGCATACATGGGACTCTTCACAATGTCGGCAATGCCGCCCACGCTCACGGGACTTCCTCGTCGAACGGGCATGTTAAAGATGTTTTCCGCCAATTCCACCGCACCTTCGATGATGGAGGTCCCTCCGGTGAGCACCACGCCCGCCGCAAGCAGATCTTCATATCCCGACTTCACAATTTCCCGATGGGCAAAGGTGAGAATCTCCTCGACGCGAGGCTCTATAATTTCACCAAGCACCTGGCGGGATACCCTTCGCGGATTGCGCCCGCCCACGCCGGGCACTTCGATGGTCTCATCCTGAGGTATGAGTGCCGTATAGGCGCACCCGTATTTGATCTTCAGTTTTTCCGCCTCCATCATCGGCGTCCGCAGCCCCACGGCGATATCGTTGGTCACATACCCTCCCCCCATTGGCAAAACGGCAGTATGAGTGATGCAGCCATCGGCAAAAACCGCTACATCAGTGGTTCCTCCCCCTATATCAATCAGCGCCACCCCCAGTTCACGCTCATCCTGGCTCAACACGGCTTCGCTGGATGCAAGAGGCTCCAGAATGATATCATTGACATCGAGTCCCACTCTGTTGACCGATTTAATTATGTTCTGTATCGACGTAATCGCTCCGATGACCACATGCACCTTTGCTTCGAGTCTCACCCCGGCCATTCCGATGGGTTCCTTGACACCGTCCTGGTCGTCCACCACATAATACCGGGGCAGGGTGTGAATGACTTTTCGGTCAAGAGGAATCGCAAGGGCCGTGGCCGCCTCGATGGCCCGCTTTACATCTGTTTCATCCACTTCACCCGCCCTGACAGCGACAATGCCATGGCTGTTGAGTCCCTTGATATGGTTCCCGGCAATACCGGCATAGACCGATTTTATTTCGTATCCCGACATCAATTCCGCTTCTTCCACCGCCCGTTTGATCGACTCAACCGTACTTTCGATGTTGACAACCACCCCTTTTCGTATACCCTTCGACGCATGCATGCCGATTCCGATAATATCAATCCCTGTATCGGTCACCTCGCCAACAATCGCACAGGTCTTTGTGGTGCCGATATCAAGTCCGACTATTATGCTCTCTCGTCTTGCCATCTAGCGTTTCGCCCCTTCCGGAATTAAATGCGCGTTCTCCTCCATGCACTCGAGTGCTGAAAATCAATTGCACCGCCGCATTGAACAATTATTCGATCCGCTTCCATAAGATTGATACTGAGAACGGATGCTCCGGCATCTTTTCTTGAAAGATCAGAAAGAACCTTCTCAAGTCTTCTGAACTTCTTTTCATACTGACCATATCCGAGTTTCAGTTCATTGCGATCAATAGTGTAAATCGTATACCCATAGAGCGGATCTCCGTTAATTTCAGAGATATTCTCGAATCTCGGATAGACGTCGCTCCGTGAAATTCTGTCAAGCAGAGAAAGTGCGCCCTTCAGCAGCTCGTCGTCTACAGTGCCCCCTCGGCGCATCCCTGTAAGAAGGGGAAGATCCACTTTATCTTCTCCATCGAGACCCTTAAAAACAACCCCATCCCTGTCGACCAGATAGAGATTTTTATCCCGCCGGATTAATGCCGCCGGTATCCGTTCTTCAATTTCTATGACCAGTCTGTTCGGCAGCTCTCTGCCCACAAAGGCTTCCCGTACCCACGGGCTGGTCCTTATTTTCATTGCCATTTTTTCAAGGTTGGCCGTCAGAATATTCATGGAGGGAACAACACCGGCCAACTCCAGCACCATGCCCTCATGCACCCGCACACAGCCTCTGACGCTTGCATCTTTCAGCTGAAAATAACTGGAACAGATGGCAAAGTTATATCCATACACCAGAACCATACCCAGACCCCCGGCCGCGATAATGACGGCAAGAGTTTTCATGATCTCGCGGCCTATCCTGGACGACCGTCGCTTCAGGCGGTATTTTCTGGTTTCCAGGGTGGTTTTTACGGATCTCCTCATATCCCGTCCCCTATTATTTTCACTTCCGTCTCCAGAAGTATGCCGGTCCGCTTTTTCACCTTCTCCCGTATTATATCTATCAGTTCAAGAACATCGCCGGCACGGGCCTTTCCTCTGTTCACGATAAAGTTGCCGTGCATCTCGGAAACCTGGGCATCACCTGTTCGAAAGCCCTTAAGTCCCGCTTCTTCTATCAATTTCCCCGCCGGATTGCCGGGAGGGTTTTTAAATACCGATCCTGCGCTTCTCAGCGTCAGGGGATGTTTTGACTTCCTGAGCGCCCTGATTTCATCCACCCGTCTTTTGATCACATCAGAAGGCCTGCGGGTCAGTTGTACGCGAGCGCCGGTTATAATGGCTCCCTCGGGAAGGTCAAGGCGTCGATATTCGAATTGAAGGCGCTCCCGCGCTACCGCCTTTATCTGTCTGTGCGGTTCCAGAAGAAACAGGGTCGTTACAATGTCCTTCATCTCTCCCCCATAGGCTCCGGCGTTCATCCAGAGAGCCCCTCCAAAGCTTCCGGGAATACCCGCACAGAACTCCAGCCCCCCCAAAGAATGCTCTACGGAAAGATCAACCATCCGGCCAAGGGAAACTCCCGCCTCGGCATATAACAGGGATTCTTCGGCGCTCTTGTCTTCAATTTCCACTCCCTGAAGTCCTTTCAGCGAAATCAAGGCGCCCCGGTACCCGCCGTCCCGCACGATAAGATTTGTACAGTTCCCCACGGGCATACATGGAATCTTGCGTTCATCGAAATAAGCGAGTGTTCTTTTCAGCTCTTCCACACTGGCCGGCACGACAAAAACATCGGCCTTCCCGCCTATCCCGATGGACGTATGCCGCGACATGGGTTCGTCCACTGCAACCTCCTTCACCCCATGCAGCAACTGAAGTTCATTTTTCAGCTTCGCCCTATCGATCATTCCTTCACACCTCAGCGCTCGCGCTCCTGCGGCTCACGTTCACGTCCGCGCTTTTATCTCTTTCAGCAGAGCTTCTCCTATCTTCCACACATTCCCCGCGCCCAGCGTTATGATCGTTTCTGATGGCGCAAGTCTTTCACACAAGTGATCAACTATTGCACCAAAGTCGGATATGTAGGTCACGTCAGGATGTCCCGCCGCTTTTACGGCCCGACAGAGATTCTCTGAATGCACCCCCTCTATTGCCGCTTCGCTTGCCCCATAGATATCAGTTATAATGAGGGAATCCGCATCTTCAAAGGCGCCGAGAAACTCTTCGAAAAGGGCCCGCGTTCGCGTATAACGGTGCGGTTGAAACACCACGGTAATGCGGCCTTCCCATACCCGGCGCGCCGCCTTCAGTGTTGCTCTGATTTCAGTAGGATGGTGACCATAATCATCAACCACAACGATCTTGTTGATGGTCCCCTTGATTTCGAGCCTCCGGCCCACTCCCCGGTAGGTGTGAATACCCTCCCTGATCACGGCGAATTCCATGTTGATCTCCCGTGCGACGGCGATTGCCGCAATGGAGTTGTATACATTGAAAAGACCGGGCACTCTGAGCGATACCTCGCCAAGCTCTTCACCTCTGCAGGTGAGCGCATAGCGGGCATTCATTCCCCGGAATGACACGTCATGAGCGCGATAATCGGCCTCTTCGTCAACGGCATAGGTAATCACCCTCCGTTTAATCTGAGGGAGCACATCCCGTACATGCCGGCAGTCGCTGCACACAATAGCGGCACCGTAGAAGGGAACTGAGTTGGCAAACTTGACGAAGGCCTCCTTAATATCATCAATTCCCCGGTAATAATCCAGGTGTTCACGGTCGATATTAGTAATAACGGCAATCAGGGGCGAGAGGCGGAGAAAAGAGCCATCGCTTTCATCGGCTTCCGCCACAATGATTTCTCCGCTTCCCAGACGGGCGTTTGTCCCTATGTTCAGCAGCTTTCCGCCTATCACCATGGTGGGATCAAGCCCTCCAAAGGCGAGAATCGTCGAAATAATAGATGTAGTCGTCGTCTTGCCGTGACATCCGGAAACGGCGATGGAAAATTTCATTTTCAGGAGCTCCGCAAGCATTTCCGCCCTTGGAATTACAGGGATTCCTCTATTCTTGGCCTCGATAACCTCCGGATTAGCGGCAGATACAGCGGTAGATGTGACTACTACATCGGCATCGCCAAGATGGGAGGCATCATGGCCGAGAAGGATTTGTGCTCCTCGTGATCGCAAACGTTCCGTGATATCCGTTTCCTGAAGATCTGAGCCGCTTATGAAGTAGCCAAGATTGAGAAGCACTTCGGCGATACCGCTCATACCTATTCCACCTATTCCGGTAAAATGGATACGCTGTATCGTCCTTTTCATGTAGTCTTTCGCTTTAAATTCTGCCATTTCCCTTTCCACTTAACCCGCCAAGGCAATGCATTCATCGACGATAATCCGAGCAGCATCCGGTTTACCAAGCGCTTTCGATGCTTTTTCCATCCGGCTTATTTTTTTTCGATCAGTGATGCACCGTTGTATGCTCGCCGCCAGACGTTCACCGCTTAAATCCCGCTCTGCAATCATTTCAGCCGCACCCGCATCGACCATCATGCGTGCGTTACAGGTCTGATGATCACCTGCGGCATGGGGATAGGGGATAAAAATAGCCGCCTTGCCGCTTGCAGTGATCTCCGCGATAGATGTAGCGCCCGCCCTGCACACAAGAAGATCCGCCCTCGCGTACGCTGTTGCCATGTCTCCTATGAACGGGTGCACCTCGGCGATCAATCCTTTATCGCGGTATGTCCCGGCAATCTCTTCATACTCCTTATCTCCTGTCTGATGGATGATCCGAAGGCGCCCCTGAAAATCGCAGAGGAATGCGAGGGATTCTACAAAAGCTCTATTTATGCGGGACGCCCCCTGGCTTCCACCAAACACAAGAATGGTAAAAACGCCCTTATCTCCTTTCGCCGAAGCGCCGGCATGCTTTCCAAATCCACCCCTGACGGGATTTCCCGTATGGAGCACCTTATCAGGAGGAAAATACTTTTCATTATCTTCGAAAGTGACGAAGATTTTTTTTACAAATCTCCCAAGAATCCTGTTCGTCATGCCGGGCAGAGCATTCTGCTCAGCCACAGCGGTGGGAATTCCCATAAGCCAAGCGGTTATCACAGCCGGACCGGAGGCATACCCCCCCACTCCCAGCACCATATCCGGCCGATAATCCTTTATGATACTTTTTGATTGCATCATGCTTCGCGGTATCTTTGCCACTCCGGCAATTTTTCCCCACAGACCTTTTCCTGTAATTCCCGCAACATCGATGGTGCGAAAGGGATATTCAGTGTCCGGCAGTACCCGCGCCTCCAGACCCCGATCGGTTCCGATGAAAAGCACTGCGTTGGCATCGCTTCGCCCCATCAGCTCTTCGGCAATCGCCAGGGCCGGAAAGACGTGACCTCCCGTCCCGCCTCCGGCAATGATCATTCGCATATGCTTCCGCCCGTATTTCATGTCCCCCGCTCCACCTCCGCATCAGCGGGCTCATAAGACGATATGTTGAGCAGAATCCCGACTGCCGCCATGCTCATGATAAGCGACGTTCCCCCATAACTGAGAAAGGGAAGGGCCAAACCTTTTGTGGGAATAATACCCATCACTGCCGCCATATTAATAAATCCTTCCACTGCAAGAAGGACGGTCAGACCTGCTGCCAGAAGAGTGCCGAACGATTCCCGGGCCCTGAAGGAAATCAGAAATCCCCGGACTATCAGCACGGCAAAAAGGGAAATCACAATCGCGACCCCTATGAACCCCCCCTCTTCGGCAATAACGGAGAGGATGAAATCTGTATGGGGCTCCGGAAGATAATAGAGTTTCTGCATGCTGTTGCCCAAACCAACGCCGAACGTACCGCCCGAGCCGAAAGAGATGAAGGACTGAATGATTTGAAAGCCCGTGTCGCTGGGGTCCTTCCAGGGATTGCGGAATGCCATGAGTCGTTCGAGACGATAACTTTCCCTCACCAGGATGACAAAGGCGACGGGAAGCGCGGCCGCGGCCAAACCGGCCATGTGAATGATCCTTCCTCCGGCAATGAAATACATGAACATAACCACGGTAAGTGTAATGACGGCGGTGCCGAAATCTGGCTGCATCAGCATCAGTGCCGCCACAATCATGGTAATTGAAAAGGGTACCGTGACAATGCGGAAAAAATGTTTCACATGATCCGCTTTTTTCGTAAAGTAATAGGCGATAAATAGTATCATAGCAATTTTAACGGCCTCCGACACCTGGAACGAAAAGGCGCCGAGTCGAAGCCATCGCGTTGCCCCTCCTACTTTGGCGCCCACACCCGGAACAAGCAGGAGGGAAAGCAGAACAATCGACATAATAACGCCGAGATAGGCCGCTTTTTTCCACAGCAAGTAAGGAAATTTTGAAAGGGCGACCATAATGACAAGGCCGACAAGTCCAAAGATGATCTGCTTTTTCAGGAAGTGGTACTCGTCTCCGAAACGGTCATGGGCAATGATGAAGCTTGAGCTGTATATCATAACCATGCCCACGGAAACCAGTATCAGAGTCACAAAAAGAAGCATAACATCGGGTTTTCCACCATGAGCGCTATCCCTGCCCCCCATCACGCAGGCCCCTTTCCGGACGATTCATCAATGATTCGACCCACGGTTTCTTTGAAAAATTTCCCCCGCTCTTCATAATTGAGAAACTCGTCGAAGCTTGCACAGCCGGGGGAAAGCAGTATCGTATCACCCTTGCGGGAATCGCCCAGGGCCATATCGATCGCATCTGAAAGCCCTGTTGCAATCCGGGTGTCAACAGGCCTTCCCAGGGATTGATCGATTTCATGGCGGGCTTCTCCGAAAAGCACTACCTTCCTGACCTTAGTCTTTATCAATTCCACAAGGGGTGCGAACATTCCCTGTTTGTTTCTCCCCCCCATAAGAAGCACGATCGGCCCCGGCGCGGCCTCCAGGGCCCGCATCACCGCATCCACATTGGTCCCCTTCGAATCGTTGTAAAACCGAACACCGTTTTTTTGTCCCACATATTCCATCCGATGTTCGAGACCTGAAAACGATGCAAGTACAGATGCAACAACATCGGAGGGACAGCCGCACTCCTTTGCGGCAGTAATCGCAGCCATAACGTTCTCCATATTATGACGACCGGAAAGCAAAATATGATCGACAGGATAGGTTTCATCCTCTTCCCCTGGAGCACGGAGACGCAGTCTTCCCCCATCGAGAAACATACCTTTTTCGACGGGAGCGAATGAGCTGAACAGACGGACACGGCAGTGCATCTTAGCAGCCAGGGGCGCGGCCCCTGCATCTGCTGCATTGAGAATGGCCAGGTCCTCCCCGCACTGGTTCTTGAAAATGCGCTCCTTGGCAGCGCGATAGCGATCCATACTGCCGTGATAATCCAGATGATCAGGCGCCACATTCAACATGACGGCGATTCGGGGACGAAAAGTTTCTATCCACTGCAGCTGGAAACTGCTTACCTCCACCACAAGGAAGTCAAGATTGTTATCCTTTCCGGCGCAGGAGATAAGGGGGATACCGATATTCCCCCCCACGAAAACGTTCTTTCCCCATTCCTGAAGCATTGATCCGATCAGCCGGGTGGTGGTGGTTTTTCCATTTGTGCCGGTAATGGCGATTATTGGTGCGCTCGTAAAGTGAGCGGCCAGTTCCAGTTCACTGATAATGGGAATGTTTTTTTCAATCGCCTTAAGGAGAAGCGGATGTGCCGGATGAACGCCGGGAGAAGGCACCACACAATCGATCGCCTTCGGCACATCGACAGGCGCGGCGCCCAGAGAAACCTCAACGGCGAGTTCTTTCAAAGACGCCGCCACCTTTGCCAATGCCGGAGAGGAAGCATCGTCGCAGGCAACAACAGAAGCCCCTTCCGCCGCAAGGAAGCGTGCGACGGCGATTCCCGTCCTTCCCAGTCCGACAACAAATATTCTTTTTTTTCTCAGTTCCATCATTGTTCACTTATCTCAACTTCAGGGTACTGATGGCGACCAGTGCAAGTATGATAGAAATTATCCAGAATCTGACAATCACCTTCGGCTCGGCCCACCCTTTCAATTCAAAATGGTGGTGAATCGGGGCCATGCGGAATATGCGCCTTCCGTTGGACATTTTGAACCAGCCTACCTGAAATATGACGGACACTGTTTCCACCACGAAAATGCCGCCCACAATGGCAAGGATAATTTCCTGCTTTGTCAGGACAGCGAGGGCGCCCAGGGCGCCGCCAAGAGAAAGAGATCCCACATCTCCCATGAATATCTGAGCGGGGTAAGTGTTGAACCAGAGAAAGCCGAGGCCGGCGCCGACCATGGCCCCGCAGAATACGGTCAACTCCCCCGCGCCTGCCACATAGGGTATCTGGAGATATCCCGATATTTTTATGTTTCCCACAAAATACGCAAAAAGAAGATAGGTCACAAAACAGATGGTGGCGGGTCCGATGGCGAGACCGTCAAGACCGTCGGTCAGGTTGACCGCGTTTGCCGCGCCGACAATGATGAATGTTGAAAGGATTATATATCCCCATCCCAGATCGGGGAGCACGGTCTTTAAAAAGGGTATGGTCACGTTTGAGTTGAAGCCCGGCTTAAAGTAGAGCAGGCAGCTGACAAAAAGCGCGATCGCGATTTCGATGACAAGACGGACCTTGCCGGAGAGACCCTTACTGTTCTTGCGTATAAGTTTCCGGTAATCATCGACAAATCCCACCAGACCGAACCCGACGGTAACGAGAAGCACCATCCAGATATAATCTACCGTCAGTCTCGCCCAGAGGAGCGTAGACAGGACCACGGCAAATACAATGAGCACCCCTCCCATGGTGGGGGTGCCCTGCTTGACGATATGCGAGCCTGGTCCGTCGGAACGGATCGGCTGAACGAATTGGAGCGACTGCATTTTCCTGATGAGCCAGGGTCCGAATAAAAAACAGATAATAAGTGCCGTAATGGACGCATATATCGTGCGAAACGTAATGTACCGAAACACATTGAAGGAGGATACCATATCACTGAGGGGGTAAAGCAGGTGATATATCATGGCGCTTCCTCTCCTATTGACTGATGGGACCCATGCGCCTTCACGCCGAAGGCATGTTTAATCGCATCGACATACACATCCATTCGCATGCCGCGCGAACCCTTTACCAGGATCCACAGATCGCGATGGGAAAATGCGGAAAGCTTTTCAAGCACATCCTCCGGTGAAAGACTCACAAACACCTGATCCTTCTCCATTCCACCCCGGTAAGCGCCCTCCGCGACGGACCGGGCGAATGCCCCTCTCGCAAACAGCGCATGTACGCCTGTGGCTGCAACAAATCGGCCCACTTCTTCATGTCTTTGCGGCGCCTCATCCCCCAGTTCGAGCATATCACCCAGAACCACGATGCTCTCGCCCCTTTCCCTGAGATCGCTGAGAGTTTGCAGCGCCTCCTTCACTGATGCCGGATTGGCATTGTAGCTATCGTCGACAAGGGCCCCCCCGTTCTCAAGTCTGTAAAGCGTCATTCTCCCCGACACCTGGCTGAATTCTTTAAGCCCCTCGGAGATGTCCTCATAGGAGATGCCCAGACTCCAGCAACAGGCGGCAGCGGCAAGGGCATTGTAGACATTGTGCCTGCCAAGGGTCGTCATGTCGATACCACGGGCCAGGCCGCCGATCTTCAGTGTGAAGCTGACACCCCGCTCACCCCGTGAAAAGATCCGTTCGCCCCGGACGGCCGCCTGTTCGTGTATGCCGAAGGTCAGGCTCTTTCCTCTCCAGCGATCCTCGAGAATTCTTATATGTTCATCATCTCTGTTGATAACGGCCGTGCCCGCAGGCTTCATGGATCTGAAAATATGCCCCTTTTCCTCCCGGATCGCCTCTATAGATCCGAAACCTGCGAGATGGGCCGGCCCGACATTGGTGATAACAGCCACATCGGGTTCGACGATCTCGGCAAGGCGAGCTATTTCTCCGGGCCTGTTCGATCCCAGTTCAAACACAGCGGCTTCGTGACAGGCGCGCATCCCCAGAAGGCTGAGAGGGAGTCCTACAAGATTGTTATAGTTTCCCCGGCTTTTTACCATCGTCATGGATCTGTTCCCGATTGCGGCAATCATCTCCTTGGTTGTCGTTTTACCCGAACTTCCCGTCACGGCAATGACAGGCGACGTGAAGCAACGGCGCCACCAATGAGCGATATCTCCCAGTGCCTTCAGTGTGTCATCGACGGCAATCACTGTAACCCCGCCGGGAATTTCGCGGCAGCGCCCGGCCTCACTCTCTGCCACAAGGACCCCCTCCGCACCACCGGCGATCGCCTCCCGCAGAAAATCGTGGCCGTCGAAATGCTCCCCTGTCAGGGGAATAAAAAGCGCCTCTTCAACCCGCCCTCTGGAGTCTGTACACACTCCTTCAAAAGCACTGCGCGAGCCTCTGCGAATCAGCGTCCCTCTTGTCGCTTCGATGACTGCATCTACATCCATTTGGAAATCTGAAGCGCTCACTTTTCCCTCTCCGATCTCCAGCGTTTCAGCACCTCTTTTGCCACCTGACGGTCGTCGAACGAAAATCGGCGGCTGCCTACTATCTGATAATCTTCATGCCCCTTGCCGGCAATGAGCACAATGTCGGTGGACCGGGCGGATAAAATTGCCTGTTCGATAGCCTTGCGCCGGTCTGCTATCACCACATATCCTTTGCCGATATCTGGGGGGACCCCTTCGGGAAAGGCATATTTTTGAATCCTAGTGCTGTCGACGCCCTTTTCTATCTCCTCGATAATCGCCAGTGGATCCTCATTACGCGGATTATCGGAGGTAATAATTGTCACATCGCTCAACTCAGTCGCCACCCGCCCCATAGGGGAACGTTTCAATCGATCTCGCTGGCCGCCACAACCGAAAACGGTCATGAGACGGGACCGTTCAAACCGCGTGAGCGTCTCCAGAACGTTTTTCAGTGCATCCTCCGTATGTGCGTAATCGACAAAGACCTTCGGCTCATCGGGTTTGCTGACCCTTTGAAGCCTGCCCGGAATGGAATCAGCCGCGGCAATTCCCCTGCGGATGGCCTCTTCAGGCAATCCCAACACCACTGCAACTCCCATCGCCGCAAGAATATTGGAAAGATTGAACCTTCCCGCAAGCGGTGAGGAAATGGACATCACTCCCCTCGGTGTTTCAACATTCGCCTTGATTCCCTCTATGGAGAAAAGATAATCCCGCGCCCGTATATCCGCGGGAATGTCAATGCCGAATGTAACGACCGGCCCTTCTAGTTCCTCTGCAAGCCGTCCACCCCAGGGATCTTCGCCATTGATAATTTTATGACGTCCTTGAAGGATTTCTCGGAAAAAACGTCTCTTCACCATAAAATAGGTTTCCATGTCTTGATGATAATCAAGATGCTCCGGGGATAAATTGGTAAAAACACCTGCCGCATAGGTGCACGCATCGATTCGCTTCAGATCGATCGCATGGGAAGAGACTTCCATGATTACATGATCCGCGCCCGCGTCCGCCATGCGACGTAACATTCTGTGAAGATCAAGGGATTCGGGTGTGGTGTGTTCAGCCGGAAGAATCATCTCTCCAAAACGACTGTTGATCGTTCCGATCACTCCTGCTTTGTGTCCCGCCGCCTTCATAATCGATTCGAGCAAATAGCTGATGGTTGTCTTTCCGTTGGTTCCCGTAATGCCGATTACAGAAACTTCTGCTGAAGGATCCCCGTAAAAATTCTTTGCCGCGATTCCCAGTGCCTGGCGGCTGTCCCTCACACGGACCGACGCAACATCTTCACGACAGGAGACGTCCCTTTCTCCTATTACGGCAAGAGCGCCCGCACGCACCGCATCATCGATGTAGACATGTCCGTCAACAGTCAATCCCTTAATTGCAACAAACATCGATCCGAAAGTACAATTTCTTGAATCGTAACAGAGATCCCGCACATCCAATGAAAAATCTCCTTTGACTTTAAGGATGTCCATGCCTTCTGTAACGCGTGAGATTTGCATTCGATCGGCGCCCCTACTGTACATCACTGCTGAAAAACACCGTCATGTGTGGTTTCTCATTTTTGTTCTTTCCGGAAGTCAATGTTTGGTTGACGGCCCATCCGTTTCCCACCATATTTACGGCAACCCCCCAGGCCTGAGCCGTTTGCAGAACTTCTCGCATTGACATACCCGTAAAATCGGGCTCCGTCGAACTTTGCCCGTGGACATGGGATGCAGCTCCTTCACCGTACAGGCTCTCAGAAGCCGATACTTTGAGAATTTTTATCCGTTGTCCGCTTTCCGCCTCCGCGACACGCTTCAGTTCTATCTCTTTGTTGAAGCAGGTCAGTATCTGTTCTGAAATCTCTTTAAACACAGGGGCCGCAGCCACTCCACCCCATCGATCCTTTTGAGGCTCGTCGAGCATGACATAGACACTGATCCGGGGATCATCAGCAGGAAAGAAACCGATAAATGATGTAATCACCTTTTTCGATGAATACTGCCTCAAGGTTCTATCAAATTTCTGTGAAGTGCCCGTCTTGCCTGCCACCGCCACATTGGTGATTTTTGCCTTTTTCCCCGTCCCGTCGTCGCTCTGTACGACGGTAGTAAGAATCGACGTAATCCTGTCGGCCGTCACCGGCGATATCACTCTCCTTACTGCTGTGGGGCGAAATTCCTTTACCACCTTTCCGTATTTATCCACCATACCCTTCACCACATAGGGTTTCATAAGGATCCCGTGGTTTGCTATGGCAGACATGGCCGTGACCAGCTGAATCGCCGTCACCGAAATTCCCTGCCCGAAGGCCATGGTGGCAAAATCCACGGGCTGCCAGCTACCGGGATCCCTCACTATTCCCGACACCTCGCCGGGAAGATCGACACCGGTTTTCGCACCAAACCCAAAGGAGGTGATATATTCATAAAATTGATTCTTTCCCAGCCGCTCTGCAACCTTGACCGCACCGATATTGCTTGAATATTTAAGAATTTCAGGAAGAAGAAGTGTGGCATGTTTTTTGTGTTGCGCCTCATGAATGGTTCTGTCACCCACCACATAAGATCCGTTTTCGCAGTGTATTCTGTCCTCTTCGGTCACCACCCCCGCTTCGAGGGCAGCGGCAACCACGAAAGGTTTAAAAACCGAGCCGGGATCAAAGCAGTCGGTAACCGCTCTGTTTCTGCGCAGTGCGGGATCGAATTCCGAAAAGGCATTGAGGTTGAATAAAGGCATATTGGCAAGGGCAAGAATCTCACCTGTCTGAATGTCCATCACTATTACAGATCCACCCTTTGCCTGCTTTTGCTCCACTGCCGCCTTCAGCCTGCTTTCGACGATGTGTTGAATTTTACTGTCGATAGTAAGTATAAGATTACAACTTGTGTCTTCCGCCGATTTCTGGGCCTCATCAGTCTCGCTATTGCCGAGATATATCCTGTTGCCCCGTGCATCGCGGCCCCACACGACATTCCGTGGGACGCTCTTGAGATAATTGTCATATTGAAGTTCCAGCCCTTCCAGTCCCGTTGAATCCAGGCCGGCGAATCCCAGAATATGACAGGCGAGATCACGATGAGGATAAAACCGCTTCGGCTCATGAATCACATGCACACCGTCAATATTCAACGATTCGACCCGTTGCCGCTGTTCCGGCGACACCTGTCGAGCGATCCAGCAGAAACTGCCACTTCTGGAAAGTCTTTTTTCGATATCTTCTCTTGCCATATTACATACTGTCGCCAATCGACGTGCCACGCTCCGAGGATTTTCGATCTTTGAAGGATCGGCGTAAATCGAATCGGACTGAATCGTGGCTGCCAGCTTTTGCCCGTGACGGTCGAAAATCATTTTCCTCTCGGGGTAGAGCACAAGATTCCTTGTATGCTGCCTTTCGGCCAACGCCTTCAGTGTCTTGCCGGAAATGACCTGCAGTTGCAGCGCCCGCGAAACAAGCCCCACAAAGAGCACCAGAAAGATGATCGCGACGGTCGCCACCCTGAAGCGAAGCCATTTTTTTGCCTTTTTAGTCATCTAAAAATATCACCTGCTCTCTTTCGGGATAGGACATTCGCAATTTAGAAACGGCAATAGCTTCAATCCGATGTGGTGACTTGAGAGTTTCTAATTCCATTCTCAACCGCCGTGATTCCTCGTTGAGCGAGTCCCTCATCTGAATTTCTTCCGCAATCCGATAATTAAGTTTTGTGATGTTGACATGAAACCATACATATACAAGCGCAATAACCAGGAATATGCTCACTCCGGCAATGATAAGCGAAACCCCTCCTCCGATTTCTTGTTTTTCCTTTTGGACGGGCATCGGCTATACCCTTTCTGCCGTCCTCAACCGTGCACTTCTCGCCCTTGGATTCATCGTCTTTTCTTCCTCGCCGGGCATCACCGGGCGACGCGTAAGCACTCGCAGAATTTTTTTTCTGTTACAGGTGCATACCGGAAAGTCTCGAGGACATATGCACCCCCTTTCAGCCTCGCGAAAAAGGTGTTTCACGATCCTGTCTTCCAGAGAGTGAAAAGAAATAATGGAAAACCTCCCTCCTTCCCTGAGTACATCGATGCCATCGGCGATGACGGTCTTCAGATGCACCAGCTCGTCATTTACCGCAATTCTGAGAGCTTGAAATGTTTTTGTGGCGGGGTGGATCTTCTTTGGCCCGCCTTTGTACGGAATCACACTGGCAATGAGATCGGCAAGTTCCCTGGTGGTGTGTATCGGATGTATTTTCCGCCGCGCCGCTATGGCACGGACTATTTTACTCGCCATCATTTCCTCACCATACTCTTTTACTATCCTCTTTAAAGAATCTTCCGGATAGTCATTCACAATGTCATAGGCGCTGACTGCATCCCGTCGATCCATTCGCATGTCAAGCGGCGCATCAAGAGAAAAACTGAATCCCCGCGATGCAGTATCCAACTGATAAGAAGATACTCCCAGGTCGATCAGAATTCCGTCAACTTTCTCAATATGAAAATTTTTGATAATGGTCTTTATATCTGAGAAGTTGCCCCGTACCAGATGCACACGTGTTTTAAATTCATCCAGTCGCAGTTCAGACACGGCAAGCGCTTTTTCGTCTTTGTCAATTCCGATCAGGATTCCATCGGGCGCCGTTCTTCGCAAAATTTCATAGGAATGGCCGCCACCTCCTATCGTTCCATCCACAAATATTCCACCGGGCCTCGCATCGAGCGAATCGACCGCCTCTTTACACATGACGGGCCTGTGGAAGAATTCTTCCATCTATATTCCCAGATCAGCGATAACATCCTTATAATTATCAATGTTTTGGCTCGTTTTATCCAAGGCCAGTTCAAAGCGTTCCCTGTTCCAGATTTCGATGGATCGCCCCATTCCTGCCGTCACGATTTCCTTCTCCAGGTGCGCATAATTTCTCAAGGACGGCGGCAGCAGTATCCTCCGTTGCGCATCGAAGGTTAACTCGGCGGCGCCGGACATAAAGAGCCTCTGAATAGCCCGCACATCCGTTCTTATGATTGATTCTCCGAAAATCCTCTCTTCGATTGCGGACCACTCGGCAAAGGGAAACACAAGAAGGCACCCCTCCCAATTCGTCACGATGAGACGGTTGTCATATTTTTCCGTGAAGACTTCATACAGCTTGGCAGGGAATATAATTCTCCCCTTCTCGTCAATGCTGTGATAATATCTCCCCCTGAAGTATGACAATGGGCAACCCCCTCCACATCTATCCACTTTGCTCCACTTAAGAGGAACTATAAAGCCCCCCCCTGGGGTTTGTCAAGCAAAAAAAGGGTTATTTTTGTCTTTTAATTTGATATTTTATGACTGCTTTGTCATGAGTGGAGAGATCTGAAGAAAATTGGTGAGATCCGTCATTTTTCGCTACAAAATAGAGATATTTTACATTCGAGGGATAGAGGGCGGCCCCGATGGACGAAGCGCTGGGATTGCAGATGGGTCCCGGGGGAAGTCCCTTTATGCGATAGGTGTTATAGGGCGTGTTTCGTTTCAAGTCGTCCCTCGTGATATTGCCGTTGAAATCTTTGATGCCGTAAATCACGGTGGGATCGCTTTGCAATCTCATCCCCCGCTTCATCCGATTATGAAATACCGCCGAAATGAGAGGTTTTTCCTCTTCAAGGGCCGATTCCTTTTCAATTATGGAAGCGAGGGTAAGCATCTCGTGAAGGCTGAAACCGAGTTCCCGGGCGCGCGTGCGCATCGCCGGGGTAATTTCTTTTCTGAACCGCCCCGTCATATAGCGGAGAATCTCCACTTCATCCATCGATTTGGTGATCACGTAGGTGTCAGGGAAAAGATATCCCTCTGCGGTCTTCGCGGGAATATCAAGCCCGGCAAGCAGCTTCTCGTCCCCTGCGCGGCCCAGGAATACTTTGCTGTCCGCCACGCCGCATGCTTCAAGGCGATCGGCAATCTGAACCATGGTAAACCCTTCGGGAATCGAAACACGATACTCCTTCACCGACCCGGCCTTCAATGTTTCAATCAATTCAACGGGCGTCATGGCGCCGGTCAGTTCATATTCGCCCGCCTTTATCTGACGTGACGCATCTTTCAGACGCACCAGCACATAAAAAGCCCTCCTGTGATCAACAAGGTTTGCCTTTTCCAGGATGGCCGATATTCGGGAAAAGTTCGCGCCGCGAGGGATCTGTATCGTAACGGTCCCAAGATGCGGGTTGAGGGGCCTGCCCAGGTACTCAAAAAAAAGCGCCCCGCAGATGCCGGCGCCAAGCATTAAGAGGCAGGCGAGAAGAGCAAATGTTTTTTTGAGAGTCATGCCAACCCCAAGGATTGTCTCATCGAGTCCAGATATCCTTGTAAAATCAGCGCCGCCGCCACTTTATCGATCAGATGTTTTCTTTTTTTACGGCTTACGTCCGCTTCAAGAAGGATTGAAAGAGCCTCCTGGGTGGTAAAGCTTTCGTCCCATTTCACCACCGGCAGCCCCAGGCGGGATTCAAGGATATCGGCAAATCGGGAAACCCTTTCACATTCAGGGCCCTCAGTTCCATCGAGTCGCACCGGATAGCCGATCACGATCTTTTCCGCCCCATACTCCTCTGCAATCGCGGCTATTTCATCGACATCACGATGACGACTTTTCCTTAGCACCGTCCCGACGGTTTGAGCGGTAATCTGAAGCTCATCGCTCATGGCAACGCCTACACGCCTGCTTCCATAATCCAGTCCCATTATTCTCATAATAACCACATCTTTTACCACAGCAAGAATTTTATTTTCAATTACCACATTACCGGCAGGCACAACACCTTTTTTCGTATTGTGCCAAGCACGGTATTTTGGTAGCGTTCTTTCCGAGAGGAAAAAGCTGATCATATGAAGCATATTGTACTCGGTACGGCAGGACATGTGGATCATGGGAAAACCTCCCTCGTCAAGGCGCTCACCAATATCGATACCGATCGTCTGAAAGAGGAAAAAGAGCGGGGAATTACCATTGAGCTGGGATTTGCCTCACTCGCACTTGATGAAGAGCACCTGGTGGGCATTGTGGATGTTCCCGGACACGAAAGATTCGTCAAAAACATGGTAGCCGGAGCGGCAGGCATCGACATGGTGGTACTTGTCATTGCCGCCGATGAAGGCATCATGCCTCAGACTCGGGAGCATCTCGACATCTGTGCACTGCTTAATATCCGGCAAGGACTTGTTGCCCTGACCAAAATCGATCTTGTCGATACAGAATGGCTTGAATTGGTAAAGGAAGAAATCGAAAGCTTCCTTCAGGGCACTTTTTTGGAGGGGGCGCCTATCGTACCGGTTTCCGCCGCATCCGGATCTGGGCTGGATGCGTTTCTTGATGCCTTGAAATCAATCGCTTTCTCTGCCGAAGAGGTTCGCTATTCAGACTTTTTCCGGCTCCCCGTCGATCGTGTCTTCTCTATGAAAGGGTTCGGTACCGTGGTAACGGGTACGCTGATATCGGGAAGGGTTGCCATCGGCGACACGGTAGCGATACTCCCCACGAATATCCGATCAAAGGTCAGAGGAATTCAAATTCACAATGAATCTGCCACATCGGCTGAGTCGGGTTACCGCACAGCCATAAACTTTCAGGGAATAGAAAAAACGGCAATCAGCCGCGGTGACGTCATTGCCCATGCCGACATCTTCCAGCCCTCACAGCGCATGGATGTATACCTGCGCCATCTTGGGGGATCAAAAAAGGCTTTGAAAAACAGGGCGCCCGTTCGTTTTCATACGGGCGCCGTAGAAATCATGTCGCGGGTCATTCTCCTGGACAGGGAAGAACTGAAGCCGGGTGAAACGGCCTATTGTCAGATTCTTATGGAAGATCTTACTGTTGCCATGACGAAAGATCGATTCGTTCTGAGAAGTTATTCGCCTATCACCACAATCGGCGGCGGCGAGATCATTGATCCTATCGGCGTGAAAATCAAGAAACGTTCAGAAGATTCCCTCAACGAACTTCAGAGGCTGCACCAAGGCAGCGGGCGGGAAAAAACACAGATCATTCTCGACCGGGCAGGCATGAAGGGTATATCTCTCAGCAGACTCTCCACACGAACAGGCATCACGCTGACAGAACAAGCCAGAATCCTTGAGGACATGCTTTCAAAAAAGGAGGCCCTGCTCATCGAAAAGGAAGACCGCACCGCAATGTCATTCCCCGTGTATGCAAGCCTTCTGGACAGAATGCTGGAGATTACAAAGGAATATCACAAGAAATTTCCATTGAAAAAAGGGATTGCAAAGGAAGAGCTTCGCATCAGACTGGCCGTGAATATCGGTCAGAAATTATTTAATCGCGCCCTCCAGGATCTTGAAGGGCGCAAGAAATTGATAATCGACAGGGATATCTGCTACATTGCGGATCATAATGTGCATCTTGAAGGCGAGTTGGGCGACCTCAGGGAGCGCATTTTACAGCGCTATCGCGATGCGGCATTGACCCCGCCGGCAACCAAAGAGGTGATAGATCAGTTCCCAGGCACAAAAGGGGAAACACGCAACATATTGAATTTAATGATCAGCGAAGGCCAACTGATAAAATTGAATGAAGACCTGGTGTTCGATAAAGACGCCCTCGACCGGCTGCGATCCGATTATAAAAACTTGCTCATGAAAATAGAAAGATCGTCTCCCGTAGATTTCAAAGACATGACCGGCCTTTCAAGGAAATATATTATTCCACTTATGGAATATTTTGACAGGACGAATCTGACGATCCGGGTCGGCAATCACAGAATCCTCAGAGAAAGCGAGAAGAAATGACCGAACCTATCGATGCGTTTTCAGTTTCGCATTACCGTGACGGCATGTTGGTGAGAAGGACAGATTCGGTGGTGCGAGAGGTCTCATTTTCCATATATTTGAACAAAAGCCCGCTGATGGAAATCGCCTGCGCCGGCATTCACCTGAAGGAATTGGCGGTGGGGTTTCTTCACACGGAAGGGCTCGTCGAAGGTATAAAAGATTTGAAATCGTTAACAATCTCGGAATCGCCCCCAGAGGCGTCCGTTGTAACAGCGGAAAGGAACTGCACCGACATTTCGTCACTCTCCCTTATGTCGAGCGGCGCCCGCAAGAGCAGGCAGACGCCGTATGCGGCGCCCCTGACAGCGGAACCGCGAATGGCGGCGGTTGATGTACTTTCTCTTATGAACGGGCTTTTGAGTGCTTCGAACATTCACGAGAGAACTGGCGGGACTCACTGCGCGGCCCTTGCGTGCAACAGAGCAATCATAGCACTGAGAGAGGATATCGGAAGGCACAACACTATCGACATGTGTATCGGTTATTCGCTGCTGGAAGAACTGAAACCCGACGATAAGGTAATTGTGACGACAGGCCGCATCTCCTCCGAAATAGTTGGCAAAGTATGGCGTTACGGTGCGCCGGTGATTATTTCGCACTCCGCGCCGACGTCAAAGGCCATTGACCTCGCCGACCAGGCGGGCATTACCCTCATTGGGTACGTGAGAGATAATCGAATGAGGGTATATACTCATGAAAGACGGGTGGTATTTTGAACAAGAACGTGTTCATCAAAGACATCAAAGCCGGCGACAAGATGACGGATATCTTTTTAGTAACGGAGAAAAATCTTGCATTCTCGCAAAAAGGAAATCCTTATCTTAACTTGCGCCTTCGGGACAAAACGGGAGAGATTGACGGCAGGGTATGGGACAATGCCGTCGAAGTAAACGGTCAATTCAGGAAAGGAGACATCATTCGGGCGGAAGCGAGAGCGGTCAGTTATCGGGATGCGATTCAGCTTTCAATCTTTGAATGCACTGTCATTGATACCGATCTCGTCAACCCGGCCGATTTTTCTCCTTCCTCCCGATTCGGGATTGACGTCATGTTCTCATCGCTGATGGATATTGTCGCAACCATTGAACAACCATATCTTAAACGTCTGCTGGAAGCGATCTTCAGCGACCAAGACACAGTCCATGCATTCATACATGCCCCTGCGGCCAAGGGATTCCATCACGCCTACATAGGCGGGCTTCTTGAACACACACTCTCCGTAAGCCGTCTTCTGATCCATTGTGCCGGCCATTATGAAAATATTGACCGCGATCTCATGCTGACGGGAGGAATCCTTCATGACATCGGCAAAACCTCTGAGCTTTCCTTCGATTCGGTTATTGAATATACCGACGAAGGAAGACTGGTGGGACATATTGTCCTCGGGGTCGAACTGCTGAACCGAAAAATATCATCAATAGAAAACTTTCCCGAAGATCTTGCTCTCAAACTGAGGCACATCCTCCTCAGCCACCATGGAGTACTTGAGTTCGGCTCTCCCAAACGCCCCAAAACGCTGGAGGCGCTTTTAGTAAACTTTGTTGATGATTTGGATGCAAAGGTGAATGCCTTTCAGGAATTCATAAATGACTCGAACGACGATTCACACTGGACGCCTTTTCACCGTCTGCTGGAACGATACATCTACAAGGGCACCCTCCCTGTTTCAGCCGAAACCAGCCGCAAACCGGAGATGACCTTCTCTTCGGAAGACGACGACACGTAAGGAGCGAATAAAAAAGGCGCCGTCACGTGAAAAGTGACGGCGCCGCAGTGTACCTCACGTTATAAGTGTCATCGCTTATTTCGCATAGCCCAAGGCCTTTGCCGCTTCCGCTACTACCTCCAGGACTGAGGCATCCTCGATTGTCGAAGGAACTGTATATTCCTCACCATTTGCGATTTTTCGCATGGTAGCGCGGAGGATCTTCCCTGAACGGGTTTTCGGAAGCGCCTTGACAACCGAGCACTCCCTGAAACAGGCCACGGCGCCGATCTGCGCACGAACCATCTGGACCAATTCGTCGGTTATTTCCTTGGGATCTCTTTCAACACCCGCCTTCAGCACAACGAATCCCACGGGAACTTGCCCCTTGAGCTGCTCGTTTACCCCAATTACCGCACATTCGGCGATGTCCTGATGCCCCGATACAACTTCTTCCATGGCGCCGGTCGACAGCCGGTGGCCGGCAACGTTGATCACGTCATCCACACGGCCCATAATGAAAAGATACCCGTCTTCATCAAAGAACCCTCCGTCGCCGGTGACATAATAGCCGGGTATCTGCGTAACATACTCGAGGAAACGTTCATCGTCATTAAACAGTGTAGTCAACGTACCGGGGGGAAGCGGCAGCTTAATCACCACATACCCATCCACGCCCTGAGCCATTTGCCGGCCCTCTGAATCGACGATCTGAACATTATATCCGGGAATCGGCTTTGTGGGAGAACCGGCTTTGATCGGGAACGGTTCAATCCCCATACAGTTTCCTGCGATTCCCCATCCCGTTTCCGTCTGCCACCAGTGATCGATCACGGGAATTCCCAGCATGCTGCGTGCCCACTGGTAAGTGTCGGGATCAAGGCGCTCACCCGCCAGGAAGAGGTAATTCAGCGAAGAAATATCATATTTCTTTAAATAGGTTGCATCGGGATCTTCTTTTTTAATTGCCCGGAACGCAGTAGGAGCGGTAAAGAGCGCCTTGACCCCATGTTCCGACACCACCCGCCAGAAGGCCCCCGGATCGGGCGTCCCTACCGGTTTACCTTCATAGACAATCGTCGTGCAGCCTGTCAGCAGCGGTGCATACACGATATAAGAATGACCAACCACCCACCCTACATCGGAGGCCGCCCAGTACACGTCACCGGGACCGACATTGTAAAGATGCTTCATAGACCACTTCAGTGCCACGGCATGACCGCCGTTATCCCGCACAATTCCCTTGGGGCGTCCCGTGGTTCCCGAGGTGTAGAGAATATACAAAGGATCCGTCGCCGCTACGCTCACACACTCTGCGGGCGTTGCCCGGGCCATTTCCTCAGCCCAGTTGAAATCCCGCCCTTCAATCAACGGGGCCTCGACCTGAGGTCTCTGATAAATAATGCAGGCCAGAGGTTTATGATCGGCCAATTCGATTGCTTTGTCCAAAAGGGGTTTGTAGGGAAGCACCTTTTTACCTTCGATGCCGCAGGATGCCGACAGGGCGACCTTGGGTTTGGCATCGTTGATGCGGATAGCCAGCTCGTGTGGGGCGAATCCTCCAAATACGACTGAGTGAATGGCACCAAGACGTGCACAGGCGAGCATCGCCACCACCGCCTCAGGAATCATCGGCATATAAATAACGACGGTGTCCCCCTTTTCAACGCCTTTCCCTTTCAGCATGCCGGCGCAATGCGCCACCCTGTCCAGAAGTTCCCGATAGGTAATTTTTTGTACCGTCTCCGTGACGGGACTGTCATAGATAATCGCCGTCTGGTCGCCCCTTCCGGTTTCCACATGATAATCCAGCGCATTGTAACAGGTGTTCAGTTCCCCTCCGACAAACCATCGATAAAAAGGCGCGTTGCCATCGTCCAGGACCTTGTCCCCGCGCTTGTACCATTGAACAGCCTCAGCCGCTTCTCCCCAGAAACCCTCCGGATCGGTGATTGACCGTTCATACACCTCTGTAAATCGTAATCTGTCCGCCATAAGAACTCCTTTCCCCTTTTTTACTCTCTTTTCTGGGCCGCCATCGAGCCTATGGCGCATGCATGACTGCCTTTGGCTCGATGAAAAGGCATCTTCTCTTTCCCAAGGATTAATTCTTTTTCATACGACACAACGGTCGAAAAAGACAATAGGGGTTAATTAAGGGCATAATAGGGGTTGCCAACCTCTACTTTTTTCAAGGCCCCGCTATACGAAATAAGGGTCCTGCACCAGGGCCGACAACAACCCTTTTCAGCGCCAATTATTTTTTCGGATATCCGATTAACATTGTGGCTTTTTTTATCTCATTCAATACTTCGGGGTCGTCAATAGTCGAAGGAATCGTGTATTCCTCCCCATCGGTGATCTTACGGATTGTGCCCCGCAGCACCTTACCGCTTCTCGTTTTGGGAAGACGCGCCACAATGCTCACATCTTTTAAGCAGGCAAGGGCGCCGATTTCATCACGAACCATCGCAACGATTTCTCTTTGCACCTCGCGCGCATCCTTTTCCGTTCCTGTTTTAAGAACGGCAAAGGCCACGGGAACCTGTCCTTTGAGGGAATCGGCAACGCCGACTACTGCACATTCCGCCACATCGGGATGACCTGCGACCACCTCTTCCATCCCTCCCGTTGAGAGACGATGGCCAGCCACATTGATGATATCGTCAACCCGCCCCATGACAAAGAGATAGCCCTCTTCGTCCTTGAATCCGTTATCGCCCGTGCTATAATACCCTTTAAAATCGGAAAGATATGATTGGACGTAGTGGTCGTCTTTCTGCCAGAGCGTGGGAAGGCAGCCGGGCGGAAGGGGCAGCTTCACGGCAATAACCCCCTCTTCCCCATGGGGAACCTCTTTCGCGGCGTAATCAAGAATTCTCACATCGTATCCCGGCACCGCCTTTGTCGGCGACCCCGGCTTCAGGGGAAGCATCTCAATGCCCGCGCAATTCGCCGCCATGGGCCACCCTGATTCCGTCTGCCACCAGTGATCGATCACGGGAATATCGAGCAGATCGGAGGCCCAGTGATAGGTATCGGGATCGAGCCGTTCGCCGGCAAGAAAAAGGTATTTGAGACATGATATGTCGTATTTTTTTACATAGGCCCCTTCAGAGTCCTCCTTTTTAATGGCCCGAAAGGCCGTAGGCGCCGTAAAGAGGACTTTCACTCTGTGCTCCGACACCACCCGCCAGAAGGCGCCCGGATCGGGGGTTCCTACCGGCTTCCCCTCATACAGAACCGTCGTGCATCCCTGCAGCAAGGGTCCATAGACGATATATGAATGACCTACTGCCCAGCCCAGGTCGGAGGCCGCCCAATACACATCACCCGGATCGGTGTCATAAATATGTTTCATGCTCCATTTTAACGCCACCGCATGTCCACCGTTGTCGCGGACCACCCCCTTGGGGATGCCCGTTGTTCCCGAGGTATAAAGAATATAAAGGGGATCGGTTGCCTCCACCGGTTCGCAGGGCGCCGCCTGCGCCCCATCCAGTGCGCGGTTCCACTCTATGTCCCTCCCCTCAATCAAATCGGCCTTGACCTGTGGCCGCTGAAAGATGACGCATCGCTCCGGTTTATGACGGGAAAGGGCAATCGCCTGATCCAGAAGCGGTTTATAGGGAATGGGGCCTTTGGGCTCTATTCCGCAGGAGCCGGAAAGAATCACTTTCGGTTTCGCATCGTCTATCCGTATGGAAAGCTCGTTGGCGGCAAACCCTCCGAATACGAGCGAATGGACGGCGCCGATGCGGGCGCAGGCAAGAACTCCCACAATCGTCTCGGGGATCATGGGCATATATATGATAACCCTGTCCCCTTTTTCAACGCCCAGCGATTTCAGGACGCCGGCAAAGCGTTCGACCTGACTCAGGAGTTCCTGATAGGTAATGGTGCGCACGCTGTTCGTCACCGGACTGTCGTATATGACGGCGACCTGATCGGCGCGCCCCATTGCAACATGATAGTCGAGGGCATTGTAACAGGTATTCAGGCGGCCACCGGCAAACCAGCGATAAAAGGGCAGCCGTGAATCATCGAGCACGCGATCCCATTTCTTTTTCCAGTGAATTTCCTCGGCGGCTTCGGCCCAGAATCCATCCCTGTCTTCCATTGAACGTCGAAATGCCTCATCATAGGATTTGTACATAGTGGACCCCCCTTTTTTCTCGTTCTGCCTTACTGTCTCTCTCCGAAAATGGCCCTGCCGATTCTGACGATGGTAGCCCCTTCTTCGACGGCAACTTCGTAATCGCCACTCATCCCCATGGAAAGTTCATTCATGAACACTCCGTCGATGTGCGCTTCGGCAACGCGGGCACTCAGAGCGCGGAGTTCGGAAAAATAAGGCCTGGAATCTTCCGGATCGGAAGACCAGGGCGGCATTGTCATCAACCCTTGAATTGAAAGGTTTGACAATGGGGCAATCGCCTGTACAAGGGGAAGGATTTCTTCCTTGACAATACCTCTTTTGCTTTCCTCTCCCGACAGATTGACTTCGATCAGGACCTTCATAGTTCTGTCGGCGCCCTTTGCCCTTCGATCGATCTCTTTGGCCAATGCAATTCTGTCGATGGAGTGAATCATATCGATGAATTGGACAGCATATTTTGCCTTGTTGCTCTGGAGGTGGCCGATCATATGCCATTCAATGCTCTTCCCCAGCATTTCGATTTTCCGTCGCGCCTCCTGGATGTAGTTTTCGCCAATAATGTCCACGCCGATCTCCATTGCCTCGGCGATCCGGTCGTCATCCACCGTCTTGGTAACGGCCATGAGTCTCACATTCCGGGGATCGCGTCCCGACCGCAGGGCGGCCCCGGCGATTCTCTCTCGTATGGAGACTATATTCTTTTCAATTGCCGACATTGATTCCATCCTCTGCATCTTTACAAGAACCGGACTATCCCCACCTGTTTCAACGCCGCCACGACCTCGGTCAGGGGCAGACCAATGACATTGGTATAGGATCCGTGTATCTCTTGAATAAAAAACGCCGCCTTCCCCTGAACGGCATAGGCGCCTGCCTTGTCATAGGGCTCCTCGGTACCCACATACCATTCAATTTCATCATCGGGCAACTCTTTAAAACGCACCGTCGATTCAACCGCACCTGAAATGCTGATATTGCTGCTTTTTCTGACAAGAGAAAAACCGGTCATCACCCGATGCGCTCTTCCGCTGAGGATTCGAAGCATTTTTTTGGCGTGATCCCTGTTGTCAGGCTTTCCAAGAATCCGCCCATCGACAATCACTATAGTATCTGCACCTAAAATCCATGAATCGGGGCGCCTCTCGGCGACAAAAGAAGCTTTCTCCAGGGAAAGCCTCAGGGTATGATCCCGCGGTGTCTCTCCCTCACCTTCCGGTTCGTCGATGCCACTGGGTATGACCTCGAACTTCAGTCCTAATCCTCCCAGCAATTCCCTTCGTCGAGGAGAGAGAGAGGCCAGCACAAATGATTCATTCATTATCACAACATCCTGTCGTTTATTTATATCAGAAAAGGAATGCACCACGCCCCTTTTCAGATTGTTTTGACCCACACTTTCCTCGTACGGGGCCCGTCAAACTCGCAAAAAAAGATCGACTGCCAGGTACCGAGCATCAATCGGCCGTTCTCCACCATTACCAGTTCCGATGCACCTATCAGCGAGGCCTTGATATGAGCCGCCGAATTTCCCTCAAAATGCCGGTACCCGTCATCAAGAGGAATGACACTGCCCAGCTCTTTCAAAATGTCCGCAGGAACATCGGGATCGGCATTCTCATTGATTGTAACGGCCGCCGTTGTGTGGGGCACACACACATGGCAGAGACCATCTTTTAAGGACGAGTCGGCAACGGCAGTCTGTACCTGCAGTGTGATATCGATCATCTCGAAGCGCGAATGAGTTCGCACAATCAATTCTTTCATAAAATACCTCCTCCGAATCTGTTCTTCAATTAGCTTTTGACTTGACCCTGCCGCTCGGTTATAGTGCCGTACTATAATTTATAATCTTTATTTTTTCAATGAATGAAGCCTTCTCCAACAAGGAATGATAGCAGGAATTAAGGATTTAAAAAAGTTTCCACACCATTGAGTGTGCATTGCTGAGGTGGATATATGCATATAGTTCTGTCAATTTTCTTTTTTGTTGTCGGTGCGGCCGTGGGGAGTTTTCTTAATGTCTGCATTTTCAGGATACCCGAAGGAAAATCCATAGTCCTTCCCTCTTCACACTGCTTCAGCTGCGGAAAGCCTATCCGCTATTACGACAACATCCCGATACTCAGCTTCCTCATACTGAGAGGCGCCTGCCGCAACTGCGGCGCGAAACTATCCTTCCAATATCCGGCCGTGGAGCTTTTGACGGGAGTAATGTCCCTTGTGCTCTATCGTACCTACGGACTTTCATTCTCGTTTCTTTTCACCTTTCTTTTCACCGCGACACTGATCGTGATTACATTCATCGATCTTCGCCACCAAATCATACCCCACGCATTGACGCTTCCCGGCATACCTTTCTTCTGCTTTGCCGCGGTCTTTTTCATGGGCCTCGCCCCGTTGGAGGGATTTCTGGGTATTATGATCGGCGCGGGCAGCCTCTATTTTGTGGCAGTCTATTATGAAGCCCTGACAGGTCGCGAGGGCATGGGAGGCGGCGACATCAATTTGATTGCAATGATGGGGGGATTTTTGGGATGGAAATCACTTATATATATTATACTCGTCTCTTCCTTCGCCGGTGCGATAATAGGCATTGCCCTCATGATCGGGAAGGGGAAAGATACAAAATACGCAGTCCCCTTCGGACCTTTCCTCTCAATCGGCGCCGTTTCCTACCTTTTTTTCAGCGAATATTGGGTTCGTTTTCTCTTCATGCGGTAGGATCTTCCGCCATTGCCCATGACCCAGAATCGCCAGGGGATGGCGAAAGGTTATCAATTTTCTTGATTTAAAATCACATCCATATTATAAGGCCGGTGGCAAAAAACCCAGTCGGTGCACTCAAAAAAAGACTCAGGGGTTGGCCGTGGCGCCAACTATTCCTTTTTATATACCCTGACATGAGAATGAAGAATTATGAAGAAGAAACTGGCTCAATTACTGAAAAAGGCGATCACACTCTGTTTTGAGAAGGGCCTCCTCACGGAATGTGCGCTCCCTTTTATCGAAGTGGAACTCCCCCGTGAGAATGCGCACGGCGACTATGCAACCAATCTTGCCATGATGCTCGCATCGACACAGAAACGCAATCCCCGGAAGATAGCCGAACATATCATCGATGCACTCGATGACGCGGAAGGAATACTGGAGTCCGTGGAAATCGCCGGTCCCGGCTTTATCAATTTCTTCATAAAAAAGGAGTTCTGGACGACCCTGCTGAAAGACGTGGATGAACTCGCAGAAAGATACGGTGCCTCCACTCTGGGACAAGGAGAGAAAATACAGGTCGAGTTCGTAAGCGCCAATCCCACTGGACCACTCCACATCGGGCATGCCCGGGGCGCCGTTATCGGCGATGTGATTGCGCGAATACTGGAGGTATCGGGATACAACGTATCCAGAGAATACTATATCAACGACGCCGGCAATCAGATGAACATGCTGGGGCGATCTGTGTACTACCGGCTGCGTACACTCCGGGGCGAAACGATCGAGTTCCCTTCCGACTGTTATCAGGGAGAGTATATCACCGATCTCGCTAAAGAAATCATCCATATGCAGGGTGACGCATTACAAGAGAAGAGTAAGGATGAACTTATCCCCTTCTTAACCGACTATGCCGCCGCCTCCATTCTGGAGGGCATAAAGGAAGATCTCCAGGCCTTCGGCATTGTCTTTGACTGCTATTTCAGTGAAAAGAAGCTCTATAAAGACAAGGGCATTGCCAGGCTCCTTGAAAACCTTCAGCAGGCAGGATTTATCTACAAGGAAGGAAGCACTCTCTGGTTTCGCACAACCGATTTCGGAGACGAAAAAGACCGGGTCGTGGTAAGGGAGAACGGAGAACCGACATATTTTGCAGCCGATATCGGCTATCATAAAAACAAATATGAACGGGGATTCACAAAGGTAATCGATATATGGGGCGCCGATCATCACGGCTATATACCCCGCATGTACGCAGGCATACAGGCTATCGGAAAATCGAAAAATGCCCTTGATGTGGTTCTGGTGCAGCTCGTGAATCTTTTGCGTGACGGTGTTCCTGTCGCCATGTCCACCAGGGCCGGCGAGTTTGTCACCCTGAGAGAAGTGATCGATGAGGTGGGTAAGGATGCCGCCCGTTACAATTTTCTCATGCGGCGCTCCAACAGTCACCTGGACTTCGACCTCGAGTTGGCCAAGCGGCAGTCCAACGAAAATCCCGTGTACTATGTTCAGTATGCCCATGCACGCATCGCAAGCATCATGAGAATGGCGGAAGAACGGGGATACCCGGTTCCATCCTATGGCGAGGTTGATCTGGGCCTTCTCACGCTTGAGGAGGAACACACGCTGGTAAAGGCCATAGATCAGTTTCCCGAGTTGATTGAAGCAAGTGCGCGCACCCTTGAACCTCACCGAATTCCCTTTTACATTAATGACCTTGCATCCGTCTTTCACAGTTACTACAATAAAAACCGAGTCATCTCAGATGACGGTGCACTGACAACGGCACGGCTCTTTCTTGTAAAAACCGTCGGTATTGTATTGAAAAATGCACTCGGCATGCTGGGGGTATCGGCCCCGGAACGAATGTAGGGTGAGGCGCTTCGCAATCACTGCGGCAGCAGGGTAAGGCAAGGTCCGTCCAATGCCATCTAAACGGGGTAAAAAATTTGAATTCAGACTGGGAACGGTCGGACTTACCCTCTTTACGTGCGGCATATCGGTACTGCTGTTGGGCGCCTTTGTGTTCGGCGTATTTGTGGGAAAAAAAATTGAAAGCTACCCCCATAAAATCGCTTCGATGCCCGCGACGATTACACAAAAAATCGTCCCCCCGAAGCCTGCAACTGGCGATACCGTAAAAAAAGATGAATTTTCCTTTACTTTTTACGATACGTTGCAAAATAAGGAAAGCGACCGGACGCACCTGAAACTAAATGAAGGACCGCCCTCTCAGGCGACTCCGGAAAGAGCGCCCCCGGCCCAATCGACACCTTCAAAGTCGGCGCCGGACAGTACGCCGGAAAAAGAAACAAGCGGGAAGAGGGGATATTATATGATTCAGGTTGCCTCCTTCAAGGAAAGGGCCCGGATGGAAAGGCTCCGCACACAATTGGCATCACTGGGATATTTCGCGGTTTCCGACAAACATACCCTGCCTCATAAAGGCACGTGGTTTCGCCTGAGCATAGGCGGGTTTGAAAGTCTCGAAGCGGCACAAAAGGAATCGGCCAGGATCGAGAGGTCCATACGAGGGCTTAAGTGCCTGGTTCGATCGGAAAAATGAATGCAATAGGATTGTATCATGTTCGAAAGTCTTACCGATAAGCTGGACAATGTCTTCAAAAAATTGAAGGGCAAGGGAACTCTTGACGAGGAAAGCGTCGGATTGGCGTTGAAAGACATCCGCATGGCCCTCCTCGAAGCCGATGTGAATTTTAAGGTTGTCAAGGAGTTTATTGAAGATGTGCGGATACGGGCTGTCGGTCATGAAGTGCTGGAAAGCATTACACCGGGACAGCAGATTGTAAAGATTGTCCATGACAGACTCGTCGAATTAATGGGCAAAGAAGAAAGCCAGTTAAAGCTTACGAACAAATTTCCCACCTCCATTATGCTGGTAGGCCTTCAAGGATGCGGAAAAACCACCACCGCGGCAAAACTGTGCCGTTTTCTCCAGAATATGGGAAGAAGAACCGCCCTTGTGTCGGCCGACGTCTACCGACCTGCGGCGATGGATCAGTTAAAGATACTGGGTGAAAAGATCGGCGCCGGTGTGTATGCCGCGCACAATGAAAAAGATCCCGTCAAAATTTGTGTCAACGCCGTCGAGTATGCGAGGACCGGTGGATATGACACCCTCATCATCGATACGGCAGGCCGGCTCCACATCGACAAGGAATTGATGGACGAGTTGAAGCGCATCAAGGGCGCCGTCAAACCAGCGGAAATTTTACTGGTCGCCGACGCCATGACCGGGCAGGATGCCGTTGCCGTTGCCGAATCCTTCAACGAAACACTGACAATCGACGGTGTCGTACTCACCAAAATAGATGGTGACGCCCGTGGCGGCGCCGCCCTTTCTCTTCGCAAAGTGACGGGCAAACCGATTAAATTTATCGGCGTCGGGGAAAAAATCGACGCCATCGAACCCTTTCATTCCGAACGGATGGCATCAAGAATCCTGGGCATGGGAGACATTCTCACGCTGGTGGAAAAAGCACAGACCACCATCGATGAAAAGGCCGCAAAGGAGCTCGAAAAGAAGATACGGAAAGACGCCTTCACCCTTGAGGACCTGAAATCCCAGATTCTTCAGATTAAAAAGATGGGACCCTTACAGGACATTCTCGGCATGATCCCGGGCATGAACAAGATCAAGGCACTGAAAAATATGAAACCCGATGAGGGGGAATTAATAAAGGTCGTCGCTATCATAGATTCCATGACCAAAAAGGAGCGGGTAAATCACAAAATAATCGACGGTCAGCGGAGAAAGCGCATAGCCCGGGGAAGCGGAACGTCCGTTCAGGATGTGAATCGCGTACTTAAAAATTATGTAGAAATGAAAAAAATGATGAAAAAAATGACCAAGGGCGGAATGAAATCGGCGGCTCGCGGCAATTTACCCTTTTAATAAAAGAAATTATATGTTAGATAGCTACATTAGTTTCTTTTTTGAAGCTTTTCAAAAAGGAAAAAATTGCATGCTAAAATAATGTTTCAGCGGAGGTGGTAATACAAAGGAATGGCAGTTAAAATCAGACTTACACGAATGGGCTCAAAGAAAAAACCTTTCTACAGAATTGTGGCGGCTGACGGTGAAGCACCGCGAGATGGAAGGTTTATAGAAATTTTGGGGAATTATGATCCGTTACAGGATCCTGCGGTGGTGAACCTGAAAGAGGATCGAATCGCGGAGTGGTTGTCGAGAGGGGCAAAACCGACTGAAACGGTGGTAAATATATTGAAAAAGAAAGGAGTGTCAACAGAAAAGGCACGTCAGGCGAAAGAAGAACAGGCCCGAGCAGACCAGTCAACGGTTTCTTAATAACACTCTGTGGAGGTTGGCATGATGAAAGATTTGATCAAGTATATCGCACAGGCATTGGTTGACCATCCCGAGGAAGTTGATGTCTCTGAGGTAGTGGGTGAGCAAACTTCGGTAATCGAACTAAGGGTTACCAAAGACGACCTTGGCAAGGTAATTGGAAAGCAGGGAAAAACTGCAAAGGCAATGAGAACCATCTTGAGTGCGGCATCATCCAAGCTCAACAAAAGAGCGGTGCTGGAAATCATCGAATAGTTGAAGGACCTGATTACTATAGGAAAGATTATCGGATCCAGCGGGCTCAGCGGCCGCATAAAGGTGGTGCTGTACACCGAATCGCCGCACATTTTAGAGACCGGCGCTGCTGTGCACATAGGGCAGGGTAAAAAATCAACGTCTTCGCTCGCCATAAAACGCATACTCCAAAGGGGCAAAAACTGCCTCATCGAATTTGAGGGCATCGATACCGTAGATGCGGCAAATCTTTTGAAAGGACAGTATCTTTACCTCCCGCGGGAAATGATGGCCGAGCCCGACGAAGGCGAATACTACTGGCACGATATTATCGGTCTTGCCGTGATTACCGAAGAAGGAGAAGAGCTGGGCTATATTACCTCCATTCTGCCCACGGGAAGCAATGATGTGTACATTTGCGAAGGAACAAAGGGCGAAATTCTCCTTCCCGCCATAGAAGAGGTCATTAAATCCATAGACATCGGACGAGGCGTGATAATCGTCGAAATGCTTGAAGGACTTGTCACATGAAATGATTATATTTGATATTTTTACTCTCTTTCCGGAGATGTTTCTTTCCCCCTTACAATCGAGTCTCCTCAAAAAGGCCATCGACAAAGGCATTATCGAAATAGGGCTTCATAATATTCGCGATTACGCGGAAGGAAAGCACCGTGTCGCCGATGACACGCCCTATGGAGGCGGAGGGGGAATGGTAATGAAGGTGGAACCGATAGCAAAGGCCCTTAAAGCGATCGTCCCTGACAGGTCGACGACGCTGGTCGTGCTCCTTTCTCCGCAGGGTGAGGTGTTTACCCAGACAAAGGCGGAAGAATTAGCCGGCTACAGCCATATAGCGCTCATTTGCGGACATTATGAGGGAATCGACGAAAGAATACGGCGCTATCTGGTAGACCGGGAACTATCAATAGGCGATTATGTGTTGACCGGCGGAGAACTCCCCGCAATGGTTCTCGTAGATGCAGTGGCTCGATTGATTCCGGGATTTACAGGAAATGTCGAATCTGTGCGTAACGACTCCCACACAACAGGGCTTCTGGAAGGACCGCACTATACAAAACCCAGTGTCTACAATGGATGGGAGGTCCCCGCGGTGTTGCTTTCAGGTCACGAAAAGCGTATAAGAGACTGGCGGCGAAGGGAATCTCTCAGACGCACGCTTGAGAGAAGGCCCGAGCTCCTTGCACGCATTGATTTGACGGAAGAAGATGAACACATCCTTGCCGCGCTCAAGGGTGAACGTAGTGAATAACCTTTACATTGCTCTTTTGCATTACCCGGTCTATGACAAGCACAGAAACATTGTCACCACATCGGTGACCAATATGGACGTACATGATATATCCAGGGCCGCAAAAACTTACGGCGTGGAAAGGTTCTTTATCGTCACGCCTCTGGAATCCCAGCGTGCGTTTGTTCATCGAATCCTCTATCACTGGCAGAAAGGGTTCGGGGCGACCTTCAACCCATCGAGAAAGGAGGCGCTCGACATACTTGAAACCAGGGGCTCGCTCGACGAGGTTATCGGTGATATAAAGGCGCGGACGAACCGTGAGGTGCGAGTAATTACCACAACGGCATCCCGCCATTTCCGAAGTACCTCCTATGGGGCATTCGGCGACATGCTCTCAAACGACGCAGCGAACCATCTTCTTATCTTCGGCACAGGCTGGGGCATTGCGGAAGAAATACTTGCAAGAGCCGACATTATCCTGGAGCCGCTTACAGGCCCGACGCCATACAATCATCTCTCAGTCCGTTCGGCCGTCGCCATCGTCCTTGACAGACTGTCAGAACGCCGGCGATAATTTTCACCACACCGGCACGATATGTTTTTGATTCCGAAGCATTTGCAGTCGTTTTCGATTGACATTTACCAACGCTTTGTTTTATATAGCTCTTCTTTTTATGCGAAGGCGATGTTTACCACTGAGGAGGATTTTACCATATGAACATTCTCGAGATGATCGATAGAGAACAGATGAGAACGGATGTTCCCGCTTTTAAACCGGGCGATACCGTCAAAGTACACGTAAAAATTATTGAAGGTCAGAAAGAACGCATCCAGGTATTTCAGGGAACGGTGATAAAGAAAAAGGGAGGACAGAGCAGGTCCACCTTTACTGTTCGAAAAATATCATCAGGCATCGGCGTCGAACGTACCTTCCCCATGCATTCTCCTGTCATTGACAAAATTGAAGTAACCATGAGGGGAAAAGTTCGGCGCGCTAAACTATACTATCTCAGAGGACTCAAAGGAAAGAAGGCCAGGATAAAAGAATTTGGCAGACAATAAATGGACGCCTTTGAATCGCAGGCCCGTCGGCTGGGCTTCTCCATCATTGCGGGAGTCGACGAGGTGGGAAGGGGGCCTCTCGCAGGTCCTGTAACCGCGGCTGCGGTAATATTGCCCGAAAATTACAAGAACAGTGAGATCCGCGATTCAAAAAAACTTACACCCGCCCGAAGAGAAACGCTCTTCGATGTCATTACGGAGGATGCCCTTTCGATTGGTATAGGTTTCGTAGAACCGTCGATTATAGACGAAATTAACATACTCAGGGCATCCCTTCTTGCCATGCAAAAAGCGGTCTTGAATCTCGATCTCTCTCCTGATTTTATTCTCATAGACGGCATCCATACCCTCGATGTCCCTGTTCCCCAGAAAACGATTGTAAAGGGAGACTCCCTCAGCCTTTCCATTGCGGCGGCCTCTATTATTGCCAAAGTTTCCAGAGATCACATCATGGACAGATACCATGTACAGTATTCCCAATATAACTTCGCAAAAAACAAGGGATACGGCACCAGTGAACATCGAGAGGCGATAAAAAAGTATGGCGTCTGTAAGATCCACAGAAAATCCTTCAAGGTCAAATTTGACGAGTAGGGAAACGGGAGCAGCGGGAGAACGACTTGCCGCCGCTTATCTTGAAAAGAAGGGTTACACCATAGCCGAACGCAACTACCGGTGCATCTTCGGTGAAATCGATCTTATCGCACGGGACGGGAGCACCATCGTTTTTATAGAGGTAAAAAGCAGAAGATCAAAGGAGTTCGGTGATCCGGAAAGTTCCGTCGGCAGAACAAAACAAATAAAACTTTCGAAGATTGCCCTTGCCTATCTCAATGAACGCAATTTTGAAAACCAGTCGGCGCGTTTCGATGTAATCGCGATTCTTATGCAAAGAAACGGAAATGAAATAAGGCACATACAAAACGCCTTCGAACTGGCATTTTAATATCATGAAAAAAGGAACGCTGTACATCGTCGCCACCCCCATCGGAAACCTCGAGGACATTACCTTTCGGGCGCTTCGCGTCCTTAAAGAGGTAGGTCTCATTGCGGCGGAAGATACAAGGAGGACAAGAAAACTTTTATCGGCTTACGGAATTTCCACACATGCCACAAGCCTCTATGATCACAATGAACGCGAAAAAAGCAGCCTTATTATATCAAAACTTGAAGAGGGCATTGATGTTGCCTATGTTTCTGACGCCGGCACACCGGGTATTTCCGACCCCGGATATCTGTTGGTCAAGGAATCTCTTGCACGTTCGATTCAGGTGTCGGCGGTTCCCGGCCCCTCGGCGGTAATCGCCGCCCTGAGCATCTCCGGTCTTCCGCTGGACCGTTTCTGTTTTCACGCTTTTCTCCCGCAGAGACAAGGCCCACGCCGCAAGCTTTTGTATACCCTCAAGGGGGAATCACGAACCATGGTGTTTTATGAATCTCCCAGGCGGCTTCTTGCCGCACTCCGGGACATAAGGAGCATTCTCGGAAATCGGAACATCGCCCTATCCCGGGAATTAACGAAGATTCATGAGGAAACATTGCGGGGACCGGTGTCTTCAATTATCGACCTGTTGGAAGTAAGAACCGTCAAGGGGGAAATCACTCTGGTCGTGGCGGGCGCCGGCGCTGATGACACCAATGAACCATCGCCGGAAGCGCTTTGGACCAATTTTCAGGAAATCCAGAACAACGCCCATCTTTCGACGCGGGATGCCGTCGATCTGATTGCAACGCAAAAGGGCCTTTCGCGCAAGAGCGTATATGACACCATTCTGACGTTTCTTAAAAAGTGAGGGGATTTAGCACGCTCTTCCGGCGATATACGAATCAATCAATGTCCCCCTTGCCCGATCAACACATGAAAGGGGCGCACTCGCCGGATAAAAAGCGGTGGAAATCGATTCACTAAAAGTGGTATTATAATAGGCTGTATCGACAGCACATACAGGCGGAGGTTTCAATGACACACTTATTACGAAAAAAGGGCTCTGTCGCTCTCTTCATCACTGTACTGTGGGCCCTCTTTATTATCAGCGGATTCCGGGGAACTGCGCCTGCCTTTTCGGCAGACTGGCAAACCTATAAAAATTTAAAAAAATTCAATGAAATACTCGATATGATCGAAAGCAACTATGTGGAAGAGGTTGATCCATCGTCGGCCATCAAAGGTGCAATAGATGGAATGATGAAGACTCTCGATCCGCACAGTACATATCTGACCGAAGAAATGTACAAAGAGCTTCAGGTGGAGACAAAGGGATTCTTCGGCGGTCTTGGAATCGTAATATCCATAAAGGATGAAGCCCTTACCATTGTGGCGCCGGTAGAAGACACCCCGGCTTTTAAAGCGGGGGTGAAGGCGGGAGACAAAATCATTAAAATCGAAGGAAAAGATACCAAGGGCATTACGATTATGGATGCCGTCCATAAGTTGAGAGGGCCCAAGAACACGGATGTCACCATCACCATTATGCGGGAAGGCTTGAAAGAAGAAAAAGATTTCACCATTACCAGAGACATCATAAAGATAAAAAGTGTCAAACATCGTATGTTTCCGGACAATATAGGGTACATCAGAATCGCTTCGTTTCAGGAAAGCACCACCGATGAGTTGAGAACGGCCCTGGACGCCATTGACGGACCGGACCATCCTCTGCGAGGCCTGGTGGTGGATTTACGGAACAATCCCGGCGGACTGCTTGACCAGGCCATAACCGTGTCGGATCACTTTTTAAAATCAGGAACGATTGTCTCCACACGGGGAAGAAAACAGAACTCGGAACGGATTTATACCGCCGAAGACAACGGCAGGGAACCGGAATGTCCCATTGTCATATTGATCAACGGCGGGAGTGCAAGCGCATCCGAAATTGTGTCGGGCGCGCTGCATGACAACGGCAGGGCAGTCCTGCTGGGCACCCAGACATTCGGAAAGGGAGTTATGCAGGTCATTATTCCCCTTCGCGACGGATCGGCACTGAAACTGACCACGGCGAAATATTTTACCCCCAGTGGAGAATCGATTCAGGCAAAGGGAATCACTCCCGATATCACAGTAAATCATGTAGTGCCTGTGTCGGAAAAAAATAATGAAACACCGCAGAGACTCCGAGAAAAAGACCTCGAAGGACATATTAAAGGCGACCACGCTGAAGAAGAAAAAGAGGGATCTGCAAAAGAGGGTGATATAAAAATCGATAACCAGTTACGGCAGGCCCTTGACCTCCTCAAAGGATGGGATTTGCTCGCCAAGATGCGGAATTCATAGGTTTTGAAAAAGAAACATAACAAAAAAAGGATATCTCTAGTATCGGTTTCGCTGTATGTTCTGTTCTTCATCATTGCCATCGTTTTTTTGTACTGCACCTCTCACGATACAAAGGAACAAAGCGACGAGGGAGAAAAACTAAAAATCGAACAGAAAAAAATAACGATTGCCCGTCCTTCTAAAAAACTGGCAATCGTTATCGATGACATCGGGTATGACTTAGATGCGGTTGAAAGGCTGCTCGATCTCGATATCCCACTGACCCTGTCAGTGTTGCCCTACTGCCCATACTCAGAAGCGGCAGCGCGGAGGGCACACCAGGCCGGCAGAGAAGTCATGCTGCACATTCCCATGGAACCGAAGGGGCATCCTAAAAAAAACCCTGGAGAAGGGGCCCTTCTTATTACCATGACACATCAGGAAATCGAGGATGCACTAGCCCGTGCCATGGATTCCGTCCCCTTTATTGCCGGAGCAAATAATCACATGGGATCACTTTTCATGGAGGATAAAGAAAAGGTGCACACGGTGCTGGCGGCCCTCAAAAAGCAAGGCCTATACTTTCTTGACAGCGTAACCACCAGCGAATCGAAGGGGAGACAGGCCGCCCTTGCCACGGGTATCAGATATGGGGCACGAGACATATTCATCGACAACAGTCACGAAACTGAAGATACCTGCACAAGTATCCTTAATGTCATCAATGAACGCAACAACTGGGAAACGCTTATTGCCATCGGCCATCCCTATAAAAGTACGGTGACCGCTCTGAAGCAGGTGATTCCCGACTTACAAGAAAAGGGAATTGCAATCGTGCCCTTATCAGAAATAATAGGACCGTAGACTGCCATGATGAACCCTATCGTCACAGTCGTGAAAACTATACCCTGCCTGGCGCTCGCCCTCCTGCTGTGTGCATGCGCCGGCTCTCCCCGGCACGGAGGATATACACCTCATCTAGATGATATAATTATGGATGTCGCGCCTTTGGAAACAAGCTATTATCACTACTCCCTGGGTGTGCTCTTCACGCTCAATAAAAAATATGAACAAGCAATCGAGGAGTACAAAAAAGCGTTGACCCTCGATGAGCACTCACCATTTTTGATGGCTGAACTCGCCACGATATACGTAAGAAAGGGAGATCTGACTTCCGCGGCGGAAATTTTAGAAAAGTCCCTTATATACCATCCCGACTACAAGGACACACATCTCCTCCTTGGAGGAATATACGGCAAATTAAAAGAATACGACAATGCCATCAAAGAGTATCACACCATTATCAGCCTTGATCCCGCCATAGTCGAACCCTATATCCTTCTGAGCTTTCTCTATGGAGAACAGAAAAAGTATGACCAGGCCATTTCCACGCTTATGCAGCTTCTGAAACAGGATCAAGGGAATCATATGGGGACCTACTACCTTGCCAAAATTTATGGAGAAATGCAGCGGTATCACGAGGCAATAGAGTGGATGGAAAAAACTGTCGCACTGAGCCCTGATTTCGAATCAGCAACTGTCGAGTTGGGGCTGCTCTATCAAATGGAAGACAATCATACACAAGCCATAGAACTCTATCGAAACTACATCACGCGTAACCCCGAGAATACCGATATCAGGCAGCGGCTCGGAAAACTGCTGCTCAAGCATGAGCATTACAGGGAAGCGGCTCAAGAATTTGAGGACATACTTAAAATTGACGGCTCACTCAAGGATGCCCGATTTTCTCTTGGTCTCTCCTACTTATTGGGAAACATTGACCTTGATCGGGCCTCGAGACTCTTTCGCGACATCCTTCATCAGCATCCTCAGGATGAAAGGGCCCGCTACTTCATTGCATCCACCTGTGAAGCAATGGGTCTGAGTACCGAGGCGCTCGATGAATTTGAAAAGATACCTCCTTCCTCCAATTTCTTTGTTCCGGCCAGAATCCACATGGGCCTCATCATGAAACAGCTAGGCAGTGCGGATAAGGCCATCGAGATCATCAGCAACGCTATCGAGACAGGAAAAGAGGACACTGAGCTCTACAATATTCTGGCCTCTTTCCAGAAAGATGAACGGCAGTATGAACGGGCAGTCGGCACTCTCACCAAAGGATTGAAGGCAATCCCCGAAAGCATTGAATTGCGATACAGCCTGGGCGTATTATATGAAAAAATGGGCCGTTTTGATGAAGGAATCAGCATGATGAAAGAGATCATCGAACTGGATCCCGACAACGCAGAGGCTCTGAATTTTATCGGCTACAGCTACGCTGACAGGGGCGTCAATCTCGAAGAGGCGGAAACGCTTCTTATAAAGGCCGTCGAGCTCAAACCGGGAAACGGCTACATAACAGACAGCCTCGGCTGGCTTTATTTTCGACAGAATAAGATAGCCAAGGCGATCACTCTCCTTGAAAAGGCGGCGTCATTGCTTCCCGATGACCCGACCATTGCCGAACATCTGGGTGACGCATACGCAAAGGGCGGTTATATCAAAAAGGCGCTCGCCCTTTACAAAACGATCTTAAAAGAGAATCCTGAGCATATATTAATCAAGAAAAAGATCGAAGCTTTGATCAAGACGGCGCCGTAAAAAATGCAATGTGCGGCATTTAGAAAGGAAGGGTCTGTTCACAGATATGAGGACACAGTGTTTTGTGCCGCTGCTTTCGTTGATTCTCACGGCGTGTATTCTCGGCTGCATGACGAAAGAACCGTCTCATGTTCTCACATCAGCAACGCTGAGTGATGATCTGATTGAACGGGCATTTCATGCTCATCGAAGTGGCGAAACGATGCGGGCAATCGCGCGAATAGCCATCGACAAAAAGGAATCTTCCGTCTCCCGGCGGTTTGCAGTTGCGGTGGCCCGTCCTTCGAAACTGAGAATAGAATCACTTCCCCTATTCGGTCCGCCCGACTTTCTTCTTTCTTTTTGCGACGGTACTTTTAAGGTCTATGTACCGGAGGCTTCGAAGTTTTATGTGGGGAAGGCAACCGGAAAAAACCTCCTTGCATTTTTCAATATTAACCTCTCTCCCACTGCAATAACTTCATTAATGACAGGCGCCCCACCCCTTTCGCCGCGCGTCGCAACGCGCCTCTCAGGATACCACGACGGGGAAGGACGACTGCGCATTGACCTTCACGAAGGAGAGAAGGTGCTTCAATCCCTCTGGCTGAACGCAGACCTTCAGATATCAGAGCTTGAGATAAATGAAGGTACTGACAGTACACCCTTGAAGGCCTTTTTTTCAGACTATCAGGCTGCTGCGCCTCAACATCCGGTCTACCCTCAAAAAATAACGGTTGTTGTAGAGGAACCTGAGGCAGTGACGATTGACATCCGCTACAGGGACGTCGCCGTTTCCTATGATGACAGCGCTTCCTTTTTCGATCTTCAAGTCCCGCCTCTCCTGTCACCGATTTATATTGACGGAGGTAACAGGTAAGCGGTTAAAGGCTTTAAGAAAAAAGGCCGAAACCTTTTTAAGGGTTTCGGCCTTTACGATTTATTTTCTTTGTTCACAGGGCGTCAGTTTTCAGCCCAAGCACCTCTTATCTCACTTGATTTCAAGCAGCTTGGACCGTGCAATTTCCGCCGGAGTCGTCCCCGGAAAATCCTTCATCACTCGCTGCAGCAACAGGCGTGAACTTGCCTTATCTCCTAATTTCAAGAAGGAAAGCGCCTGTTTGAGCAGTGCATTGGGCACCTTGTTTCCCTTGGGGTAATTTTGAATTACCTTTTCGTACTCCAGAATTGCCTCCTCATACTTATCCTGAAAATAAAGACACTCTCCAATCCAGAACTGGGCGTTATCAGAATACTCCGTGTCGGGAAAAAGATTCAAAAATTCCTGAAATTTCGTTTTTGCCGTTTCATACTCATGTTCAACAAACACCTTGTAGGCATCGGAGTACAACTGTTCGCTGTCCGGTTTTTCTGCAGGCACCGACGCAGGTGTCTCCCTTTTTTTAGGCGGAACCGCTCGCGCGGCGCCGGGGCTTATCTTCAACCGGTCTTCAACAGTTCGTATCCTGGTTTCAAGATCGCCCAGAGACCCTGTCCGCTGAGAGGCAGTCCCTTCCACCGAGGAGGATTTGAGGGCCGTGATTTCAACACTCAATTCCTCCACGGCACCTCTTAATCGCCGCACCTCATCCCTGAGATTGATAATGTCGGCACCGGTATCGGCCTGATTCTTTCGAAGAACTTTCTTAAGATCCTCGTCTTGAGCGATTACTTTTCTATTTTCCGCTATCATGGCGTCATGCGCCTCGAGGGACTCCTGTAACCGCGACACATTCCCCTGGACCGTGGAGATCTGCTCACTGAGACTTCGCCTCACATAACTCAGGTCATCAGTGGTCACACAGCCTGCCAGGGCCATTGCGAAGAAAAGCAGCAGAATTAGAACAACACGAGGGTTCACTTATCGACAGCTCCCAACTTTTCCACAGGCTATTTGTACTTTTTCCACGTCGTGGGAAACACAACAAAGTGATCCCGCCTGTTTTTCGCCCATGCTTCCTCATTGTGTCGAGGATCTAAGGGCATTTCTTCACCATAGCTTATGGTATTTACACGCGCCCCATCGACACCGAGGTTTACAAGATAACTTTTGGCTGCCTGCGCACGCCTCTCACCCAGTGCCAGGTTGTATTCGGCTGTGCCGCGCTCGTCACAGTGCCCTTCAATGTTGGCATTGAATTCGCCATATTTCAAAAGCCAGTTGGCAAGTCCGTCCAATTTGGCCCTGGCCGGCGCCTTCAGATCATACTTATCAAAATCGAAATGGATATCCTCAAAGGCAGCAGCCTCCGCCATCAGTCTTTCGCGCAGCGCCTTTTCCGCCTTCAGCGCTTCGTCATCGGCTGCTTTCTTGATCGGCGCCGGTTTGGGCGCTTCGGCTTTCACAGGTGCAGGCGGCGCCTTTATGGCAGTGTCCTCTTTCACGATGGTTTCCTCAAAACAATAGCACCCTCCAAGCGTCAGCAGCAAAAAACACGACATAACCACTACCATTCCTATCTTACAATAGTTTCGCTTCATTCCAATACCCTCCTCTCTAAATTCGTTGATATTACAAATAGTAAGTTCAAAACGACCAAAGGTCAATATAAATCTAAACGGGGCGACCATGCGGGATACTTTAAAGAATCGAGCTTTGCCGCGCCATCTATTACCCGTAAATTTAAACCATTTGAATTAATTATGCAAAGTTTTTTAATTCCCCCTCTTTCAGTGACAAAGGTCAGGTATCTTCCATCGGGTGACCATGAGGGGGCTTCACATCCCCTTTCCTCGAAGGTGAGCTGTACAAAGGCACTCCCGTCTTCATCAATGATGAAGAGCTGGAAACGGCCGTTTGCTGACCCCTCGTAGGCAATCTTCCCGCCCGTGGGCGACCAGGCGGGCGACGTATTGTAGGACCCCTCGAAGGTCAATCTGCGGACATTTTTGCCGTCGGAATCCATGATAAAAATCTGCGGCGATCCCGACCGGTTTGACACAAATGCAATCTTCGATCCGTCGGGAGACCAGCAGGGCGATACGTCAATCGCGGGATCATAGGTAAGTCTCTGGAGCCCCTTTGTCTCAAGATCCATCACATATACTTCCTCGTTGCCGTCCTTGCTGAGCGTTAACAAAACCTTCTTACCCTCGGGAGACCAGGATGCAGCCATATTGAGACCTTGATAATTTGACAGAATCGATCTTGCGCCGCTCTTGAGATCAAGAATGTACGCATCGGGATTTTGATGTATATAGGAGGTAAGCGAAAGACGCCCTCCATCGGTAGACCAGCGAGGCATCAAGGTCAGCGACTGGTAATCAGTAATTTTTGTAAGTCCCGTCCCGTCGAAACGGACGGTATAAATATCGGATACCTTCCCCTTTCTGCCCACAAAGGCGATTTTTGTATTATAGACGCCCCGCTCGCCGGTAAGCGCCAGCAGTACTTCTTCAGCAAACTTAATGACGATGGTTCTTCTGTCTTTCAGGGCGCCCCAATATCGCTTTCCCGTAATGAGCTTCCCCTCAACCACATCGAAAAGCCGCACTTCCACCGATAATTGCGTACCGTCGTAGGAATACCCCCCTTTAATGAGAAAATCACAGCCCACGGGGAGCCAGTCCCCAAAATTTGTTCCCGTCACGTTAATGCCGGCACTGCGGGCATCTTCGAGAAAGGCCCCCCGTTCGATTACCCTGAAGAACCCTGTGATAGCAAGGACATCCCCCATCTCATCGGCAAACCATGATGTCAGACCCTTGGTCCCCTCATGATCATTCAGGTTTTTAAAATCCTGCACTGCAACGGGAAATTGCTGAAAGGCCGGTGCATCAATGTCAATATAGATCTTTCCCCAGACCGCGGGGACCCAAAGAAAAACTATTACTGCAATAGTTATGACTCCATAACGCATCTGCATCGTCCAAACTTACCTTTCTCTGGCAGACGTAACGGTGGATAATAAAAACGTTATTTCAGAAGATCTGACGTCCGGAACCGTATTCCCAGCTCAATGGATTGCTCATCGAGCCATTCCGGAAGAACGGGAAAGGGGGCCGCCTTTTTAACCGCCTTATCGGCAGATTCATCAAAAAACTGGTTCCCTGATCGTTGCTCAAATTCAATGTCCCCCAAAGTTCCGTCTTTACGAATTATCGCCGCAAGGACCGCTTCGAGATTATCGTTTGTCAACATACCCTCAGGCCACGCCCAATGCTCTTTGATTTTTGCCCACACAATTGAATAATAGACCTGCATTTTCACGTTCACCTCGCCCCTCCCATCTCCCCCGGCATCAGCGGATGGGACTGAAGCAGGGGCAACGGAACCGCCGGCTCGGGATGTCGATTCAGGCATCGATGCAACTTTCTGCTTAATTTTGTTAATCGCATCATCGACGTTCTTCACCGGCACCCTTTTTCGAATCCGAATCGGTTTAATAGGAACCGCCTGAACGTCCTCAACGCTTTTTTTCATGACCACCGCACTTTCTCTGGAATCCATTCTTACCGTATCCCAGGGAATCGTCTTCGCGGGACCGGTCCGATTCATACTGGCGGGCACAGTAACCAGGTCAACCGTATAGGCCGGTCCAAAGGTCCACTTCGGCGACGGGACCGATGGGGAAAAAAGGATTATCGAAAGAACGAGCGCGTGAAGCAGCAAAGAGATCACTATCATATTATTCAAACTGATGCCGTCACTGCGCCTGTCCTTCGCCTTCTCACTGAGGTACATCCACATTATTCCTTTGGGGGTTTTGTGATCATGCCAAGTTTATCCACCCCGGCTTTTCTCACTTCAGACATAACCTCGACCACGAATCCATAGGGAACAGTCTCATCGGCGCGCATGAATATTTCTCTGTCTATTCTGGCGGCAAAAATACTTTCCAGTTTGGCTTTCAGATCATCAATGGTCGCCTTGTAACGATTAATATAAATCTCTTTATCGGCATTGATGGTCAAAATCAGCTTTTCTTCTCCCACATCGACACTTTTCGCCTTCACCCGGGGAAGGTTGACGTCGATCCCCATCTGGAGCATCGGCGCGGTTACCATGAATATGATGAGAAGCACTAAAATGACATCGACCAGCGGCGTGACATTTATGTCCGAAACGGGTTTGCTATTTCTGCTGTTTTGCGATCTTCTCATTGCTGCTGGGCATTTCTCACGTAGAAACGTTCTATTATATTGAGGAACTCCGACGAAAAATTCTCAGTCTCCACATGTAGGGATCGTATCTTACTGAGATAGTAATTATAAAATACAACCGCCGGAATGGCCGCCGCAAGACCGGCCGCCGTCGCAATCAACGCCTCCGATATTCCAGGCGCCACTACGGAAAGCGTTGCCGATCCCCTCACGCCAATGCCCTTGAAGGCATTCATAATCCCCCATACCGTTCCAAAAAGGCCGATAAAGGGACAGGCACTTCCCGTGGTCGCCAAAAACCCGAGCGTGCCTTCGAGTTTGGTCACTTCCGAATCGCAGGCACGATTAAGCGCCCGTTCGATATTGTCCATTCCTCGAAGCTCTAATGAAAAGACACCCTCATCCGTCGCGTCGGCATTCACGGCGTCCCGCTTCGCCCCGGCAATTTTACTCAGTTCTGTATAGCCTGCCCTGAACACCTCCGCAATTGTGGAATATCTGAATTTTTTCGATTCGGGAAATATGGTTGAAAGTTTGTTGCTTCTCATATAGGCGGCAAGAAAAAGCTCGTTTTCCTTCTTTGCGCGTCTGATCATTCGGTACTTCATAAAAATGATTGCCCAGGAAACCACTGAGAAGCATAAAAGTATCAAAAGCACAAACTGGACCATCGGCCCGGCGCCGAAAATCATATCCAGAACATTGCCGTGGAATTGCTTTCCGATATCCGCGGCAGTCACTGCCAGGGCTTCACTCACCATCCTCTTCCTCGCTCGCTTACGTATTTTGTTACAAGGTTGTAGTGTAAAATGCGTGCATTGTCAACATCTCTTTTGACAGGTGTAGACCTAACAGTTTGCAATTATAACAATAATCATGGAGATGATCCCGGCATTATACACGGAACAGACTATGCGCTGTAGTGCCTGTAACTGTTGCGACCTGACTCTTTCGCCCGGTACATGGCAATATCGGCCTTCTTGACAAGTGCCTCAGGGTCGCTGTCCTGTGCGGGATAGAAAGAAATCCCCAGACTGGCCGTCACTTCAAGGCGATGATCCCCAAGCAGAAAGGGCTCGCGAATGGCGGAGAGAATTTTTTCCGCAATCAGATCAGCATCCTTTTCATGAGTCATATCAGGCAAAAGCATGATAAACTCGTCTCCCCCTATACGGCTCACCGTATCGCTTTTACGAAGACAGTCCTTCAGACGGCCCCCCAGGTCTTTGAGTAGAAGGTCCCCCACATTGTGGCCCAGCCTATCGTTGATGTCCTTAAAGTGATCCAGATCAAAAAACATGACGGCAAGTTTTTTCTTATAGCGCCGGGCCTTTGAAAGCTCCATGGCTAGTCGATCATTGAAAAGCACCCTGTTGGGAAGACCTGTCAATTGGTCATGGGTGGCCATGTGGGCAAGCCTGCGTTCGGTTTCCTTGTACTCGGTCATGTCCTTTCCCACACAAAATACGACATTTCTGCCCTTCAAAACAGTGGGAGTAACCGCCAGTTCGAGATATTTCGTTTTCTCCCGGACATAATATTCCACTTCCCTGGTTCCGCCGGATCTCCAGAGTTCACGGCGCTTTTGCAGCAGTATCTTTTTCCGTTCCGGGTCAGGGGGAAGGAAATCACTGATGTTTTTGGTTTTCAACTCTTCCCCGGTACATTCAAGAAAAAGGAGGGCCGCGTCATTGTAGTCCATGAAATTACCGCGGGGGTCGATAATGATAATAGGGCTTGAGGTCTTGGTAAAAAGATTGCGGTAGCGTTCCTCGCTTTCTTCCAGTTCCCGCACTGCTCTTTTCTGTTTCGTCACATCACGAGAGAGCCCCCTGAAACCGACAGGAATCCCCTGTGAGTTGCGTTTAAGTGACACATGCATCTGCCGTATCCTTACAGTACCGTCCCTGTGAAACACTTCATAATCGTCAACGTCAACCGGCGTTCCCGTTTTATAGGCCTCACTAAAAACCGGTATAACCTGCCTGACCGCTTCCGGTTTTGAATACCGTCGATAATTCATGCCGATCAGTTCTTCCCTCGCATATCCGGACATTCTGCAGAGGGCATCGTTTACAAAGGTCATATTTCCTTTCAGATCGGTTTCGAAATAGCCCTCGTCAATCTCTTCAAGCAGTGTCCGGTATCGTTCTTCACTTTCTCTCAGAACACGCTCTGCCTCTATGCGCTCGGTCATGTCGATAAAGACGCCTCTGAATCCGATCGGTTCATGATCCCTGTTCATTCTGAAGACTCTCAACCTGACGAAATGCCTGGCCCTGTCATTGTCATAGACAACACAATTATCGATATCGACGGGGATCCCCGTCCGAAACAACCCAAAAAAAAGGGAAAAGAGCCGGTGCGCCGTTTCCTCATCGGTATAATCCCGATAGTTCACCCCGATCAGTTCATCGCATGTTGTGTAGCCCATTTTGCGGCACAAAGATTCGCTTACAAAGGTAAAGTTTCCTCTCACATCGATCTCGAAGTAGCCGTCCTCTATATTGTCGAGGATCGTCCGGTACCGTTCTTCATCTATCTGCAGGCGCTTGCTTTCCAAACGACGGACGCATAGACGCAATTCATCAATCAGCTTTTCCCTTGTCATCGATGAGTAATTCACCGTCATCTTCAGTCCCTTTTTTGTGTATGCTATTAGAATATCCCATTAAAATTGTAAATAAAAAAATAACTCACTGTTTCTTAGTACAAGTTTTCTTGCAAAGGGCGCAAAGTGTGATATGAATTTTGACATGAATACCAATAAGATTATTTCTCCCCTTCTTATTCTTTTTTTGGTCTTCTCCCTGTGGAATTGCGACTCATCGCCGCAGAAGGGAACCCCCGGGGAGCAGTCCACCGTAAACGATTCCGCGCCCGCCTATGGCGACATTATCGTGGTGGGTTCCATCGGCGACGCCTCAAATCTCATTCCCATTCTTTCTTCAGACAGCTCTTCTCACAGCATTTCCGGCCTTATCTTCAACGGACTGGTAAAATACGACAGGGATTTGAATCTGGTGGGCGATCTGGCGGAGTCGTGGGAAGTCTCCGAAGACGGCCTGACAATTACTTTTCACCTGAGAGAGGGGATCACCTGGCATGACGGAACACCCTTTACCGCCGACGACGTGCTTTACACCTACCAAGTCACCATAGATCCGAAGACTCCCACCGCCTATGCCGGCGACTTTCTCAAGGTCACCACTGCGAAGGTGCTTGATCCCCACACCTTCCGCGTCACCTACGACAAACCCTTTGCGCCGGCCCTTTCGAGCTGGGGGGCATCGATTCTCCCAAGACATCTTCTGGAAGGAAAGGACATTACAAAAAGCCCACTGACCAGGCGTCCTGTCGGTACAGGACCATATATGTTTAAGGAGTGGGTGACGGGACAGAAAATCGTCCTTGCGGCAAATCCTCATTACTTTGAGGGGCGCCCCTACATTGACGGGTATATCATGCGCATAATTCCCGATATGGCAACTATGTTTCTGGAGCTGCGGGCTCAGGGAATCGACGAAATGAATCTTACGCCGCTCCAGTACACCAGGCAAACGGAAACCAATGTGTTTCGAAACAATTACAATAAATACAGATATCTTTCTTTCAGCTACACCTATCTCGGCTACAACCTGGAGAACCCGCTGTTTCAGGACAAACGGGTACGACAGGCCATCAGCCACGCAATCAACAAGCAGGAAATCATTGAGGGCATACTCCTGGGATTGGGACAGGAAGCAACAGGTCCCTTCAAGCCGGGATCGTGGGTTTACAATCCCCATGTCAAGCGATACACCTATGACCCTAAAAAAGCGACAGATCTCCTTGCGCAATCTGGATGGCGCGACACCGATGGAGATGGCATCCTGGATCGCGACGGCACACCCTTCGCCTTTGAAATCATCACCAACCAGGGTAATGAGGTGCGGGCCAAATGCGCCGAAATTATGCAGCGCCGTCTTGCCGACATCGGTCTTGCAGTCAAGATCCGAATTATCGAATGGGCCGCCTTCATCAACGAATTTATAAACAAGAAGCGCTTCGACGCCACAATCCTGGGCTGGACAATCAGCATGGACCCCGATCTTTACGATGTATGGCATTCGAGCAAGACAAAACCGGGGGAGCTGAATTTTATATCCTTTAAGAATGATGAAATGGACGACCTTCTCGAAAGGGGAAGAACCACCTTCGATCAAAAAGAAAGAAAAGTGTGTTACTCGCGAATACAGGAAATCCTTGCGGAGGAACAACCCTATACCTTCCTCTACGTCCCCGACGCCCTTCCCATCGTCAACAGCCGCTTTCACGGCATCGAACCGGCGCCCATCGGCATCAGCTACAATATGATCAAATGGTACGTACCGAAAGGACAGCAGAAATATGTAATGACGAAGTAGGAAAAGATAAAAAGCAGGAAGAGTAAGAAGTGTGTCATGCTTTTACTTTTCCTACTTTTAACCCTTTCTTATCTTTCCCCCTTTTCTCACTTTCCCTACACCCTCAGGTTCCTGATCAGGAATTCCTTGAAGTCTTCATATCGGGCGGTCAGTTCAACGGGCACTCCCGTCCGTTCGTCCAGTCCTTGCATGCTTTCGGGCATTTCGGGCACGATGCCAAGGAGTGCGACGATTTCCTCGGGGAATTTTGCCGGATGAGCCGTCTCCAGAGATACCGCAAGCGGAACATCTCGTCCTTTTTCACAATACAGTTCAAGACCACGCCACCCCACTGCACCGTGAGGCTCCAGAATTGTTCCGTACCGCTCATAGACGCTCTTGATGCATTGCCGTGTCATCTCGTCCGTTACAGAAACGGAAAAAATGCGTTGACCCATCTCCTTGATGTCGGGCATGCGGTGCACCGTCCCTTTTCGATCCACCGTACCGCCGTAAAGTTCGAAAAATCGCGCCAGATTGCTGGGATGACCCACATTCATGGCATTTGAAAGACAGGCACGGGAGGGCGACACTTTCTCATAACGCCCGGCGGCAAGAAAATTGGGAAACTCGTCGTTCTCGTTGGTCGGCATCACCAGTCTTTGCAGGGGAAGTCCCATTCTCCTCGCGTATTCGCAGCCAAGGGCGTTGCCGAAATTTCCCGAGGGAACGGAAACAACGAGCTCCTCATTTTCATCGGCAAGCTGCGCATAGGCATAGACATAATACACCATCTGAGGGAGAATCCTCCCGAAATTGATCGAGTTTGCCGACGTAAAATTGAGATAGGCGAGTTCCGGGTCGGTAAAGGCTTCTTTTACGAGATTCTGGCAGTCGTCAAATTTTCCATCAATGGAAACCGCCCTAACGTTTTCCCCAATGGTGTCGAGCTGCTTTTTCTGCCGACCGCTTACCTCGAGCCGGGGGTACAGTATACACACATCGATCCCATCAACCCCCTTGAATGCCTCGCCCACGGCGCTTCCGGTATCGCCGGAGGTAGCGACCAGCACATTGAGCCTTGTTCCCCCGCCGTTGAAATAGCTCATGAGCCGCGCCATCATGCGGGCGGCAAAGTCCTTGAATGAAGCTGTCGGCCCCTGATCGAGACGCATTACATAGTGCCTGCCGAAGACACGCTCCAAAGGAACGTCGAAGGGATAGGAATCTTCGACAATGTGCTCAAGAACAGTGCGATCGATTTCATCATGAAGAAAGGCATAGGTTATCAGCAGGGCTGTTTCCTTGTAAGGCTTCCCCTTCAGGGCAAGAATATCCCTATGGGAGAGGTGGGGGATTCCATCGGGCATAAAAAGACCTTCATCGGGCGCCTGTCCCATAAGAAGGGCATCCTTGAAGCTGACGGCATCCCTGAACGGTGAAATCCCTGCACGGGATTCAAGATTTCTGTTGGTGCTGTAATATCGAATCATCCCTCGTTTCTTCCCCTTAACGGTTTCTGTTTCTCGAGGAATTTCAGGAACAGTGCATGGTGTCTTTTTATGGTAAACTGCTTTTTATAAATAAGATAAAAGTTCCTCTCGATGAAAGGCGCCGGAAGAGCCACCCGAGAAAGGATCCCCGCGTCCAGTTCTCTTTTTACCGCATGAATCGAGAGAATCGATACGCCCAGCCCTGCTGCTACGGCTTCCTTCACCGCCTCGGAACTTCCCAGTTCGCATACGACATTGAATTGCCCCAGTCCCTTTTTCACGGTCTCTTCCACGTGCGTCTCCAGTGACGCCCGTGTGGCGGAACCTCGTTCCCTCATCACAAAAGGTTCCTTTGTCACCTCATCCCAGGACACCTCTCTTCGTCCGCTCCAGGGGTGCCGTGCGGGAACGACGAGGATTATCTCATCTTCCCAGAGTGGCTCGGCAACAAGCTTCCGGCTTTTCACCTCTTTGCCCACAAAACCCAGCTCCGACTCTCCTTCAAGGACGCTGTCGATGACTGCGCCACTGTCGCCGGTGTGCACGAAACAGCAAATATCGGAATGCACCTGTCTGAAAGCGCTCAGAACGGGGGGAAGAAGATAGGTTGCCGGGATGGTGCTTGCGGCGATGGTTATTGTGCCGCTATCGAGCAATTGCAGGCGGGAAAGATGTTCCTCCGCTTCCCCGATATGCCTGAATATTCGTTTGGCACAGTCGAGGAGGACTTTCCCCTCGGCGGTTACCTCGATGCCGGTATTCCTCCGCTCTACCACTCGGGAGCCGACAATATATTCCATGTTTTGGATATGTTTAGAAAGAGAAGGCTGGGTCAGCCTCATCTTTTTCGCGGCACGGCTGAAGCTTCCCTCCTCGACAAGATGAAAGAGTGACTCCAGCTGCTGAATGGTAATCTGTCTCAATGGTCCGTTCATTTTGCTCACATACCACAGTAATTCCTTATAATCAATGATCATCCATAGAGATAATGCATTTGACATATGCCCTCAATTTAGATAGGTTACGACCGTTCGAGCGTTGGGATCCTTATTGCCATTGCACACAAGGCAGAGACGCACCGTTCATTGCATCGGTAATAAAAATTATCTATAGGATCCAGAAAAAGGAAGCTCTCATGGAGACATTGAAGACAATTCGCCTCACCGAAACGGTCCGGGGGGCCGGGTGAGCCTGTAAGATCGGTCCGGGTGACCTGAATCGAGCATTATGCGGGCTTCCGCTTATGACTGATCCGAATTTAATTGCGGGAATCGAACACTGCGACGATGCAGGGGTTTATAAAATAAACGACGATCTGGCCCTTATTCAGACCGTCGATTTCTTCACCCCTATCGTTGACGATCCCTACACCTTCGGACAGGTAGCGGTTGCGAATGCCCTATCCGATGTCTACGCCATGGGGGGAAAACCTTTAACGGCGCTGAATATCATCTGCTTTCCCATCAATACCATGGATATTTCCATACTCCACGAGGTGCTGAAGGGCGGCCTTCAGAAAATGCGCGAGGCGGGCGTTCTCCTCGTGGGAGGACACAGCGTTGAGGACAATGAAATTAAATACGGACTTTCCGTCACAGGAACCATAGATCCCCGAAAAGTGCTTTTAAATCGGGGCGCCAGGGCGGGAGATATGCTTGTGCTCACCAAGCCCATAGGAACAGGCATTATCAATACGGCGCTGAAGGCAAAAATGGTCCCGGACGCACTGGTTGAAAAGGCAATACACTCTATGGCGGAACTCAACAAAGGGGCCGCCGAACTTATGAACTCATGCATGCATGTCCACGCCTGCACCGATGTCACGGGTTTCGGCCTTCTGGGTCATGCCGCCGAGATGATCGAGGAAAGTGACGTAGGAATCGTGATATTTGCGAACCGGATTCCTCTCTTTACGGAAATCAAAGATTTTGCGGAAATGGGAATTCTTCCCGGCGGTCTCCACCGCAACAGAAAATTCAGAGAGTCCATGGTGGAGCAAAAACCAACCTGCCCTGACTGGATCATGGATGCTCTTTACGATCCACAGACCTCAGGGGGCCTGCTCTTTTCATTGCCCAGGTCCGAAGCCGAGCCCCTGATCAAAGCAATGCACAACGACGGAATTAGACACGCCGCTATTATCGGGGAGATAGTGCCGGAACCCAGGGGAAGAATCATTGTTAAATAGAAAAAAGACTGAGTGATTTCAGGGTGTGATAAAAAAGCAGGCCGCGGTTTATGGGCGATAGGTTGCGGTTCTTAAAGAAAGAGCACCCTATCGCCGATCGCCTATGATCTGTCATCTAAGTTTCGCTCTTGCTCTCCGAGGACGTTGCAGAGACTTCGCTCTTCTTGCCCGCTTCGACGGCTGCCGAGTCTTCAGCCTGCGCCTTTTCGGCAATGTTTGAAGGTTTCTTCCCGCCGTAATCGGTTACGTACCATCCCGACCCTTTCAAATGAAAGGATGAGAGTGACATTAATTTGTTCACTTTCCCCTTGCAAAACTTGCAGGCCGTAACCGCCGGATCGCTGATACCCTGAAATACTTCGAATTCCTTCCCGCATTTTTCGCACTTGTACTCATAAATAGGCATAGAAATCGTCCTCCGCCATAGTAATATAGTTCAATTTAAAAGCCGCTCCTCCTCGGAAAATATATCTCCGATATGAAAGCGATCATTAAAACAATCTATCACGAGTTTCATTTCGCTCGTTGCAACAGGCCGCAGAATACTTCGCGTTATCGAATGAACCTTCTCTTCCTCTATTATCTTTTCTTCCAGAGGCGCGTCGAATTCGATTTCACCCCCGTTGAACCGCGCCACATGCACTAGCTCATGTATGGCAATATACAACATCAACGGCGCGAGCTTGATGAAGGAGTTGCTCCGCTTTACCGCGTGCAGAATCCGGTCATCCTGAAGACAGACTTTGAAAAAATAAAAATTGTCAGGATGGTCGGCCTCGCCGTTTTTCTGATAATAGTAACGGCAAAGATGTGCGAAGGCTCGGTCGTTGATTTCGTGATCTTCAAGATCACGGCGGGTTTTCACTTCGTATTTATTATTTTTGAACCCGCCCCAGCCGAGGTGAAAATACTGTTCGGTCAGCTTTTCCGCCTGGCCGAATGACCAGCCGATCGTCGATATCTGTTCCGGACTGAAGTGCATACCACATCGACCATCTATTCTTTCTTCAGCCGTAATATATACATTATTCTTCTCATGTCAAGAGCTAAAAAATGTAGGAAAAGTCTAATAAGTTAAAACGTTAGAAAAGCAAAACGCCATACACTCTTCATACTTTTCTCACTTTTTTAACTTTTCTGACTTTGTGTACTTTCTTTACTTCGGCATCGGGAGACTCGAGAGGAGGTACTTCAGGTCTTCATCCTCGAAAATGATGGACAGCCCCACAAAGGGGGATTCATTTCCCCCGTTGTTAATGAAATCGTCCCACCCCGCCGTGAGATAGACATGCTTGAAAAGCCGATAATCGGCATATATCTTCAGGTGGGCATTACGATCATCGTCAAAATCGAAGGCCTCGAAGGTACACTTCAATTTGTCGTCAAGCGCGAAAAAGTCCATGCCGACACCACCGGTAGATTCAAAAAATCCTCCCCGGAGGGCCACGTCCTTGAAGCGCTTTCCGATCTGTGCGTTAATCAGCAGGCCGCTTTTGTCGTATTCCTCATATCTTGTGGTCACACCGCCTACTGTCCTGTCGGTAACGGTCCTTCTGCCTCTGGGATCGGATACCGCACCCAGAATATAAAACATGTCTTCCCGGGGGTGAATTCTCAGATTCACATAGCTCTTGGCGTTGCTTTTATCAACGAGGTATTCTCCCCGATAGGAAAGGAACGTACGCAACCGCTCAGCCCGTGAAATGTACCGTTCGATCCCCCCCATGCTTTTGTCGATGCTCTTCAATCCGGCGTTTAAATTGTTTACGGTCTCCTCATCATTGACCAGTTTACCGACGGTCCCCTCACCGGCATTGATCCTTCCCGTAATTTCACCCAGATAGGCCAGTGTCCGGTCAAGATTGTCGAAGAGGTCATCATTTGACACCAGTTTGCCGATGGTCCCTTCTCCCCTGTTTACCCGTTCGGCAATTTTATTCAGTGAAGATATCGTTTTGTTAAGATTGTCAAAGACTTCCCTGTTTTCAACCAACTGACCGATGGTCCCCTGCCCTCGGTTGATCTTGTCCGTGATTTCGCTCAGCGACGCAAAGGTCCTCTGCATCGATATCGATGCCTCATTCAAGTTAGTAACGAGGATATCGATTTTTTCGTCATTCTGTGCAACCACGCGGTTTAAATTTTCACTGAGTTCTTTCGTATTCCGGACAATGGCCGCCATATTGGCTTGTCCCTCTTCGCCGCTCAGCACCTTTTTCAGGGAGGACGTCACAGCCATGACGTCGTTTGCAATAGTGCCCAATTCACGCATGAGTTTGTCGAGATCGGCCTGCGACTCCACCCGGGCTATCGTGCCGCCTTCTTCAATATACCCCTTTTCCCCCGTACCGGGTGCGATTTCGATGTATTTATCGCCCAGTATGCCATGGGTCTTGATCGATGCGATAACATCCCTCTCCAGTTTTACGCCGGGAAGAATTCTCATGGTCACCTGCGCCCTGCCGTCTTTCAAGCCGATTTCATCAATCCGTCCCACTTCGACGCCGGCGATCTGAACCGAGGCGTCCCGCTCGAGACCGGAGGCATTTTCGAAACTGACCGTCACGAGATACCCCTTTTTCAACCCGAAGCCATATTCGCCGACACGGAAGGACATATAGGCCAGAATGACCAGCGCCACCAGGACAAAGAGACCGACCTTCGCTTCAGTACTTATTGAACCCATTGAATCCCCCATTCATCACAAAACCAGCTATGTATATCATCGATAATATAATAAAATTCCTCGGCCGTCGATCTTCAGCCTCAACCCGTTGCCTTTTTCACATCACGCTGATGGGTCCCTCCAAACTCCCCGTCAGAAACTGTTTGATTACGGGATTATCCGATTTTTTCATCTCTGCTGGAGTCCCTTGGGCAATGATCTTCCCATCATAGAGCATGGCAACCCGGTGCGCCACGGAGAAAATCGATTTGATATCATGACTGATCACCACACAGGTAAGGTTGAATTTCCTCTGCGTATCGAAAATCAGTGTGTCGATGGCTTCCGTCATGACCGGATCGAGACCGGTGGTAGGCTCATCGAAAAGGACGATGCGAGGCTCGATAGCGAGAGCGCGGGCGAGTCCAACCCGTTTTTTCATCCCGCCGGAAAGCTCCGAAGGCATCTTCTCTTCAATCCCCGAAAGCCCCACATCGTGAAGACGCTCCCTCACAATTTCGCGGATTTCAGCCTCTTTTTTCATAGTATGCTCCCGCAGCGGGAAGGCCACGTTTTCCAGCACGTTCATGGAATCGAACAGCGCCGCTTCCTGAAAGAGCATGCCAAATTTCTTTCGCACTTCGTTCAGGTTTTTGTCATTCATCCGGGTAATATCACTGCCATCAACCACAACCTGTCCCCGTTCCGGTTTCAGAAGACCGATCATGTGTTTCAGAAGTACGCTTTTTCCGCCGCCGCTTCTGCCGATAATAATGGTCGTCATACCGTCCCCTATGGTAAGATTCAGACCATCCAGAACCTTCTGCCGTCCGAAGGATTTGTGTATGTCGATCAGTTCTATCATACATTCCACTTGCCCTTCAAAACATGAGGGCCGTCAGAAAATAATCGCTGATGAGTATGGTAATGGAGGAAATAACCACGGCCTCGGTGGTGGCCTTCCCCACCCCTTCGGCGCCGCCGATGGTGGTGAATCCCTTGTAACATCCGATGAACGAAAGAATGAGACCGAAGACCGCCGCCTTGATCAACCCGTTATAGATATCCCCCAGATCCACGAATTTGGGTATATTTTTAACAAACATCCCCTTGTTGATATCGAGAAGCACCACTCCTACAAAATAGGAGCCTACTATTCCCACGAAATCCGATACGACGGTGAGCGCCGGAAGCATGACAACGCCGGCCAGGACTCTCGGCACAATAAGGTGTTTTACGGGGTTGGCCGCCATGACATAGAGCGCATCGATCTGTTCGGTCACCTTCATGGTGCCCAGTTCGGCGGCCATTGCCGAACCGGCCCGGGCTGTCACCATGAGCGAGGTCAACACCGGTCCAAGCTCGCGTGTCATGGCAAGCGCCACGGTGGAACCGACCAGGCTTTCGGCGCTGAACATGCGAAATCCATAATATCCCTGCAAGGTCATCACCATACCGGTAAAAAGTCCCGTCAGCACCACTACAAAAATCGACTTTACCCCCACGAACTCAATCTGTTTGAAAATGTGACGCAGCTTGAGAGGCGGCCGCACCGTCCAGCTGAGAACGGACAGAAAAAGAATCAGCATGCGTCCCATCTCCTCCACCACATGGAGTACGGAACGGCCAAAACTGTCGATAAGGGCGATAACACTCCTCATGATCCACCACGGATTGGAGCCGCCATACCCCATATCCACTGAACGGGGCGTCGGTTGTGCATATTACAGCGGTCCCTTCTTCGCGCCGTGCGCCTCGAATGAATATTGAATGATCCGGTCCATCAATTCCGCCTGGTTGATGCCGGAAGCGGCGGCCTGATGAAACAGCACCGTCGAGGGCGTCATCCCGGGAAGGCTGTTTGGTTCCAGCACCACAACGGCGCCGTCGGACTTGACAAACATATCGATGCGGGCGTAAACCTTCAAGCCCAGCGCCTGAAAGGTTTGAACCGCGACCTCCCGAATACGGGACAGCGTTTCTCCAGGGAGGCGGGCAGGTGTCTTGTTTTCACCCTGGCCATAAAGGAACTTGTCTTCCAGTGAAAGGACTTCCGCGGTGGGTATCGTTTCCGAAGGAGTCAATGCCAGGGGACGTTCGTTGCCGATTACCCCGCAAGTCACTTCCATGCCTTCAAGAAACTCCTCTACCAGGGCTTCACGGTCCCATGCGAAGGCGTTTTGGAGGGCATTCCCCAGATCATCGGGCGACGCCACCTTTGCCACTGCGGTGCTGCACCCCTCCCGAGAGGGCTTCACCACACAGGGATATCCGATCTCCCCCTCGATACGCTCCTGCAACACCGCGGCATTCCTGTCCCATTCCGACAGGGCAACGGCTACCGTTTTTGGTACATCGATGCCTGCAATCGCAAGCACCCTTCGTGAAACTTTTTTGTCCATTCCGAGCGCCGAGGCCAGAACCCCGGACCCGACATAGGGGATGTGCAACAGTTCCAGAAGTCCTTGAAAGCACCCGTCCTCGCCGTACTTTCCGTGAAGACCGATGTAGACGATATCGACGGCCTGCGCCAGCTCTTCGTAAGGGATTCTCAGTGCCTCCTCCTCCAGATCCGCCTCTATATCGGCGGTGGAGTTTCGCATAATAAGTTTAAACGGTATACGCCAGAGGCGCCCTTTTCCATCCATGAAAATGGGCACACATTCGTACGCGCCTTTGGGCAGCTTACTGAAGATGTTGCGCCCGCTTTCAAGAGATATTTCCTTTTCCGAGGAAATTCCCCCCATTACGATCCCCACTTTGATCGGGATCGACAGTGTTCTTTCCTTGTGTTCCTGCGTCATGAATCGCAAGTCCCTTTACTTTTCCTTTGATATCAAGCTTATAAAGTTATTTGGAAGGCATGTAAAGCCTTTTCTCTTTTCACCCCCCCCCCTTACAGAGGGCCTTTTTTCTCCCTGTGCACCTTGAGAGAAATCTCTATCAGCTCAGAAAGAATCATGGACGGAAGCATGCCCGCCTCCGCCCCCTGTTCAAAGAAAAAGGACGATGGGGCCATGCCCGATGATGAATTGGGATCAGTAATAACTACCACGGCGCCTTCGAGGACAAAACCATCTATGCGGCCGTAGGATCTGAATCCAAGGCTCTTGAAGGCCTTCACCACCTCCTCTTTGATCGCGGCAACCGCAGTGGAAGATATATGTTTGGGCGGCGTATATTTTCTGCACTTGCCCGGCATATACTTATCATTATAGCTGTAAAAGTCGCTTTGGGGATTTATTTCCGTTACGGCAAGCGCATAGGGTCCGTCATTCCCTTCGAGCACAATAGAGGAAAATTCGATCCCCTCGAGGTATTCCTCCACCAGAATCGTTCGATCCCAGATCAGGGCCGCTTCCATTCCCCGGGCCAGCTCCTTGCGGTCCCGCACAATGGTAACCCCGTAGCTGGAGCCTTCCCGCGTCGGCTTGGTCACCAGGGGCGTCCCGAATTCCCGGATCAGCATCTCTTCGATCCCCCGCGGGTCACGCTTCCATGCCCCTTCATCGACAACCATGCTCCGGGGCACGAAAATCCCGGAGGCTTTCAGTACCCTTTGCTGTATTTCCTTGTCCATCCCCAGTGCCGACGCCAGCACGCCGGGACCGGTATAGGGAATCTGGAGCAATTCCAGCATCCCCTGTATGCACCCGTCGTCTCCGTACTTGCCGTGAAGGGCCAGAAAAGCGAAATCGATTGCCTGCGGAAGTTCCTCGTAGGCGATGCGGCGGGCCTCCGATTCGAGACGCTCCGAAATATCGACCGTTGTATTCTGCGACACAAGCTGCCAGGGCAAAATCCAGAGTCCTCCCCGGTCATCCATGAATATGGGAATTGAGTCGTAGCAATCCCGATCCAGGTTGTCATACACATTCCTGCCGCTGTTCAGCGACACCTCCCTTTCCGAGGACATGCCGCCCAGAATGATGCCGATCTTCAGCCGCTCCATTTTATTACTACCTTTCAGGGCGTGTAAGGTTCTACGTTCTACGTTCTACGATCTGTGTGTTTATAATTCCCAGCTGAAGGCCACGCCGCTGTTCGGAAAGACCCAGTTGTCGTCGTTCAGTTTCAGCTGTATCGATTCTCCCTGTTTCGACACCACCTTCGGGTAAGGGTGCTTCCCTGCAAAAAAGCTGGTCTCCCGGACGTTTCTTAAGGACACGCCCGCATAGTCGAAACAGATTTCCAGACCCCGGGTGGGATAGGCCAGAAAAAGTGAGAAGGCATTGCTGGCCTTGAATTTCTTCGTCACGATCTCTATTTCAACCTTTACGGCACTGTTCACCTTTTCCTTCAGATTATCGCCGCCGCACCATATTTCGTACCCTCGTTCGGTAGTCTCCCTTTCGAGAACCGAAACGTCGCACTCGTCAATCCTTACCCGTTCCACCATAAAATCCCGTTCCTGAAAGAGATCCGTCCGTCCCGGAAGGAGCCACCGGTATTCACATCGCTCCTCCTCAAAGAGGGCGGAAAGTTGCTCATTATTGAGGGCACAACCGATCAGGAACACATCGCTTCTGAGCACCTTCGTGTATTCGATGTGGGTGGATACCTTGAAGTAATCCCTCACCGCCGCATCTTCCCGCTGTTCCTCTTTTGAAAAATTGCGGACCTTGATGAAATATTTGAACCCCTCCCTCAGTTCGAGCTGACGATTCTCCTTTCCGAAGAGCGTTTCAAACATTTCATAGTAGATGGCGTCGCCCATTTCGATGCTGGAGGCCCTTGCCTGCAAACAGCTTCTGATAATGCTGTCGATGCGGACGAGGGAGCGTTCCTCGTGAGGAACAAATATACGCCTCAGGCGTGGTTCCACCGCACCGGGCGCCCCTTTGTTGACAAACACTCTCGGCGCCCGCTTTCCCAGTACGCAGAGCACCTCGTAACTTATGGTGCCGGCCTTGCGGGCGATCTCTTCAGCCGAAAGGTATTCTCCACCTTGTGTCCCCATCAGCACCACCTCGTCGCCAATGGCACAGTCAGGCACATCGGTCACATCGAGGGTGCACATATCCATGGACACCCTTCCCACTACCGGCACACGTTTCCCCCTGACAAGCGCCTCGGCCCTGTTGGACAGAATGAACCCGAACCCGTCGCCGTAGCCCACCGGGATGGTGGCGATTCGGGATGGTTTCTCCGTTCGATAACTTCTGCCGTATCCTATGCTGTAGCCGGCGTCAAACTCCTTTAAAAGCACCACCGTCGTCTTGAAGCTCATGACCGGGGAAAGATTCGCTTTTGACACCGTCAGGGGCGAGGGATGCACACCGTACGTCATAATGCCGGGCCTGACCATATCGAGGTTAAATTCAGGAAAATTCAACACCCCTCCGCTGTTGGCGAAATGGCGCAGAGGAATCTCGTATCCTTTTTTATTTAATAAATTTAAAATTTTATTAAAAAGCCGCCATTGATCATAGTTATAGTCGTCCTCCCCCAGCTCGCTTTGCGACAGGTGGGAGAACACCCCTTCCACATAAAGATGGTCCAGTGTCATGATCGTCTCGATCATCCCTATCGCTTCATAATGAAGCGTTCCCCCCCTTCCCATGCCGGTATCCACTTCAATATGCACGGGAACCCTCAGCCCCTCAATCGACGCGGAACGATCCAGTTCCCGGGCAAACTGAAGATCCGAAACGGAGGGTGTCAAATTGTATTTAATGATTTCATCAATTTCGGAGATGATGGCAGGGCTGAGAATAACAATAGGCGCATTGATGCCGCTGATGCGAAGCTGAATGCCCTCATCGGCGTTGGCCACACCCAGGCAGAACACGCCGTTATTCAGGGCTGCCCGGGATATCTCAATGGCCCCATGGCCATAGGCATCGGCCTTCACGACCTGCATCACCCGCACACCGGGGGCAATAAGACTCTTTATCTCGTTCCAATTATGTCGAAAGCTGTCAAGATCTATCTCTACCCAGCTTCTGTACTGTTGGGTCAATGCCATGTTCACCACACCGCTTCTTCCATTGCGACATATTTCGCTCCGACGCTTGTAACAGCAAATTGCTCCGGAATAAAGGGCTATTTTTTCGTCATCACATATACGCCGTCCCAGCCAGGCGCCGGGGGAGTGCGCTTCAAGTCATCACATCGCACTAAATACATCTCTGCTGCATTATCGCCCGGTTTCAGATCAAGAACCCTGCGGAAACAGGAAACCGCCTCGTCCCATCGGCACTGCCGGTAATGAGCGAGCCCCTCCTCGAAAACGGTAATGTAGGAAAAGTCGGCGGCGGCGCCATCAATCACCCCCACTAATTCGTATATTTTTACGGGTCGGGCCTTCCCCTTTACCCTCACCGAGTCCAGTTCACGGCACTGAAGTACATGCTTCACCGCCTCGTAGGTAAACTCGCTGATCACGATGTTCGTGCCGTACTCTTTATTGATGCCTTCAAGGCGCGACCCCAGGTTGACACTGTCGCCCATTACCGTATAATCGAACCGCATCTCCGAACCCATATTCCCCACCACCATGTCCCCCGTATTGACGCCGATCCCTATATCGAGCACCGGCCTCCCTTCTGCGGTCCACTTCGCCTGGAGCTTCTTCAGTTCCTGCATCATGTCCAGCGCCGTGCGGCAGGCGCGAAGCGGATGGTCGGGCTGATCCAGGGGAGCGCCGTAGACAGCCATAATGGCATCCCCCATGTACTTGTCCAAAAGCCCGTCATACTGAAAAACCTTGTCGGTCATAGCGGTAAGATATTCATTGAGAAGCTTCACCAGCTCTTCCGGTGAAAGCTTTTCCGACACCGAGGTAAACCCCCTGATATCTGAAAAGAGGACCGTCAGATCCTTCTTGTCACCGCCCAGTTTCAGCTTTGTCGGATCCTTGAGCATCTCGTTTATGACCGATGCCGTCAGATAGTACTGGAAGGCGCCTTTGATCTTTTTCTTTTCCCGCTCTTCCGTAATGTACCTGTAGAGGGTAATCCCCACATAGACAAAAAGAACCGTCAGCACCGGATATACCATATTCAGCCAGAGATTCCAGCCCGTGAAGACAAAGCGGTTGAAGAGCACATAGAGGAAGGCGAGCGCTATTGCAAACACAAGCCCCCAGAACGCCCTGAGCCGTGCGAGAACAGGCACCATAAGAAGCCCAAGCAGCAGTACGGCCATAATATCAATAATGACCGCCCAGCCGGGGCGCTTGATGAAATCCTCGTGCAGAATATTGTCGATGACGGTCGCATGAATCTCTACTCCCGGGTAGACGGTGCTGAAGGGTGTCACCCGCAGATCGTAGATGCCGGTGGCTGTTGCACCCACAAGGACGATCTTGTCCCTGAACACGGCGGGATCGAGGCGCCCATGAATGATATCGGTAATGGAATAGTAGGGAAAGGTGCCGACAGGCCCCCGATAATTGACCAGCATTCTCCCCCCCTCGTCGGTAGGGATGAGGGTCTCGTCGAGCATCACCCCTTCCACGCCCAGTTCCGAGATGGTTGTCGCAAGAAGCGGCCAGTCGTAATACACCACCAGGGTGGCCAGGGCCAGGGAAGGATAGAGATATTCTCCAAAGGCAATCGCCAGGGGGGACCATCGGTTTGTACCGTCCACATCGGGGAAGGCATTGAAATATCCGGCATTCTCGGCAACATCGGCAAACTGTACTATATTCGCCGCCGCGGCGTAGGCCCTGTTGATATAGGCGAAATTCGGCGCACCCACGAGCCGTACCGCCTGATACTGGGATCCGGCGATGTTTTCGGCGCCCCTTTCGATATCCTCTTCATTCAGATGGGAGGCCTCCTCCTTGCTCGTGTAGAAAAAGTACCCCAGGGTGACATTGCCGGCCCGTTCGATCGCCTCTGCCAGGGCGCTGTCCGTGTCGGCCTCCTTTTTACGGCCCTCCAGCAGCTCATCGATGCGGCCGTCCTGAACCCCCAGGGTTTCAAGCTCCGCCGATATCCGGCCTATTTCTTCGAGACCGGCGTTCTCGTCCGGTTCGGCAAAGACAATATCAAACCCCACGGCCTTCGCGCCGTATTCGCCGAGTCGATCCACCAGCTGGGCGATTACCGTCCGTTTCCAAGGCCATCGTCCCAGTTCGCTCAAGCTCTTCTCGTCGATGGTGGCGATCACCGTCTCGCCGCCGGGCGCCTCGGCGCCCCGGGAGATAAACCGCAGGTCCAAAGCCTTCAGCTCCATAAACTGGAAAAAGGGAACTTTTATAAAATAGAGCACCAGCGCGATCAATACCACCAGAATTGCAATCTTCAAAGGGGATGCGGTGACGAAATACTTCAAAAGCTTTTTCATAGGCGCCCTTCCTTTCCAAACTGTACGAAAATAGTATCAAAAGGCGCTTCAAAGTCAAGACAAAGGAAAGTGATGGAAGATATTCACAACACAGTGATTTTAGGATTTGATTGCGCTTGACAAGAGGAACGTCTTACGATAGAGAGCAGTTTCACAAAATCCGAAAGCCGATGTAGCTCAGCTGGTAGAGCAACTGATTCGTAATCAGTAGGTCAGCGGTTCGAATCCGCTCATCGGCTCCAGTTATAACAAAGGGTTAGCGATGATTCGTTGGCCCTTTTTCTTATTTTTCACAACATTTTTGCTACAGTCATTCTTCTTTACAGGCAATCTCAATGTGTATATACTTCTTAAGCCAGCCCAGCATTCAGAACACTTCGCATTATTCATATATGAGGAGGCAAGCATAATGAGATGTCCGTTCAGGAAGGTTTGTTGCGTTTTATTTATATTTTCAATTGTGTTGGTGTCCGTTAACGCTTTTGCACAATCGCACACAGGAAATTTGGCTGGAACAGTGATTACGAAGCAAGGTGATACGCTCCCTGGTGTACTTGTAACATTGAGCAGCAGAGTGGGCTATTTTCAATTTATGGACACAGATGCCGCAGGCAAGTTTAAATTCTATGGTATTCCTATCGGAATGTATACAGCGAAAGCAGAACTTGAGGGATTTTTAACAGATGTATATCCAAATATAGTAATCAACTCAGATAGATTAACAACAATACAAATTGTGCTTCAGCCCGCTGACTAGGAATGAACAGCATCATCCTAGCGGAAGGCGAGGCCATGAATCGGATAATCGGGTTCTGTATCGGTATATGCGCCACCCGTATACCGAAAGAAGACAAGAAAAGAAAATTATGCAATCGGCATTCGAAATTTGACTGAATCCTGCACAACTTCTTGCACAACATTCTTCCAAAAAGACGATGAATAACGAATTTTCAAAAAGACTAAAATCAATATTTTCAAAATGTTAAGTGTAGGCTGTTTTCTCTACCATCTTTCGTAATCAGCAGGTCAGCGGTTCGAATCCGCTCATCGGCTCCAGTTATAACAAAGGGTTAGCGATGGTTCGTTGGCCCTTTTTCTTTGCTTGTATAACATTTTTATTGCCCCCCCCGTTGAAAAGTTGGTGTTCGGTAACACGGAATTATGAGGCAACGATCCTTTTTATTCACCCCTTTCGGTAACATTTAATATGAGGCAATTCGCGCTGAAAACGTTCTCTTGACTTTATTATCACCCGGGCGCATATTTTAAAAGAAATTAGGCATTGTCACTAGGGGAACAGCACCATTGAACCCTTTCACAACGGCGATGCCATGATGAGATTATTGAAACCCCGTGCCTCAAAAGAGCAACAGAGGTTATTGCCGGCATCGGCGGCGGCAAGGTTATCGATACGGCCAAGGCAGTGACAAAAAAAATGAAGGTCACCATGATCAGTGTTCCTACCTTAACCGGCAACGATGTTCCCTGCAGCGCCCTTTCGGTAATCTACAATCCGGACGGCGTCTATAACCGACTCATGTTCCATTTACGCAATCCCGATACCGTACTGGTAGACACCAAAAATAATCGCCGAGGCACCTGTCCGTTTTCTGGTAACGGGCATGGGCGATGCCCTGTCTACCAGTTTTAAGGCGGAGTCCTTCCGCCTGAAATATGTGCCCCCAATATGGCCGGCAGCGGGGACATCGGTTCCATGACCGGATACGCACCGGCCGGACTTCGTTATGACAGTTAATAAGGAAGACAAAGGAGGATATCCATTATGCAGCCGACCAATGAATATCTCTGGCGTATATCAGGTGAAGCCTTAGCCCTGTGCTACCGGGCTGCGCCCGGATATGAAGCCCGCCTGACTCCCGGGGCTTCCCTGGTCCTTTCCGGTGAAGCGGTAGCGGACCTGAATTATATCATTGTTGATGCGGGTCCCGCGGCTGAAACTCTTCTGCGGGAATATGTGCTTGTGGCGAAAAAGAGGAAGCTGCCTGTGCTAGTCCTGATTACGCGCACAGCAGTTGCCGGGCTGAAAACCGCAGCAGGTGAACTGTGTTTGCAGTTTCTTGAAGATTTTCCTTTGATGGTGTACCGGCCTGGAAATCCCTCCGCTGATACAGGTGATTACCAGGTCTGGCGGGTGGAAAAAGAAGAAGATGTACGGGCCTCGAATGACCTGGCGGCTACAGCCTTCGGCATGGAAGCAGCGGCCTTGAACAGGGCTTTCGGCCCGGACTTTATACAGGGGCCGGGTGTGGACCTTTTTCTGGCAGCCCGTGACGGCCGGGTTATCAGTTCGGTACAGACCACCAGGGCAGGTTCGCTGACAGGAATCTGGGCTATGGCCTCTGTGCCGGACCAGCAAAGAAAAGGCGCGGGACACGCTTTACTGAATTACGTCATCTCCTATCATTGCGCCAGAGGGGCAAAGCTTTTTTATCTTGAAGCTACACCCGCGGGGAAACCGCTGTATTCCAGGGTTGGTTTCCAGACCGTAGACGACTCGGAGGTCTGGCTGTATCAGCCATGAAAAAGAAATTCAGTTTCCCGGGGCGCGGGCCGGATGACAAGGTCCGCGCCCGGTGTAAAGTCTTGATTATTCTATGACCTGAATAAGGTCTTTAAAGGCTTATTTCTCCAGAAGTTCTTCGTTCAGCTCCAGGCCCAGTCCCGGACCCTCAGGCGGGTACATAAATCCGTTTTTAACCAGGGGTACGTTTTTGGCAATATCGTCGGTCATAGGACCGTTTACACCCAGGTTTTCATGTTCCATATGCGTTGCCCATTCATCCGAGACCAGTAAATGTACCTGCCAGGCTGTCTCAAATGCCGAATTGGGCAGGGCTTCGCACATAATGGGCAGACCGGCTGCTTTGGTTACGGCAGACCACTTCTGGGCCTGTTTGATGCCGCCCACTTTAGCCAGTTTGATAAAGAGAATGTTGGCGGCGTCGTGCTCTATATATAATCCTGAGAAGATGGGTCAGGTCGGTGACGGACTCATCGGCGGCAATGGGAATGCCAACCTTCTGCCTTAGCCTTACGAGATTATCGATTTCCTTCCAGGGTACGGGCTGTTCCGCCATGCACAGGTCGAGTTTTTCCATTTTCTTGAGTAAAGGATAACAATACTATAAACATCGTGAGGCAGAAGGAGGTTGGCTATGGGACGCAATTTCGGTAAATGGATTGGAATAGCGGTAATGGCGGCGATGTTCTGCGTGGCGGGATTGGCCATGTCCGGCGAAGCCCAGGCGGATCGTTTCATATACCACGGCAACGGCACAGTGACGCACACAGGAACTGGCCTGATGTGGGCGGATAGAGACAACGGCTCGGATGTTAACTGGTATAACGCCAAGAGCTATTGTGAGGGATATAGCGAAGGGAGAAAATCCGGCTGACGGATGCAAACGTTTCCGAGGCTGGCTACTTCTGTTTCCTCAGAGACGGCACCTGGTGCTGGGCTCACCCGTCCTACGTCGGCAACAACCGCGCCTTGCCGGTGCGGTCGGGCAATTAGGTTATTTGGTCATTTGGTTCATTCTTTTTGGGTGCAGGGAGGAACCCTGCTCACTACAAAAGTATACTCTGTTTCACTTCATAATCATCAATATCCAGATTTTCAAATTTCAATTCTTGTCATTCCAGGCATATAAGTTCTTTCCGCAAATCGATTACAGAAATTAGTTGTCCCCTTGATTTTCAGTGTTCAGGATAGGTAGTAAGAGGCGGCGTCGTGATGGAGACTCGATTCTCCCCCATCATTTGTATCGTGATGTGTAAGCCCATGATAGAATACCAATCTCCGATCTTCAATCCTTGATCATCATGAATATCGAACCCTTGAAGAAAGAACATCTGTTCCATTGCTTTGTGCTGCATGTTGACAACGAGCTCTTTCATACCAGCATCGTCAAGATCCTTCCTCTTCCACAAATCCGATTCCAACGTCCGGTTTTTGTTTAAGCCCATCAACGCGTTCGGATGGGCTTCGGGTCCGCTGATGTAATAATGCTTCTCAGGGTCAACCCGGAAAGAGGTATAGGATTCAGTGGCTTCCTGACTGGGGCGAAGGTGCCCATAGCGTCCGCCGGCAATTCTTGTCGCAACCATGACGACTGCCAAAACGCCGATACACAGGATGATGATTATCTGTATGCTCATGGCTTCCACAGTATCTATTTCCTTTTGATTCTCGATGTTTTGGAACTCGTCGTACCATTACCATGCATTCGGAAGAATTTTGGGAAAAGCATGGGGGTCTTTCTTTTATAATCCAGGTACTGTTCGCCAAGACGCCTTTCCAGTTCCGGTTCTTCTATCAGTTTGAATTCCAGAATGCTGCAGCAGATAAAGGCGGGCCCAAAAACGAACAGTAGTGAGGGAGATGCCATAAAGAAGGCGACCGCGAAGAGGATGAGGAACACACCCGCAAGCATAGGGTTTCTGACATAGGCATAGGGACCGCTGTTGACAAGTTTTACAGGCGGATTGACCGGTACGGGAGTCCCCCCCGCCTTTGCGAAATGCAGCACCGACCATCCCCACAGAAAACCGCCACTGGCAAGCAACGGCACGGATGCCACATAATTCCAGGGATATTGCAGAGGCAGTGCCCTATGGAAGAATGCATCGGCCTTCAATGCAAGAAGTATGACCAGTACAATGAGTAAGAGGAAAAATGCGGCAAAGACCGGCGTATACAGCATTCGAGTATGCTTTCTTCCCGTTGCGGTTCGGTAAATAAAGTCAACGATTTGTTTCACGCCACAGCCTTTATGTTCCTGCAGGGTGTTCAAACGGAATCTACCACTATTATGAAAGAGGTTGTGTCTCTGCTTTTCTGCACACCGGGTCTCCCCGTCGGCCAGACTTCGGAATAATGTGTCGGATGGATTGGAGAAGTGGAGGACGTTCAGCCGCACCCTGAATGGCTCAGTATCTTTCTACAACAGTTATTATGAAAGAAGAGATAGAGTATCCTTCCGAAAATATGACAGATATATTATTTGAACCCTTCCACTTTTTCCCTTATGCATCCTACCAGCATCTTCATCTGTTCCTCATCCAACTCAGATAGGAAAGAAAGATCCTCTTCGGTCATAAGGAGTCTTTCTATGATTTTTACCAGCTCATCCTTTGACAACTCCATTCACAGATCCCCTTAATCTAAAGTAAAACTGGTCTTGAGTGTATCATACTTCAGAAATGCTCACGGTATATTTTATTGAGAACTTTCTTCACGCCTGTGTGAAATCCATCACAGATGGTAACAATAATAATCCCTCCTTCGTAACAAAGGAGGGATTATTGTCTTCATGTGCCTTGCAGGTAAAGCCGGCACAGCCGGCAGAGTCTAGCCCCTTCCCCGTCTTACTCAGACTTTCTCTCTAGCTGACCAGGGCCTTCAGCGCATCCATTACCGGGGCCGTGAAGAGCGCCACCAGCACCGCGTAGAGCGCGAAGGAACCGACGGCTTCGCTCATGTAGATCTTGGAGTATTTATGCTTCAGCGAGGTGATGATCAGACCGCCCACCACCAGGCAGCCCAGCTGGAAGTAGGGGAAGTTCCCCGCCGTCGATGCCACATACTCGGCAAAGCTGAAGGATACCGTAATCAGAACCACGAAGACCGCCATGATCAGTGTCTGAAGTGTTCGTTTCATATCATTTTCCTCCTTGCCCTCTCTACCCCATTCGCTCCTGATTCAGCTCATCCAGCTTGGAGAGCAATTCACTGTTTTCGGCGATATCCTTCATTGAAGTTCCATAGTGCCGGTAGCGAATCATGCCGTTCTTGTCGATGATCAGTTGTGCCGGCATGCGCCCCAGTTTAAAGATCTTGACCTCTTGCCCGTATAGTTTCGACACTGTGTGCTCCGGATCTGCCAGTCCAGTGAATGGCATGTCCTGTTCGTGCCACCAGGCGGCGAACTTCTTCCGGTTTTCCGGGCCGATGACAATGATCTCGGCGTCTCTTTCAACAAATTTCCGATAGTCTCGACGCAACTGCGCCATGTGCCTCCGGCAGAACGGTCAGGCAAACCCGCGATTGAAGATGAGAACGATCTGTCTGCGCCCCTTGAAACTCGAAAACCTGACCGTCGTTCCCTCGCTGTCGATAAGCTCGAAGTCGGGGGCCGGTTTAGGATTGATCTTTTCAATTTCGCTCATGCTGCAACCTCCCGTTTTTATGGTGACACAACTATAGAGAGGATGCTCTTACAGGATTGACGCCCTGACAAACAAACGTATCAGAATTTGGTCAACCGTCGTTTCCCCCTTCAAGCACCTCTCGGATCTTCTTCGATAAATCGGTCATATTCACCGGCTTTTGGATAAATCCGTTGCAGCCCCGGGCCATGATCTTCTCCGCCTCGCCACTCATACTGTAGCCGCTTGCGAGGATCACCTTGATATCCGGATTCATTTCCTTGAGGCGGTAAAAGGTTTCGCTTCCATCCATCTCAGGCATTATCATATCTAATATGGCGAGATCGATCTTCTCGCCCTTTTCCTCATAGACCCTGATCGCTTCCTTTCCACCGCGTGCCGTCAGAACCTCGTATCCCGCATATTCCAGCATCGCTTTTGTCACATCGATGACCGTTTGTTCATCATCGATGATTAATATTGTCTCGTGCCCCCTGAGAAGCGTCGATTCTGTCGGCTTTTCCTTAAGGACTTCCTTGAATGAAGCGGGCAGGTAGATCGTGAACGTGGTCCCGGCGCCTTTCTCGCTGGACACACTGATGTGGCCTTTATGGTCCTTGATGATTCCGTATACCATTGCCAGTCCGAGGCCCGTCCCCCTGCTCATCTCCTTCGTGGTAAAGAAGGGTTCGAAGATCCGTTTCTGTGTCTGGTTGTCCATACCCACACCGGTATCGCTCACGGCGACGGTGACGTATCTCCCTGATTCCAGTTCAGGATGCTCCTGGTCTCTCTTTGTGACGACAAGATTGGCCGTCTCGAGATAGAGGCGCCCTCCCCCCGGCATGGCCTGCCAGGCATTGATGAGGAGATTCATGACAACCTGCTCCATCTGCGATCTGTCCGCCTCAACGGACCAGAGATTTTGCTCATGCTTTTCGTGGATTGAAATCTCTTTTTTTGACCTGCCGAAGAGAATTAGGGTTTTTTCCACAACTTCTTTCATGTCTATAGGCTTCAGTTCATATCTGCTGCCCCGGGCAAATCCGAGGATGCGTTTCGTCAGGGCCGCCCCCGTCACCACCTGTTCTTCAATCGCCTTCATCCGGACATACCGGGGATCACTCGCGTCGGTCTGCATAAGCATCAGGGAGGCATTTCCCTGAATCGCCATGAGCAGATTGTTGAAATCGTGAGCGATGCCCCCCGCAAGCGTGCCGATGGCATCCATCTTCTGGCTCTGCTGGAGCCGGTCTTCGAGCCGTTTATGTTCGGTGACATCCAGGGCGGTAAACATGATGCCATGGGGCCAGTCGGTGATATCCATAGGAGACGAGCTCAGGAGTATATCGATGATGCGCCCGTCCTTGCATCTCCATCGCGTTTCAACCGTTCCCATTCCTTTCCTCCGGATCTGTTCGGAAAGGGCATGGCTCACGTTTCGAAATTCTTCGACTGATGGATAAATAAGGCGGGAGCTCTGCCCCAGCAGCTGATCCTCCGAGTACCCCAGCATGCGGCAGAACCGTTGATTGACAGCGATGAACACCCTGTCGACGACAATGCCGATGCCGATAGGCGCCGCACGGAAGAGGATCTGAAGCTTCGCCTCGCTCTCCCGTAGTTCCTCCTCCGCCTTCCTGCGGTCGGTGATGTCCCGGGCCACGGCATAAATCATCTTTGACACGGGATAGGAACGCCACTCGATCCAGCGATAGGAGCCGTCTTTATGGCGGTAGCGGTTTACGAAATTCAACACCTCCTTTGCGTCCGCCAGTTGGGCCATCACCGCCTCTGTGACTTCCCTGTCGTCGGGATGGACGAAATCAAGAAATGGGGCGCTTTCAAGTTCCGAAAGGGAATAGCCGAGCGCTTTTTCCCACTCCGGATTGAGGCGGCGGAAATATCCGTCCATATCCGCGATACAGAGAAGATCGAGACTGCCTGTAAAGTAGTTGTCCAGTTCAGCAGTCTTTCTCCGCAATGCTTCCTCTATTGTTTGCCTCCGCTTGATTTCACCCACCAGAAAGCGGTTTCTGAACAGGATGGTGAGCAAGAGGCCCACACTGACTAAGAGAATGCCGCCTACGAGCAGAAGCCTGTTCCTGAAACTCTTCAAAGGCGCCAGCACCTCATCCTCGGGGGTGGCGATCACAATGGACCAGAAGTTGTTCCCGAGATTGACGGGCATGTATACGGCATGTTTTATTGTTGTGGCGACAACCTCTCCCCGGACGCGGTCATACCGGTAGGTCGTGACACCCTCCTCGCCGCGCGTCATCTTCCGTGCCATAGCGAGAATGTCGGGGAAATCACGGCAGTTGTCAAAAACAGACCTTCCTTCATGACCGGGGACCGGGCAGGAGAGTTCAATCCCTGTCTTGCTGATCATCCACGCGTAGCCCCCTTCGCCGATGCGGATGTCTTCGATATAGCGCTTGGCGATATAATCGAAGGGGAAGAGAAGACCGATTGTCCCGTTGAAGGCGCCGTTTTTTTCTATGGGAACATAGAGCACGATCGTCTTGAAACCACGGTGGTTCGTGAACACGTCGCTGACGGCAACATCGCGCGTCCTCTTCACCGCCTCGAAAGTCTCTTTTACCGCCACGGGGCGACCTATCACGTTCGGGTCGCAGGGCTCGGGATGCACAATGCGTCCTTCCCGGTCAATCCGTGTTATGATACTGATTTCTCCGGCGTGGGCGGCGTGATAATCCCGCATGATTTGTTTCCCCGTCTCATCGAGATCGATAAAGTGTTCGCTTTTCGCGAACTGCCGCAGCATGGCGACACGGTCATTGAAAAACGTCTCGATCCCTCTGACGGTCTGTTTTGCCATGATCTTTTGTCTTTCATTGAAATTTTGTATCAGTTCCTCTTTGACATTCTCATACATCAGGTAGAGCAGGGCATAGCTGACCACCGCGAAAAGAGCAAACAGGACGATGAAGATTCCGTAGGATCTGATAAAATGAAATGCAGTCCCCTTTTGCATAGAGGCATCTCCTGCTTTTGCGCTATGGATGGCGGACATTGCTTCTGTTGACAACTACAGTATTCCCCGGCAGGCGGCATGATGCAAGGCGCCGGGATATCTGATACAAACCGGTTGTGTGACACTGAAAATATACACTGATCGCCATTCGCAGTCAATGTGCAAGAACTGAGGAACTGACCCCCTCTTTTTCTCACACACTCCGTCAAGAATTTATAAAGATATTTAATCGTTTCACCCGGCCAAGACCGGGAATTGACAGTTTGCGGCGTCACTGGTCAAAAGTCAAATTCTTTACCGGTACCTCCCCAATGCTTGATTGACAAGAACCCGCTTTATCGATATTGTGCGCGATCAAAATAAATTGCGCATTTTACCACGTGTCATTATCTGACAATGCTGCAAAGCAAAAGGTTGTATGAACGGTAACAAGGTCAGTCACAGAAGGGAGGTACCTTGTGATGAGAAAAAAAGGCGTTTTTGTGGGTGTATGTTGTGTCTGTGTGTACCTGTTATTGAGCGTTGTGACGCCTGCATACGGTGCCGGTTGGAGCCCGGTGGTAGGAAATGAATATACGCAGAGTGACGGTCCCAGCACATATCTGTGCAGCGGGGATGGTCGCGTGTATGAGGAGATTGCCTTGCGTTTCAAGGTAGTGGAACGCGCAACTATAGAGTATACTTATTATGATAACACCGGAAAGTATATTGCGGGAAATAGAATATTCCTTGAGAAAGATCAGACAACAGATCTCATAACGGGGTGCGTGTTTTTTATTCGACAAGGAAAAGTGAGAATCGAAGACATGCAACCGGCATCCAACATGTACTAAAATGACCCACAATTCAGAAGATCCGGCAGGCGTCCGCAGCGTCGGACGCCTGCCGTGGAAGTAGTTCACGAGACTGCAGATACTATGGTTCTATTCGGCTTTCTCTGGGTTAACAGCGCATGCCCCGTTTTTTTGTTCCCAGATTTGTTCTCTCAAGGTCGAACACCGTTTCAATCCAGTCGCAAAGAAGCGGTCTGGTTTCCCGGGGATCGATAATATCCTCGATGCCGAAATGCTCCGCCGCCCTGAAGGGCTTCGCGAAACTTCGATAATACTCCTGTAACTTGTCATGGAGCGCCATGGGGTCTTCCGCCGCCTCTATTTCAGCCTTATGAGCGGCGAAAACTCCCCCTTCTACAGGGATATTGCCCCAGTATGCGGAAGGCCATGCATAACGCCAGTTAAGTTGTCGGGGATCGGACTGGGAACCTCCCGCTACGCCGAAGCATTTTCTTACATAAATCGACGCCCATGGTATGGTTGCCTGCAATACAGAAAAACTGGCCCTCACCCCTTTTCTGATCGTTCCATATTCTTCCGACTGGATGCCGAGAAAAAAACCGGGCTGATCGACAAGATTGACTATGGGAACATGAAATGTATCACACATATCTATGAAACGCTGATATTTCTCCGCCACATCCCAGGCAAAAGATCCCGCTTTGAACCGGCTGTCATTCGCCAGAACTCCCACCGGATATCCATTCAAGCGGGCGAGAGTGGTTATCTGGGAGCGCCCTTGATACTTTCCGATCTCAAAAATCGAACCCTTGTCGAACACACATTCTATGACTCTCCTCATATCGTATGTTTTTCTTCCGTCCCGGGGAATAATGGAAGATAATTCCTCTTCCCTCCTGTTTCGGTCATCCCTGTCGGCGTACTTTCTCGCCGGCATTTCCCATGCGTTCTGCGGCAGGTAATCAAGAAACCGCTTTGCCTGGGCTATCGCGTCTTCCTCGCTTTCCGCCTCATTGTCGACGACACCGCTTTTACGCGTGTGTATTTTGTATCCCCCCAGTTCTTCCTTTGTAACCTTCTGGCTCTGGGCAAACTGGACAAGAGGCGGTCCGCCCACAAAGACCTGGCTTTTTTCTTTCACCATAACCGAGAAATGGGCCTGTACCGTCAACAGCGCCCCAATCCCCGAAACCGGACCCAGCACAATCGACACCATCGGTATTTCGGACATCATGTCCGCAAGCATGCCGGGCGCCACATCATTGATATAGGGAAGTTCCAGATAGCCGATCTGTGCCACCTCCCTGATCGTTCCCCCGGCGCCGTCAAGCAGTCTGATCAACGGCAGTCGCATCTCATGCGCCATTTTCCCGTTGTACGCCAGCTTCGCCTTATACATTCTTCCTACGGATGCGCCACGTATGGTAAAGTCATCGCCCTGCACGATCACTCTTCTGCCGTTGACCTTGCCTCTGCCTATTACAATCGGACAGGGAGTCAGGCTCTCAAGATCCTGGTTGTTATTCGTGTAGTTCGCTTCCCCCGCCATAACGCCTGTTTCAATAAATGTATCTTCATCAAGCAACGCCTGTATCCGTTCTCTTACAGTCATTTTTCCCTGATCATGCTGCCTTTTGATGCCCTTCTCCCCTCCCAGTTGATATGCGATTTCCTTCCTTTTCTCAATTTCTTCTATTTCCGTTTGCCACATTTCAAGGACTCCCTTAATTATTAATTTATAATTATAAATACTTATCGATGCTTTTCCGCAGCTCTTTTTTGTTTATTTTTCCGATAAGCGTTTTTGGTATGTCTTTTTCAATGATGATTTTTGACGGGCGTTTATAATCGGCGAGTCCTTCATTGATACGCTGCCTGATAGCATCGGGATCAAGGACGACGCCGTCTTCAGGCACGAGGAATGCAACACCGGTCTCCCCAAAAATCGCATGGGGAATCTCGATGACCGCCGAGGTGTTCACGCCCGGACAGGCATTCAGGAAAGATTCTATCTCCAGGGGATATACGTTATATCCTCCACTGATATACATCTCCTTTGAACGTCCCGCAAAGTGCAGATAGTTATTCTCATCCAGGTAGCCCAGATCACCGGTTCTCAACCATCCATTTGTAAAAGAATCCCTGTTACTTTCTTCATCCAGGTAGCCTGCGATCACGCTGTCCCCCCTAACCAGGAGTTCCCCTACCTCTCCGGGCTGTGCCCATGTTCCGTCATCCTTTCTGACTTTCATCTGAAAACCGGAGCCCGGGGCGCCTTCCGTTTCGGCCGCAATCTCCAGGGGATCATCAGGTTTCGTAAAGGTGAAAAATCCCGCCGTCTCGCTCATGCCCCAACTGGCGACGATCTTCGAATTGGGGAAGACGGTGCTGATCTTATAAATCAACTCGGGCGGTGACGGTTCACCGGAAACGATGGCAATGCGCACGGAACTCAGATCATAATGGCTGATATCGTCATTCTTCATCAGGATGCGATACATGGTGGGCACACCGCCGAAATAGGTAATCTTGTATTTCGATATGAATTCAAGGACCTCTTTCGGGTCGAATCTAGGGCAGAGAATACCCGTCGACCCGGCATAGAGCTGTATTGCTATCAGATCGTGCGTACCCGCCACATGACTGGTGGGCATGTTGACCAGTACGCGGTCTGAATGAGAGATTCCCCACGAATCCACACTGGCCTTTACAATGGCAAAAGAATTTTTGTGATTTATGACGGCGCCTTTAGGAACGCCCGTGCTGCCGCTGGTAAAAATGACGACCAAAGGAGCGTCAGGGCTCGGATGTGCATCTTCCGGCACAGATTCGCTGGATCCCTGCAGCAGTTCCTCGTAGGGTTTGCATGCATTGTAATCGAGCATTCCAAAATATGAGTATACGTAATCAAAATGCACCTTCCTGACCAGATCCTCGGCGGCACGTTTTATGGTATCCGGAAAGGCCAGGCTTACTAGCAGCCTCGGATGTGTTCTTTCGCAAAGATCAGCCATTTCCGCCGAGGTGAATCTGGGATCGAGCGGAACAAGCACCAGTCCTATCGCAGCGGCCGCCATATAGATATTCATAAATGCGGGGGATTGCGGCAGGATGGTGGCGATCTTGTCGCCCTGATGCAACCCGAGGGACAAGAAGCTATTGGCGACACGATTTATGTCTTCATTTAATTCCTTATACGTGGTTTCCTTGCCCATAAAGACATATGCGATGTGATCAGGCCGTGTCTTTGCGTGGGTTTCAACAACTTCCGAGAAATATCTTTCCATACAACACCTCCCTGCAAAATTTTATATGCCCCTTGAATACAGTTTCCTTTTTCAAAGAAACCGCCCCGGATTCATTACGTATGTACTTTGAAGTGACTGTTGTTTATGGAATAGAGGAGATTACATGCACCCCGCGCCCTAAAGGCAGTCTTCCTGTAGCAACTTGGCAGGAAAGTGTAAATCGGGATAATCCCCTTTTTATATCGGGAGGAATCCGATGGCCCATCGGGAAAAACGTGACGATGTGTCGGCGCCCGCTTCAGGATCTCTGAATATGCGCATGAAGGCGGTTATTGAAGATTTTCCACCCACTGAAAGGCACAGCGGAGCAGTTCGTTGGCGTTTTTCAGGCTTAATTTCTCTTTAATGTGCGCGCGATGCGTTTCCACTGTCTTTATACTGACATGCAATATTTCCGCAATTTCATGATTATTCACCCCCTGTCCGATCAATCGGAACACTTCGAATTCTCGACGGCTCAATTTGTCGACAAGCAGTGCATCCAAGGGTAATTTTTTACCGTAAATAGTGTCAAGCAACTGTTCGGCCATTGTATCGCTGAGATATATGGCGCCTCTGAACAGTTGTCTGATTGCTTTGATTATTGAAGTCGTCGCATCGTGTTTGCTGACGTAGCCCATAGCACCCGCCTTCAAAGCCCGATCCACGAGCAATGAATCGGAATACATGGATAGCGCAAGGATAGGCACACCCGGGAAGGTACGTGAGATCTCAGCCATGAGTTCAATGCCGCTCTTTCCTTCGAGAGACACATCGACGATTACAAGATCCGGCATTACTGCGCCGATTGACCTCATGGCAGTCTCTGAATCATGAGCGCATCCGCACACATAAAGGTCGTCTTCCTGATTGAGCAACTGCTCCAATCCCTCACAGACAATAGGATGGTCGTCTACAATATATATTTTCTTCTTACACATTGATGAAAGTCCTTTCATCAGTAAAAGTCGGATGAAACCGCCTGTGAAACTTTTGGCTAAGGCGTTATTTCCTGGGAATAGTGCACATGACGGTTGTTCCTCCTTCAGTGTTTTGCCGGACCAGCAACGCTGCATCGATCATACTCGCTCTGTACTCCATAATATGCAAGCCTCTGCCGTCAAAAGATTTTTCGTCACGTGAAAAACCGATTCCGTCATCTATGATCGAAAGAATGATGCCGTCATATTCTTCAACCAGACTGATGGAGATATGACGTGCCTCGCTGTGTTTGGCCGCATTGAGGGTTGCCTCCTGCGCAATGCGGTACAGCTGGTTTGCCGCTATAGTGTCCAAATCTATTTCGAAGCACGTTGAATTGACTGTACAAGGAATTCCGTAGGTATGGCTTATGGTGCAAGCCATTTCCTTCAGGACTGTCAACATGCTGCCGTGCTGCAAACTTGCAGGGACGAGTTCTTTTGTGAGGCGTCGTGTCGTATTAATGGCCTCGTTGATAAGACAGGTGAGTCTCTGAACATCACGCAATTCGGGCACAGATTGCCTCTCCAGCTGCTGCTCTATAGATTTGCTCTTCAAGGCTATCCCCGTGAGCAACTGGCCCAGCCCGTCATGGAGTTCCTGGCCTATTTCGCGTCTTTCTCTTTCGCTTATTCTCAGTATCCTTTTTTCCAGCTTCTTTTTTTCCGTGATGTCCCGCAGTATTCCCTGATACCCGACAATCTTACCGCTCGGATCGTACTTTACGGACGATGTAAACAGACAATCTATCGGTGTACCGTCCGCCTTTCGTACTTTAGTCGGGTAATCTACAACTGATCTTTCTTCTTCCACGTCTTTTATAAATTTTGTTTTCGCTTTGGACGGAACAATAAAATCCCAGGCATTAATGCAGTGCAGATCGTCTTTGTTGATACCGCAAAGAGTGAGACAGGCCTGATTCGCATCAATGAATCCGCCTTCCTTGGTAAAAATTATTATGGCATCGCGCGAATCCTCAAAAAGCATCTTGTACTTTTCTTCACTCTCCTTGAGGTTGGCCAAAAGCTCGTTTTTCAATCTCTGTTCTTCAATGAGGGCCTGCTCGGCAACCTTCCTTTCGGTGATATCCGTATACACGCCGAGAATCATCTGCTCATCCTTGAGGGGATAGTAACGGACAGCCCAGTTTCTCCCAAGAAAAGCGCGATCTTTCAGCGTCACGGGATAACCGGTATTCATCGATTTCAGTGCAGGGCAGTCACTGCATGCTTCCGTTTTATTGTTGAACAGTTTGTAACAAGGTATCCCTTTCAACTGATCGGGATTCATTCCAAACTGTCGATTGACGGCCCTGTTGGTCCATATTATTTCATGGTTGCTGTTGGCCAGCACAACAAAATCAAACATTGCATCCAGAATCGCGGTTCTTTCCCTCGCGGTGCGGAAGAGGGTTTCCTCCACTTCCCTGTAGCGTACATTTATTTTTTCCAATTCTTCTATTCTTCGCGACGCTTCGGCAAGTGTATCGATACGCTGTTTTTTTGTCTTTGATTCGTAATGAAGCATTGCGTGTAACCTGCCTGTGGTATCGGCAAGCGAATAATCCGCCGGATTGAGTGCAAGAATTACGCATTCACTCTCAGTGACACGGTCTGTCGGCTTCTCACTCAGTCCGCCACCAAGGCCGCTATAATCTCCTGTATGACGACGTCCGCCTTTGCCCGCATTTCACCGTCAGTCGCATCCTGAATCGGATGCTCGACCAAAACAAAAGGCGCTTCTTCAAGGCCAAAGGCCTTTGCCTGGGTCAGCGCGGCATTCCCGAATTCGGATGAGGCGATTGTCACCGCCGGGATTCCCTGTGTCTCAAACCATACTGTGTCATGCAAACTGCATGTGGTACAGGAGCCTCAGTCGGCCAGCGCTTCAATGACGGCATCCGTTTCGGTTTTGATTGTTTGTCGGAGCGCCTCCGGAGCAGGCTTGGCAAAGGTCGGCTTGGCATATCGCCTTACTTCAATGCCGGGAATTCGTTCTTGCAAGCGGACCGCCAGTTGATCGAGCAGCACACTGCCCCGTGGTTTTGTGATATCAAGCAGGCCGACAACCCCTTTCAGCTCCTGTGCGCGGGCGGCAAGGGTACGCCGCACCGGCACGCGTTCGTCAGTCGGATCCAGAATTATAGTCATCCGTCACATTACCTCCTCGATTTTTCGGGAAACGGGGACAGATCCCACCGCACCCCCAACCCAGCCGTGGAAAAGGCCTGAAAATTTTCCTGCTTCGGCGCCTGCCACCACAATATGAATCATTTCGTTCGCCGCAAACTTCGGAACCGGACGCATTTGTTCGGCTTCGGTATTATGCTCCGGCGGCAAAGGACTGATGCCCTCGCCGGTCAGCGCATCAGGCACCCGCTCCCGCCGCGGCACTGCGGTGACTTCCTGAATCCGCCGGCGCAGGTCGTCCTTCGTATAGCCTCCCGTCTCCAGCGTATCGATGTGCTCCGGGCACACCACCAGGACACAGTCCATTACCTGCAGGCGCGGGTGGAAAATACCCTGCATCACCAGCCCCATGCTTGCCGCAAGCTGGTCCGCCCTGCGCGATTTCTGATCGACGATGAGCTGCGGCCCGCTCGTCACGGGGAAGACGGTCACCACGGAATCGGTACGCGCAAATCCCCGCTCCACGTGCAGCGGCGCCCAATTGCTTCGTTCCTCCCACTCGGCGAAACACATGGTAAACTTCATCGGATTGCCCAACGTTGAACGCTCGATACCTCCCGGTTTGGCACCGCCGATATTCCTTAAAACCAGCCGCAGTGCCCGTCCGATACACGCATTGGCCCGGTTTCCCTGCCCCAGGGCGCCGAGTTTCATATTCATGCCGATTCGTTCGCGGATAGGACCGTTTACGATCATAAGCGGGCTTGCGCCCATCGTCGTCGACATAAGGCCGTGTACATTGAAGGTGTCCGTGCAGACCGCCTCCAGCGCGGCAATCACGACCGGCAAGTATTCCGGCCGGCAGCCGGCCATGACCGCATTGACGGCGATTTTTTCAACCGTTGCCGGTGCAAGATTGGGCGGCACCGATGCGACGACTTCCTGAGGATCGCGCAGGGTGCCGGCGAGCATGCGGAGCACCCTCTCCGGTGTGGGCGGCACGACCGGCAGCCCGTCCGTGAAACCCCGGTCGAACATGAACTCGAATTCATCATCAGCCGGGGCAATATCGATGCGCCGGGCGCGCAAGGGGCTGTGTTCGGCTTCCGCCCGCAGGCGGTCCGCAATCAGGGGATCACAGGATTTCGAGCCGCATCCCGGCCGCCAGAGAGGCAGGCTGTTCCACTCGACTCCGCCGCAGCCCAATTCAGCAAAAAAACGCTGCCATTCCTCCCGGCTGAAGCCGATTACGCGTTTTATCTCGCGGCCTTCGGCATCGGTAAACAGCAAAGTGGGCACTGTTTCAATGCCCCAGGCAAAAGAAACCTTAAGTGCCGAATCGTCAAGGAGCGGTGTTTTCAGGGTATGCCGTTCCATCAGCAATCGATTGCCGGTTTCTTCCTGTCCGATAATGAACACTGCGATATCCGGCAATGACCCGAGCCGATCCAGCAGCGGCATTACCAGATGGCAGACCGGGCAGTCCTCTTTGACGAACGCAACGATGCCGGGGCTGCCGGATGGAAACCTGTGTGTGTGTCCACGACTGTCACATAATGAAAAAGACGGCATATGAGGTGTCATTCTCTCTCCGTTAACAAAAAAGTAAGATAGGGAGCGTCCCTAATAATCGGTGTTGAAGTTTTCGACTACCGCTTTTCGGGTTTTAGCGATAAGCTGATCGACGGTATCGAGGGAATAAGACCGGCTGTCAATAGGATCGCCGATAACGACCTGAATTTTCCCGGGTCTCACGGCCAAGCTCTTCTTTGGCAATACGTGCCTGCTTCCATTAATGGTAATCGGAAGAATCGGCATTTTCCGCATGACCGCCGGTATGAATCCCCCCTTTTTAAAGGCATGAATTCGTCCATCAACCGATCTGGTCCCCTCGGCGAATACCATGACGCTGACGCCTTCTGGCAGCCGGTCCATTCCCTTGTTGATGCTTTCAACCGCTTTGGCAGTATTGGAGCGATCGATGAAGATGTTGCGCGACGCGTAGAGGGCGTAGCCGAAAAGCGGTACTTTCAGCACCTCCCTTTTTATGAACCAGCGGAATTGCACAGGAAGAGTCGTAACCAGGGCGAGTATATCGTAGAGCGACTGATGGTTGGAAATAATGATATAGGATGTTCCCTTGTGAATCTTTTCCGTATTCTTTATTTCCCTTCGGACAAAAGAAACACCGAGCATAGTATATGCCCACAGCTTTGAAATGGAAAAGGCGAGATTGCCGGTGCGGCTCAGCAGGCCCGAAACGGTCATGGGAATGAACAGGACGATGCTTGCCGCCGTCGCCCACAGGCCAAGCCATGCAACACAAAATATTTTATAAAGTGAGTGCATAGGGCGACGTTCCTTCAGCAGAATAATTTCGTCTCGTCCATCTGAATGACCGATTCCCATATAGACGACGCCCGTTGGGCTTCGGGTCGGAAAGACATCGAATGTATTATGCCCATTGAGTCGGCACACCGAACAGATGAACAATCGTATATCTTTTTTTTACCGATATTTCAATGAAAGATATAGCAACAGCCTTTCCATGGGGCTACAGATATCGGGATCATTGACAAGGTAAAGAATGCGGCACGCTGCGATGAAAGGGGGGTTCTAAAGACAAACACTACGCTGCCGGCGGCGCAGGCGGCCTTCAGACACAAGGAGCTGCGACACGTTGAGCAGGTCTTGCGGGACATGACGTCTGCAACGGAAACCCGTCCCATCTCATCTGCCATCAACTCGATGAAACCATTCACGAACAAGTCTTCTGCAGCTTTCTTGCACCGGTTCTTCGCAAAGAACTGGACCGTCGACTGGAGAAGCCCGACCACTCCTTTCCCGAAGTTGCTTTCAAGAAGATAAATAGTGTATTCTTAGCGGGATCAACGCACAGGGTAGTCCAGGATGTTTTTCGGAAAAGGAGAGATGCCATGAAAATTGCCGTATCGGCGGATGGTTCCACACTGGATGCGCAGGTGGCGTCACGGCTCAGCATCGCGAAATATTTTTTGATCATCGACCTTGAGAGCGGCGAGTTTGAAGCCGTCCCTTCTTCCATCGACCGGCACCGGCGGGGCGCCGGCGTGCAGACCATCACAACAGCGGTGGGCAGAGGGGCCAGTGTCATAATCACGGGCTATTGCGGCCCCGGCATCGTCGATCAGTTGAAAGAGAATGACATAGAGGTGCTGACCGGAATAAAAGGTACCGTGAAGGACGCGTTGATGCACTACAGGGCCAGGGCGGCCGGCCCAAGCCGCACCCTGCCGGGCGGGAATGCGAGCAGCGCCGTAATTCGCGCAGCCAAAAATTCCGGCAGGCAGTTCGCCCTGTTGTTGCCGGTTTTTCTCGGTGTAGTCCTGCTTATGGGTTTGTTCAATACCTTTGTTTCAAAAGAATTGCTTCTGTCCGTTTTTTCCGGCAACGCGGCCTTTGACAGTCTTTGGGGAACCTGCTTCGGCAGTATATTCGCCGGAAATCCGATCAACAGTTACATAATAGGCGGGGAACTGCTGAAAAGCGGCATCAGCCTTTTTGCCGTTACCGCCTTCATTGTAAGTTGGGTAACGGTAGGACTAATTCAACTGCCAGCTGAGATGACGGCTTTGGGCAGAAAATTTGCGCTCATGAGAAACGGCATCTGCTTCGTAATGGCGATTCCCGTTGCCGTTCTCACCGTCCTGATTGTGAATGTTCTGGGAAGGTGGATATCATGACCCGCAATAGCAATAAGCCGGTTTTTAATTATATATTTCTTTTCCCCCTTTCCGTAGCGGCACTCTATGTCGTTTTCTTTTTTATAATGCCCGATAAGACCCTGTCGGCCCTTGCCGGGAGCGGAAAAATCCTGTTGAACATGCTGGCGCCGCTCGTGTTGATCTTTGTCATTATGCTGCTGGTGAATCTCTTTGTGAAACCGGCGCGGGTCGCCAAGTTCCTGGGGAAAAATTCCGGCATCAGAGGAACTGCAGTGGCGGCGGCGGCGGGCGTAATTTCCACCGGACCGATATATGCGTGGTATCCCCTGCTCAAGGACCTCAGGGAAAAGGGCGCGGGAAACTATACCATCTCCATATTTCTCTACAACAGGGCGGTGAAACCCTTCCTGCTGCCTGTCATGATCGAATATTTCGGCTGGATTTATGTAATCACACTGATCGTCCTGACCTTTTTGGCATCAGTGTGTGTCGGCTGTGCCATGAGCACCGTTCAGGAAAGCGCTCGGTGAAGGGAAAAAGGACAATGATAACCGGTTCGGAATAGCGCGGGTACCTGCTGACCGGCTTCGGGTGCCTGTTATTTCAAGAGGTCAAAGTAATAGCGCATTCGCAACTCGAGGCGAACATCGTTCTGTTTCTCCCCGAACTCGGTATTCCCGGGTCCCGAAATAAAACCGGCCTTCAGACGCAGTTCAAGATTGGTGATCCCCGTGTAAAAAATCTCGGGAGACAGGGAAAAGCTTTTATCTTCGATATTGTAGATGCAGGTAACCGAGGGGATGAGATAGGGAATGTCAAAGGGCTCTTTCTGAGAAACCCTCAGGTAGAGATAGTCTCTCATCGGGTTTTGCGTTCCGTAGGACCCTTCAGTTACCGCACGGGCTTTCTGTAGAAAAGTTTGATTGCCGAACAGACGATAGGCGTCGATGCCGTTGTCCACGAGGCCGAAGAATTGGTTCATTTCATCGGCGGTGAAGCCTGTTCCGCTGTGGAAGTATTCCACAATAAAGGTGGTATCGGTCGTGGTGAGATACCTGATACCGAAAAGAAAATTTTCCACATCCCTGGTTGATGCGGTAAGAGTGCCGTCGCTCCGGACAACTCTGTGAGCGCTGTCGTCTATGTGGGCCAGCTCTCCGTGGATCTCGAAATTCGAGGTAATATTCCGGGAAAAATTCATTCCGAATCGGGAGGGCCTGCTGTCCCCCTTCAGGAACATACAATCGATGTCCGTATCGTAGAGAAGAAAGTACAGTTTGCCGGCATAGTTCAAGGTGTCGCGTTCGCCGAAATCAGTATTGATATGATCGTAGACCGGGAGAATCACCGGCGTGACCGCCATTGCCTTCAGGGGTCCGGAAAAACTCTTTATGTAATCCAGCGTGGCAACCACATACCCTTCAAGGGACAATTCCGGGTCATCAGGATTTTTCGGCCGTTCCACAAAGCCGACAGGGTTCCATGCATACCCCTTCCCCCACCGCAGGGCTTTTTTACCGATACTGATATTCAAACCCGACGAAGGCTTGAGCGACAGATAGCCCTCGTCGAGCACGATGTTCCTGTCGGAATCGATGTCCGATTCCGTTGTGTTGATATTCGCGCGGGCGTAGATCTCTGAAAGGCCCTTCGTGTATCTCCCGTCCATCGAGAGTTTAACAAAGTATTCGTCAATCCAGTTTTTGTCTGCCCTGTCATAAAAATTAAGTCTGTAGAATGCGGCGTCGGCGTCGGTATAGAACACCCTCGGCGCAAGTTCAAGGTACCCCCCTATGGCATAGGGCTTCTTTTCTATTTCAGACAGATCGAAGGAATACTCGTCCTGCGCCATGGTGCACAGCGGCAGAAGGAGTATGAAGGAAAGAATTCCGAGTATCGATTTCATGTCATCAGCGAAGTGAGTCGAGATTCGGCATGAAGGTCAGCGTAAAGACCTCGTCGTCGAGTGTCCGCTCTTTCATCTTCGCAAAGATCATAATGGACTTGTATCCCCTGTAGAGGGGACTGTCCGTTTCGATCACCGACGGTCGCAGGATTCCGTGGCCAAAATCTTTTAACTCTTTAAAATATATGGTTTTCACCAGCATGGACGCTTCTGTGAGGCATTCGATCTTCAGGGGCAGAAGCGCTTCTTTATCGGCCCACATCTTCAACTGATCATAGGCGACGGCTCTGGTTCTGGCCTTGAGATTAAGGAGATAATTATCCCCCTCCTCCTCTACCGTCTTCACGTCGTATTCGGCCGTGTAGTCAAGCCGGAGTATGTCGGAATTGTTGAAGACGCCTCCTACAATCGACTGAAGACTGGTAATGCGGATCGGTTTCCCCACATTCGGAATATAGAGCCACATATTTTCGCCCAGCCTGAGCGTGCTCCGGCCTTCTTCACTTGCCGGGGAAATGAACAGGGCGGCGACTTTATCTTTTTCCTTCTTGATGGTAAAAAGTACGAATTCCTTCCTTTTGCCGTTCGGTTCAATATTGATCAGCTTTTTGTACGACTCATAGGAGTCGGGGTTCAAATTCCGATCAATCTGGAGCAGAAGACTGTTTCCGTCCAGGGCAGATGCCGGAGAGGTAAGAAGGAGCAACACTACAAAAATAATGTATTTTCTCATGCCGTCACTTTCCTTTTAAGACGCTCTTTACCGCGTCGACGGCGGCGCCCTTATATTCTACGTGAGCAATGCCGCGCTCTTTCAGCGCGTTGGCCATTTTCACCCCGAATTGTACGGCGATTGCCATGGTCACGCCTCTTTCGGCGAGAAAGGCCGCTGCGGAAGGTCCGGCGCCACGGCGTGCATTCTTCTGCGGGTTCTCTATCGTCTCGACAAAGGTGCCATCGCCGTTGAATATCAGATAGTAGGAGCATCTGGCGGCCTCGGCGCAGACAACTGCCTGTGCCGTGTTATCGTTTGCCGCAACGGCAATCCTTGTTTCTTCACCTGCAGCGTTACCCATGCCTACACAGAGCAAAAGGGCTGCAATGCCTGTAAAAAGAAGTAGTTTTTTCATCACTGATTCCCCTTCCTCCTATATGTGTCTCAGCGCCTCGATCGGTTCCATGCGCGAGGCCTTGAAGGCGGGCTGAAGACTTGCCGCCGCCGATACGATAAGAACGATCACTGTAATGGTCACAAGATCTTCAGCATGTACGCGGGGCTCAAGCAAAAGTCCCGTCTGTCGACCAAAATTGAAGGTAATGCGGGCAATATTAAGGATATATACTATCGCACACCCTGCGATGTTCCCGACGAGCGCCCCAAACACGCCGATACTGAGACCCTCCAGCATAAACATGGAAAGAATTCTGCGCGGCATCGTTCCGATTGCCGAGATAGTGCCTATCTCGCGCATGCGTTCGTACACCGCCATGATCATGACATTCATGATACTGATAAGGACCATGGCGATGAGCATGATTTTTATAAAAAATGTCATGATGTCGATCATCCGTGCGATGTTGTAAAATGGTGACAGCTTCTCCCATGTGTGGACCTCGAACGTCGGCTTTCCTGCCCTGTTCTTTTTCTCGGAAAGCGCCTCCGTAAGCGCATTGTGCACGGCGGGCATCATCTCGATGCTCCGAAGTCTCAGGGCTATTTCGCTGATTTCAACCTCTTCCATTCTCAGTACGTCCACGGCATCGTCTATATGAATGTAGCCGTCGCGGCCGCCCGGCCCGGTGACGCTTTCAAGGATGCCGGTCACGATGAACTGTTTTCCATTGACGGATCCGTCCTTGTTGGTGGCGATAATCACGATTGAATCTCCGACGTTCACATCCATTCCCCTGGCGAGAAGCTCGGGAATAAGAACACTCCCCTTTTTAAGATCTTTATTTCCAGCGATGATTCTTTCCGGCAGAAGGGGCGTCGTGTCCAGTTCCCTCTCCGGAACGACCCCGTTCAGCCGAATATTCGTCGTCTCCGTATAATTGCTGAAGAGGCCGCCGAATTTGATGCGCGGTGAATAGGCCTCTATCTCGGGGATTGTATTTATTACATTTTCAACCGCTTTCACGGCCTTCGGATCCATCACGATGGTAAGGGGCAGGTTGTCGATGGATGCCACATACCCCTTCTTGTGAATCTGAATGTGTCCCAGCATTGAGTCGGTAATCTGGCCGATGAGAAGTTCCTTGATGGACCCCGTAACGGCGACGAACACCAGCACAAAGACTATGCCGATTATGATCAGCGAAGACGTGAAAAGGGTTCTACGCCTGTATCGCAGGAGATTTCGGACAGCGATCTTGAAAAGATTATAGGCTGCCATGTTTCCGTGCTCCCTTCCTTGCCGTGATTGTTCCATCCTCCAGAGTATAGAGGGTATCCGCCGATCCTACTATTTTCTGATCGTGAGTGGAGAAGATGAAGGCGGTGCCTGATTTCTCCCTCATTGCTTTCATGAGATCGATAATCATGAAAGCCGTCTTGCTGTCGAGGTTCGCCGTCGGTTCATCGGCGAGCACAAGTTCGGGCTCCGTCACCAAAGCCCTGGCTATGGCAACCCGCTGTTTCTGTCCTCCCGAGATCTGATCGGGATACTTGTCTTTATGCTGCCGCATTCCTACCGCATCCAGAAGCGACAGGACACGGCACCTTCTGGCTTCCGATGGCACATTCTGAACCAGAATGAGAGGATACTCGATGTTTTCATAGACGGTCAGCACGGGGATGAGGTTGAAATCCTGGAAAATGAATCCCATGTGCCGCCCCCGGAAGGCCGCTCTCGCCTTTCTGTCCAGTTTCAGCACATCGACGCCGGCGATGGTGAGACTGCCGCCCGATGGGACATCGAGACACCCGATAAGGTTTAAAAGGGTGGTTTTTCCGCTCCCCGAAGGGCCGACGAATGACAGAAACGAAGCCGGTTCGATTTCAAAACTCAGATCGCTCAACGCCCGTAGACTGACCTCCCCGACCTTGTAATCCTTGTACAAATCTTTGGCTGTTATCAATGGCATATACTATTCCTGAAATCCGATTTACTGACGGATGGTATCGAAGGAAGAACAACGAACATACATGCAAAGGAAATTTAAAGTGCAGTATACAGCAAAAGAATTCAACACACAAGCAGCGGCGGGGTGCATGCTTTTCAGTCAACGCACCACCTTTGTGTACAAGAAATCGACAGCGCGGATGCGGCAAAAAACAAACAGGGAAATGCCCATTCACTGCGGAAAGAATACCGCTTCAGCGCGAAGCGTCTGCCCGACGAATCGTACTTACAGTGTTGCGTGTTAGCTACTCGATACAATATTTACAGTAGCATCCTTACTCCCTTATTTACCTCCCGATTGGAAATATTCAATAATATGGCGCTATTTCAGTATATTAGCTCTCTGGCATGAATTATGCTAAAATGAGTATAAACAAATATAAGAACGAACAGGAACACCAACCAGAAGAAAGAAAAGGACTCCCGTGAAGCAATCAGCTCACAGTGCACATAGATCCTCTGTATTTGATTTCAGTCCGCTCGCCAGTGAATACGACAAGTGGTATGAAACCGCTGAAGGTCATATATATGATCTGTTGGAAAAAAGGGCTATGCGGCACATCATAGGGCAGGTCGAAGACGGGAAAACGATGCTTGAAGTGGGCGCAGGCACGGGGTGGTGGAGCAGTTTTTTCGGAGGATTGGGTTACCATGTGACCGGCGTGGATATTTCAAAGGAGATGGTTGAAACTGCATGTTTGAAAAGAATCCCCCATGCCCGCTTTCAAAGAGCCGACGGACACAGACTTCCCTTTCCCGATCACAGCTTTTCCGCTTCAGCGGCTGTGACATCTATCGAATTTACAAGAAATCCCGCAACGGTTGTCAGAGAAATGGTTCGATGTATAAAACCCGGGGGAAGTCTTTTTCTTGGCGTACTTAACGAGGACGCACCGCTCAATAAGGAAAGACAAAAAAAGGGGAAGGTGTTCCTATCGGCCCGGTTCTATAGGGCAGATGAGCTTTATACATTGCTTTCCCCTTACGGCAAGCCGGTGATACGGCCATGCGCGTTCCCGTTATCCATAAAAATGCCGAAATCTCTGACCGGTATAGCTGATGACCTTCAAGTCTTGCTGAAAATGTCATCAGGCGCACTTATCGCCGCACGGGTGGATATATAAAAAGGCGAGGCATCAGCACAAACCGCCCACGAAATAGCATAAGAGGCTATGCGTGCAGGCCTTAAAAGGAGACAACACATCATGAAATTTCAGGAAAATATTCGCTTCGGCAGCAGGAAGAGCAGCGGCGGCCGGGGCGGATCTTATTGACTTGCAAGCCGGGCACCGTTATCTGCTCAGTCAATTTTACTCACGACGAGCCAATACACGCAACGACCAGTGGGGGAATTCAGAAAAATTTGTCAAAGAAGTGGTGAATTCCGTCATGAACGCAGCCGGATCGATACCGATAATTGCAAGAATTTCGGGCAAGGAATTTGTCGCATGAGGATTGGATCCGGAAAACCAACTCGAGCTTTTCGCCCTTCTGGAACAAAAAGGGGTGGCCGCTCTGCACGTCGGCTTTGATAATTCTTGTGATAATCCTGCCTGGTATTTCGGCCACATGGCGCTTCCTGAGGAACCGCAGTATGAGATGCTTCGAAAAATACGATCGGAAGTTTCCATTCCGATTATAGCGGCGGGTCGCATGGGATACCCCGAACGGATTGAGAAAGTCATGAATGAAGGCATGGCTGATTGCATCGCTTTAGGCCGTCCGCTCATAGCCGATCCGGATTTCCCGAATAAAATTTTGAATGGTGAACATGATTCAATATTGTTGTGCGGCGCCTGTCTTCAGACGTGTCTGAAAAAAGTGAGATCGGCCGCTCCAATTGCCTGCATGGCTAACCCATGGGTCACGGCTTCCTCCCCTAACCCAACGAAACATCCCAAACACGTCATGGTGGTGGGATCGGGCCCTGCCGGCATGGCGGCGGCGGTTACCGCATCGCAGAGGGGACACCACGTATCGCTCTATGAGCAACGTAATTTCGTCGGCGGACAGTTTGCTTTTGCCGTAAAGGCTGCGGGTAAAACCACCATATCGAGGGTGCTTAAGGGAATGTACAGGGTGTGGCAGCGGGCAGTGAAATCTGAGCAAGAAAAGAATAATGCCAGAGAAGGCGATGCCCGGGCGGTCAATTCGCCTTATCTCCGGCTTTCCTTTGATTGAAGGACTTTTTTCTCTTTACTCATCAATATCGCTATCCTTGGATTCATTCCCTTTTTGCGGCCAAATCCAAAATCTCCTTCACTAACTCAGGCTCTTTGAGGAAATAACATCTCAAGTTTGCGTCCTTTCGGCAGTCTATGATGCCACAGCGCTTTAAAACCGCCAGATGTTGAGAAATATTTGCCTGTCTTGTTCCCGTGAATTTTTCCACTTCGTTCACACATTTTTCACTCTTGACAAGTTCCATCAGTATTTTCAGACGCGTGTGATTGCCAGCGGCTTTAAAAAAATCGGACATCTTCTTGTAATCACCACTATTCATATATAACCTCAACTTTTCAGTGTACGCCTATTCTTTTTTCAGTTTTTCCACCTGCCATGAACACGAATCACGGGCGGTGCATAATTTATGCGGGCGTTTTTAACGGAATGACCGCCTTGCATGCCGCATTGACGATCGGGTACATAATCGGCGACGAGGTGAGCGCCGGATGGGTTCCCATCTGAAATTTTACAATGTCGTCCGCAGTCATTTTATGCATGATACAGGCGCTCAGCACGTTTATCATTTCCCCTACTGGTTTGCCCCCGCATATGGAACCACCCAGAATCACCCCTGTATCTTTTGCGAATATAAGTTTTACCTTTGTGTGACAGGAGTTGGGCATGCCCCCCGGATGCGTATCCGGCGCCTCCGCCCTACCGATGACGATCTTCGCGCCCACCTGGTTTGCACATCTTTCGGTCAGGCCCGCCACGCCAAAAGCCCTTCCGTTGATGACTGTGGAAAAAACGCTGATGGCGCCGCAATTCTGGTGAGTAGGAGAAAAGAGGTTCGCGCCGGCAATCCGCGCTTCCGAAGTGGCAATCGATGCAAGCATGACCCCGATTGGCCTTCCGTCGAAGAACGATTGCTTTTCAGCACAGTCGCCGCAGGCAAAAATATCCGGATCAGTATAGGTTCGCATGTATCGATCCACCTTTATCGTATTTCTGAATCCGAGCTCCAACCCCGCCTTTTTCGCAAGATCGGTGTTGGGCAGCGCACCAATTCCAAGAATAACCATGTCTGCCTTGAGTTCGCTTCCTCCTGATAATTTGACTCCGTATACGCTTCCATTTCCCAGGATGGCTTCCACCGTCTGATTCACCAGGATGTGCACCCCCGTTTCTTCAAGCTTCGCCTGCGCCTCCTCACAATATTCATTGTCCATGGCCGCTTGCAGACAATGGGGCATGGCCTCGACCACAGTGACGTTTATTTCCCTGCCCTTTCTGCATTCATCGGCAAATTCCATGCCTATGAAGCCTCCGCCGATGATTACCAGATCTTTTACTTTGTTCATTTGGTTGTGGACTTCCGACAAATAATCGAATTCCTTTTTAACAGGATAGACATTCTTTTTATCGATACCCGGAATTGGCGGCACAAGCGGGACCGAACCGGTTGCAAATACGAGTTTTTCGTAGCTTATAATCTCCCCGTTTTTCATAACGACGGCTTTGTTTTCACGGTCGACATCAACTGCCTCGCCTCTGATCAGTTCAATGCCGTCATTTTCCAGAAGGCCGTCTGGAATCACGTTGTTTTCCGGACCGCCCACGGTACCGTAAATATAAGGGATACCGCACGGTACAAGCACGGTCCCTTCTTTTCTTATGAGGATAATTTTCTTGTCAGGATAATGTCTCCGGCAACTGATTCCCGCTGTAATACCAGACAATCCACCTAGAACAACCACATCCGCTTTCTTCATGTAACTTCCTCTTTTTTCATAAATAAGCCATAACCAGCTTAGCAGGCGCTTTCCACTCTTGTGTCGTTTTCCGAAGTCAAATTTACGTGCGCGCAGATTCCACGAAATCCTGATGCAGCAACAGGATAAACACTGAATGACCGGTGTCCAAGCTGCAAAAGGATTGGAATAGCTTGAGGTTGTGCAAAAGTTTCCCCGCAAATTGTTACGTCGAGCTCACGACCCAAATCTCGGGCTTGATGGATTATAAATTTCATCAACCACAAAAATGCCGGATTTTTAATGTTCTTACAGTGGATAGCCTGCTCATTGTCGCGATCGGCCACCATAAAATACTGCAGAAGATCGTTGGTACCTATGCTCACGAAATCAACCTCTGATAATATTTCTTTTACCGCAATGGCTGCCGCCGGTTTTCAATCATGGCCCCGAGGGTAACATTTTCGGAAAATGCAAGACCACTCTTTCGCAATTCATTTTTTACCGAGACGAAATGCCTTTTTACCTCCACCACATCATCTATCGTGGTAACCATGGGAATTAAAATTCCTGCATGGCCTTTGGCACCGGCATGGATTATGGCCCGCTGCTGCGCACGGAATTCCTCCGCCTGGCCCAGCAGATGCTGCCGGATACCGCGAACGACCAATGAGGGATTTTCACCGGTGCATTCCTGAAAAAGAACCTTTTTATCGGCGCCGATATCGAATGCCCGAATTTCAACAGTCCTGCCAGCAGATTTATCAATGGCATTGCACCGATCTATATCACAACAATTGAATATATGGAAGAATGAATATTTCTACCCCCCTCAGGAAACAAAGCTTTTCAGCAAATTTTCAAAGTGAGGCAATCCTGCCTATAGATACCGATATCTTCAGTAAGCTCGCAGCGCCACCTGGCCACAGCGGTTCACCACATTACTCTCCTCTGACGGTTCTTTACAGGGTTTCTGACCATCATGCCCCGTTACAAAGATATCGCTATCGAAACCCTTCAGAGAGAATACATTACACGATTCATGAACTGGAAGAACTCATGGAAAAGAATGGGGGCGACGTGCGCTTTGCCATCCATCCCGTTGCAGGGCGCATGCCGGGGCATATGAACGTCCTCCTCGCCGAGGCCAACGTGTCGTATGACAAGCTTGTCGAGATGGATGATATCAATCGGACGATCGCGGGGGTCGATGTCTGCATCGTGGTCGGCGCCAACGACGTGGTCAACCCGGCCGCCCGTGAGAGTAAGGACAGTCCGATCTACGGCATGCCGATCATCAACGTGGATCGGGCAAAGACGGTCATCGTTCTGAAGCGTTCCATGGCGCCTGGTTTTGCCGGGATCGAAAACAATTTGTTCTATAAGGAAAACACCCGGATGCTCTTCGGCGACGCGAAGACGAGTATCGAAGCATTGTCTCCGAATTCAAGCAAAAATGATGATTGAAAAGCAGCAAGGCCCTGCATACAAAGAAAAAATGAGAACTGAAAGAAGGAAAATTTGTATGTGTTGCAGTGAAAACAGACAGTATCGCCGATGCCGTACAGATGATACACGAAAATATGGGACTGATAGAAAAGGCCAAAAGCGAAGGAGATGAGAGAAAACACATTGTTCCGAAACGATCGGCAAAGCTTTAACAAGAATTCGCCGTTCGGTTCCATAGAATCAATTATATGGTAAAAACTGAATTTTCTGGACATAATGTGCAGGAAACACCCATTAACATGTCCCCTTAATTTTATTATGGCAGAAACATGTAACCCATCCCGGCGATCAGGCGACTATAAAATTAAAGCGAAACTCTTCATGAGATCGCACTCGTAAACCGAAGCTGCGATATTCTCATAAAGAAATTCAACGTAAAGGAGGCTGATCATGAAACGGGTTATTGTGGTGGCACTTGCCCTATTTTTACTGGGGTTTGCCATGCCGAAACAGAGCGAGGCGGGCAATGCATGGGTGCCGGCGGCAATTATCGGCGGCATTATTGTGGGCGCTGCGATCTCTGAAGCGATGGACGCAGGCCGTGTGCATGCCTGTTACTCCCCTGCTCCGGTGTATGTCCATCGCCCGCCGGCGTGGACGTACATCCATCACCCACCGGCACGGGTGTATGTCAATCCTCACCACAGGGACACACATGCATATTACCGAGGACATGGGAAGAAATATGGACATCTGAATGGCACAGGGAAGGTGGGACCAAGACACAACCGCCGGCCTTTTCCTCATCGATAACAATGAGCGGAAGCGGCCCTCCCGGCCTTGCGATCCAAGAGGGCCCTTCACTGAAAATTTTTTAGAGATCGATCTATTTGCCGGCCATCATTGCCGTAATATCATCCTGCACTGTGCCTATCGGTCTGATGTCGAACTTCTCAACAAGGACATTGGCGACTGCCGGGGACAGAAAGGCCGGCAGGGTCGGCCCAAGGCGGATGCCCTTGACACCCAGGAACAGCAGGGCGAGCAGAACGGCAACGGCCTTCTGCTCGTACCAGGCGATATCGTAAGATATGAGCAGCTCCTTGATGTCATTGAGACCGAATACATCCTTAAGCTTCAGCGCAACGACGGTCAGAGAGTATGAATCATTGCACTGTCCGGCATCCAACACACGGGGAATGCCGCCTATTTCGCCGAGATCGAGTTTGTTCTAGCGGTATTTCGCGCAACCCGCCGTCAGAATAAGGGTATCATCCGGGAGATCTTCTGCTACCTCGATAAAATAGCTTCGTGCCTTCTGACGGCCGTCACAGCCCGCCATGATCGGTATAGGCGGCAACTCCCTTGAGATTAATGATCAGCAGTTCTCTCGAGGAACACACATCCTCGTTTCCGGTCGATGTAATGCGCACCTCGTCAGAGACGGCCTTTGCCATGATATCCAATCTATCAAACTTGTAATCCAAATTGTAATGTAACCGTACGACCAACTCATCTTTCGCTTGAACGCACATTGGATTATAGCTTCCCGTCATGAACACATTTCATGATTGGAGGATGCCCTATGACACAACAAGAACGCACCGCCCACTGGTCGGCCATCGTAGAGCGGCAGATCGCAAGCGGGATGAGCGGTCTGGCCTGGTGCCAGATGCATCAGATCAATACGGCAAGTTTCTACTCCTGGCGCCGGAAACTCACTGAACCGCAAGGACAACAGGGATTTATCGAACTTGCATCCTCGACGGCCGACTATGCCGGCATTCGCATTTGCATGGGGCCGCTTCTTTCCATCGAAGTGGAACGCGGCTTCGATCCCGTTACCCTGCGCACCGTTATTGAAACGCTTCATAATGGTTCCCCATGTTCGGCCTGACAGCATCGGCACGCATCTATCTTTATCGCAGCCCCTGCGACATGCGCAAGTCCTTCGACGGCCTGTGCGGCATTGTCCGCGCCGAACTTAGCGCCGATCCCCTTTCGGGATCACTCTTCGTCTTCGTCAACCGGCGGCGGAACATGGTGAAGCTCCTGTACTGGGACAGCGACGGCATGGCCATCTGGCTGAAACGTCTGGAGCAGGGGTCCTTCGTGCTGCCTTCCCGGCAGTCCCGCGACGGTCATATCGAGCGCCGGGATCTGGCCATGCTCCTTGAGGGAATCGTGCCGAAAAAAGTGGGAAAACGGTACAAAATATGTGCATAAAAAATAATATAAACACTTGACATTATTATAGTTATGTGCTATACGCCCGCTCATGATATTGACGGAAGCACAAGAGATTATCGACCGAAAAGATGCTGCCTGGATTCTGGAATTTGCCGCCCAAAAGGATGCCCAGATCGAAGCGCTTACCCAGAAGCTCGAATCCGCCCAGCGCCAGTTGACCACCCTGCAGCATCAGATGGAACAGCTGCTGAAACGGCTCTACGGCCGCAAGTCCGAAAAGATCAACCCCGGTCAGCTGATGTTCGACGACATGGTGCTTCAATCATTAGAGCAGAATGCGGCGGTGAAAGCACAGTTCGAAGACGCTTCTGCCACAGAGACTGTCAAGAAGCCCCGCAAGGCCTCCCGGCATCACGGCCGGGTTCCCATTCCGGAGCATCTCGAACGGGTGGAGATTCTGCTGGACGTGCCCGAGGATGAAAAGATCGATGCGGACACGGGCGCACCCCTGAAGGTCATTTCCGTGGAAGTCTCGGAGAAGCTGGAATACCGGCCGGGGAGACTGATCGTCAACGTCTACAAGCGGCCCCAGTATGCGCTGCCGGAGGCATCGGAATCTACCGCCGGCGTCATCGCCGCCTCGCTGCCCGATCACCCCATCGCCAAGTGCAAAGCCGACGTGGGGCTGCTTTCTCATCTGATCGTCAGCAAGTACGCCGATCATCTGCCTCTCTACCGACAGAACAGCATTCTGGAGCGGGAAGGAGTGGACATTCCCCGGGCCACCCAAACCAGCTGGCTCATGCAGGTCTATGAGAGCATTCGTCCCTTGGAAACAGTGCTTCAAAAGGCCGTCCTTGAGAGGGACGTGCTCTTTACCGACGATACGCCCGTTCCTCTGCAGGTCAAGGGAAACGGCAAGGTAAAGAAGGCCCGTCTCTGGGTCTATCTGCGGGGCGGTCCGGGACCGCCGCTGACGGCCTATGACTTCTCCATTGATCGGAGCAAGACGCGCCCACTGGAGTATCTCAATGATTACCAGGGGTACGTCCATGCCGACGCCTACGGCGGCTACGACGAACTTTTCAAAAAAGAAGAGATTATCGAAGTGGGTTGCTGGGCCCATACCAGACGGAAGTTCGACGAGGCGGTTTCATCGCGTCCTCAAGAGGCCACGGACATCCTTGCCCGCATCGCCCGGCTCTATCACGAGGTGGAGACCCCCTGTGCCGAGATGACGCCCGAGGAGCGGCGCCGTTTCCGGCAGGCGCATGCAACGCCGCTGCTTGAGGGAATCTTTGCAAAGATTGAGGAACTGAGGCCCCGGACGACGCCCTCGGAGCCGTTGCGGACGGCCATCAACTACGCCCTGAATCAGCGGGAGGCGCTCTGCCGCTATCTGAAAGACGGACGGTTAAGACCCGACAACAACCTGGCGGAAAACGCCATTCGGCCCATAGCGGTAGGTCGAAAAAACTGGCTCTTCGTGGGCAGCGAACGGGGCGGCCGGGCGGCGGCCCTTTATATGGGTCTCGTTCAATCTTGCAAAAACTGCGACGTCAACCCCTGGGAGTACTTTGACGACATGCTTCGGCGGATCATGAGCCATCCCGTAAACCGCCTGCGGGAACTGCTTCCCGATCAGTGGAAGCCTGTGCCCAGGGATGAACGGGGCCTGATCATCCAGGGAAAACAATAATCAGTGCACCGTATTCCGGCGGTTGAATCCCGTAATCATATTATCAAAGAGCACCGGCTGTACCGGTTTTAGGTACAGCGTACTTCATGTAAAATTCTTTTGCTATATGAGTTGGTCGTACGCTTACATTGTAATTGACAGGCAAAACAAATCTAAGTATATTTAGTTCTTCAAAGATCGGTCTCCCTCATACAAACAAATAAAATCAACTTATGGCTTGGAGTTTGCAAAAAGGAGGATTTTATGCGTTTTTATTCACTTTTCAAAGCAAAAGGCCTGTGGATTTATTCAGTGGTAGTGCTGCTGATCGGAATTTTGGTCGGTGGCGGATTGACCACGGCGGTGTTTTCTGCTCCCTCCTGTGGTACCAGTGGATTAAATGTCTTCGTAAAATTAGGGCTGAATGAAACAGCTTCAATCGAGGTCAAAGACAAAAACACGCAAAAATTGGTTGTACAAGACTATTATGGCGGAGATATCGTTATCATCAGGGTTGAAGCAAAATAGCAGGAATTCTCAAGGAATCTGATCAGGGAACTTTATAATCATAAATTTCTACTGTCATCGGCTGCGTGCAGCGTTCGGTTTGGTTTGCTTTATTTCTTACCGCGAAAGCAGAGGAGGTTGCAAGATGCCTGAACAGGTCAGGGGATTCGTGGTCGCATTTCTGGTGCTATCTGCGTTCTTCTGGCATATTGTGCCCGCGGTAGATCCTGTGCGTGCTGAATTTCCGCTCTGGAATCTGGATGAGCGGCCGTACACGGAAGAAGAGCTGCGCACACAACTGCCCTGGTATCTCAAGGATTATCAAGTTATCGACGGGGAGGCCGCCTGGAACGCCATTACACCGACGGAAGGGGGCTATGACGCCTACAAAGGCCATGTTGCCGCTACCCTGCCGCTGTTAGGCAATGCCCGCATAGATGCATCAATAACTATCGAACGGGGCGTGGCCTATGAACCGACGCCCGAGGATCTGGCCCGGGTTGAGGAAAGTACCCTGCCGGTCTATGGCGTTACCTTTACCCCGACGGAACAGGACGGCCGATTGATCACAGCCGCAGTCTGCTACATTCCGGAAGAAGTGCTGGAAACAGCGGCAGCCGCACATCAGGGAACCAGGGTACTCGCTGCCTCCGTCTCTGCAGCGGGGCAGTATGTGAAGATAGTCCAAGAAGTCGCAAACGCGACAAGTCTCGGCGCCACCGTCCAGGGCGCCTGGGATACCATGGGCCGGCATGAACAGCTGATGCGCATGTTGGATCTGGCCAATGATATCGTTGACAACGAATCACGGGATCTCATTATTCGCAAATTGAGCGCCATGGCCTATGACGCGAGTTGTAATGAGTTTTTCAAAGGGGGGTCAGGGATAGGATCAGCGGTTATTTGCATTGTTGCAGCGCCGGAGACCTTGGGGGCCAGCCTGGTGGTTGGCGGCAGCGGATATTTGTACGGAATGATGTTGGACTGGAGCTTGGATCGTAAGATAGAGCAGATAAAGCAGGAAATGATCGATCTGGGCGTCGACTTCGACCGACCGGCCGGGACCGTGGACAAATCGGGGCTGGAAGCCCTGGTGACCGAAATCGAACAACTGGATGAGGCTGATTTTACCGCGGCAAGCTGGTCGCGGTTGTCCGAGGCGCTTGCTCAAGCGAAACTGACACTGGGCAATCCTGATATGACCCAGTATCACATAAATCTCGCACTGCAATGGTTGTCAAAGACCCGCAGCACCATGGAGGACAATCAATCTGGATTTGAAGCGGCCCCGGCGGTAGCGGGGGATAAAAAACGCGGAACTGCTTTCGACCTGAAGATCACCGGCGCCAGAAATGAATACGGGATACCGCATTCATCAGGGTTTGTCGTCATGGTAACCAGCAATCTGGAGCACGGTGCGCTCTATAATGGAGAGGCGGTCTTCGCCGGCGGAACCGCCACAGTACCCATTACCCTGTACACAGAGGGCGCACATACCCTGACGATACAGGTGGCAGCTGTGGCACGGTCCCGGACCCTGTCCGTAACCGTCGTGGTTTCACAGGAGGCGTGGAACGGCATCGTAACCATCGATGACACATTTGATTTTCTTCCCCGTACAGACGGCATCCGCGATACCTGGGTGAAGCAATTAAGCGCGACTGCCGATGTCATAACAGCCGCAGTAATGTATCGGGACGAATCCGGCATAGGGCAGATAGGCGCCATAGAGGTATCGGCGCGGTTGGCTACCCCGCTCGCCACTGTCAGACTGGAAATAGACAAGGGATGGGTCTTCTGGCAATTTCTCAATGTAAGTGCACACTACGAAAGCTGGATATATGATCCGGGAACTGCCAAGGCTACCAGGATTCTTACCGCCTCCGATGCCGATGCCCCCGCATTCGGTTTCCAATTTCAGGGCGGCAGGGTGCTCTGGGTGGACACTGCTCAGGGATTGATGTGTTTCAACGGCGCCGCATCCATCAAACTGGCCGACAAGGACACCTTTTTTGATCCTGTGCTCAATAACGGCTGGGTGGTCTGGAGAGAGCGACCGGCTGATGCCGTTGCCTGGAACGCATCTCACGTCAAGCTCTACAATGGCAGCGAAATTCTGAATCTCAGCCTCATGGGCGATGCAGGCGATTATATCGGGCACTATCAGGCAACGACCGATGGCTGCCGGGTGGTGTGGAAGGGACAGAAATATCCGAACAGCTCTATAGAGGACCTCTTCTCCTACGACGGCGCCACTGTCAGGCGCCTTACCACCGATAACCCGGGACCTATCCGACACCTTCGGTTCTGGATGGACCGGGTGGTGTGGCAGCACGGGGCATACGAACTGTACCTCTGGGACGGGCAGAAAGCATCACTTATTATCGACAGCCTTCCCGCAGAAACCGAGTGGAGCACCCGCCGCCACTGGGACTTCCGGGAAGGGAAGGTGGTGTGGCACGAACATCTGGATTTTCAGAAGGAAGGAAATACGGGGTGGTGGGGCGGACCTGCGGGACCGATTCACCTGTACGATACCTCTACAAAGACATCTCGGCAGCTCACCTGGGAAGGCAGCCAGTACGATGGGTGGAGCATAAGGAATCTGCAGTTCGATGGCCGGGGAGTATTCTGGGCCTTCACCAGATTTTCCGGCGATCCGGATTATCTCTATCAGCACGTTCTGATGCTCTATAATTGGGAAGCCAATGGGAATATGACACTTGACCACTATAATGATCCTGCGGGCTACTATGTTACGTCTTTTTATGACAAAGGCTTTGTGGCGTGGTCCAGACGGGAACTCAGCCCGGAGGCACGGTGGTGGTTTTGGGAAGTGCCGGATGCCGGCGGCGCCAGGCAATGGATGATGGATAAGCTGGGCGATGATGACTATCCCTGGTATGATACGGAAGTATTCCGCTACTCGCCTTACACAGGGATCCAGCAGCTGACCAGACAGGATTATGAACCTGATGATGCCCAATTGGGAGGACTGAATGCCGGAAGGGTCATCTGGGCAGGACTGAGGCTCCCTGCCGGAAGCGAATTGCCCCCGGTCGGCCCGGGCACAGTCAGTGGGTCGATCTGGAACCAGCGTGATGCCTGGAGGGAGATTTACGCCAGGGTGACGCCGATATCTTCAGAGGATTTTGTGAAATCCGCACTGCAGGGTTTTGCAGTTCTTTGCGGTATAGCCATAGATCTCAATATCAGCGACAACGATTTTAATAAAAATGGAAAAATTGATCTCGGAGATATTGCCTATGCCCTTCAAAGAGCTGGCGGATTGAGATAAATATTTCTCAAATTCAGAAAATAATATATCACATGATCCATGGAACGGCACCAAACATTAAATAGAAACCTATAAGGACATCACCCTATGAGCGAATTTTCCGTAGCGATTTCCAACAGAAAAAAGACCCGCTTGTTGGCGTTTATGATGATGATGGAGATATACACCCTAGGCGTCTCCGCCATCGGTATGTTCACCTCAAATTCCGTGGTATTCGTGGCCAACTTCGTCATTGCCTTTACGGGCGCACTGGCTGCGGGACTTTCGTTGTATACGGTCAGAATGATGTCCCGCGGAATGGATCTGCGCAATACCTACGGATTGGGAAGAATGGAAACAATCTCCAGCATTGTGGTGGGCGTCACCATGGTGCTCGCCGCACTGTTCGTCGGGTACGAAACGATAATGAAGGTGCTCCATCCCGTCACACAGCATGGCGGTTTTGCGGCACTGCTGTTGACCTGCGTTTCTTTCATCGCTTCCCTCTGGCTCTGGATAAGCAATTACCGGTTGAGCAGAAAGGAACATTCCCCGATATTTGACTCGATGTGGCGTATGGCCAGGATCGGAGCGCTCGAGGATTCACTCATCATCCTGGCCGTCGGCATCGCGCTTATTTTTCATGGCGCCGTCTGGACACGCTATCTTGATGTCTGTGCCACATCAATCCTTATGATCAGCATCATCAAATCCATATACGACGTCTTTTCCAGTTCCCTGTCCGATCTGCTGGATCGCAGTCTCGATGAATATCACATGCTCATTATTCTGCGCGAACTCGTAGCCAATTTTGACGCCTATGACCAAATTCACGGATTTCGAACCCGCCGTTCGGGCAGCCAGGCCTTTATTGAGCTGTTTCTGGAATTTAATCCCGACACCAGAATGGAAGCGCTCTATGATCTGCTGGACCGTATGGAATCGGCACTGAAGGAGCAGATACCGCAGGCGCAGGTGTTGATTATCCCCAGCCGCTCGTCATGACGGGCACAGGGATGTCGTGCGCCACCATGATTATGCAGCGTAACATAAAGGGATTCATGATGTATGAAATGTTAATGTGTGTGCAGGCCGCAAAAAAGTATGCAGGCTCGCTTTCAGGCCTGCTGCTGTTATCAGCAGTGCTGGCATCAGGGACATGGGCGGGAAACGAATCCCCTGATATGGGCCGATATTTCTTCTCCGGTAACGGCGTGCTCACCATAACAAGCGAGCAGACCACACAATCATTTTCCGGTGTGTACCGCAAGGGACGGGGAAATTACGACAGAGAGGCGATTCGTCGGATCTGCCGCGTATTCAACGCCCCCTGTAAACCTTCCCGCATGGAACTCTCTTTGCGTCTCATCGAATTTATCGATTATCTTGAAGATCAATTGCACAGAGGCGCCAAAATCACCATTACCTCAGGCTACAGAAAACCACGCTACAATACCATGCTGAGAGATGAGGGACATCTGGCGGCCAAGGCCAGTCTGCACCAGTATGGCATGGCGGTGGATCTCAAAATAGAGGGGGTCCACCCAGAGACGCTCTGGCGGTATGTCCGGGATCTCAAATTCGGCGGCGCCGGGTATTACCATGGAACGATAGTGCATGTTGATGTGGGGCCGGCCCGTTTCTGGGATGAAACCACCTCCGGCGTGGGGACGGGAATCTCCGACGACAACAAGCTCATCGGCATTGTCACCGACTACGATGTGTACCGTCCCGGCATGACCATAACGCTTCGATTTATTCGCATGACCGCCTTCCCCATCCACGTTGCATCATCGTTCTCATTACTGCGTCAAAACAGCCGAGGAGAATTTGAAGCACACGGGACTTTCATTCCTCTATTCCCCCTTTCGTCTTCAGGCGAATGCACCGGGTTCGAGAACATCGATGAAATGAATTACATCACATGGCGTCTGCCAATCGACACACCCCCAGGCCGCTATAAAATACAGGCCCATTTCTGCGAAATGAAATGGCCCGACATGCCCCCATACATCGAAACCCCGGCCTTTGAAGTAAGAACCGCACAATGACGAGGGGGGGGGGGGGGAGGGGAGTGACACTGCTTCGAAATAAGCAGCACACTATCATTTCAAGCGAATCTGCCCCTTTTTAATCTTCCTGTATATGGTCGATGGGTTGATATGAAGAAGCTCAGCGGTTTTTTCGATGGTGCCCGATTCCTGATAGGCCCTTTTGACAAGGATTTCCTCCACCTTATCAAAGGCATCCCTCAGCGGCATCACGCCATGTACCGAAATATCTTCTTTCTGTTTTTCCGATGATTTGACTTCCAGTTGATTCACAAGATCGTATTCCGCTTCATCGACCTCATCAGAACTTGCGACGACAAGCAGTCTCTCGATGACATTTTTCAGTTCACGAACATTTCCTGGCCAATTGTAATGATAGAGGCGGGGAATCAGAGAGTTGCCGATTCTGACGTTTGAACCGTACTTCAGGTTGAGCGTTTTCAGGAAAAAGCGGATGAGGGGCAGGATATCATCGCGCCTGTCCCTCAGGGGTGGGATATGAATCGGAATGACACTTAAACGGTAGAAAAGGTCCCGTCTGAATCCCGTCCCATCGGTCAGCTGTTCCCTGGTGAGATTGGTCGAAGCGATGATCCTGACATCGGTGGAAATTGTCTTATTTGAGCCCACCCGCATGTATTCATTCTCCTGAATGACCCGTAGGAGCTTGCTTTGCATTCCGAAAGGGAGTTCGCTGATCTCATCGAGAAAGAGGGTCCCCTTTTCCGCTTCATCAAAGAGCCCTTTTCGCCCTCCCTTTTTCGCCCCCGTGAAGGCCCCTTCCTCGTAGCCGAAAAATTCCGATTCCAGCAGTTCGGAGGGAACGGCAGAACAGTTGACGCCGACAAAGGGACCGGAATTTCTACTTCCCGCCTGGTGGATCATCCGCGCGATCATCTCCTTGCCTACTCCCGATTCACCCCAGATAAAAACCGGCGAATCGAATTTACCCGCCTTGACGGCGACCTGCACCACCCGCTTCATCTGTTCGCTGGAATAGACGATACGATCCTTTTCTAGAAGAACCTCCAGAGTATTCAGTCGTTTATAATACTGATCTTTCAGCGTCTCGGAACTCGTGAGATCGCTCTCAAGTTGAATCATCCTGGTCACGTCCCGTCCTGTGCTAATCACCTTTCGAATTTTCCCTAGGCTGTCACAAAAAGGGGTGCTTCGCCACTGGAGGGTGAAACCCGAACCGTAGGTAACATTCGTGCTCGTTGGTTTCTTCCCTTTCAGCGCATTCAGGGAGGCCGATCCCGACAAGGCCCGTTCTTCAACGAGTTTGTGCAGATTCATACCGATCCATTCCTTTACATCGACACCGATATATTTGGACAGAGTTTCGTTGAGATGCTCAAGCACACCATCCTGGTCGGTAACCGCAACCCCGACATCAATGGTGTCCAGAAACATATCGAAATCCATCACCTTGAGAATATCCGCCGTATCGAAAAGGTAGAGGTGGCCTCTTCCTTTTCCTTCCAGCTCGATGGGAAAGACCGTGATCCGACGCGGCGTCTTTCCGATTCGGATGATGCGCGGCGCCCGCAAAACCTCGACAGATTCATGCGTTCCGAAGTGGGGATCGATGCCAGATAGGTTGTCAAGAGAAGAGAAACCCGCAGAGCGGAGTATTAATGCCGCCGGATCATTCGTCAGAAGGATACGCCCTCCTTCATCAGCAAGGAGGACGGGATTAACCAGTTGCTTTAGAATATCTTCTTCAACAGCGATCATGAATGTCCTCAGCTCTCAGGCATTGTTATTTTCTGCACGATGCAAGATATTCTTGCATAATGCAAGATATTTTTGCATAAAGCGAGATTTCTTATGAATTTCGGAAAGGGTCTTTATATAAAATGAAGTAAATTCATATCATTGCAGTAACGGCACGGCTATTGCTTTCGCTGAAGAACAAGTACGGAAGAAAAGGAGAAAAAGAAGATGACAATCCGTTTCGATCAGCGAGTCGCGATAGTAACGGGTGCAGGAGCGGGGCTCGGCAGAAGCTATGCTCTGGAACTCGCCGCCCGTGGCGCGCGAGTGGTGGTAAACGATGCCGGCCTCCTTCCCGACGGCGCCTCCCGTGCCCTTGCGGTGGTTGAAGAAATCCGCCGTCAGGGCGGCCGTGCCGTCGACAGTTGCGACAGAGTGGGGAATCGGGATGCAGCGGTAAAGATCGTTGCCGCGGCCATGGAGCACTTCGGGCGGCTTGATATACTCATCAACAATGCGGGGATTCTCAGGGACAAGAGTTTTCACAAGATGCCTCTCGACGATTTCGAAGAGGTGCTTCGGGTCCATCTTCTCGGGTCCGTCTATCTCACCAAAGCCGCCTTTCCACTCATGCAAAATGCACATTACGGGAGAATCCTTCTGACCACATCGACTGCCGGTCTTTACGGCAATTTCGGGCAGACGAATTACGCCGCGGCCAAGCTCGGCCTTGTGGGATTTATGAATGCCCTTAAACTGGAAGGATTGAAATACAACATTACCGTAAACACTATTGCGCCCATCGCCGCTACGGGAATGGCGGGAGGAACATTTCCGGAAGAGATTTCCGACAGGATCACACCGGAACAAGTTACATCGATGGCCCTCTATCTCGTGAGCGAGGAATGCAGGGTCACGGGAAGGATTCTATCGGCAGGGGGAGGTTACTACTCGAGCGCGCACATGATCGAGGGAATGGGGGTGCGTTTCGAGCCCGGAAGTTCTGTCACAGTGGAACAGGTCGCGGAACGGTTTTCAGAAATCATATCCATGAATGAGCCGCGTCATTACGAAAACGCCGCTGAAAACGTGGTGCGCATACTGTCTCCCCTTGTCGGGGAATAGCGGGATACGCGGCAATTCATTATCAACAAAGAATATATCGGGAGGGTATATGAAAGATCGAATCTATGTCATCGGAGTGGGCATGACGCCGATCACCAAAGACGGCGGTTCCTATGAAGACTTGTGTCGCGCCGCAATTTCCGAAGCCATGGAAGATGCAGGACTCAGTTTTGAAGGGGACCAGAATGCCATCGGCGGCATCTGGTACGGCAATTGCGGACAGGGCATGCTCACCAGCCAGCACAGCATTCGGGGCCAGGTGATCCTGAGGCGGCTCGGCTTCGAGTGCATGCCCGTCGTGAACGTCGAGAACGCCTGCGCCACGGCATCCACGGCATTGAATCAGGCGGTGAATCACATACTGGCCGGAGCATCCGATTTGACGCTGGCGGTGGGAATTGAAAAGATCATGCCCGATTTCACTACGCTTGACGACTTTCCGGAAATTGCCGCGGCCCTTCCCCATCTCGGACTGGCCGCATTCTGGGTAGGATGCGAGCAGGACAAAAAGAAACTGTACATCGAGAAATGGCGGCGGGAAAAATCGGAAGTCCTCGGGATTCCCTATGAAGAAACAAATGTAGGCGGCGACCGGAGCCCCTTTATGGATTATTACGCCGTAAAGGCCCTGAAAGTCATGAAGAAGTACGGCTACACCCAGGAACAACTGGCCAGGGTCTGCGCCAAAACCCATCACCACAGTTCGATGAACCCGAAGGCGCAGTACCGGAAGGACATGACCTGGGAGGACGTCATGGCGGATAAGCCCATCACCTATCCCCTGACCCGCCCAATGTGCGCGCCCACGGGCGAGGGGTGCGCCGCGGCCATAGTCTGCTCAGAACACTATCTGGAGGAGCACAGAAATATAAATGATCCGATCCGGATTCTCGCGTCGGTCATCGTATCGGGACGTGCACGGGGAGATTTCGATCAAGACATATCGGGCCGGGGGGCTGAGATCGCCTTTCAACAGGCGGGGGTAGAACGGAAGGACATTGATGTGCTGGAGCTTCATGACGCGACAACCTTCGGCGAAATCTATCAGACGGCCCAGGCCGGTTTCTGCCGCGCGCAAGACGCCGGTGTGTACTGCTCTTCCGGGGCGACCGCCCTGGGTGGAGAGCTGCCGACAAACGTAAGCGGCGGCCTTATTTCCCGCGGCCACCCTGTCGGCTGCACCGGTCTCGCCCAGGCATACGAACTGGTGACCCAACTGCGGGGGCGCGCCGGCGAACGGCAGGTAAAAGGGGCAAAGACCGGCATGCAGATCAACGGAGGCGGCGTGATCGGCGTCGAAGAAGCAGCACTGGGAGTGCATATCTACCGCAAAGAGGAATAGAAAAAATTTCAAGGAGGAAAGATCATGGAAACTACACTGCCTTTGGAAGGAATCAAGGTTCTGGATTTCAGCACCTATGCAGCCGCACCGATCTGCGCGATGACCCTGGCGGACTGGGGCGCCGATGTCATAAAAATAGAGTCGCTGACGGGCGACATGTTCCGGTTCTTCGGTTTTATCATGCACTGTCCGGTTCAGGAGGACGACAATATTCAATTTGAGATGGACAATAGAAACAAGCGCGGAATCTCGCTGAATCTGAAAACACAGGAAGGGAAGGAAATCATAGGAAAACTGCTTGAGACGGCGGATGTTCTTGTCACGAATTACCGTCCCAAGGCGCTGGAAAGTCTCGGTCTGGATTATGAAAGCGTATCCCGGAACCATCCCCGCATTGTTTATGCATATTTAAACGGTTACGGAGACAGGGGACCCGACAAAGACAAGCCCGGCTTCGATCTATCCGCATTTTTCGCCCGTTCAGGCATTCTGGTCGAGATGCCTGAACCTGGATCGCCTCCCCTGCCGCCACTGGCCGGATTCGGAGATCACCCGACGGGCACAATCCTCGCCGGCGGCATATGTGCCGCCCTTATCCAAAGAGAGAGAACCGGAATGGGATGCAAGGTCCAGACATCTCTCTTTAATTCGGCCCTTTGGAGCCTGCAGTTGAATATCGCCGCGGCCAATAACAACGCTCACCTGCCTGAGGAGGAATACAACAAGATAAAAGGCCAGCGGACAAAACCCCGCTCGGCCTTGATGAATACGTATCAATCAAAGGACGGCCGATGGATCACGATCATGGCCCTCGAATACGACCGCTACTGGAAACCTTTCGCTGAAATAGTGCTCAAGCGGCCGGACTTGGCGGACGACCCGCGCTTCAACAATCAAACGGCCGGTTTTCAACATGCCGAAGCACTGACGGCCCTTATAGATAGGGTTTTAGGAACTTTGACCGAAGAGGAAATAGTGACAAGACTGAAAGCGGCCGACATCGCCCATGAGGTAAACCTTCGCTGGAAGGAGATCAAAGACGACCTTCAGGCGAAAGAAAACGGTTTTATCATGGAATGCACAATGCCGAGCGGACGCATGGACTGGGTAATGGGAAACCCGGTGCGTTTCAACGGAGAAAAGACCTCGATCCGAAGGTATGCGCCCCGTCTGGGAGAGCACAATGACGAGATCCTTTCCGAGATGGGCTACGGTGCCGAACAAATTGCAGCCTGGCGAACAAATATGATCATCAAATAGAACGTTCCGAATAAGAGGAGTCGGCAATGAAAATAAAAGACTGTATCTGTGTGGTGACCGGCGGAGCCTCCGGCCTGGGAGAGGCCTGCACACGATTTCTGATTGCCTCCGGCGCCAGAGTTGCGATTCTCGATCGCAATATTTTTAACGGTGAGCGACTTGCCGATGAACTTGGCAAAGACGCTCTATTTCTGGAATGCGATATCACCAATGAAGCGAGTACGGAAGAGGCCCTGAAAAAGACCGATGAAACCTTTTGCGGGTTAAATGCCGTCATTAATTGTGCCGGCATGGGATATGCGGAAAAGGTTGCCTCAAAGCGGGGTCCGGCATCACTCTCCATTTTCGGCCAGATCGTTCAGCTCAATCTGGTCGGGACTTTCAACGTCATCCGGCTTGCCGTTCAGCATATGCTGAAAGAGGAACCCTCTGACAGTGGCGAAAGGGGCGTTATCATAAATACGGCCTCTGTGGCGGCCTTCGACGGACAGGTTGGACAGGCGGCCTACAGCGCCTCGAAGGCGGGCGTGGTCGGCATGACCCTTCCGATTGCCCGGGAATGCGCCGACTATGGAATCAGGATTCTCACGATTGCACCGGGAGCATTCGACACTCCCCTGCTTTCCCTCCTTCCACAGGAGTCGCGGGATGCCCTGGTCCAATCAATGGCGTTTCCCAAGCGGCTGGGGCGCACAGCGGAATTCGCGATGCTGGCCGGCCATATCATAGAAAACCAGATGCTCAACGGAGAAGTGATACGACTCGACGGTGCAATGCGCATGGCGGCCCGGTAAATATCCGGGTAACAAAAGAAGATTTTTCATTCGTTGGAAAACTGAACCTCCAGGATATAAGGCAAAATAACATTAATCACCTGTATGGTGATTTTCGTTTTTCTTTTGCAGGCTGCTCGCTCTTACGCCGACCAGTCTGACTTTCTTGGAAAGCTCGATTCGTTTCAGACAGGCGAAGGCCGCCTTTCGAATCTCCTCTTCCGAGTGTGTTATCCACTGAAGAGTAGTTGAACGGGTAAAGGTGGAAAAATCGTCGAATCTTATTTTTATTGTTACTGTCTTTGCCGCGTACCCATGCCGCTCCATATCTTCGACCACTTTCCTGGTCAGATCGGCCAGCGTGGCCGCAATATGCTGCCATCGGCTCACATCTTCCTGAAAGGTTGTCTCGCGGCTTACCGATTTCGGTTCCCAGTGTGTGACAAGGGGACTGTCGTCGATCCCTCTTGATGCACGATACAGATAACGGCCGTAGGAATTACCGAAGCGTTTGAGCAGGAAATCGAGGGGAAGCGCCGCGAGCTGTCCGATGGTGTCAATCCCATGATCTCTGAGTCGGACCTCCGTTTTCGGCCCGACACCGTAAAGCTTTCTTATCGGAAGAGGCCAGAGGATGCGTTCGATATCGGCCTCTTCCAGTACCGTCAGTCCGTCGGGCTTGTTCATGTCCGAAGCGATTTTTGCCAGGAGTTTGTTGGGGGCTATACCGATGGAACAGGTCAACCCGATTTTTTCTTTGATTCCTGCCTTGATCCGTGCCGCAATTGTTTCATTGGAATCATTCTGTTCGGTAATGTCCAGAAAGGCCTCGTCAATACCCACGTCTTCCATGAGGGAGCCGACGCCCCGAAGCACATCCTTAAACCGGATGGAAACAGCCGCATAGGCCCTGTAATCAACGGGAAGAAAGACGGCATACGCGCATAGCGCACAGGCCCTTTTCAGAGGCATCCCCGAATGGATGCCGTATTTCCGGGCCTCGTAGTTTGCCGTGGATACCACGCCTCTTTTGGACGGATCACCCCTCCCCCCGATGACGACGGGCTTTCCCGCCAGTTCAGGTCGCCGCCGCTCTTCGACGGCGGCAAAAAAGGCATCCATGTCGATATGTAGAATTCTTCTTTTACGGTATGCGGTCAAGATCTCGGACCCCGGCGCAAGGAGGCAGTCGGATTACATTATAAAAGAATCCTCGCCAGAATGGGAACAAGAAAGAGAAGGGAAAGCACTATAATGGCACTACAGGCCCGATCGATCCATGGCGTATGAAGCAGCGTCTCATCCCAGTCGGTCGATTCAACGGCATGACAGAGGCGTGCGAACAGGGGCGCCGCAGTCGGACGGCCGACGGTCATTGACCGGGGATGGTTCACAATTCCTGATGAAACAGTAGCGGCTGGTTCCATGTTCGCAATCCTCATTTAACACCATAATCGGTTGATTCCCCGATATCTTTAGTAAATTTATTTGTGGTATTTCCTTATGACGGCAGTGACGACCCCGCCCAGCCGAAGCTCGGTGCGGGGAATGATAACCGGATAGCGCGGATTCGCTGCTTCCAGGACCGTCTTTCCGCCCTCTCTTCTGAAATATTTCATGGTCCACTCACCATCGACCTCGGCAACCACCACGTCACCGTTTTTGGGTTCCCGCCCTTTTTCAACGATTACAAGATCCCCTTCCATAATCCCCGCCCCCACCATGGAATCGCCGTTCACCTGCAATATGAAGGACGTTTCGGGCCTTGCAATCAGATACTCATCCATGGACATGATATCACAGAGGGTCTCCTCCTCGGGCGAAGGAAACCCCGCCTGGACCGACCCGACCATGGGAACGGCAAAAGACCGCGTGGTGAGCGACAGATGCCCCTTTGCATCCTTTTCGAGCATCCCGGCCTCGACAAGCTTGGCAACCCAGAAGTTGACAACGCTCTTCGATCGGACCTCCAGGAGATCGACCATCTCGGCATAGGTGGGCATTCGCCGGTTTTGGCGGAAGAACCGGACGATACGTTTTTGAACCGATTGCGGGGTGCGTTTTTCTTTCATGGTCCCCACAATATAGAACATACGTTCTATTGTCAAGGGGAAAATGAGAAACCTGCGTGAAAAAACTGGATACCGGCCTTCGCCGGTATGACGAAATTGCTGCTGCTACAAGGTTCTGCAAGGGTCTCAATGAGAACTCCCAAGCCATAGATCGATTCATTAAGAAATCGGCCGCATCTCCGCGGTTTCTCTCTTCGTCTGCTGCAAATCGGATGTAATTTTTTTATCGTTCATCAGCACCACCGATGAACCCAGCAGGCGTTGCGCCGAAATGTCCTTGTTGCAGTAATGCCGTGCCGCCGTTTCAGGGATAAAGAACCGGTATTCTATTTCGGTTATCGGACCGTTTCTGTCGCAGAGGCAGCTAGTGTAGCCGATCACCGTCACCTCATACCCGTAGAAACCGTCTTTTGCGTCGAAGTGGGCGATCAATCGCTCCAAAGCGGGGGTGACCACGGCATGGAACAATTTACCGGCAATCTGCGGTCCGTCGTAAAATAGGTCATTGTATACCAGTCCCGACGCAAAGGCGACGCGGAGATAGTCTCTGTTTTCAAATGACACCAGGGCAATCGATCGTGTCGCCGCATATGTCTCCGGAACAGGGTTGTCACGCACTATCGTATCGACAAATTCAAGTATCTTTCTGCCGAACATCGAGCCGGCGAAGTAGGCGCCGAAGTTCGCATCAAGATAATCGGAAGGCCGACTCAGGGTTACCTCGACATGCTTCGTGACCGTGCCGTCAGAGGCATCCTCGGAAGGAAAGGAAATGACTCCCGCTTTCTCGTAATATTCATCTTTCGATATTCGAAAGCGCAATCGCACTGCATCAGTCGCTGAAGAGAACGATTCCTGAAACAGGCCGCGTCCATCCGTGGTGACGGTCGCCGCCTTTATCTGAGTGCCGCCTTCGTTGACGGCATAGTCAACAGTCGCTTTATCGACAGGAATGCCGTCAACATCGACAATATTCATGATGCATCGGCATTGGAGGGGGGAATGGTGATTCTGCACAATGCCGGGAGCGCATCCCCACAGCCACCACACAAGAAAAAAGGCGACGCAGAGCCCTTGTATTTTTTTCATACCGATGCCTCCGGAAATATTTTCCCTGAACTGTATCACAGGTCTCCCCTCCCGGCAAAATTCTTTGAAGAACCTGGCGTGACTTTTTCTCACACTGCCCTTCCTGCTCCTTTGCGTTCACCATGACACGTTTTTCCAGCCCGATTCTCAACGTTCCGCAGTTTCGGGACGGTATCCGATATTTATGCGGCGTCTAGCGCCGACGAATTTCAGGATTCACTCCGCCGCTCTGTTATTCTTCGTCCAATACCACTCAAGGGTATCTCCTGCATGGCGTGTTTTTACAAGTCCCTGATCAATGAACCATGCCACTGCCGCATTTACTATGCCTTCTTCACAGCCTGTGGTCTCGCACAGCCTCTGCGCCAATATATCCGAGGCCCGCATGCCGTCAGAGGCGGCAATGACGCCTTCGCGCTCAATTAAATTTTTCGACAGTATTTCATGCACCAGCTTGAGCCGGTACTGCCCCGCGACACGAAGATTGTCTTCCTCGGAATTTGTACCGTCCCAATACCCCCTTTCCATGGAGTCCCATTTTTTGTTTATCACCGTGTTGAAGCGTTCGATCATCTCAATCGCCCTCTCCGGACTCAGTTTCGATGTTCTTGTAACCGGACTGTTCGCATCGTAACGGGACCAGTCAAAGGTCAGAATTTCAAGGTCATATTTTTCCCTTTTCTCCATCACGGTAGTGCCGGGAAAGGGGGCAAGGAAATGAAACCCATAATCGATGCCCAACCCTTCCGCGAAGGTCATGGTTTCTTCAAGCGTTTCCGGAGATTCGCCGGGTAGTCCCACTACAAAAGAGCCGTGGGGGTGTATTCCGGCTTCTTTGCATAAATGAACGGCCTGTCGGGCCTGGTCGAGCGTTGCCGCCTTCTTGATCCTTTTGAGCATATCCGCATTCCCGGTTTCAAGACCGAAGCTGATCCATTGGCATCCCGCTTTTTGCATCATCGCCAATGTTTCGCTGTCCACCGTATTGACGCGGGCAAAGGCGGTCCATATAAAGTGCAGCCCCCTTCTTTCTATTTCCCCGCAGACCTGACGAACCTTTTCTTTGTTTGCGGTGAAAAGATCGTCGGCGATATTGATCATTGTGAATCCATACGACAAGATTTGTTCAATTTCTTCAACAATATAGGACGCACTGCGCTGCCGCGGCTTTTTTCCCACCATGCGTCTTCCCAGGCAGAAGATGCATGAGTAAGGGCAGCCGCGGCCGGTAATCATGCTCGGAGGGTAACCGAGTGCCCTGTAACGAGAAAGGGGAAGAAGATGTCGTGCGGGAAGGGGAAGTGAATCGAGATCTTCGATGAAGGGACGCGGTTCGGTCACCACCACCTGTCCGTTTTCCCGATAGGCAATGCCCCCTATGTTTCTCCAGAGAGAACGATTTTTAATCACCGGCACAAGATCCGCAATAGTTGCTTCACCTTCTCCAATGACAATCATATCGATGGATGGGTACTGCTGCAGGGTGTTGGTCACATCGAAAGAAACGTGGGGACCCCCCATAATGGTGATAATTTCAGGGTTATGTCCTTTTACGGCGGCAATGATGTCAGCGGCGCGCGGAAAGTTGAGCGTCACCGAATTTGCCCCCACAACATCGGGCTGCAACGTATCCAGCTGCACCTTCAAATGCTCGGGACTGTAGGGATTGATTACGTAGTCAATGATTTCGACCTCTGCACCGGCGGCCTCAAAAGCGGCTGCCACGTATGACAGGCCGAGCGGCACGGTGGGAATCTCCTCCAAGGGATAGGGGGACGCAATAAGCGCAACTTTCATGACGCACCTCATGGCGTGTTCGCCTCACGGTATGGGGTAGTTCCTCCAGGCGTCCCGTACCGCCTCATTGTATCGAACAGAGAAATCCCGATATCGTTAATGTCGTTGTGTGTCCCGCATCTGCATATACACTATCGGCGGAACTTGCTGATCTTGTATAAATCAAAGGCATCAATTCCGCAACTGAAACATTTCATGCGGAGATTTCAGAAAAGGATTCCCTATTACACGCTTGAAATAGCCGTGATAATTATCTATAAGAAAGTGAGTCGAGTTCGGCCGTCGCCAAGGCGCCTCTTATCCGAGACCGTTCAAAGAACACTGAAATGATCCCAGGCACAATCAGCGCGAACGCTTTCGGCCCTCTACGGCATGAAACCACTACCACATCACAGGAATAAAGAGGATACACACATGGGTCATAAGGAAGGCTTGGATGTTATGTTTCACCCGCGCACAGTTGCGGTAATAGGAGCACCCCGTAAAAGACCAGTCGGATGGCCGGGGATTTTTGGATCCATAAGGGATTACGGATATCAGGGAACACTCTATCCCATTAATCCCGGCGCCTCGGAAGTTGAAGGAATCAGGGCCTATCCCGACCTCGTTTCGGTTCCCGAACCTATCGATCTGGTAATTATTTCCGTTCCCGCACCTGCTGTTCCGGCTGCACTTCGGGACTGCGTCGCCTCGGGAAATAAAAACATACATATCTTTACCGCCGGATTTAAGGAAACCGGTGAAGAAGAAGGACTGCAACTACAGGCCGAAATTGAGACAATCGCCCGCGAAGGCGGCTTGCGGGTGATAGGGCCCAACTGCATGGGAATATTCAATCCCCGAGAGCGCCTCGTCACCTGGATAGGGGCGCCCGAGCAATCCGGACCGGTAGCCTTCGTAAGCCAGAGCGGGGGACACTCGCAGGACTTTACCAATTTCTGCAGTCGCCTGGGCGTCTATTTCAGTAAGGTGATCAGCTATGGAAACGCCTTGACGCTCGACAGCACAGACTTCCTGGAGTATCTCGCAGACGATCCGGAAACGGAAATCATCACCATGTATCTTGAAGGCGTCAAAGATGGCCGTAAACTGCTTGAACAGGTAACCGAAATCAACAGGACCAAACCAGTCATCATATTAAAGGCGGGATTGACGGAGGCAGGAACCAAGGCGGTTTCATCTCACACGGGATCACTCGCCGGGGGAGAAAAGGTCTGGAATGCCTTTTTCAAAAAGAGCGGCGCCGTGAATGCCACCAGCCTGGAGGATATGGCTTTTCTCGCACTCGCCTTTCGGCGTCTTAAGGAAACGAAGGGGCTGCGCATGGCCGTAATCAGTCACGGAGGCGGTATCGCCGTTTCCGCAGCCGACGCGTGCAGCCGAGCGGGTCTGGAAATGCCGAGCTTCACCAAGGAGACAGAACGGCAGCTCCGCGCTGTAATCCCCTCCGGGGGGAACATCATCAGAAACCCCATTGATGCCATGCCGATATTCCGGAACATGGAAGTGTTTCAGCATATGCTGCATCTTGTTTCATCGGAGCCTCAGATCGACATGCTGGTCCTATCTCTGTCTCTTGATTGGCTCTATGGCGTTGACAAAGGAAAGCAGATCGAACGGATAACCGATTTTCTTGCGGGTCCGGCACGGGATTTCATGAATGGAAAGCCCTATGTGGTAAGCTGGAGGTCTTACAGAAACGATCCCACCATAAGAAACGAAGGGTTTCGGCTCGAACGCAGGCTCCTTAAATCAGGAGTGCCCGTGTACCGGGGCTTCGAGCAGGCATCAATGGCCCTGTCACGATGGGCGCGCTATCATCTTTTTCAGCAACGTCACAAGTCCTGAGCATCGGAACAACGGCAACGTGCACACCCGCACCGGCAGGTCCGCACGTTGCCTTTCCTGAACCATCATATAATGAGCAATTTCGTTCGCAGAACACAGAACTACACAGCAGATATCAAAGGGAAAGGGAAAGCACAATTCCTGCAAAGCAGATACTGGAGAGTCCCATAACAATCCACATATAGGTTTCCAGATTTTTCTCCGCTTCGTGGAGCCACTCATCCCACAATTGAATAGATACTCTTCCTTTGTGAAGATATGCCATGGCATCGATGGGAAGGTTCGGACTATGCATTGTTTCCGTTTTTTCAGGGTGTGATAGTTGCTTTTTCATCATCGCATTCATTCCATCATGAGGCGCACTGCCACATTAAGCACGCTGCTTTATTTTTATTATGACTCTTTTTGAAGCCTTAGCACTATTTCGTCGTCGCTTTCTTTACGGATTGAGGGCAGTACAACCGGAATACCGTATTTCACGCATACCCCAGAAGGCCCTTATGCCACCGTGCCATCACTTCCGCTCTTGTCATCCATGCCTCTATTTCATGTAAAGAGGCGTTCTTTTTGTGTTGAAGTGGCCGGCAGCCTTACTTATACTATCGGTTCAATTCTGAAATTCTTTAACGCAAAAATAGTGCCACACAATCTAGCCCGGTCTTTTATGAGCAAACATTTGTATATATTTACTTATTTTACTTTTCAGCGCCCTTTCACTCCACATCTTCGAGGCGCCGCCCCGTCCGTCTATTGACATGGTATGCCGCCTTTCGATACAATGCAGCCTGTAAACGGACATCGATATCCATCGTCTGTTTTCACTGCCTGTTGATAGACGGACAAAAAACCGAAGGAACCACAGACTGCTTCGTGCTTACAGGAAGTTCTCCTATGCTCATGGATGCACCCGGCCACATACTCGGCATCGACATCGGCTCTGTTGCCCTCGCTGCGGCAGAAATCGACGCACATAAACAGGTTATAGGCTCCACCTATGTCTTTCATCATGGTGATATAAGGGGGGCACTGCACACCGCGCTTTCCTCATTCGACCTCTCGAAGATAGGGGCTATCGCCGCCACATCGTCGACACCGAAGTTTCTGCGAACTACCCGAATCTACGACAATCCTGTTGCCGTCATCGCTGCATGCCGGCATTTTTTTCCCCGTATCGGATCAATCCTGCTGGTGGGGGGCGAGCGTTTCGGCGTCATACATTTCGATGAGGAGGGAAATTATAAAAAATTCAGGACCAACAGCTCCTGTGCGGCAGGAACCGGAAGTTTTCTGGACCAGCAGGCGCGCCGGCTTAATCTTGAAGGCGCAGAGGAACTGGCCCGCATTGCCCTGAAACACGAAGGCGGAATTCCTAAAATCGCCTCGCGGTGCGCAGTCTTCGCCAAAACCGATCTGGTGCACGCCCAGCAGGAGGGCTATTCGCTTGCGGCCATCTGTGATGGTCTCTGCCGGGGATTGGCAAAAAATATCGTTGATACCCTGTTCGAAAAGGAAAGCTCCCTTTCACCCATTATATTCGCCGGAGGTGTGGCAAAGAACAGGGCCGTAGTACACCATATTTCGTCGATACTGGGGGAAGAGATCATCACCGATGAGAAGGCGCCCCTCTTCGGCGCCCTGGGCGCCGCCTTTTCTCTGGTCGATGAACCTGCCCCCGCGGGTGCGTCGATGCAGCTTCGAACTATTGAGGACGTTCTAATACGAAAATCAGGTACAATCTCTTACGCACACCCTCCACTGGAGCTTACGCTTTCCTCGTACCCCGAATTCACCAGCGAAGAGAGTTATCACTATCAGGACGAAAATTCCCCGCGTGCCTGCCCCATAGAAGTGGACGTCTATGCCCGTACCGAACCGGGAACACACATGGAGGCATACCTGGGAGTGGATATCGGCTCCACAAGCACGAAGGCAATAGTGTATCTTACGAATGAAACCGTGCTGGCAGCCTTTTATACCAGGACTGCGGGACGACCGATTGACGCCGTCCAGGAGATCATGTCGGCCATTGCCGATATGATGGAACGAAGAAAGGTGCATCTCACCTTCCTTGGCGCCGGCACCACCGGTTCAGGCAGAAAATTCATAGGGAACATAATCGGCGCCGATCTCATCATCGACGAGATTACCGCCCATGCCCGCGCCGCCGTGCACATCAGACCCGATGCCGATACAATCATTGAAATCGGCGGACAGGATTCAAAGTTCACTACCCTCGGCGACGGCATGGTCACCTTCTCAACTATGAATACGGTCTGTGCCGCCGGTACGGGCAGTTTTATCGAGGAGCAGGCACAAAAACTCAACTGTCCCCTTTCCGAGTATGCAGACAGGGCGGAACACCGGAAATCCCCCGTCGCAAGCGACCGATGTACCGTCTTCATGGAACGTGACCTGAATTATTATCTTGGCGAAGGATATTCGCGGGATGAAGTACTGGCGTCGGTTCTTCATTCGATCAGAGAAAATTATCTTACCAAGGTGGCCACAGAGGGAATGATTGGTGACTGCATTCTCTTTCAGGGCGCCACTGCAAAAAACCGGGCACTGGTCGCCGCATTTGAAGCCCGTCTGAAAAAGCCGATCCATGTGTCCCGCTACTGCCATGTGACCGGGGCCCTCGGCGTCGCACTGATGCTTCAGGAAGAACGCATCCGCACCACATCCTTTCGTGGAATGTCTCTCATTGGTACAACCATCCCCGTAAGATCCGAGGTATGTGACCTGTGTACCAATCACTGTAAGATCACCATTGCCGAGATTGAGGGAGCCCATGTGGCCTACGGATTTCTCTGCGGAAGAGACTACGAAACCAAGCGGTATGTCGCCAGGAATCGTTCAGGATTCGATCTTATGAAAGCCCGCAAAAAAATAACCTCGGTGACGCCCCCCGATACCCTGAGGGACGACATCGTAATAGGCATTCCCGCGGCACTTTACCTCAAGGACGATCTTCCTTTCTGGAAAAAATTTTTCGCAGAGCTTTCCATAAGAACCATTACCAGCGAAGAGTACCGTACCGCCGTGATCGACGGCAAGAGATTGGCGGGGGCCGAATTTTGCGCACCCCTGGAGGCAATGCACGGCCATGTTGATTACCTGCTGGGGAAGGCCGATTTCGTCTTTCTTCCCTTTTATATGGAACAGAAAACGGACGATCGCGCCGTTCGCCGCCACTACTGTTACTATACACAGTTCGCCCCCACACTGGCGGCGGCCATGGCGGACCACAGGCGGGACCGACTGCTTATGCCCCTCGTGCACTATCTCTACAGCGGGCTTCATACCAAAGGGGAACTTTACCGGACACTCAAGCCCCTGATGAAAGGACCGCCCAGCTACTTCGAGATATCGTCGGCCTATGAAAAGGCCACTGTGTTCAAACAATCATGCCTTGAAAAATTCAGGAAACGTTACCGGGAAGAAACTGCCGGCAAGAATGAAATGCATGTGGTGTTTCTGGGAAGACCCTATACGATGCTGGACGAATCGATGAACAAAAGGATTCCTGCAGTTTTTGAATCACTGGGAATAAAAGCGTTCTATCAGGATATGCTCTCCTCCGGTGATAATATCCTCTCGCCGATCGCACCGCTGCTTCGTGAATTTCACTGGCATTATGCGGCACAGATTCTTGAGGCCTCCCGCATTGTCGCCGCATCGAAGGACGCCTATCCGGTGTTTGTCACATCCTTTCGATGCTCCCCTGATTCCTTTGTCATTGAATATTTCAAAAAGATCATGGAATCTCACGGAAAACCCTATCTGATCCTGCAACTCGACGAACATGATTCGAATGTGGGCTATGAAACACGAATTGAAGCTGCCGTCAGATCCTTCAGAAATCACCATGCAAAAGCGAATATCGCAGGTCATATTCATTACCGCCCCGCACTCATCCCGTCGTCCATCACCAGACTTAACGGAAAAACACTGATCTTTCCCAATTGGGATGCCCTTTCACTCAAACTGCTCATGGTATGCCTTCGACAGAGGGGAATCGATGCCAGGCTTCTGGAAGAAAGCGAAGGTGCGATTCAGGAAAGCCTTCATTTTAACACGGGCCAATGTATTCCGCTCAATATCATCGCCATGGAATTCATCGACTATGTAAGGCGCCACAATCTCGATCCCTGCAACACGGCGCTCTGGATGATGGACTCGGTCATCCCCTGCAATCTTCGCCTGTTTCGACATCATATCAAAAACCTCTGTGCCTCATACGGCAATGGGATGGAACAGGCGGCAGTCTATGCCGGAGGACTTTCAATGGCGGATCTGTCACTGAAAGTTCCCCTGGATGCATATTTTGCCTTCATGTTCGGGGGACTTTTGAGGAAAATGGGATGCAGGATCAGACCCTATGAAACGATAAAAGGCGCCACCGATAGGGTAATCGATGAGAGTATTGCCGTTTTTTCCGATGCCTTTCGTGGAAAATGTTCTAAAGAAGAAGCCGTTGCAGAAGTGGTGTCGCTATTCGAGGCCATAGAAACGAGCAATGGCAACAGACCCCGCCCCAAGGTTGCCATCTTCGGCGATCTTTATGCCCGCGACAATGAGGTGATGAATCAACACCTGATTCACTTCATAGAGGAACAGGGAGGGGAAGTCATCACCACTCCGTACAGTTCCTATGTCAAGATGATCACCGGTCCCTATTTCAGAAAATGGTTCTTTGAAGGGCGCCTTCTCGAAGTCCTCTCTTCAGGGGGACTGATCACCCTCATCAAGAGGCTGGAAGACCGCTATCTACAGTATTTCAATCGCATTCTGCCGCATGCGGAACCGGCCTACGACGAACCTTCCCAGCGCATTCTCTCGAAGTACCACATGAGAATAGAACACACGGGAGAATCGATGGATAACATCCTCAAAATATTCTACCTCCTCAGGCATTATCCCGACCTTTCGCTTTTCGTCCAGACAAGTCCCGCCTTCTGTTGTCCTTCTCTTGTGACGGAGGCAATGGCGAACCGGATCGAAGCAGAGACGGTCATCCCCATTGTGTCCATAACCTACGATGGAACGGGAGGCAACAAAAACAATGCAATCACCCCCTATTTGACCTTTCCCCGTCGCCTTCCCGCAAAGCGCGATGACCTGCGCAGGGCCAAGGCTGTGTCGTAACAGTTTGGTCTGTTTGGTCTGTTTGGTCTGCCTGTCTGACCGACTAAATCTATTCTGCGACAAAATGAAATGTAATCGGCGACAAGGAAATGAAATCGGCGACAAAATATATACGCTTAATTCAGGGCGCAAAAATCCTGTCGGTTCAGAACTTGATGTTTGTAAAGGCTCGAACCAGCAGGGGAATGGTCTTTATGTGTTAATGTCTATGCCGTATTCGGCTTGTAATTCATAATCAGCAGTTCATTGGCAGCCTTTCTTTTGTCGCCGCCAGCCGCAGTGTAGGTCGTGGCCACCTCCTCGATGTGAAAATCTTTGTACAAATCCCGGATTAATTCAGTGTCGTTGATAGACATAATAAATTGACCTTGAATGATGGCCAGGATATCTCGCAGCACTTTGAAGTCTTTGTGGCTAAATATGCCGTCTCCATAGTAGTTTTCAAACCCATGATAAGGCGGATCGATATAAAAAAACGTGTGCGGCTTGTCGAACCTCTTGATTAGGTCAGCATACTGTCTGTTCTCAATGTAGACGCGTGAAAGACGCAAGTGGGCCGCCGAGAGATCCTCTTCAATCCTAAGCAAATTCAGGCTTGGCGGTCTTGTGGCGCTGATGTTGAGCGAGGGGCTCTTGATGCGGGCGGCATAGCCGGTTCGGAGAAGGTAATAAAACCTCACTGCCCGTTGGATATCTGTGAGCGATTCCGGGGTTTCCGCCTTAAAACGTTCGAACTCCTCCCTTGCTACAAGGATCCATTTAAGATATCGAATAAATTCTTCCAGGTGGTTCTTCACAACCCGGTAAAGCGTTACCAGGTCAGTGTTAATGTCGTTGATGATCTCCACCTTCGATTCTTCCTTCCTGAACAAAAGCCAAGCGGCACCCGCGAAAACTTCACAGTAACAGGTATGTTCCGGTATTTTCTCAATTATCCTTTTTGTCAGTAATGATTTTCCACCCATGTACGATAAAAAGCTGTTCATAATATCTCCCTCAGATCTTGTGCTTGAGGGACGACTCTGCTACAAAGCCCGGTTTATCTAGTACAGCGGATGGTAGCGGGTCATCCCGTCCTGTCTATACACAGGGTCTGGGGAGCGTCACCTCCCTGGAATACTGTCCGCGTTTTTTTCTTTCTTTTTTTCTATTAGGTTGCTATATTCGGCTTCACTGGACCATCGGGACGTGCGGGTGGCGCTTATACCGATACAGCATCCTGTTATCCGATTCATGGCCTCCTCTTCTGCCGCCCGCATTACCTCTTGTATGATTTTTCCCGCTTTTTCTTTATTTTCTTTACCGATACACCATCCGGCCTCGGGATGATCCGTTTTTTTGCGCGGACGGGCCCGCCCGCGGGCATGAATCTCCAGTCGACGCCGGTCGGCAGCCCGACGGTGATTTCTTTGTCCGGCCAGGCTGCCTCGGCTTCGTCGTCTATTTCGTATTCCTTGCGAATCACCTCGGCCAGGTCGCGGGCATTACCGGTGCGCTGCGTCATTTCGCGCAAGGTTTTCTCGTCCGGGTTGACGACGATCAGTTCGTAGCGGTCTGTGTTGTACGCCCCGAAGGGGTGCGGCACGGCTTCCGGGTCGCCGCCGTTGCCGAAACAGGGGTGATCCGGGGCCTGGTATACGGCGGCCAGCGCGCCGGTTTCACGGTCTCTCAGGGCGAATATCCAGTATACCTCGCCCGATGAGGTGACGTAGGTCTGCTGTGCGTAGGACGCAAGGGTCATGTCGGACCCGGACGAAGTTTCGCAGTCCTGCCGCAGGTAGATGCGCGTCAGATAGGTGGATCCGATGTCCTCGGCCTCTACATGGCGCGCCGTCATGGTTTTCGACACCCAGACCGGGGAGCTTCCGCCCGCCGCCTGTTTGAATTGCGGTTGAAAGCCGTAGGCGCCGCCGGGCAGTGTCAGATGGGCGCTCTCGCTGCGGGTATCGGTCCCATTCCAGGGGCCGTCGGATATGGACACGCTGCCGGAGCTGGTCTTGAGCGCGCCCTGCGTGATGGCGTCGTCGATGTCGATGCCGTCAAAATAGGCGCTTCCGGCTACGTCGGTGTCGGTATAGCCGCCGATGAGGATGATTTTGAGGTACCGCGCCGTAGCGGGGACGGTGAGCCGTGAGGTGTAGCCCGTGGCCGTGGTGGGGTTCGACGTGCTTGTGTAGAGGTCCTCGCTCGATATTTCCACTTTCGCCGCCGTGTAGTAGGTGATCCGGACAATGTTTTTCATGCCCGCGGCGGAGGCCCAGGTGATGTAGCGCAGCACATAATCAAGGTTCGGCGATATCTCCAGGTAGCCGCTTGTAAGGCTGCCGCCGCCGTTTCCCGCGCCGCCCGGATGGGTGAATTTATAGGCCTGTGCGCCGTGCGCCGGGCTTGTGGTTTCTATTGCGCCGGCGCCGCCTGAATAAAGCGACTGCGTCCAGTTGTCGGGCACGCCGTCGCTGTCGCTGTCGATCTCGAAGGACCCGTTGGGGACGCCCGCCCCGGCGGATTGTGACATGACCAGGCTGTAGAGGTAATCGAAATTATCCTTTATTTTTCTAAAGAGAGATTGTTTCCCCGGTTTGCCCGCCGTGGTTTCCGTTGTGGTCAATGCGTTGTATGACATGGTATGCTCCTAATAAATATCGTATCCATCGGTTTCATCCGGCATGTCGCCGGAGTCTGCGGTAATGTAGCCGTATTCCCTGTCGTCTTCGTCGGCGTCGTCGTAGTCCGGGGCGTCGTCCGGGGCGATGATGAATATTTTTCGCTTCGGCAGTTCCATGAGGGACAGGGTGATGACGCCCTTTTGTTCCTCCCTTTTCACGACTTGATACCGGCCCAGGGTGACGGGGTTGCCTTCTCTGTCCTCCAGCTCGTCGGTGGTCAGGCGCACATAGCCGCCGGTCCTTATTTCGCTGTCTTTGATTTCCACGGCTACTTTGACGATGGGGTGGGCTTCCCGCTGGTTTATGACGCGCCGTGCCGCCAGATCGCCGATAAAGCCGGTCATTTCCTCTTCTGAATGCTCGCCTGTTCTCATCCACCGGCAATAGAGGATCTTTTCCGCTTCCTCGCCGTAGGCGTTCTCTCCTTCGCTTTCCGCGTCGACGGCAATGTCAATGCGCTTGTAGTTCGTTTCGTCGTCCACGTCCTCGATGACGCTTCGCCGGTCCCAGTAGACGACGACGCGGGAGATCCTGCTGTCCGGGTTGAGATCCGCCGCCCCGGAGGCGTGGACGTTATTCGCCTCGTCGGTCAGCGCGGTATATGCCCGATCGCCGCGGTTGGGGGTGTTCCGGGCGATGGTGATTTTGAGATCCTCTGCTACCCAGGTCTTGCAGTCCAGTAGGTCGATCAATTCAAAATAGAGCTCGGAGAGCTTCGTCGGTTCGCTGATCATCGCCGATATATCGATTTCGCCGCCGGGCCAGTCCTTTGCGTCGTCGAAGGCGTCCGTATCGATATACTCGGTGTCGATCTCTGCATCGGCCTGGAGCATTTCCGTGTTTAGGATGTCGAGAGGATTGTCCCAGTCGTAATACCTGCATGGCTGGACTTTGTCGTTTTCGTCGTGGCTGTCCGCCTCGGTGCCAAACGCGCCCCGCGTGAGACTGGACAGGACGCCCGTGGTGTCGTTTTTCGCGCCGTAATACATGATCTCGTCGCCGATACGGACATAGCCGGTCTCGTCGAGATCGGACGCGTCAGAGACGGTGAGGGCGGTGTCGTCGGCGTCTATGGCGGCTACCAGCTTTAAATCGACTTTTGCCGGGACGTAGATTTTTGACAGGTCTTTCAGGAGGTCCACGGCCTCGACGGAGACTTTTCCCTTCCCCAGGGTGATCGTGTCGATTTTCATGTAATAGCGCTGCTGAAAATTGCCCTCGGCCATGCCGAGAAAGCCCTCGTATATTTCCAGGGGACGGCCTTTGTAGTGCGGATTGCGGGCCAGGAGCTTTTTCCAGAATGTTCCCTGGACGCCGGACCGCTCATCAACGTAGGGATCGACGCCGATGTCCCCGTCCTCTTCGTCGGCAAATTCGACGGTGACGCGGGCGTTGACGGTCAGGCTGTCCTTGATCTCCGTGGCCAAGGGCTTGATGGCAAGCACGTAGGGGCGCTCGCCCTCGCTGAAGGGCAGTGGAGTGTTAGTGGAGGTGAATTTGTACTCCTTGGTACCGCGGGAGTAGTGGTCTTTGTCCTTGCAGGTGCGGTAGGTGTTGTAGCAGGGCGCGCCTGTGGCGGCGCAGGGGGCCTCGCCGAAGGTGTGCCCGCAGTAATCGAGCGTCAGCACGACAAGGGACACCGGCGTCCGGGACAGGCTGTCCCGGTAGTAGTCATATTCGATGACTCCCCAGGGGATTGCGCCCCAGGGGAAGTCGCCCCAGGCCGATGTGGTCATCAATAGCCTCGTGACGCAAGGAATTCAGACGTTATAAGATACTCTCCATACCCGTACCCGTAATTTTCTGTCGGCGTCGTGACATAGTCGGATTCGGCGAAAGAACCGGTACATGATTTATTACTCAAAGTTCCATTTATCTCTGTCTTTTGCATGGACACAACCGCCAGGTTTATTGCTTTGAAATGATATACGCCCCTGGTCAACATGCACTGGCGGAATATTATGCTGCCGCTCTGGTCCGCAGTCGTGTGATATACGTCATTGATAAAAGCCGTTGCCGAGTAATAGATATGACACTTGTTGAATATGGCGTCCTGCGCTCCGGAAAGCCGTATCACTCCCTTGCCGTCCCAGGAATAATTGTAAAACAGTTTTATATTTTCAAAGATTCCCGACGCGCCGTTGGCAAGCCACAACAACGCGCCGAGGCTTGATTCAGTTGTGAGCGATAGTACCGTATCTTCAGGAGATTCGCCCATGCCTCGCACAAAGATTTTCTTGCTGCCTAAAGAAACGGAATTGTTGGTCAGGTCGTGATTCCCGTAAACAAGAATCATGTCGCTGTCACCTGCCGCGTCCCATGCGGATTTGAAGTTTTCATAATCTTTTCCCGATCCTGCGGTGATGATGTTGCCGCTCCACCCGTCAGGGCCGGGCGCGCTTCCCATTCCGTTCTCAACGCCCAGGATCTTGGCGATTTTCCCGGTTTCCACCCCGCATATCTTTGCAGGCGTTATGCCCAGTATCTTAACTATGCTCATTCTTCCGCCTCCGATTCGTACCAGTCCTGCGAAGGGTTGAAGTGGAAAATATCCGCCGTGTGCGCGTGCCCGGCCACGCGCACAAAGTTTCCGCCTGAAGGTGCTGTTTCAGTCAGGCCGCCAGCGGTGGCCGCGTCGAGAAACAGGGGCGCCCCTGTGGTCCAGTTCCAGTCGTCGTCCCGTATATAGGCCCCCGGCATGGCGAAATTGCCGGTACCGTCTGCATCGATGGACGACGACGCGACAACTCTCAGCATGCCCTTTGTCGTGGCCTCCGCCGAGGCGTCGGTCTTCCACCATTTGCCGTCGCTTTTAAGATACACAAGCTGCCCGAAGGACAGCGCCTCGCCCGCCGTGCCGGGGTGTATCCGTCCCTCAACGGTATGGTCCGTGTCCGGCGTGGGGTCTGCCGTATTGCGCGTGGCTCCCGCGACCAGCGCCTTCATCTCTGCCGCCGTGACCTCGTTTGCGCCGCCTTCGTCCAGCTTCGTATCGGCGTTCTGTGTGTGCCGCTTCGATACCGCATCAGCAGCGAGTGTGTCATAGACCCATCCGTCCGTGTCTCCCGCATAGACCAGCGTAACAACCTGCCAGTTTGTACTCAGCACAAGATTGCTCTCGGCGCCGTTGATTTTTTTCCCGTTGCGCGCAAGCGTCAGGTTATTTGCGGCAAAGCTGCCGGCATAGTCGCGCACCTGGATCACTGTCCCGGCAGCGGGCAGCGCGGGCAGCGTCAATGCAAGCGCCTCACCCGACGTGTCTGCCAGGACGCAGGTGAAGGGGCTCAGTGTCGCGGCGGAGGATACGACCTGATATCCCAAAGCCGCGTCGAGCGCGTCGAAGTTGCCGTTGATCTCGTCCCACCAGTCCTCACCGGCTTCGCCGTATGCCGGTTTGTAGAGCCCCAGCTTTGATGTCTCTGTGCCCATGTTATTGCTCCTTTGCCGCGCGCATGCTCAGTGTCAGCGACCGGCGGACCGGGTCGTAGGGCATGCTGAGGCGGTAGCCGTCGGCGATCTGCACAAAATAGACCTCCGACGGGTGGTTGGTGATGTCCCAGGCCCAGAAGAAGGGCCTGCCTGCATGGATGTGGCCGTCCCAGGCGGGGCGGAAGTACGTCTCGACCCAGGCGGGCGAGAGGCGCTGAAATTTTGCGGTGATTGCGATTTCGACGTAGTCCAGGAGGACGCCCAGGAGATGGCCCTGCTGGCTGTATTTAGACGAGGAGAGGGGCGATTCCGGGGCCGGATCGAATTCGCCGGAGGGCCATTTCTCCATCGTGAGCCGCACGCCCAGCATGAGGACGGCTGTTTTCGCCGCTGTGGCGGCGGTGACGATCTTGACGCGCCAGTAGCGGGCGGAGGCGCTGGTGAAGGTTTTCAGGATCGCCCGGTCGCTCGACGGCTCGAAGGCGGCCAGGCGCCCTGTCCAATCGCTGCCGTTGTCGGACGACTCGACGGAGACGGATGCGGCGGCTGTCCCTAAATTGTGCCCCCGGATGCCCAGGCAGTCGGCTGATTTCGCCTCGCCGCAGTCCACGGTGTAGTATTTTGTCCCCGCGGCGGCGAACTGGTGCCAGGTGTAGGTGCGCAGGTCCCGGATATTGGCCGCGTAATAGCCTGATGCCGTGTCCGTAGCGGTGGGCGTGCCGTCTTCGAAACGGTTTTCATACAGTATGATCGGCTTCGCGTTCCAGGCCATTAGTGGACTCCGTCCTTGTAGGCTTTTTTTAAATATGGAACCAGGGTCCGGGCGAATTCGCTGTGGTCAACTACGTCGCCGAAGACCTGCACGGTCAGCTGGATGGGGCTAACGGCCTCTTTCTCCTGCGTCGGGACGGTCTCGGATGCGGGCTGATAGGGGCCGTAGCCGACGCCGGTGACCGAGGGGCTCGACGCGGATCCGGCTGATCCGGTAGCGAGCTGGCCGATGGCGGTGGCGGCGATGGCGGCCATGTTGATGTAGGTGAGGATCATCATGCGAGCATAGGCGGCTTCCGCCAATGCCGGGCCGACGACGGGGATTCCGGCCACGGCGGAGGCGGCGGCGATGGCCGCTTGGTTCCCTTGTATCCAGGTCATTGCTGCTGCGACGGCCTTGCTGACTAAAAACATGGCGGTATTCTGCTCTTTGGAAAACGAGGCGATGGCACCGAGGACATTCATGGCGGTCTGGGCATAATTCATTGCCATGCTGAGCTTGGCCTGGTTGAGGATCCGCTCCCGGTCGGCATCCTCGCGGGCCAGTTGCTCTTTATAGTCGGCGCGCATGCGGTCGGCCATGTATTCGGCCTCGTTGATGTCGTTGAAAAATTGGGTGCGCATGTCGTATTCGGCCTGCAGGCGTTCCGCCGTCTGCTGCATCCGCAGGTCTTCCCGCTCCTGCAGCCCTTGATTGTAGATGTCGGCGGCTTCGTTGAGGTCCGCAAAGAACTGCTGCCGCTGGGCCAGTTCTACGGCCAGGGCCTTCGCTTTTTCGTCGGCCAGGGCCTGGACCTTGGCGTCGTCGGTTCCGCCGGCGTTTTCGGGGGGTCCTGCGCCGGCGGCCAATTTGTCGAGATAGCTGGAGGTGCGATCTCCGGACATAAGCATGGTCATATTGGTGCTGGCAAAATCCAGGGCGGCGGTTTTGGCGTCGCGGAAGCCTTTTTCTATAGTGTTCAGGTGGTCGATAAGCGGCGCCATGACATTGCCCATGCCGGGTATTTTTGCCACCGTCTCCGCGAGCATGCGATAGCCCTTGACGATTGTTTCCAAAACGATGTAGAAGCCGGCGCCCACCATGCCAAAGGCCATCTGCACCGCTTCGAGCGCCTTCAGGAGGCCGTAGCCGACCATTTCCTTTATATCTCCCCACCAGTTGGCGATTTGCTTGAGCTGGCCGCCGTATGTTTCGATTTCTGCTTGCGCCGATCCTCCGAAGCGATCGTTGATCAGTCTGAGCACGGCGGCGAATTTTTCTCCCTTGTCTTTCCCTTCGTCGAGCACGATCCCGTAGCGGGACAGCGTTCCCGTTTCGCCGACAAAGGCCTTGCCCACCAGCTCAGATGCCGTGCGCAGGTCGATCTGCTTGGCAGCGGCCAGGTCCATCGATGCCTTGGTAGCCTGCTGCAGGGCCTCGGTTTCCATGCCGTAGGTTTGGAGGTTGGCCATCGTGGCGATGGTGACTTCGTCGCCGTAGGTCGTCACTTTCTGGAGCTGCGCGGCGTAATCCTTCAATGCCTGGAAATTTTCGCGGGTGTAGGTCCCGGCGTTTTTCATGGCCACGCCCAGTTGCATTTCCGCTTTTTCCTGCACCATGTATAGGCTGGTGCATTCTTTGATCATCACCATCGCGCCGGCCAGCGCCGCGGTGACGGCCAGCCAGTTTTTCCGCACGCCTTCCCACTGTGATTTCATGCGAGAGGTGGTGGTTTTGCTCTGTTTTTCGACATCCTTCATGCCGCTTTCGGTCTTGTCGGCGAAATTCTTCACCACGACGCTGCCTTTGTCGTCTACCGAAAGTTCAATCTGGATTTTGCGTTCCGCCATTGCGCTTTCCCCTGGCCTTTTCTACTGCGATTTTTTCCCGCTCTACTTTTATGACGCCGATCAGGCGCCATTCCTCGTCGGTAAGCTCATGCCGGCCGACGGGGCAGCCCGCCTCGATGAGGGCCAGGAAGTCGATCAGTTTGAAGATGATCGGTTCCTGTATTTCCTGATTCCACGGGCAGATGGGGCATATTTCCTCTTCTACGTATTCTGCCGGGTTTTCGTCCCAGGCGTCGCAGTCGTCGCAGGCGGGGACGCCGGCCCGCTCATCGAGGAGCCTGACGTCCTGCCTCAGTTTTTTATATCGATCTCCACCTGCTCGAACGTCTGGAAAATTATGTCGTTTTTCCAGTTTGCCGGGATGCTGCCTTTTTTATCGACCGTAATGGGTGTGCCGTCGCGGTCGTCCAGGTTCTCCACCTCCGTGAGCAGCAGATCGAAAAAGTTAATGCGGGCCGCCAGAGAGCGGTCTTTCATTCGGTTTTTTCGGTCCACCGAGTAGCGCTCGGCCATGAATTCGTTTAATTCCTTGTTCGTGGGTTCCCGGAGGGTGAATTTTACCTCCTCGTTGCCCAGTTTTATGATTGCCGTCGTTCCTTCGCTTAATCTGGCCATTTCATATCCTCTCTATCAGGCCGCCGCCGCCAGGTAGGCCGCCTGGGCGTTATAGACGGCGATCATCGCCGCCGAATTGGTTCCGTCGTCGAGCACGTTGCACTCGAATTCCTGCGTCAGTGTGTCGCCCACGCCGCCTTTAGGCAGCGGGGCCTTTACGATTTTGAACCGCGGCACGATCAGCGTGACGCCGTAATACATGGCGCCGCCCGCGGCAATCAGCGAGCCTTTGAGATTAAATTCGATGGCGAGCGGATTCTGGTTGATGAAATAATCCAGCTCCGTCGAACTGTAGAAGAGCAGGGAGAATTTCAACTCCGCCGCGCGCCGGCCGTAGTCGTAATCCTGGAAGACGCCGCCGCCGCCGAAGCCGGGCTGCCCCGCGCCGTTGTTGTTCCAGCCGAATTCCATCGATTTGAGGCGGGCCTTGATGGCGTCGGGCGTGTCGCTGGAGATGTTCTCGGCGCCCTGTACGAGCGCCGCACCGGCCGCAATGGAGATGTTGTCGCCCGATTCCATCCACACGGAGCATTTGTTCAATTTTAGCCAGCTTTCGGTTATCGCTGCGGCAAACGCCGTGGAGGACGTTGCCCGCGTTCCTGATCCGACCAGCGCCGCCTCCAGGGAGACCACCCCGCCCTCCTGCCCGGCGATTTTGAACGAATTGCCCTTGACGCCTTTGTAGGCGTACTGGATCCCGCCGAGCTTCTGTTCTAATTGGATCGACGGGATGGCCGTGCCGACGGCGACCGGGGTTATGACGTGCTTATAGGCGGTAAGCTCGCCGTCCTGGGTGCTCGTAATGCCGCCCATACACAACCCAGCGATTCCGGCGACCGAGTTCGGCTTGGCCCTTGCCTCTTTGTAGGCAAAGGTCGCGCCCTGCTCGACGATCTCCTGATCGTAGCCGTGTTCCTTGCCGGTCACGTCGTCTTTGTCGTTGACGACCGCGTCCGCCCATTCCGTTTCGCAGGAAAACCCCGTCATCGAACAGGCGTTTGACGAATTCATGGTCACGCCGGAATCGTATGCCGCGGCTTCGCCGACGGGCGACTCTTTTTGAAACAGGCTCATCATGAGCTGATGATTCCAACCTTTTTTTGTCTGCATAGGATTTACCTCCGCGATCTCTTCCTATTGTTTTTTCTTTTCCGTCTCGTTCGGCGCCATATATCCCAGGCGCATTATGCAACACACCCCCAAGGAATAGAACCCCAAGCGAATTCGCCCCATTCCGCGCCTATATCGGACCGTTCCTCCTCTATGTCTAATGTTTCGACTGCGCAGAGCCTGCCCTCGGCAAAATGGCAAAGGACGGACCCGAATTTGCGAATGTCGATCGTCTCGATCTGCGGACCCCGCATACCTTGCATCGGTCCCCAGTCCGGGTTGATCGTGTCGCAGCTTTCGTTGAGATCGTCGCGCAGATTGAAGGCGCTGCACAGATCCTCGACATGGTCGTCAAAGGCGATGCCCGTTGCCTCGGCGTCCTCGAGTCCGCACAGGCGGCGAAAACGGAACACATGGGCGATCTCCGATTCTCCTGCAGCCAGAAACCGCTCTATGCGCTGGATCCTGAAAAACATAAAACCGTTGATTCTTCCGTCAACCTTGAACAGCTCCAGAAACTTGGAATATTCGGCGCTGAACCGTTCGTAATCGTGGATCCGACCAACTCCCGGAACGCCTGATGCGATCACTCGAATCTGTTGCCGAATCGCCTCGAGACTCATTGCACCCTCCGCGCCGTTTCATCGGCAATGTCCGAAAGGATGGAGAGCACCCGCGCCATATTGTCGCCGATTGTGTTTTTGAACATATGCGCCCCCTCCGTTCCGCGGCGCGATATTGCGCGCGCCACCAGGAACGCCACGCTGTCCGCTTCCTTGCCGTCTATTTGCATCGTATGCACGACCCAATGCCTGATTGCATCCACCGGCGGGAAATGCGGCTTTGTGCCGGATTCAACCGGTTCTCCGTGGACCGCCGGTGTTCCGAGGATTCCCGTGGTTGCCCCTTCGACCGATACGACCTGCCCGTAAATGGTATCCCGCAGGTGAATGGGGCCGGCCCCCTCGGGGGTTGCCTCTTTAATCAGCCGCTCAAGAAGCTGCACCGCTTCGGTAACCTTCGATTCGCGCGCCGCCCGCGATTCTGCCGGGTAGCGCTCCGAAAGCTCCTTGATGCCGGAAAGATCATATTTTATGACCGTTTCAAACATCAGCGATATTTCCTCGGATGCGTCATATGGTCTTCGCCCCATGACGGCGTCGAATCCTGGTCGCCGGTTACCGACGCCGCTTTCGTTTGGCCATCCTTGATGCCCATATGATCGGCATACAACTTCCTGTACCGGGCGGCTCTCGCCGCAAAATCTCGGGATTTGCTCGTATGGTCCACGCTGTCAGCCTGGATAGTCGAATCCTGATTGCTGGCATAATAAGTGGCCAGCATCTCGCAAAAAACGGAGGCAGCCAGCGCCTGCACCGCCTCTTCGTCGAACCCGGCCACCGTGCAGGTGGAATCTGTGCAAGCATGCATGGCCGTGTAGGTCACGCGGATCGATTCCGAAGCCGTGGGCCTGTCTTCCAGGAACCTGATTACCTGGCCGGAAGGTTTCCGATATATGCGCCATTCGCTGTCATGCAGCATATCGGGCGTCTCGTCGTCGTCATTTACCGGGTATTCGATCGATTTGACGGAGGAAAATTCATCGTCCCACGCTTCCAGCCCTGATACCGGATAATCGAATCCGCCGTCGCCGTCCACGTCCTCAACGACAATGCGCGGTTTGTGTTTGGAATGCTCTTTCACGGCCCTGCCGATCGCCAGAATCTTATCGGCCTCGCCAAGCGGAAACTCTCCATGCACAAACCGCCCGATCGCCGCTATGTAGTCGTCTCGTGTACTCATGATCGCTCCGCTAATTCTTAAAAATCCCTAGGGACGACAGCGTAAACGACGTGCCGCCGACGACATATTTCAACCGAATATACTTGCCGAAATTAGTGATTGCCTGCCGATATTGCCCGGTAGCGGTGATCTGGCTTATGGACGTATGATCGTACCATGTCGAATCGTCGCCGCTGACCTGGATCGTGATATCCAGTGTGGATGTGCCGGCCTCAGCGATAACGCCTACCAGGATCTGCCCTTCGTAATACGCAGACACTTCAAAACTCGACGAATAACCGGTGGCCGCAGTATACGTCCCGGACGACAGCATGGTGACGATCCTCGTTGTCCGGTCCGAAGCCCCTGCCGGGACGGCGCTGAACAGCATAATGGCGAACATAACCGCCACAACGGCCGGAATAAGCCCTGTAAGCCAACATTCTTTCAGGCTACATCTACCTGCGTGTTCTTGCGATTGCCTCATTTTTGCCCTCCTGGTGCGTTTTTCCCGCCCCTCGATATCCAATGCTCGAGAGTCCGGAAAAACGGGGCGGGGCGAACCCCGCCCGTTTGCATTATGGTTTTTCGTATATTTCAACTACGTCGGTGCCGTTGTCGGCATAAATCGCGGTTTTAGCGTTGGCGATCGTACCGCCGCTCTGCCCCGTAACCTTGAATGTCAAAATCTGGCCGGACGTATTGTTGATAAAAAAGATCTTGCCCGCTGTCGCTGCGGGAAGAATCGCGTTGCATCCCCCATCCGCATTCGTCACGATGATATATGTTGCCTGGGCCTCAGATGCCGACAGCGTCCAGTCCGCATGCCCGCCGCTGTAATCGTGCGATGCCGTGCTGCACACGTCTACTGTGCCGGACGCATCGGGCAACGTGATTGTCCGGTCTGCGGTCGGATCGGTGGAAGATACGGTCGTTTCGTAAGCGTCGGCCGTCGCGCCCTCGAAGACAAGACCGTTCGATGTGCCCGTCACTGCATTTGCCGCGTCGGCCCCGTTGGTTGCCAGGCTCGACAGCATCACCGTGCCGCCCGCGTCGGGAAGCACCACCGACCGGTCCGCAGTCGGATCAGTGGAAGATACGGTTGTTTCGTAAGCGTCGGCCGTCGCGCCCTCGAAGACCAGGCCATTCGATGCGCCCGTCACTGCATTTGCCGCGTCGGCCCCGTTGGTTGCCAGGCTCGACAGCATCACCGTGCCGCCCGCGTCGGGAAGCACCACCGACCGGTCCGCAGTCGGATCAGTGGAAGATACGGTCGTTTCGTAATCGTTTGCCGTTGCGCCCTCGAAGACCAGGCCGTTCGATGCGCCTGTTACCGCATTTGCCGCGTCGGCCCCGTTGGTTGCCAGGCTCGACAGCATCACCGTGCCGCCCGCGTCGGGGACCGTCACGGTCCTGTCTGCGGTCGGGTCGGTGAACGCGACAGTAGTTTCGTAAGCGTTGGCCGTTGCACCCTCCGCTACGAGGCTGTTGGCCGCGCCCCATATGCCCGTTGCGGCGTCGGGAATGGCGGCGGAGAGAATCGGCACGCCCGATGCATCGGGCAGCGTGATAGTGTTGTCCGCAGTCGGGTCGGTAACGGCAATCGTCGTTTCATAGGCGTCTGCCGACGCGCCCTCCATGATAATCGGCGATGCGCCGGAGAGCACGCCCAGGGCCGTCAGTGTTGAGCTGTCGAAGTAGTTGCCGCAGTTGACGTAATAGTCGGTAGTCGATATGGCGATGCCCACCTGCTGGTCCCAGGATGGCGCGGATTGCGTAATCGCGCCTGCCGTTTCGGACAGATAGCCCGGCTGCCCTTCGGTCAGCGACGACCATCCGGAAAACACGCCCTGTATGACAATCTCCACGTTGGCGCCCGATGCCGCGTCCTTCCCGGCAACGCCCACGGCGGGCCGGAGGTCGGAATCGTTTGCATCGGCTGCATACGCGTATCCGTCGGCGTCTTTTATGGCCACCGCCTCTCCGGCGCTTATGGCCTCGCCTGCAACGGCGGATATTCGCGTCCATTTAAGCTTTGCATAATAGGCCGCCTGCGCAGGCATCGCGATTAGCGCGATCAGCATCAAGGCGGCGACAATCAGCGCAATATTGAAAATTCTGATTCTTTTCATGTCATGTCCTCCATCTGAGGTTTTTAAAGTGAGGGCCGCAGCCTCGCGGCCCTCAATGTTCTTGACGATAGAAACGATCCTAACGCTTTTAACGCCGCTAATCGGCTACAACAGCCTTGTACGCGCCCACGTAATCGAGCGGGCTGCCGCCGTATTCATGGCGCACTTTGTGCTTGATCTGATCGGCCACGAGCATGAACTGCCCGGTAGGCACATCGGCCACGAAATATTCCGGTTCCTCGTTGCCGAAAAGATAGCCCATCTCGATAATTTCGGCGATGTCGGCAGGAACGGTCAGGATCCAGTCGGTGGCGTCGCCGTTCAACAGGGGATTCGCCCGCGGAACGAGCCTGTTTGCACAGGGGTTTCTCGTTTTGGCCGTGAGATCGTTGGAGCTGTAATAGTACGGCTCATTTGCGATGTCCTCTGCAGTAGACAGCAGATCCGCCGGTACCCACAGATTGACTTTTGTGTCTCCACCGCCAAGGATGCCGATATATTCTCCCGAATCCTTTTCCGTCATCTTCATGAGGGCGAGATAGGCGGTCCATGCATTTGCATAGCCCAGCGCGCCCGATCCCAGGTTCCCGTGGGCTTCGGTGAATATTGCCGTTCCATCGGTGCAGGTCGAATTGTCGATCAGGAATGTCCAGCAGAACCGTGCATGCGTCCGGCGCGTTGAAATGCCAAGTGCGTCAAGTATGCGGGTTGCCACGCTGATATCGTCGTTAATCAAAAATTTCCTCGAGAACGTGAGCAGATTTCCCTTCTGGAGGACCACGTAGGAGGCTTCTTCGTCCGTGATGGCCGCAATTTCATGATAATCTCCCGATTCCGGATCGACATCCTCAATATCGGGGAATCCGCCGACTTTGACCGCTTCCTGCGTTTTAAAATTCTTCGCAGATTTTTTTACGGAAACGATCATGTTTTCGTAATATTCGATCTTGTTATACGCCGCGATCAGCCGCCGCGCCATCGTATTGCCCAGGGCGTAAGTGAAGGTCGTGCTGTCGATCTCCATCATGGCGCGCTTCGGATGAAAGCGGCCCGTGACCTCGGCGTCGCCGCCGAAAAACACGTAGGCTTCCATTATGCTCTTGAACGCGGGAATTTTGTCGAACTCAGCGAAATCCTGAACGCTTCGCATATCCATAAACTTTGGTTCATGGTCCAGGCGTTCCATTCGGGCGAACTGCTGCATCTGCTCGCCACGGAATCCGAAGAGCCGGTCCAGCCCCATCTGCGCCTTTTGCAGCGAATCGATGCCGACTCGGATCGACGGTCCTGCGGCGACGCCGTTTCCCTCGGCGGGTGCCGACATCTGCGCGATGTAATCCTTCTCCGCGCCGATGGCCGTATCGAGTTCGGCGGGCTCGAATATCCTGCCGTCAAACTGTTCCCGGACGCGCTTTTTAGCGAACGCCGGCAGGTCCGATTCGGCGAGTTTGTCTGAAAGCAGCGTGCCGCACCGGAACAGTCTGAAATCGTCCTTTGTGGCGAAATTTCCGTTGTCGCCGCCTCCGGCCGAATCTGCCGCTTTCGGCTCCATTGCCATTCTGGCCAGCCCCTGTATATCCTGATCGGTAAGGGTCGTTGCGTCCCTCCCTTGCAGGAGGTCCGGCCGCTTCTCCCTGATAAGACTGATCATATAGTCTCTCATCTGGTCCTCCTCAAATGTGTGGGCCGGCGCTGAGGCCACCGCCCGGTTGAATTTTCCACCCGCAGCCGCACGGGTGACTATGTCCACGCTGTCGGCACTGAAAAATTTCACTATCTTCAGGACCGTTTTGCCGTCGATCACTTCCTGAGTGGCGCGCACAGGGCAATCGAATGAAAGCCCATAGACGCGTTCGCCGTTTTCCATCGCCGCCAGCAGGTTTTTGCCAAGCCATTTCGCGGAATCCACGAAATGCAGAATGCCTTTGAGACCCTCGCCCGTCACAGCGCGCACCTTGTCGATCCAACCGACCTTGTTGCGCACGAGCAGTTGTTTGATATCAAAAAGCGGCTCCGGAAGATGCCCCGCCCGTCCGGGAAGTTCGAAGAGGTTTACATCTACGCCCTCGAAAATGCCTTCCTCTGCAACGGCGCGAATAATGTCGTCCGTGATGTACCACCCCGTCAACGTATGTCCAGGATTGCAAATCGTCACATCCCACTCGGTGCCCTCGACGTTTTTCGCCATGCCGATGCGGCAGTCCATAACCAGGCCGCTGTCCGTCGCTTCCTGGCGGGAATTGACATCGACATATTTCTGCTCAACTTCCACGATTTCGCTTCCGAGCTGTATCGCATCGTCGATAATCGCATAGCCGACACGGTACATCTTCCCTGTGTTGTCGTCGGTGTAGATCAGATATGTGTCATATAGTTCCCTGATCCACAGCTGATCGCCCTTGTCTTTCAACGCCGCCCAGACCATTTCCCTGATCCGGTCGAGGCTGATTTCCTGGCTGCTGCGCATATCTATCGTCGGTTTTGTTTTCATCGGTCGCCGCCTCCCTTATTTCTTCGGGCCGGGTGTAAGCTTCTTCGACTTCGGATTCGGATTGATGCCGGTGATCTGGATCTGATTCAGAGGCGTTACCTCGTCGCCGGCTGCATAAAAAACCTTTTTTCCACCCCTGGTAACGATGACCGCCACGGTTGTTTTGCGCCTCGGATCTTGCCGCACGCCGGAGGCAAAGACGTATTTCTCGTCGATGCCGTAGGCGTCGCATGCCATTGCTATAAGCTCCTTCTTCTTGTCCGGTTTTTTTGCCGTCTCGTCGACGGCCGGGTCTTTTTTCTCCGCCATTTTTCTGGCCTCCTTTTTGAAATTACGCCGCGAGATCTTCCGCCGCCCGTTCCCAGTGCTCATGATAGGGCACGGAATAGCACCCGCAATTAATAGTGTTTTCCGCCGATCCAGCCGGATCGCGGGGATACATTAACTTTTCTCCGCCCACGTCGAACGGCTGGTCCACGTCCCTGATCTGCCCGTCCGCAGCCAGATGCGACATTCGCGGAACCTTCGCAAAATCGCTGTGCACCCATTGCTTTTTCAACCCCGGAACCGCCTTTGCCGCCTGCTCGCGCCTGGCCTGGTTCGCTGCCTCAAGCACACGGCCGCATTCGTTGCGCGTAATCGTCTCGGCCCGTGCGGCAATCGATTTGAAAATGCTCTTGTCTTTCAGGTTTTTCCCCACCGCCTGCATCACTTCGAAGGGCGATTTCCGGCCGAGCAGCCCGCGTGTAAGTTCGGCTGTGATCTTCTTGTTGGCATCCGCCGCAAGCCCCGTCACGAGATCGGTGCCGTATCCCTGGAGAATACCGAGCATGGTTGTATCGATTTGCGGCATGGCAACGGCGATGTTCGCGCTCACGGCAGCAGAAACCGGCTCGTCTACCAGCAAAATGCCCTGGTCCCAGAAATCGAGTTGACGGTCGTTGAGATCCATATTGTACAGCTGCGCATATGACTGCATTGCCCGTTCCACGGCGCTTTTGAGCTGAGGCAGCCGATACATCTCCCATTCGGTCGATGCCACCGTGGCGGCGATCTCTTTACGCGCCGCCTCCAGAATCCTGATGGAATTTTTTACCGCCTCGTTTTCCATCTTGGTCGCCTGTGCGATCAGCTGTTCCACTTTTTTCCTGAATGCCCGCTCCCGCTGAGATTTCGTCATAACTACCCCAGCAATTTATCGTAATCGGTGCCGCCGTCATCCGGCGCACTCTTCGCCGCGTCGATCATTTCCTGTGCGTCGATCTCGTACCCCAGATAGGTTGCCGCATAGGCGAAGAGCTTCGTTGCCTCGTCTGCGGTGATGAACCGCTCCGATACCGCGATCGAAAGCGCCGTGGTTATCTGCGGCAATCCGTTCATGATCTTTGTGAAATCCTTTTTGGAAATCTCCGGCATATTGACAGAAAAACCCGCCTCGGCCTGCTTCTCCGACAGGCGGCCGTGAATGACCGCCTGATCCACGACGAACTGAATCACGTCGTTCAATAAATCCGTATATTCCCGCTGCCGGTCGTCGAGATCCTTATACGGCACCGCCCCGAAGAGTTCCGCCTCGGTTTGATATGCCTTTCCGCCCTCGCCGTACCACGACGCCGGACGGCCCGCCGAACCCATGATGAACGATTTCGCCATCTCGAAACCCTGGGTCATGTCGGCCGCTTTCAGGTCCGGCGCCACTGCTTTCCATTCAACCTGCTCGTTATGCGCACGCATCGCTCCCGGCTGCGGCGCCTGGTTGTCTCGAAGCCATTTGCGGATCTCTTCCTCGTCCATGCCTTTCAGCAAAACATCCCAGATAAAATTCAGCAAAAACTCGGCACGTTCCAGATAGTTGAATCCGTAACGCTCCATAGAATCTATCCAGTCGAACAATGTCAGATAGTCGGATCTGCCCCTGGGCGAATTGGGCGGATTGTTGATCGCCATGAAAAATGCATTTCCTACCAAGCGCCCAAACTCCTTCTTTCGCGGGTCGGCCTCCTCTCGAATGATGGTGTATTTCTCGCCGGGACGTCCCATTCGGCCCTTGAGTTCCACCATCCACACCTGTTCGACATTTCGCGGGTTGACATATACTTCTTTTATCTGAGCCGGATCGATGTAGCGCATCCGAATGAATCCGTTAACCGGGTTGACATCGACAGGCCACAGCTGCTCGCCGAGCACCGAAAGCCACAGGCATTTTCGCGGAAACCGCAGGGCCATTTTGTTTTCCCGGTGTTTTAAAAAACGGTCGATAACGCCCTGGACCTCCGGATCGTCCGACTGGACGGTAAAGGGCTCGCCGAATATAAAGGTCTTGTCTATCGTGGCCATGCGCTTCAGCATGGGCGAGGCGTCCCACATATAATAGGCAACCTCGAACATGCGGTCCTGCGTGATCGGAGTCAGGTCGCGTCGCGTCACCGGTTCGGCGCCGGTCTTGCGGTAACCTTCATTGTTCGGATCGTAAGACGCCGTAATCGGTACGGCCATCTTCGCCCGCCTTACTTCCCCGGCCACCTCGACGGCCACCATTTCGCGGATTTCCTCGTCGGATCTCAGCCCAGGAGCCAGCACGCGCGCTATTTTTTCCCGAAAACTCATCAATGAAACATCCTCTCCCTGTCGTTTCCGAACCGCCCGAAAAATCCGTCTCGGCCCCTGTTCCCGCGCCCTCCGTTGCCTCCCCACACCGTAGGCTTAGGCTCCGGATCTGCACCGACGCAAAGCACAACGCCCTGTGTGGAGGATGCATGCACCGCAAGCCCCTTCGCCCAGAAATGATCAGCATGCCCCGTTTGTTCCGTGCGTTCGGCATCAAACCGGAAATGCTTAGTAGTTGTGGCGTATTTCTTTACCGAATGCAGTGAATTGCGTATTGTGTTCGATGCGGGGATCACACTGCCGCGATCCTCGAAATTCCTTTTCAGTCCGACTGCAAGCGCCTCCTTATTCCCAGTGCTGAAATCGATTCCTTCTACCTTCGAGCCGAAAAGCGTCTGTGCGTTTTCCGCCAACTGCTCGCCGATTCCCGTTTTATCCATGCAGGCGCGCCGCATCCGTTTCAACGTCAGCAAGGTGTGGAGCACTTGCTCCTGCACAAAGAACGGCTGTTTTTTCAGTTCGATCACGGCAAGCGAATATAGGACGTTTTGTATTTTCTGATCCAGCCAGATAACGGAAAAATCGCGATGGCGCCCTATATCCATTCCTGCAAATAGGTCGCCTGAAAACTCCACATTTGCGAGTGCATGCAGGGGCAGAGGTGGGGAAATCTTGGTGCGTTTGAATTCATAAAAGTTAATTTCAGCCGCCTTAATCAGTATTTCCGCCCATACCGGCGTCATGACCAGTTTCACATCCTCGACAGAGGAAATCAGCTCATGCGTCAAAAACGCCGATACCTCATCGGAGGGAATGCATTCGTATTCCTCGGCCCATGCATCGTCGTCGTTCAGGGCGAGACGCAGATCCTCGGGATCGCAAGGATTCCCCTCGTCGTCTCTCAGATCCAGTCCCATTTCAACGGCCTGATAGATGTTGACGAAGTGTTTCGACCAGCCGCCTTTTTCGCCCAGGAATTCGTGATCGCGTCCGTTGAATCGCTGCAGCGTGGGCGCACCGAAAAAGAGCTCGTAAAATTTATTTGTCTTCCCCTTGAAAGTAGATATGATCCTGATTTTATAGCCGCGGGTAACCGTGGGAAAGAGAGCTTTCCAGATTTCACGGCTGTCGCGATGCAAGGCGAATTCGTCAAGAAGGATGTTTGCCGACCATCCGCGGGCCGTGTCGGGATTGGCCGGTAGGCCTACGATGCGGGATCCGTTGGGAAAGATTATCTCCAACATCCGGTATTTCGTATCCTTGTCGACCCAGTAATCTTCTTCCAGCTCCTCGACGGCCCGGCCGATGGCCCTCGCGTGCATGGCGGCCTTGCCCATGAGTTCTTTCGATTGTCGCTCTCCCGCAGAAAGAAAAACCCACATAGTCTTTTGTTCCACGCAGTCAAAGACGGCCTCGAGGGCCGTGCCGAAGGACTTCCCTCCCTGACGGGTGATCACGCCTATTTTGAATCGGCTTTTGTCCGTTACCCAGGTCCCTTGATAGTCGGTCAGGGGTATGAGGGGGCTAGAAGATGCCATAGATCTCCTCTTTGATGATTCGCATCGTTTCGGGGTCTAGCGAGTTCTTGGCCGTTTTCTTTTCTATCGTTGCCAACGCCTTTTCGGCTTTCTTACGCGCCTCCGCCTGCCACTTTTTCTGCTGTACCGAGGCCCGGCTCAAGCGGGCCACCATGACCCCCATCTTGGGGAATATTTTTGAAAATTCCTCAGGGTCCTCATCTTGCAGCCGTATCAGCACGTCGAATGCCCGTTCCTGTACAAGCCGTATCAAGGCGTCATTCATTGCGCCCTCTTCGTCGCCGACAACGCTCGCGATCGCCTTCGCCTGTTCCGTGGCCACCTTGATCTGGGCCAGGCGTTCTTCAAATTGCTGGCCGTACCGGTGAACCGCCGATCTCGATATTTCGTAGCCCTGTTCGGCCAGCCACTCCGCAAGCCCCTGATAATCGGAAAAACAGCTTGTCACCAGGCGTTGGTTCAATTCTTCCCTTATCTCTTCGGGAAGCTGTGTTACGGCTGATCTCTGCGGCATCTCACCACCACTTCTTCGGGCGCGCGATTCCGGGATGGCAGTCGATCGTGTATTCTGCCATGTCCATTCCCGCGCGGGTCAGTTTCATGTGCCACTGCGGGGTTCCGCGTCCCTCGATCTTCACCAGGTCGCGCTCCTCCAGATAATCGTATTCCCGGCGCAGTTCGATCTGCGTCGCGTCGATCGGTATCGCCTGTATCGTCGTCAGCATGATCGACTCGCTGGCCCCGATGGGACGGGCCGCGTTGAGCGCAACCAGGATGTGCCAGCGGATGGTTTCCCGCCGCGCCTTTTCCACATCAATTCCGTTGTTCATCGTTCGACCTCCAGCGGTCCTTTATTAACTCCATCATGTCAGCCAGCTTGTCCATTTTCGCGTAGATCACGGTTTCAAACCGGATGTGATCCTCGCGTCTGATATAGTTCAAAGGGAGATCGGCTTTGATCTTCAGGATGTCCTTTTCGATCTCCCGCGTGTTCGCTTCCTGCGCCTGAAATTTGTTGTCATAATTTTTAAAGCACCGGTTGAGGGTGAACCGCACCGTGGCGATTATGATCAGGCTCCACGCCGCGATCAGTCCGAGCAAAAAGAGCATCTGAAACCAGGGAACCTCGCTCATCCATCGACCTCCCGTTTCGCCTCGCAGCGCGTGCATCGCGTTGCGCCGGGCATCGCAGCCAGACGCGCCGCCGGTATGGGTTTTCCGCAGTCCGGGCATATCCGCCCCTCGCCCGCCCCATCCGGTCCCGCTCCTGGATCGGATGCGGGCCGGATGGCGACGGGCTTCTTCGGGGAGGGTTCCTTTATCTTCCGGAAATGCGCCGCGAGCGCCGCATTTCTGAAACATTCCGCATAAGCCTGCGCGCAGTCGGTCTCGTCCATCATTTCTTCCGCCGTTTCGCCAGACGTTTCAAGGAACCGATCGAATCGCCCAGGGCTTTGAGGATCTTGCTCTCCGGAAACATCGCCCGGAGAACCGCATAGGCGAGCCCCAAGGTGACAAGGTTGTGCTTCGCAAAGGCCAGAAGCGCCTCGTCGATGGATACGGTCGAGATGAATTCGAGCATGGTCACACCAATTTCCCGCCGAACCGATAGCAGTTCGTGAATTTTTTAATGTCGCCGGGCCATGCGGCTTTGCGCTCGATCGCGTCCCAGTCGGCATATACCTTCAGATAAATATCTCGTTTCAAGTCCTCGCATATGCGAGCCATGTCGCATCCGGTCCGAAGCGCCATGAAGGCGAACTCGCTGCAAAAAAAGGCGTCGGCGTCTTCCGAGACCCGCCCCAGGGCGTTTTTAAACAATCCCGCGTAATCGTAGGATTTCCCGAGCTGTGAAAAGGCCCAGGTCCCCAGGTAGCGCCGCGCCGGGTCGAGATCATCGCAGAGCGGGTACCAGTAAATCTCGCCGTCATAGGATTCGAGCACATTGGATAAAAGCTGCACCTGAATGCCGCCGCGATCCGCGCCGATGATGAACCGCCGTTTTTCCTCGCCCTCGTAATCGAGCAGCCGAATCACCGTTTCCACATGCGAAAATTCCGTGAACAACCGGATAGCCCCGCTCACGATCCCGGACCCCGCGAACACGATCAGATCGCCCGTGTGAAATTGCGATTTCAGCGATTCGTATGTAGTGGTGTCATTTTTCATTTCGTTTATCGCGGGGACTGGGCGGTCAGCGCCGCCCCGTCCCCTTCTCCTATAGGTTCCTTGCCGGCGTCTCAGTTCGGTACGGCAAGAACCGCCTCGTTATCAAATAAAGAACCTGTGATTCCCGATGATCTGCACCTCGGTCAACGATGACGCCCAATATGGCTCTGTGGCAAGCGTCGCGTAATGCGTGGCCAGGACGTTGGGCTCAATGACGCCCCGGATGAGCCCCACGGCCAGCAAATGACATCGAAAAAGCGTTTCGTTCCCTTCCAGGGCGCCGTTATAATCCGCCGCGATGGCGCCCAATTTCGCATAATTGGGATCGGAAGGAAGATAACAGGAAAACTGAAAGGGCTTGAGGCACACCTCGGAGACGGTCGCCCCGTACCACCCGCCGCACCGGAACCGTTCGAGGATCACCGAGCCCACGGCCCGCTTGCCATAGAGCGACTCCCCCCGCGCCTCGCCGTAAATCGTCAACGCCATGATCTGGATATCCTCCAGATGCCCGAATTTCTCGGCCAGAAGTTTTTTGAGTTCCGATGGTTTCATGGTCCTCCCCCTAGAAACGAAAAAAGCCCGGCGCCGGGGAGAATGCTCTCCCCGGAAACCGGGCGCTCAGGCCGCTCTATTCAATTATTGGTCGCTCAGGACGCTATATATTGTGCATTAGCGTTTAATTAAAACCATATATAGTATTTTGTCAAGTTTTTTTGTGCACTTCAACCCGGTTTTTACATCGCGGGCAGGGGTCCTTTATAAAAACGGCTTCTCCGTCTACAAGCCACTCTCCCAGCACTTTGCCGCAAATTGGACACTTGATCGCCTCACTTTGGTAAGCCGTCGGCTTTACCGTTTTCAGCTCGTTTGCGGCTATGGATATTCCCCTTGCCATCAGAACCCCTGCGCCATGCGCCAGGCGTAGCCCAGGCCGACGGCGACCAGGAGCGGTATGCCGTATTTCACGAGAACTCGCGTGGCTCGGTCCAGCATATCCATGATTTGATCCGGCCATTTTTCCGCATCGTCTTTCGTGAATTTCATTTGATCACCCCCAATAGTTCCTTCACCCGCGCCCGGTTAATCTCGATATCCGTCTCCGTCAGGCGATCCACCTGGCGGAGCCCATCCTCACGCTCTTTCAACATCTTCTCTTCCGTTTTTGATTTTTCCTGATATTCAGTTTCTGCGATATTCATCATTACGGATTTCAGGTAGTTATGATTTGTCAACTTGCTTGTAAAATTGCGTCGGACTACCGCATCGAGCGCCTGGGCAATGCCCTTTCTGCTGATCTCATACCGCTTTTTTGCGTAGGTAAACGCCTCCGAATCATAGAGCCGCTTCATTTCAGTTAAAATGAGCAGTAGGCGTTTTTTGCGTTTGCTCATCGGCGTGATATCGAATAATTCCGCATAGGCCCAGACGTACGCCGAGTGCGCCCCGAAGGCGTTTGACAGCTTCACAATCGCCGTCATATCTGAATCTGCAATCAATTCATCCATATCCAGCTTCCTCGCACAATAAGGGCAGGTAAGTATCATGATATTTTTACCAGTGTGATTTCTTTGTTGTTGGCGATCAGGTGGCGTTTCATGGCGGTGAAGGATGTCCATATATTCCAATAGCGCGCCAACTTTGCATCTGGATGCATATCGACGGATTTTATTTTTTTCAGTGTCGCGGCGGCGGATACGACCTGATATCCCTCCGTCTTTCTGCAAAACCCCCGCCGTTCCTCGCAGTCCTTCACAGCCCACTCGCCACGGAATATGCCGTTGACATAAAAGAAGATGCCATTTCTAAACCGGGAAATACGGGCCAGCCGCAGCGTCAAGTTATAGCCGTCGCAGTCCAGCTCGACCGTTTTATAAAAACTGTCTAGCGCTTCATCGACCTGGTTCCATTCTTCATTCGTCATTGCCCGCCCTCGCAGCAGTCGATCAAAAACCGGAGTGCCGTCACGCCGACCTCTTGGTAATCTCATAGCTGTACACGTCCTTCGGCTTTCGCTCGGCGCCGATAAGAATGAGTCGTTCATCGGGCCACCGCTCCACCGCCTCGCGGTCGATCGACTTTGCAACCTTGACCGCCTCCTCAAGTCCCTGTTCTTCGGCCAATGCCAGGGCGTTTTTTGGGATTCTCACCCGGTCTTCGCGGCCGTGAACAAGCATCCCGTGATCCAGTTCGACTCGCTCCCTCCCGTCGAAGATGGCGCCCTTGCGCGCTTTCATGATGGCCTGAAGCTCTTTTTCACAGGCCTTCTGTTCGCTCAGGAGGGGCTCGATGCCGGCAAAATGGGCCTCGCGCACCGCGTTCATCGCCGCATCCAGGGCGCGTTCCTTTTCCGCCATGTCGCGTTCGATCTGCGCCAAAATCCACAGCAGCTGATCCGCCCGTGCTCTATCCTTCATGGCCCGTCCCCAGTCGCATCTGCATCTGGCCCAGATAATCGGGCAGGCTGATTTTTTTCATTCTCGCGTTGAGAACCAATATCTTCAGCGCCTTGTGCTCGCGGCGGTGGAGATAATTATTGATTTCTTCCGTGGTCTGACCCAGGTAATAGCCGCCGCCTTCCGCCGTCGACGTCGAGCAGATCGGCGCACCTTCGCGTCGAAGCTCGGTAATGTACGTGCGCAGTCTTCTGGTGTCGTTGATACGGTGCTTCCAGGGTCGCTGGAACACGATCTCATACAGCTCCGCCATACCGATGGCGCGATGTCCGCCGATATGGCGCTGGATCTCGGCAAAGAGCCGGTTTTTTCGTTCCAGCCGTTCGATTTCTTGCTGATATTGATTCATGGTGGTCATATGTCCCTCCTTAATAAAGCCCTTCTTTCCTTGCCTCCCGGCGCACGGATCGCCAGGGCGCACCCGTAATGGCGTGTACCCGGTCCAGCTGGCGGATCGAAAGTACTCCCGTTACTGGCATTTCTTCCGCCTCCTCCAAAAGCAGCCGCTTGATCCTTGCCGCCGTGCCTTTATGGGTATGGTTGATTTTCATGCTCGTCATTCCTTTTCGATAAATGTTCCCAGTACCTTCAGAATCTTTAGGAGCTTGCCCAAGTCCTTGAGCCAGGGAAGCGCATCGACGCCGCCGATGGATTTCACCAGCCCGGCGAGCCGTTCCTCGCCTCGATCGAGACAACCCGCCAGTTCGATCGCCCGGTCCTGAAGGGCGGTGATCCGGCGTTCTTCATTCGTTTTCCTTCGCGGTCTGTATGATTTCCATCCGCAATACTTCATGTGCCTGATAAGGAGTTCAAGCTTCGGAATGGTGAGTTCCCCGGCGCTTTTCGCGCCGAGACCGGAAAGCACCGCCTCGTATTGGTCTTCGGTCATGCCGAGTTCTTTTTTTGCGATATGCACCTTCGCCAGCAGTCCTTTGCGCTGCATGAGGGATTTTTCCGTCCATTTTCGCGAGGGGTGTGCGCTCACTTGATGACCTCCAGCCTGAATCGGTCGTTGTTGACCACACGGTACAGCGCTTCCTTGCTTCCGCATCCGTCCTCCAGTGTGCGAAAACCTACCCGTGTAATGTATCCCTGTGACAGCAGCTTTTTTGTTACCTTGTCCGTGTAGCTTCGCGTGGCGCCGGTCATCTTTTTGACGTCGGATGCGGAAAAGGGTTCGTGAAAGCTGATCAGGCGCATTGCCTTGCAGATCTTCTGTTTCTGGGCCGCCTCCGGCCCGGATTTCTGTTGTTCCCAGGAGCTGTTGTACTGATATTTTTGTCGCCTTTTTTGTTTCATTGAGGTCTTTTCAATTTCGCCTCGGCTTCTAAAAATGGCGAATGAATCGAAAACTTTTTGCCGTTCTTCCGGTGTCCGGGCGCCCAGGGCCGTGCACACATCCGCCATTGTAAAAGCTGTCCGCCGGGCACGTGCCCAGGCCCGTATGCGGGACGCCAGCCCCGTGTTAGTTGCCTTCGACGACATCGTTCACCAGCTCCAGAGTAATTTCCGATATGTCCGACGCCTTGACGGCCCGTTCGATTGCGATTGCCGCAGTCAGGATGTTTCGCCAGTCGCCGTTGGAACGCCGGAGTAGTGCCGCCGCCGGTTCCGGTGAAAGCGCGGTTCCCAGTGATTGCCTGAAGAAAAAGACCACGTCGGCCTGGGTAACGGGATTGAATTCCAGGCGTCGTCTGATCCGGCTTGAAATTCTTCGGCGGGACGCCACCTTGCCTTTGAGTTCATCCTCGCCTATCAAAAGGACGGGGCAGTCGTAACGCTCATTGAGGTTGCGCAGCATCTCTAGTATCTGCATGGCCAGAAGATCCGCTTCGTCGATGATAATCAGCCGTCGCATCCGCGCCATCTCTTCGCTTATGATGGAAAGGCAGGCGTCGCTTCGGGTCGGCCTCATCCCGGCAAGCTCGAAGGTTATCTCCCTCAACACCATTGTGGGCGTCCGTGTGTTCAATGGCGGGATATACGCCGCGCTTTCGTTCGCTGCGTATTTCTGGGCCGCAAAAGTTTTTCCTCGGCCCGCCTTGCCGGTGACCATCGCCAGCGACGGCCCTATCCGCCCTCCCGGACCGACCAGTTCGTCGCAGATCGCGCTGAACTGCGTTACGTTTTCGGTCTGTACGAATTCGTTTTTCATTCGCTACCTCCTTCTTATATAGGGGAGGGACTACATCCCTCCGCACTCCCTTACGGTATTCCAGTATTCGCGCTGCTCATTGCTCATAGCGGCTTCATAGGCAGACAGCCACTTATCGTCGGATTCGTTCAAGGTTCCTCCGGCGATTTCGTAATCCAGACACCACTTAAACCGGGCGAATTCGTCTATGAAGTAGTTCGGGCGTTTGGGCAGCGGGCGTTTGGTCTTCGGCGGCAGATTCCCCAGGGCCTCCAGTTTCCGAACCTCCTTTTCCAGTTCCTCCGGCGTTCGCGTCCGGAAGAGATCCTTCTCCGCCTCGGTGCGTTCGTGCTTCTCCAGGGCATACCGGGCGGCGTCCTTCTCGATCTGGGGAACTTCCGAGTAGTGACGGAAGTCGGGGATGCCCGCCGTGATCTTTTTGAATTCCTCGGCGAAACGTTTCCTTCGCGACCGCTTTTCCATTATTTTCAAGGCCGCCAGGTCCCGGTCCTTCATGGATGAGTAGACTACGGGCATGGCCGTGCAGAGGTACTGACCCTTCGAGAAGACTAAAAGACCCTCCGGCGCCATCGGGTTATAGCGGACGTCCACCTTTTCCCGATGAAGAGGGATAAGGGCGTCATGCTCGTACCAGTCCCACAGGAACGGAACCCGCCCCAGTTTGACCGTGCGCTTTTTTCGTTCCAGGAATATGAGATCCAGGGCCGACTCGCTGATTTCCTTCGGCCGCCAGCCATCTTCGTAGCAGGACCGCAGGCAGTCGTAAGGCGTGACGGCCTTCGGCTTCGGCTTCCAGGACCACTCCTTGTGGACTCCCTTATGGGGTTTTTGCCGGTTGTACCAGTCCAGGGCGCGGTAAAGCATGACGGTGAACTCGGAAAAGAGGAGAAGCTTCCCCTGGGCCGCCAGGAGCTTCAGTTCCTCCTGGTCCACGTCGTTTTCGTGAATGTCGCCGCCCAGGTCTTTCACATAACCCGGAATCCGAAAGCGGCTCCGCAGGATCCCCTCAATGACGTCGAAGGTCCCCTCGATCATCTTCGCTTTCGCGTTCTTGACAATGGCTTTTTTGTGGGTACCCGGCATGATCATGACGGGATTTACATCTTCCGGTTCCACATCGAGGATGTCTGCGGGAATGTCGGTAGTGGTCTCCCAGGAGAGCCCCAGTGCCCGCATATCCGAAAGAATCCCCATAAGATACTTGCTTATTTCGGGCTTGCCGTTATCGGTGTAGATGCTTCCAAAGGCACCGTAAATCGAACAGCCTATCCGAAGGGCCAGGCCGATAAGCCAGGCGTCGTATTTTTTGTCCACGGCGCCGCCGTAGATGATGCGTGTCCGCAGATCCTGCCAGAAGTAGCCTTCCGGTCGGAATATCTCGCCCGTTTCGTCATCGACCACCCAGAAGTCGAAGCGGTGCTGGTCACCCACGAGAAGCTCGAAGGGGCAAAGATCCGCATAAGTCCGAAGAACCGGAGGCAAAAGGTTGTCGAGCGCCCGCATGCCCCCTTTCTGAAGGGCGCGAAGCTGGGGCGTCGCCTTTTTATCCAGCCACCAGAGGGCCGATTCGTAACCGCCGATAGTCCAGCCCCGCCGGTGGGCCTCGATGACAAGGGCGTCATAGTAAAGGTTTTTCAGGTCAATTTTTCTGTGGGCACGCTTCAGGCAGAGGCCGACCCAGAAGTCGACGGCCTCGGGCGTCCATTTACGCGAGGTGCCCCGCGTCGATTTCGTGTGGACGATCCCGTAGATTCCCTTCTTTTCGTACTTTTTCATCCATCGATACACGGATTGAAAGGTAACGCCGTAGCGAAGCGCCACCGATTCGACCCAGGACCGCTTTTTCCAGCCCTTCGGTACTGCCTGGGCTTCCCGTATGATTTCCAGAATGCGCCTGACTCGCGGGTCCCGAAGATCCTTTTCCGAAACGGCCGTTTCCGCTGTCCATGAATCGAAGGGCTTTTTCGACACGGCCAGAGCATCGGTAAATGATTGCGTGGGAATATTCCGCGCGGCAGCCGCAATGGCCGCCTCGGGGGCCAGGGAGGGCAAGAGAGCCGGAGAGATCCCTTTTGTTTCCACATAGGTCTTTTGAATGTCGCCGGGCAGTGAGAGCAGCGGGTATAGCCGATGCGTCCCTCCCTTTCCGCTGCCGTTTTTGCATGTCCAGGATTCCTTGCCTGCGCGCTTGGTAACGGCCTGTTTCGTCACATTGAGAAGGCCCGCGATATCGTTTACTGTAAGGAGAATGTCGCTCATTGCACATCCTCCAGCATGGTTATCATTGCCGATTTCTGGGTAATTCGTTTTCTGATCTCCTTTATCTGCTCTTCGTCGCGGCGGATATCGGCACGGAGCGCGTCGGGACCTTCCACCACAAAGACGTTTGCCATCTGTCCCAGCATCGCCAGTGGCTCCATTTGCCCGGTGGCCTCACAAAAAGCGGGAAGAAAGATCGCCGGGAAACGGTGCCCTTCTTTAGACTCCGCCGTCCAGGAATCGAGCATGCTTTTTGTGATGTCGCAGCCGGTAAGTTCGCTCATGCGGGCCGCTACCTGGTATCGAGAGGGGGGACACGTTTTAAGGGCGGCGCTGACCGATTCACGGAAACGGCGATCGACGTCGAGGCTTCCCGGAGACGCCTCAGCGCCCCCCTGTTCGCTCAGAATCTCAAAAATTGACAGCTGATCTGGATTGTCTAATCTTTTTTTCAACTTAGGCATTGCACTCACCAAAAGAATGGGTTAAAAAACAAAATAGGCGTTCATAATCAGATAATTTCTTTGCCTCGCAACCTGTTTATATAAAAATGCAAATCAACAAGGATGTGGCATGTCGCTTTATAAATACGCCTCAGCATGTAACGAATTGCAGCGGGAACTGATCGCGATCGCTGCAGCTCAAGATGTAACTGCAATAAGAATGATGTGCGCCGACGTTGAAGGGTGGCAGGAATGGTTTTTAGAAAACGAAGCTCTGATTCGGAAATATTTAAAAGCAACTCCTTCGCAGCGGAAAAACAGAAAGTCGTGGCAGGAGAAAGATTTAAGGCTGAAGTTGATTTTGGGAAGCATTCAGTATTTGACGTGCGCCCATCGACTGCTTGAAGGCATTGACAGAAACGACCTGTATCCTGGAGCGTCATATCGCGATATGGCGGAAGCTGCCGCGAAGACGTATTTGGAAGTGGTTGCTCCGTTCCCTTGGAGCATTTGGCCCTTTGAAAAACCGAGCCCTTTTGAATGATATTTGACATTGAATCTCTCCTTATATAAGAGGATGAATTTTCAGGCCGCCTCTATGGGCATTGCCATCGGACGCCCGGTTTTTTTTGCGCCGCCGCCGTAGAGATAGACCGACGGCCAGACGACGCGGACATCCTTTTTTATATATTGCGCAATGGCCCGCCTGATGCGGTCGGATGTTGCACCGTCGATCACGCGGGAAACGGCAGACGGCCCGACACCCAGCTCTCTGGCAATCGCCGCCTGCGCGCCGTGGCCGCCGAAGGATCGAAAAAGCGCCTCGCGGATTTCAAGAGGCGTCATGTCGCGTGCTTTTATGTGCTCTTTCATGGGTTGCCTTTCGGAGTGTTGAAATGGAAAACGCCGATAAGAAAACGTTGTTTAAATGCATCTATTGCAATTCCTGCTTTTTGCTTGACTTCGAACCACCCGAAAAGTGGATGGTTCGAAGATATGCCATTAAGAGCAGGTTTAAATTTGTCTGCGAAAAGTGCGGCGCTTTTATTTACCCGGAAGAACTTTGTGAAGACCGTGCGCCCGACGAAGATATTTTTTACATGTTTTCCAAATGCATTAACGCGTTCAGATGTTCTCTTCATGATCAGTACGATCCTTCTTGTGAAGCCGGTCTTTTGATGCCGAAATGCTTTTATTAGCTTCACATGGCGATAGAGGAGATGAATTGCCGGATAGAAAAACTTGAAACTCGTCTTTCAGATTTAGTTTTAGGTGAACAAGCGAAAAAGGCTGACAGGGAACCTGATACAAAGTTGAATTGACAGAGACGCGGCTTTGGCTGTCTGCTCGCCGCATAACAGGGAATGCAACGTGGACCCCTTGCAACCGAGACTCTATTTTTTTAAAAGTACTCTCAATCATGTTGCTTTGGTGGGTCATGCAATACCCTCCTTTTTTTGAATGTCTAAATTGAGTGAATTTGTTGACATACTAAACCCATAATTTAGTTTATGCAAGATAAAATTTAGGTTGTCGGTTAAATATTAACATTTTCTGTGTATGTAATGCCCAACACATTGAAATGATATGTGTTATTCGCACTCGACAACCGGTTGTCGGTTAGGTTGTCGGTTTAAATCTCAAGTGACAACCAGAACAAACGGGTGATTTTATGGATTTTGAAGAAAGAGTCGCTTGGATTATTAACCTCATAAAGGATAGAGAGGGACTAAATAATATCCAGATTGGTCAAATGTTGGGTGTCAACAAGAATACAATTCTAGCTTATAGTAAAGGAAGGGGCGATCTGAAGGGCGTTGCTCTTGCGGGAATTGTAAAAAATTTTGGCATAAGCGGGGAATGGTTGATAGCAGGTAAGGGAGAACCCTTTCCTGGCGCCCGCGTAAAATATCCCGAAGTATGCGGCTCAGAGCCAGAGCAAATCGAACTCGACGCAGACGTATACAGTTATATTCCAAAATACAATGCGAGGCTTTCCGGCGGTTCCGGTTCCTTTGAAACGTCGAAAGAAATCGAAAACTATTGCGCCTTCAGAACCGAGTGGCTGAAAAGAAAGTGGAATATTAAGAGCCTCGCCCTCTTCGAAGTGACCGGCGACTCGATGGCGCCGCTGATCCAGCACCAGGACGTCGTCCTTGTGGATATGAGCAGAAACAACCTCGAAGACATAATCGACGGCAAAATATATGCATTTTCTGAAGATCATGTGGTAAGAATAAAACGGCTCGTCCGGAAGGGAACCGAACTATGGGCCATCTCCGACAACAAGATAGAAGCCCCCGACAGCCGCATCGAACTTGAAGAAGGAACCTTCAACCTCATCGGCAAAGTAGTCTGGATCGGCCATGAGGTGAGATGAACAGTTTGCCTTGGAGTATGACCTATGGAACGAATGCGCTTTTCAGATCGAGTAGGAGCTACAGAACCAATAAGTATACTTCAATTAGATGATATAAATTATGAATTAAGGAATTCTCTCTGGAATTATTTGCTCAAGCTCCTCTACCCCGGATCGAAATACACCGAACATATCAAGGCAAATCGCATGATTTGTGAATATTTTTTTAGATTACCTGTAGATGAATTGCCAGTGCATCTTCATCGACAGCCAGAGTGGCTTCGCGACTTCTTTTTTTCTCGCTTTGATAGTGGACTTTTCCAATGGTATGATATTTACAATTTAATTGAATTCATTACAGAGCATATTGATTCTATTAAAGGACAGTTTTATCAAAGAAGATTTATAGCTGATATAAATAGAATTCTTGAAAGAGAAATGTCGGGATATCGGTTTATAAACGGTGTACTTGCTCCAATTTCGAGCAAAGAAGAAATCGAAAGCATTAACACCTCTATTTTATTGGCTAAAGATAGTCAACTTTATGGTACAAAGAAACATTTCGAAACAGCTCTTGATTTAATTGCCAAAAAGCCAGATCCCGATTATCGGAATTCAATCAAAGAATCGATAAGTGCCATCGAATCTTTAGCGAAACAACTCACAGGAGAAAATGGAGGAGGCTTAGATAAGGCTTTTACTAAATTGGATTCAAAGGTTCATTTTCATGGAGCCTTCAAGGCTGGTCTCTTGAGTTTGTATGGCTATACAAGTGACGAAGATGGGATTCGACACGCTATTCTCGAGGAATCGGATATCGGATTTGATGAAGCCAAATTTATGTTAGTGATTTGCTCCGGTTTGGTAAATTTTATAATCCAAAAGGCAAATAAACACAGGTTATTGTAACAAAAGGATATATTGAAGGGGAAAACAACAAAGTCACATCCATTTTATATGGGCGGAGACCCATAATGTGCTTTTATCTGGAAACCATATAAACAGTGGTCGCGTGACAGGAGGTGCTGTTTGCGTCCAAGAGTACACACTTCTATAGCTGACATACGGGCTTTTCCGTAAAGATTTTGATATGTGTAAATTCTCAATGCTGACAACAGACCAAAAGGAAGTTTGATTTGAATACGCAAGTCATCAACCGAGAAGCATCAGACAAAACAAAAGGATTTCGGCTCCAAAAATTACGAGCCATAAAGCTGATGCTCGAAACTTTGGAACATGAAGACAGAGCAATTTTTTATACGGCTATTGAGAATGTCGAAGACGTTTCACATATTAAGGTTTCGGGTAAGGATGCGGGAACGTATTATGAAGAGGACAAGAATTATAATGGAGAACATAGATTCACCATATTTAGTCCGGAAGTAAAAAATACCTTAGTCAGCTTCTTTGATATCTATATTGGTTCATGGAAGGCAAGCGACGAGATCAGGCTCGGTTTTTATACGACAGCAAAGATTGGAAACGAAAAAAAGAAATTCACAATAGATGGAACTGAAGTTGATGCACCTGAAAAACCCATTTTGGAATTTCTGTCATCTAGTAGTATGCTTTCTGATGATGTCGTAAAAATGGTTAAATCAGTTGTCTTGGAGGAATATCGGAAGCAGTACTCAGGAAAAGGATCGAAAGGACATCTAACGACCTTGACTGAAATGAACTTTATTGAGTTTCGTAAGTTTCTCAACAAAATCATTTGGTTCTTTGAAAACGAGGATGAAAAGAAACTAAAGGAAACGATTATCCATTTGATAAAAGAATCAAAACTGCATAATTTTCGGATCGCGAACAAAGAAGAGGCAATATTCTCTCTCCTAATGGAGGAGCTGGACGAGCGACAAGGTGAGGCGTCCCTGGCTCAACGCGTCGTTAATGCATCGGATGTGAAATTGATATTCAAGCAAGCGGAGTCGGAGGAAAGAGATTTTGTGATGGACCCAACGTGGGAAGAATTAATAAAAATAGAAAAGGAAATAACAGACAAGAGGAATCTGCCGGAAAAGGTCACGTCAGTCTGCCCCCAATATAGTGAGAAAAAGTTGAAATACCTCGCGCGACTTGCGTGCCGATCTAAGACAGAACAAATGCATAGTAACCGTAGTTTTTTATCTCTCAAATATCGAGTATACGAAGCCTGCAGTAAATACTTCTTTCAAGATGAGCGACCAGTAACTACCGAAGCCGAGATTGATAAAGCAATTGATGAACTGAATAAGATATCTAAAGGGCATATTGATGAGCTAAAAAAAGACTATACGTACACAGTGTCCAACCCCCAGGCCCTCGACGGAATCATAATGGATTTGTTCGATAGCTGCTTCATGTCTTTTGATGAGGTGGCTAATGAAAAATAAGGATGTTAAGAAAAGTCTGATGTATCTGTCGGGCGAAGATTTTTACGTATTTTGCTATGCGGTTTTAATCGTTTTAGATTACTTGAACTGTAAGGATGGTCGATATTTTAAGGATTATAGGAAGCTTGCGTTCCTTATAGAGTTTATTAAGGATGAGAAACTCAATTATATTATCTCGAATACTCATGATAAGTCTTTGAATCCGATTGATAAGGAGTATCTCTTTAGTAGTTATTCCGCTGGTCTGGGCAGAAGGAGTGAGATATTGAAGTTGCTTTTCACCTTAGAGAAAAAGAACTACATTGTTCTCGATAAGAGTAACACACTAAGCTTGGTAGATGTATCACTCAACAAAGAAGCTATTCCAAAGGCGTTTTTCGACAAGGAAATTTTTTCGCGGGAGTACCATAACATCGAAGTCTTTACTAAGGTTATACAAAGACTATCGAAGTTAAAACTCGATACAATGCTGAAGCATATATATGCACAGAACGGAATACCAACATGGGGAATCTAAGGATTAAGAAGGTCATCTATTCCGGGCAGAAATATTTTTTCGAATCGGAAATATTCGATAAAAATATTGTTCTGATCGAAGGTGATAATGGAACCGGTAAGAGTACACTTTGTAATCTTATCTATTTCGGCCTTGGGGGGAGAGTAAACGAGTTTAGACTCGACAGCGATAAGAAGCATAAAGAAATTACTTCAGATACTGATAATTACATAGAGCTGTATGTCGGTATAAATGGCGATAATTTTTTGCTCAGAAGGTATTTGTCTGAAAATGACATAACTGTTACCCCGTTTGTCGAAAGCGTTGTGGATGAAGGAGACGAAAAGTCAGTTCAATATTCAGCTCAAGAAAAAGCAGAAGAAACAAAGGTCTACACAATATTTAGGCGGGAAGAAGAGCCGTTCACGTTTTCCGATTGGATTTTGGGGAAGCTTGGCATCACCGTTGTTGAATTGTATCAGGGATACACGACATTCAAGGTCAATTTTTCTGACCTAATGCGACTCTTATATCACGATCAACAACCGGACCCAGAGTTCATATACAAAAAGCTGGATACAAAGTCGAATTTTGTGTCTGACTCAGAGACCTTGAGGAAGGCTATATTTGAGTTGTTGGTGGGTAAAGCATTCTCAGAGTTTTATGACGCAATTGCAGAGGCAAAGAAGGCGGAAAAAGACAAGGCTGTGGCTAAAAGTTTAGTCGATGAATATACGGCGCTGGCAGACAAGATTCGTGGTCGTGAAGAATTCAGAAATAAAAGTTTTTTGCAAGAGGAAGCAAGGAAGAACGAAAGCCAATTAGAAAAGCTCCAAGCAGCGAGAACGGCGTTTAAGCGGAATCGCGATACTTCCATAACGCTTGATCCAGAGATCGATGCATATAAAAACAAGATCATCGAGAGAGAGATTGAGCTAAGCGATAAACAAGAGGCTCTGTTTGGTCTTTACGATGAACGATACAAACTTATTGCTATTAAGGACGGTACGGTTAGAGAAGTCGGGCAGCTGCAAAAAGTTATTCATACTCATGATCATCTGAATCTTTTTGCATCCGATACATGCCCCTATTGTTTGACTAAAGTGAATAGATTGAAGGGTCATTGCGTTTGTGGTGCTCCAATCGAAGAAGAACAATATGAAAGATTCTTCTACACGTCACAGGAATACAATGAAATACTGAAGGCGAAAACGAAATCTCTCGCGACTATCGAGTTGGCACTAAGTAGTTGTAATGAAGATATCCATGAAATCGTGGAAGGGAAGAAATCTCTGACCAAGGTGTTGACAGAACTGAAAAGAAAACTTCGCACACGACTAGAGGCAATCGATCAACCGATTGATTTAGAGACGATTAATGATATTGACGACAAAATTCTCGGCATCAGAGAGGAAGTTGCGCATTTGTACCAGACAATTGAAATCGAAACGAAGATAGAAAATCTGCAAAAAGATTATGATGCTAAGCGCCAGTTGGTTACAGACCTTGAGCTAAAGAAAAATGAGTTCGAGGCAAAAGCAAAAAGAGATATTGCAAAGAAAGTTAATAAATTTAGTGAGATTTATAACGACTTAATGGTTGGAACCCTGCCAGATTGTCGATCTGCCCGGATAAGCCTGGAAGACTATATGCCGTTAATAAATGATGGTGAATATAGAGAGGCAAGTGCTAGGGTGTCAATAAGACTTATGTATTATCTGTCGCTTATGAAACTCTCCTTGTTTCAAGAAGATGCCACATTCCCAAGGTTCTTGTTGGTGGATACGCCAGAGACAGCAGGGATCGAGATGGACAACCTTATCAACTGTATCAGTAAGTTCGAAGAGTTGGAGTCGCTGGGGCAGGATTATCAGGTTATATTAGCTACAGGTCTCAAAAAGTATCCACCGTCCCTGGAAAACAATCGGGTTTTATATATGCCAACCCAATCAGATGCGCTTCTACAGCCGAGACAATAGTTGCTAGTGTATTTTTACATTTTACCCGAAATGACTGCTTTAGACCAATTATATACGGTAGAAAGTAAACGCGAGAGCCAAGCTGATCGTTCCAGTGAATCGCCTTAGATGCCCGCTGAGTTCAATATTTTCTTCCTTTCGATCCGATAATCAAATCATCGTTTTTGAAATTACACCATAACTGAACTGAACTGTTACAGGTGAAGCAGTTCTATAGATCTTAACACCTGTGATCAACTTATTTTGTCGCCGATTTCATTTCTCTACTGACATAACTCCAATGAAATATCGATGTGACAATCTATCCCGCCAAATCCCGAATAGTTTATAATAATCCCGTGTAGTTAGCCCCCAAATATCTGCAAATACCCTTGTCTCATCTTATATTTAATCTCTCACTGTCTGCCTGCTTGCTCCTTCCTCACACGCTCTGCTCTTGACAAATAAAAAATCGTGCTTATCTAATACTTAAATACAACATTAATCAATAATAACATTGTGTTAAATGTCAGGAAAGGAGGACATTCTTATGTGGTTGACAGGGTTGCGAGGTGTTGACTGGATGCCGGACATGTGGCGCGATCTTGATCGCGTACAGCAGGAGATGGATCGCCTGTTTACGGGAAGAAGCATCAATTATCTGCAAAGCTTTCCGGCAATCAATATGTGGATGAGCGAGAACGATGTGGTTCTCTCTTCTGAAATTCCCGGTGTCGATCCGGACAATATCGAAATATCGATCGAAGGCGACGTACTCGATCTGAGTGGTTCAAGGGTTGCCGAAGATCTGAAAGAAGGGGGAAAATATCACCGACAGGAACGCCCTCACGGAACGTTCAGGAGAAAGATCCGACTGCCCTTCAGAGCGCAGGAAGACAAAATCGAAGCAAAGTATGAAAAGGGTATTTTGACCATCAAAATTCCCCAGGCAGAAGCCGATAAGCCCAGGAAGATTTCAGTGAAAGGTGAATAGTGGGAGGAGGTGAACGTCATGGCAGAGCGAGGAAAGGAACTGGAAATAAAAAAGGAGCAGGCATCCCTCGATACGGAAAGCATGAGGAATCGCCCGATCTTTATTCCACAGGTGGACATTGTGGAAAACAAGGATTCGATTCTGCTGATTGCGGATATGCCCGGCGTTGACGAACAGGGAATCGACATCAATCTTGAAAGGGATGTACTGACGATTAACGGAACCGTGGAAACACCGTTCCGAAGGGATTACCGCGTCATTCATGCTGAGTATCACGTCGGAGACTACCGGCGGTCTTTCACGCTTACCGACGTGATTGATCACACCAAGATCGAAGCAACCGTGAAAAGCGGCGTACTGCGCCTGTTCCTGCCCAAGGCCGAAAAGGCTAAACCGAAAAAGATCGCCCTTAAGGTGCAATAAGTAATTTCTGCTGCCTGCGGTCATTGACACCCTTATAGCACCAATGATCGCAGGCACAGTTCACATGGTTAGACACTGACAATCGAATTTCGTCCCTTACGCCCTCCAAACCCATCAGCGAATGGGACCTTTACATGATTCCCCAGTGAAATGACGGCCACTTATTCCAGAGCTTTCAGATTTTCCCTGGCAATCTGAACAAGTGGCTTCCCCTGCGATTCGCCGATGTTGCTGCGACCGGCCCTCTCCGTCGGGTTGAGGGCAATGACTTTCTCATACATCTCTTTCGCCTTTTCGGGCCGATTCGTATTCTGGTAGACAACCCCCTGATTCAGAAGCGCGTATGGATTGTCCGGGTTTTCCGCCAGGGCCTGATCAAAGAACGTTTCAGCCTGGCTGTATTCGCCCTTGGTCAATGCCTCAAACCCCTGGTTGGTAAGCTGTGCATCCTTGGTAATCGCGACTGTACAACCAACGACAAGCACAACAAAAGCCACCATTAGGAACATGTGGATTCTTCTCATCGCTATTCCTCCTTAATATCATATGGTTACGTGATATTGACTTGTTGACATCCACCTTGCGACGACATTACAAAATATCTCTATTATCCGTATTTCATCCTCCTCTCTCAACGGGACCTTCCTGTACGCAACCCGGTAATCTGCCAACGACAATTCGGGATACAATGGCGCACGTAAATTTAGTAAGGACTTCAACCGGCTGAAGAAGGATCTCAGAAGGGATCAAAATGAGTACAGCGGCACCGGGGGCGAGTCCCCTTAACAATTCCCATCAGAATGAATTAGTGTTTGGAATGAGTGTCTGGAATGAGTGTCTGGAATGAGTATAATTATTTCATGCAGGCATGTCAATTCAAAAACTTCCTTACCGCTAGTCTTTCAATACCCGCGAGGGATCCGATCGGAGGTTTTCGAGCTTTGATTTGAAGGCGTCGTTCGGTTCTACTCCCGCTTTTTTGAGCATCTGCTCAGCACGGAGACCGATATTTCTTGTGTCCTTGTAGAAGGTTTCGTTTCTTTCGGCGCCGGGGGAATAGGACGAAAGACGGTCGGCATCGGACAGGCGAACGCTCACCTGCGATATGATCCGCTTCATATCGCTCGATCCGCAGGAATCGCACACCAGTCCAGGAGGATCTTCAAATCCCCTGACCAGCACACTCACTATCGCCCCGCAGGCTCTGCATTCATATTCGTAAATCGGCATGATCAATCTGTATCACTTCTCCCGAATAATCGCAACCATCTTCGCAGGACCATGGACAGAAGCTACAGTTCATACTTTCCTGCAGCAGGTCTTACCGGAATACCTTCGGCCGCCAGAAACGATTTAATTTCTCCCACCCGGTATTCATCGTAGTGTACCATGGACGCAATGAGGGCCGCATCGGCATCGGCTTTTACAAAGACATCCCGAAGATGTTCCGGTTTTCCGGCGCCGCCCGAGGCAATCACCGGGATGGAAACACCGCGCGATATGAGCGCCGTCAGCACAAGCTCGTATCCATCGGTGGTACCATCGGCATCGATCGAATTCAGGCAGATCTCCCCGGCCCCCATATCTTCGGCCCGCTTCGCCCACTCAAGGGCATCCATCCCCATGGGAGTCCGTCCGCCATTGATCACGACCTCATACCCCGAGGGGAGATCCGGGCCCACCTCCACTCTTTTTGCGTCCATACCCAGTACGATACACTGGCTCCCGAAGGCCCGGGCGCCCAGAGTGATCAAATCGGGATTGAGCACGGCTGCCGAGTTGATGCTGATCTTTTCGGCGCCCGCCTGCAGTACGGCGCTCATGTCGTCGAGGGTCCGTAGACCGCCGCCCACGGAAAAGGGGATAAAGATGTTCCGCGCCACGGCATCGACCACCTCTATCATGATATTACGTTTCTCATAGGAAGCGGTGATATCGTAAAAGACCAGCTCATCCACGCCGTCTTCATAATATTTCCTGGCCATATTGACGGGATCGCCGATATCGACATTGCCTTCAAATCTGATCCCTTTTGTGGTTTTTCCCGCCCTGACATCGAGACAGACAATAATGCGTTTACTAAGCATGACTAGAGCATCCCATTCCATTCGGAAAAATTTTTCAGCATACGCAGTCCGGAAGGACCGCTTTTCTCGGGGTGGAATTGTGTAACCACCACATTGCCCTTTCCGGCAATCGAGGTAAACTCTATTCCATACACAGTTGCGGCAATTCTGTCGTCTGGAAGGGAAGGGTCGGGATAGAAGGAATGGACGAAATAGAACTGCGCCCTGCGGTCGACTCCCTGCAGCAGCGGATGAGATCGCACAACCGATATGTCGTTCCATCCCATGTGGGGTATTTTAAGATTAGAATCGGGGAAGCGTCGCGCCCTTCCGGCGATAATGCCCAGGCAGGGGGTATCGCCGTCCTCCTCGCTTTGTTCAAGCACGATCTGGGCGCCCAGGCAGATCCCCAGAAAGGGCGTCTTTTCTCTGACAGCCTCATGGATTACGGCATCAAGCCCCCGGGATCGAATTGTCTCCATGGCCGAGGCCGCGGCGCCCACGCCCGGGAAAATAACCCGATCGGCCGAAAGAATATCCTCCGGCGTAGAGGTGATCCGACAGACTACCCCGAGATGCTGGAGGGCCCGTTCGACGGACTTCAAATTTCCCGCTCCGTAATCGATGATGGCAATCATGGCCCTGTGTCCTTCCTTTCTTGCATCTTGAACCGTTCAGTGTCCCTTGCCGGCAGAAAGGCCTGTGCCGTCTGTTCCCACGATCTTGCGGGCAATCACGTCGGCACTTTCTCCCAAGAGCGTGGCAACCGCGCAGTCGCTGACAAACGCATCCTGCCAGGCCACATTGTACTCCGTCACAAAATCTTTGATTCTATTGAATTTATCGCCGATGATGTCTCTCTTTTCATCGACGGTCAGATGCTCATTGAAGTGCACATGGATTAAGAGCACCCTTTCGATCACTCCCCCTTCACCGATGAGAGGCGCCATGACAAATGACGCTCCATCAGACTTCCCCAGTCCTGCATACATTTCACCGGTGCTGACTATCGCCCTCTTGGTTCCCATGAGGTCGCCGCTTTTTTCGATCCTCGAAGTCATGGTCAGAGAGATACCGCCCCGTTTCATGATGGTTATAGTTGAGGACTCCTGAGGCTTCCCCTCGAAATCAAGGTTTTCAATCGCATAGAGTGTGTAGCCCCTGATGCCCGTCACTGCTTTCTGAATCCTTCCGAGGGCAATCCCGTTTCTTCCCGTAAGATTTTCAAGAGAAATCCCCATCGTGCGCATAAAATCGAAGATGATTCCCTCGGGAATTTCCTCTTTCCTGCTGGTACCGACGGTGACCGTCTTTGCCTGATGCCGTATGGCATCGATGGGACGGACCAGTTCGTCGATGGCCCGACCGAGCGTAATATCGAGCATGTCAAGAGGAGATGATGAAACTCGTTTTTCCTTGAAATCGTTACGGAATTCCTCCAGAGGCAGCTTTCCCGTCACGTACTTTAAAAGCAGTGCAATATCGGCGGCGATGTCGGCGCTGAGCGACGCGAAAAAACCGTTGTTTTTCCTCCCGTGAAAGAGTGAAGAAAAGTCTTCGATGGTACGGTGGAAATCAGGATCGTCAGTCTTTTCAAAAAGACTGTACCCCTTTGCCTCCATATCCTGCACCTGGCGGACCAGCGCACTTCTGAATTCACGCAGGATAGTCGCCTCCTCATTGATGCTGCAGGCGGCGTAATACCCCCAAAGATGCCCCGCAAGCGTATTGAGTATGACCGTTGCGGGATAGTCGGAAGAGGGAACGGGAATAACCGCATCGGCAATACCGTCAAATCGTTTCTCCCCTTCTTCCGTCACCACCACCACCGACGACGCGTGGGCCTTGAAAATGGCCACATCCTTCACGATGTCGCCCATTACCGGTTCGGGATTACCCGCCGCAAGCACCAGGATAAGGGGTTCTGATGACAGATCGATGTGTTTTTTGTCTTCCACAATATCCGACGATATTGTCTTGTAACAGAGCTCGCTGAGCTTGATGCGGACCTCGTCGGAGGCCACTTTGTTCGGTCCGCTGCCCACCACGGCCCAATACCGCTTCCTTTTCACCGATTCCCAGGCCGCGTTTCTGATTGTTTCTCTTTGCGCGATCACCCGGTTCATCAACTCGGGACAACGCTCCAGACCCGCGAGCTTACGGGTGGCAAATTCATCCGTGACCGTACCGAGAGAGCGGGCAAAATAGAGCGCCAGCACATACCCGGCAACCACCTGGGAATAGAAGGCCTTTGTCGATGCCACCGACATTTCAATGTCGCGCCCGTCGCTGGTATAAAACACCCCGCTCACCATATGCGTGATATCGGACTGTCGGCGGTTTACGATGGCTATAAGGTGGGCGCCTCTTCTCCGGGCCATGGCAACCGCTCTGTTCGTATCGGTAGTGGTCCCCGACTGGGTAACGGCGATGACAAGCGTATCGCGAAGATCCCTTTCCAGCAGGAAACCGCTCAGTTCAGAGGCCCGCATCGCTTCAACGCGAAGGAATCCTTCCTTCAGGTAGAGCGCCAGTGCCTCCGCAATGGCGGCGCCGGCAACAGCCGCCGTTCCCTGCCCGATCACGTACACATTTTTTATTGTTCCCTCTTTCAGGGCATTTTTGAGCGCAGGGGTAATGATGTCATTGCCCAGGTTAAAGGAAACCGCCGACATGCCTTTGATACCCTGTTCAAATCGATATTTTCCCCTCAGCGTTTTTTTCATGGACAGGGGCGCTTCCAGAATTTCCTTTAACAGATAATGAGGATGGTTATTGCGATCGATATCTCTCGTCGTAATCTCGGCCTTCTGCAGAAGACGTTCATCAATCGAAAGGTGAAACCCATCATAATAACAGGCTTCGATACCTTCGGTGCGGGCTGCCCGATTATTCAGGATGAAAATCTGACCTTTGGTAGAGGGATCGCCCGGAATTCGTTCGGTTTCTCCATCAATCTTGATAAATTCGGAGGTCAACTCCACCAGTCCGTACACCTCGGAAGAATAGATGAACTGGTCGTCGCAGAGCCCCACGTAGAGCGACTGGCCGCTTCCTCGAAGAGCCAGAAACACCCTTCCCGGCTCCAGCGTGCTCTGCATAGCGATCGCATGGGAACCCTCAAAATCATTGACGGCATGACGAAAGGCCTCATCGAGACGCATCCCCCGAAGGAGATACCGCTCGATCTGCAGGGGGATAATCTTGGTATCCGTGCTCACCGCACGGTCGATTTTCCCCCTCCCTTCGTCCTCAAAGGCCTTTCGCAGCGCACTATAGTTGTCGATATCGCCGTTGAGCGCCACATCGACAGTCCAGTTTCCCGATCCATAACAGGGATAGTTCCTGCAATGGGCGGACTCGCCTGCCGCAGGGGAAACTATGTGATTATTCAGGGGATGGCAATTTTCGATAGTGATGGATCCGACGGAGGCCCATCGCGTATGGGCCATGAACATCTCCGGCCCGGAGGCCCTGGGAAGCAGGTGGTTCAATACTGCATCCGACGATAGCGCCTTTCTGAGACACCGGGTGTTTTCACCAAGCTCGCCGGTAATGGAGGCCGTTTTATAGGTAAAGGTGATCAGGGGAGGGCGGGTGTGCGATGCGTCCAGTGCGAAACGAATGGAACCGTCTACAAGGTCTCCCGGCGCCGACCGTCCTTCGAATTCCTTCAAAAGACGTCCTTTCCTCAGTGCGTCAACGTATTCGTTCCAGTCATCAAAGGTATCAAATCCAAGCAGAATCTCTATCCCCGCCGAATCTCTTCCCCGCACCTCGATTCTGTCGAGCGTGTTCAGCAGCAGGTCTATTTTCCGGTACCTTCCCAGCTCTCCCTCACCTGCCCGACTGCTGCGGTTTTTCTTTCTCAGGTTTTTTACACGCGAAAAGGCGGACAGGATGTCACGGTCCAGCGCCCACACCAGATCTTTAAGCGCAATGAATCTGCCGTTGATCCCTTCTATTTGATCCGTCGAAAAACGCTCTGCGCTCTCATCGATCATCTTCTCCTCGCATGCAGCGAATTCTCTCAGGCTCCTGCACATATCCTCCAGTAATATCAATGATTCGGCGTCCTGTGAGAGCTTTTCAAATGTAGCGGTGCATTTGAGCTGTCGCAGCAATCGGGCAACAGTCTCCTGGACGTCCGCACCGCCCAGATAACCGTCCAGAGTGACGGATCCGTTGAGCACCTCCCCAAGCCCGCTTACAGTAATGGAAATGGCGGCAGTCGAAAGATCGGCGGCAATCGACCGGGGTTCCCGTCGCCTTTCCTGCGCAACGGTCAGAATACCGGCAAGACCACAGAACAGCGTAGCGGCCATAAGCGGAAACACCACGACGGATCGGGGAGGGACATTACGGGGATCGCGCCCCACAAAGACCTTCCTGTTTCCCCAGTCAGCCAGTAGGTGAAAACTTTTTTTCATACAGCGCACACTACGAGCAATCATAGCCCCAACACGCAACTTTTTCACTTTTCTCTCGCATGATGCAATAACGCAGAGATAACTTCCTTTATATTCTCTTTTACACTCCATGCCGAGGATTCTCCGCACTAGATTGCATCTCTTTCTTTCTGAATGTTTTCCTCCCGCAGGGACGCTGAGACGCCGAGGAAATCATTTTAGAATTCTTCTCTCAATCTCCGCGTCTCTGCACCTCGGCGCGATCTATATATGCTTTTTCTCTTCAAACATATGATTAGGCTCGCATGCTCTTTTCCAGTGAAGCCTTGATGAACTTTGAGAAAAGGGGATGGGGTTTTGTCGGCTTCGATTTGAATTCGGGATGGAATTGACACCCGAGTAACCAGGGATGATCGACATATTCCACGATTTCGACGAGACGTTCATCCGGTGAGGCGCCGCTTACGACAAGACCGTGCCCGACAAGCATTTCTTTGAACTCGTTATTAAACTCATAGCGATGCCGGTGGCGTTCGCTGATCTCCCTTGTGCCGTAGGCCTCAAAGGCAAGGGTGTTTTTTTCCAGGAGACAGGGATAGGCCCCTAACCGCATCGTGCCGCCCAGATCGACCACCTCTTTCTGTTCCGGAAGAAGATCGATCACCGGATAGGGAGATTCCCTATCAAACTCAGCACTGTTGGCCTTCTGAAGCCCACAGATATTGCGTGCGAACTCCACCACCGCCATTTGCATGCCGAGACAGATTCCGAAAAAAGGAATTTTGTTGACCCGGGCATGGCATATTGCCTGAATCATCCCTTCTATGCCCCGTTTTCCGAATCCACCGGGCACCAGGATTCCGTGGATACCCTCCAGCTTCTCTCCTATCCCTTCCCGCTCTATCGACTCGGAATCAACGAACCGAAGCCGCACACGGCAGTCATTCGGTATCCCTCCATGAATCAGCGCTTCATTGAGGCTCTTGTAAGAATCTGTCCAGTCAACATATTTTCCCACAATGGCAATTGTCACTTCCGATGCAGGTTCTTTTATCTTCTCAGCCACCATTTTCCACTCGTCCAACCGCGGCTGACCGGTCCATATGTTCAGAAGGTCCACCACCTTCTGATCGAGCCCTTCTTTGTGGTAGACCAGAGGCACCTCATAGATGTTATCGACATCTTTGGCGGTAAACACCGACTCCACTTCGACATTGCAGAACAGGGATATCTTTTTCTTTATTTCCTTTGAAAGAAAGTCCTCGGTGCGGCAGAGAAGAATGTCCGGCTGAATGCCGATTTCCCTCAGCGCCTTGACGCTGTGCTGTGTCGGTTTTGTCTTCACTTCACCCGCTGTTTTTATATAGGGGACCCAGGTCAGATGAATAAAGATCGCATTTTGTTTCCCCACGTCGTTCTTAAACTGACGGATGGCCTCAAGAAAGGGAAGGCTTTCAATATCGCCAACGGTACCTCCGATCTCCACAATGGCCACGTCGGAATTCGTCGCCGCTTTTTTGATACACTCCTTGATTTCGTTGGTGATATGGGGAATGACCTGCACGGTCCCTCCCAGATATTCACCCCTGCGCTCCTTTGAAATGACGGAAAAATACACCTGTCCCGCAGTAAGATTGTTGCGTTTCGTCATGGAGCAGGAGGTAAACCGCTCATAGTGCCCCAGATCGAGATCGGTTTCGACGCCGTCATCGGTCACATAGACCTCGCCGTGCTGGAAGGGATTCATGGTGCCCGGATCGACGTTAATATAAGGATCGAGTTTTTGATTGCTTACTTTGAGTCCCCTGCATTCGAGGAGGGCGCCGATCGACGCTGAGGCCAGCCCCTTTCCAAGTGATGAAAGCACCCCTCCGGTCACAAAAATATATTTCGTTCTCAGCATGAATCCACTCTCCCTGTATGGATCAATCTTTATTGTCGGTACTCCCTCACAGACCCAGCGGATCCGGAGGACATTGTACACGGGCACGCCCTGAACCGCCACTACAGGCACGTCGGATGCAGTGAGCACTATGCACCGATCTCGCCTGCCTCTATCCCGGGAATGAACTCCGACTGCATCACTCCACGCGGGCAGACGCTTACGCAGGTGTAACACATGGTACATTTATTGGGATCGATGGTAAATATTTCTCCGTTGCGCGTAAGCGCTCCCTGGGGGCATTGTTCAATGCAGGTATCACAAAATATGCAGGTTCCGCAACTGAGACACCGATCGATCTCCCTCGGTTCACTTTCGAAATACACAGTATGAATACGACGCTTTGCGACGGGCACTTTTGCGGGATACATGAAGGTCTCTCCATTAAGCGCGGCATGCAATTCCATAGCCGCCAGCCTCCCCTGTCCGATGGCGTCCGTCACCAGCCCCGGCCTTCGGATATCTCCGCAGGCAAAAACCTTGTGATTGCTCGTTGCAAAGGAGTACTCGGCCGTGGCAACATACCCCCGCTCATCGAGAAAGACCGATTCATCCAGGAAATCCGCCTCGGGTGCTTCACCGATGCTGAAAAATACCATGTCCGCATCCATCGAGCCCCCTCCCTTGAAGTATAGCTTTTGTTCGTCAAGACGCTCGATCATCCGCGGCCAAAGGAGCTCCGTTCCCAGACTTCGCGCGAGATCAAGTTCCTTTCCGGAGGCAAGCGGTTTTTGAATATCAAGGGCGACAACCTTCTCTGCGCCGAGCCGCCATGCTTCACAGGCGATATCCATTCCCACGTTGCCGGCGCCTATGACGGCAACCTTTTTGCCCGAAAGGTCAGGGGCCCTTCCCTCATTAACGGCAACAAGAAAGTTGAGTCCTGAAAGAATTCTCTCTCCCCCGGGATAGGCGATCCTCTTTGTTTTGTGGGCACCCGCCGCAAGGAGCACCGCGTCGCTTTCCTTTACAATGGCGGCAAATGACCTCTTATCGACCATAGCCCCCAAATGGAAGGTAATGGGCAGTGTTTTAATCCGCTCGATATCCCTTTCAAGTCGCTCGTCAGACAGTCTGGCCCGGGGTATAGCGCTTCGTACCTTCCCGCCCAGATCGTGTCTTCCCTCGTAGACATGGACCTGATACCCCCTCCGTGCAAGCTGCCAGGCGGAAGAAAGTCCCGCCGGACCGGCACCGATAACCGACACACGCTCCGGACGCACCTGCTTTGGAGGTACGGGATCAAAGTCGGGATAGTACTGACGGGCCATTTCCTGTATCTGAACCGCCCCGTCTATCATGTTCCGGCTGCAGGCATCCATGCAGGGCGCAGGACAGACAGTGCCGCACACCGCCATTCTGAAGGGGGTGTATTCGTCCATGAGAAGCTGGGCTTCCCTCACCTTCCCGTCCTTTATCAGATTAAAAAAGACCGGCGTCGGTATTCCCGAAGGACAGGCGGCCGCACAGGGGGGAGTCAGGTTGAAATGGTGGGGCCTTTCATCCTTCACGTTCATCCCCGGGGTGTAGAGCTTACCGAAGGGGCGCTTCCCTTTCTTCGTGATCTTGACGAAGGCGCCTCCCCCTATTTTTTCCGGATCAAGGTCGAATTCGGCGGCAAACTCCTTGAGCATCCCGTCCATGAACGCACGGTCGTCATCATTCATTTCGGCAAAGACGGCGCCTATTCCCAGCTGATGGGGAAATACCTGTCCTCTCACATAGATGGTGCCGCCGTGGATGCCGGTGCCGACAAAATCGCCCACCGGAGATTCATTCCTGTTTTCCAGGTTAAGAACAACGATTCGCCCTCCCGCCATATATTCGCCGCAGTAATCCTTCGCAGTCCCCCCAATGACGAGAATCGGAATCTGCGTAAGATACTCCTTCATATGAATACCGGCACGGTATTCCACATCGCCTTTGATAAAGAGCTTCCCTCCCCGCATTGAATGTCCGGGGATCTCGCCGCACTTGCCGTGAACAACGATCTTCCCCGCATTCATGGTATTGGCCGTCCCGTCCTGGGCATTGCCGAAGACCCTGATTTCCGGACCGTTCATAAAGGCGCCCAAATCCTGTCCCGGTGTGCCCTGAATACTGATACGCGCATCGGCGCTTAGTCCCCCGCCGATGTAGCGCTGCCCCAGGACTCCCGTGAGAACAATCTCTTTTTCTCCCCGGGAGAGCAGCTCTCTGATTTGCCTGTTGACCGTTTTATAATATAAATTTCCAGTATTTATCGTAACCATATTACGCACCGGCATGTTTGATGCCAAGAATTCTCAATTCTTCCTCGTTAAGACCCACTCCTCGGAGTCGCCCTCTATTTCCTCTCAACGCCTCTATTGCGCTGATTCCCATTGATCCCATCAATTCCTTTATCTCTTCGGCCCAGGCATGCAGCAGATTTTTCAGCGCCGCCGACGCCCTTGTCACATCGATGCGTTCTGCAAGCCCCGGCCTGTTGGTGGTGATCCCATAGGGACATTTTCCGGTAAAACAGCGCTGGCACATATTGCATCCAAGTGCGATCAGCACGGGAGTCGCCACATAGACGGCATCGGCACCGAGACAGATTGCCTTGAGCACATCTGAGGACGATTGAATGCCGCCTGACGCTACAAGACTCACCGTATCGCGTATCCCTTCATCTTTGAGCCGCGCGTCGGCAGCCGAAACGGCGAGTTCCACGGGAATACCCGTATTCTGGCGGATCTGAAGCGGCGTTGCGCCGGTACCGCCGCGAAATCCGTCAATGGCGATAATATCGGCGCCCGCCCGGGCCACACCACTTACGATCGGCGCCACATTATGAACAGCCGAAATCTTGACCGATACGGGAACCCGGTATTCAGTCGTTTCTTTTATCGCATAGATAAGCTGGCGCAGATCCTCAATGGAATAAATATCGTGATGCGGCGCCGGCGACAGTGCATCGCTTCCCATGGGAATCATGCGCGTCTTCGAGACGGCTTCGGATACTTTTTCGCCCGGCAGATGGCCGCCGATTCCCGGTTTTGCGCCCTGCCCGATCTTGATCTCCACCGCGGCAGCGGATTTCAGATAATCCTCACTGACGCCGAACCTGCCCGAAGCGACCTGGACAATGGTGTTGGCGCCGTAGCTTCGCAACTTTTCGTGAAACCCTCCTTCTCCGGTATTCCAGAAGGTGCCTGCCGCTTTCGTGGCAATGGCCTCCGCCTCATGAACGCGCAGATTGAGCGCACCGAAACTCATTGCGCCAAACATGATGGGCACATCAAGCTGAAGCTGGGGGCCCACTTCATCGCCATAATGGTTGGCCTTTCTTCCCAAATACCGGCGGATCTCCATCGGCTCCCGCAGGGGGTCTATGGAAGGATTGGTCACCTGGCAGGCGTCAAACATGATATGGTCGAAGTAACGCCGCTGAGGTCCCGTCGCGCCGCTTCCCACGAGCAACACGCCCCCTTCCGTTTTGGCCTGCCGCCAGATGTTGCCCACGTGCTCCGCCGTCCAGTATCTGTGAGACGTATACATGGGATTGTGCACAATGTGAATGGCCTTCTGGGGACACATTTTCGCGCATCGCTGGCAGGCATTGCAGGAAGACAAATTCGCCCAGGGACGGTAGTGCACGGCGCCGTCCTTTCCCTTTATCGGTTTCAGCGCTATTTCCCCGAATGAGCATTCCTTTGTACATTCCCTGCACCCGTTCTCATAATCGCATCGCTCGAGATCAAACTCGGGATGAAATTCCGGTATCACATTCCAGTTGCTCTCCATCTCGCTCATGAGGCCACCTTCCGATTTCCCTCTTCCGAGAGGTGAAGAATCACCGGTTCCCCTCCCCGGGGCGACCAGATTCTGTCCACATCGGGCGATAAAAGCCGAATGCTGCACTCTTCCGAAGATGCGTAGTAGGTGGCGCCTGACTGCGCACAAACGACGGGACGAAGTTTATTTCGGTCGTTGAGCACAATTGCCCCGGCTTTATGGGTTAATACGATTCCGAATGGGCCGTTTACGATAGCCGACCCGTAAATCTGGCGCAGATACCTCCTTTTTTCGTCTCCTGTCCTGTCGATTTCTTCCCAGAGCGGAGGCGCCATGACGCAGCAGGCATCCTCTTCAGTCAATCCGTCCCGCCGGGTCAGTTTGTCGTATATGTACGAAATCACCTCCGTGTCGGTCTGAAGAAGGCAGTAGTATCCGTACATTTCCAGCCAGCGTACATTCGTGCCATAACTGGTGATTTCGCCGTTGTGCACCACGGCCTTGTCCAGAATGGTAAAGGGATGGGCGCCTCCCCACCATCCAGGAGTATTGGTCGGGAACCGGTTGTGCGCGGTCCACATATACCCCTTGTAATCCTCGATTCTAAAGTAATCGCCTATATCTTCGGGATATCCCATGCCTTTGAAGACGCCGATATTTTTGCCCGACGACACCACAAAGGCATCCTGCATGCCGTTGATATGCATGACGACTTCGGCAATGAAATCTTCCTCCGTCTGCTCCGGCGCCATATACTCCTCGATGGGCTTGAGAAAATAGCGCTTCATAAAGGGTCCCCGGGGTATTCTTTTGTTGGGGTAGACGGGAATTTGTTCTGACTGGTAAATATTCGTCTTCGTCCGCAGGTACTCCTCAACTTTTGAAATCGCCGGACTGTTGTGATCCCCCTCGTACATTACATGAAAGGCGTACTTATCTCTGTTCTCCGGATAGGCGCCGTAGACGGCGAAGCCGCCGCCAAGTCCGTTCCCCCGGTCTTTTTGTATTCGGATCGCTTCTTTTATGTAGCTCCCGTCTATCAATGTTCTGTCAGTGTTTATAATACCGACAATTCCGCACATGATATGCACCTCTTTTTATTACATTCGCCCGCTAATTAGGACTTTTCCTTCTTGCGCGCCCATCGGAACTGCAAATATCGATAAGCCACAGGAAGTTTCCATAGATCGCCCGAGAGTGAACGGCAAGATCGGCCGCCATCAGCTCGAAATAATTAAGACTTCGTTCCCGTTCTCCCGTAAGTTCAGTCCACGTGCGCATCATAACGGGTGTGACGTCGACATGAAAGGAAAGTCCGTAGGCATTGGCATACCTGAAGGCCTGAACGGGACATTCCTCAGATCCGGCCAGAAGCAGGGCACCGTGAGGCGCCTCCAGAGTTTCACCATGGACCTGAAAAAAATTCATCGCCGGGGGAAGACCATAGAAAAGTATGTCTCTCCTTCCTTCTTGTGTAAGGACAACCCGCGTCCACCCCGTACGGCGCACCTCATTCTTGTACCACGGTGCATAACAGGCCTGAGCAAGTATGCGTGCGCCCAAGGCTATTCCAAGAACGGGCCGGTTTGTGTCCAGGGCGTGGCGCAGCAGTTCCACTTCCCTTTCCATAAAGTCTTGATCACTCGCTGTTTCCGGATTACCCACCGTCACCATTGCGTCAAACTCGGAGAGGTCTCTCGGCATGGACCTTTCCGAAAAGGGGGTGACGGTCTCCAGTTCAATGCCCTTAAACCTCATAAAATCTGAAGCTAAGGACGATGCATCTGATTCACTGTGGGCAACGAAAAGAATCCTTTTCATCTCTTCTAATAGTATCTGTAGATACTTCTCCGTCTCATAGTCGCTGGCGCGGCTTCGACATCACTGCGCTCTCTCATTGTGTCATCGACAAAAAATGAAAAGCAACAACAGTGCCAGTCACCTACCTGCAACAGTAAAGATTATTAACCTGCCAAGAATAAAGAATTATATGAGTGCGACGATCGTGACATGCATCCGCATTCACGCAACAGGAACCTACACTATGGTAGGATTGTGAGAATGAAACCTACCGCTAGGTACGAAATCTTTTGAAATCTATGCCGTGTTTTTTTACGCGCAGGCCGATAATCCTCTCACTGGTTTTGAGAATCTTCGCCGCTTCGGCCATGTTGCCCCGGGTTGTTTTCAGTGCGTCCATGATCAGATCCCGCTCAAGGTTGTCCAGTTCCCCCTGCAGGGTGCCGAAGGGGATTGTCCCCGAATATGATGAAGTTTGTAGAGATGGCGGAAGGTGATAGCCGTATACGACCCCCTCGTTGCTGACCACTACGGCCCGTTCTATCGTGTTTTCCAGTTCCCTCACATTGCCGGGCCAGTGATAGCTCATAAGCATGTCCAGCGCGTGGGTGCAGATTCTCTGAATCCTCTTATTGTTCGCCCTCGCGTATCGCTCGATAAAGTAGTCCGCAAGCAGAGGAATATCGGTCTTGCGCTCCCGCAGAGGAGGAACATAGATGGGAAAGACGTTCAACCGATAATAGAGATCCTCCCTGAATTTTTCCTCCCTTATCAGATCTTCAAGGTTCCGGTTTGTTGCGGCGATGACGCGGACATCCACCCTGGTCGTCGTGACGGCGCCCACACGCTCGAATTCGCGTTCCTGCAAAACCCGAAGAAGGCGTATCTGTACCATCGGAGGCAGGTCGCCCACTTCATCGAGAAAGATGGTGCCCCCCGACGCCAGTTCGAAGCGACCCTTCCGCTCCGCAATGGCCCCGGTAAAGGCCCCCTTCTCATGGCCGAAGAGTTCGCTTTCCAGCACCGTCTCGGGAAGCGCCGCGCAATTCACCTTTACAAGGGGTTTATTCGCCCTGGTGCTGTTATAGTGAATCGCATTGGCCACCAATTCCTTCCCCGTTCCGCTTTCACCCCGAATCAACACGGTGGCATTGCTCTTCGAAACCTGACCGACCAGTCCGTAGACTTCCTCCATCCCCTTCGATTTGCCGATAATATTCGCCGGATGAAACCGCTCCTTCAATTCATTTTGAAGACGCAGATTCTCCTGAATCAGTATTTCGCGTTCCTCCTGGTTCTCCTGGCGAAGCCGCACTGCCTGTGCGACCATGGAGGCGATTAGGGAAAGAAGCCTCACATCCTCCTTGAGCGTTATTGATTCTTCAAAAAGACGGTCCGCGCTCAGCGCACCGATGACCTCCGTTCCGATCTTGACGGGAACACAGATGAAGGATATATCCTTTTTTTTCAAACCTTTACGCGAGCCCGTTCGATCGAGGAACTGGGGTTCCTCGGATATGTGGGGCACAATAACCGGCTGACCCGTTTCAACAACCTTGCCGATCACCCCTTCTCCGATCTGGTAGCGTCCTCTCTTCTTCTGCATTTCCGAGAGACCGTGGGCGGCTTCAATCGATATTTCCCCGGTGCGCCTGTTGAGAAGGGCCAGCATTCCCCGGGTCATTCCCATCTGTTCGGCCAGAGCGTTCAGGAGGGGCCCCACTACCTCCCGGAGATCCATACTCCTCCCGAGCGCTTTATTAACCTCCCATAGAAGCGATAGTTCCTTTACCTCTCGATTGACTTTCGGTTCGTTTATAGTGGCTGCCTTTTTTTCCATCGCCTGTTTCCTTTGTTTACATGCAGTATCGTCGTATTATTTGATAATCGACTTTTTGAGAAATCCGCCTTGGCAAACACTGTCACACTACCACATTGTGGGAATTCTATCAAATGGGCATCGCAGCCGGATCCATTATTTTTACAAAGGCAAAATAACACCAAATTGTAATATTCTATTATTATCAGTACTATTATGTAGCTTTTATTGGTAGCAATATTTCACACAACATACTATTATTATTATATTATATTAAATATTTATATGTTTATTTCGGGATATGGCACCTCATTTGCATCATACAAAAACGTAATTTAATTGCATACATTTTTTGGAGGTGTTCACATGAATACAGGAGATACGGCATGGGTCATGGTAAGTGCTGCAATGGTTTTGATCATGACACCGGGAGTCGCCCTCTTTTACGGCGGGCTCGCACGAAGGAAAAACATACTTTCAATTTTAATGCAGTGTTTTGTGATTATGTGCATTGTCGGGCTTCAGTGGGTCCTCTTCGGGTACTCGCTGGCATTCGGTCCCGATATAGGCGGCATAATCGGAGGGCTTGACTGGATAGGATTACGCACTGTGGGCATGGAACCGGGTCCCTATGCAGACAACATTCCCCACCTAGCCTTCATGATCTTCCAGGCCATGTTTGCCATTATCACCCCGGCACTGATGGTCGGTGCCTTTGCAGAGCGCATGAAATTCTCGGCCTTTGCAATTATTACGCTCCTTTGGACCACTTTCGTGTACGACCCCATCGCCCACTGGGTGTGGGGAGGCGGATGGCTCAGCGGAATCGGGGCTCTCGACTTTGCAGGCGGCATCGTTGTGCATGTCAGTTCGGGCGTTTCGGCCCTCCTCCTGGCCATACTGATCGGGCGAAGAGTGGGCATGGAACAGCATGCCTTTGCCCCGCATAACCTGCCGCTGACCATTCTCGGAGGCGCACTCCTCTGGTTCGGATGGTTCGGCTTTAATGCGGGAAGCGCTCTCGGCGCCAACGGACTTGCGGCAAATGCCTTCGTCACCACCAATACTGCGACTGCCGCAGCGGGACTGACCTGGGTGCTGCTGGAGTGGAAAATCCTTGGAAAGCCGACAACTCTCGGCGTCGTGAGCGGAGCGCTGGCAGGACTCGTCGCGATCACCCCTGCCTGCGGATTCGTGAGCCCGATGGCGGCCATACTTATAGGATTTCTCGCCGGTACACTCTGTTATCTGGCGGTTACGGTCCTGAAGCCGAAACTGGGATATGACGACGCGCTCGACGTGTTCGGCATCCATGGCGTCGGAGGGATCTGGGGAACCATTGCAACAGGGCTTTTTGCAACCGTAGCCATCAACGAAGCAGGCGCCGAAGGGCTTTTTTACGGAAACGTAAAACTCCTTCTCATACAGGGCTTTTATATGATCGCCTGCATCGCATACGCCCTGGTCGTCACATTCATTATTTATAAAATAGTCGATGGTCTGATCTGCACAAGAGTCAAAAAGGAAGATGAACTGATCGGACTCGATCTTACACAGCACCAAGAAGGCGCCTACACGGTCATGGAATAAGGAGGCATATCATGAAATATATTATTGCAATCATTCAACCGCACAAGCTGGAAGCTGCAAAGCAGGCCCTTGAAGATGTGGGGGTCAACCTTATTACCGTTTCGAGTGCACTGGGACGGGGTAGACAGAAAGGGATTACCGAAATATACCGGGGCGCCAGAGAAGTGGGGCTCTTGAAAAAGATCAAGATTGAAACCGCCGTCAATGAAGATTTTGTGGAACCGGCCATCCGGGCCATTGAAACATCCTGTCATACCGGACAAGTCGGTGATGGAAAGATATTTGTGCTCGATCTCGGAGAATGTATCAGAATCGGCACGGGCGAAAGGGGGAATGTGGCGATAGGCTGAAAATCCGCTACAGCGGCGAAATATAACCAGGCATATGGAACATACTCATTGTGCGGCAATGGCGAAAGCCCGGCATTGCCGCATCTTTACACAAAGAAATTTCTACCATAATGTGGGCAATTCAAAAGTATTTATCTCATATATTCCCGTGAAAGACAGGTGAGCACAGCAGAATATCGCGACCTTTTGGCAAGCTTATGGCTTTTCCGAAACCATACAGGAATAAAAGAGGGACACCTTCCCTATTTAACTCAAATTCTGAATAATTTTCACCAGAACGGATTTTTCTACGTACTCGAGGTTGATCGGCTTGGTGATGTAATCGTCGGCACCCAATGCAAGCGCCCTTTTGGCAAGCTCTTCATCTATGACGGCGGTGACCATGATGACCACCGTCTTTGGAGCGAGTTTTTTGATTTCTTTGAGCGCATCGAGTCCCCCCATCCCGGGCATGATGATATCGAGAAGAACCACGTGCGGCTTTATTTCCTCGACTTTTTCAATTGCTTCCCTGCCATCCGCTGCCGTATGAACATGGTATCCCTTCGAAGACAGATACTGCTTCAGCAGACGCACGGTGTAGATTTCATCGTCAACTACAAGAATGGTTTCCATGTCCATGGCAGGCCTATCCTCTTCCGAAAAAGCACTCACCCGGCGCTCCTTTCATCGGCAGTTCGACAGAAAAGCCGTTCTTTCTTATTTTGCCTATCTCTTTTTTAATAGCTGAAATTACATAATATGGGATTGTATGTCAAATTGATTATTTTTCATTTTTTGCAGAGTGCCAGGCGGATACATTTTAGAAGATAGCTATGTTATTTCAACTTGTTCTCTCCCATCGCCTCAAAATTTATCCTGTACATAGAGATCTGACGACAGGGAGATTCATTTGACTTTATTACAAATATACAGTAGCTTTCCGGTAATTTTCACTTCATGGAGGGTAATTTCCTGACTGCAGATGTTCCACTACATTCCATGATTCCGTACCTCAAAGGGTAACCGCACATGAAAGACCAAGGAAAAAAGCAGGCAGAGCTGCTCGAAGAAAACTCCCGTTTAAGGTTTAAAATTCAAGAGCTTGCGCAAGTGATCGAAAAATCGATTCCGCGAGAAGACCTTGAAGAGCTTCAGCAACGTGAAGAACACATGCGCCTTATGTTGCGTTCAATCGGCGATGCGGTCATCGCTACCGACAGGAAGGGGCAGGTCATTCAGATGAACCCTGCTGCTGAAGCCATGACCGGATGGTCTGTCGACGAGGCGCTGGGAAAACCGCTTGCGGCGGTATTTCATATCGTCAATGCAACAACGCGCACCATAGTGGAAAACCCCGTGGACCGGGTGATTGAGACGGGTCACGTGGTGGACCTGGCCAACCATACGATGCTCATCGCAAGGGACGGCGCCGAATATCAGATCATGGACAGCGCCGCGCCCATACGCAATGATTATGGAGAGGTGCGAGGCGTGATACTCGTCTTCTCCGATGTCACGGAGAAATACGCCATCCAGGAATCCCTCCGCAAAAGTGAAGAGAAATATCGGCTCGTAGTGGACAACGCCAATGACGTAATCTGGACCTTCGACCTGGAATCGATGTCCTTCACCTATGTTTCTCCATCGACAACGCGAATATTCGGGTATACCCCCGAACAGGCAATGCAAAGGACGCTCGACGACGCCTGTCCGCCCGAAACCATCAAACAGCTATGGGACAACTTCGGGAAGCTACGAACCGGTCGCATTCGGGGAGACCGTCTGGTTATGGAGGTCAGCCATTATACCGTCACCGGCGACACCCGATTACTGGAACTGAGCGCCACACCGATAAAAAACAAAGAGGGCGTCGTAGTGGGGTTCTCCGGAGTGAGCCGGGACATCACGGATCGCAAGCGGGCGGAACGGGAACGGGAGGAGGCGCTTCAGGCGCTTCGGTTAAGTGAGGAACGGTATCGATCAGCCTTTCACACAAGCCCTGACGCTCTCAGCATCGTCAGAACAGCGGACGGCCTTTATTTCGACGTAAATGAAGGATTCTCGACTCTCACCGGCTACAGCCGCGAAGAGGTTCTTGGGGAAACAACCGCTGAACTGAAAATATGGCATGATCCCGCGGACCGGGAACGACTCTATTCCATACTTGCAGCAGAGGGATCCGTAACCAATATGGAGGCCCTGTTCCGGACAAAAGATGGGAGTATCAAAACGGGATTACTGTCGGCCGGTTTTTTGGAAATCGACGGTGAACCGCACATACAGGTTATCACACGAGACATCACGGAAGAAAAACAGCTGGAAGCCCAGCGAGAAACAGAGAGGAAAGAGCGGCTCGACCTGGAACGGCGCCTCCTGCACGCCCAGAAGTTGGAGTCCATCGGCACACTGGCCGGAGGCATCGCCCATGACTTCAACAATCTGCTTATGGGCATACAGGGCTGTGCATCCCTGATGCTGCTCGATCTAGACCCGGCGCATCCTCACTACAGGCGGCTTAAACATATTGAGGAGCAGGTGGCAAGCGGGGCCACCCTTACAGGACAGCTCCTGGGCTTTGCCCGCGGCGGGCGCTATGAGATTCGTCCCACCTCGATCAATGAAATTGTCGAAAAAACCGCCGACATGTTCGGAAGAGCGAAAAAGGAAGTATCCATCCACAAAAAGCTGTCTCTCCATTGTCGGCCCGTCGAAATTGACAGGACTCAGATGGAACAGGTCTTTATGAACCTCTATGTGAATGCCTGGCAGGCCATGCCTAAAGGGGGCGACCTGTTTTTGGAAACAGCGAATGTAGTGCTTGACGCCCGGCAGACCGCACCGTTTCAAATAGAACCGGGTCGTTATGTAAAAATATCGGTTATGGACACAGGAATCGGAATGGATGAAAAAACCCGCGAGCGGATTTTCGACCCCTTCTTTTCCACGAAGGCCATGGGAAGAGGCGCCGGTCTGGGTCTCGCCACCGTTTACGGCATCGTCAGGGGACACAAAGGAATGATTAGTGTTTACAGTGAACCGGACAGGGGCACATCTTTTTCAATTTATCTGCCGGCATTGGACCAGGTCGCGATCGAAAAGGAGGCAAGGGTACAGCAGCCGATTCTTTTACGAGGCGTCGAAACGATTATGTTGGTCGACGACGAGGATGTGGTGCTGGATGTGAGCCGGGAACTTCTCGAATCGCTGGGATATCGCGTCTATACCGCGGGGGGCGGCCGGGAAGCGTTGGAGCTTTACAAAGAAAAAAAGGATGCCATAGATCTGGTGATTCTGGACATGATCATGCCGTGCATATCGGGAAGTATCGCCTTCGATCGTCTGAAGGAAATGAATCCCGGGGTGCGGGTCCTTCTCTCCAGTGGATACAGTATAAACAGCGAAGCAAAAGAGATCCTGGACAGAGGGTGCAGCGGCTTTCTCCAAAAACCCTTTCATCTGTCGCTGCTCTCCAGAAAAATACGAGAAATTCTGGATGCGGAAGCGAATGTTATGTAATCAGCGTGCCTGTAATCGGCGCGCAACTAAATAGAGGAGTAAAAGGTAGAATGAATTCCGAACACAGAGAGGACCTGTCAGTATTTTTAACGCCGACCTTTACCATCGAATCGGCCCATGAAACCATCGTGGAATGTGCACACAACGTAACGGATACGTGCAAAAGCGACGCCGAAAAAGCCGTAAAGCTTTTCTATTTTGTGCGAGACTCGATCCGCTACAATCTCTTCATGATTTCGGTATTTGAAGAAGATTTCAAGGCATCACGGATCCTTGAATGGGGAAAGGGGTATTGCGTGCAAAAGGCCGTCCTTCTCACCGCATTGGCCCGTGCTGCCGGAATTCCCGCGAGAATGGCCTTTGCACAAATAAGAAATCATCGTGTTCCTGAACATATTGTCCAGAAAATGGGGTCGAATATATTCCCCCGCCACGGGTATAATCAGTTTTTCCTGAATGGACGGTGGATCAGTGCCGCTGCCACCTTCGACAAGGGACTCTGCGAAAAGAACGGCCTGCCGACGGTTGAATTCGACGGCACGTCAGATGCCATTCTGCCTGAAAAAGACTTGCAGGGAAGGCCCTATATCGAATATCTCGAAAAATTTGGCGCCTACGACGACCTTCCGTTTGAATGGATCGCCAGTATTATTTCAGAGCGTGTAGGCAAAGATAAGCGTCCCTGGCTCACAAGGGAAGGATAAGCGGACATTTCATGACAAAGGATGAACGCAATTCAGTTACTGCATGGTTTGAAGAGTATGTCGATCTGTTCCGCGGCAGAGACGGGACATTACCTCCAGCGCTCGAATTGAAGCGGGAGCACAGCCTGAGGGTTGCCCACAATGCTCGGCTCATCTCAGAGACACTGAACATGCCCGAAAGAGAGCGATATCTTGCCGAAAGCGCCGGTCTGGTGCATGACGTGGGCCGCTTTCTTCAATTTAAAAATTACGGATCATTTCGGGACGTCGATACCGTCGATCACGGCGCCGAGGGGCGAAGGGTCCTGGAAGCTCATGCTCATTCATCTATTCTCGACCCCGAAGAGCGAACCACGCTTTATTGCGCCGTGGCATTTCACAATCGCAACCAAAAAGATATTCCTCAGGATCTTACGGAGGGGCAGCGCAGGTTGCTTCATCTCATTCGAGATGCCGACAAGCTCGACATTCTGGAGCTTGTATTAAATTCTCTCGACGCTGACGGATTCCTCGAACTTCCCCAAATGCTGCCCCATATCAGACTGGATGGAACGGCAAGTCCCGCCGTACTTGATGAAGCCCTGACAACCCGATCTGTTTCGATGGGAGCACTTTCCTCTCTTGCTGATTTTCTCGTGATGCTTGCGACGTGGTTTTACGACCTGAATTACGGACCTTCTCGAGAACTCGCCTATCAGAGAAATATTTTCCCCCGCCTTAGACAAAAGCTGCCCGATGAAGACGGCATAAATAAGCTCTTTTCGGACATTGACGAATTCACATCCACGTCTCGTAAAGAGTGGGTACACAACACCAACTGAAAGGATGTAATGTATGAACAGTGATACGGCAACAATGATAAAGGAACTATGGGAGCAGCATGACGGCCCCATAGTGTTCAGCACCGTTGACAGAGCAGGCGTTCCGAACGCCATATACGCAAGCTATGCAAAGCTGCTTGATGATGGAAAAATCGTCATCGCCGACAATTATTTTGACAAAACCAGGGCCAATATCAAAAACGGCAGCAAAGGCTCGGTGTTGTTCATCACAAAGGACATGAAATCCTATCAGGCAAAGGGACGCATCGAATATCTGACCGAGGGACCGGTCTATGAGGACATGCGTGCATGGGTGGATGAGAAGCATCCCCGTGTCGCCGCAGCAGTAATGTCGATAGAGGAACTGTACGCGGGATCGGAAAAACTGCTGTCACAGAAAATGTAGGAACCGGGCAAGAGGTTGCAGGTGTGGGAAATCCTGCCGCTTCGCCGCAGCAAGGCAATCCAATGGCACATGAAGCATACCAGGTCGTAATCATCGGATCGGGTCCGGCGGGGCTTTTTGCAGCATTACGGCTTGAGCGGCTTGGGATAAAACGAATCGCCGTAATCGACCGGCATCCCTATCCCGCCGGTGGTCTTCTCAATGACGGGAAGCTGAATTTCGATCATCGCATCGGCATAGATCCGGCAGAACTCGCCCTCAATCTTACACACACCCTTGATCTTATTGGGGAAGTTAAAGCTGTCTTTACCGGTTTTCCTCAATGCCGTCAGGTGACGGTCGTCGACAACAATGCAAGAATCAAGTCCCTGAAAAATATTGCGCAGGAGAACGGTGTCGAATTCATTGCGCCGGAACAGTGGCACTGGGGTACCGATCAGGGAAAAGCGGTAGTAGATTACCTGAGGAATCTGCTCAAATCGACATCACTTATTCTGGGAACGGAAGTGACAGCTATTGAACATGATGGCGGCACCAGTTTCCGCATCAGGGGAGCAACGAAGGGACGCACCCCTGTTTCCTACACGGCGGAGGCGGTTCTCGCCGCCCCGGGACGAAGCGGCGCCTATTGGTTCCGCGATGTGGCGGACAGTCTCGGAATCCATCATACATTCGGTCCCATCGATGTGGGCATACGTTTTGAGTTGCAGAAAATATTCTATGACGCCGTTACCGATGTCGTCTACGACCCGAAATTTATCTTTCATACCGCCCGTCACAACGACAGGGTGCGCACGTTCTGCACAAACCCGGGCGGAAGGGTCCGGGTGGAGCATTATCTTAATTTCAAACTGATAAACGGGGATGCCCTTTCAAACCGGAAAACGGCAAATACGAATTTCGCCCTCATCAATACGGTCGCCCTCACAAAACCCTTTTCCGACACCACCGAATACGGACGCATGATTGCCCAACAGTTCCATCTTCTGGGGGGCGGCGCACCGATTGTGCAGCGGGTGGGAGATTTCAGAGAGGGAAGGAGAAGCGCTTCAGCAACATTTAACAGCCGAACCCGCCATTTCGAATCGCTCACGCCCTCGTACCGCGCCGTTCCCGGAGACATCACGCTCGGCATGCCGGCCCGGATAATCGACAACCTCTGGGAATCACTAAAAACACTTGACAAGATAGTGCCGGGCATCCTCCACCCCTCCAGCCTCATGTACGCGCCGGAAATCAAATTTTTCGATACCCGCTTTCCCACCGGCACGCATCTGGAGACGAATGTGGAAGGCATGTTCGTGGCCGGCGACGGCACGGGAAAAAGCCGCGGCATAGTGGGAGCGGCCATATCAGGAATCATCGCGGCACAGGGCATCGCGAAAAGATGCGGTTGACGCGTACTGGAATGAAGAAGAACGGATTTTCGCGCAGGGGCGCTGGGAACAAGTGGAAACAAAAAAATGTTTTTCCTCTGCGCCTTGGCGTCTTGCGGGAGAAAATAAATACGGTGCTTAGAAGTCCAAACAACAAACTGTATGAAACGACTTCGTAAAAACTCCAGAGGCAAGGCGGGCGAATCAGCAGTGTTTCGGGCGCCTGCCGTCGATACCCAACTGCCGGATTTCCCCCCATACAAGACCGATACTTTGTCCCTATTGACTCATTACCGATTTTTTTATATGGCGACCATCGGTGGGGTTGAACTGAATTTTACACCTTAAGATTCGCTCAAACCAACGTCTTCGCCATCCCTCTCGAAGGAAGTCGCAGGGAGAGAAAACGGGCAATGGATGGTGTGCGACGCCGTTTCCCCGCCAGGGATACGTTCTTTATAATATCGGGCTTGTGCATATAACCAATAAGGGAGGTTACAGCATGAATATCGCACAATTAGCGGTACAGGGAATCGAAACGTACGGGGAACACGTAAGCGTCGTGTTCGAAGCAAAGGAAATCACCAATGTAGAGATGGACCTTGCAGCCCGGAAACTGGGAAACGCTCTCAGGAACCTGGAAGTGACCCGTGGCGACAGGGTCATCCTGCAGATGCCGAATTGCCCTGAGGTACTTCAGGCTTTTCAGGCCGTCTGGAAAATCGGCGCCATTGTGATCCCTATCAACTACATGGTGGGAGAAGAAGAAATCGCCTATATTTACCGGGACTCCGGTGCGAACACCGTCATCACGTCACCCCTGTATCTGCCCAAGGTTCAGGCGGCCATGACCACGTCGCCGGGCATCAAAAACGTTATTGTCGTGGCGCCCGAAGCGCCCGAAGGCACGCTGTCCTATGGGAAACTCATTGAAGGGAGCTCCGATGAACTGGAGATGGTTGAAACCGAAAATGACGACATAGCCGCGCTCGTCTATACTTCGGGAACAACGGGGCAGCCCAAAGGGGTCATGCACACACATTTCGGACTTTACTCAAACGCAAAGGCGCAATGCGACTCAACCCCGTTTCCCCCCGACATGATCAGTCTTGCCGTGCTGCCCCTGTGCCACTCCTACGGCATCGCCGTTATGAACGGGGCGTTTCTGCGGGGAAAGAGCAAGACCATCGTCCTGCCGTCGGTGGACCTGGAAAAAATGTTTTCATCCATCGAAAGGTACAAGATCGAATCGGTGGCCGCCGTGCCCACGATTTATGTGTACATGCTCCTCTATCCCGACGCCGGCAACTATAACGTAAGTTCTGTGAAATACTGGACGACCGGTTCGGCGCCCCTTGCCTATGAAACCTGGAAAGAGTTCAAGGAAAAATTCGGCGGCGAGATCACCGAGGGATGGGGGTTGACGGAGGCCGCGGCAAATAACACCATCAATCCTTATGACGAAAGAAAAAAACTCGGCTCCATCGGTCTTCCCATGAAGGGCATCGAGATGAGGATTTTCGACGATGACGACAATGAACTGCCGCCGGGGAAAGAGGGGGAAATCGTCATTCGAGGTCCCATGGTCATGAAGGGGTACTGGAACAAACCGGAGGAAACGGCGGATGTGATCAGAAACGGGTGGCTCCATACGGGCGATGTGGGATATGTCGATGAGGAGGGTTTTTTCTTCATTACCGACCGCAAGAAGGACATCATCATCAAAGGGGGCGAGAACATATCCCCCCGGACAATCGAAGAAGTCCTCTATCAGTATCCCAAGGTGTCGGAAGCCGCCGTCATCGGCATCAAGGATCCTGTCTACGGTGAAGACATCAAGGCCTTCGTGACGCTAAAGCCGGGAGAAACCGCGACCGTGGAAGAAATTATGGAATTCTGCACCAAAAACCTCAAGAGATTCCGGGTTCCCAAAGAGCTTGTGATTATGGACGCCCTTCCCAAGAACCTGGTGGGAAAAATCCTCAAGAAAGAATTGCGGAAGCTGTAAAAAAATCTGCACACTTTCAACCAAGCGCCCGTTCCTGCTCCTTTCAGGGAACGGGCCTGTGTTCCACAGACGGCGCAATCGGTAAAAAATATTATTCTATTCTATTTTCTTTTCCTCTTTTATTTCAAGTATGTTCATCGCCTTGTCAATTGCAATGTGACTTCCAAAAAGAACCAGTTGATCGGCCGCCTGTAACACAAAATCGCTGGGTGGATTGGTAATTGTCTGATTGTCGCGTATAATGTTTATAATCAGTGCTCCCGATCGGGCCTTGAGGTCTATGTCCCTGATGCTCTTGCCTATATTCATATTATTGCTGCCGACAAACCATGTTTCGATCGTTCCCTGCGCGAGAATCTGGTTGATCTGATCAAAGGCTTCCGGTGTAAACCGGACATCGCGGAACACACCGTATGATCTGTTTCGGATGATATTGCCCTCGGCGAGAATGATGCTGTTGGGAATGTGAAACAACCGGAGAACGCGGCTGAAAATCTGAATAGAGGTTTCAAATTCCTCGGGAATCACATCGTTCGCTCCCAGTGCCAGCAGACCTTCAATATCTTCGACGTATCGTGTCCGGACAATGACATGCAGCCCCGGGTTGACGGCCTTGGCACGGGCCAGGCAGATTTTTGTCACATAGCGATCTGAAATGGCGATTACCATTACACGAGCGGCTTTCACATTTGCCCGTTGGATAATTTCCATACTGGACGCGTCACCCCATATCCTATGTGCATCCCCTCTGCGCTTTGATTTCTTTATTTTCCAGTAATTGAGATCAATAACCACATAATCAATGGCGGTATTTTTGAGAACCTTGACCAGATTGCGGCCATTGAGCCCCATACCGCATATAATCACATGGTTGAAAACATTTTCACATGAATCCCCGTTACCTTCCCGCAGGGAGACATGGTCGCTTCTTCTCGTCAGTACGTAACACACCAGAGAAATGAGCAGCGGAGTGGCAATAAATGTAAGAACGGCAGCAGCGATAAATGTTTGATAGAGGTAGCTGGAAATGAGGCTATGTGTAAACCCTTGAGACGCCAGTACAAATGAAAATTCACCTATCTGCGACAGCAGAACGCCCGAGAGTACTGCTACGCGCAGAGACTGCCCCAAGGCTTTGACCAGGCCGAAGACAATGACGGCCTTAACGACAATAATCATGGCCGAGGTGAAAAGGATGTAGCCGGTGTGTGCCAGCAAGAAATCAACATTGAGAATCATGCCGAAGGATACAAAAAACACCGACAACGATACATCCCTGAAAGGATTCACATCACTGATAATCTGATAGGTAAAATCGGTGTCGGACAAAGCCAGCCCGGCCAGAAAGGCGCCGATGGCCAGTGACAACCCCATAGATTCCGTAATCCAGGCAATCCCCATCGTAATGACCACGGAAGCAATCACCTGCATTTCGCGCATATTCATGCCGACCAGGCGTTCCATCACAAAAGGAATGACATAGCGGCCCGCTGCCATAATAACGGCAACAATCAGAATTGATTTTACCAGTTTCCATAAAATCATCATTGCGTCGGCACTGATGTCGCCGGCAAGAAAAGGAATGAACAACATCATCGGCACCACCATCAGGTCCTGAAACAGAATGACGCCAACGGAAAATCTGCCCTGCAGTGAATCTTCATCCCCCCGGTCTTTCAGCATCTTCAGGATCAGGGCGGAAGAGCTATGGACCAGAATGAATCCGATAAAAACAGACTGCCCGATATTCAGCTGCAGTGCACACCCGATTCCCGCGCCAATAAGAAATGTGCACAGGACCTGCAATCCGCCCGTCAGAAAAATATTGGACAAATTTTTTATAAAACGGGAAAGCTGGATGTCGATGCCGATAGTGAAAAGCAGAAAGGCCACACCCAGTTCTGCAAGAAAATGAATCCCCGCCATATCGTCAATCAGCTTCAGCCCGAACGGCCCGATAATAATGCCGGTTATGAGAAACCCAATGATGGAGGGCAGTTTGATTTTATTGAAGAGATAAATAACCGGTATGGAAAACCCAAATATGATTACCAACTGTTGGATGAATTTAAGTCCTTCCACCGATATCCCCGATATATAAAGGGCGCCATCTGTCGCCCATCTCTTGGAAACAGTTCTTCATATACTGGTTGCGTGAACAAAATGCAAAATATTTGGTGAACTGGAAGAACAGTCATTTCATACCGAAGCTGCCCGGGGAAACCCGGCGTTGCTACCTGTGAAAACAGATCACCTTCCGGTGCACTACATCGGCCATAATTTTTAAGTCAGCGCCGGCTACATCATATACGCCGATCACATCTCTGTAGGCAGCGTAATCAGGCGCCAGTTCTTCCAGCTTGTTGGCAAAACCGGAAAGCCAATTGACATTGAAGCGAACTCCCTTATTGCCGGGGAAAACAGCAAGATAAAATATGCCTGTTTCCACCAGATCCTGGAAAAAATGCGTGCCGTAAGAAAGCTCGGGCATCAGGTTACCCATTGCATAGGCGATTTCTCCCAATACGCTTATGTTATTGATATCCGAAAACCGCACGGGCACTCCCAGCGAAGGAGTGGTCGACCCCCATCGTCCCGGTCCCAGAAGCATGACGGGAAGTTCACTCCTATCGGAGATCCGTCGGTTAAGACGGCCGATACAACGGGCGATATCGTGTTTCTGCGACAGTGAAAGTTCAGTATACTCCTTCGGATTGACGTAGACAATTCTAAGGATCCGTTCTGAAATACTGCCGCCGAAGAAATTCCCTTCAAACTCGAAAAATATCCTGTCCATGGCCATTTTGCCGGGCAATTCCACCCTCTTCTCCTGCCCGATTGTCTGCAGGGGACGACACTGGAGAAGGTTAATCTTGAACTCATCCTTTCCGGAAAAATTTACCGTAAATTCCGTATCGACGGGATATTGATAAATGGTCTCCAGTTTTTTCATCATGTTCTGCATGGTTCGGGCATAGGAAGAACGGGACAGTAATTCATCGAAGGTGATGATCCATGCCTCCTGATCTTTGATGCCCTGTTCCCGAATTCTCTCGTTTATCTCATGATCTCGCACGGCGATGAGGTCCAGATTTATCTCAAGCTGCTGCCCCATGAGATTGAGCACGGAGATTGTCTCCAGCTCGCTTTTTTCCAGATTGAGCACATCCACTTCCCTTTGCGAAAATCGGCGCGTGTCTTCCATGCCGGCATGAGGCTTCTGTAATGGCGCATCGAGCGCTACAATGCGGGGATAATCTCCCTCGACACGATTGACGGCGCGGGTCCCCAGCCCCAACACGAGCCTGAGCATGCCCGCCTCGGGAATCATGTCCTTTTTCCAGGTAAAAATATTGTAGGACATGCCCACACCCGCCATATCAGGGAAGAAGTAGTGTTTGTGATGAGAACCGGAAACCCGTTGCACCAGAAGGGCCATCTGTTCATCAATCTCGGAGAGCCCCCGCTGCAGGCGGTAGGTCAACGCATCTACATTCATGGTGCTGGCGTAAATGGCGCGCACCGCCTCTTCGAAGGTGTGGTACCGCTCTTCCGGCGATCCCTGGTTCGGCAGGAATATGCTGTCGTATTTTCCAGCAAAGGCATTGCCGAAATTGTCTTCCAGAAGACTGCTCGATCTGACGATTATGGGAGATTGGCCGAAATATTCAAGCATCCTCATAAACTGATCCTTGATTTCGTCAGGGAATATTCCTGTTTTCATCTTTTCTCTCAGTACCTGCGCTTTTTCGAAGTAGCCCCCCTTCGTCTTCTGATCCATGCGAAGGCGCCACCAGCCATTTTGCACCAGGTAGGTGTAGAATACGTCGGACCCGACATAGAACGAATCGTGGGCTTCGAGTTGACTGCGCCAGTCGAAGAGTTCGTCCTTTTCAAGGATTCTTCGAGCCATCAGCATACCGACCGATTTACCCCCCACATAGCCGGTTCCGATCAGGCGCTCGCGAATTCTCAGCAGGTCCTCAAGAGAAAAATTCTCTTTTACCAGCATGGCCATCCGCGGATCCCTGGTGATCATAATCTTGCAGATCCTGTCGATCATTTCCTCTTTCCGCACAGTTTCCCAGGGCTTTTCAAGAAGCTCCTCCGCATCGATAAAGAGGCGGTCCCAATAGTCAAGGCTCAATTCGCCTTTTTCGGTTCTTCGAAGGGAAAGTTCCGAAAAGAGTTTCGCTGCATCTACACTGTTGATGATCGGCACAAACCCCTCGTGTTCCTTCACATGGGGAAGGAACATGGTCGGCGAGTACCGCTGCCACACCTTCAGTGGATGCACATAGAGTTTGTTTCTGGCAGTGAATACATCGAGCAGGAGCTGTGTCGTTTCACGAATTCTGGCCACAGTTTGAAAGGCATGACTCTCACGGATCAGGGCAAAGTAGGCAATGGTGTTCAGCTCGAAAAGGTAGGGACAGGTGATGACAAAAAAATTACCGATCATCAAGTCGGTAGCCCATTCCGAAAGAAGATTCGACAGACAATCGAACACATAATAGACACCGTCCCCCTCTTTGGTGACGATGTTGTATACTTCGGTGGAAAAAGATTCAAAACCGTTTCGAGGGTCGACACGGTACAGGATTACTCTCTCATCGTCCACCATTGGTTCGTGGTCCGCAAACCGGATATAGACGACCCTTTTATCATCCTTGAGCGCCGATTGCACAAAAAGGCCGGCGAAGTACCTGTAGTCCGCAAGATCATCAACCTGCCAGACCACATTGTCGCCAAGTCTGAGGCTGTCGATTACACCGTCGAAGGAGGCAATGCCCGTCGATACGGGCTGGGCGCTCTTGTTTCGCTCACGCTGCAGGCGCTGCCGCTCTTTCAAAGAAAACTCCTTCTCATCCTCTTCCTGCTGGCACGCACGCACGACCTGGGATATCATGGACGCAATGATGGAGAGAAACCGCAGATCTTCCTGAAGCATCGACTCTTCGGCATTCTCCCTGTCGGCACTCAGCGTTCCCACCACTTCGTTCTGTACCTTGACGGGCACACAGATGAAGGCAATATCTCTCGCGCCGAGATTCTTCCGCACACCGGTGCGGTCGAGAAACCTCGGGTCCTCCTCAACACGAGGCACTACCATCGCCTCACCCGTCTCAACCACCATTCCGATAATTCCTTCGCCCCTGCTGTATCGACCACGCTTCTTTTGAACTTCAGAAAGACCATGGGCCGCCACAATGGAAGTTTCGCCGGACCTGCGGTTTACCAGTGTCAGAATACCCCGTTTCATCCCCATAGTGTGCATGGTCCGCAAAATGGGATTGCCTATCTTATCTAACTCCCCGCTTCTTCCCAGCTTACGACTTATCTCCCACAGCAGCGACAGTTCCTGTGCATCCCTCTTCGACGGGAACTGTCCGTCCATATCGTCAGTCTTCATGAAACGAATCTCCTTTATTCCTTCTTATATATTTCCTGCAGCGATTGTACAGATAATGATCCCTTCCTCAACACGCCGATCGCGTTCACCATTGCTCCGGCGGCCGAAACAGTGGTTACGATTGGAATGGCATGATCGATGGCACTGCCTCTGATCCGTATCTCGTCTCTACGGGGTTTGGGACCGCTCGGCGTATTTATCACAAGCGCCACGGTTCTGTTTTTAATGTAATCAAGAATATTGGGCCGTCCTTCGTCGAGCTTCGGAAGCTTCGTTACCGCTATGGCGTGATCCCTGAACAGTTCCGCCGTACCCGGGGTGGCCAGGATCTCAAATCCCATATCGGCAAACTGCCTGCCTATGGGCAGAATGGCATGCTTGTCATAATCCTTGACACTGATAAACACACTGCCCTTGAGGGGAACATCCTGTCCTGCAGCAATTTGGCTCTTTCCGAAGGCTACCCCCAAATCGGGATCATGCCCCATCACCTCTCCCGTCGATTTCATTTCCGGACCCAGGAGGGTGTCGGCACCTGCAAATCGGCTGAAAGGAAGGACCGACTCCTTGACGGCAAAATAGCGCGGCATCGGATCGTCCTTAATTCCCTGCTCCTTCAGCGATATGCCCGCCATCACTTTGGTGGCGACCTTTGCCAGGGGAACCCCTGTTGCCTTTGATACGAACGGCACTGTTCTCGACCCGCGCGGATTGACCTCCAGTACGTAGATTTCGTCATCCTTCACGGCGTACTGTACATTGAGAAGTCCCTGAACCCCCAGCTCAAGGGCCATGCGCCGCGTTTGATCCTTGATTGATGCGATCAGCTCCCCGCTCAGGGAGTAGGCAGGAAGCACCATGGCGCTGTCTCCCGAGTGAATGCCCGCGTGCTCTATATGCTCCATGACGCCCCCCACGATCACATGGCAGCCGTCGCCCACGGCATCCACGTCTATCTCTATGGCGTCTTCCAGAAATTTGTCGATGAGGATCGGGTGATCGGGCGATGCCTTGAAGGCCTCCCGTACAAAACCTTCCAGATCGGCCCGGCTCCAGACGGTGACCATGGCCCGTCCTCCCAGCACATAGGAGGGACGGATAAGGACGGGATACCCGATTCGTTCGACAATGGATTCCACTTCCTCGAAAGTGCGAGCCGTGCCGCTTTCGGGCTGCCGAATATTGAGTGTGTCCACAAGCTCCTTGAAGAGCTGCCGATCCTCGGCCCGGTCGATCGCCTGCGGAGACGTCCCCAGTATCCGCACTCCCCGCACCGCAAGCGGCACGGCGAGATTCAGCGGCGTCTGGCCGCCAAGCTGCACGATGACCCCTTCCGGCTTTTCTTTTTCGATAATATTCAGCACATCTTCCAGCGTAAGGGGCTCGAAGTAGAGCCGATCAGATATGTCGTAATCGGTGGACACGGTTTCGGGATTGGAGTTCACCATAATCGTCTCGTATCCCAGTTCCCGCAATACCATGGAGGCATGGACACAGCAGTAATCGAACTCTATCCCCTGGCCGATTCTGTTGGGACCGCCCCCGATAATCATGATCTTCTTTTTCTCCCCTCCGCGACTTTCATCCTCCTCGGCATAAGTGGAATAGAAGTAAGGGGTGTAGGCCTCGAATTCGGCAGCGCAGGTATCGACAAGTTTGTAGACGGGCACAATCCCCGCCTCTTTTCTCCGCCGTCTCACTTCATCCTCCGAGGACCCGATAACTGCGCCGATCTGGCGGTCGGAAAACCCGCACTCCTTTACCCGTCTCATCAGGTCCCGGGGCACACTCTCCAGGTCCCCGCATGCGGCCAGCTCCTGTTCCGTTTCAATAATTTCCTGAATGTTGTCCAGAAACCAGGGGTCGATCCCCGTAAGCTCGGCGACTCGCTCCAGGGGCATTCCCTTTTCGAGGGCGTGACGGACATAGAAAAGTCTCTGCGGCGTGGGACGGGAAAGCAGGGCCACACCATAACTTTCAAAATCAATGGCATCGTCGGGTAGCTTTTCGAGACCGCCAAGACCGATCTCCAGTCCGCGGAGCCCCTTCTGCAGGGCCTCCTTGAATGTTCTCCCGATGGCCATGGTCTCGCCCACCGATTTCATCGATATGGTAAGGGTATCGTCGGCGCCGGGAAACTTTTCAAAGGCGAAACGGGGTATCTTGACCACACAGTAGTCAATGGCCGGCTCAAAGGAAGCGGGCGTCTTTTTTGTAATATCGTTTGGAATCTCGTCGAGGCTGTATCCCACCGCCAGCTTAGCGGCTATTTTCGCGATGGGAAAGCCCGTGGCCTTCGATGCCAGCGCCGACGATCGCGAGACCCGGGGATTCATCTCGATCACTGCGATGCGGCCGTTTTCGGGGTGAACAGCGAACTGAATATTCGATCCCCCCGTGGCCACGCCTATCTTTCGGATTACGGCGGCGGAGGCGTTCCGAAGCTGCTGATATTCCCTGTCCGTCAGAGTCTGGGCCGGAGCCACCGTAATTGAATCTCCCGTGTGGACCCCCATGGGATCAAGGTTCTCGATGGAGCATATAATCACGACATTATCCTGCTGATCCCGCATTACCTCGAGTTCGTATTCTTTCCAGCCAAGGACGGATTCCTCAATGAGGATCTCGCCGATCATGCTCTGCTCGATCCCCCGATTGGCGAATTCCTCAAACTCCTCGGCATTGTAGGCCAGCGCGCCACCGGTCCCCCCCAGGGTATAGCTCGGTCTGATGACAAGAGGAAACCCGATGTCATGGGCAATGGCCCGCGCTTCGTCCATGCTATGGGCGACTTCGCTCAGCGGCGTCGCAAGACCGATTTCGGCCATGGCGGCCTTGAAGGAATCACGATTCTCGGCGCGTTCGATCGCCGCGATGTCGGCGCCGATCATCTCGACGCCGTACCGGGCAAATACGCCTCTTTCGGCCGCCTTGACGGCCGTATTGAGCGCTGTCTGTCCTCCCAGGGTGGCGAGCACGGCATGAGGCCGCTCTTTTTCGATAATCTTTTCAAGAACCTCCGTCGTGATCGGTTCGATATAGGTATGGTGCGCCATGTCGGGATCAGTCATTATAGTGGCGGGATTCGAATTCAGCAGCACTACCTCATAGCCTTCTTCGATCAGTGCCTTACAGGCCTGTGTTCCGGAATAGTCGAACTCGCAGGCCTGGCCGATGACAATGGGACCCGATCCTATTATCAATATTTTTTTTATATCCTCGCGTTTCGGCATAGATCCGTTCCTATTCCCACTCGATAGTACCCGGCGGTTTCGAGCTGATGTCGTAGACGACCCGGTTGACTCCCTTCACTTCATTGATGATCCGTGATGATATCCTGCTTAAAAGATCGGAAGGCAGTCTCGCCCAATCCGCCGTCATACCGTCCATGCTGGTCACTATCCTCAGGGCGATTACGCGTGCATACGTCCTTTCATCACCCATGACCCCCACGCTCTTCACCGGCAGAAGCACCGCAAATGACTGCCATATCTCATCATAGTTCTCGTACCGGGACATTTCGTCCTGCACGATCAGGTCCGCCGCCTGCAGGATGGCGAGGTTGTCCCAATTCACCTCGCCTACAATGCGCACCGCCAGTCCCGGCCCCGGAAAGGGCTGCCTCTTCAGCAGCCGGTCGGGCAGGCCCAGTTCTGTTCCCACTCTCCGTACCTCGTCTTTGAAGAGTTCCCGCAGCGGTTCGAGCAGTTCAAACCCCAGTTCTGCCGGGAGCCCCCCCACGTTATGGTGGCTCTTGATCAGGACGGAAGGTCCACCGTGGGCCGATTGACTTTCAATGACATCGGGATAGAGCGTTCCCTGGGCCAGAAACCGCGCATCCTTCATCCCGCGGGTCTGTTCTCTGAACACCCTGATGAAGGTTTCACCGATGATCTTTCTCTTGCGTTCGGGGTCGAGAACTCCGGCAAGCGCATCTACAAATTCACTCGCCGCATCCACTACGGTAATATTCATCGGATAATCCCGCGTAAAAATCGAACGGATTTCCTCAACTTCATGTGCACGAAGAAGGCCGTTGTTTACAAAAAAGGACTTCGACTGTTCTCCGACGGCCCGATTGAGAAGGGCCGCCACTACCGCGGAATCAACACCGCCGGAAAGAGCGCAGACCACTTCCGATTTTCCGACCGAATCTCGTATGCGGGCCACCGATTCTTCGATGAATGTGCCCATGGTCCACCCGCCGCGCAACCCGGCCACAGCGTAGAGAAAATTCTTCAACACCGCCGATCCCCGCGGCGTATGGACGACCTCGGGATGGAACTGGACACCGTAGCGCTTTCTCTTCTCATCGCCCATTGCCGCTACCGCACAGGCAGGCGTGGATGCAAGAATACGGAACCCTTCCGGCGGAATCACCACATGATCGCCATGGCTCATCCAGACATCAAGACTTCCTCCCATTCCGGCAAAGAGCTCCGCATCATTTTTCACGTTTATCCTGGCAGGGCCGTACTCTCCGCTTTTTCCCCTTTCAACCTGCCCCCCCAACAGCAACCCCAGCAGCTGCATTCCGTAACAGATGCCGAATATGGGAATGGGGAGGTGCAATATGTCCGGATCGATATCGGGATGAACCGCATCAAGGACTGATGCCGGCCCCCCCGAGAACACCAGTGCCGACGGATTCATGGCCGTCAATTCATTTTTCGAAATTGTATGTCTCACGATCTCGCAATAGACGCCCAGCTCTCGAATCCGTCTCGCGATAAGCTGTGCGTATTGTGAACCGAAATCGAATACCGCTGCCATTTCCTTCATTATCTTCACTCCTGGATACGTGCCTGTTCCCGTTTCGTTGCCACCGCCCGCGGAATATTGCGTTTCCGCAAAGTCATCATTGTTCACTTCTCTTCTTCATAGATTCGACAAAATCACTGAAGAGCGAACGGGCATCATGGGGACCGGGTCCCGCTTCGGGATGAAACTGCACCGAGAACACCGGCAGTACTTTGTGCCTGATTCCTTCCAGAGTTCCGTCATAAAGATTCACATGGGTTACTTTGATCACGTTTTTGTCAAGCGAATGTTCATCCACACAAAATCCATGATTCTGAACGGTAATATGAATTTTCCCCGTCGCCCTATCCTTGACGGGATGATTGCTTCCGTGGTGCCCGAATTTCAATTTATAGGTCTTTCCCCCCAGTGCCAGCCCCATGAGCTGGTGTCCCAGACAGATCCCGAAAAGAGGAACGTTCCCTTCGTTGATCAGCTCCCGAACCGTTTCCACCGCATAGGTGACGGCGGCCGGATCACCGGGACCATTTGACAGGAGCACGCCGTCGGGATTCAGTCGCATGATTTCATCAGCCGTGGCCCTCGCATTGAGCACGGTGACACGGCAGCCCGCTTCCTGGAGAAGCTGCAGGATGCTGGATTTCACGCCGAAGTCGAGTACCGCTACCAGGGGACCTCCCTGCCGCCCAAGTTCGTAGGCATCGGGCGAACTGACCTCCCTTACCAGATCACGGCCCACAAGCCCCGGCGTCTTCTTCGCCCTTTCGACAAGCACCGCCGGATCGCTTTCGCGCGTCGATATGACGGCCCGCATGGCGCCCGCCTCCCTGATGTGTCTCGTCAGCGCCCGCGTGTCGACGCCGCAGATACCGGGTACGTCATGTTCCCTCAACAAGGAGTCCAGATCGCCGGAGGATCTCCAGTTACGCGCCCTGCGGCTCAGCTCACCGATCACGAACCCTTCCAGCCAGAGAGCGCGAGACTCATTGTCCTGATCATTCACACCGTAGTTGCCGATCAGAGGGTAGGTCATGGCGACAATCTGTCCCTTGTAGGACGGATCCGTCAACACTTCCTGGTACCCCGTCATGCCGGTATTAAAGACGATCTCTCCGCTCCGTTCGCCGGCGGCGCCAAAGGATGCACCTTCAAAATACCTTCCGTCTTCCAGCGCAAGAATTGCTTTCATAATAAAACCCGTGGTTCAAGTTCAAGGATTCCGGGGACCAGGCACATTCATACTACGGCCTGACAACAGCTATGTGGCGGCTTCGCCGAACCGTTCCTTATCGAAGTTCTTTGGCGTCGCCGTGGGATAGTCCCCGGTAAAACAGGCCCTGCAATAGGCCGATCCGTCATTGACTGTTTTCAGCATCCCCTCCACTGAAAGGTAGGCCAGCGAATCGGCTCCCAGATATCTCCTTATCTCTTCTACACTATGAGATGCGGCAATGAGTTCTTTGCGGTTCGAAATATCGATCCCGTAGTAGCAGGGATGGATCACGGGCGGGGAGCTTACCCGCACATGCACTTCCACGGCTCCTGCATCGCGAATCAGATGGATCAGCTGTCGCAAGGTGGTGCCTCTCACTATTGAGTCTTCAACCACTACCACACGTTTCCCCTTCAGCACACCGGAAACGGTGTTGAATTTAATCTTTACATCGAGGTCCCGCTCGTGCTGGTGCGGCTCGATAAAGGTTCTTCCCACGTAGTGATTTCGTATCAGACCGATCTCAAAACGAATTTTCGCCGTTCGCGCATATCCCAGTGCTGCCGTGTTGGCGGAATCGGGAACGGCGATCACAAGATCGGCGTCGCAGGGCGCCTCTTTTGCCAGCGTTGTGCCAAGCTTCCTTCGTATTTTATCCACCTTGTCGCCAAATATGATACTGTCCGGTCTCGAAAAGTATATAAACTCGAATACACAAAAGGACCGTGACGGCGCTTCCTGAAGATGGATCGAGGAGACTCCCGATTCATCTATGGAAAGAATTTCTCCCGGCGCCACCTCCCTGATATATTGAGCATTTATAATATCGAGGGCACAGGACTCGGAGGCCACCACATACCCGCCGTTGATTTTACCGACACACAATGGTCTGAAGCCGCGGGGATCCCGCACCGCAATTACTTTTGACGGAGTAAGAAAAACAAAACTGTAGGCCCCTTCTATTTTTTCCAGAGAATCGGCAATCATTTCCTCGATGGGGCCCTTTTTGGACCGCGCAATCAAGTGGAGCACAATTTCACTGTCCGAGGTCGTCTGAAAAATCGATCCTTCTTCTTCCATCCACCTTCGCAGTTCAGCGGCATTGACCACGTTTCCATTGTGAGCGGCCGCAATTTTCCCGCCCTTGAAACGAATAAGTATGGGTTGCGCGTTTTCAAGCCCCGAGAGACCCGTGGTCGAATACCGGTTATGACCGATAGCGGAACACCCCGTCAGCGTATCCAGCACATCGCTTCCGGCAAAGACCGCAGACACCAGCCCCATACCTTTGTGAAGTGAAAGAGTGCATCCATCGGATGCAGCGATGCCTGCGCTCTCCTGTCCCCGATGCTGCAGGGAGTAAAGCCCCAAATATGTTTTGCGCACCGCTTCTTTATCACCGAAGATGCCGAATACGGCGCAGCACTCTTTGATACCGCCGTGCGTCTCGTGACAGGCCTCGTGGTAGCAGGGCATCGTCTTATTCCTCCTCCCCGCGCCGGGTTATTGTGATACCCTGGAGGCGATTCAGTGCCGTTTCCAGACGATCCTCCGGCATGGTCAGGCTCATGCGGATGAACCCCTCGCCATGTGTTCCGAAGCCGACACCCGGCGTACACACAACACCGGTTTTTTCGAGAATATGGGCACAGAAATCCATGGATTTCCACCCTGCGGGCACAGGCGCCCATACATAAAAAGTGGCCGTCGGCATTTGGACATTCCAGCCCATTTCGTTCAACCCGTTTACGAATCGTCTGGACCTCGATTCAAAAATGCCGCATAGTTTCTGAAGATCCTCCTCACATTCAGAAAGGGCCGTCACGGCGGCTTCCTGCACCGGCAGAAAGATTCCCGAATCCAGATTGGTTTTCACCCGGGCAAGGGCATCGATTATCTCGGCATTTCCCACGGCGAATCCCACCCTCCAGCCGGGCATGCAGAACGTTTTTGAAAGGGAATGGAATTCCACCCCCCACTCCTTCCCCCCCCGTGTTTGAAGAATGCTCGGTGATCGATTTCCGTTGTATACAATCTCCGCATAGGCGGCATCATGACATACCGCCAATTGATGATCAGCAGCAAAGTCAATTACCTTCTGAAACATATCGAGATCGGCACAGGCCGCGGTGGGATTGGAAGGATAATTAATCCACATCAGTTTTGTATTGGACGACACAAGGAGAGTAAGTTCCTTTATATCGGGAAGAAAGCCGTTTTTCTCCCTCAAGGGAAAGAACAGCGGGACTCCGCCGGCAAGAGTGGTCCCCGCCGTATACACGGGGTATCCCGGATCGGGAAGCAGTACTTCCTGACCGGGATTGACAAGAGACAAAAACACATGACCGATCCCCTCTTTGGAACCCAGCAGCGGCAGCACTTCCCTGTCCGGATCGAGGCTGACCCCGTAGCGCTTTTCAAACCACCGGGCGAAGACGGACCTCAGTTTCGGCAATCCGTCATAGGATGAATAATGATGGCTGCCCGCCCTTTTCACACTTTCAATGAGCGACTCAATAACCGCCTTGGGAGGACCCAGATCGGGATCACCGATCCCGAGATCAATCACATCGATGCCCCGCTTACGGGCATCGGCCTTCAATGTATCGATGCGCGCAAAAAGGTAGGGAGGTATCTGCTGAATTCTCTGTGATGCAATAGTACCCGACATTTCTACTCCTCAGGGAGAGGCGCAAGCCCCTCGTATACCCAGGAAATTATTCCGCTGAGCCATACGTCGCTATAATAGGAATTTTGATCACGAAAGCGGACGGAAAGTTCACCACCGGCCACCTCAACCGTCAGAGATTCCGCCGTTGTGCCGCCTATCATCGTAGCCGCAATGGCCGATGCAACAATGCCGGTGCCACAGGCCAGCGTCTCCCCCTCTACACCCCGCTCATAGGTGCGTACACGGATTCTGTCGGGTCCCACAATTTCGACAAAATCCACATTTGCGCCCCTGGGACTGAAAAGGGAGTGAAAGCGGACTTCTCTTCCGATTTCCCGTATGTCGTCATCCCGAACCGCCATCAACGGTCCTTTTAATACGGACGCATCCTCCGCATCTTTCATGAATATGACAGCGTGAGGGACTCCGGAATCGATAAAATGGAAGGGAACTACCCTGCCTCGTTCCAGCGTAATGATACGTCCTCCCTCGCTCTTTTGAACATCGGTCAGCTTGATCGACACATTCTTTTCGTCTACAAGCGCTTCTATAATTCCGGCAAGGGTTTCGAATTTAAGGGGGGAACCGGCGATGTTCCGTTCAAGTGCAAAGGCCGCGGCGCATCGCGCTCCGTTTCCGCACATCTCCGCTTCGCTTCCGTCTGCATTAAAAATCCTCAGGTTGAAATCCGCCTGATCAGACGGTCCAAGCACAAGTATGCCGTCAGCGCCGATTGAACGGCGTCGTTCGCACAACTGACGGGCGCATAAGTACCATGCAATATCAAACTCACCGGACATATTATCCACTACAATAAAATCGTTTCCATGACCGGACATCTTTGAAAAAGAAAGGTGCCCCGGTTCGCTGTGCCACATCATCTTCATGCTCCACCTCCTGCAGGCCGTTTTTCACGTATCGCTCTAGCAAAAACACTTCATATGCGTATATACCCGTTCCAACCTACAAGGTCAAACTTCTTGGAATATACAGCAATATCAGTGCCAAAAATCCGCAGAACAAGAAAACGTCCTATCATATTGTGATCATTAACAGTATTACAATCCAACCGTAAAAAATGACATCCAAGCACAGGTGTCACTACTACGATATGGTAGGATTACGGACAATTATCTACTGAAATGTGAGAAATAGAAGCGACAGCTTGACATTGTTTTCCTCCTGGTGTATATATTTCAGCAATGAATATTTCAATTAGTATCTTAAGTGCCTGTCTGGTATTCCATAGACATCGAGGGTAGGTAACACAATGGAACGAATAGAAGCGACTATAAAATCAAGTCTTCACTCTCGCCCACTGGAAAGCGCCGAAGTAGCACAATTGTTGAAGGGACGGCACGGCCGAAGGCTCGCGAGATCTTTTCGACACAGCGAAATGAACCACCTGCTGGACCGGTGGATCGAACCTCGATTGAGCTTTTGCGTCAAACACATTCTCTTCGTAGAAAACGGCGTCGTGGGTCTCGAGGGAAACGTGGAGTTGAAAAGCCCGACACTGGCCCGCGTCCTGCGGGACTGCAAAACGGCGGTATGTTTTATTGCCACCATCGGCCCTGCTATTGACCAGGCTGTCAAACAGGCAAATTCGAAACATAACCTCACAGAGGCCTATCTCGTAGACAAAATCGGTTCCGCTGCCGTTGAAGATGTAGTTGATGCGTTTCAACGTCTTATGGGCGCACACGCTCAAAAGAGGCATGAAGGCATGACCTATCGCTTCAGTCCCGGCTATTGCGACTGGCCCCTTGGGGAACAGAAAAAACTCTTCTCCCTGGTCGACACAACCAGAATCGGCGTGTCTCTTTCCTCATCATGCCTGATGACACCGCGCAAAACGGTTTCGGGAATATTCGGGGTGTTGCCGCCGGGGCACGTTCCCTACAACCCCTGTATATCCTGCGGAAAAAAACAGTGCACTGCGAGACGGCTGCGCATGCGGTTGACGTGACGTTGCGCACCGCTCCCTTTTCTCTATTCCTTAGGAAGACAGACGCATGAAGATAAAAGATATTTTTAATATCCACAAACCAGTACTTTCCTTCGAAGTGTTTCCCCCGGTTCGTGACGGCACGTCGGATCGGCTTTTTACGGTCATTGAACGGCTCTCGGAACTCAACCCCGATTTCATTTCAGTTACCTACGGCGCCGGTGGAACCACCCAGGATATGTCGGTAGATATTGCCAGAGCGCTCAAGAAAAAAGGAACCGCTGAAGTAATGGCTCATTTGACCTGTGGCGGCGCCACCGTTGATGAAATAGAGCAGGTGCTTGGCGACCTGACCCGGGGCAACGTAAAAAATATTCTGGCCCTTCGCGGCGATCCTCCTGCGGATCAGACCTGCTTTGTAAAAAGAGAGGGTGGATTTGAATATGCCTGTGAGCTGGTGGCATTTATCAACAGTTACAATTTTTTCTCAATAGGGGTGGCCGGGTATCCGGAAGGACATTCAGAAGCGCCCAGTTTCGAAGCCGATATCGAAAATCTCAGGAAAAAGGTAGATGCCGGGGCCGACTTCGTAATCACCCAGCTTTTCTATGATAATGACGATTTCTACAGATTCAGAGACGCTGCCCTTCGGGCGGGGATTCAGGTTCCCATCATCCCCGGAATCTTTCCTATATTCAATTATCGCCAAATTCAAAAAATTGCATTACTTTGCGGCGCCACGATCCCCTCCTCGCTTCATGACAGGCTTTGCCGCGTAAAGGGCGACAGCGATCTGGTCGAAGAATACGGCATCGACTATGCACTGTGTCAAAGCGAGGATCTCATAAAAAACGGGGTTCCGGGGCTTCATTTTTACAGCATGAACCGAAGCAGGCATGTGGAGAGGATCGTGCGCAATCTTTCCTGGGAAAGAGGATAGGGGCATGAAGAATAAAAATTTTTACCAAGGCGGCGCCTATCGCCCTCTCACCAATGAGGATATTGAAAAGATACACAATGCCTCGCTCAAGGTATTCGAGGAAGTGGGCATAGAAGTCAGACTGCCGGAAGCCCGGGAACTCTTTCAGAAGGCCGGCGCAGCTGTTGCCGCCGACGACCCGGTTGTCAAGATCCCCGCGGTTCTCGTCGAGGAACTTTTGCGCCATGCACCGCCCTATGTGATCCTTTGCGGTCGGGATGAAACAGGGGTCTTCGATTGCGAGATCGGGGGGCGAAACGTCTATATGGGAACAGGGGGGACGGCACTGAACGTGCAGGATTCAGGCGCCTCTGACTCCCGCAGGGCTACCATCGACGATGTGGTTGCCATGGCTCGACTGGTGGAACGGCTTGATAATATACATTTTTACATGTTGAATGTCTATCCCAACGAACTGCCGGCCGATACAGTGGACGTGAACCGCTTCGGCGCCGCGCTGAAGTATACCCGAAAACACATCATGGGGGGCGTGTACACCAAAGAAGGGGTCAGAGATGTGATTAAAATGGCCGAAATCATCGTCGGCGGCGCCCAGGCATTGCGGGAGCGTCCCGTGATTTCCATGGTTACCTGCGTGGTAAGCCCGCTTCGGCTGGACGAACATTATTCCGGTCTTACCATCGAAGTGGCCCGTCAGGGAATTCCGGTGGTCGTACCGGCCGAACCGCTCTGCGGCGCCACAGGCCCCGTGACGCTGGCGGGTACACTGGTGGTACAGAACGTGGATACGCTGGCCGGCGTCATGCTGGCGCAATTGGCAAATCGAGGAACGCCGGTGATCTATGGAAGCGTTGCATCGGTGGCGGATCTTGCAAGTATGAAATACCTGTCCGGCGCCGTCGAAATGGGCCTGTTGAATGCCGCAGCCGCTCAGATGGCGCAGTATTATAGGCTTCCCTACTATGCGACGGCGGGAATGACCGATTCGAAGGTTCCCGATGCACAGGCAGGCTACGAGTCGGCGCTCACCAATCTCATGGTGGCCCTGGCGGGAGGGAACTTCATTCATGACGCAGCAGGGTTCATAGAATTCTGTATGACCGCTTCATATGACAAACTGGTCATCGACAATGAACTCATCGGCATGGTGATGCGGGCCGTTGCCGGCATCGAAGTGAACGAAGAAACAATTGCCCTTGATGTGATCAAAAAGGTGGGCCCCGGCGGGCATTATGTAGCCCAGCGGCACACGCGTCGCCATATGCGCACGGAACACTACGTACCGCAATTCGGCGACAGGAGCGACCGCGTCGAGTGGGAGCGAAAGGGCGCTGCCGATGCGAGGGCAAGAGCAACAGCAAAGGTACGCGAAATACTTGATGAACCGCCAAGATCATATATTCCCGACGGCACAATGAAGGAGCTTTTTGCAACAATTCCGAATCTTAGAAACCTTTAGAAAAAAAACGGTCTCGCCCAGAGAGACAGCCAATAAGAATTTCAAATAATATTTTTCCCCTGCGAGCTCTGCGTTCCTGCAGGAGAAATAGGGAGTGTGCATATGCTGATTATAGGAGAAAAGATCAATGCATCCATTCCATCGGTAAAAGAGGCTATTGTCAAAAAAGACGAGGCCTTTCTTGCCGGCCTCGCCCGGGATCAGGCGGATGCAGGCGCCGATTTCATTGATGTCAATGCCGGAGAGGGGATCGGCGGGCGTACACCTGTGGCAATAATGAAATGGCTTGTCGAAATTGTGCAGAATGCCACGGATAGACCGCTCTGTTTCGACAGTGATGATCCGGTTGTTCTCGAGGCGGCTCTCTCACAATACCGGGAAGAGCGGGCAATGATCAATTCGGTCAATGCCGAACCGGAAAAACTGGAACCGGTGGGACGCATCGCCGCTGAGCGGAAGACCGATCTCGTGGCCCTGGTCATGAAAGAAGGGGGCGTCCCCCGACTGATCAGTGAGCGTCTCGAAGCGGCGGACATAATCATGGAGCATCTTGGACGCCTTAATGTGTCGGAAGAGCAGGTCCTTTTCGATCCGCTGGTTCTTCCCATATCCGTCGATTCGATGCAGGGAAAGGTCACCCTGAAGACGATCGAAAGTCTCAAAGATCGCTATCCCCGCGCAAAAACCGTCATGGGACTCAGCAATATATCCTACGGTCTCCCGGCCCGGGCCATCGTGAACAGATCGTTCTTTCTCATGGCGGCAGCATACGGCCTTGACGGGGCTATCCTGAATCCTCTCGACACCCGTCTCATGAGCCTGGTCAAGGTGGCCGACATGCTGACGGACAGAGATCCCCGGTGCAAGAAATTCACCAATGCCTACCGGAAGGGGCTGCTGGTGCAATAATTTTATGAAAGGAGCGATATTTTGCCGAGAGAAGGTATTCTCATAGAAAACCCTTTTGAACGATTGTCGAAAGACGAACTCGACCGCATTCATCGGGCCTCGCTGGATCTGCTGATGGATCCCGGTCTTGTCTGTTACAATGAGGAAGCCGCGTCCATATTCGCAGACGGCGGCGCAGAGGTATCGCCGATTCTCGACACGTCACCCCCCTGCCGAATCGTGAAAATTCCCGAGCGACTGGTGCGAAAAGCCCTCGATCGGGCACCTTCGAAAATCGTACTGGGCGCAAGAAAGCCGGAACAGGCACTGGTCATGGACGGATACGAACCCCGGGTGCATTTTGTGACCGGCTCTGAGACAAACATATGGCTTGATGTCGAATTCCATGATTATGTAAAAAAATCAGACCCTTCAAAAGAAATAAGGGTGCCCGAATTTCTTTTCCGCCGTGGAACTGTCGAAGATCTCTGCAACTCCGCCCGCGTATCGGAACATCTGGACACGCTGGACGGCTTTATCCGCAACGTCAATATTCAGGATGTCGACATCACCGAAGAAAACAAAGACGTCAACAAAGTATTCGCCTCACTCAACAATACGACAAAACATGTCATGGTGGGCCTCACCAATATTCACCAGTTGGACAATGTGGTCAACATGGCCGCCCGTATTGCAGGCGGCAAAGATGCATTGGAAGCCAACCCTTTGATATCCTTCATTACGTGCCTGGTCAAAAGTCCGCTGCAGTTCGTAGACGACACAACTCATTCCTTTATGGAAATATGCAGAAGAGGCCTGCCCGTCGTCGTCTCATCGTCCCCTCAGGCGGGAACGACTGCGCCCATTAAGGAAGCGGGAATCATCATCCAGATAAATGCAGAGGTGCTTGCCGGCATTGCCCTGGGCCAGCTGGTCAATCCGGGAACGCCCATCATGTACGGCACCGTGCCCGTGAGAACCAGAATGGACACACTGGCCGACTCCTACGGGGCTGTCGAGACAAGCCAGTACAATATCGACTGTGTCCAGCTGGCGCGGTATTACGGCATTCCGAACTATTCCACTTCGGGAGTCTGCGATCCGAAGATACCGGGACAGCAATCGTCCATCGAGCGTCTCTTTTCGAATATACTGGTGGCCTTGAGCGGACCCCAGTATCTGCACTGCGCATACGGCCTCCTGGACTGCAACTCGGTTTTTTGTCTGTTGCAGGCCGTCCTCGACGACGCCCACTTTCAAATGATCAGATTTTTCCTGCAGCCGCCCCGGATGGGAGAGAGTGAAATGAACGACATGCTGCGCCAGATCAGGGATGTGGCGGCGACACCCCAGAAACTCTACATTCGCACCATTCGGAAGGTGCTGCGAAGCGGCCTTTTATCGCCAGCCTACCCATTTGAGGGCGATGCCGACAGTGACGAGGTCTTCGCCCGCGCGCGCGTCCGGATGGAGGAATTGCTGAGGACGCCGGTAGAGCACATTAATGAAGAAATAACAGCACAAATTTTCAGGGAGATTCCCGGTCTGCTGCCGCGACTCAACCTGTATGGGAAGAAGGGGGATTACCATGAGTGAGGACATACTTGCCCTGTTGAAAGAAAATGTCATTCAGGGAAGAATCACCGAAGAAGACGAGGGGATCGACGAGGAACTTTCCGGTCCTGGAGTGGTTGAGCTGACACAAAGTGCAATCGAACAGAAAATTCCTGTTCAGGATATCATTACACAAGGATTGACGGCGGGGATGGAAATAGTAGGAGCGCGGTTCAGTGCAAAAGAATATTTCGTACCGGACATGCTTGCTTCGGCGGAAGCAGTCAGCGCCGCCATGGACCTCTTAAAGCCGCTCCTTGAAGAGTCGCAGATGGAACCCAAGGGTATCTTTGCCATCGCCACGGTCAAGGGCGACATCCACGATATCGGCAAAAATATTGTGGCAACCCTCATCAAGGGGGCGGGCTACGAGGTGGTCGATCTGGGCATTGATGTACCCACCGAGAAAATTGTCGACTATGTCCGCGAAAATAAACCCGCTTTTCTCGGCCTCTCGGCCCTGCTCACCACCACGATGCTGGTCATGGGTGATGTGATCGAAGCACTGAAAGCCGCCGGCATACGAGATATGGTTCGGGTGTTTGTGGGAGGCGCCGCCGTCTCGAAGGAATTCGCCGATGATATCGGCGCCGACGCCTATTGTGCCGACGGCTTCGAGGCAGTGAGAATTCTGGATTCAAGGGGATAGGGAATATGGGTAACGGGTCACGCAAAAAAGGAGAGTGAAATCTATGTCGGGAATCGCAGGACTATATGGAGATGAACCATCAACGGTTGATCGCATGCTCGATACCATTGCTTATCGGGGACCTCAGGGCACATGGAGATTTGATGAAGGACTCGTGCATCTGGGAATCAGAGAACTGAATGTGGGAGGAATCGGCTCAGAGAACGCGCATTTCACTTCGGACGGAAAAAAAACGGTAGTGATCGACGGCCGGATATATAACGCAGGTCTTGAGAATTTGAGCGATGCGGAAGCGATCCTTTCACTCTATGCTCGTTTCGGCGATCGTTTTGCCGAAAAAATTGACGGGGATTTCGCCTGCGCCCTGAGCGACAATGGTTCACTCATTCTGGCCCGTGATGAAGCAGGCATCAAGCCCCTCTACTACGGCCACGATGAAAAGGGCAATCTATGCTTTGCCTCCGAGGCGAAGGCATTGGTTGATATCGCATGCGATGTCCGGGAGTTCCCTCCGGGGTATACCTATTCCCGAGAAATAGGATTCCGTCGATCCGTAAACAGTGCCGTGGAAACACCGGGGTGCGAAACCTACGATCAGGCAAAAGGAGTGCTCAGGGACCTCCTCGAAAAGGCCGTGGAAAAGAGAATGCGCGACAAGGCGGTAACGGGGGTGCTGCTCAGCGGCGGACTAGACAGCAGTCTCATCGCCGCCATGGCCTGCCGGCATAGGCCGGATATCGACTGCTTCACTGTCAGTATGGAAGACGGAGTCGACCTTCCCCTCGCCCGTGATGTCACGGCCGCGCTGAAACTTCCCCATCATGTGCATATGTTCGGGAACAGCGATATAGGTGAAATTCTTCCGGCGGCAATTCACCACCAGGAGATGTATGAGGAAAGCTGCGTTCACGGCGCAATCGCAAATTTCCTGGCAGGACGGTTCATTAAGGGAAAATCAGCCTGTGTGCTTACAGGGGAAGGGGCAGACGAGTTTTTCGCCGGCTACGACGGGCAGTACAAGGCCGGATCGAATCCGGAAGAAGTTGCCGCTATCTGTGACAGTCTCATTATTGTGGCGCACAATACGGCACTCCAGCGTCTGGACAGATTGAACGCAGCAAACGGATACGAAAGCCGCACCCCCTTCCTCGACACGGCAGTCATGCAATTCGCCCGGAAGATACCGCTGTCCTGGAAGATTCATGGAAAGGAACGCACCGGCAAGTGGATTCTTCGACAGGCCTTTGAGAATGTGCTGCCCGATCATGTCATTTATCAGACCAAGCGGTTTTTCGCCCAGGGCTCCGGTGTGGCCTATGTCATGCGGCAGGAGGCGGAAAAGGTCGTTTCACCGGAAGAACTTGACGCATTCAACAGGGAACCGGGAAATCCGCTGCTCTCATCGGTAGAGGAACTGTATTATTACCGATTTTTCAAAAAAACCTTCCCCCACAACTCCTTCGATCGTCTCGTGGGACGCTGGGATCCCCTGCGACCGGGCTTTTTTCCACGATGGGAAAAGAGGAATTAGGTAATGGATTATAGGTAATGGGGAATTTACTTTTTCTCGTACCTATAGCCTCTCGCCCATCACACACCGCCAATTTCTTGTTGCAGAATCGAGCAATTGCTGTTTAAATAGTTTTTTTAAGGGACGGCATTTGACCTTGGACCGTTGTCTGAATCGCATATATACCCGGGTCCTGTCTGAAATCACGTCTTTCCCATAAATTCGCAGTGACTGCGCCACAGTGGAGGAAAATCAATGAACCGTAGTGAACGTCTCCCATATGACACCATTAACACCATACGATTTCTCGCGGTCGATGCCATAGAGAAGGCTCAATCAGGACATCCGGGGCTTCCCATGGGGGGCGCCGCCACGGCATATGCCTTATGGACAGGGCATCTCAGGCACAACCCCGCCGATCCCCAATGGTTTAATCGCGATCGTTTCGTCCTTTCCGCGGGACACGGTTCAATGCTGCTCTACGCGCTCCTCTACCTTACAGGGTATGACATTACTCTTGACGATATAAAAAATTTCCGGACCTGGAGAAGCAAGACGCCGGGACACCCGGAATATAAAATCACTCCGGGGGCTGAAGTGACTACGGGACCTCTGGGCCAGGGAGTCGGCAATGCTGTAGGAATGGCTATCGCAGAGGCATACCTGTCTGCACGATATAATCGGCCGGGCTACCCTGTGGTGGACCATTGCACCTATGTCCTTGCCGGCGACGGCGACCTGATGGAGGGAGTGACTGCTGAGGCCTGTTCCCTGGCCGGCCACCTCCGCCTGGGCAAGCTTGTAATGCTCTATGACGACAACCACATTTCTTTGGCCGGCGCCACGGGGCTTTCCTTCACGGAGGATACAGGGAAACGGTTCGAGGCATATGGATGGCACGTGCACTACGTCGGCGACGGCAACGACATAGAGGCCATCGATCGAGCTATCCTGTCGGCAAAGGAAGAGACGACCCGTCCTTCCCTGATCGCGATTCGCAGCATCATCGGATACGGTTCTCCGAAAAAGCAGGGCTCCTCAAAGGCCCACGGTTCACCTCTGGGCGCCGAAGAAGCATCGGCTGCAAAAGAGCGCCTCGGCTGGCCCCAGGAACCGAAGTTCCGAGTTCCCGATGACGTGCATGCTTTCACCCGTGAAGCGCTTGAAAAAGGGGAAAAACTCCAGGCGCAATGGAATTCCCTTTACGAAGAATACCGCACAGACCATGGAGACTGCGCTGCAGAACTCGATAGAATCATAAAGGGAGAACTTCCTCCCCATTGGGAAAAGGCGTTGCCCTCTTTTACGGAAGCCGGGACGGCCGTCGCCACGAGAAAAGCATCGGAAGAGGTAATGCAGGCTCTTGGCCCACTGATGCCGGAACTGGTGGGAGGCACGGCGGACCTGAATCCCTCGACCCTTGCCTGGGTCAAGGGGGCCGGGGATTTTCAAGCTCCCGGAACCCTTCCACCGGAGGGAATCGAGGGATCTGTGGGCGGTCCATGGGGCTATGAGGGAAGAAATATTCACTACGGCGTGCGAGAGCATGCCATGGGCGCCATAGCTGCGGGGTGCGCCCTTCATGGCGGCATCATCCCCTATACAGGAACGTTTCTTACCTTCTCCGATTACATGCGACCGTCGATTCGTCTGGCCGCCCTGATGGGAATAAGGATAGTCTATGTCTTTTCCCACGACAGTATCGGCGTTGGAGAAGACGGCCCAACTCACCAGCCGGTAGAACAGATTATGAGCCTCAGGTGTGTGCCCAATCTTACCGTCATTCGCCCTGCCGACGCCAATGAAACCGTAGAGGCCTGGAGGCAGGCACTGACTCGAAAAGAGGGTCCCACAGCCCTTGTTCTTTCCCGACAGACGCTTCCGCTAATGGATAGAACTCGTTATGCGCCCGCGGAACACCTCTGCCGCGGCGGGTATATACTGTGGGAATCGTCAAAAGGGACCCTCCCGGAGGCGATTTTCATCGGTACCGGTTCCGAATGTGAGATCGCCCTTGCCGCAGGCGAAAGTCTTGCCGGGGAGGGCGTTGCCGTCCGCGTCGTCAGCCTTCCCAGCTGGGAGCTTTTTGACGCCCAGCAGGCAGAATACCGGGACGCGGTGCTCCCCCCGTCGGTATCGGTCCGCATAGCCGTCGAAGCGGGCATTGCCCTGGGATGGGAACACTACGTGGGCAGAGAAGGAAGGATAATCGGAATGGAAAGTTTCGGTGCAAGCGCGCCGGCCGGAATTCTCTATGACGCCTTCGGGATCACAGTGGAGACGGCTCTCCAGGCCGCCCGCGAGCTTCTTGAAAAGAAAGGCATTGTATGAAAACAGCACTGCATATCTCCGGACTTGATAACTACCGGCAGATTATCAGCGAAACAGCCAGAAGACTGCAGGATGAAAATTTTGTAAGCAGAGTCAAGACCCGCGATCATTCCCTCTGGAAACCTGCTCCCGACGAAATTGTTAATCGCCTCGGCTGGCTCGATGCCCCACACCTCATGAAGGATCGAATCGGCCAAATTCAGCAACTTGTCAATGACGCCCGAGATGAGCGATACACTCATGCAATTCTGCTGGGCATGGGCGGATCGAGTCTGGCTCCGGAAGTACTTAAAAACACGTTCGGATTCAAAGAAAGTTATCTCGATCTTTCAATCATCGACAGTACCGAACCGGCGGCAATTCTTCATCAAACAAGCAGGCTTAAAGTGGGACGCACGCTTGTGATTGTGTCTACCAAGTCGGGCTCCACCGTGGAAACGCTCTCCTTATTTAAATTTTTCTATAATGTGATGGGCGATGCCATCGGGCCGACAACAGTGGGTAGTCATTTTGTGGCCGTTACCGATCCCGGATCGGGTCTGGCAGAACTGGCGAAACGATATAATTTCAGGGAAATTTTTTTTAACCCACCGGACATCGGGGGACGATACTCGGCACTTACCTTTTTTGGCCTGGTCCCGGCGGCACTTACCGGCATCAATGTATCGTACCTCTTGATTCGCGCAGCTTCGGCTGCCCAAAGCTTCGAAGAAGCGGGCCCATTGTCGAACGAAAAAAATCCCGGCGCTTTTCTGGGTATGCTTATGGGCGCTATGGCCCTGGTCGGCCGGGACAAGCTGACCTTTCTCATATCCCCTCAGGTAAAAAGTTTCGGCCCATGGCTGGAGCAGCTTATTGCAGAGAGTCTCGGGAAAGAAGGTACGGGCATTGTACCGATCGTCGATGAACCGCCCGCATCGCCTGTAAAATACGATGACGACCGCCTCTTCGTGTATCTCCGCCTCAAATGGGATTCCACCCTCGAAAAAACAGTTCAGGCGCTCAGGAAGGCGGGACATCCCATCATAACTGTGGAGATTGAGGACCTGTACGAACTGGGCTCACAGTTTTTCCTCTGGGAGGCGGCAACGGCCGTTGCCGGACATATTCTGGCCGTCAATCCCTTCGACCAGCCTGATGTGGAAGCCACAAAGGCGATGACGAAGGTGATAATCGCTGAATATGGGGAAAGGGGGGCGCTCCCCGAAGAAAAATCTTCACATGCGGACCATCACATTACCCTCTACGGCGCCGTTGAGGCGGACGCTCCCCTCCAGGCCTTCACGAAATTTCTGGACAGGGCGGAACGGGGCGACTATATAGCCCTTCAGGCTTATTTACAACCGAAGGACGATACCGACGCGGCGCTTGCCCTCCTGCGGAAGGCAATTCTGAACCGGTACAGGAGGGCCACCACGGTCGGCTACGGCCCTCGTTTCCTTCATTCAACGGGTCAGCTTCATAAAGGCGATGCAGGCAAAGGACTCTTCATCCAGATTACCTGCGATACAGTGCAGGACGTCCCCATCCCCGACGAGGCAGGGGAAATGCCTTCTACCCTCTCTTTCGGCATATTAACGTCGGCGGAGGCTCGGGGAGACAGAATGGCGCTCCTCAAAGCGGGGCGAAGGGTGCTGAGGGTTCATTTGGGGAAAGACGTTATGGGAGGGCTGAAATATCTGGCGGACGCCATAGCATGATGGAAGGGGCAACGATTTTTGACAGAATTGTCATAGCTGTTCCTCGGGAAAAGATTTACCGTCGCCTGGGATATCGTCGCGGCATTACGGCATTGTCTGCAATGGAGCGCGCATCGGTCGACGAGGCAATTGAGGATGCCTGCAGCCGGCTTCATCTCAGGGGAGCGGGAAAACGCCTTTCAATCAAAGCACAAACCCCCGAGCAAATTATCCTCTCTGAAGGAACGGCATTTCGCAGTACCGCACTGTCACGATTTATTGATGGCTGCCGGGAGATCATTCTGCTTGGCGCCACGGGGGGCACACAGATCATCGATGCGATTCACGATGAAACCACACGGGACAATCTGAGTCGCGCCGTTGTGTATGATGCCACGGCAAGTGAGATGGTCGACGGCGCCCTTGAATGGATCATGCGCTACTACAGGGGAATCCTGAGGCGGGAGGGCAGAGGACTTTTGAAGCGGCGCTTTTCTGCGGGGTACGGCGACTTCGCCCTGGAACATCAGAAAATAATATACGATCTTTTGGGGTTTGACCGTATCGGAGTGAGCATCAGCAACAAGTCGATTCTCATACCTGAAAAATCGGTTACGGCGGTCACGGGAATAACATAATTTTGGGACAAGGAGTATACACTTTGGCACAGAAGACCGGCATTCACAACATCCTAAGAAGGCGCATCGTTATTCTCGACGGTGCAACGGGCACGGAGCTTCAAAAAAGGGGGATGCCTGCCGGGGCATGTCCGGAACTATGGTGCATCGATCATCCGGAAGCGATATGTGCAATCCATAAAGACTATCGAAGGGCCGGCGCAGACATTGTCTACAGCTGCACTTTCGGTGCAAACCGAATCAAGCTTGCACAATACGGCACCTCCGATGTGAAGGGAATCAACAGAGCGCTCGCTCTTTATGCACGAAAAGCCCTCGGGAAGAAGGGATTTGTGGCAGGCGACATAGGTCCCACCGGGCGTTTTGTGGAACCCTTCGGCGATCTCGCCTTCGAAGAAGCGGTGGCTGTTTTCAAGGAGCAGATCACAGGCCTTCTCGAAGGCGGCGTTGACATGCTCGTCATCGAAACGATGATAGATATTCAGGAGGCACGCGCCGCGCTTATCGCAGCACGTGAACTCAGCGATTGTTTTGTGATGACCACTATGACCTTTGAAGAAAACGGCCGAACCCTGAACGGAACCGATCCGATATCGGCCCTCGCTACCCTGCAGAGTCTCGGCGCCGATGCCGTAGGATGCAATTGTTCCACAGGCCCGGCCGAGATGAGAGCACTTATTGCCGCAATGAAGCCCTTTGCCACAGTTCCACTGGTGGCAAAACCGAACGCCGGCATGCCTGAATTACAAGCAAACGAAACGATATTCACTATGACTCCGGAGGAATTCGGCAACTACGGGAAGGAATTCGCCGCCCTCGGCGTGGACTTGATGGGAGGCTGCTGCGGCACCACACCGGATCACATCCGCACTCTCAAAGAATCGCTTGCCGGAGAAAGGGGGATTCCACCCCGTCTCAATGCCCTCGGCGCCGTCAGCTCTTGCAGGCGCACGGTCTTGATCGACAGGGAAGGAACGCTCAAGATCATAGGCGAGCAAATCAATCCCACGGGCAAAAAAGATCTCCAGGAAGCATTGCGCAACAAACAAACCGGGCCTGTCGGCGCCATGGGCAGGCAGCAGGAAAAGAAAGGGGCCGATCTCCTCGATGTCAATGTGGGCGCACCCGACGTCGATCAGCGGGCAATGATGAGGGAGGCGGTTAAAACGCTTTCCCTCACAACAACGGCGCCCCTTGTGATCGACTCCGCCGATCCCGACGCCATCGAAGCGGGACTTCGGATCTATCCGGGCAGGGCCCTCATCAATTCGATTTCCGGTGAAACGGCGAAGCTGGAAAAGTTGCTCCCCCTGGCGGCCCGCTACGGCGCCATGTTCATACTGCTTCCACTTACGGAAAAAGGTGTACCGGAAACGGCAGATGCCAGAAAAGCGGTCATACAGGAGGTGTACAGAAAGGCGCAGGCCTTTGGATTTCGCAAACCGGATATTGTGGTTGACGGACTTGTAATGACGGTTTCGGCGGACCCGCAGGCACCGCGCGAGACATTGAAAACAATCGAGTGGGCGCACCGTTCTTTCCGGTGCGCCACGCTATTGGGACTTTCCAATGTCTCCTTCGGGATGCCCGCCCGTCCCTGGCTCAACGCCGCCTTTCTCGGAATGGCAGCCTCACGGGGACTGACCATGGCAATTGCCAACCCTGAAGTGGAAGAAATCATGCATGTTAAGGCGGCCTGCGATCTTCTGAACGACAAAGATCGTGATGGAGCGAGCTATCTGGCGCATTTTTCTACCGGCACCCCGGGAAAAAAGACCGGTCCGGAAAATAACGCTCCCCTGACTCCGGGTGAGAAAATCGTCCATGCCGTCATCGAGGGAAATCGTGACGAAATCGAAAGCGCCCTGGCAGCAGCGCTCAAGACGGGCGAGGCCCCGCAGGATCTGGTCAATACCTACATGATCCGTGCAATCACGGAGGTAGGAAACCGTTATGACCGGAAAGAGTATTTCCTTCCCCAGTTGATTGCAGGGGCAGAGACGATGAAACGGGGCATAACCTATCTGGAACCGCTTCTCAGAGAAAACCGGCAGGAATCAGCACAGAGAGGGACGATCATTATGGCCACGGTCGAAGGCGATATTCATGATATCGGGAAAAATATCGTGGTCCTCCTGCTGAAAAACCAGGGATACGACATCATAGATCTGGGAAAAGATGCACCCGCCGAGCTAATCATCGAAGAAGCAAAGCGATCGAAGGCAGCGCTCGTCGGACTTTCCGCTCTCATGACCACCACGATGGTGACGATGGAAACAACCATCGTCCTGGCGCGTCAACAAAAGCTTGCCTGCGACTTCATGGTGGGCGGCGCCGTCGTCACCCCGTCCTACGCCTCTTCCATAGGCGCTCACTATGCGAAAGACGGCGTTGATGCCGTACGTCTCGCGGAACGCCTCATCGCAAAGAGGCTTTCGAAATAAAGGCATCTCTCCCGCAGAGTCCACTGAGAAAACCTCTACTATTTTTTATTCTTCTCTTACCCTCTGCTTTACTGCGCGCGGCTTCCTCACGGGTGCAAAAAAGGGCGCCCTTCGGCGCCCTTTTTTGTTACTTTGACGATTCGATGTATTCGACGACTTTTTCTGCGACGATGTTCATAGTCTCTTCAAAACGTCCTACATCCTTTTCGAGCAGCGTCAGCCTGAATCCGGGAAGCGCCGTAAAGAAGGATGTAAGTGGCACCAGACATATCCCCGTGGCGCCCAGGAGATAGTAGACAAATCTTTTATCGTTCTCGATCTTGCCGGCTACAATCTTTTCCACGTATTCTCGAATCGCCGGTTCTTCGATATGGAGTGTCTGCCGCCCGTTCAGCACGGCTTCGTTGAATACAATAGTCATGTAAAAGGCGCCGTTGGTCCTGTTCACGACAATGTAGGGCACATCCTTGAGGATGCTGAAGGCAATATTGGACAGCTTTTCGTAGTGACGATTGCGACTCTCCAGATATTTCTGATACTCCGGATGTGCCATAATCCTCGGGATGGCAAGCTGCGGCAGCGTGGTGGAACAGACTTCCGACATCTTCTGGGTCAGTATGGCCGAGATATAGCGGGCGAATGTGTCATCCTTATCGGCGTTGTAAACCTCTATCCAGCCGCACCGTGCCCCGGGCCATGGAAATTCCTTCGATATCCCTTTCATGCTCATTCCCGGCACATCCTCAATGATATCGGAAAGGGGAAGCGTTTCCTGACCGTTGTAGATGATGTTACGGTATGTCTCGTCGAAGATGAGAAAGAGGTCGTATTCTTTGGCAATACCGACCACTTTCCTCAATGTTTTTTCAGGATAGACGAAACCTGTTGGATTGTCTGGATTGATCACCAGGGCGCCTACGATCGTATTGTGGCTCTTTACCTTCCGCTCCAGCTCGGCGATATCGGGGTGCCAGTTATGATAAGGATTCATCCGATAAGTATTGGGCGGAAAGGATGCATGGTGTATCTCCGCCAGAAGGTGCGTGGAATAGGTCGGCTCAGGCATGATGATGCGGGCATCGATTCTGATTGCACTGTAGGATCGTGCAATGGCGTCTCCCAGCCCGTTGAAAAAAATAATATCATCCATGTTGAGGGTATAACACCCCCGCTTGGTCACCTGATCGGCAATAAATTCGCGTGTTTCATTCACACCCTTTGTGGGCGAATAGGCATAGGAGATATCATCACCCAGAATATCCATCAGGGTATCCTTCATCCACTGGGGGATCTGTTCTCCCTTTGCGATGGGATCGCCGATGTTTTCCCAGAGGATATTCTTGCCGTATTCTCTCAATTTGTCGGCAACACCCACGATATTTCTAATTTCATACGTAAGGCCGGTGCCGCTCTTTGCAATGTCAAACCTCATATATACCCCTCACATCAAAGTCATAGTAAATGTTTGATTATGTATTGCAATTTTGTCAATGTCAAAAGAAATTTTGACGATTTCTCAAAAAGTCGATTATGAAGCGTCATTGAATACGACCACCTCCGAAGCTGTCTCACGGGTAATCAGGCAAAGGCGATAATATAACGGTACATCATCCAGAAATGAGAAAAGGACCCCATCATGACAAATATATGAAATATTTCATGAAACCCGATGCAGGGCGGCCAGGGATCCGGCTTCTTGAGGGCATAAATCACGGCGCCCGCCGTATAAAACAGACCGCCGGCCACAAGCCACACCAGGGCGCCGGGCTGAAGAGTCTGTATCAGCGGCCATATGCCCACAAGGGCCATCCACCCCATACCGATGTAAATCGATGTCGAGAGCCAGCGCGGCGCCTTCATCCAGAAAAGCTTGGTAAAAATCCCGGCTACGGCCAGTCCCCAAATCGTCCCGAAAATGCTCCACCCCCAGGGTCCCCGAAGCGGCGCCAGACACACCGGCGTATAGGTGGCTGCAATGAGCACAAATATCATCATGTGGTCGATTTTCCGTAATATGAGGGTGTCCTTCTCTGACAGAGGAAGCCAGTGATAGAGGGTGCTCGCCGTATAGAGAAGTATCATTCCGGCGCCGAATATGGAAAAGGAAACAATATGCCAGGGCGTACCGACAAAAGAAGCCTTGCATACCAGAAGCACCAGACCGGCGACGGCAAGACATGCACCGATGCAATGGGTCAAACCGCTTATAGGATCTTTCACTTTAATCTTCACTGCTGCAGCCTCTCCGAATTGTGTGACTGTCTTCTGTGTATCCGAAGCCGAATCAAAATGCAAGGGACCTCTCAAAAGGGTCGCCTCACACAAAAATCATCATGACCACCGGTCACGAAAAAAAACACGTCATAACAGCCTATTATAATACTAAAATCCCCCTGGTCAATGAGACAATTTTCACTTTTTGTTTGACCCGCCTTTCACAATATAGTAGATAAAAGCGTTTTTGGATCTGATATTCGAGGTGTGTAAACACCCCGTTCTTTCATACTGTGTTCTCCCCTTTCACAGCCGCGCGGAGGGGGATCATGCCATGTGAGAATCATTGTGAACCGCCGGGAGAAGGGCGATTCGCATCAACAGGATCTTGATTATCAGCATTACCGCACAACCCCTTTCCTGAAGCGAGAATCGAGTGGGGAAAAGGCTTTTACAGACACCATACAGTCATGTGCGGCATACATAAGGATTATTCGGGTTCCTGATGTGGAGGAAAGAGTGTTATGGCCAAGAAAAACTACAAGGTTACCGTGAATCGCAAAGCCTGCAAGGCCTGCGGTATTTGTGTCGCCTTTTGTCCGGTGTCAGTATTTACGACGGATCACGACGACAAGGCCGTCCCAAGCAACGTGGAAAAATGCACCGGATGCAGACAGTGCGAGCTTCTGTGTCCCGACTATTGTGTAGAAGTCGAGGAGGTTGCCAATGGCTGAAGTTCAATTGCTACAAGGAAACGAGGCCTGCGTGTTTGGTGCCCTGGCAGCGGGGGTGCGCTTTTTTGCAGGATATCCCATTACCCCATCCACTGAAATTGCAAATATTTTCGCCCGCGAACTCCCCAAAATAGGGGGAAAATTTATGCAGATGGAAGACGAAATCGCGAGTATGGGGGCAATCATCGGGGCATCCTGCACGGGGACGAAAGCGATTACCGCGACAAGCGGACCGGGCTTCACCCTGAAGCAGGAAAATATCGGATTTGCCGCCGAGGCGGAAATACCCTGCGTCATTATAAATGTAATGCGTTATGGTCCGAGCACGGGGCTTCCCACCTGCCCGTCTCAGGGCGATTTTATGCAGGCACGATGGGGAACCCACGGCGATCATCCCATTATTGTGATCGCCCCCTACACCGCACGGGAGGCCTACAGGGAATCGGGAAGAGCAGTAAATCTCGCCGAAAAATATCGTGTGCCCGTTATTATCCTGATGGACGAAATACTGGGACATTTACGGGAACGGGTCGAATTTAAGGATGAAGACATCGTCCGAGTGGTGGATCGTAAAGGGCCAACGGGGGATGCCCCCTATTTCCCTTACGAGGAGACCGACGACGGGGTGCCGCCTTTTGCCAATTTCGGCTCAGGACACCGCTACCACATCACCGGCCTTATTCACGACAGAACGGGATTTCCCACCAATGACCCGGAAACGGTCGACAGGATCATGCGACGAATGAACGGAAAAATCGACAAGCATATCGACGATATCACCCGTACGTCCATGGTTGAAATGGATGATGCAGAAATTGTGATCATCGCATTCGGCAGCGTAGCCAGATCCGCGGCGGAAGTAGTGAGAAACATGCGCCGTGCAGGCAGGAAAATCGGGTTGATCCGTCCCGTGACCCTCTGGCCGTTTCCCGATCGTGAAATCAGAGAAGCCACCGCCGGCAAAAAGGCCGTAATCGTAGCGGAAATGAACCTTGGGCAAATGGTTCGCGAGGTGGAGAGGACCATTGCCGGACAGACACCCGTGTACCCCCTGAACAGGATAGACGGACAGATGATCACGCCACACGATATAAGTGGCCGTATCGAGGAGATAGAGTAATCATGGATGCCATCCACAAAAAATACCTGCGCATGGATAAGCTTCCCCACATCTGGTGTCCCGGTTGCGGGAACGGCACGATTATGGGTGCCTTTATCCGTGCAATCGACACGCTCGGCTACGAACAGGATGATGTAGTGGCGGTGTCGGGCATCGGTTGTTCCGGCCGTATTACCGGTTATCTAAATTTTAATACGCTCCATACAACCCATGGAAGGGCACTGGCCTTTGCAACGGGCGTTAAAATGGCAAATCCGCGGCTCAAGGTGTTTGTATTCATGGGCGACGGCGATGCGACCGCTATCGGCGGCAATCATTTGATCCACTCATGTCGAAGGAACATCGACATTACGGCGATCATATTCAATAATCATATCTACGGAATGACGGGCGGTCAGTATTCCCCCACGACATTCAGAAATAAGTATGCCACCACCGCCCCCTACGGCACCACGGACCCTGATTTCGATATCTGCAATCTCTGCATCGGGGCCGGCGCTTCCTATGTGGCCAGAGGGACGAGTTATCACGCAAAGATGCTCACGGATCTGATCGTTGCAGGCGCACGCCATGAGGGATTTTCGGTCATAGAAATCATCACGCACTGTCCCGTAAATTTTGGAAGGCGCAATGACTTTGATACCCCGGTCGACATGCTCCGCTGGCAGAAGGATCATGCCGTCAGGGCCTCCAGGGCTGAAAAGATGCCTCTGGAAGACATGGAAGGTAAATTTGTCATCGGCGAGCTCATGAAAACCGACAAGCCCGAATACGTGGCAGAATATGACCGTTTGATAGATGAGGTCCGGAAAGGAGTAACAGGCCGTGGGTAAGCGATGGGAAGTACGATTGATCGGAACGGGCGGCCAGGGAATTGTAACAGTAAGCATCATTCTTGCCAACGCAGCCCTCAATGAAGGAAATAACGTAGTGCAATCGCAGAACTATGGACCGGAAGTGCGGGGAGGCCATAGTACTGCCTACGTGATTGCGTCGGACAACAGCATACTTTACCCCAAAATTGATTCACCTAATGTGATGCTCGTCATGTCCAATACAGACTACGAAAAATATTTGCCGGATATATCCGATGACGGGATGCTTATCATGAACGGCGATGCCGGCGAGAGGGACCTCCCTGACAATGTCTATTTCGTGCCGATCACCGACATTGCCCATGACAAGGTGAAACGGCCCATTACCGCTAATATTGTTTCACTGGGCGTGCTTGTGGGCATCACCGGCATGGTGTCGGAAAAGACGGCTCTGGAGGCAATGAAAAATGCGGTTCCCGCAAAGGCGGTTGTCATCAATGAAAAGGCTTTCATGCTCGGCGTTGAGGCGGGGAAAGCAGCCCTGATACGATAAGATATGGAGCAGGCAGGTTCCCGAAACACCTGTTTATTTCAGGCTTTACTGAGAGCAGGCATCGAGAGTGTACACGCTTCACTACCATATGCATAGGCATCGACTTTCCACATTTTTTGCCGTGGCACTACTCCTGCTCCCTGTCTGCACCGCCTGCACAGGATCAACGGATGCCGGTCTTTTTGTTGAAGACCAGCCGGCCCTTCTTACGCCGGAGGAACATCATCGTTTAGTCCGAACGGGAGAAGCAATCCTCCGCGACCTCGATATTCATATTAAAACGGTTATCCTTAAAGAACAGGCGGACAACATAGAGCGAAGGGCCACGGAAATATTCGGCGCCGAAGCCCTTGGAAGCAAAACCGCCGGATCACGAGGCGTACTTTTTCTTATCGATCCCATGGGCAGGCAGGTCCGCCTGGAAATAGGCTATGACCTTGAACCCCTGTTCCCCGATGGGTTCATAGGGTACATCGAGCGGCGCCAAATGCTTCCTTTTTTCCAAAGCGGCAAGGTCGGTCCGGGCATTGAAGCAACAATGGAACTGATCGTGGGAAAGGCACTCGGCAGGATTGACGAAAGCCGATACCGCATCGATCCGATACCGGAGCCGCACCAGCAGGGGCATTATTCGGGCGGTGCAGGAGCACGTATCGCCGTGGAAATTGATTCGCACGTTCCTCTCAGGGAGAAGACGGATCGACAAGAGGAATTCGGCCCTCAGGAATCGCCGTTGCGCACACTGGAACTGTATCGGAGCGTGTTGGCGCATCACATAAAAGATCCCTGCCTGAAACTCTACACTCCCGAAACACGGCAGTTTCTTGCCTCATGGACAGTAACGGACGCACAGCAGGACAATGAACTGCGCACACTGGAGTCGGTCAGCGGTCAAGAAACGGTAGTGTACGAAAAGGACCGAGCAGTGATCAGATTCCCATTGGACAATCGAAAGGCGCCCCCCTACTTCTTTCGAAGAAAAGACTCCCGGTGGATGCTCGATCTTGCAGGCATGAACGGAATCATAGGGTTTAACCACCTGAATCAGTGGCACTTTCTAAAAACCGACCATCCGTGGCGTTTTTCCTTTTCCGATGTCCGCATCGATAAAAACGGATTCCCCCATGCCCGATAAATGGAGGTATTATACGTGACCGACAAAAAGCAACGGGCAATGTCCGCCATCATGTCCGCATTTCCCACGATCGAATCATTTACCGAGTTTTGCTCACATATCGATAATTCATCTATCGTTGATTCCTTCATAGGCTTTGCCGCAAGGAATAGGGTCATCGATTCCGCCGAGCAGGAAAGTCTGGAACAGTGGGTTCTTCACAACACAGTCTCAAATATCTGTCCCGCCTCTCCCCAAAAGATCACCTTCGAGGAACTACTCAATAAAAAGGGGGAAACGCTTCGACTGAATCTTTCCCTGCGTGCATTGTGCACCCGCATCAATACGGTTCTTGATTCTCAACACATCGCCCTGCCTCGCGTCACCAATTCCATGCTGATCAGGTTAAAAAAGGAACCTCTGGATACGGCCCATAAACAAAATGTGCTGCGGAGTTTTGCATTCTGGATGGGATTTGAGCGACCGGACATCGCCGCAACGTGGCATTTTGAATCACTGGCAAATTTATTTCGTGGAGGCCGCCCGGCGCGTAATTACACAGAGGGTGTACGCATCGGGTTTGCGCTTTCCAGCAGGGGAGATGTCATAGACCATGAAGTCGTCGGATGGCTGAAAAAAGCGATCAAAGAGTATATCGGGCAATCCATCACCAGGTTTCTTTACGGGAAATGGGGCAAGGTCAAGGCACACGACATAATGACCTTGTACGTTGATTTTCCAAAAGAAGAGAAAGGAGGCAATCTCGTCTATTATAGGAATTGCATGCAAAGCGCGGTCATGCTGGCCCATCAGATTTCACTTCGCTGGGCACTCTCCAGGTTTGCCACAAAAAACAGATTTCTCTCTATCGCCATAGTGGCGGGAGAATATGCGAACCTCGATAATTACCTCCTGCAGCTTCTTTCGACGCGCCTCCCCGGCGACCCGGTCATCAGGCTTTCCGACTATGCCCGCCAATGTCTTCTGATTAATGACATCCGTGCGATTCTTTGCCCGAATCCTGCGGAGACCACGTTATTCAACGGCGAATCACTCCCCGTCTGGTGGATTACGGGTCTATGGACAACACTGTATTTTGAATTTATTTCAGAGCTGCTCGATGACGAAGCATTGCAAAACACCCCCTCATCGATTGAAACACTAGACCGTCTGCTCTGGCCTATCAGTGAAGGCGGCGAAGCACCGTCGGGCATACTGTCCGAAGACCATGCCATCGCCACATTCTTTAAGTCTCCCCATAATTCTATGCTGGGCGTGGAAATTGCGAAGACGCTGTACTATCGGAAGAGATGCGCCGAGGCCGCTGAAATTCTGCGAATTGTGCTGTCCATTAACCCTATGGATCTTGTCGCACGGACACTGCGTATGATCCTGTTTCGCAATATGGCGCTTGATACACCGTCGTACCGGACGGCGGCGGCGATTTTCCGTCAAGCCGAACAGGAGGCCGACAACATTCAGAAACACTGTGACTGTCATTCCGAGGATTTTTATTGTGAATACGGTATTTTGTGCCTGGCGGAAGCCTTGTCCATCGTCAGGCACCTGCGCGCATCTTCCGAAATTGTTTCGCCTATGAACGAAATGGAAAAACTGAAGCAAGGGGTCTACGCCGCATTGGAACGCTCGAAATATTTTTTTGAAAAAGGGATATCCCTCTCTCCTTCGGCCACCCGGTCTTCCTACTTGCTAAAAAGCGCCGCCATTTTGAAAGCGATCTTCGAAAATGATGAGGAACTCTTCATCAACCCGGTAAAACCGTTGACCGCGGAAGCGCATGTCGGCCAGAAAGAATCCATGGACGTCCAGTGGCAGGTCGGATATCGCCGCAGCGACTTACCAATCCATAAGCAGGATGAGCTGGCAGAAACAACGATGATTCACAACGCCACCACTCACGGCGAATCGATTGTCCTGTTGGGATATCAACCCGCGGCCCATTTCTGCTATGCCGTCGCATTGTGGGATTTCCTCTCTCCTCATACGGTTTCAAGGGCACGGATTGTAAGAGATAAAATACAATGCGCGCTGGAAACGGCCCAACAGGCACAGGAAAAAAATGTGTACATCTATTCATTTACCCGCATCTATGGCGAGATGATTCCTCCCGGGGAATTCATTGAACACATGCAACGGGCAATGCAAATGATCAGCGAAGAAGTGGGAGGCGACCTGGAGGGACGACAGGATAATGAAATCATCACGAGCGGAAAACGCCGGCCGCCAAAACTGTTTACACTGAATTTTTAAACGGTTTTTTAACTCACCACCCCTTTGAGAAGCAGTGCAACATAACGGGCGGGAGACCTGCCCTTCGCCCCCCCGCCCTGCTATCTTTTCTCTTTGCCGTCATTTATGCACTTGCGGCGACGGCTCAGCATCTCTTTTCTCACTTCGCACATCTGTCCAGGTCCTCCGGCACAGGAGGCGTACAGTACTGCGCAGGAACTATAAACACTTTGTCGTACCCGGCAACCCCTTCGTACCACTCATTCGGATAGACAAGTTCCGCCACCGCCATGTCTCTCACGACCTGGTGATCGCAGGCTCTCATCTTCACTACGCCGTTAATCGCTTTGTATTCATCACCTTCCCAGGTAGCAATAATTTTCTCTGCATCGAGGCTTCCGGCCCTTTCAATAACATCCATAAGCCAATAGTACATCGCCGTGGTTGCACCGGGAGGTCCCTGGGGATATTTCCACAGCACATTCGTATAGTCTCCGCCCCATTTCGGCCACTGATCGGCCCATGCCTTGGCCAATGCCTTCATTTCCGGCGTGTCAATGGCGAGACAATGATCGGAGCACACAACTGTTCCAGCACCCGCCTCTCCCTTGAGGTGACCCTGGATCGGCGGGTTGTCCGTTTCATACCCTGCGATCGGCTGAGTGATGCCCAGTTCGCGCGCCTGTTTCATCAGATTCGTGATATCGGCGCCCCAATTACTGGAAATAAGAACCTCCGCGCCACTCCCCTGAATTTTCGTAAGATAGGGAGCAAAATCTTTCAGGAACAGCGGGTGATATTCCTCACCCACAATTTCCGCATCAGGCTTATACTTTTTCAAGCTATTCTTTACCGCATCGGCCCAGGCATGGCCAAAGGCATAGTCCTGACAAAGAAAATAGAATTTCTTCTCCGGCCTTTTTGAGTAGAAATAGCCGAGTGCACCCAGCATGGTCGTGTTTTGTCTGACCCTGAAGGTGTAGCGATTAAAATTCGCCCCATTCATCAACTCGTCTGAATAACCGGCATAGCTCATGAAAATTGTTTTGTATTTCTTTGCCACATTCTGCACTATCAGCGTATGGTGGGTTCCGACAACTCCCGCCAGGATATCGACTTTGTCTTCCAGACAGAGCTTTTCCGCCACTTTTTTCGTGACAGCCGGCTTGAATTGGTCATCAGCTTTTATTATCTGAATCTTTTTCCTTTTCCCGTCAACGACGATGCCGCCCCGCTTGTTGATGTCATGCACAACCCAGGCCGAAACGAGATTGTAGCAGACGCCGGCTATCGCCCCGGGACCTGAAAACGCCTCAATCAATCCGATCTTGATCGTGTCCCCCGTGGAAACGACAGGGTTGTTCGGATTAAAGTCGGACATGTCCGACATTTTAGCGGCATCAAAGCCGGGCATAGCCACTGACTGCCCTGTCAAAAGGAACAGCAGGGCCGCTGCCATGCACAGGCAGCCTATTATGACATTCCCCTGGTACCTTCTACGTGTTCTCATACATGCCTCCTTTGCGGTCTTACACCTTTTTCGGTTCATACTATTTTTGCTTCCCCTTCTGCTTTTGAATCTCTTCATCTCTCAACATTCTTCTCAGCACCTTCCCGACAGCCGACTGCGGGAGGGTATCCCGGAACTCAACCGTCTTCGGCACCTTGTAGCCGGTCAGCTTTTCACGGCAGAACGAGATGATGTCATCCGCCGTGGCCGCCTCGCCCTCTCTCAGCACCACAAACGCTTTGACCGTTTCACCCCTGTACTCATGAGGGACACCGACCGATATCGCCTCTTTGATCTTCGGGTGCCCATGCAGGACCTCGTCAATCTCCCGGGGATAAATATTGAATCCACCGGCAATGATCATGTCTTTTTTCCGGTCGACGATGAAGAAGTACCCGTCTTCGTCCTGTATGGCGACATCACCGGTATAAAGCCATCCGTCCTTGATCTGCCCGGCGGTTTCTTCCGGTTTATTCCAATAGCCCTTCGTCACCGTGGGACTCTTTATTATCATCTCGCCCGGTTCGCCACGCGGGACTTCATTGACGCCCGCGGTAAGATCTACAAGGCGTATATCCGTATCAATGACGGGAATGCCGATGCTTCCATTCTTTGAAAGACCGAGAAGGGGATTTAATGTGCCGGCACAGGTGGTTTCGCTCATGGACCATCCCTCGCTGTAGAAAATACCCATATTGTTTATACGATTAATCGTTTCGACAGGCATGGGCGCGCCACCGGAGTTTAAAAGCCCCAACTTACGGTCGAGACCGAGCGCTTCCGCCCTCGGATGATTGATGATTGCGGAAATCATTGTAGGCACTGTGGGAAAAGAGAAAATCTCCTTGTAGTGTGCCAGAAGCTCCATCATCTCATCGATCTGAAATTCAGGCACAAGTATCTGGGTTCCGCAATTGAACATGGCGATGTTGAGAACACCGATATTCCCATAGATATGAAAAAAAGGAATCGCACCCATCCAAAACCGACGTTCCGGCGGTATCAACTGCATTACTGGACCCAGCCAAAGCGAGAGGCCCACCGTTGCGGCAATTACGTTGGCGTGGGACAGAACGGCCCCCTTGGGCACTCCCGTGGTACCTCCCGTAAATTGAATAAGCGCAGGATCTTCCGGTCGGATGTTCACTCGGGGACGGCGCGTGTCGGTACATTCCTCAAGAATCTTGGAATAATAGCACCAGCCGGCTTCCAGTTCCGGAGGCGTTTTCGACTCACCTGACTTTGCGAAATCCCGCAGCCTTGTTACAATTACCCCTGTGATTTCCACATGCTTTGAAAGGGTACTCACCGTCGGAAGCGCCGTATCGATAGTAAAAAGGGTCGTAATGCCGGTAGACTCAAAAACTCCTCTCAGCTCTTCAGCCGTGTAAAGGGGGTTGAGATTGACCACAATTGCCCCGAGAGACAGCACCGCATAATAGGCGATGACATATTGAGGACACGTGGGCAGATGCATTCCGACGCGATCCCCCTGTCGCACCCCCATGGCGCCCAGTGCATTGGCCATGCGCAGCACCTGGCACCGCAATTGCCAGAATGTGATTTCGGCCCCCAGAAAGTGCACCGCCGCCTTGTCGGGATAGGCATTGGCGGGAATCTGAAGCAGATCGGATACGGCAAGACGGGGAATGCGAGTGGTGATGGGTACGTTATAATCATAATGCCTATGCCATAACCTATGCTCCATAATCTCACCTCGATTAATAGTTGTGGGCTTTTTCTCTACAGTGTGGTGACCCCTGCCAACATATTACAGTAGTGCAGTCTACAGCACTGAAGAAATATCTGTCAATTTGATATGGTGATTTACAATAAATAGTGTTTTATCATAAATCAGTTCACTATTATTTTATCAGGGGAGGAAGACAGGCACTTAAATTCTGAAATGTAAAATTTTTGTGACTACTTGAAATATTTGGATTTGGATACCAGACGCAACGTGCAAACCGGGCAATACAGACACGCGTTCCCCCATTCCAAAGGAGCAATTTGTTTCCGCTGCTTTATCATTATCCGATAAATCAGATCCCATCTACTCCCCTTTCTATTTTACCGGATGAAACGACGCCATCGATTCCGCCGCGTTGAAAAAATCGTTCAAAGGCACCGCAACAGTATGAAAACCAACAAAATATTATACACACACTCCATATAAGGATTGTGTGTTGTTAGAAAAGGGCGGAAGACCTTATTCGGTTTCCCGCCCTTCGCTTCACATAACTGCCGCCCAATTCCGGCGCAGCACCGTCTTTTTTATTTCTTACACCTTTCCAGATCCTCAGGAATCGGCGGCGTACAGTATTCGGCCGGAATCGTCACAACCTTTCCGTAACTCGCGGCGCCTTCTCCCCAGAAGCGACCGGGATACTCAAATTCGGTGGCATACATGTTCTTGACCGCCTGGTGATCGCAGGCCCGCATCTTCATCACGCCCGTGAGTCCCTTGTACTCATCCCCTTCAAACTTGGCAATGAACTTCTCGGCATCGGTGGAACCGGCTCTTTCAAAGACATCAAGCATCCAATAGAGCTGATCGACACAGGAACCAAGCACCGTAATGGGATATTTGTATTCGATAGTGTCGTAAGGGCTCTTCCAGTTCTTCCACTCTTTGTGCCAGGCCGCCACGAAGGCCTTGTTCTCGGGGGTGTCGCAGGTGATCAAGTAATCGTTGACATTGACATGCCCCTTGCCGGCTTCTCCAAGGGCCTCGTAATTCTGAGGGGTATCGCCATAAAGATGGGCTACGGGAATATTGGTCTGGAGGCTTTTAAGCGTGAGCATCAGATTTACTGAGTCCGGCTTCCAGTCTGCCGTATAGAGCACCTCGGCCCCGGAACCTTTGACACGTGTAACGTAAGGGGCAAAGTCTTTCATGAAAAGGGGATGATAGACTTCATCAAGGATTACCGCCTGCGGTTTGTACTTTTTCAATCCGTTCTTGAAAGCATCGGCCATTTCGTGACCGAAGAGATAATCCTGATCCAGAATGTAAAATTTCGTCTCCGGCCGCTTTGAATAGAAATAGGCCATGGCATCGCCGAACATGGAGGAATTCAGGCAGGTTCTAAAGGAATAGCGGTTGAAATTCTTCCCGTCCAGGAGGTTTGCCGAATTGGCGCACATAACCACATAGGGAGTTTTGTATTTCTTGGCAACGCTCTGAAGCACCAGCGAAATATGGCTTCCGTTGGTCCCTACCATCAGATTTACTTTTTCTTCGAGACACATTCTCTCGGCCATCTTTTTTGCCGGAGACGGTTTTCCCTGGGTATCGCCTTTGATGATCTCTATCAATTTTTTCTTGCCGTCCACCGAGATGCCGCCCCGCTTGTTCAGATCGTGGGCAACCCACCCCGACTGACACCAATACAACTCTCCGTTCCCGGCGCCCGGTCCGGAAAAAATCATCATAATCCCGATCTTAAACGTATCGCCTGTCGGAATGTTCTGATTGCTTGGATCATATCCGGTCATATCTGACACTTTCGTCATGTCATAGCCGGGCATTGCAGCCGCCGGCATGCTGATCCCCATAGTCATAAGTGCCAGCAATGAACAAACAGCCATTAACTTCCCCACACTTTTAAACGATCCCTTCATTCTCACCACATCCTTTCTTAAAGTCGTTGAGTGATTTATATACTGTCTTTTGAAACATATAAGAATATGGCGATAAGTCGTAGAGGATGATTACCCTATTTTGACTGCTCCAAAACCTTAGTGCGGGCAGGTATTCGGAGCATATTGCTTCTGAAAAAGAAAAGGCCCCGCGGGAAGTATCACACTTCCCGCGGGGCCTTTGTCTACCCCCCGACGTCAAATCACTTGAGATGACGCTATTTGTTGCAGCGAGGGAGATCGGCCGGCACCGGCGGCGTACAGAATTCCGCCGGAATGGTGATGGCCTTTCCGTAACTGGCAGCGCCTTCAAAGAAGGGGCTGGGATATACGAATTCGGTGGCATACATGGGTTTGATCGCCTGATGATCGCAGGCGCGCATCTTCATGACCCCGGTCAGGCCCTTGTACTCGTCATCCTCGAATTTCGCAATAAACTTCTCTGGATCAGTTGAACCGGCGCGTTCAAACACATCAAGAATCCAGTACATCTGATCGCTGGCGGAACCGAGAACGGTAATGGGGTACTTATATTCGATCGTATCGAATGGGCTCTTCCAGTTCTTCCATGCGGTGTACCAGGCGTTCACAAAGGCTTTGTTTTCCGGCGTATCGCAGGTAATAAGATAATCGTTGACGTTGACCTTTCCCTTTCCCATGGGACCGAGAGCCCGGTAATTTTCCGGATTGTCGGCATAGAGATTGGCCACGGGGAGAGCGACCTCAAGACTTTTCAGGGTCATCAGCAGATTTTCCGAATCGGGTTTCCAGTCCCCCGTATAGATCACCTCGGCGCCAGAACCTTTAATCTTTGTCACATAGGGAGCAAAGTCTTTCATAAAGAGCGGGTGATAAACTTCGTCAACAATCACTGCCTCGGGCTTGTACTTCTTCAACCCCTCTTTGAATGAATTCGCCATTTCATGCCCGAAGAGATAATCCTGGCAGAGGATGTAGAATTTCTTCTCAGGTCGTTTTGAATAGAAATAGGCCATGGCATCGCCAAACATGGAAGAATCCAGGCAGGTCCTGAAACTGTGGCGGTTGAAATTGGTACCACTCATGAGGTTTTTCGCATTTGCCGCCAGCACCACGTAAGGTGTCTTATACTTGTCGGCAACACTCTGAAGGACGAGCGAAATATGACTGCCGTTGGTCCCCACCATCAACTGCACCTTTTCCTCGAGACACATCCGTTCGGCCATCTTCTTGGCCGGAGCGGGCTTGCCCTGGGTATCCGCCTTTATCAGTTCAATCAATTTTTTCTTTCCGTCCACCGCAAGGCCGCCCCGTTTATTGATGTCGTAGGCAACCCAGGAAGACTGAGACCAAAAAAGCCTGCCGTTGCCGGCGCCGGCGCCCGAGAAAATCCACATTAAGCCAATTTTGAATGTATCATCCGCCTTGGGATTTTCATAGGTGGATGGATCAAAACCGCTCATGTCGGAAACCTTGGCAAGATCATACCCCGGCATTGCAAGAGCGGGAACGGCTAATCCGAGAACCAAAACCAGGCTGCACAATCCGACGCACCATACAAAATACTTTCTCATAAACCCCTCCTTTTTTCCCGTAGACCATTATAATATTGAAGAAAAGACGCACTCCCAAAAAGTTCGCGCTCCCCTCCCCTAGAGCTGAGGCTGGGACATCATTTGACCTCAACACTCCGAAACCCCAGCCGTCTACGCTTTTTCCTTAGATTGTGTAAGATATTTACTTATACACACAGAAAACGTTCAAATGCAATAGCAAAACAGAATTTATTGCCCTTCATAGTCATTCTTTCTGTTGCTCAATGCGGCTACCATGAAAGATTTGAATGATGCCATTGATGCTATCGCTGCAGATGACCACATAAAGCAAATAAAGGGACACTTCCCTATTTAAACAGCGTTTAGAGCGTTTGGGACGTTTAGACAACAGCAATCTGAACGTTCATAACGTTACTAACGATCCTCACGATTTAATAGGGAAGTGTCCCTTTATTTAAGAATGTATCCCTCGGCAAGTGCGGTGAATTCCTCAATCTGGACTTTCTGCCACCGGCGTCGGCGTCCCAGTTCCTTTGCCATGAGGCGGGCCACTTCCGGGGCCATTCGAATGGCGGCCCTGGCATCGAGAAAAAGCGCCCTGGTCCTTCGCGCCAGCACATCCTCCACTGTTCTTGCCATTTCGTGCCGTGCGGCCCAGACTACTTCGGCTTTCACCGTGGGAAGGGCCTCGTCAAGTTTTTCTCCCAGTTTGGGAGTGCGTTCGATCATGCGGCGAATGGCAATGGAATCGGAACCGTAGGCATGGAGAAAATCACCCTTGTCCAGGTTTTTTAGCCACCCGTGGATTCGAAGATGGGCTGATGTGCTGGGACGTTCATCGAGACCGGCCACAAGGACCGCTTTGTCAATCGTATCCTGCCCCATTTTACGGTAGGTGGTCCATTTTCCTCCTACCAGCGTCACCAAGCCCGAAAGCGATACGAGAATCTTGTGGCTTCGGGAAATTTCCTTGGTCGGCTTGCTCTCGTCATGGGTTGCCGCCAGAGGACGAAGGCCGGCAAAGACACTGAGGACATCGGTTCGTTTCGGCGTCTTCTCCAGATATCGCGCCGCGTTGTTCAATATGAAGTCGATCTCTTCGTCCAGGGCGCGGGGCTCGAGGCTCGGTCTTTCGACGGGCGTATCGGTGGTCCCGACGACCACCTTGTCATACCAGGGAACGGCGAAAAGCACCCTCCCGTCGTCGGTATGGGGAACCATAATCGCCGTTTCACCGGGAAGGAACTCCTTAGCAAGGACCAGATGAACCCCCTGGCTCGGGGTCACGATATTGAGCGCGTCGGGATCATCCATTTGCAGTATGTCGTCGACGAAAACCCCTGTGGCGTTCACCACTACTCTCCCGTATACCCGGTATTCCTTACGCGTTTCCAGATCCAGGACACGAACTCCGTTGACCATGTCGCCCGATTTCAACAACCCCGTCACCTTCATGTAATTAAGGGGAGTCCCCCCCAGGTCGGCCGCGGTCTGCGCCAGATTGAGGGCCAGACGCGCATCGTCGAACTGACCGTCCTGATAAATGATTCCTCCTCGAAGCCCCTCGGTTTTCACAGTGGGTATATATTTGAGGGTTTCCTTTTTCGTCAGGCTTTTGGAGGGTCCCAGCCCCAGTTTTCCCGCAAGCATGTCGTACACTTTCAGTCCTATGCGGTAAAAAGGTCCGTCCCACCATTCGTAACTGGGAACGACGAAATTTTGATTGCTGACGAGATGGGGCGCATTCTGTCGCAGAAGCCCCCGCTCGTGCAGTGCCTCCAGCACCATGGATACATCCCCCTGCTGGAGATATCGCACCCCTCCGTGAATCAGTTTGGTGCTTCGGCTCGATGTGCCCTTTGAAAAATCTGATTGTTCCAGCAGAAGGCAGGTGTAGCCCCGTGAACTTGCCTCCACGGCTGTTCCCAGGCCGGAAGCGCCTCCTCCTATCACAATAATATCCCATACCTCATCAAATGCCTCCAGGGTGGCGATCATATCTTCTCGTATCATTGCCTGTGACTCCCTTCCTTCTCCAAGGCATTCATTCTTCAATCCACCGTTCGGACCGCCCGCGAGCCTTCTCCCAATTCCGGCAGAGCATCATCACCTCTTCATGGGCCATGGCGGCATGGAATGTTTCGTCGCGCTTCCATTGAGCGGCAATTTCATCGTACCCCTGCCAGTACCCCACGGCCAGGCCCGCAAGATAGGCGGCCCCCAGGGCCGTTGTTTCGAGGATCACGGGACGCACCACGGGAATCTTCAGGATGTCGGCCTGAAACTGCAACAGCAGGTCATTCGATGCGGCGCCTCCATCCACTCGAAGTTCGGCAGCGTCAATGGACGCGTCGGCGCTCATTGCTTTTATCACGTCATGTACCTGAAAGGCGATGCCTTCAAGGGCAGCCCGCGCAAGGTGTCCCGCAGTGGTCCCCCGGGTGACGCCGACTATGGTCCCCCGGGCATACTGGTCCCAGTGCGGCGCGCCGAGGCCGGTAAACGCCGGCACCAGATACACGCCCCCATTGTTTTCGACGGTGCGCGCCAAGGCCTCCACGTCGCCCGATGCCGCGATCAGTCCCATACCGTCCCGAAGCCACTGAACGACGGCGCCGGCCACAAAGATGCTCCCTTCCAGGGCATAGGTCGTCGTTCCGTCTATCTGCCATGCAATTGTTGCAAGCAGCTTGTTCTTGGAGAAGATTCGTTCTTCGCCGGTGTTCATCATGACGAAACTGCCCGTACCATAGGTGTTCTTTATCATCCCCCGCCGGGTGCACATCTGACCGAAGAGGGCCGCCTGCTGGTCCCCGGCAATGCCCCCCAGGGGAATCTTCCTGCCGAAAAGCGCTTCCTCTGTGTACCCGTATATCTCACTGGAGCTTGCCACCTCGGGGAGGATGGACCGAGGAATGTCCATAAGGTTACAGAGTTGTTCGTCCCAGCAGAGATCTTCAATATTATACAGCATCGTCCTGCTTGCATTGGATACATCGGTGAGATGCCGTTTCCCGCCCGTCAGATTCCAGAGAAGCCAACTATCGATCGTCCCGAAGGCCAAATCTCCCGCTTCCGCCTTCCTTCGAGCCCCTTCGACATGTTCCAATATCCAGCGGATTTTCGGTCCTGAAAAATAGGCATCGATGACAAGACCGCAGACATGCCCGATCATATCCTCGTATCCCCGATCCTTCAGATCATCGCAGTATGCCGCAGTGCGTCGGTCCTGCCATACAATGGCATTATAGAGAGGTTCTCCGGTTTTTCTGTCCCAGACCACAGTGGTTTCCCGCTGATTGGTGATGCCGATGGCGGCGATACACTCGACGCCGATTCCCGCCGATGCGATCGCCTCGCGGGCCGTGGAAATCTGAGAGTCCAGAATCTCGCGGGGATTCTGTTCCACCCACCCCAGTTGTGGAAAATACTGGGGAAACTCCCGCTGAGACAGGGCAACAACCGCACCCCGGCGATCGAACAGAATCGCCCGTGAACTGGTCGTCCCCTGATCGAGCGCCAAAATGTACGTTTCCATCATCTCACCCCCTGGACCTGTTGTAAGGAACCCGCCTTCGTCGCATCCCCATTCATCACACCTTTTATTGCAATGAGATGTGCTCATGTACGCATCCTGAAGGACTATTGCCCACAACGATATTTTTATCGGAAGTCTTTATGAACCGCTTCTACGGAATATGTGATAGGATCAAATTTCTCTGAAGTCAAGACAAATCACTGTGCGCACTCTACACCTCAGCACGAAACGTCTTTGCAGGATTTGCCGCACCATAAGGAATAACGAACAGAGGGGCGACGGGGAATTTCCCCGCCGCCCCTTCTGGCATCAATGGCACACCCTCTATTCCGTTCTCAACTGCGCCGGAACAGACCTGCCTGTCCGCGCACTGCCTACTTCTTGCATCTATCCAGATCTTCCGGCATCGGGGGCGTGCAGTACTTCGCGGGAATCACAACCACATCGCCTGCATTCGACATTTCGTCATACCACTGGTTGGGATGAACATAGACGGTAGCGTAGTGATCCATCACCGCCTGATGATCACAGGCCCTCATGGTCAGCGGCCCCACGATCGAGTTCCACACATCGCCTTCCCATACTTTGATAATCTTGTCCGGCTTTGTGCTTCCCGCCCTCTTGACCACATCCATCAGCCAGTAGGTCTGGGACAGCGTGGCGCCGATGGTGCCGCTGTTCCATTTATACAGAGGGGTGTCGTAAGGCTTGGCCCACTTATTCTTCCACTGATCGTTCCATTTCTTCAGCCACAGGGCCTTTTCAGGCGTATCGGGGGCGCACAGAAACTGGTTCACATGAATAAGTCCCTTGGTGCCTTCGGGACCGACGCCCGCCAGTGAATTAGGCTCATCCATAAAGAGGTTCACAAAGGAAAGTTTCATTCCCAGATCACGGGACTGTTTGAGCAGATTGCCTGAATCGGGGAGCCAGTCGGCAGTATAGACGACTTCGGCGCCGGAACCCATGATCTTGGTAATGTAGGGGGCGAAATCCTTCAGGAAGAGCGGATGATATTCCTGACCCACGATCTCGACATCCGGTGCGTACTTCTTCAGACCCTTTATAAATCCTTCCGCCATGTCATGACCGAATAGATAATCCTGACAGAGAATGTAATACTTCTTCTCGGGCCGCGTGGAGCAGTAATAGGCAGCGGCAAGTCCGTGCATACTGGTGTTCAACATGGTCCTGAAGGTGTAGCGGTTGAAATTCTTGCCGTCCATGAGTCCATCGGAAAGTGCCAGGACATTCACGAAGATTCTTTTATATTTCTTGGCCACATTCTGAATAATAAGGGCCAAGTGGCTGCCTGTGGTTCCCCAGAGGATGTCTACCTTTTCTTCCAGACAGAGTCGTTCGGCTATTTTCTTGCAGACGGCCGGCTTCCCCTGCGTGTCGCCCTTGATTATTTCAAGTTTTTTCTTTTTGCCGTCCACAAGAATCCCGCCACGCTTGTTCATGTCGTAGGCAATCCAGGTGCATACCAGCCAATAGATCTCGCCGTTGCCGGCCCCTGGTCCCGAAAAAATATTCATGAGCCCCAGCTTGAGCGTATCTCCCTTGGGATTTTCAAAGGTGTTCGGATCAAAATCCGACATATCGGACATCTCGTGGATGTTAAACCCGGGGGTGGCAGCGCATACTTCCACTGCCGACAGTCCCAGCGCCATCACACACAAAACCAGCAATGTCACAATGCCATTCATTAAAATTTTCTTCATAACTTCCCCTTTCTTCTGTTTCGATACCACGTCGTTTATGATTCACAGCTCCGCGCACTCATCACTCACAGCGTAATCTCTGTGGGTGATTGCAATACTACCCTGCGAAAGGGGTGAAATATATGCTCCTATGTGGGATTTCTATCGTCTCTTTTGCCTATGTAACACTCAGGATCGACCTTATTCCCGATTAAGAAAACATCGTTGCGCACCTGTGTTATCCTGAGTTTCGTTAACTTCGCTGCATCGCACCGTTGTGAGACCCCATTAAAGATAAGCAGAGACTTTCCCGATAGTATCTGCTAGAAAAAAATAAACGAGGTTAGGATTCAATGACTGCACAAAGAATCATCACTGCCATCAGCGCGGCCATACTGTGTATAGTATGCGCCCTCTGTTCATTCGCCGGTCCGGCGCTGGCCGGAGAACTGGGATTAATCCCCATGGACCGTAAGATCTACGAATCATACCTTAAAAGGAAGCCCTTCCGAAAGCCGCTCGCGGCCCTTCCCGCACACTACGACTGGCGCACCTCCGACGCCGTGACGCCCGCAAGGGATCAGGGAAAATGCGGCTCATGCTGGGCCTTCAGTGCAACCGCCGCCTTCGAATCGAAGATACTCATCGGTTTCGGCATCGAGTACGACCTTGCGGAGCAGATGCTGGTCTCCTGTTACGGCCCCCCGAAGGCCTTCGGCTGCTGCGGAGGAGAATTGGATGCCGTCCGTTTTTATGAAACCGCCGCCCCCCGCGAAGAAAGTTGCTATCGGTACGGCGACGGCTGTTTTGCCGATATCCATCAGGACTGCCCCCCCACCACCGACATGGCTGCGCACTACGCCTGTCCCCCCGTCTGTTACCACGTGCAGGAGTTCTATACCCTTGAAAAGGATTATCCGGGCAAGATAAAGCAGTCATTACTGGAAGACGGTCCCGGCCTGATGGCCTTCTTCGTCTATGAAGATTTTAAAACCTACTGGAAAGAGCCTGCCGGCGCCTCTCCCTGGTCGGACGGAGCATACTCCCATGAATCGGGTGAAAACATCGGAGGACATGCCGTGCTGGCAATCGGCTGGGACGATGCCACGGAAAGTTATCTCTGCAAAAACAGCTGGGGCGCCGAGGGCGGTCCCTTCGGCGACGGCACCTTCAGGATTCGGTACGACCAGATACTCTCCTTTGCCAATTTTACCATTGCTGAAGGGATCTGCGACTACTACACTATCGCCCTTACGCGCCAGAAAGCGAGATTTGCCGCCATTCGCGATTATATTGAAGAACGGGGGTCTTCAGTGGAACTTACAACCAGGGTTGTCACCTCCTTCCCCGAATATATCGCAGGCGGCTATGCCCATATCTCCCGTGCATACTCTTCCCGGGAGGATCGCGTACCCAGTTATCAGCCTATCCCCAACGGCAGCTCCTGCCGGTGGGATGAAAAAACAGGTGAATTGGTCCTGAACGTTGCTGTGGACTGGCAAGACAGCACATGGGTCGACCTGGAATCGTGGATCGTCGATGCGCAGGGTATCGAATCGGAGCATCAGGGACTTCGCCTGTATCGTCCGGGAAGACGAAACCAGCCGCACCGCCAAAGAGCTTTCCCTTAAAGCACTTGAAAGGCCCGTCAATCTATGCTACACCTGCAGGGCAGTACCCAGTTGATATTATTCCTGTCTCACTAAAATTGCATGCTCATTCGCCGGATGTCTTGTCGCATATACATGATTGAGGGATGTATAAATGGAGCACCTGTCTTTTGAATGCTGTGAGGCAGTGCCCGTCGGTATCTTTGTCGTTGATGCCGGCATGGGCATCACTTTTTTTAACTCCACGGCTGAAAGGATTACCGGATACTCGAAGTCCGAGGCCCTCTCCTGCAAGTGTTTTGAGATCTTCCGGGCCGCACGATGCTTTGAGGAATGCCCGCTGAGAGCCGCTCTGGAAAAAAAGGACACCGTCCCTTTCAGGACAGGAAACACCATTCTGACAAAGGACAACAGGGAAATCCCCATAGAGATATCCGCATCGGTCCTCTCCGATGAGAACGGCAATATTACCTGCGCCATCGAATGCTTTCAGGAACCGCTCCCCGATGCCGCCAGGGACAGGGCAAAAAAAGGGGCGCCCCGAAACAGAGCATCCTTTGATGATATCATCGGAACTGATCCCACGATCAGGCACATTGTCGACATTCTCACCGTTGCATCGAAGACGGACGCACATATACTTCTTACGGGAGAAACGGGCACAGGAAAGGACATTCTCGCCCGATCCATTCACCGTGCGAGCAACCGGCGAGAGGGTCGATTTGTCAAGGTGAATTGTGCGGCTATGCCGGGCGAACTGCTTGAATCGGAATTCTTCGGCTACAAAAAAGGCGCCTTTACCGACGCCAAAACCGATAAGCCGGGGCGTTTTCAACTGGCCGAAGGAGGGACAATTTTTCTCGATGAGATAGGCGATCTCCCCCTTGCCCTTCAGGCGAAACTGCTTCAGGTTGTCGACGAGAAAACCTTCTACCCTCTGGGCGCCTCAAAACCGCAGAGTGTGGACGTGCGCGTGATTTCATCAACCAACCGCAACCTTGCAGAAATGGTGGAAGAGGGCCTTTTCAGGGAAGACCTTTTCTACCGGCTGAACGTTATCGGTATCGAATTGCCGCCGCTGAGGGACCGTCCTTCGGATATACCCGCCCTGACAGATCATTTCCTCAGCAACTTTCGTCCTCATGACTGTGGCGCATCTTTCGAAGAGGCACTCTCCGCTGAGGCAAAAGATCTTCTTTTTCACTACAGCTACCCCGGAAACATACGGGAACTCAAACACATCCTTGAACATGCCTGTATCATGAGCCAGGGGAAGCCCATAACCGCCGCAATGCTCCCCCCACGTCTTACCGCGGGCGCGCCGTCGAAGCAGTCCGGCATCGACGGTCCCGGTGCGACAACCGATTTCATGGGCGCCGACGCTGAAGAACGGGAGCTCATTCTTGATACCCTCCGCCGCCAAAAATGGAATCGACAGAAGGCGGCGACAGCGCTTTCAATCGATCGTACAACCCTGTGGCGCAAGATGAAACGCCTGGGTCTCCGGACATGATCGCTACGCTGCAACATATGCAACACTGCCGCAGTATGTTGCAACGACTCAACACCTTTATTTAATTAAATATTTATCGAAAGGCGCCTCTACTTGTCGGCGGATACGCAACATATCGGCCATACAGCCAGATGGTGCCGGCGCCTCGTCTTTATAACCACCTGATATCACTCAATTCATGATAGTGGCACGCCTATTGCTGTACTTTGATGTACGAAGGCAGGAGGAAGGCCATGCATGCGATAGTATGCACACTCAACGGCAGAATTGCCCCCAAGTATTATGACGCAGCGCAACTGCTTTCCCTCGTCATAAAGGAAGGGAAGATCGCCCATCGAAAGGTGATCGCCGTTGATGCGCTTGATCCTGATGAGTTGTGTGCGCTGGTGCTCCACCTGAAGGCCGACGTGGTAATCTGCGGCGGGATTCGTCAGGACTACCAGCGCAAACTGGCCGGATCATCGGTGCAGCTCATCTACAATGTTATCGGAAATATCGACGATGTAGTGAAGCGCTTTGTGGAGGGCACACTCGGCACGGGCGATATTGTCACGTAACAACCACACATAAAGGAGGATTTGAGTATGAAAAGAAGAGACTTCTTGAAGGGAATCGCCGCAACGGGCGCGGGCATCGCCGTTTCAGGGGGTGTGGGAACACTAACGACGGCACACGCGCGAAAGAAGGAAGATTTTGGAGAAGTTAAAAGCGTTAAAGTGTACTGCGTCTCCGAGACAAGCTGGTTCGACAATGCCACGCTCGGCAAAGACATCAAGGCCGCCGGCGGCATAAATACAAACCAGTATGATGTCGCCTACAACATTGAAAATCTCGGCGGTTACTCTGCCGTCGTAGAAGTGGAGGCCCTTGACGGTAAGAAAACCAAATATCTTCTTGATACCGGCTGGAACAACGACTGGATGGATTATGTCTTTGAAAAATCAGGCGTTGACAAGATGCTTAAGGGCAAAGAAATCGATACGATGATCATTTCCCACGATCATATCGACCACTATTTCGGTCTTGAAAGCACGCTGAAGCATCAGCCTGACATCAAAATTTATTTCCCCGGCACCTCGATGAAAAAGAGTTTTGAGCTGCTCAAGGGCGCCGACTTTTCGGCAACGCCGGGCTGTCCGAAAAATACGGTTCCTCATACCGGTGAATTGATTGTGACCGAGACCAACAAACTCTACAAACTGCAGGAGGGCGCCGCCGTTGTGTTCTTCGACTGCCCGGCGACGCTGCAGGTTCGCGGCGAGAACGTCATGTACTTCAAACTGAAAGACAAGGGCTACGTCACCGTTACCGGTTGCTGCCATCCCGGCATTCTCACACTGATCAACCACGCCCGCAGAAACTTCAAGGACGGCAACAAAAATTACGGGTGCTACGGCGGTCTGCATATCTCGGTCTTTGAGAACTGGGATCCGAAATTCGATGACATCATCAAAGGCATGAAGACGTACAATATGACCAAGATCGGTTGCAACCACTGCACCGGGTGGATCTGGGCGGAGAAAGCCGCTGCCGCGGGACTGCCCATCGTCCACGGCACCAATAAAAATCTTTCTTACAAGAAGGTGGGATCACTTGCCAAAGCCAAAACATCCAATGTGTATCTAGGAAATGGCGACGAAATGGTGTTCTGAGTGGAGATCGACCAGGCAACAGACGAAATGAATCGATAATTGTCCCGAAGGGGTCGAACACTCCTGAAAAATTATTTTCCGGGTATCGACCCCTTTCTTTCATCAACACGACATCTACACACACAAGGGGGGTATCTATGGACAACAATCAATCCAATGAAAACTGGCTCGCTACTCGGCAGCTGGAACCTCGATGGTCTATTGGTCTTTCGGGCATCGTCAATTTGATCGTGCTTATCATCGGCGTGTGTGCCATATGGTGGATCTTTTTCTCAGAGGCAGGATTGTGTAAACTTTATACACCTCTTCTGGGTTTTTCTCTGGTTATATGGACACTGCTCATACTGCTCTGGCAGACGGAACTGTTTGATTATTGGCCGTTCTCACGCACCTACCTGAAGAATACAAATCCCCTGGCCAAGGGAGCGACGATGACCGCACTGATGATTGTCATTTACCTCGTCCTTGTTATCGGATGTGTATTTCTGATATTGGGAAAACTGGGCATCACCTATTTCAACTGGAACAGTCTGATGGCCTATGGCGAGCTGGGACAGGACGCCCTGTCCACCAGGGAAACAGCCTCCTGGGCAATGCTTTCACTCTCGGTTCCGTTCTTTCTTTTCAGCGTCTGGTTCATGTTCGGCATCGGAAGGGACCTTTTCCCCGAGCTGAAACAGCCGAAACTCGGAATTGCCATGTGGGCGATTATAGCCGTATTCGGCATCTACTTTTTCTTCATCTTCTTTCACCCCCATCTCGGCTCCATGTTCTATCCGAAGCAGGTCTATACGGCGATCCCGCCCTGGTGGGAAAGCATCGCCCACACAAACAGCGCCGAATACAGTCTGGGCATTCTTTTCTGCACCGTCGTAGCAACCTTTCTCGCCTTCCATCTCTGGGACGGCTGGCCCTTCCTCTACGTAAAAAAACAACCCTGGCGATTTATCATTTTTGCCGTAATCAGTCTTGTGCTCGGCTATATCCTGTTCCGCATTCAGCTCTTCGTGTTCGACTACTTATGGGATGAAGCCTATGTGGGCGGCCAGAACGATGCCAATTTCGGGTGGCGCTACGGTCACACCGTGACAATGGCGAATTTTATCCTTGTAATTGCCCTGATTCAGAACATATACTTCGGGCAGGCCTACGAAAAATTGAATGGAATCGTACGGTCCGTCATCAAGACCGTCGTTGCCATCGTGATAGGTCTTCTTTTCGCATGGGCCTATTACGCATGGGGACCGACGCTTCTTGGCGTATGCGAGGGCGTGTCCCATCCATCGGAAAATGCCGCCGCCTTTTTGATCATGGTCATTAACCTGATTATGATACATGATTACTTTATGGACGGATGGCCGGGCTATCGACTGAAAAAATAACCGAAGAGAAGAGAAGTATGACCGTAACAGAGCACACCGATCCTGTCGCCGCCGCTGAATCGCTTATGCTTGAACTGTTCCAGCATGTGTTTCAGAATGATGCAGCGCGGCGCCATTTCGGTTTTTCTCAGATATCTCAGGTGGTTGATGCGGATGGGCTGCCGCAGTGGTATCTCTGGTTTTCAGATAAGAGGGGCGCCTACTCCCTGACAATTGTCGAAGGGTGCACGTTGTCCGACAGTTTTGACGCGGCGGCCCACGGTTCAGGCGCCCCTTTGGTAGAAAGCAGAATCCTTCTCCGTTACTTTCCGGCCATCGAAGAGGACGACTTCGATGCACTGTCCTGTACCGAGCAGCTCTTCAGAATGAGCCCCAACTGCGACGCAACCGGCACGCCCTCCTTCGAAGGAGGCGGCGCCATGCATCCAAGTTTCTTTGTCGCCGGACATATGGACATCATCGTCGATTCCTCGAAAAGGGATGTCGCGTTTTTTTGTGCCGCACCCGACAGATGGCGCGATTATCGTACCGACGGCCTGATTATGACTGATACAACAGGCACACCCCAGCAGGTGCTCTCGCCCGGAGACATTGACCGAGATTTTCCGGGATGGATGCTGACGTCCTTCTTTTTTGACAAAATAATCTCGGCATTCTGCTGTATGACCGCAGGAGCGCCCCGCATTGCGGGCGCTGCGATGAAGCGTTCCCGTCACTATGAGATCGACGGGGCGAACCACGTCACCGTCGTCGACGACGACACCATTATGGAACGGATTTTGGGCGCAGCGTTTTTCGACGCCGACGATGAAGAGACTGTACGAAAGAAGGCGGCATCTTTTACGGAAAGACTCAATTCGAGGGACTACGGACTGATCGGCATATGGGAACGGCCCGACGATATACCTGCAGGATGGTGTAATCCGGCATGGTGGACAATCAGAGACAGACATTTTCATGCCGATTCGGACCGCCTGTGCTCCTGCTATCATGATCATTAGAGGGAAGTGAAAGGACGGCGCGCATCCATGGTCGACAAATCACGTCGAAGCTTTTTTAACGATTATTTTCTGAAAACCGCAGTCAAATGCATTTCCGAAGGCCGTGAAGCCTATGAAAAGACGAAAAACGATCTGGACTACTTTGATTCTTTCGAATCGGCCTATCCTCTCATATCGGAAAGCTATTCTTTTCTTGAGGACGAAGCACAGCGACTTGGAATCGACGTTACGGGCATGACAAAACTAGAGATTGTCAAAGAAATTTACCGAAAAGACAATAAACGTTCCTCGCGAACCTAACAGAATGAGTTCTTCGGCACAGGAATCAGCGTGTAAAAAATATTTACATGAATCTTCACGCATCTCTTCGCACCAAACTGTTCTTAATTCACCTGCTCATGGTCCTTCTTATTGCAGGCAGCATCGGCACATACTTCTCAATGTATACATCTGAGGGGAAATTTTATCTTTTCATTCCATATGACCGGTGCGATCATGACGATGACAATCGCCGGGTCAGCAATTCCCGGATCACTTTCGGATTGGCTTTTCCGCCGGAGGTCTGCATGATCTGACCGATCAAAAAACCCAGGGCTTTTCCCTGGCCGCTTTTGTAATCGGCCACCGCCGCCGCCTGCGCCGCAAACACCTGATCAATCAGCGATTCGAGCGCGCCCGCGTCGGACACCTGACCCAGGCCTTTGACTTTCACAATGTCCCGGGGAGCATCACCGGAATCAAACATGCACGACAGCACATCGCGGGCCGCGTTGGCGTTGATCTCGTCTTTTGCCAGCATTTCCAGAAGTGCGGCCAGTCTTTCCGGCGTCACGGGCGTATGGGAAAGATCCTGGCGACGTTCACGCAGGGCGGGCAAAAGCTGGGTGGTCAGCCAGTGCATGGCTGCTCTGATCTGGGCGCCCGCGCGAATCAATTCTTCAAAATAGACGGCCGTTTCCGGATCAGTGCTCAGATAGGTCGCCTCGTCGGTTGAAAGGCCATACTGGTTGACAAACCGTTCAGCGCGCACTGCGGGCATTTCCGGCAGACGGGCGCGCAGTACCGCAATTTCTTCGGGTGAAAGCTCAATGACCGGCACAGAGGGATCGGGAACACAGGGGCCCTCAAACTTCTGCCGCATGGGCAGCGTGACTTTCTTATCCGGATCCCACAACCGGGTGTGCAGCACCACGGATTCGCCGGCCCGCACGGCCGCGCTCTGACGGCTGATTTCGTAAGAAATTGCATCCCCCACGTGTCGGACGGAATTCATATTCTTCACTTCCACCTTGGTGTTCATACGGCCGTCGCCTTTGGGACGGATGGAGATGTTCGCATCGGCGCGCATCGTGCCGTTTTCCATACTGCATTCCGATGATCCCACATAGCGCACCTGCGTACGCAGGGCCTTGAGAAACTCCATTGCATGGTGGGGCGTCCGGAAATCCGGCTCGGTGACGATTTCCACGAGCGGTGCACCGGCACGATTGAAATCCACCAGACTGATCGGCGTTCGTCCTTCCATTTCATGCACCAGTTTGGCGACGTCCTCCTCCATATGAATATGATGGATGCGCATCCTTTTGGGCGAGCCGTCTTCATCGGCAATGTCAACCCAGCCACCGCGGGCCAGCGGCAGATGCACCTGTGAAAGCTGATATCCCTTGGGCAGGTCCGGATAGTAGTAAACCTTTTGATCAAAGGCGCTTTTCGGCTGAAGTTCGGCATTGAGGCCCAGGCATAAAAGCGCCGCCTTTTCGAGCGCGGCCCCGCTCAAACGAGGCGCGGCGCCGGGATGCCACAGACAGACCGGACAGGTGTTAATGTTCGGGTCATCGCCGGGATTATTGGGACAATCGCAAAAGAGCTTTGTGGCACAGTTGAGTTCGACATGAATTTCCAATCCAATAACCGCTTCAAATTCCATCACTATTTACCTCCCCTGCGCTGCTGATAAAGATAGTCTCCCAGGGCAATCAGCCGCGCGTCCGCCTGCAACGCACCCACAATCTGCAGACCCGGCCGGTCGGGAGCTGAGGCCGGCGCCGTCAAAGCCGGCCAGCCTGCGACGTTGGCATGCACCGTGTGGATACACTGTTCGTAAAGGTGGCCCAATGCTTCCGATGTATCAATCAAGGCTGTGTTTTGCACCGGAAAAATCAGTGCGTCGGCCTGCCTTTCCAGACGTCGGGTATCCTTCACCAGGCGTGCACGGATGCGGCAGGCCTTTTCGTAGGCATCGTAACGCTCAAACTGAAAATAGGCACCCTGCATCAGGTAACTTTTTAAAAGGGTTCCAAAAGACGCGCCGCGGCATTGCAGATACATATCGTTCCAGTTTTTGGCGCCCGGTACGCGCTTTCCGAAGCGCACGGAATCATACCGTCCGGCCGCGGATGAGGCCTCAACTGAACCGACAATCTTATGCACAACCAGACACAGGGCATAGTCCGGCCAGGAAAAAGATTTGACGATGAACCCCAACTGACCGAGTCCATCCAATTCCCCGTCGAAGGCGCTCCGTTCGGACGCGGAGAGTGCAGACAGGGATTCTTCGATGACGCCCAGTGTCATTTTTTTCGAGTCAAGGTCCTTCAATGGAATATCGGAGAAATCCAGATCGGGCTGAGAAAAATCCCGTTCGTCAACCCCGGCGACGCCTTTGACCACTGCACGGATATCACCGGGCGTCTTTGCCAGAATCCCACAGACTTCCATCGATGGAATCAAGCCGGCAATCCCCAGACGGGGAATCAGGCCCCAGGACGGTTTGAACCCCCAAAGCCCGGCACGCTCTGCGGCCAGGCGCGCCTCTCCTGCCAGATCCAGCATGATCTCCGCGTCCGCCTCTTTTTGTTCAACGGCCCTGCCGGCGCCGCTGCTTCCATTGATGCCGAAGCCGAATTCACTTGTGTGCGTCAAGCCCGATATCACCGCGCCGTTCCTTCTGAGTCGCTCTACGACAGCGGCGTCTTCCAGGGCCTTAAAACCGTTCAGCGCCTCTGAACCCGCCTCCATGGGCCAGCCTGCAACGGCGATGTTCGATTGAAGGGCAACTGCCATGCCGGCAAGCGGACCGCCGGCGCCTTCAGATACGTTCGGATTGCGATAGAAAAAACTTTTTTTCATAGATAATCCCTTATTCCAGAATACTGGCAACTTTAAAAAAATTGCCTTTGACCGCCGGGGCGTTCTGGAGCAGAACGCCTGTTTCAGCCATAACCGAGCGTTTTGCGGTCAGCCCGGGCCGCGTGCGGTGCGTCGCGGGCAACACCGAACGGATCGGTTCATCGTTTCCCGCCCTGTCGCAGGCAACCTCCGCCAGCGACTGAGCCTGCGAGAGCACCGCTTCCAAAATCGCCCGCTCCTCGGTCGCGATACCGATGCGCGACACCCAGGACAGACGGTCCAGCATATTTTCTTTTTCCGTGGTTCCGGGCAGCACATCCTTGCCGCCCAAATTCAGAAGGCCCAGTTCGGCCAACTGTTCCCGTTCAACGACGGACGGCGCCCCGGTGAGCGGGCAACCGGCGGAACGGTTTTTCGGGAAGGCGATGACCTCGCGAATGGACTGCGTTTTGAGAATCATCGACACCACACGGTCCATGCCCAGCGCGAGGCCCCCGTGGGGCGGCGCACCATAATCAAAAGCCCTCAGGAAGAAACCGAATTTTTCCCGCATGTCCTTTTCGGTAAGCCCCAGTGCCGTGAATATTTTACGCTGGAGGTCGCGGTTGCTGATACGAATGCTTCCGCCGCCCAGTTCCTCTCCGTTCATCACCAGGTCGTAGGCGCGGGAACGCAGGCTGAGCAGTTCTTCCACATTTTTCGGATCGAAATCCGTCCGGTCCGGCGCCGTGAAGGGATGGTGGCTCGATGTAACGGCGCCCTCCTCGGCGGCTTCAAAAAGGGGAAATTCCGTGATCCAGACCGGACAAAAGCTGTCTTCGGGAATGAGGTTCAAACGATGCGCCAGGTGCAGGCGCAGCTGCCCCAACGCGGAGGTGACGGTTGTGTAGGAGGGATCGGCCACCATAATCAGCACATCGCCGTCTTCCACGTCAAAACGCTTCTTGAGCAGGACCAGTTCCGCTTCGCTGAAAAACCGGACAATATTGGATTCCAATTTTCCGCCTTCGGCCCGCATCCAGGTCATACCTTTGGCGCCGAAAGACGGCGCAATCTCCTTGGCATACTCATTTTGCAGCACATTTTTGCTTAACTGTTCGGATCGGCCCCTGATGTTGATGCCCTTGATGCAACCGCCGCGCTTCAGTATCTGTTGGAAAATTGAATACTTAGTGTCGGTAAATACATCCGTGACGTCCACGAAACGGAGGCCGAATCGCAAATCGGGCCGGTCAGAACCGGTGGCGTCCATCGCATCGGCGTAGGTCATGCGCGGAAAAGGCCTGGGAAGATCGATGTCACCCAGCGTAAACATCTGAACCGTCAGCTCCTCGATCAGCTCATAGAGAAATTCCTCGTCGATAAAAGACGCTTCCAGATCGAGCTGTGTGAATTCCGGCTGACGGTTGGGACGCAAATCCTCGTCGCGGAAACAGCGGGCCAGTTGAAAATAACGCTCCAGGCCGCCGATCATCAGCAGTTGCTTGAACAGCTGCGGCGACTGGGGCAGGGCGTAGAAGCTTCCCGGATGCACACGGCTGGGTACCAGATAGTCGCGGGCGCCTTCGGGGGTGCTCATCGTAAGCACGGGCGTTTCCACTTCCACAAAGCCCCGCTCATCGAGAAACCGGCGTACACACTGGAAAATCTTGTGCCGCAACCGCAGATTGTTTTGCATGACGGGGCGGCGGATATCGAGGTAGCGGTACTGCAAGCGCAGCTCTTCCGAAACCTGCTCCGTGCCTGACGTTTCGGCGCCCGCTACCATGGCCTTGTCGGATATGACAAAGGGCAGAGGATCGGAGTCGGCCAGCACGGTTACATTCTGTGCAATGACTTCAACATCTCCGGTTTCGATATGGGGGTTTTCCGTCCCGGAACGCCGCCTTGTGACTTCGCCTTCCACGGTGACGCAATACTCCGCCCGCAGTGCCGAGGCCGCCTCGCATACATCCCCGGGGGCAATCTCCGGATTAAAGACAATCTGCACGATGCCGCTGCGATCACGCAGATGAATGAAGATAAGACCGCCGTGATCGCGGTAGGCATCCACCCATCCGCACAGTTGTACCTGTTGACCAATTTTTTCAGCCGAAATGGCGCCGCAAAAAATCCTCCCGGAAAAGCTCATACAATATATATCCTTTCTGCTGGAATCGCGTGACGCATACCCGCCTCCCTGGCATGGCTAAAATCCTACCGCTACAGACGGGGATCTCTGCGCGCCGGCGTTGCATTCAACGGCGCGAGTACTTTTTTTCTTTTACCCCCCCCATCTCCGGGATCGCCGTCCGGGACAGCATAATGCGCATGCCATCCATTGTCAAGGCCGCAGAACCTTTAGAAAAGAAAACATGGTTGTAGTGTGTCGGATGGCCCGTTCCTCCGGTGTCTCGAGTGGGTCATCAGGAGCAGTGCGCCGTCCACTGATCCATTTCGCGGAAAAAAGAGTCTGCATCCCTGTAGTGCACGGCCTTCCAACCTTTCTGCCGCGCCCGTTCGACATGCCCGGGGTGATCATCGACAAACACTATCCTTTCAGCAGGTCGCTTAATCCGGGCAGCGATATCGTCAAATAATGAGGCGTCGCGCTTGCCCTTCCCGATATGGTAGCTGTTGAACACATAGTCGAAGAACTTGAAGAAATCATAGGCGGCGTTGAGTTCATCGAGCATATCGATCTGATCGCTCAAGATTCCCACAATCAGATTGCATCCCCTGAGTCGCTTCACGTAATCGATCATCCAGTCTCGTACCACAAAACGTGAAAAAATCTCCTGACGCAGGGCAGCTTCGTCACCGGAAATGCCCGTTTTCCCCTTGAGAACCCTCCAGAATTTTTTTTCAGCACCGACGCCGGTGAGATAACCCGTCTCGTAGGCTGTATCGGCTGCCGCTTCCGCAAGCCAATCGCCGTCCAGTCCCTGTGCGCGGGCGATCGCCGTAAAGCCGTTCTTCCACCCCTCTTCCGCCAGCACCCCTCCGAAATCGAACATCACCACATCAATTGTTTCAGTCTTCCCCATCGGTTTTTTCTGTCCTTTCTTCCCTGTCATACCGGTCACTGATTGCCTGAACTTCCCCCCTTTTACTCCCATAATGACCTTGACACAAAAAATTTCTCTTCATATAATGCAAAAAAAGTAAGTAAATCCTTATTATCACTTCAGACAGAACCTTCTGCCCGCTGACGTTACAAAGCAATGAAGGGACCTTTGTCATGACGCGTACCATAATCAATGCATTTTTCATTTCTGCAGTTTGCCTTTTTTGTCCGCTTTTTCTGACACAGAGTACCGCCCTTTCCTGCGCTGTCACTGCACAGTCTGTTCCTTACGGCGTCAATTCAGCCGGCGAAACCACGACTGCCGATGCCTGTCTCGACAACTATCCCGGCCTGACCTTTTCTCAGGCGGATTTGTATATTCTGCGGCACCAGCTCGACTCCCTCCGCTATAACTATGAAGCCTATCGATCAACCATGTTTCAGCATTTCGAAATGTTTCAAGGCGCCTCGCCTTACAGCAACAAAGTAAATCTGGAAACCCTGGGACCGCTCTATTCCGAAGACTACAAAAAGATCCTTCAGTTCGCCTCCGGCAGCGGCAGTGATCCCTCCGCCGCCTCACTGATGGAAGAGGCCAAGGAAAAGATCAACATGGAGGAGATCGTCGCAACAGCGGGAAGCGAACTGTCGGAGAAACTGCTCGAAATGGCGGGGGTCTCCATCATCCTCATGCCGCTGGATAAATTCAAACAGTGCGCCCAGTTTCTGGCGACGGCGACACTCGACGGACTGAACGGCATGATGGACAACTTCTATACCGGTGCGGCCGAGCTGTACCTGTTTCAAGCCTGGGAAGATTCCCAGGGTGATGAAATATACAACCCCAACTACACGCTGGAAGAGAATGCCGATCAGACCGCCCGCGTGATCAACGGCATGACGAACGCCATTAACCTGATCGAAACGGCCAACGGCCAGTCTTCTTTCAGTTACAGCGCGTCGGTAAGCGAAAACCAAGCGGCCTGGACGGCGCTGGAAACGGCGCTGAACAACCAAAAAGGGCTTATTGCCACACTGGACAGCAAGGCACAGACCACGCGGGGAGAATACGGCCTCGGAAGATCAGTGGTGTGGCAGTGGACAAGCGAAGCCCTGCAAGCGGTCGATATGGATCCTTTGTCGGATGCGGGAGACGTCAACGGCGACGGCGTGACTGAAATGCTGGCCGATGCCATTCTGCTGGCCTGGAAGATGGAACTCGATTCGCTGCGCGGGACGATCGACCTGCAGCGCGAACTGATCGATGAGTACACCGTTCCGGAACTGGAACTTCTGTCATTCATCGATCCGAATCCCGATTCGGAGATAGACCGATACCCCGTAAGCGATCACGGAAACCTTCCGGCATATACCCATGCACTACCGAACGCGCCGGACTGGACCGTCGGTCCCTCCGGTTGCGATTTCACCACCATACAGGCGGCCGTTGCCGCCGCTTCTCCCGGCGACGCGATCATGGTGTCGCCCAAAGAGAACAATGCCTATTATCAGGAATCCGTCATCATTGATAAGGAAGGGGTGATCCTTTATGGAGATCCCGCGGCTCGCCCCTTTATCGGGACATCCGACGGAACGCCCCCTCTTCCGTTCGGAATCGAAATCGCCGCCGACAACGTGACGGTCTCCAATCTGATCATTCAACGGACCGTCCGGGGAATAATTGTGAAGGGCAACGGCGCCGCTGTCGTCAATAATCTCATTCAATGGACTATCTACGGCATTCTCGTCGAAGAGTGTCATGACGGCCTTTTTGCAGGGAATATCGTCGACGAGGCAGTGGGCCGGGCGATACGGCTAGAGCGCGGCGCCGGCAACACACTTTATTACAATTCATTCAATCTCAAATCGGACGTTGCTGGTACGGCCTGCGCCTACAGCAGCGGCGTCAATACCTGGGACGACGGCGTCGATACAGGCAACTTCTGGAGCGATTACGACGGATCGGGGATCTATCCCATTGCAGACGGACGAGAGAAAGACGACCGTGTATATGGCGCTGCGGCCGTGACACCCGGCGCCACATTGACGGCAAAAACGCTTGTCAGGGGAGCAATGGGCGACGATACGATTGAAGTGGATTTTTATTTCGGCAACCCGGACAACGGGGGAATTCTGCTTAATGCCTCGCCGGTCCTGGCCGAGATTCGGGGCAATTACGCCGTTGCCGTGTACGAGTGGGACACTGCAGGGTTTCTCGGCACACAGGATATTCACGTCCGCATACACGGTGCAGGCGACGGCGTTACGGAAAAAGTCAGAGTCTTTCCCTCCGGTCTATGGCCGAGCTCGGCGGCCACTCTTTTCGTAACCGGGTTGCATCTGGAACCCGGGGACGACCTGACCCTTTTCAACGCTATACACTGGATCGATTCACCTTACGAAAGTCCGGGAATTACGGTTCCGGACGGTGCATCCCTTTCCCTATCGGGTGTAATCTTTTCCGTACTGGAAAATCTCGCCGTTTCAGTTGCCGCCGAAGGAGCCTTCTTCTCCCACAATGACGTGAACTGGAATACGGATGTCGATCTCTTTCACAGAGGCGAACGCCTTCTGGAGGAAGGCTTTGCGCCGGTTGTCTCGAATACTTCCTTGAATCTGGAGCACAACGTTATCAATCTCAGGGGCTGCGGGAACATAGATTGGCAGGGCAGGGACTTTACCGGATATGAAATAACGCTTTCGAACCTCACCGACCTTAGAATGGAAAACGTGACGGCCGATGCCGTGACGATTACAGACTGCACTTTCGGCGCCTCCGCTCCCGGAACGATCACGAACGCTCATATTCCGCTCATTACCCTGCGTAACAGCGATTCGTTCCATATCACCGACAGTGTCTTCGGCGGCAATGGGCGCATTGTCCTGGAACAGGGTATCGATAATCTTCAAATCAGCGGAAATACCTTTACTGATATCGAGGGATACGCCATCAGTGGAACAGCCGTGACCGCCGGAAACCTTCTCGTGGAATCGAATACCTTCGATAATTGTTTCGGCTGCTTCTCTCTGTCTCTGGCAAGCGACACGACCGGAATCAATTTCCAGGAAAACGACATCACCGGCCTTGCCACGGCGGGCTATGCCGGGGTCTATCTAAACGCCTCCACTCTTTTGAACAATAGGGACCTTACTATCACAGGCAACACCTTTGTCAACAGTAGTGCGCACACTGTCAAGGCAGTCCATCTCGTCAACCTGGACGGAGGGACAATCAAAAATAACACCTTCACCTATGTCGATTACGGGCTCTATCTTCAGGGGTGCCGCAACATCACCGCCACGGTGAACCGTTTTCTGGAAGGCAGCAACGGATACGACAGCTCAGGTTCAACGAACAACCGGTGGTATGAAAACCGTCTGGGCAACTACTGGAGCGGGTTTCGTTGCGAAACACCCAATGAGGCAAACCTTCAGGTATTCTCCTGCCCCTATGTCAATGGATTCGGGGTCAACGATCCCTATCCGCTCATCCGCGACAGGTTGATCGAATCGGTGGTTGCCGTGCCGACAACGGGAAGGACGGAAGAGACATCATCGGGGATATCATGGCCCAACCCGCGTTTTGAGATTCAGCACGACGGAAACGTAGTGCTGGATCGCCTTACCGGCCTGATGTGGTGCGCTGAAGGAAACGCCATAGGCGATTTCTGTCCCGGGTTTGATACAGACGATGTTGAAGGGGACGGCAAAATCACATGGGCCAGGGCGCTCAATTTCATCAACTACGTGAACAGCGGCAACTGTGGCGAAATCTCGGCAGGGTATACCGACTGGCGCCTTCCTAACATGAACGAACTTGAGAGCCTATGGAATACATCATCTCTGACCATAAAGGATTTTCTGGATAACGCCGGTTTTTCCAATATGCAGTCAGGCAGATACTGGTCTTCAACCACCCATTATCCGGATGGATTTGCCTATACTGTTGATTTTACGACAGGAGAAATTGTCATTGAATACTGGAATAACTGCACCTATTCTCTAATGGTGCGAGGCGGCGCTGATGGCGGCACGGATCCCGCATATCCCGCAAATATCGCGCAAACCGGACAGATCACCAGTCACATGAACGGAGACGACGGTGATCTGCAACGAGGGATTGCCTGGCCTTCCGACCGGTTTGTCGACAACGGCGATGGAACAGTAACGGATGTGCTTACCGGTCTGATGTGGTTTGCAGAAACCGGCAGGTCATACACCTGGCAGGAAATTCCGGCTGTCATGGAAGCGCTCAACAACGGCACATATCTATTTGACACCAACAGAGGGTACTCGGACTGGCGGCTGCCCAGTGTCCAGGAGTTGCTCAGTCTCGATTGTTATTTCAATGTATATCCCGAAGGCTATCTGTATCCCAACGGCGGTATTCCCGATTCTGTCCTTTTGGATTATGTGTGGAGTGCCACGACCCGACCGGATGACACATCCAAAGCCTATGTCATGAATTTGGGGGACGGGCAGCTCATTTCCGAGAACAAACTGGACCCGCACCTCGCATTCATACGATTCATACCCGTCCGCGGCGGCCTGTATCGTCCCGCCGCCGCCACGCGGCTACACATGACCCCCGAGGCACTTGACTTTGGGGCAGTGGCAATGCTGGGCAGCCAAACGGAACTGTTGGAAGTGCGCAATGACGGAATCAATTCTGCCGCGATTTTCTTAGTTTCACTGATCGGGGAGCATGCCGACAGCTTTTCCCTGCTCAGCGAGCCGATGCCTCACAGCCTGATTCCGGGAGGAGGAAGCGATACGATAGAAGTAGTGTTCAATCCGACGAGCCCCGGTGAAAAACAGGCCCGTCTGATCATCTATTCAGACGATCCGATTACCCTCTGGGACGAGATCCCCCTGAGGGGAACATCGACAGAGCATACCGTCTCCATCGGGTTCCAGGGTAACGGCAGTGGAGTCATCGAGGCCCATTCCCACTATGACAATCAGACATACAGCTTCTCTGAAAGCGGCACGCTGCAAGTCGTACCCGGCACCGATGTAACCTTCACGGCAACCCCCGCCGCCGGGTCGCACTTTGACTGCTGGACGGGTCTTCCCGAGGACGTGTCACGCAGTAACCCCATAACCGTGCGTATCAATGCGGATACGACCGTAACCGCTACGTTTGCCCTGGATACGTTCACGGTGCGCGGGAGCGTCGCCACAGCCGGCGGCGCCATCAGTCCCTCGGGATCGGTGACGGTAGATTACGGACAGGACCAGGCCTTTACCTTTGCCGCCGATCCTCACTATTTCCTGTCAGACGTCCGTGTCGATGGGGCATCCGTTGGGACGCCGGACGCGTACACCTTCGAAAACATCAGCGGGGATCACAGCATTACCGCAGATTTTACGTTGATCCCCTACAGCGTCGCTGCAAGCGCCGGCAATGGCGGCGCCATATCTCCCTCGGGCACTCTGGAGATGAATGTTACCCAAGAGCAGATCTTTGCGATAACACCCGAACCAGGTTATGCCATCTCCGATCTGCTGGTCGATGGCGTGTCCCAGGGCGCCGTTTCCTCTTACACACTTTCAAACCCGGAAGAAAATCACACCATCGAGGCGGTCTTCGAGACAATCGAGTATGCCGTTTCAATTACCCACAGCGGTTTAGGTACGATAGACCCGGCAGGACCTCTGACCATGACGGTGGAGGATACACAGACGCTTCTATTCACCCCTGACGCATATTACTGGTATGTCCAGGATGTCCTTGTCAATGGTCAATCCCAGGGGGCAAGTGATGTCTACGAGATCGCAGGCGTAACTGAAAATCTGGATATTCAGGTGATATTCGAAACGGACTGGCACAGGTTTGAAGCAACGGCAGGAGAAGGGGGAACGGTCTTGCCTATCGGTGAATATTACGTCGCGCCCGGTGAAACTCGACGCGTTATTATTACCCCCGATGACGGCTATCTGATCGCCGATGTCGTGGTGGACGGCGTCTCTCTTGGGGTGATAGACCGCTATACTTTTACGAATGTGGACGCGGTCCACTCAATCGAGGCCTCCTTTGTCGCCCATGACCCGTTGCCCCTCTCCCTTCCCAGGACCGGCGCCGATATTTCCTGGTATGAAGGTGACGACGGCGATCTACAGGAAGGCATCGAATGGCCTGATCCCCGATTTACCGATAACGGAGATGGAACCATTACCGATAATCTGACGGGTCTTATCTGGCTTAAAGACAGCGCCGCACTGGGCGCGCACAGCTGGGAAAATGCCTTGGTTGCCATCGAAACGCTCAACACCTCCCCCCAGAGCATCGCTCCAACCGGCTATGACGGAGATTATCCAGACTGGCGCATGCCCAATCAATTCGAGCTGCTCAGCCTCTTTGTCAACGCAGGGGAGGGGGACTTGACCGCATGGCTCGCACGCGCCGGATTTACCTGCGGTTCATCGATATGGTCGTCCACAACGGCACAAAGTTACTTTCTCCCTGCTTTTTATGTCGAATCGGGTACGTCCGGATTCACGTACCTCACGGCAAACAAAACCGACGTCAAGGGAATACTTGCGGTACGGGGCACATCAACGGGCCCGTTTACGGTTCCCAAAACCGGTCAAACAATATCCTATGCGCCGGGAGACGATGGCGATCTGCAAAAAGGGGCAACCTGGCCTTCCCCCCGCTTTGTCGACAACGGAGACGGCACGGTCACGGATCAGCTTACCAATCTGATGTGGCTGAAGACGGCCAACCCCTTAAAGTCATACAACACTCCTTCTTTGGGCGATTCCGACGGATGTGCCAACTGGCACAACTCGTTGCTTTTTATCAATAAACTTAACGATGGCGATTATTCCGAAAAAACGGACCTTTTCGACGACTGGCATCTTCCCAATGCCTGGGAGTTTTTAAGTCTCTACAATCCCTCACAGAGCGTGCCGGTCTTTGCGGAGCGCCCCTTTACCGAAACCAGCGGTTCGACCGGAACCGTTCCACGAGACGACCTGTACTGGACGGGAACGATCAGTCCGGTTGACGGCGATTTCGGTGGACGCGTGCTGACAAAAATCGACGGGAGCAATTACCAGCGAAGCTACTACGAATGGAATGAACTTTCAACCGCGGCCGCCGTGGCCTGGGTCGTGCGCGATGCATCGAAAGTGACCGTGCATACCTGCGTTTCAGGAAACGGCAGCGTTTCACCGTCGGGCGACATCAGGGTGGATATCGACGGGAACCAGACCTTTACCATTGCCGCCGACAGGGGCTACGAAATCGCCGATGTCATCGTTGACGGTGTGTCCGTCGGCGCGGTGAATTCCTACACCTTCGAAAACCTTACGGAACCGCACACATTGGAAGTGCAGTTCGCACCATTGACCTACACGATTACCACGGGCGTCACGGGAAACGGATCGATCCTGCCTGAGGGGAATCAGGCAGTGGAATACGGTCAGTCCCTGCGCCTCACCTTCACCCCGGATTACGGGTCGGTGGTTGCCGACGTGCTGGTGGACGGCCTTTCAGTTGGAAATTCTTCATATTATATATTCGACAGCGTAACCGAACACCACGACGTTGCCGTGGTGTTTGAAGAGATGTCCGGCCAGCGTGCCGAGGCGCCTGCCACGGGTCAAACAATTTCCTACGCCGCCGGGGACGATGGCGCGCATCAAAGCGGTGTTGTCTGGCCTGAACCACGGTTTGTCGATAACGGCGACGGCACGATTACGGATATGCTCACGGGCCTCATGTGGCTGAAGCACGCCAATCTGGGAACACTGGAAAGAGGTTGGTCCCATACGTGGAACGGCGCACTGGCTGAAGTGGCGGCCTTCAACAGTGATCCAGCATCTTTCGCCCGTGAAGAATACACGGCTGACTATACAGACTGGCGGCTTCCTAGCATTGTTGAACTCAGCAGCATTCTGCGCAACGCAGGCGTTTCGGATATTAAAACCTGGCTCGAGGATGCGGGATTTCTTTACGTGCCGTCCGGCAATTCCTGGACGTCTACCACGCTGACGCTCGGTCCGACCACCTATGCCTACTATGCCGCGATTTATTCCAATTCCGGACTTGATGAGGTCGGTTATCATGATGTGTCTCAGAGCTTCTACACATGGCCTGTCCGGGGGACCGCCAGCGGTGCGATCTACCTGCCGTCGACCGGGCAGACTGTAAGTTATGCCGACGGCGACGACGGGAACCTCAAAAAAGGGCTTGCCTGGCCCGAACCGCGCTTTATTGACAACGGCAACGGAACCATTACCGATGAGCTGACCGGCCTGATGTGGCTGAAAAACGCAGATCTCGCTTCAGGGGAAGTTGAATGGTCTTCGGCCCTGAACACCGTCGCCGGAATCAACAACGGCAGTATCAGCGGTGCCTGCGGCTACAGGGACTGGCGGCTTCCCACGCTCGCCGAACAGATGAGCCTGATAGACTGGTCTGCCGCATACCCGCCCTTGCCTGCAGGGCACCCCTTTGTGAATTTGCAACTGGCTGAGTATTGGACCTCCACCACCGACGCAAGCTCCGACATTTCAGCATATATCGTTGATTCCCGTTTTGCCGAAATTCATAATTATCCCAAAACCGGTTCTTACTATTCAGACAATTATGTCATGGCTGTTCGAAATACCTATTACACGATCACTTACAGTCCGCCGACGTTGACAAATCGGGATGTGACGGCCGCAATCACCTTCAGCGACGAAACGTTGACCGTCACCAGCGAGGGCGGCGCCGCGCACGTATTCACCGAAAACGGTACATGGGACTTTACCTTCGAAGACGGGGAAAGCGCTACCGGTACGGTGACGGCCACCGTCGACTGGATCGACAAAGCGCCGCCCACGGCGACCATTGCCTATTCAACCACCGATACGACAAACCAGGATGTCGTGGCAACGATCACATTAAGCGACGGCTCGGTGACCAGCGAGGGCGGCGCCACACACACCTTCACAGAAAATGGTGACTGGACCTTTACGTTTGAAGACGATCTCGGTAACAGCGGCACAGCGTCAGCAACAGTGAACTGGATTGACAAGGCGCCGCCCACGGCGACCATCGCCTACTCAACCGTGTATTCCACCAATCAGGATGTGACAGCCACATTAAGGCCGACAGAAACGGTCACGGTCATCAATAATGATGGACTGGATACGTACAGGTTTACCGACAATGGGACGTTTACGTTCTCTTTCGAAGATGAAGCCGGCAACGCCGGCACGGCAGTAGCCGCCGTTGACTGGATCGACAGAACGCCACCGGCGGCATCAATCGAATACTCGCCCGCGTCGTCCACATTCCAGAATGTCGAAGCAACTATCACGTTGAGTGACGGCATCGTCACAAGCGACGGCGGGGCCACACACATCTTCACCGATAATGGCGCCTGGACATTTACCTATGAGGATATCGCCGGTAATGCAGGCACTGCAGAAGCGACAGTGGACTGGATCGACAGAACGGCGCCCGCGGCGACCATCGTCTATTCGCCCGCCACATCGACCAATCAGAACGTCATCGCCACATTGCAGCCAAATGAAACGGTGGCCGTGACCAACAACGGCGGACTGGATACGTACACATTCGTCGGTAACGGAACATTTACCTTCCAGTTTGAAGACGCGGCCGGAAATGCCGGAACGGCGGAGGCTGCGGTGGACTGGATCGACAGAACGCCGCCGACGGCAACCATCGTGTATTCAAACACCGATCTCACAAACCAGGATGTAGTCGCAACAATTTCTCTCAGTGACGGCACAGTGACCAGTGCAGGCGGCGACACACACATCTTCAGAGAAAACGGCGTCTGGACCTTTACTTTTGAAGACTCTGCCGGGAATACCGGCGCTGCGGATGCCATGGTTGACTGGATCGACAAAGAGGCACCGGCATACGAGATCAGCTACACTCCTTCAACGCCGACCAACGGAGACACGGTGGTGGCAACCATCACACTAAGCGATGGCTCGGTAACCAGCGACGGCGGCGCCACGCACACCTTTACCGAAAACGGTACCTGGGTATTTGAATTTGCCGATGCCCTGGGTAACACGGGTACGGCGGAGGCGATGGTGGACTGGATCGACAGAACGCCTCCGACGGCAGAGATCTGGTATTTCACAACAGATCCTACCAATCAGGACGTAAGCGCCGGATTGCTGATTTCGGAGCCGGTAACGGTGACCAACAATGGAGGATCGGGCTTTTATATCTTTAAAGAAAACGGGACATTTGAATTTCAGTTTGTGGATGCGGCCGGAAATGCAGGTGCGGCAGTCGCGACGGTGGATTGGATCGACAAAGAGGCGCCGACCTGCGAAATCATCTACACACCTTCAACACCGACCAACGGAGACACGGTGGCGGCAACCATCACATTAAGCGATGGTTCGGTGACCAGCGACGGCGGCGCCACACACACCTTCACCGAAAACGGTACCTGGGTATTTGAATTCGCCGATGCCCTGGGTAACACTGGCACGGCCGTGGCGACGGTGGACTGGATCGACAGGATGCCGCCGACAGCGTCCATTGTCTACTCTACCACCACTCTGACCAATAAGGATGTAACCGCCGCGCTACAGCCTTCCGAGCCGGTAGAGGTAACCAATAATGGGGGATTGGACACGTATTCATTTGTCCAAAACGGAACCTTTACCTTTACTTTCAAAGACGCGGCGGGCAATACGGGTGAAGCCCCCGCTACGGTGGACTGGATCGATAAAACGCCGCCGACGGCGACAGTCACATATTCTATCACCGAGCCGACCACCCAGAATGTTGTGGCAACCATCACATTAAGCGATGGTGCGATCACAAGTGACGGCGGCGCCACGCACACCTTTACCGACAATGGTTCATGGACCTTTTTATTTGAAGATGCCCTCGGCAATACCGGCACGGTGGTGGCCGAGGTCAATTGGATAGACAAGGAGGCCCCGACCTGCACGATCAGCTATAATCCGGCGACGGCGACCAACCAGGATGTAGTCGCGACGATCGTCCTCAGTGACGGCACCGTAACGAGCGACGGCGGCGCCACTCACGTATTCACAAGAAATGGCGTGTGGACCTTTAATTTTACCGATGATCTGGGCAACGCAGGTACCGCAACCGCCGTCGTTGACTGGATCGACAAGACGCCGCCGACGGCAACTGTCAGTTACTCAACCGTAAGTCCGACCAACCAGGATGTCGTGGCGACCGTTACATTAAGCGACGGTTCGGTAACCAGCGACGGCGGCGCCACATATACCTTTAGAGAAAACGGTGCATGGACATTCGCCTATGAGGACGAAGCAGGCAACAGTGGTACGGCAGTGGCAACCGTTGACTGGATCGACAAAACGCCACCGACGGCGACCGTCCTCTATTCTACCACCGATCCGACCAACCAGGATGTCGTTGCCACATTACAGCCCAGTGAAACGATAACTGTGTCCAATAATGGCGGATCGCTCAGTTACACCTTTACAGCAAACGGCACATTCACCTTTGAATTTAAAGATGAAGCCGGCAATGCAGGCGTCGCTACGGCAGAGGTACACAACATTGTGTTTCTTGCCGGTGACGTGGATGGCAATGGAGAGCTCGCACTCGCAGACGCAATACTTTCGATGCGCGCCTGCCTCGGAGCAGGTTCCAATGAAATGTATAATAAAAAGGCCGATGTGAACAACGATCAACGTATCGGCATTGAAGAAGTGATATTTATTCTGCGATCATTGGCATATGGTGAATTGCCATAGTGCGGCCTTCACTGCCTTTATCGCAGGCGGTTTCCTTTTGCGGCCCTGTCTGTTGCTGCAACAGGATTTTTTTCACTGTTGGAGATCACACCGCGGCGACACATTGAATTACTGAAAAACCATGCTAAAAGAAGAAACAGTCGATGAAATTCTTGAGGGGAGCCTGAAAATCCGACAGAGCAGGCGCGGATACCGGTTCAACCTTGATTCGCTGATCCTTGCGCACTTTGTGACGGCGAAACCCCGCAGTGTGAATCTCGATATCGGCTGCGGGAACGGCGTGATCGCGCTGGTGCTGGCCAGGCGCTTTCCGGAATCTCGCTGGCACGGGCTGGAACTTCAGCCGGCCCTTGCGGAACTTGCGAAAAAAAATGCGGAAGACAATGGCCTGGACCGCCGCGTGACGATCGATCAGGCCGACGCAGGGGATATCAAAAATATATATGCCGCGCGGACCTTTGACAATGTAGTGTTCAATCCTCCTTATAGAAAAATCAATTCGGGCCGCATTAATCCTCTGGCCCAGAAGGCAATCGCCCGTCACGAGATTCATGGATCGCTTGCGCTGTTTCTCGAGGCGGCCCGACATGCGTTAAACCCGACAGGTCGCGTATTCACGATCTATCCCGCCTCCAGGATGGTTACACTGATCACGCATTTCCGCACCAGTGGAATTGAACCGAAGAGAATGAAACTGGTATTTTCCGATGCGGAATCAGTGGCTCAGTTCGTTGTGGTGGAAGGTCGAAGAGGATCGCGTGAAGAGTTAAAGATGGAGCCGCCTCTCTATATCTATGAAAGGGGCAGGGCCTATACGGAGGCGATGAAGCGGATTTTCACCGACCTGACCTTTTACCCGACCGCCGGCGGATGATGCCTTTTTTATACCCGTGCATGAAGTGTTCGCTGAAGAACAAATGAATTTCATTTTCCAGAGTTACTGTTTACATACCCGGCCTTATCGTGGTTCTATCCTTTGACGGCTCATATACCCGATAGTTCCGGCATACACACAAGGGGCCATATCCGGCAGATATGGCCCCAGTCATTACGCAGTACGTCTGTTGTTTCTCTTCAGGAAAACCAGTGCGCAAGATTTGCCCCTCCCCGGCTTTTCGCGCCCTCCAGAGGATCTCCTCTCCTGCAGACCGGGGAAAAATCTGTCCTTGTCTCGCTGCCCTGCCCTATCCTAAGCAAATGCCGTCACAAGGGCTGCCCGGCATATGGATACATCTTCCTCGGGCGTTCCCCCGCTCACCCCGATCGCGCCTATGACCCGGTCGCCGGCCGTAATGGGCAACCCGCCGGGAATAGTCGTCAGGCGATCATTCCAGTTCTGGGTATTAAATCCATAGCCCGGGGTTGAGGGATCACCGAACTGCCCGATATCCGCACTCGGCATCCTGAATGTAGAAGCCGTCCACGCCTTATCCCGGGCGATATCAACGGTCGGAATCGGCGCACAGTCCATCCGGTGGAGGGCGACCAAAAATCCCCTGTCATCAACAACGGCGACACTGCACAACCGATCCATTTCCCGGGCCTGCTCGATCGCAGCCCGAATCACCTTCTTGGCTAACTCTATATTCATCACCATAGTACTGGCCCTCTCAATGTCTCGTTTTTCGCTCGGCTAATCGTATTCTTCGTAGATGGCGGCATACCCGGCCTGCACAACGGTAGTGTCGCTTATTTCACCGACGCCGTCAGGAACGCCGCTGCAGCCGATCCCACCGATCACCTTCATCTCTTCATCCCTGATCGGATTGCCGCCGGGGATAAACATAATACGGAGTTTCGCCTGTGTCAGCAGTCCAAGTCCACCGCTGCCCGGTGTGGGGCCCGCCATGCGCGGGTCGATCATTCGCGCCAGCATCAGGGTAGGCGCGGTTGAATACACCGCCGAAAAGGCCTTGTTGATAGAAATATCGGTGGTCATCGGCCCGGCGCCGTCCATTCGATGCACGGCAATAACCGCTCCTGCGTTATCAACGACCGCGATACTGCTCGGATAGCCGCAGAGAGTGGCCCACCGCTCAGCAGCATCGAGCATCTTCTCAGCCATTTCCAGAGTTACTTCTTTCATGAGACCATTACCCCCTCATTGTTTCGCTGTTATCAAAAGCATTTCCTGTTTTCGTTGCGTCACTCCGTCGGCGCCCCCAGGGGCGCCTTTGCCTGCCGACGTTATCCTTTTCGGCTAGGAAAGCAGATCGCTGCTCGCCACGATATCGACGCCGGTACCGAGAAGATCGGGAATAACGACCTCTCCCATCTTCAGGGGGGGCTTCGCTTTTACCCCGGCTATTACCTGCATGCCTTCCATCTGTTTTGTCTTCAATATCGGCTTGCTGGTCCTTACCGCCAGCAGGGGGTAGGTACTGCCTTCGGTCAGAACGGTAGCCGTCAAGGTACGGACCGGGTTTTGATATTCTTCCAGTACATACTTCTTGCCTTCCTTGCATTTATTTCCGGTAAATTCCTGCACATCGCCTTTGTTGTCGATGGTCAGCGTGACCGCACATCCCAAGGGACAACCGATGCAGATGAATGTCTTTTTCTGTGCCACCTTACTTCCCTCCCCTCTTCTCGCAGTCTATGACCAGTTCTCCTGTACCTTCTTTCAGTTTCTTCAGCTTCTCTGCGGACAGCTCAATTTTCAGCATCTCACTGGGTTTGACCGCCTTTATCGCTTTGGTCATAATATCGCCTATTTTGATCCTGACAGTCTCTTCCGGCTCTGCAACCCTCATATAGAGGGTGGTGTCTCTTGTACCGCTTATGGTCTGGGGCACAACGTATCTGATGTTTCTTCCCGCCGTGACCTTGATCTTTCCTCTTCCTTCCTGTGTTCCTTCCATTGCAAACCGGGCGGCACTCTCGCCCGCCAGCTCGCTCTCCCAGGAAACGTTATCAACAAGGTCGTGGACATGAAGGACATTTCCCCCTGCAAATACACCGTTAATATTCGTCTGTCTCGTCTCATCGACAAGGGCCCCTCCGGTCACCGGGTCCAGTTGCACTCCCGCCATGATGGACAGTTCGTTTTCCGGAATGAGACCGACCGACAGAAGGAGCGTATCACATTCAATCGTCCTCTCGGTGCCGGGGATCGGCGCCCTGTTGCCGTTGACCTGTGCCACGGTCACGGCCTCCACCCGCTCTTCGCCATAAATCTGCGTCACGGTGTGGTTGAGAAATAACGGGATATCAAAATCATGGAGGCACTGCACCTCATTCCTGATCAAACCGCCTATGTAGGGGAGTATCTCCACCACCGCCTCTACTCGCGCCCCTTCCAGGGTCATACGGCGGGCCATGATCATCCCGATATCCCCCGACCCCAATATCACCACCCTTTTCCCCGGGATAAACCCTTCAACATTGACATACCGCTGGGCGGTGCCGGCAGTGAGCACGCCGCCCGGCCTCGAGCCGGGGATATTCAACGCCCCGCGGCTCCGCTCGCGGCATCCCATGGCCAGCACGACCGACTTCGGTCTGAAGCTGATAAACCCCTCCCGTGTATTCACCGCACCGATCTGACGGTCCTTGCCAAGCCTGACGACCATGGTTTCCAGGAGCGGCGTAACACCGGTATCCATGACTTTCTCGATAAAGCGATGACCGTACTCCGGACCCGTGAGATCCTGATTAAAGTAGAGCACCCCGAACCCGTTGTGTACGCACTGATGCAACAATCCTCCCAACTCTTCCGCCCGCTCCATCAGAACGACACGCTCCGCCCCCGCTTCCTTCGCCCTGATCGCGGCGGCCATTCCGGCCGGTCCGGCGCCTATCACGGCTACATCTATGTCTTTGAGCTTCATCGTTGCGCCTCCAGTAATTCCTTGCTTTTGTACTTGAGATGCCGGGATTCCCCGCCCTTTTTCGTCACTTCTTCCTCAGGAATACCCAGTTCCCGTGACAGAATCTTGGTTATTCGCGGGCCGCAGAACCCACCCTGACAGCGCCCCATACCCGGCCTGCACCTGAACTTCACCCCGTCAAGGGTTCTGGCGCCCCGCCTGATTGCCTCGACGATTTCACCCTCGGTCACCGTCTCACAGCGACAGACTACATGCCCGTACCGTGGATCCTTGGCAATAAGCCGGCTTTTTTCCTTGTCGGAAAGCTCACTGAAATCGGGCAGCGCTTTTTCATATGGATCGAACTTCGGGTTTTCCTCCAAGGCCAACCCTTCCTTCTTCAGGATATCGATCATCTCCTTGCCAACCGCCGGCGCGGCACAGATCCCGGGGAACCCGATACTGGCATTAATAAAGCGAGGCACCCATCGCGACACACCGACGGTGCACTCATGCCACCCGACTTCAAAATTCCTGAACACGATAAAGCCGACAAAGGCGTTGATGATATCTTTCTCCGATATGGAAGGCACCAGCGCCCGGGCGTGCTTCAGTGCGGCATCGGCCAACTTTTGGTCGGTGGAGTGATCATGGGCCCTCCCCAGCCGCTGCGTCCCCGGTGATATGCCGAAGAAAAGATTGCCGTGGATCGTGGGAGAAACCATGCCGTGTTTCGTCGAAAGGACCATGTGATTGATCAGGCCGCCCACTTTCTTGTCCAGAACAGCCTGGTAGCTCTTGACCGGATACATGGCGAAATCGTCGGCATTGGCCATCCGCGCCACATCGTTCACATATTCCCCCGCCGCATTGATCAGATACCGGCACTTGATAGAGCCCTTATTCGTCTGCACTTCAAAATCATCGGTACCCACCGCTATGTCCAGCACCTCGGTTCCCAGCAGGACGTTGATCCCGTTTTTTGCGGCATTGTCAACCAGGGCGATGGTGAGTCGAACAGGGTCATTTACTGCGATATTAGGATCATAGACAGCGCCGGCATACTTCTTGTCGACATTCGGCTCCCATTCTCGAAGGGTATCCCTGTCGATAAACCGGAGCGGTTCTATGTCGGCAGGCAGATACTTGCCGTGCCAGTCATTGAATCGTCGCACCATCTTTTCAGGATGCTTCATCCCCGCCTGGTTCTCCACCAGCTCCAGCGACCCTATCTTCTTGAAGGGAATATCCAGCTCCCGGCAGAGCGGCTCCATCATAGGCATGCCGGCCCAGACCAGCCGACTGTTATGGTACTCGGATCTGAACTCGAGGACATTCGCCCCCTGACACATGATGGTGGAGCTGTACTTGGTAATTCCCTGGCCGACATCCTCCCCCTTTTCAACCAGGGTCGCGTCAACCTTGTACCTGGACAGCTCCCTGGCTATGGCAGCACCGCCGATCCCGCCTCCGATAATCAGCACCTCGGTTTGCAGCTGACTCATAATTGTGCCTCCCTTTCAGTTTGATTGACCACCTCGGACCCTCTTTTAACTACCTACGGGTTGTTGCCTGTCAATGATTTTTACTCGATGAAACGCCGGTTCCTGTGTCGGCAGTGTAGACGTCTATTATTCCATGTGTCAAGAAAATATTGCCCATCACATATCTTTGAGGTCTGAAAAAAAATCTAGTCCGATGACAAAATCAGCAATTTAAAATAATTACAACTCGCAGGACAACGTGATTGTTTTTTAATTCTGCCATCTCTTACCGGAAATTATTTGAAGGATATATATATCGCCTCCTGCAGACCGAATACATTGTCGCCATTGATATCTTTGTCCATAACTATGTTTGATATGCTCAGGGGATCGACCAGAAGCCGCAAGGCGAGCACCGCATCCGCCATATCGATTGCACTGTCGTTATTCAGATCAGCCCCGAAATGGGGGGACGCCTCTCCCCCCGCCGAGAAAAGAAAGGTGGTGTCAATATGCTTCTGAGCGCTCATGCCGCCGAAAAACAGGACATCGATAGAAAGATAGGGATTTTTCTGGTCGTGTAGCACCGCCGATGCCCCGCAAGAATAGGGAAAGGGCATCCTGTTCTCTCTCTGTGACAGGGTTTTCGCTGTGGTGTTATAGTCATAGACAATATCGCTTTCAACACCTCCTTCGGCAACTCCCCCGAAAATAATAATAATTTTCTCACCCTGTTCGTTGTCTCTCACCGCGGAAGCAGCATGCCCCCAAATCGGCGGACCGCCTTCTTGTGCGTTCCATTTTTTCGTGGAAACGTTGTAGGTAACAACCTTTCCCGGTTCATCGAAAATGAAAATAGTGTCTCCCGCGAGCTCCGCCGAATGGTTTGAGAATGCGAAGGGGCAAGGGAGCGATGTGTACGATTTGTCAGGGTTCAGCTTCCAGCAGTCGTGAAAGGAGTTTCCCTCGGTATCCGTTCCGCCCATAAGAATGACACTGCCGTCGGAAAGGACGGTGGCCGAATGTCCATGCCTCGGGGAGGGTTTCGTCTCGGAAGTCTGCTCTTCATTCCACTCATTCTTCCCTGGATCGAATGACCACAGATCATTCATCAGTTGCTGATTTCTTCCCGCGCCACCGTGTATGTAAAGCTTCCCGTCAATGTACCAGGCGCGGTGCCCTCTTCGGGCCGGCGGGAGTTTTACTGGAGGGTTTATGGGGCTCCATGATCCGCTGTCATAGGCAAAAAGATCGTTATAAATATCCTGCGCGTCGTTTTCTCAGCCGAACATGATGATCCTGCCGTCGGGCAGCGTGGTCATGGTATGCCTGGCACGTGCTGAAGGAGGATCTGCGGCCTGCAACGTCCGCCAGTCTCCTTCGGCATGAAGATTCGTGATAAACCCAAAGAAGGACGCACATACCAGCATCACTGTTTTCATGGATGAGTCCTCCCGCTGCAAAAAGATAGTATCCAATGCACAGGCATACTTCATCTTTCGTGTCCCTCAATTCTCCATAGTACCGAGAAGGAACACCGCATCTCCCAGATCAATTCTGTCGTTCCCGGTGATGTCGGCCAGGGTTGTATCCAGCTCATCGGGACCTTTATTGACAATGATCCTCAGGATCGTGATCAAATCCGCCAGATCGGCAACGCCGTCGCCGTTGATGTCGCCCCAGCTGACCGTGCGTTCCGCCCGAAGGGGATAGCGGTGAAGCTGGGTTACTCCCGACGCCGCCTGAAAGAGCGCCGTCAGCTCCAGGGCGCCCTCCGTTCCGATGCACTGGAGATGGGGCTGACGAAAATCACCCTCGACAGGGGCGGCAATCTTTCTGAAGCCCCGGATGACCATGTTACTCAGGTCGACACCCCTGTAACAGAGATGCGTCCAATACCCGTCGCTTTCGGTCCAGGCCGCAACGAGATATTCCTTCCCGCCGTCACCGGCCGCTACCAGCGAAAGCTCCCGGGGCGCGGCGCCGGGAATGAGATTCTCATACTCCGCCCAGGCGCCCGTTCCTCCATCCCGGTAAAAAACCCCGATGCCGCCATTCTTCATTGCATAGGCAAGATAGGTCCGGTTGTTGTAACGGCAGAAGGCAAGTCCGCTGCCCGCCGACTCCCAGATGAGCAGGGAATCGGAAACTGCATCGGCCCACTCGATGAGGCGGAGCCCTCCCCTGTCGTCCCGATATGCCACCAGCGTGGGCCGCCGGGTAAGGTCATCGCTGCCGAGGGCATCAAAGCGTTCCAGGGCGGACGGCGTCAGACTCAGGGGTGCGGACCAGGCGCTGCCGTTCCACAGCACGGCGCTGATGCCGGAACTGCCGGCGGCCGGCCCTTCTTTCTTTTCGCTGTAGATCAGCGCGACGCTGTCGCCGTGGGGGACGAGCGTGGCGGCATCGGCCACATTCTCCAGGACAAGAACCGGCGCGGCGGCCGACCACTGGCTCCCTTCAGCATCCCCCAGGGCGTACATGAGTTTCGACGGTGGATAGAGTCCCTCTGCCTGATCCCGGGCAATCTCGGTCCAGAGCACAAGCCAGCCGCCCTGCGGAAGGGCAATGGCGTCGGCGGCCACCACGATACCCTGCACGGAAGCGACGGCGACCGGCGCACCCCGGCTCTGATCGCCTTTGCGCAGCGACGCCTTCAGCACCATATCGCCCCCGGAGACGGCCATGTCGGTATAGAGCAGCAGGTCGCCGTCCGGCCGCGAGGCGCCCTGCGACAGGAGCAGGGGTAATGCCTTGTCAACAACAACAGTAAGCTCATTTTTGAATTCCGCGGGGGTGCCGGCCGTCAGGTCCTGACGCTGGAGGGAAATTTCCATTTCAATGAGATCCATGGACGACTCCGTGCCGAACTGATGGTCGATTGGCCAGAGCTTCCAGAACCAGAGTTTTCTGAACTTCACCATCCATGCCTGCAGGTAGGCCTCCAGTGTGCCCCGCAAATCCCCCTTGATCTGTTTTATGATCGGCCAATCGGCATTGGGATTCACATCGATGAGCAGGGACGGGACGCCTGACCAGGGAGCGTCATCTCCGGAAACCTGTACGGCGCCCTTGGCCCCCAGGACTCCCTTGAATGCGCTTACATGCATGCCGACGCCAAAATTAAAGGCGATCTCCAGCTTTTGGGGCTTCTCGGGATCCTGCTGTTTCGCCAGATAGGCAATTCCCGCTTCATCACCGCCGAGGAAATGCCGACGGCGCTGTTTCGTCCCGAGGTCGGGCTGTGATATATACGACGACGCCGTCGAATGTTCCTCCTCGTGGGGGAAGGTGGTTTTGAATCCGCTCAGGGAACGAACCCCGAGCAGCCCGCTGGTCGTCGCTCTGATGTCCGCGGCGCCCGTCTTGTAGATCATGAGATATATCACAGGGCCTATCTTGGGAATGTATTTCAGGTAGGGGAAGATGCTCGCCGACACCTCGACACCGGCGCTGCCTTCGACGCCGTAAAAGACGGCCTGCTCGCAGGGTCTGTTGGCAGGATCGAATTTCACACTGTAGAGGCTCTGAAATGCGCCTCGCGGCGTCGGCGTCAGCTTTACATCCAGCCCTTCCACATTCTTCATGAATGAGGGTGTGTAGTCCCCTTTGTTGACACTCTGTGGGGCAATGCCTCCCTTCAATCTCACGTAAAACTCTCTGGCTTCCCCCTTAAGCGTGGCCTCCACACCGCCGAAGAGGCTCAGTCCCATGAACCCCGGCGCCAAGCCGAGGATGCCGCCCAGGGAGTTGGCCATGCCTTCCTTGACCTGCGTGTCAATGCTGTAGATGTAATCAATGCTGTTGGTGGCCCGCAGGATCACTTTGCCCGTGAAGGTGGGAAGCGCGATGATTTTCCCCTCGGGCAGAAACTCTCTCAAGTCTTTATCTATCATGACCTGGGCGCCTGAAACGGCCCCCATGATCTCCGCCATGCCGGCAAAGAAAGGCGGCAGTCGGATCCCTGTCAGCTCCTTGCCCTTCCAGTTGCCCGTGTATTCATGCTGATAGATATGAACCGCGCCCAGAGCAGTCACCACGAAAAAGGCCGGACGAAACTGGTCCGGCGGGAGTTGCCAGAGCTTGACCTGCCCCGTGACCCTGGTAATGTCCGGATTGTCGCCATCGACAGTAAAATCCGTCACACGCCGATAGTAGACATTCTTGAACCCCTCCGCCTGAAGGCGTATATTTTCAAGAAAGGCCCTCGCCTCGAAGGGTTCCGGCGCCGGCGGCGGGGCAAGCATAAGAGGAGGTTCGTCATAGCGGTTCTTCGAAAAGCTCTTCATGTCGATCAGCCAGACTTCCTTTACGCTGTCCTTGAGAACGAAGGTCCGGTCCGCACCGGGCGAACCATCGGGGCGATCAAAGTCCGGCAGTGTAAACGTGTATTCTTTTTGCCCCAGTCCCACATCGAGGCGCCAGGTCATGGTGAGGGCGCCGGCAGCGGTGAACTCGTTGAATAGGTGCTGGTTCCCCGACCTCTTCACTCCCGGAAGAAAGGCGCCCCAGCGGTTCATCGTCAGGGTGTCTGAGGCAATGAGGGGTTTTTTAAGCGGTGTCAGCGTGAGGGCGTTGTCGCCTTCCAGAATGAACTGGCCTCTTTCAGGATAGTCGGGATAGGGGACGGCATCGCCGGGCCTGAGCAGCTTTCCAAAAGGTTCGAACCCGTCTGCGCGGACCTGAAGCAGATAGGGCACATTTCGCGACAATCCGAAATCGAAGGTTCCATCCGTGTGTGTCAACGTTGAATATGAGAGTCCCTGTGCAACTATTTCCACGGTGGCGCCCGGCACATTTTTTCCGGTCTCGCTGTTGACCACGACGCCCTTCAGATAATTGGATCGCTGCATGTAGGCGGTGTACAGCAGCATCTGCTTCCCTTCCACGGTGACGAAGGTGAGGGAGTCGTAGCCGGTTACACGGATCCATGCCTTGTGGGCGACCGACGGACAGAGGGAAGTGGTCCCGAAGGTGATCTCGGCGCCCTCAATCAATTCGTTCGGATTGTCAATATTTCTCACCTCCACCAGCATGTCGTAATAAGGCTGTGGCGGCGGGCTCAGCGGCGTTCTTTCGTCCCCTCCCTTATAAATCTCATAGGACTCTTGATCAGCATCGTAACGCAGTGAGTGCCAGACATAGCCATCCCCGTCGCGAGGTTCTTCCCATTTGCCGGCTTCGTACATTGCAGATCTCTTATACCACATCACTATGCCGGTCTCAGAGATGGCACTGGTCCGGAGGCGTGTAAATAATCGATTCCCCAGATTGCCGTAACTGAAATATTGGGGGTGTGCCACGCCCAGCAGTACGTACTTCCCCAGAGCGGCAGACCATTCATATACATCAATGTCCACCTGCGAAGCCTTGATTTCCAGTTCCGCGCTGAGGGGATGGTGGGACAGGGGGAAGAGACCCTGGTAAGGACTGTCCCATTCACTAAAGTTTTCCGGAAACTGGGTGTCCGGGAAGACACCCGGATCGGGAAAGTCATACCAGACAAATGTATCGCTGATCGCGCTATACCACTTTTTTAAACTTCCCGGCTTTATGGTGTAATCGGGATGGTTGAATTCGACGGTATAGCTGCCGGGTGTTGTGCCCACCAGTGAAGCGAAGTGGGTATACCCCTCAGCACGTTTCATGTCGGGAAAGGCGGCGCTGATATTTTCGGGACCCTTTAAATTCAGATAATGTTCACCCTCGTTATGAAAATAATAGGACAAATGGCCCGTTTCCCCCGACGTACGGTTTAATAATTCAAACATTGTGTTCTGCACAGAAACATTCAAGCTGAAGAAGAACTGCTTTTGGGGCAGCAGGAACCATCCTTCCAGACGCTGTCCCGATGAAAGACCTACGCCGCCGATGCCGCCCGGCATAGACCAGCCTGAGTCCCATTTGGGAAATGCATACCCCTGCATAAACATCTCAGCCGATTTTTTACTGTAGGGCCACTCCTGATAATAGGGCCAACTGAGGTGTCTCCTGAAATTTGTTCCATTTGCACAATCTTCCAGGGTCAGTGCGCCGCCGAAATAATCGGTCAAGCCGGGAATGACCACGCCATACAGGCCGGGGAGAAGGGATACCGTGAACGCACCCTTGTCATCGGTTATTACCTCAATCAGCCGGCACTCGGCGGGCATGTGGGACGCATAATACTGGGAGGCGCGGATTTCCACTTTCTGGCGGGGCGCGGTATGCCAATCGAGACAATCTTGTTGATAATTCTGCGTGAAGTAATTATACGCGCCATCCTTGATGCCTACAAGGTGGAGGATGCCGGTAAACGTCATGGGCTCCGGCGTGAGGAACATCTGAATTTCGCGGTGTGCATCGGCGACCGCATCCACATATTCCACGGAGGTAAAATGCACGGAAAATCGATTCGACGGTCTGAAATCGCGTTTGTTCTGAAGGACGACGTCCTGAATGTCTTCCCCCTCGACCAGTATCGGAACCGTTTTAATGACACTGTCGTCCACCGTCATGAGGTAATTTCCCGGCAGGAGTTTGTCGAAGACAACCACGGCCCGGTCCTTTTCGGTTTCGTGGACGACACTGCGGATCCGATTTATGCCGGCGGTGTTGCTGTCTTTCAGGCCCTGAAGGCGCACTTTAAGGCCGACCAGCATATCCGGGTCGTTGTAGGGACTGCTGACGATAACGGTGAGTTGCGTATCCTGAAGGGCCATATTGATGCGCACCGCATCGTTCGGCAGGGATTCAACGGTGGTTTCACTGAGCGCATAACCCAGGCGCTTGCCCCGCAGGCGCCAGTGAACGTGCGGAAGGCCCTCAAACAACACCTTGCCGAACATGTTGTGGTTCCAATTCGGGTCGTTCGCCTTCAAGAGGCCGCTGATCCCCACCTGGGCGGGTACGAGCACGTTCGTCGGGTCGTCGGGGTGGACTCCCTCGCACTCAACAATTACGGATTCAAGAATCTGGCCATCTCTTTCGGTGACGGGATTGAATCCATAGACCGACGCGATGATCCGGCTGGTTTCCGGCTTCAGCCGCACCGCAGCCCAGTGAGGGCCGGTCACTTCCTTGCCCACGTCCTCACTGTAGGATTCCCACCCAAAAATGCGATTGTCGCCCTCGTTAATGGAAAAGCGGTAGGCGCCACGGGGCATGCCCCCGAACTGTACAAATCCCAAATCGTCGGTGGCGCCTGTCACCACGACGGCGCCGCTGCCAGATGAGGGCGCCACGGTCACGGCGACGGGGACATGTTTCAGTTTCATGCCTGTCGTGACGCAGGAAACCTCCACAAATATGTCGAAGAACGCCTCAGTGTCCTTCCGGGCAAGCTCCGCCTGCCAGCGGTTCTGCTGACCGGCGGCAATGGAGATTCCGCTCTCGCCATTGGCGAGGTAGGCAGGGTGCCGTGTCTCCACGCTGTAGGTCCCCGGCTCGATGTTGTCCATGCGATACAGGCCGAAACCGTCCGTCCGGGTTGTATAAGTCCGTTCACCGGAGAGGGCGTTGACGGAAGCGCCGTCTATGGGGAGTTTCGTCTCTTCATCCACAATCATGCCGTAGAGGCTCGCCTGCTGCGCGTCCTGGGCGAAGGCGGTCTCTCCGATGGCGCAGAGACCCGAGAGAAGCAGCATGCATATAACAGTACCCCACCGAAACCACGTTGTTGTCTTTGAACCTGACGTCATCCTATGAATCCTTTCTTCCGAGAGACGGATTACAGGCGGCACGGGGTCATTCGATCAATAGAACCCTTCTGTCCATCGTCGCGCTCCCCGGTGTCCTCGCGTTGTCTCGGATAACGTACTACGGTTGGTTGCAAATGTTCTGTTTTATGGGATAGTTATCTACGGAAACTGATTGTTGCGGTGCCATTATAAAAGAAGCAAAATTGTACGTCAACAGGAAAGAACAGGGGGAAATAGTGAGGGCTTCTCGGTGGCATTTTTTGTAAATATTATCCGAAGGGGGGTTATCGGACCGAAAAGCTCAGTCAATTCCTGCCGCACTTCCACAATTGCCCACACCGCTTCGGCGGAAATTCGATGGCCGGACCTTCCCGAGTTTACCCTGCCTACCCGTCCGCAGCGGTCCATGGCAGCGAGCCTATCGCTGGGCTTCGACCATTACTCGGCAGCATTGTCAAAACAAATACGTCCCATAAATATTGTTTGACATATAAATTTGAAGTTGTAATATACAACCATTATGCGCAACTCGATACACTACTCCCAGGAATTGCTCTTTCTTTTGGCGGAACTTTCCCGGGCTGTGCGCTTCTGCCGACAGGACGCGGTTTTTTGCGAAGGTGTAAGCTTCACCCAGTTTCTCATCCTCGACACGATCGCTGAGGGTAAGGGTGTTACCATGACCGACCTCAACACGATTCTTTCCATTGAAAAGAGCACCGGCACGCGTCTGGTAAAACCGCTGATCGACAAAAACCTGGTGGAACGGAAGCAATCGGACAAGGATCGGCGGACAGTCCTTTTGGAGCTGACCCAAGAGGGGATCGCAACACACAGGCGGGTATGGGATTGTTTCATCGGTTTCGCGGAAACAATAAAAAAGGAGATACCGGAAGATAAAAGCGAACAAATACGCAACGCATTAAGAATTTTTGCGCGGGCTGTGCGTACCGCATCATCGGCCTGTACCTGCTGCGATCTTTCGGAAGAATTAACACAATGAAACAATTTACAATAATAGATCCGAAGAGCCTAAAATCGGCCAATGGCGTTCCGTACATGGCGTCGGTCAACGAGAAGCCTGAACCAACCTGAGGACCCACATGCGGGGTTCAGGTGAACCCGCTTCCACCGCCGAGGATTGATCAACCTTTTGTAGAAAAGGCTTTTGACACCGCAATAGGTTGTGTGCCTCAGGTCCTGTCATGCCTCACCTGGCGTGACCACGCAGGAACGCTTCGTGTACGATCGAACATAGGCCGTTTTCGTTATATCGTCGATCCAGGGCTTTATGCTCTGGGAACACCGGACGAAACTTCTCCCGTTCTGATAACGGCAAATTATAAATTAAGTTTTGACATCCTTCGTTCGTCTCTTCCGGAACGACATGCCTGGATTCTTGTCCTGGACACGCGGGGAATCAACGTCTGGTGCGCCGCCGGAAAGGGCACTTTCAGTACCGAAGAGCTGGTCTGGCGGATTGCCGAAAGCGGTTTAACCAACGTGGTCTCTCATAAAAAAATCATCCTGCCGCAGCTAAGCGCCCCCGGCATTGCAGCGCATCTTGTGAAAAAGCGAAGCGGCTTTACAGTTCACTACGGACCGGTGCATGCGAAAGACCTTCCCGCCTACCTCGATGGGGGTTTGAAGGCCACGCCCGCCATGCGCCGCATGACATTCTCGCTGAGAGAACGGGCACTTTTAATACCGGTTGAACTGGCGTTGGCCCTTAAGGTCGGCTGTATCATTGCCGCAGTGTTTGTCCTTATGGGCGGTTTGGGAGGACCAGCCCAATACTGGAACAATGTCGCACACTACGGTCTATATGCGGGACTCGCTTTTATCTGCAGCGTCCTGGCCGGAACGATTTTGATCCCCCTTTTACTGCCCGTAATTCCGGGAAGGGCCTTTTCACTAAAGGGTATTATAGTGGGGCTGGGAATGGCATGCGCTCTGCTCCTCTTTCGGAATCCCGACATAAATGGCTGGTCGGGACTTCTGGAAACGATAGGCGTTGTCTTCTTTGTCACAGCCGTCACCGCCTACCTGGCGATGAATTTTACCGGCTCGTCAACCTACACCTCTCTCTCGGGGGTCAGAAAAGAGATGCGCTGGGCACTTCCCTTTGAAATCATCGCAGGCTCGGCAGGCTTTCTTATCTGGCTGGGCTCACGTTTTACAGCATAGGAGAAGTATGAAAGATGGCACAACTGGCATATTTGAGAAATGTAGCCACTCTCGCTCTCAATGAGAAGAAATGCACCGGCTGCGGCGTCTGTCTCGATGTCTGCCCCCATGAGGTGCTCGCCATGAATGGCAGTCGTCGAATCACCATTATAGATCTCGATGCCTGCATGGAATGCGGGGCCTGTATGCGCAACTGCCCTGCGGAAGCCCTTTTCGTCCAGACCGGCGTAGGATGCGCCGCGGCCGTGATCAATTCGCTTCTGGGCCTGAAAGGTTTCTGCTGCACTATCGAATGAAACGAGTGTTCGGGAAAAAAGAGAGTTAACGACTGACTGCTTCCTCACTTCGGAGCATAGGAGGAAAAGGATGCATCTTCTGAACAGGTTGTCGAAAAGAGAAATCATAGGATTTATTTTTGCGATGTCTGTCCTTCTGTTGACACCTGCCATGACAATGGCGCTCGATTTCGACGGCAATTGGAACGGTTCCTGGACAAGCGTATACGGAACAACGGGAAGCGTCTACGGATCGATGTATCTGTCAGGAAACTCGGTCAGCGGGATGCTTACCATTACCAATACCGATTGCGGTACGGTGAGTCTGTCGATATCAGGGACACTGATTAACAACGTCCTTACCATAAATGGCTCAAAATATTGTGGCGGTTCGAACAACGAATTTCGTTTCACCCAGGGATACTTCTCGGGAAGCACAATAAACGGAAACTATAACATTATCAGCGATGGGGACTTGTACGATTCAGGCGCCTTTACGCTCGTTCATCAACCTACCGCACCGACTGCCAATTTCACGGCGAACACGACTTCCGGGATTGCCCCTCTGACAGTTACTTTTACCGATCAGAGTAGCGGTACCGTCAGCACCTACGCCTGGTCTTTCGGCGACGGACAGACAAGCACCCTGCAAAATCCCTCGCATATCTATCCGACACCGGGGACTTACACGGTCCAGCTCACAGTCAACGGGCCAGGCGGAAGTAATACCCAAACGCGCTCCGGCTATATCACCGTTACCTATCCCGCTCCGGTGGCTGGTTTCACTGTCGATACAACGACCGGCAACGCGCCTCTTCAGGTCAGTTTTACCGATCAGAGTACCGGTACCGTCAGCACCTACGCCTGGTCTTTCGGCGACGGACAGACAAGCTCTCTGCAAAATCCCTCGCATATCTATCCGACACCGGGGACTTACACGGTCCAGCTCACAGTCAACGGGCCAGGCGGAAGTAATACCCAAACGCGCTCCGGCTATATCACCGTTACCTATCCCGCTCCGGTGGCTGGTTTCACTGTCGATACAACGACCGGCAACGCGCCTCTTCAGGTCAGCTTTACCGATCAGAGTACCGGTACCGTCAGCACCTACGCCTGGTCTTTCGGCGACGGACAGACAAGCTCTCTGAAAAATCCCTCGCATATCTATCCGACACCGGGGACTTACACGGTCCAGCTCACAGTCAACGGGCCAGGCGGAAGTAATACCCAAACGCGCTCCGGCTATATCACCGTTACCTATCCCGCTCCGGTGGCTGGTTTCACTGTCGATACAACGACCGGCAACGCGCCTCTTCAGGTCAGCTTTACCGATCAGAGTACCGGTACCGTCAGCACCTACGCCTGGTCTTTCGGCGACGGACAGACAAGCACCCTGCAAAATCCCTCGCATACTTATCAGACACCAGGATGGTACACGGTCCGTTTGAGTATCAGCGGACCGGGTGGAGAGGATACTGTAACCAAGGATTCCCTGATTGGAGCAGCCGATCCTTTATCGGATCTCAATGATGACGGAACAGTCGATCTGGCCGATGCATTGCTTGGGTTGAAAATTCTAAGCCGTTCCACAGTGTCGACCGGCCTTGACTCTCTTTCACAAAAAGATATTGACGGTGACAACAGGCTCGGGCTCGGGGAAACCATCCACATACTTCAATGGCTTGCAAAATTATTGTGAGCAAAAAAATAGGGGGGCACTTTCCGTACAGGCTTGTGTAGGATGCGCCGCTGCCGTAATCAATTCGCTTCTGGGTCGAAAAGGTTTCTGCTGCACTATCGGAGAAAGCGAAATAGAGTCGGAATCCGGCGCATCTGGATGCTGCTGGAGGCTCTGTCTGACCTTAGTAATAGTCAGCAAGTCCCTCCGGATAGCGTTCGAAGCGCCTTAGATCTGCTATTTTCCGTTCCACCTCCTTGGGAACATCGGTGGCAATGCCATTTTCTCCATCTTCATGTCGAGCAAGAAAAATTCTTCCAAACCATTCTATTTCATTTTCCTTTAAGACAGTTTCCTTACCAAGGGGCCGCCGCTCGACATAAAGTTTTCTTCTTTTGTTCAATTCCACTGTTTTAAAGACATAGCCGTAGGAAAGCTCCGGCATTATTGCCGTGACATCGTAGCGGACGCAGAGGGAACCTCCTGTAAAATTGATATATTTCCAGAGAGGCGCCGCAAAGTACAGACGGTCCCTGGCGGCTGACAGCGTCCACAGCCCCTGCGCCTCGGGAATACGGAAAAGACGGTCGGCAGACGCACCGATACCCTCGGAACATCCCCGGAGGGAAATAGTTCTGATCAGACCCGTCTCCGTCAGGTCTTCATGGGCCTTTTTTATTAACTCCCCCCCTCTGCGCCGGGCCGCTGCTTTCTGATAGGTGTTTTTGTAAATAAAGGAACAATAATTGACAGGCAGGTCCACTCCGCGCTCCAGAATCGATCGCATTACCTTCAGGGCCGTCAGTTCCGATTCGAGCACCGTTACCTTGGGACCGTGAAGGAAGGTATAGTTCCGCTTTGAAAGCTGACTGAAATTGTACGGCGTCAACCGCAGCTGGTGAAGGTTGAGGTAGTCAACGCCGATCTCCTTCATTATACCCGCCAGTTCGACAAGCCGATCGGCATCCTCCGGCACGGCAGGAATCTCGACGGTTACCACGTCGAAAATGCCTGCGGCAAGGGATATCGGTTCCAGGCGGTACCCCAGCGCCCCGATGTCGAAACGGACCTCGTTGAGCCCGGCGTCGCGGAGGACGCGGAAACGTTCTTTCGTAGCCAGGCTCCCGTTGGTGTACATCCACAGGTGGACGCCCTCACCCAGGTGCGTTCGTACCATTTTGAGATAACGGAGTGTCTTTTCATAGGTCATCAGCGGCTCGCCGCCGCTCATGCTGACACCGGTAAACCCTAACCTTTTCAGGTAATCCACATAGTCCCGGGGATCGGCAAAGGGTACCGTGTTTGTCTGGGGCACACCTTCATCCGACTGTCCCGCAGGGCAGTAAAAACAGTGCATGTTGCATATGCCATTGATAAACAGACAGGACCAGTTCCCGCTGCCGCAGGCGCGGCATCCCGGCGACAGACGACGGACGTCAAGTTTTGTTCCTCCATGACTGAAGAGCGCTCCCTGGGCCATCAGGTCCTTCAAAATTCCGGCACGTTCACTTTCGGCGCGGGCGGCCGTTGCATCATCAACCCAGCGCACCACAGCGTAGCCTTCGGTATATTCATGCCTGTTCAGTGCAATGATTCCCTCCCGCTCGGAAGGATCAACTCCATGGGAAACCGACATCGTTCATTCTCCTCACAATAATCGAGGCACGCCGTACCGGAGAACAGACTTGCCTCAAGACGGCGGGATTATAGTTCAAAAGCCGAAAATTAAACATTAATTTTTTCTTGTTCTATTTCAAAATTAGGCATAAAAGGAACCATAATTTATAGAACGGTATGGTAGTATAGAAAGGTATTAATGAAGTCATTTCTTATAGTGACGAAGGAACAGGCGGTGTTTCAGCACATTCAGGCCTGCTTTCGATCGAAGCAACGCGTCGATTCGGCTGGGGATATGGCAGGGGCATTGGAGATGCTCCGCCGGCATCATCATGATTTTATCTTCATCGACCTCGAGATACTGCGCCGGTCGGCCGCCGATGTCGGCTACAAAGGGGCGCTGCAGTCGCTGTGGGTGGTCTATCCCGATGTAGAGATCGTCGTCATGGCCGAACAGTCGATGATCAGAGAGGCCGTGCAGGTCGTAAAAGCCGGGGCAAGTAATTACCTGACCTATCCTCTCAACGCAGATGAAGTCAAATACGTAACCGACAGCATTTATGAATCGATCATCGTCCAGTCGGCCCTCGACTACCTGCGCGATAAGTTCTGGGAGGGCGAGGCCCTTGAAATCGTCCAGACAAAAAGTCCCGCTATGATAAAGGTATTTGATAAAGTCCGTTCCGTGGCGACCACCAAGAGCACAGTCCTGCTGGCGGGAGAAACGGGCACGGGCAAGGGTGTGCTGGCAAAACTCATCCACCGGCACAGCAGCAGGAGAAAGGGACAGTTTATAAGCATTCACTGCGGCGCCATTCCCGACAGCCTTCTCGAAAGCGAGCTTTTCGGTCATGAGCGCGGCGCCTTTACCGGCGCCGTACGGCGCCAGATGGGAAAATTCGAAATCGCCAAGGGGGGAACGATCTTTCTCGACGAAATCGGCACCATCACCCCTTCGGCACAAATCAAGCTTCTCCAGGTGCTTCAGGACGGCATCTTCCAGCGCGTAGGCGGTGAAGAAACGATAGAGGCGGATGTACGGGTCATCGCGGCAACCAATATCGATCTGAAACAATTGATCAATGAAAACCGCTTCAGGCGGGATCTTTATTACCGCCTGAATGTATTCCCCATCGAAATTCCCCCCTTAAGGGAGCGGCAAGAAGACATTCCGCTTCTCATCGAAATTTTCCTGAGAAAACTGAATAAATTTTCCGCCAGGGAAATCCATGACGTCCATCCCGACGTGGTAGCGGCCTTTCGGCGCTACAGCTGGCCGGGTAATATACGGGAACTGCAGAACCTGATCGAGCGGGCCCATATCATCGAAACCTCATCGGTGCTTACCCCCGAAAGCTTCCCAAGCGAACTTTTCGACTCCGACGGCGCCTCGCCGTCCTTTGCAGTCGACACCCTGAAAACACTTGCAGAAACACGGCAGAGTGCATGGGAAAAAATCGAAAAACGCTACCTGCAGGAACTCCTGACGGAAGAGCGGGGAAGCATCAAAGAGGCATCCAAAAGAGCAGGTATTTCCACACGTCAGCTTTCCAAGCTGATGCACAAGCACGCGCTGCAAAAAGAGTCTTTCAAGTCCTCCCGGCGCCTGCGGTAGCATATTTTTCTCCTCTTCTTTTACCAACCTTCTATTATCGGAATTGCCGGTTCGCCTTGCCCTGCAAGGGGAACAACGAGTTCCGCTTTTAAAACATAATTGTTTTCAATACATTAGGTCATACCATCGGCACATATCGTATAAGGCCGGGGGAATAGCGGAATCAATAGTTCCGATTTCATATCGCCTGCCAAATGATTAATCTGTAATTTCAATATGTTTTACACATGGCATATTCTTTGCTCACTGACACCCGTCGGAGAGCTTTATCTTCCCATAGTCATTCCGGGTAAGCGAAGCGCAACCCGGAATCCAGGAAATATCTGAAAATACTGGATGCCGGATCAAGTCCGGCATGACAATATTAAAGTTAAAGGGGATTTTTCAAAACTCTCCCGTCGAAAGAAGACAGGGCACAGGGGTGTGCAAGGAGGACAGGACAACAATGACCGGCATTATAAAGGTCCCTATTGTGGGGGTAATCGTCGCGGTAATAATCCTGCTGAGTATCGGCATTGCCGGTGCGGCATTAATCACAGGAGCGATAAATGACGATTTTCAGATCATTTCCGATTCCGGGGAGGCGTACAATATCTACGCCAATGACATGGGCAACCAGGTGGTCGAACAGGTCGGCCTAAGAATGACCGTAACGGCGGATATCGAAATTGTTGAAGGCGAAAAATGGATCAATGTCATTTCCTATAAAGTGCTGGAAGAGAGCCAGGACAGTGCCGATGAAGACGATAACAATGACACAAAAGACAAGGATGAGGAATAACTGAGCACGGCTGAACACATGCAACCGTTCAGCCTGCCATCGGAAGCGGAGAGGAAGAAAAAAATGGAGCAGGACTACATCATTGAAGAAACGGAGCCTCCTGGTAGTAAGAATGTGTGCGACTGCCAGGGGTACGAGGCTGCACAACAGATCGTAACGGGGAATCTGATTCTTTCCGCAAGGAAACGCAGTACCTTCCCGAAACTCAGACGAGCTTCGGGCTTTTTCATCAGCCCGGAAAGGCGATTGTTCAGGAAGACTTTTTTCAAGGGAGTGACGGATGCGGAGTGGACCGACTGGCACTGGCAGGTACGGCACAGCATCTCATCGACCATGGAGCTGGAGCGCATCATTCGGCTTTCCGACGACGAAAGAGCGGCCCTCTCCGATCGGAGCGGCAAATTTCCCTTCTTGATCACCCCTTATTACGCGAGTCTGCTTGATCCTATCGATCCGCAGCACCCGCTGAGAAGGACCGTGGTCCCCGTACAGGCGGAACAGGTCCATTCGCACGGAGAGGAAGACGATCCTCTTGGAGAAGAAGCAGAAAGCCCCGTCCCGGGAGTGGTCCATCGCTATCCCGACAGGGTGCTGTTTCTCGTCTCCGACTTCTGCTCTACCTACTGCCGCTATTGCACACGCTCTCGGCTGGTGGGAAGGTCGAATTGTCATGGAGGTTTCAAAGATCGGCTGAGCAGGGGTATCGACTACATCGCCTCGAACCATCGGATCAGGGACGTGCTTGTATCGGGTGGCGATCCCCTCATGCTTTCCGACGACAGACTGGAATGGATTCTGGCGCAACTGCGCCGCATCCCCCATGTGGAGGTGATTCGAATCGGCACGAAGACCCCCGCAGTGCTGCCGCAAAGGATCACGGCGCCGCTGGTTCGCATGCTGAAACGCTATAATCCCCTCTGGATGAGCATTCACTTCACCCATCCGGAGGAATTGACCGAAGAAACCGGACAGGCCTGCGGACGGCTTGCCGATGCAGGCATTCCGCTGCAGAGCCAGACAGTACTTTTGTCGGGCATTAACGATACCGCGGCCACTATGATGAAGCTCTTTCACGGTCTTGTTCAGAAAAGGGTTCGCCCCTACTATCTCTACCAGTGCGACCCGATCTCGGGGTCCGCTCATTTCAGAACCCCCGTTGCAACGGGACTTGCAATCATGAAGGAATTGCGGGGCTACACAAGCGGCTTTGCCGTTCCGCTCTATGTGATCGATACCCCCGGCGGCGGCGGCAAGGTGCCGATCATGCCGGAATATGTGGCAGGGCATGAAGGCGCCACGCTTCTGCTTAAAAATTATGAAGGAAAAATATATCGTTATGAGGACGCACCCGGATTGTCCCGGGCGATTTGCAACGATTCAGAAGGCTAAGGACGGGATAATGAATATCGGCATGACCTATGATCTGAAGGACGACTATCTCCGTGCAGGCTACGACAAGGAAGCCGCCGCGGAGTTCGACGGCGAGGATACGATCCAGGCCATCGAAGGCGCCCTTAAAGAACGGGGCTATCGGACCGGGAGGATCGGCAATATCAAGGCCCTCACCCGGCGGCTTGCCGCCGGAGACCGCTGGGATCTGGTATTCAATATCGCAGAGGGAATCGCCGGCTTCGGTCGCGAGGCCCAGGTGCCCGCCCTTCTCGATGCCTACGGCATCCCTTATACATTCTCAGATCCTCTGGTGCTCGCGCTTACACTCCACAAGGGGATGGCAAAGCACATCGTCCGCGATATGGGCGTCGCCACGCCCGACTTCGCTGTGGTGGAAAGGGTGGAAGATATCGCGCATATCCACCTTCCCTACCCCCTTTTCGCCAAACCCGTTGCGGAAGGTACGAGTAAGGGCATTGCGGCCACATCGAAGATTAACGGTCCTCAGGAACTGGAGAAGGAATGCATACGAATTCTGAATGCCTTTCGCCAGCCGGTCCTGGTTGAGACCTATCTGCCGGGAAGGGAATTTACCGTAGGGATTATCGGCACAGGCCGTGAAGCGGCGCCACTGGGCGTGCTCGAGGTGCTCCTGAACGGCAACGCCGAGGAGGGCGTCTACTCCTACCAGAACAAGGAACACTATAAGGAGCGGGTTACCTACCGTCTGGTACAGGACGGCGACGCCCAAAAAGCCGCCCGTGTCGCCCTTGATGTATGGCGCGGTCTGGGATGCCGCGATGGCGGACGCGTGGATGTCAGAAACGACGACAGGGGAAGGCCCCATTTTATCGAGGTCAATCCCCTGGCGGGACTGCATCCGGAAAATTCCGATCTCTGCATCCTGGCCTCACACAGGGGGATGACCTACGGCATGCTGATCGAAAAACTCGTAAACGCCGCCCTGAGCCGGACAAAAATACCGGACAGGGCGCTCGAATAAGGATTTGACTATGCAGAAACCTCTTATTGCACTGGTGCACAATATCCCTTCCGAATCGGATGCGTCCCTGGACATCCTCGATCAGGTGGATGCCATCGAAAAGGCGCTGACGGAACGGGGATTCCACTCGCGGCGCATTCCCTTCACAAAGGATCTCGATCTGTTTCTGACGCAGTTCAGGAACGCACAGGCGGATGCCGTTTTCAACCTGGTGGAGACGGTGGACGAAGAGGCCGCAATGGCGGCCCACCCGGCCGCGGTATTCGAACTCCTCCAGGTCCCTTTTACCGGTTCTTCCGCCGCAGCCTTGACCTGCACCACCGACAAGGTGACGGCAAAGCGATTGATGCGGGCCTGCGGGATCAGGACACCCGATTACATGATCTATGAGGGATCGGCGTCGTTCAATGCCTCTCATCTTACTTTTCCCGTCATCGTCAAACCCCGATTCGAAGACGCCAGCATCGGCATCGATCAGGATTCTATTTTTGAAGACGAACGGCAATTGCGAAAGGGCATTCAAAACTGCTACGCCCGATACGGGAGTCTCCTTGTAGAAGAGTATATCGAGGGAAGGGAGTTTAATATTTCCCTTTTCGGCTACCCCGTGCCGCACCCGTTGCCGCTTGCGGAAATTGATTTTTCCTCTTTTCCCCATAATCTCTATCCCATCGTGGGCTATCGGGCAAAATGGGACCACTCTTCCTTTGAGTACGCCCACACCCCCCGCATCTTCCCCGTCGGGGTCCAGCCGTCCCTTGTCAATGAAATCACCAAAACGGCCCTGGACTGTTTTCGCCTTTTCGGACTTCGTGATTACGGGAGGGTGGATATGAGAATAAACCTGCACAACAAACCCTACATCCTGGAAGTGAATGCAAACCCCTGCCTCAGCCCGGATGCAGGCATGGCGGCGTCTCTGTCCCATGCAGGCATAGGCTACGCCGATATGGTCGAACGGCTTGTCCACTTCGCCCTCCAACGGGCCCATCATGACGCGTTTCCCGGCACGGCGGGGTGTGCCTGATTATCCATGCTATGATCACTTCACTCGTTTTAAAGGATATACCGCAGATTCATCGGATCATCAGAAGCACGGGCGTCTTCACCGACGATGAAATTGCCGTCGCTATGGAACTCGTCGATCACTACCTTACCGAAGAGGACGGCGGAGGCTACCGGATGTATTGCTGCCGCCTTGAAGGAAACGTCGTCGCCGGCTATGTGTGCTTCGGCCCCATTCCCATGACCCAGTCCTGCTTCGATTTCTACTGGATTGCCGTCGATCCCTCAATGGGGCGGCGTCATGTAGGATCACAGCTTATGGCATTCATGGAATCGGAAATCGCACGGGAAGGGGGACAAAAGATCTTTATCGACACCTCTTCGACGGCACCCTACGAGCCGGCCCGATCCCTTTATCTGAAGAGGGGATACAGGGTGGCCGCGAAATTCGACGATTTTTACCGCCCCGGCGATCACAAACTTGTGTTTGTAAAAAATATTATACCACACACACGTTAGAGGAACAGCATGGACAAGACTATCAGATGCATTCAGTGCAATTCCGAGTTTCTTTTTACCGAACGCGAGCAGAAATACTACCAGGACCGGGGGTTCAGCATTCCGAAGCGCTGCCCCGACTGCAGGAAAGAACGAAAGCTGAACCGCGAAACCGCACAGCAGGCGCGAAGGACCAAAAAATTCGAATACGGCGACGAATACTAGCGGAACATAATCGCACCCTGCGTTTTTTGATGACTACGCAAATAGTCATATCCCCCCCGGAAGGTTGTGTCACCACTACTGGCTTGTCATTGCGAGCGACCGCAGGGAGCGCGGCAATCTCTCAGCATCAGTGATTTATGAGATTGCCTCTGTCGTGATACTCCCTTGCACTGCCCGACTCAGAAAGTCGTTGACCACAGCGCGAAATATGACCGGCTGTTCAAGGTGATGTAAGTGGGAGGCATTGGGGAGCACCGCCATTTCAGCCCGGGGAAACCGGTCCCGGTATGCCTTGACCGTTCCTGGCGCGGCTTCGTCGTGTTCCCCGCATATCAGCAATACCGGACACTCGATTTCCGGCAGCCGGGGCATGAGATCGGCGCCCTTCAGGGCGCCGGTGACGGTAAATTCGCTGGGTCCCCACATGGTGAGATAGACATCCGCATTTAATTTCCCCAACGCCTCGGTCACGTCGTCCGGCCAGGGATCGAGCCGCAAGACGTGCCGGCGGTAGTATTCCATCATTGCTTCCTCATAGTCGTCGCCAAACCGGCCCGACTCTTCCGCGGCAGCGACAATCCGGAGGACTTCGGCGGGCATATCGGCCAGGTAGACGCGCTGATCCCGCTCCCACAGAGGACTGCTGAGCAAGGGCCCGCTGAAGATCAGGCTCTGCACGCCCGCAGGTCCGCGGCGCAGCATATACTCCACCGCCAGCATCGTGCCCCAGGATTGTCCCATGATGTGCAGCCGCTCCAGTTGCAACTGCTCCCGCACCAGCGCCAGCTCGTCTACATAGTGCGTTACCGTGTAGCGGTCGTTGGTCGCCGGCCTCTCGGAACGGCCGCATCCGAGCTGATCGTAGAAAATCACCGGACGTCTGTCGGCCAGATCGCATATTTCGCGGGGCATGCTCAGGAAACCGGGGCCGCCATGCACCACCAAAAGCGGTATACCCGATTGCGCTTCACCGTAGATGCCGACCCATATCTGTCCATACTCCGTTTCGATGTATCGCTCTTTTGCCTTCATGATTGCTCCTCTGCGGTGTTTACTTCCATGTGTCCATTTCCCTGGTGGGAGGGGATGAAGAGATGGGGGATCAAAGCGTTCATAATAACGTTATGAATCACCCTCTCCCCTCAAGGAAATGATAATTTTAGACTTTTTGCATGACCACCAAAACTGAAATTCTATAAATAGTTCGCCATGGAGGTCCGCTGAACGGTCTTTCCGTCATGCTTACCCTCCGGATCTCAATACCTTTGACGGCTTCAACGAACACAAAATATGCCCGCCTGAATAAGCGACCTGTCGTACAGGCAACGTCACCACAGTGTGGCTCATATCAACCTCCCTACGTTTGTCTGATCTCGCCCCAGAATCTCTCGCACTTTGACAGTCAAATCACCCTTTGAGAAAGGTTTCTCAATAAAGTTGACGACTTCATCCAGAACGCCGTGACGGGCAATCACGTCTGCCGTGTACCCCGACATGAACAGGCACCTCAGATGGGGATAAAAAGATAGAATGTTTTTGGCAAGGTCGCGGCCGTTCATCTCAGGCATCACCACGTCGGAAATGAGGAGGTCTATATTACCGTGATGTTCGTTCGCCAGACGAATTGCCTCGCCCGGCGTGCCGGCCGCCAGCACGGTATATCCCTCCAATTCGAGTATCATGGTGGTAATTTCCAGAATTGCCGGTTCATCTTCTACCAGCAGAACCGTCTCATGACCGCGCGTGCGCGGCCAGTCAGTCCCCTTCTCCGGCATCGGGGACGCCTTTGCACTGTGGCGCGGAAGGTAGACCTTGAAAGTCGTTCCCTGTCCAGGCTCACTGTACACATTAATAAAACCGTTGTTTTGTTTTACCACACCATAGACCGTGGCCAGGCCCAGGCCGGTGCCTTTGCCCAATTCCTTGGTCGTAAAAAAGGGCTCGAACAGGTGCGGCAGTGCTTCGGGATCTATGCCGCAGCCGTTGTCGCTCACGGCCAGCATCACATATTCCCCGGGCAAAAACACCCTGTGATCCAGGGATGAGTCCTCGTCGAAAACAACCTTACCCGTCTGAATAGTCACCTTACCGACACCGGCGATGGCGTCCCGGGCGTTCACGCACAGGTTGGCCAGGATCTGGTCGATCTGGCCGGGATCGATTTTTACCGGCCACACCTGCTCATCCGGAATCCAGACCATTTCAATATCTTCACCGATCAGTCGCTGCAGCATATCGGTCATTCCCGCCACGGCATTGTTCAGATCGATCACCTTGGGAGCCACGGTCTGTTTGCGGGCAAACGCCAGGAGTTGCCGCGTCAGAACGGCAGAGCGCTCACCTGCCTTTCTGATTTCCGTAAGGTTATCATAAAAAGGGTGCTCCTGGGTTATCTGATCCAGTGTTATTTCCGCATATCCTAAAATAATCCCCAGCATGTTGTTGAAGTCGTGGGCCACTCCCCCGGCCAAGCGACCGATCGACTCCATCTTCCGGGCCTGCTGAAGCTGCTCCTGAAGCTTGGCCTGTTCCACTTCGAACCGTTTTTGTTCATTGATATCCTGAAATGACCCTTCAACGCGGGTGATCTCACCTTTTTCATCTTTCACCGCTCTGCCGATCGTACGCACCCAGACGCGCTTTCCAGTTTTGGTGATGATTTCCATTTCCTCATCGTAGGAAATGCCTCTTTGGGCGCAATCGTTGAAAACCTGAGTGATCTTATCCCGCCATTCAGGCGCATAAAATCTGATGCCTTCTTCTACTTCCGGCGCATAGCCGCGGGGCATTTCATGTATATCCGCTACCTCATCCGACCAGGTACAGGTATAATCACGCATATCGACACTCCACCCTCCGAACCGGGCACTTTCACCAGCTATATGCAAAAGGGCTAATTTCGATTTCAGTGCTTCTTCCGCTTCTTTTCTGGCGGTAATATCTTGCAGGATTCCTTTCAGTTTAACCACTCTGCCATCCACAATCTGCGGCTCGCACACCGTACGCGTCCAACGCTGTTTTCCTTTTCCGGTAATAAATCGAAGTTCAAAATCGTATGCCTCTCCCCTTTCTATTGCGCGTTCAATGGCGCCGGCCAATTTACCCCGGTCTTCAGGATGAAAAAATTCGATGGCTTTCTCTAACGGTGGTTCATAGTCCGACGGCACCTCATGCATACGGTATGTCTCTTCCGTCCAAGTCACTTTCCTGGTTTGCACATCCAGTTCCCAACCGCCGACCTTGGCAATATTCCCTGTTGCCTTCAGCAGATCTTCTCTCTCCTTAAGCGCTTCTTCCGCTTGCTTGCGTTCGGTGATATCTCTGAATACGGCGTTGATGCCCCCGGGTCGGCCCCGATCGTCCGTGTTCATATCCAGCGTAATTTCCACAGGCACGCGTCGGCCATCGACGGTCAACACTTCAGTTTCATAGCCGGACAAAGTTCCGGCTTCATGTGCGCGGCGCATCATTTCTGTCTGCTCCCCTAGGCGGTCTTCCGGGCAGAAGCGCGTGACGGGCATGCCTATGGCCTCATCCGCCGTACATCCAAACAGCTTTTCAGCACCGGCGTTGAACACCGTGATGGCGCCGTCCGAATCGCAGGCCAACACCGCATCGCTGGTGGTGGCAAGCACGGCGGCGTATCTCTGGGAAAGGGTCCCCCGCTTTGTTTCTGTTTCGATAGCCCACAGGGCAAAGGCAATGTCACCCGCCATCTCTTCCAGCAGGTCATGCTCTTCGGTACTGCGGGCAAATCGGCCCGGGCACGACAGACTCATCCAACCGAAAATGCAGCCCCCGTGTTCGAGGCGCAGACTCAACCCTGCACGGTCGGCGTAGGTTGCTGACAACGGACACTCCGCGCACTGGACGGACGGGTTGTCCTTTACCTGCACTCCGTCGAAATGCAGCGCCGTCTTTGCACAGGGAGGAAGATACCCGGCGCGTAACCTCTCGGTCATGGGCGCCAAGTCGCTGTCAAAACCCGCGTGAAAAAACGGTTCCCTGGGACAATCATTTTCCGTCGGAACGATCCAGACATTGTAATATCCCCGGGTTTCCACCAGCAGGCGGCAGGCTTCATCGAGGAGGCGGATCGGATCCTTTTCCCGCACAACAAGCTGATTAATATTGCGAATGGCCGCCAGGACACGGTTCCGGTGATCCAGAAGTTCCTGCAGTTCTACACGACGGCGATTTAAGCGTGCCAGCACGAGTCCCGCAAGCATGGCGGCCGCTACGTACACGGAGCGCATGAACACCTCATGCGCACTTGCCCCATGCACTGCGACAGCCCAGAAGGTTTGCCCCTCACAGGGAAAAACGAAACACTGCACCAGCGCGTCCAGCACCCACAGGAGGAGTCCGAAAAGTGCTGCACCTGCGTAGATAACCATGGTGTCGCGCTGGGCAGGCCGGGAGGGCAGGCCGAAAAAACGTCGAACGGGACCCAGGTTGAGCGCCACATACGCCGCTGTCACCAGGATGTAGGCCGTCACGATGTGCTTGATCACCACCGTTTGCAGCCAGGGGACACTCACATAGTTCCAGGCAACTGCGGGATCCCATGGTGGCGGATTTAATGACACAAGCCATCGGAACACCACCAGGAAGCCCAGTTCCACGACGATACGAAAAGGTACCTCCACGGCGAATGAGGCCAAATACCAGGGATGGCCTTCGTACCGCTGCTCGGCCCACCAGCCGTGCCAGACAATCCACAGGGTAAAGACCGGAACCGAATAAAGAATTCCCCAGCCGTCGCCGGACCAGAGCCACCACATGGCCTGACACCCACCCGCCAGGGCCGAAAGGAGACCGTAACGCCAGCCCCAGGCTAGCGCAATCACCAGTGGAAAGAACAGTCCGGCCAGGATGCTGATTTTAAAGGCAGCACCTTCCATGAATTCGATGTCCAGAAAGTTGACCCCGAATCCGATCAAACCAAATATGACCGCCACGGCTACTCGATAGGCGCGGGTCTCAGGACTGTTCATGACTGTTCTCCGCTTCCCTGAATCATAGTACTGCCCATTGTGCAGGGGGCAAGGGGCACGGAGTAAAAGGAGATCTGATTGTGTCCTCCGTGCCCAACACGGCCACCAGCGGAACGATTTGCGGATGTCCCCTCTAATATTCCATGACAGTATAGTGATTAAATATTTGAACGTCAACCGCTCTTAAAATCAACTTGATATTCGACATAAGTCCAAGCTCAGAAAGCAAGTCGCGCTATAAGTTGCGTCATGGGGCCACAGATGCTGCATAGAGCGTTCTTCGCGCCACGGCAAGGCAAGTAATAGCTTGGATAAAAATACAGCGGCTGAGGATGACCGACATTTTTTGGAAAAAACCCGGGATGCTGGAAAAAGCTTGCGGGTCTACAGAAAATACGAGAGAAAAGCATCAGATGGGAAGCGGAACAAAGGCAGGACGGATAATCCGCCTGGATCGGAACACGCGCAATGGTTAATCAATGCCCCGTTTCTACTCCATATATCTTCCCGCGTGATTTTGTCGGGAACTCCGCGGGGTTTCAAAACTGTCTTACCGCAGAGGATCAGGATTTCATAGAGATAAAATATGGCGTAGCGATCATGGTGAAAGACACTACATTTGTTGGAGTTTTCCTGCCGCACTTTCTGGCGGAACTTCCTGATACCGGTATCTTCGCCTGCGTCTTCAAGCTTTTCCTGATGAATCATCCAGTCACGGAAGGCCCTGGTCAGCGCCATGGTCAGAATGGTGAGATAGGCATGGACAAGAAAACCGGCCTTGCTGTTTTCCGGCGATCTTTTAATAAACCATCCCTGTTTTGATTCCCGGAACAGAGCGTTCTCGATTTCACTGCGGTCGTCATAACCGTCGTAAACCTTCAGCGGCTTGCCGACAGGCCCATTGGTCAGGATAACCAGTGTTTGTGGACGTCAGGATTATTTTCCCTGTATGGATCATGCAAATCAACTGCCGCGTTAATGAGATGTGGCATGGAATCGCTTCTGTTTTCATGGCGGCTGCTGCCAAGCTCACTGTAAAACCCGGCAGAGGTCAGCCCCTCAAGTCCTGCAACATCCCAAGTGTCGATGATTTGCTTCCTGTTCTTGCCATGCCCCGTGATTCTTTTACGCTCTCTTGTGACGCGCAAGCCGGTTTCCACCAGCGAAAGGGCATCATCCTACACATGTTGGCTTGATTTTGCCGGGATATAAAAGATGATTCCCCTGCTATTGAGCCACCATAGCAGCTTGCCGCACATAAAACCGCGATCCATGGCAATAGAGACAATCACGGCATGTTCTCCAAGGTTGGCAATTGCCTGCTCTATAATCTCTTTTGCAAGCAGCACATCGTGGGTCTCAATAGTGGCAAAACGCATGGCGATGGGAAGACCGCTGTTCGCATCCCAGACCACCCATATCTTGAAGCCAAACACCGTGACCCTGATTTTCTTGATTCTTCCCCCTCGTCGCCTGAGCTCAGGCGCTTTTTCCTTGGTCACCGCGCCCCGGCCCTTGCATTGCTCGGTGGATTCAAGGTCGGAAGCATCAAGCAATGCCTTTATTTTACGAGGGAAAAATGAGTTCGCCGCTAATATCGAAATGATTGTATTGAATCCCCGTTCAAGGTTCCTGCCGGCAATGGCGACAATAAACGATGCGATAAATTCCGGACACACCGGCCCTCTTATCTCAGCATTGTTTTTGTCCTGCCAGTCCGTTTTCGATTTATCAAGACTTCGCCGATTCACACCCTGCTTGATCTCATGGCCATTAAATCCTACGAGATGCATAAGGGATTGAGATTGCAATAACACCGGACCGGCATGGTAAAAAAACTTCAACCCTGCGACAATGCGCATTACGTAGATGAGCATAACTGCAGAAAAAGGGACCGGGCTCTGCCGCTGCAATGACGCCGCGGGGCAAGCTGTTCAAGAACTTTCATGATGCCGAGTTCGTCCAAAAAACAGAAAAATTCATCGAATAATCCGGCATCGCCAAGACCTTATATTTCTTGGACTTCCTGGTCATTGGCAAGGGTTGCAGCGATTCCGGCCTGATCTCTTTTTGCAGTGTGCAAGACAAGCCGCTTGAATATGGTTTCTGATGCGTTTTTGGTAAAAAAGGGTGGTAAAAAAGGGGACAGATTTATTTATTTGCTTTGCTCGGTCTTCCCGGTCCGCGAAATTCCACCCGCCTGGCAATTCTCTTTGCAATCTCGTCAACAAATCGGGAACTGCCGGTCAACTGTCCCCGTTGAACCGATTGACGGATCAAACTCCATTCACCTTCCGGAATTGTCCCTTTCACCCACAACGCATACGCTTTTGAACGATCTTCTTCATTTGCGGTCAGCGCTTTGTAGCAAGGATCAAAATCCAGCCATTCTCTTTCATGCTTGCCTATTTTGACACCGTAACTGGACCACCGATAGTCGGCGGGATCAGCAACAATTCCTGCTCGCACAGGATTCAATTCAACGTACCGGCAACATGACAAGAGATATTCGTCTGTGCTGATCGGACTTGATTTATAGCGGCCCTCCCATAAGCATCCGGTCCTCCGTTCAATCTTGTTCACATATCTCGTCTGTCGTCCGCCTACCCGTTTCATTAGCTGCGCAAGGCTGCCTTCCTCATTGCCGGGATCAACAATGAGGTGAATATGATTCGTCATCAGGCAATACGCATAAACCCGGCAGCACAGCTTCTCTTTCCATTCCCCCAGATTGTCAAGGTAATACAAATAATCGTCGTCGGAAACAAAGACAACCTGCCTGTTGTGCCCTCGCTGTATTATGTGGTGCGGGTATCCGCTTATGACAATACGGGATTTTCTGGGCATGTTCCCTTCACCATCACAGCAATTTCTATTTCTAAGAATAAATAAATCTGTCCCCTTTTACCTTGCTTTTACCTTATAAAGAGTTAACGCCACGACCAACAGCATTGCTTAAAGCTTCAGTTACAAATATCCCCCTCAGGATGGCCTCTCCTGTCTTTGAATTAAGACCAGGACCAAAATTTTGATAAAACTGTGAAAATGAGTAGTTGTTATTCAGATGCGGAGAAGCTGCATTGAGTGCAATGTTAGCTGTGAATCCCCCTATAAATGTTCCTGGAACGTTTTGCATTATACTCCTTCCTTCTATTACATTGCCTATAATTTTACCTGTTACAGCTCCTAAGCCAGCAATAAATGATTCACCGATCACACGGGTACTAACAGAAAGGCCATCACCAAGTATTGAGCCTAAAATCGGTGATGCAGCTACAGAAGCAGCACCGGATCCAAATCCGGTAAAAAGTGAATTTAGCGTATTACCAAAAGTTATTTCTTGATCAGTAAGGGCACGAAATGCCGTATCAAAATTAGTTGTAATTTGCATTCCTAGATTTCCACCCCGAATGATAATAGCCGTACCTTTTGAGATGCCTGCCAAGGTACTAGCCCCTTCAATGGCTGCACCGATTATACGTGTTCCTCCAGCAACACCCAAAATGGAGATAGTTTCATCTGCGGTCTCTGGAGTCCAAAGTGATGCAAGTACTCCTCCAACAAAATAAAGAGGATTTCCAGTTTCAATGTATTTATCGGCATACCATTGCGCACCATCTGTACCAAGACCGGTAGTGTAATCCCATGCAGCTTTAGTCATCAGGCCTTCAGGGTCAGTAAATATAATAGGATTATTCCTCACGTAGGCATAAAGGTTCAACCCGTCCATGTAGCCTGCCGGGTCGCGCTGCATAAAGCGGCCCAGTTTTGCCGAGTACATGCGGTTCCGGTAGTACCAGAGTCCTGATTCGCCATCCCAACGCCTGCCTGTGTAGCCGTAGGGATTATCGACTGTACTTTCACTGATCGTCACTCCCTGGCCGTTCAAGATCGTCATCAAGCCGAAAGCGGTGTATTCGTAAGTCTCAACTATGTTTCCGTTCTCATCGGTCAGGGCCGTCACACTGTACTGCCGATCTTTGAGGTAGTAGTAACGGTTCCCGGCATTGTCTTCCATCATGATCGGGTCGTCGATGTAGATGCCATAAACAAAGGACCGCTGGAATTGGCCATCCTCGTATTCCTCGATCACCTGCCCGCCGTCATAAATGTAGGCAGTCGTTTGGCCCCCGTATGATTGAGTTACACGCCTGTTCAGGGCGTCGTACCTGTATGTCGCAATGGCGATGCCATCCGAGGTTTTGACCGCAACCAGCCGATTTGCCCAGTCGTACTCGTAGGTCTTAGCGCCATCTGAAGTCATGTTGCCCCTTGCGTCATAGCCCGGGGTCATGCCCGTAACATTTGAATATTCGTTCACCTCGTTCGGAACCCGCTCTTCCGGACTGCCGTTCTGATTCGTATAGGTCCAGTTTCCCACGGGATCATGCTGCCATTGCACGGTATCTGCAGTTCCTTTCTGTTCAAATGTCAGACGGTTCAGATCGTCGTAGCCGTATTGTTTTTCGTATTGTTCCGTCGCAAGGGTGGGCGTCGTGGAGATCGCCCGTTCAATAGTTTCTGAAAATATGTTGCCCATGCCGTCATAGACTGTTTCCATACTGTAAAGGGTAGTGTTGTTAATGTCCGCATAGATCCGATTCCCTTCCATGCCCCGGTCATTATAGGAAAGACTCTCTTCTATCCCGTTGCCCAATGTCATGGCGGCAACGCGGCCGTTCAGGTTGTAGGCAAAGCCAGCGATATTGTTTTGGGATTGGTCCTTGATCGAATCGGGAAGGTTAAGGCCGTTGTACGTGCGGTGAACCACAAATCCTCCCGTATCGGGGTATACAAGGTCTTCCAAGTTTCCATTATCATCATAAAATTTTTCAATCCGTCTCCCGTCCTGTACCTCAGCCGTCACTTGATTAAATGCATTGTACTCGAATATCACGGAATGCGTTGCATTTCCTTCATTGTAGTCATCGGCGAGAATCATTCTGGAAAGCGAATCGTATTCAAAATGCTGGGCTTCCTGATTATTCGCATATACATCCGCAAGCCGGTTCATACCGTCATACGATTTGGTGATGGCGCTCCCGTCGGGACGGGTTTCCTGAACCATGTTGCCTGCCTCGTCATAATCGTAGGTTGTCACATCGCCTGCCGCATCTTCCACGCCCACGGGACGGTTCAGGGCGTCGTAATAGGTGCGCGTCTCATTGCCGCGGGGATCTATCACGGCGGTTACGTTGCCGTTCGCATCGTACTGATACACCGTTGTTTGCTCTAATGCGTCTATGGTCTTGATCCGGCGCTTGGCCATATTGTAAAAATGTTTTATCACTCTCCCTTGTTAGTGTCATTTGTCTCGACGATAAGATGAAAATGGTTGTTCATGAGGACGTAGCCATGAAGCGACACATCGAAGTTTTTCAGGCTTGCACCAAGAATATCGAGAAATTTGTAGCGATCAACATCATCCTGAAAGATGAGTCTGCGCTCATTTCCCCGGCAGGTTACATGATAAAAGGCACCGGGGTATTCTATGCGAATCGCTCGTGCCATAGTGCCTGTATATACACCCCCTTCTCAGTCAATAGTCAACGGCCTGTTGCCCAAATCCCCTATGCCGAATAGACGCGAATAGGATTAAGTAAGTATTCCGTTGTATTTTTGTTGCGTCAGATGATCGACAAACGCATTTAACACATTGTATTAATTGCCATATTATGGTATATAAGGTCCGTTATATTCTTCAACAGCGAGGGTCTTGCCATGATGGGTCGCCAACCTGATTTTCAGTCAAAGCTCTTTCACTATCACATCAATCTTGAAGACAGGATTCCACAGGATCATGTGCTGCGGAAGATGCGGGATCGCATTGATTTCGATTTCGTATCCGATGCTGTGAAGGACACCTATGGAGAACGGGGCAATGTTTCCGTTCCCCCGCCGGTAATCCTTAAAATGATGCTCCTGCTGATTTTCTATAATGTTCGATCGGAGCGGGAACTCATGAAGACGATTCCCTTGCGCCTGGATTGGTTATGGTTTCTCGGGTACGACGTTGACGACGAAGTTCCCAATCACAGCGTCTTGAGCAAAGCCCGCAATCGATGGGGGACTGCGGCATTTAAGCTCTTTTTTGAGCGGATTGTGTGGCAGTGCGTCGAAGCAGGACTGATTGAGGGCGGCAAGCTTTTTGTGGATGCGAGTCTTATCGATGCGGACGCATCCAATAATTCGGTAGTGGATACCCACAAGCTCAAAAAGTATCTGAACAAAGGGTACCGGCGTCTTGAAAAGCGATTGGATGACATAGAGGCGTCAAAGACGACCCCCGCAGACAAACGGTATATCTCCACGACCGATCCTGACGCTTCCGTTACCCGTCACCGGGGGAGTAAATCAAAGGTACGATACAAGACGCATCGCGCCGTCGATGAAAAACATGAGATCATCACTGCCACAAAAGTGACCGCCGGGTCCGTGGATGACGGTCACGTTTTGGACGATATGATTGATGCTCACGAGCGGAACACAGACCGTAAGGTGAAAACGGCGGTGGGCGACAGCAAATACGGGACGATCGACAATTTCCTTCTCTGCCGCGACAGAAAGATAAAGGTGCACATGCCTTCCCTTGAAAAGACCGGCCGCGGGTCGGGAAGACAAAAAGGCATTTTCCCGAAGGAAGATTTCATCTACGACCCTGTGAAGGACGCCTTCCTCTGCCCTGCTGGTCGCATGCTGCAAAGACGGAATTACAACAAGAAACGAAACTACTATGAATACAAAGCTTCATCGGCAATCTGCTCTGCCGTAACCGTACGACCAACTCATCTTTCGCTTGAACGCACATTGGATTATAGCTTCCCGTCATGAACACATTTCATGATTGGAGGATGCCCTATGACACAACAAGAACGCACCGCCCACTGGTCGGCCATCGTAGAGCGGCAGATCGCAAGCGGGATGAGCGGTCTGGCCTGGTGCCAGATGCATCAGATCAATACGGCAAGTTTCTACTCCTGGCGCCGGAAACTCACTGAACCGCAAGGACAACAGGGATTTATCGAACTTGCATCCTCGACGGCCGACTATGCCGGCATTCGCATTTGCATGGGGCCGCTTCTTTCCATCGAAGTGGAACGCGGCTTCGATCCCGTTACCCTGCGCACCGTTATTGAAACGCTTCATAATGGTTCCCCATGTTCGGCCTGACAGCATCGGCACGCATCTATCTTTATCGCAGCCCCTGCGACATGCGCAAGTCCTTCGACGGCCTGTGCGGCATTGTCCGCGCCGAACTTAGCGCCGATCCCCTTTCGGGATCACTCTTCGTCTTCGTCAACCGGCGGCGGAACATGGTGAAGCTCCTGTACTGGGACAGCGACGGCATGGCCATCTGGCTGAAACGTCTGGAGCAGGGGTCCTTCGTGCTGCCTTCCCGGCAGTCCCGCGACGGTCATATCGAGCGCCGGGATCTGGCCATGCTCCTTGAGGGAATCGTGCCGAAAAAAGTGGGAAAACGGTACAAAATATGTGCATAAAAAATAATATAAACACTTGACATTATTATAGTTATGTGCTATACGCCCGCTCATGATATTGACGGAAGCACAAGAGATTATCGACCGAAAAGATGCTGCCTGGATTCTGGAATTTGCCGCCCAAAAGGATGCCCAGATCGAAGCGCTTACCCAGAAGCTCGAATCCGCCCAGCGCCAGTTGACCACCCTGCAGCATCAGATGGAACAGCTGCTGAAACGGCTCTACGGCCGCAAGTCCGAAAAGATCAACCCCGGTCAGCTGATGTTCGACGACATGGTGCTTCAATCATTAGAGCAGAATGCGGCGGTGAAAGCACAGTTCGAAGACGCTTCTGCCACAGAGACTGTCAAGAAGCCCCGCAAGGCCTCCCGGCATCACGGCCGGGTTCCCATTCCGGAGCATCTCGAACGGGTGGAGATTCTGCTGGACGTGCCCGAGGATGAAAAGATCGATGCGGACACGGGCGCACCCCTGAAGGTCATTTCCGTGGAAGTCTCGGAGAAGCTGGAATACCGGCCGGGGAGACTGATCGTCAACGTCTACAAGCGGCCCCAGTATGCGCTGCCGGAGGCATCGGAATCTACCGCCGGCGTCATCGCCGCCTCGCTGCCCGATCACCCCATCGCCAAGTGCAAAGCCGACGTGGGGCTGCTTTCTCATCTGATCGTCAGCAAGTACGCCGATCATCTGCCTCTCTACCGACAGAACAGCATTCTGGAGCGGGAAGGAGTGGACATTCCCCGGGCCACCCAAACCAGCTGGCTCATGCAGGTCTATGAGAGCATTCGTCCCTTGGAAACAGTGCTTCAAAAGGCCGTCCTTGAGAGGGACGTGCTCTTTACCGACGATACGCCCGTTCCTCTGCAGGTCAAGGGAAACGGCAAGGTAAAGAAGGCCCGTCTCTGGGTCTATCTGCGGGGCGGTCCGGGACCGCCGCTGACGGCCTATGACTTCTCCATTGATCGGAGCAAGACGCGCCCACTGGAGTATCTCAATGATTACCAGGGGTACGTCCATGCCGACGCCTACGGCGGCTACGACGAACTTTTCAAAAAAGAAGAGATTATCGAAGTGGGTTGCTGGGCCCATACCAGACGGAAGTTCGACGAGGCGGTTTCATCGCGTCCTCAAGAGGCCACGGACATCCTTGCCCGCATCGCCCGGCTCTATCACGAGGTGGAGACCCCCTGTGCCGAGATGACGCCCGAGGAGCGGCGCCGTTTCCGGCAGGCGCATGCAACGCCGCTGCTTGAGGGAATCTTTGCAAAGATTGAGGAACTGAGGCCCCGGACGACGCCCTCGGAGCCGTTGCGGACGGCCATCAACTACGCCCTGAATCAGCGGGAGGCGCTCTGCCGCTATCTGAAAGACGGACGGTTAAGACCCGACAACAACCTGGCGGAAAACGCCATTCGGCCCATAGCGGTAGGTCGAAAAAACTGGCTCTTCGTGGGCAGCGAACGGGGCGGCCGGGCGGCGGCCCTTTATATGGGTCTCGTTCAATCTTGCAAAAACTGCGACGTCAACCCCTGGGAGTACTTTGACGACATGCTTCGGCGGATCATGAGCCATCCCGTAAACCGCCTGCGGGAACTGCTTCCCGATCAGTGGAAGCCTGTGCCCAGGGATGAACGGGGCCTGATCATCCAGGGAAAACAATAATCAGTGCACCGTATTCCGGCGGTTGAATCCCGTAATCATATTATCAAAGAGCACCGGCTGTACCGGTTTTAGGTACAGCGTACTTCATGTAAAATTCTTTTGCTATATGAGTTGGTCGTACGCTTACGCTCTGCCTGTCCGCTGAGAGAACAGTGTACGCGGGCAAAGGACGGACGATCGCTTAAACGACACGCACGGCACGTGTCAATGGTCTTTTAAAAATGAGCCATTTTCGGTCGTGAAAACTGAGCCACTCGCCTCTTAACCATGGTCCATTTTTTCCTCCCCTTGCTCAGTGTTTTTCCGAAGTCTGTAACTGTTGCCCCGGATATTTATTATAATGCTGTGATGGAGCAGGCGATCCAGAAACGCCGTGACGATGACCGGATCGTGAAACAGCTCGGTCCAGTCGGAAAAGGCCTTGTTGGACGTGATCACAGTGCTGGCCTTCTCATAGCGGTTGGCAATGAATCTGAAAAAAAGGTTGCATTCCTCTCTGTCGATTGGTGTATAGCCGACCTCGTCAACGATCACCAGTGCCGATTTGTAATAGCTTCTTCCTCTGCCTTTGCGTCCTGCCTCGTGATCTTTTTTCAGTTTCCCGATTAGATCCTCCATCGTCGTAAAGTAAATGCTCATGCCCGCCTGACAGGCCTTCAATGCGAGAGAGACGGCCAGGTGGGTCTTGCCCACGCCCGGAGGCCCCAAAAAGATGACATTCCCTTTCTCACGGATAAAGGTCAGATCGAAAAGCGACATGACTTTCTGACGATCCAGCTTGGGTTGAAAGGTAAAGTCGAATTCATCAATGCTCTTGATAAAGGGGAGCCCCGATATCTTCAGCGCCGTTTCCACCCGTCGCTGTTCCTTGCAGGCGATTTCCTCTTCCAGCAGTTCGTCGAGAAAGGAAAGATAGCTTGCGCTTTTTTCCTCGGCCGTTTTGGTCGCCTGTACAAGTATGGCGCCCATTCGGGAGAGCCGAAGCCGCGTGAGACTGGACTGTATGCGATCGACAAGCAATGTCTCGTTCATAGGCCCATCTCCCCGACGAGCGAGTCATACAGCGCTGTGGGACGGATTTCAACGTCCATGGTGGCATAGGACGACTTCAAGGGACTGATGGTGCATTTGGCGCGTCCCTTACCGTGTCTGCCCCGGCCATATTTGCGCTTGTTCATCTCCCGGTCTTTTCTGAGCGCCTCGTAGAAGCGGGGATCTTGGACCAAGTTCCCCTTGCCTTCCGGAATGTCGTACGTCGCCAACAGGCAATCGTCGTGGAATATCCGCATGCATCTGTCCTTGACCCGTAAAATCAGATGCTTCCCCACCACGGTATGGGGCACTACATAACTGTTGCCTTCGAAACGGACCAGGCAGTCCTTGCTGACCTTGCGGTACACGCGGTACGACGTATCGAAAGGGCGGGAAGGCAACGCCTGTAAATGAGGAAGTTCGCGGGCGAAACGGCACGCTACGACTTCATGGGTGGTGCCGTGCACACGCTCGTCTTTCATTGCAATCCATTGCTGAAGATCTCGATTGGCCGTTGTGAGACACACATATCCGTACCCCCTCCAGAACCCTTCACGGATGAAATGGTAGGGCCGCTCGACTTTTCCCTTCACCCAGGCGGCATAGGCGGGGGCAACCGCCGGTTTGAACCCATTATGCAGCGCAAAGGCCATCAGCGTGTCGTTGAATCGATCTTTGCCGGCCAGTTTCCCGATGAACACGTTTCTCATGCGATCGTAAAGTATCTCCGCCGGGATGCCCCCGAAATGTTCGAAGGCGCGAATATGACAATCGAGAAAGGTGGGCAGGTCGCATCGCTCAATGAATTCGCCATACAGTTTTCTGGAGTATCCCAGAATCATTGAAAACAGATAGAGCTTCTTGACGCTCCCGTCGGCATTGGCAACCTGGAATTCACCAAAATCCACCTGCGCCTGAAAGCCCGGCTCCGTCTCAAACCGCATATAGGCCACGCGCTGTTGTTCCGCTTTGAGCTGATGCACCTGCCTTTTCACGATTTCATAACTTCCGGTAAATCCCATTGCACGGAGCCGATCATAGAGCAGGGTGGCCCTGTACTCGCCGTCTTCCTCCAACCATGCCGCAATATTGTCCCTATAGGGATCTACGAGACTCTTGCGCTTCGCCTTCTCTCTCGTAACTCCCTGATCCCCTTGATTCTCTATATACTTCTTCACCGTGTTCCTGCTGATCCCCAGCTTCCGTGAAATGTGCCTCTGGCTCAGTCCTCTTCTCTGTAATAACAATATGTCCAAAACGGTCTCCTTTTTTTCAAATCAGCCACCTCGATTACTCTGAGATAAATAACCATACTTTACTCATTCATCTCATTAACTCCACCTCTAAGTGGCTCACTTTTAAACGACCATTTTTGGCTCAGTTTATCACGACCATGAACAGCACGATGATCTCGAAGCAGCGCTGAGAGAAGCGGGAAGCAAAAAAGCGCGGAAGGATGTGAAGCGCCGTCAGGATTTATCCGAGAGGTCGTTTGCCTGGTCAACGAGATATGGGTATAAGAGAGCGAGATGGCGAAATTTGTGGCGTATGGAGATTCAAGACTTTCTTATTGCCGCCGTCCAGAATATTGCTATCCTGATGCGGCAGTCCACGGGAAAGATGTCAAAGAGCAATGTTCGGACAGGAGAAATGCATCGGGACGATGCAAAATATTTACAAATAGTTGTTATTATTAATATATTTAAAGTCTTTTTCGGTATCGGTCATGTTTCGCCGAGCCCTGATTGACGGACGTGCAACAATTTCTCCTGGACTCTTCTATACCTAAAATCCCGTTCAAAATATAACTATGCCGGTGGGCTGACCTCAAAACTTTCCATGATCAACCGTTGAGGTTTTGTTATTTCTGTAAGCATATGACCGTACTTGCCGGAAAAGCGGATCTGGGTAAGGGTTTCCATCTCCATAAGCAACTCCCGCACGGTGAGCGTTTCCGTCAGTTTCGTTTCCCTCATTTTCTTGCGCAGGGCACTCATGAGAATGAGCGCGATAAACTGAACGAAGAGCCGACCGTCCATGGCCGGGGAGCTATGAATGCGAAGACGTTTCATGTCCAGGTGGTTTTTCAGGTCATCAAAACATTTTTCTACGGCATCCTTGTTACGATACACCATAAGCGCCTGAATGGGATCCTTGATATCGTTGGTCAGCAGCGCATAAAACCCGGCATACCGGTTGCGGTGGTTCTCGATGGCTTCATGGTTGAAAAGCACGCGTCGGCCGCGCACCGGGGTCTCCTTGACGTTGAAAAATGTGGCGTAGGCTTCTTCATGGCCGCTGATGACCAGTCCTTTCTCCAGCTCTTCCTTGTAGTCCAAGAGTTCTTCGGTGAACCCGTCGGCGTCCGACGCCGCGGCATGGGCGTTGTAGTAGATGTGAAGATAGCAGCGTGTGCGCTCTTCTCCCCAGGGATAACGCCTGGTGTGCACATAGAGCGTCTCGCCGTCGATCTTGCGGTACCCCTCGGGATTTTGAATGTGCTGGCGGGCCTCGTCAATCGCATTGCGGACCCAGGTGGGACGGCCGGGAACGGCCAGGATGAACTTGTCTTTGGCATCAAGCAGGTCGTCAACATTCTTTTTGCTGTAGAACCCCCGGTCCAGGACAAGATGCAGTTTCGGCGCTTCGAGATATCCGAAGATCTCCAGAAAGTAATGCAGGGTGGCTACGTCGCTTACGTTGCCGGGCAATCGATTGAAATAGAGGGGCACCTGGCTTTTCTGACCGAAGAGCAGGGCCAGATTGATCTGTTTCAGCTTCTCGCCGTCCCGGTTGTAGCCATATTTGAGATACTCGTTGAGGGTCCCATAGGAGGAAACGGAGGTAATATCGTAGCAGAGGTAGTCGTGCTCTGCCATCTTCCGGCCCCATTCCTTGAAGAAGGTCTTCTGCCCGTCAGCGCTCAGGCTTTTCAGAATGTCACTGATGCGCTGGCTGCTGAGGGATCTTCCGTAGGGATGATCATGGTTCTTGCTCCAGGCTTCACAGTAACTCAAGGGGCCTCCCCGCACGGCGATGTAGTAGGCCATGCACAAAATCTGCCGCCAGGTCTCGGGGAAGGCCTTCCTGAGCACCCTGTCCAGCGCCAGCTCGTCCACCACGCGGTCAAGGATCACCGCTGGTCCCACCACCTTCGTGTCGGCTGTGACGGCGGGATCACGGACCGCAGCTTGCTCGGGAGTCAGCCGCTTCGAGGGAATGAACTCCCCCGTGTCTGGATCGAGCTTACCGATGCATACCTGTCTGTTGCGGGGTTGTTTCTTTTCCTTGTCCCATGCGGACGTGGCTTCATAAACGTAAGTGACACCAGTGTTCTTGTTCTTGTGGTAGGCACGATATCCCATGGAACACCTCCCTGATACGTAGTTACAAATATAACTACAATTCGGGGGTATTTGCAAGGAAAAAATTGCCTTAGGCTCCATTTTTATTGAATTTATTTGCTCCATAGTTATAATCTGGACGGGATTTTAGGTTCTATAGGGATATGGGAGTGTCTGTATTTTTAAAAAAATCATTTGGGCAACAGGCCGTCAACGACTGACCCCATTTTCCCCTATTCTTTTTTGTTGTCCGACCTCGTTTTTTCTTTAGCAGTTATTCCGTTTTTAATCCTGCCTTTACGCGTAAATACTTGATTTAATAATTCCTGTACTCTTTTACGATCTTCATTATTATATTCTATTTTTATTCCATCAGCCGCTATAACAGCAGTTAATTCATTACTAATAAATCTATACGGTATATTTTCTTTATTCATTAACTCTAAAAAATAATCTTTATCATCAGATAATTGGAAACTTATTGAAGGATTTTCATTTTTAAAACCAATCTTTTTATTAACTTGGCTAATAATTTCTTGCACTTTATCATCGTACTTATATTCCCACGTAACGTAATCATGCCCCTGTGCATCTAATTTCTTAATTTTATAGGGTATATTAGCATTGTCAAGAAGTCGTAAAAACAATGCCTGGTGCTCTGGGATATAGTAGGAAGTATTTGGTAGTTTTTGAGAATGCAACTGCTCTACCTTTTTAATAATTCTAAATACCTCTACTTCATCCTTATACTTATAAAACAAATATCCATCCTCACTTACTCGATGGGCAATATTACTATTTGAAAGTTCCTCAATAATATCCTTCTGAATCTCATTTGGGCTGTATTTCACTGCCCTATTCAATTGCTCATCTGAAGTATTGAAGTAAATTATTAATACTAAAACCATGCAGATGAAAGTAAGAACAATAATTACTTTCCTTTTCATTTAATTATAATCCCTTCTATCTTGATAAATAGCAGGCAGTGGAAATTGGATTAGGTGCCTTACTGTTGAATCTAATTCATTTAGAGGAACTGTAAGTTGGTAATCTTCTATCGGTCCATACCAAACGAATTGATCTCTATGATACGGATTTTGATTCACATTCACTGACCAGTACTCAGTTCCTATCCTTATGTCACTTTTTATCCTCAGTCGTTGAAGTGTTCCCAAATCGTATTTGTAATAAGAATCATACACAGCAAATTGAGGATCGATATATATTGCTCTTTCAATGCTACCAGGTAATGCTACTGTTCTCTTGCCTGGCAAGCATAGAATATCTAAAATATTTTTCACAAATGCTAGTACTCCATCTGGCTCAAAATTGACACGGATACGGTACACTCCCGTCTCTAAATTTTCAGCATGAGGCCCATCATAAATAACATTATCATTTTTAATAATCTCGATGTGTTTATCAATTTGCAATTTATCAATTTGTAAGTTTAACCCACTATCAAAAACCATCGTATCATCTTGTTTTTCTTGATACTCATCATTCCAATATAAGGACTGATATTCGTTTACCGCCGTCAACCCCGCCGGATCCAGGTACCTCAACGGATTATTCCTCACGTAGGCATAAAGGTTCAACCCGTCCATGTAGCCTGCCGGGTCGCGCTGCATAAAGCGGCCCAGTTTTGCCGAGTACATGCGGTTCCGGTAGTACCAGAGTCCTGATTCGCCATCCCAACGCCTGCCTGTGTAGCCGTAGGGATTATCGACTGTACTTTCACTGATCGTCACTCCCTGGCCATCAAGGATCGTCATCAGGCCGAAGGCGGTATATTTGTAAGTCTCGACGCTGTTCCCGTTCTCATCAATCAGGGCCGTCACGCTGTACTGCCGGTCTTTAAGGTAGTAGTAACGGTTCCCTGCATTGTCTTCCATCATGATCGGGTCGTCGATGTAGATGCCATAAACAAAGGACCGCTGGAATTGGCCATCCTCGTATTCCTCGATCACCTGGCCGCCGTTGTAAATGTAGGCGGTCGTTTGACCCGCATATGATTTAGTTACGCGCCGGTTCAGGGCATCGTACCTGTATGTCGCAATGGCGATGCCATCCGAGGTTTTGACCGCAACCAGCCGATTTGCCCAGTCGTACTCGTAGGTCTTAGCGCCATCTGAAGTCATGTTGCCCCTTGCGTCATAGCCCGGGGTCATGCCCGTAACATTTGAATATTCGTTCACCTCGTTCGGAACCCGCTCTTCCGGACTGCCGTTCTGATTCGTATAGGTCCAGTTTCCCACGGGATCATGCTGCCATTGCACGGTATCTGCAGTTCCTTTCTGTTCAAATGTCAGACGGTTCAGATCGTCGTAGCCGTATTGTTTTTCGTATTGTTCCGTCGCAAGGGTGGGCGTCGTGGAGATCGCCCGTTCAATAGCTTCTGAAAATATGTTGCCCATGCCGTCATAGACTGTTTCCATACTGTAAAGGGTAGTGTTGTTAATGTCCGCATAGATCCGATTCCCTTCCATGCCCCGGTCATTATAGGAAAGACTCTCTTCTATCCCGTTGCCCAATGTCATGGCGGCAACGCGGCCGTTCAGGTTGTAGGCAAAGCCAGCGATATTGTTTTGGGATTGGTCCTTGATCGAATCGGGAAGGTTGAGGCCGTTGTATGTGCGGTGAACCACAAATCCTCCCGCATGGGGGTATGCAAGGTCTTCCAGGTTCCCGTTTGCATCATAAAATTTTTCAATCCGTTTCCCGTCCTGCACCTCGGCCGTCACTTGATTGAATGCATTATACTCAAATTCCACTGAGTGAGTTCCATTGCCTTGATTATAATCCTCTGCCAGGGTCATTCTGGAAAGCGAGTCATACTCAAAATGCCGGGCTTCCTGATTATTCACATATACATCCGCAAGACGATTCATACCGTCATACGATTTGGCGACGGCGCTCCCGTCGGGACGGGTTTCCTGAACCATGTTGCCTGCCTCGTCATAATCATAGGTTGTCACATCGCCTGCCGCATCTTCCACGCCCACGGGACGGTTCATGGCGTCGCAATAGGTGCGTGTCTCTTTACCGCGGGGATCGATCACTGATATCAAATTACCGTTCGCATCGTAGCGCCATGCCGTTGTGTGTTCCAATGCATCGACGGTCCTGATACGGCGCTTGGCGCCGTCGTAAAAATGTTTTGTCACTCCACCCTCTTGATCCGTCTCCATAACCAGGTTGCCAACCAAATCGTATGCGTAATTAATGCAATTGCCCGCGGGATCACATTCGGCAGTCTTTCGGCCTAGTGCATCGTATTCGAATAGCCACTCTCGCCCTTCGGCGTCTTTTCGCTTTTTTAGCAGATTGCGTGAATCATATTCGAAGGACTCCTCTGCTATTTTTGTATCATCACTCTCGTATACTTCGATTTTCGTCTTATTTCCGTTTTTGTCATAATGATAATAAATATAATTTTGTTTGGGTTTGATTATTTTTTTAAGCCTGCCTAACGGATCATACTGGTATTGATAGGTCCGAGCGCCGGTGACGCCATAGTCGAGAGTCTTGGCAACAGGACGGTTCAGGGTATCATATTCATAGTGCGTTACGATAGGAATGTCGCCGCTCCCATCCTTCAAGGTTCGTATTTCATCGGTCAGGTTGCCGTTGGCATCGTAGAGATAGCTGGTGGTGGCGCCTTCCGCATCCGTAATGCTTGTCTTCCGGTTGGCCGCATCATAGGTGCAAATCGTCGTATTGCCCCTTTTATCTTCTTTCGCCACGAGGTTTCCGTTCCCGTCACAACTATAGAAGATGGAGTTCTGGTAAGGATCCATCTCCTCGATGAGCCGGTTCATCCCGTCATAGAAGTATCGGAATACGTTGCCGTTTTTATCTGTTTTTCTGATCAGGTTGCCAGCTTCGTCGTAGTCGAAGTATTCGCTGCTTCCGAGGGAATCGATCTTTTCGATGACCTGTGCCCCTGAAACGATGTCCCGGGCCGTATCGTAGACGTTTTCCATAACGGCGCCGTCGGCCGTGACTGTTCTCAGAAGTTTACGGTTTATATCATACTCGAAAGTCGTCTCATTGCCCAACGCATCGATCACCGCCGTTTTCTGATTGTAGTTGTCATACTCGTAGGTTGTCGTGAACCCGGCCGGATCTGTTTTGCTTATCAGATTGCCATACTCATCGTAAGTGAAGTATGTCACTTTTCCGTTCTTGTCACTGTAGTAGTAAATATTTCCGGAAGAGTTGAACGCTTTATATGTCGAGGTGTACTCATATCCGTAATCGATATAGTAATTATTGCCGTATGAATCGTAGGAAAGAGTCGTTATGTTGCCGAGCGCATCGGTTATTGTCGTCGGACTTCCTTTGTCATTGTAGGCAAGCGATGTGGTGATGAGTTTCGGATCGGTAACGGAAATTGGCTTGTTGATCGTGGTGTCGTATACATAGGTCCAGGCTTCCCCCAGTGCATTGGTTTTTGAAGTCATGTTCCGGTTTGCATCGTACGTAAAGACGGTGGTATTTCCGTTCGCATCGGTATGGGAGATAACATTGTGGTTGTCGTCATAGTCGCTGCACTCGATCGTCCCGTTTTCATTGGTCACTCGGATCACGTCATGCGAGTCATTCCAGAAAATCTTACGGTAATAGCCCTTTTCGTTCCAGGTCTCGGCATAGCGGTTGAATCGGCTGTACTGGAAGTTGAAGGTATCTCCTTTGGCGTTGGTGTGATAGGCGACCGTATCGTTCTTGTAGTATCCGATTTCCAGATAGTCCCCTTTGGGGAGGATGTACCTGCGCATGTTGTGGTTGTTCGACGCGGTTTCCTCATTCTTTAGATACTGATACTCGGTGGTGTTTTCTTCCAGATCAACAAAAAACCGTAGATCGTCGCCATTACCGTAGGCATCCACGTTATAGTAGTAATAACAAGATCGCCCCGTGAAATCGGTCACGCATTCAATCTTTCCCCGAGGATTGTAGGCAAAGGTCAATGTGCGGTTAAGAGAATCCTTTATTGCCGATAACCGATCCGGATGCGCCGCATTGTTATATTCAAAAGACAGCGAATTGCCATAGGAATCTTCCTTCTTCACCAACAACCCATCGACGCTGAACCGATACTTAATCATTGATTTAAAGGCGATCTCAAAGGTACTGTCGGCATTTTTTACGAGCCTGAAGGTAGTGCCGGCCGGATAGGTATAGCTTCCATCTATAGCCACGGTGCAATAATGGGGTGCAAGATCCTCATCAAGATACACGACATCGCCATTATCCAGCAGAATCAACTTATCCGCATGATTCCAGGCCCACCCGTAACCAAATGGTCCATTGTAGATGAGCTTGCTCATATATTTTCTTTTCACGGAGAGATCAAAACCACGGGATTTAATTTGTATGTCTGGCTGCTCTTCCTGGTAGAATTCGCCGGTAACGAGATCGACGGGATCGCCCCAGGGCGACTGCAGGGCTTCCACATTTTGATTTTCCATATCCATTTTCGCAATGTTTGTGCAATCCTCAATCCCGTGTATATTCAGCATATTTTCATACAGATCTAAAATTTCCATATCATTATAAAAGATGCCTTCGCCATTGACAATTTCAACGGGTTCAGCCTCATAGCTTGAATCATAAAAATAATCATTTCCTAATAGATTGGTATAATCGGGGAAATACAAATCATTCCCGGCCCCTCCGCCGTTATCGCCGCCAAAATTATAAGAATCGTAATCGGGTCCGTTGCTTATAAAAAGATACCTGTCAATCCCGTTGCAGGAGACAGTCTGCACGGGAGTCGTCACTGTGGCCCCTCTTTGCAGTTCCGAAGTTATTGCACCAACGGCCTCTAATTCTGCTAAGGTACGCGTACCATTTTCGTCATAATCATAAAAATGCGGGATCGAATTCACCTGATTCACATCCGTCAGCTCGACGACCTGAATCCCCTGCTCCCGGGCAAGCATGAGTCCCTTTACCGTGCTCAGGCTCGGAGTGTCCTGCCAATCCTCAAAAATACGCGCTTCATTATAAGAGGAAGGATACATGACGAGATCACGAAAAAAACGATTGAGAGGATCGTCCCAACAAATCTTTTTATAATCCATTATCTTTATCATCTTTATCGGCCATCCGGTGTTTACGTCAGGGATTTCGGTTAATTCAGCCTTATAAAAATTCCCAAACGATTGGACATCTATATTCCACCGGGGGTGTATAAAAAATTTGGACTCGTCATCGAAAGAAAATGAACCGGGGGACACATAGATCATGGTTGGGAAAAAAGACCAGGAAAAGCCTCCATGGAGCAATCCGGTCGCTTTCACGACCGCTTCCCGATGCCGCAGGAGGTATGTCTCCGCCAAAATCGCCCCGGCGCGCCCCAAAAATGCTTCCCGCATACTCCCCAGTAATGTACCGGAGGCAGACGCTTGAAGAGAGGAAACGGTTTCAAGACCTTGTTTTAATTTTGTGACAGTTTTTTCAGATGCGGCGAGCGGATCGAAGGCCAATGTCATAAAAGTTCCGGCTTTTCTTGCCGGCCTGGGACAAAATGCATTGTTATTGTGATCAGGCCAATTACAGCCGGGCACAAAAGATTCATTGGATGAAATAGGCTGCCCGTCTGGATCCTGTTTTTCACCATCAACCATCAGAACAGGTTTGAGTTGGGCTACTGCCGCCAAATCGCCACCACTGAAGGTCGCATGAATTCCTGAGATTCCTCCATACCATGTGATCAGATCTGCATCATTTTGAGTCGCAGGAATAAAGTCAAGGCAAAGGCGCTTCCCGGCAATTTCCGGAAGATGGAAGGTTTGTTGCACTAGAGGGTTCGTGTAACTGGTATCACTCAGGCGATATATGGAGAACGTTATGTGGACACGATCATCATTCCCGATAACCTGTAAATCTTCTTTATTCAAATTATAATTGAAGGAAAAAGGTAAATTACCCGGCAGGATAGATGACAGTCGTTTCTCTACATTTTCTTCATAACCTAGATCGGCCAATGTTTTACCAGGATGATTTGAGTTCAGGTAAGTCTGAATCTGTTCTTCATAACATTCAAGGGCATTCTTTTGATAATCAACCTCGCCTGCTTTTACCGACCAGTCGCTGTTGAACCCGAGATATCCCTTAAAGTCGAAGCCGACATCTGCGGGAATGTTCCAGCCTGGAGGGGTGGCCCAGACGTTTTGGTCCTGTGTCTCTATCAGTGTTACCGGGAAAAGGTCGATTCCTTGCCCATACCGGATTCTTTTATACCATGGCGCCAGGGGAACCCAGCCTTTTCCCTTGTCTCCACCGTCATCAATCCCTCGATAATTTACCAGTGAAACCCAGGCAATCGCATACGTGCCGCAATAGACAACTGAGCCGCTTCCATCAAGAAAGGTCATTTTTACATAACGAGCCGGAATATTTGATATACGGAGAAGAGTTATAATGAACGAGGAAATATCCCAACTGTTACCCTTCCTGGTGAGATATGTTCCGTAAGCACCCAACCGCGAATAATCATATCCATCTTCATATGCTATATTTTCATAGACCCAGTTATAAATCTTGACGGGATCATTTTCCAATTCCGCAGCCAGCGCTTCAAGTTCCGGGGTAAATTGGCACTCTAGGGTTTCCTGAGTATCGGCAGCATCAGGAGGCAAAAAGGCGAAGACCATTGACGGCATGAGACATATTACTAATAGAAGCGCCACGATTGATACCATTTGTGCATGCAGAAAAAGTTTCCTCATCGCTTACCTCTTCGTGATGTTATTGGTTTTGATCATTTTTTAAAGATAACTTCTTATATTCTCATTGGTTTGTAGATGATGTTATTTAATCAAATTGCCGACAAAAGGGCTTCGAGGCAAAGGCTCGTCACATAAGAGTCATTGTTCCAACTGCCGTTTAAATCTTGATGAGCGATCAAGTAATTGCAGGCATAATTTTTTTCATAATGATCGAGATCGATGATCCATGAATATAAAGACAATAGCTCGTTATCACTTAATGGAGGATCGGGATTCATCATGGCGCTTACTATGTCTGCCGGTCCCTCTGTTACTAAATATTTAATCCACAAAAGCACTGCTGCGGTATCAATCAAAGAGGTCGCAGAGTTTACTGCCTCCTCGCTGCAATAGTATATCTCCGTAGCGGTTACTTCGTGCTTTTGATTTGCTATCCATGCATCAATACCTGTTAACGCCGAGAGTACCACATTTCCTATCAGCCCGGAAACCAGTGAAGTAACATATACACTGGGGGCATCGCCGGGCATCCAGCCGTAACAGTCTGGTTCGGTGCTTTCCAATATATTTTGGACCATATTGAACCGGAAATAATCAGTATGTTCAATATCCCGTGAAGTACACTTAAGGGCCATCGATGCCAGAACCGTATCGATCGGATCCGGGGCAAAATGTATCTGCGTTCCCCATACCCGGGTCGGTAGAGGATCGGAATCCGGAATATGGACATTATGTAGCTGACCCATCGACTGCAATCGATAGACAAAGTCATCTACACTCTGCCCGTATTTGTGGAGTGTTAAAATCTTTCTTGCCAAATAGTCGTTGTTATCTGCAGGGGCTCCCCTTAAGTAGAGGAGGGCCTGTCGCAGGGCAGGGCTGATTGACCCAGTTACCTTGAATGCATTCAGCGCCTGACTGGTACTGAGCAGCCTTCTGCTCTCTTTTTCATCCCAGTATCCCTTCTTGTTCTGAGTCATCTCCAGATAGGCCCTTGCTCTTGCGATTGCCTCATTACAAGTCTGTGCTGGGCTGGCTGCGTCTATAGAAACACTGACCAGTTCAGATAGAGGGCTTTCGATGCCGCCATCGGTTACATAGGTAGCGCCATACCAGTACGTGACACCAGCCACTGCAGTCCCATCAGAAAAGCTGGTTCCGGCTAAAGGGTTCTGAGATATTCGCAGACGTGACGGTGGCGCATAGCCGCCCTGATGGCTCTTGTTCAGGATTTCACGGTCGAAATCGCTTATGCATCGGTAGATATAATAGCCGGTAACAGTAGCGCCAGTGTAATCCTCAGGAGTCGTCCAAGTAAGGTCGACCTGGTGCGTTTGTTCGTTGTATATGGACGCAATGATGGCAGCCAGCCACTCCGGCTGTCTTTCACCAACCAAATATATTTCGCTCTTGATATTTTCCCTGTTTCCGGCTGCATCCAACGCAAAAAACTGAAGATTGGTGCACTTATCAATCACCAGTTGAATAGGTCCTTTAAAGGCAATGGTGTTCGGGGCACCCTCATAGGGCGGATCGCCATTCGTTGAATAGCAGATTGTAGCATCTTCTGAGCAGGACAGTTCCACCGTCAAGGGAGGCGAATATTCTCCCGAGGCGACGCTCGCCGTGGTAACAGGTACGGTCGTGTCGGCCGTAAAAAGGAAATCGTAGGTGTTCGTATTTCCGGTAGTGTCCAAAACATTGAGGGTGTAGTGATATTCCTTCCCGTCTATGGGGGATGTTATCGTTAATATAACCGCACTTGGCGTTACCGTTGCCTGGCTCGTGATATCTAAGCCATCCCCATCTCGGAGCGTTACCGAGGAAATTCCGGCGCCGCCGTCAGGGAGATTAATCGTGAACGTTATCTCTCCCGACCCGCCATCGTCCGATTTTACAAGTGATCCATAGCCTGGAGTGCTGTTGCTCAGGGTAACGGGTACGGTGATGCTGTCCGACGCACTGCCGTATTGACCGATCGACGATATAGTATAGGTCATGGTCTCTTCCGGCGTGACGACCGCCGAGCCCGTTCCGTTGGGCCCGACTGTCCCCACATCCTGATCAATGGTAGTTGAGGTAGCATTGACGGACGACCATGTCAGCGTGGCGGACTCACCTTTAGTGAGTACCTGCGGTACAGCTTCCAGACTGGCAACGGGATGATAATAGGGCGATTCGGGCGGCAGAAAGCCGGCGCTTCCGATTCGGTAGAGGAGATCGCTCTGATTCTGGCTTCGCGCAATCCCCTTCGATATCCGAATTTCGTCGATATAGCCTTTGAAATAATTCCCCCCATATTGGTCTACTCCGATCCTCAGGTCACGGTCTCCATAACTAAGAGGGGAAACGGTGGTATATGCATACGTTTGATATATATTAGAACCATTTAAGTATATTCTAAAAAGACACATCATGCGGTAATAGTCAAGGCGGAACAAACCTACACGTTCAATTGTTAGATGTCCCAGCGCACTATGAGCAATCGTGGGGCAGATTCCACTCTGCACAAGAGTAACTGCATATTGAAATAATCCAAAACTGTAAATACCACTAGACGGCTCATAGAATGCTTTGATTTCAAACCCATCAGGATAGTATCGATTTCCCTTGCTTATAAGACACCTTGCCGAAGTATCGTCATCAGAGCGAAACCATAAATCAATTGTGTAATTGAATGCACTAGGAGAACTCATATCACCAATAAAATCAAAGTCGGATGAATAGGGTATTCTTAGGCAATCTCCCTGCCCATCAAAATAGATCGAACTATGTCCATACTTTGCCTTGGTAGTCGAATGGTGCACATCGCCATACTTATATATCGGATGTCCCTTTATATCAGTAAATGCGGTGCTGCCCTCCGTGTTATCGGAATGAATAAGAAGTTTTGTGTAAGAATCGAGAACCGGCGCTGTTACGTATACTGTTTCGGAGTCTTGACCCGGCGGATCTGTATCCGCAGCTGTTAGACTGTAGGTAGTTGTGGCTGAGGGATAAATGAGAGCAGTTCCTGATGCTTCTGCTGATGACCCTTGCCCGGGTTCTTCCTCCGGCCCGATAGCGGGGTCCGCAGGTTGGATATAGCATACTTCGGAATTGGTGGCGCTCCAGATCAACCTAGCAGGCCCGCCTGATCGGGCATTGCTGCACCTGAGATTCACGGCAGGAATAAGTTTAACCTCTACGCTCTCCGTTGCCGTACCGCCGGGGCCTCGTGCCGTAATTGTGTATGTAGTTGGCTCTGTTATCGATACCGTATGCGAACCGCTGGCATCGACTTCGCCGATTCCAGGTTCGATTGAACATGAAGTTGCATTTGTTGCGCACCATGTCAGGGTTGCCGAACCACCTGATGACACAGCTTCCGGGTACACAGCCATGTTCACCGTCGGCGGCAGTTTCACCATCACCGATGCGGTTGTCGTGCCACCGAGGCCTGTCGCGGTTATTTCATAGATAGTATTTTCCATAGGGGCAACATTTATTGTTCCGCCTGAAACAGGGGTCAATGCTGTAGTTCCGTTAATAGCGGGTTGAATTGAGCATGACTGGGCATTTGCAGTATTCCAACTGAGTTCAGCCGAACCGCCAGGCTGAATGATTTCCGGATTGGCGTTAAGAGTGACAGTGGGAACAACTGAAACTGTTGCTGAGGCTGTCGCCGTTTCGCCGGAGGCACAAGTTGCTGTTATTGTGTAAGTCGTATTGAATGTTGGCGAAACTGCTTTACCACCGATCATTCCAACGGCACCTATGCCATGATCTATATCGCAAGACGCGGCATTTTCGCTTGTCCACTTTAATAGCGCCGATTCTCCTGGTTGAATAGCTGACGGTTCGGCGTTAAGGGTAACGGTGGGCGGGGGAAGGGAAAGAACTGTGACGGTTACACTTCCCAATTGACTGGTGCAATAGTTCCAATCTATTCCTTCTGCTATATATGTTGTGGTTTGCAAAGGAGTTACAACTTCTGAACCATTAGTCGCACGAACGCCAAGAGGATAGATGAAGAATAACAAATAACTATTGGGATAGTTCCAAGTTATTGTAGCAGATTCACCAGCGTAAATAGTTATGGAGCTGGCACTTATGCCTGCAACAGCACTGTAGGGGAAAAAAAAGAATAAAAATAGTACCAAGAAAAAACCTGATATCTCTTTTCTAGTCATGAACGTCCCCTTTGTGAATGAGTTGAACTATCTTTTTTCTCTAATTATATTATTGTACCATGACACACTAACACGGCATCTTTATTAAAAATTCCAAACCATTACTTTAAATTTTCTTGATTTTTTGGTCTTAGCAAAAGAAGTGTCGGCGTAACAGTCTCAAGGAGATCTGTTAGATAGGTATAGGAATGAATTATTTAAAAGCCCTTTCTTTTTACCACAAAAACCTTCACGTTGAAATACTAGAAAAATACGTGTAAAATACCTTTATTTCCAAGTAGTCAAATGTTCGATATATTCATCTTAGCTTATTGATTTTTGAGCGACATAACTCCAAAATTGATATTTAAGTCCCTTTTCGGGTTACAATCGAAATCGCCTGCGCATAGCAAAAATAATCAATAGGGAGGGAGGAGAAAGGTGTTTAAAAAAGCGGTATTCCCGGGCAAATATATTCAGGGCACAGGGGCGCTGGGAGAGTTGCCGGCACTGATTGCACTCTTCGGCACGAAGGCGCTGATACTTGCATCTCCCACAGTGATGAAAACGGTCGTTCCTGCCTGTGGCATTGAGGGACGGGCAGACTCAGTCCTCACCGAAACATTCCGGGGGGAGTGCTGCGAAAAGGAATTGTCGCGTCTGGAAGACGTGATCGACCGGCACCGCATCGATGTCATGATCGGCATGGGGGGTGGCAAAACCATCGACACGGCAAAAATCGCCGCGGACCGGGCGCATGTCCCCGTAATCATCGTTCCCACCATCGCCTCCACCGACGCACCCTGCAGCGGCTGTGCGGTGGTCTACTCCGCAAACGGCGTTCACGAGCGGGAATACTACCAGCGGTCGAATCCCGCCGCCGTCCTGGTGGATACTGCTATCATTGCCGCGGCGCCCGCCCGTTTCCTGGTGGCGGGCATGGGCGACGCTCTGGCGACATGGTTCGAGGCCGAATCCTGCCGGCGTACGCAATCGAAGAACGAATGCGGCGGTCTAAGCACCATGGCGGGACTGCATCTCGCCAGACTCTGTTACGATACACTGCTGGCTTACGGGACGGCGGCAAAACTCGCCTGTGAGCATCATGTGGTAACTCCCGCCCTGGAGCGTATTGTGGAAGCGAACATCCTGCTGAGTGGAATCGGGTTTGAAAGTTCCGGCCTCGCGGCGGCCCACGCCATCCATAACGGCTTGACCGCCCTCGAAGAAACCAACGCCTACTACCACGGCGAAAAGGTAGCCTTCGGCGTGCTGGCAGGACTCCATCTTACTGATGCGCCTCCGGAACTCTCTGAAACCGTGTTCACTTTCTGCAAGGAAACGGGATTGCCGACCACACTGGCGAACATCGGATTAGACAACGAGGACCGGCTCAGGCTTATGAAGGCGGCGGAAAAGACCTGCGCGCCCGGCGCAGCCATTCATCACGAAGCGGGAACCATAACCCCCGAAAGAGTGCTCCACGCCATGATCACAGCGGATGCAATGGGGCAAAAGACGAAGTAAGCCAAAAACATTACCTGTTGCACTTATTGCACCTTGATCGCATACATGGTAGTTTGTTGTTATTGTCAGATGCAACGGGGGAAACCATGCAGCGACTCACCGTCATAAAAACGGTGGCATCGGGCGATCCGAAGGGCGTCGTCGAATTTCTGGCGGAGGCTTCCGGTCTTTCCAGAATGCGGATCAAGGACGCCATGAAAAAGGGAGCGCTCCGGCGCACCAGGAAGGGGGGAAAGGCAACCCGGCTTCGTAAAGCGACTGCATCGCTTCACCCGGGGGATCGCATAGAATTTTACTACGATGAGGCCCTTCTTGCCACAATTCCCCCGCAGGCGGCCTTGGTGCATGACGAAGGGCACTACTCGGTCTGGAATAAGCCGGCGGGCCTGCTCACCCAGGGCACGCGCTACGGCGACCACTGTGCGCTTCTCCGTCAGGCGGAACAGTACTTCGTCCCACGCCGCGAGGTCTATCCCGTCCACCGTCTCGACCGCGAGGCCTCGGGACTGGTTCTGATCGCCCACAGCAGCCGGGCTGCCACCAAACTCTCGGAGCTTTTTCGACAGGGGCAAGTGGATAAGATATACCGTGCCGAAGTGCGGGGCAATCTAATGGAAACGAAACCTGAGGGGATAATCGACACTCCGCTCGAAGGTAAAGAGGCTCGCACCGAATACCGGGTGCTCCGCTATCGGGAGGACACCGATACCACCATCGTCGAAGTGAGGATCGGCACGGGCCGCTTTCACCAGATCCGCCGCCATTTCGACGGCATCGGCTTTCCCGTTATGGGCGATCCCCGCTATGGCAAGGGAAATAAAAACACCGACGGCCTCAAGCTTTCGGCCACAGAACTCCGCTTTACCTGTCCCTTCAATAACCGGGCAATGGAGTTTTCATCACAGATTGCGCACAAACTGTGATCTTTTTCACACAAGACTGTTTCTCCTAGTTGTCCATTTCTGTTGACAGTAATTTTACAATGCATATATTAATGATAATTATTGACTTTGATACTTGGGTAATTGTGCATACTCACACCCTGTTCTTGTCATCCCATACTCAAAACAACCCTCAATGATTACATTGTTTTACGTCAAAGGGGATGGTCGATTCCGAGAACCGCATCCGTTGTGGATTACCCTTCCCTTGCCCCAGAAAGAAAAGCGCGCCATTACCGTTCTTCAGGAGACTTGCGATGAAGCTGAAAAAAATAACCCTGGTGGTTTCTCTCGTTTTTGTTTTTTTACTGCCGCTGGCAATACCTGCTTATGCTGAAGATTACACCATAGAAGTAATAAAGGAGTACTACGACGACGGTGTAACTGTATCAGTGGAATATGAGGCATATCGCACCCTAGGAGGCAGTTACATAAGGCATGGATACTACAAGACCTTCTATTCGGATAGCACGCCAGAAATCGTCGGTCGGTATTATGAAGACAAGAAGGATGGAAGCTGGACCCGCTACTTTGCAAATGGGAAAAAATCCTTTGAGGGTTCTTATAAAAATGGCCTCGAAGAGGGCACCCACACCTATTGGTGGTCCGACGGGACCAAAGCCTCCGAAGGCGCCTATTCGGCGGGCCTTGAGATAGGAATTCATAGGGAGTGGTATTTCGATGGTCAAATTGAGCGGCAGATCGGCTACAGCAACGGAATTTACCAAGGGACCTGGACAGAATGGTACGAAGACGGCCAGATGAAATTTCAGGGAGAATACCGAAACGGCAAGGAAGAGGGAATACACCGGTATTGGTACGACACCGGATATATCTCGTATGAAACCTCTCATAAAGAAGGGGTATCTCACGGTCTCTGGACTAAGTGGTACAATTACGGCAATCAGATGGAGTGGCAGGAATCGTTCAGCAACGGCATTGAATGCGGAACCTTCAGGATGTGGAGTTCCTACGGCGAACTGCTCTATGAGGTACCCACCGGTATCTCCTGCAGCGCGTACGAGGTAAAGGAGGATCCCTATCCCGATCCCGAGGTGGTCCCCAAGGAGCTTCGCGGATATGTGCGCGATTGGACAACCGGGACGCCTCTCAAAGGGGCATCGCTTCAGGCAGGGGATTATCAGACCACCACCGATGCGGAAGGCTTTTACCGCCTCGAGCTGGGAGAGACGGATGTCTATACCGTCACCTGCTCCAATGAAGGCTACTACAGCCGCACCTCCACCTTCGATCTTACCGGCTACGACTACAAAACGGTCAACTGCAAGCTGAAACCGGTCCTGGATGTCTCTATTCCGGCCATTACCGACGTCACCTCGAAATACGGCAACACCTTTCTCTCGGGACTCACGGTGATGAACGAATACACGGTCTCGGTGGACTGGAGGGGAGAGCCGGGCACAGTGAAGTTCGAATTGAACGGCACGGTCTACCAGTCACCGGGAACGGCCACCGGCGCGACGCGCACTTTCAACATGGGAACCGATTTTATCGCGGGGACGGGCGCCAGGACCAATATGCTCAAGATCACCGCCTACAACGCTGCCGGTGGCGAATCGATACCGGCGGTCCTTCGGCCCCTGGTAGTTCCCATACCGGGATGGGCCACCGACCTGGGCTCCTTCGGGAAAATCAAGCCCGACAAGGGACTGCTTGTCTATACCCTGGATGCCTCCTGGCCCTCGGAACCTATCAAGATTCAGATAGACGAGGAAACGTTGGGCTCCACCTTGTGGACCGCCTGGAACCTGGTGCCCATCGTAGGGGGAAGAGTTTTCGGCATCCCGCCGACCCAGACAATTCTGGCGGTGGAAGCAAAAACGGACGGTTCCGGAAGCGTGCTGCTGGGAGGATCGACGGGTTTCAAAGCGGCAGGGCAGGAAATCACCGGAAAAATCGGCGGCAAGGGAAATCTGGAATACAAGATCGGCGAGGGCTTTGCGTGGAAGGGAGCAAGCCTTGTCCTGGGAACCGAAGGAACGATAAAGAAGGAAGTCGGGCCTGTCACCCTTATCCCCGCTTTGGAAAAGACCGTTTCTCTTCCAGTAATAGGAAGACCCCTCAAATGGTTCAACGAGAAGGCCAAAATCGAGGGAACCGTCAAGATCGGCGGCGAGCTCGACCTTCAGGTAATCAGCGAAACAGGAAAACTGGGCTTTCATAAAACGGAGGGAACGCTTACCGACGAAGTAGGAGTGGGACTGTCATGTGGGGTTTCAAAGCTCAAAACCGAGGTGTCGGGAGGGGGCACGGCAAAGATCACCTGGCAATTCCCTGCCGACCCCGGCTATCTCAAGCAACTGGAGTCGGAAATTAAGGCAAAAATAAGTATCACCACCTGGCTTTTCACAAAAGATTTTGAAGCGTCCCAGCCCTTCAGCTACCCGGAATCGGCTTCGGCATCGTCACTTTTAAAAAGCCCCGAATCGGCAACGCTCGATCTTTCCGATTTCAAACCGGTTTCCCGGGATTTCCTGAACAGCGCCTCCTACAGCCGATTCCTGCCCGAAAGCGGCAGAGCGCCCATGAGCGTTGAAACACAGGCCCTCATCGCCGAGGGGATTCTGGTCCAGAATGTCTACCCCTATTCGGAACCGGTGATTGCAGAACATGACGGAAAGCTGGGAATCGCCTATGTCTACTTCGACCCCGCCGACACAACGCTTCAAGCAACGGAAATCTATTTTACCTACTACAACGGCGAGACCTACAGCGAACCACATCCAATAAAGAATGACAGCCAGGCCGAATTTGCCCCGACGCTTGCCTTCGATCAGGACGGAAAGATCGTGGCAGCATGGGAACGTGTCAGGAATGAAAACTTTACAGGGGAAACCATTTTGGAAATGGCCCAAAATCTCGAGATCGTCTTCTCAGTTTTCGACCCCTCCACTGGCCAATGGACAGAACCGCTTCCCCTTACCGACAACAGCTACCTCGACCACAGTCCCATGGTGAAAAGGGGGACCGACGGAAGCCTTCTTCTTATGTGGCAAAGCAACGAAGGGGGAGAACTGATCGGAACAAGCGACTCCCCTTCCCGCCTGCACTATGCACTCTGGAACGGCACACACTTCGGCGCGGCACAGACAATCTCACAGTCATTCCAGGATTGTATCAGTTTTTCCGCTGCCTACAGGGGACCCGATGCCATTGTCGCCTATGCGAGGGATATGGATGGAGACCTGAGCACGGATCAGGATCAGGAGCTTTTTTATCTTTCCTTTGACGGTTCCCTCTGGAGTGTGCCGGTCCGGCTCACCGACGATGAGATTCCGGACGTGAATCCACGCGTTCTCTACCGAACGGACGGCATTGCCGAACTCATCTGGCTGAAGGGGACCTCGATCACAAGGCTTGACGACTGGACGTCGGGCGCATACGAAACCATTCGGGACGGGAGTGTCTCGGTCACTTTTACCGATTTTGCCGTCACTGCCGACTCCCAGGATCGCCTGCTTGTGCTCTGGCAGGACCGGGACGAAAAAGGTTCCGATCTCTTCTTCAGTCTCTACGACCGGGAAGCCGGTCTGTGGAGCGGAGATCTGAGGCTTACCGACGACAATATAATGGAAAAGGATTTTTCCGTACTTTTTTCAGCGGATGGAAAGCTTCACGCGGTCTATAACGGTGAAAATCTCGATACATCCGCAACTGATCTCTATCATAGCATATACGAACTGTCGCAGAATCTGACATTACCGGCAGCGGGTCTGCGGGTGGAGCCGGCAAATCCGTCGCCGGGCGAATCGGTCACCCTTGTCGTCACCGTGGAAAACAGCGGAGACATCGCCCTGGCCGGCGTGGGGGTGAATTTTTACCTCGGCGACCCCAATGCATCGGGACAGCTCATAGGCGCCGCCACCGTCACACCCACACCGCTTGCGGCGGGAAAATCGGGCGAAGCCTCCCTTGCCTGGACGGTACCGTCCTCAGGGGAACAGATAACGGTGTATGCCATGATTGATCCCGATGGGCTGATTGCTGAGGCGGACGAAACTGATAACCTCGTCTCTCTTTCCGTAGTCAACCCTGATCTGGTGGCCATCCAGTGCCGCCTCGAGGAACAGGCGGATGGATCGGTAAATGTGATTGCAGTGGTCGACAATGCCGGCGAAGCGGCCGCTGACGATGTGGAAATACTGTATCGGGCCAACGGCGTCGATGTGGCCCTGCGCAGTGTGCCTAGAATACTGCCGGGCGCCCGGGTCGAAGTAATGTACACAATGTGGCGCAACATAGATTTTTCGGGCCTGCAATCGTTGATGGAAATCGCTGTCGATCCGGAAAATACAATTACGGAGGCAAATAAAGATAACAATACCGCTTTCGCCTCGATTTCACAGATATCCCTCTCCACTGCAAGTGAAGATTTTGGCGGCATTGCTGTCGGCACTCAGTCTCGCCAGCACACTTTGGTAATTACCAACACAGGGGTCTCGGCCATAACGCTCGGCACCATTACCATTACGGGGGATAAGGCGGCATTCTTCACCATTCTGAACGATGCCCTGTCGGGCGTTACCCTCGAGCCGGGCGAAAGCGGAACTATCGATGTTTCCTTTTCCGCGCTCGAATCGGGAGCACAGAGTGCATCTCTCATCATCCCCTGTGAAGGAACAGAAACCGACACCATCGCTATACCTCTCGCAGCAACAGGCATTGTAAAGGGGGATGTGAACGGCGACGGGACAGTCGATATTTCGGATCTCATTGCAGTACTCGCACTACTGACTGACGGCACAGGGAACGTTGTGTACACCGCCGCCGACAGCAACGGTGACGGCAGGATCGGCAGCGCCGAGGCCATATTCATTCTTCAGGCCTTGTCGGGAAATTAATAATGATGGACTCGCAAGAAGTCACAGTCCACTCCCTTGGCGGGAGGTGATGAAGGGGATGGGTATGTTCAACTACCTGTAATAACGTTACTTATAACCCTCACCCTAACCCCTCTCCCCTCAGAGGCTGTGTCATAATAGGTACACAGAGAGGAGGGGCCTTCGCGGAGGGTATGAAATCCCCCCTGCCACCCCTTTGTTAAAGGGGGGATTTTTAAGGAATAACAAATAGATGCCAAGACGCAGAGAAAAACAATTTTTATTTCCTCTTGTCCTCAGCGCCCCTGCGCCTCTGCGCGAAATTCTGTTTTTTCCAGTACGCTGCCCAAAAAACGGTGAGTTACTTTCCATTATAATGCCGATCCGTCGGTATATGGAGTTTTTTACGAAACTATCAAAATTCCCCTATCAGCACTTCCGGAAGGGGAATGCGATCCGACGACTGGCTGCGGTCAGCGGGATGCCCCACGGCAAGCACCGCCATCAGTTCCAGATTCCCCGGTGCATCGAGAAGACTGCAGACCTCTTCGGCCCTGTTCAATATTTCACCGAGCCATACAGCGCCCAGGCCCAGGGCATGGGCGGCAAGGAGCATATTCTGAAGACAGGCGCCCATGGCCTGGTGATCCTTGGTCTCGTGATACATGGCCCTTCGATCCAGAAATACGGCAATGCAGGCGGGCGCCTTTTCTATGACGGCACGGTACTTCGTCAGCACCGAAAGCCGTCGGCGCATGGCGACATCGGCAACTATCACAAAGCGCCAGGGCTGATTATTGAGCCCCGACGGCGCCCAGGTTCCCGCCTTTATAATCTCCAGAAGATCATTTCTGGTCACGGGAGTTTCAGTAAAGTTCCGCACACTTCGCCTGGAATAGAGTCCCTCGATAAGTTCCACCGGTTCTCTCCTGTTCCTTGTGTTACTTTGTATCCGCCTGGTGCAGATGGACATCGGTCTGGGGGAACGGAATGGCAATGCCCTCGGCATCGAAGGCGTTTTTCATATTTTCGATCAGATCAAACCGAATCGGCCAGTAGTCGGTCCCCTTCACCCAGGGGCGCACGGCGATATTGACGCTGCTGTCGGCGAGCTCCAGTACGCCGATAGTCGGCGCCGGCGCCGCGAGAATGCGTGTTTCGGCCGCAAGCACCCGTCCTATCACCTCCCTGACCTTTTTGAGATCGTCGCTGTAACTGACGCCGAAGACCAGATCAAGCCGGCGATCCGGTTTTGCGGAGTAATTGATGATGTTGTCCGACGTGAGCTTCGCATTGGGAACAATAATCGTCCTGTTATCGGGGGTTTTCAGCTGCGAGGTGAACATCTGAATCGACTCCACGGTACCCGCCGTTCCTGCGCCTTCAATGTAGTCTCCCGCCTTGAAGGGGCGAAAGATGATAATCAGTATGCCGGCGGCAAAATTCGCCAGTGATCCCTGCAGGGCCAGACCTACGGCCAGACCGGCGGCGCCGATGATGGCGATGAAGGAGGTCGTCTGCACGCCGAGCTGATTGAGGGCAGCAATAATAATCACCAGAAGAAGGAGGGTGTAGAGCAGATGCCCTACAAAGGTAATCAGCATGGTTTCCACGCCCCGTTTTGTCATCATCTTCTCGGTCAGGTTCGTAAGAAATCGCGCAATCCACCGTCCCACCACGAAAATAATGATGGCCGCGATGATTCGAAGCCCGTACAGGGCCGCCCATTCCTGCAATGTTACCCACACCGCCGATGAATCCATAGTCCATTCTCCTTTTCGTTCAGTATAAAGTGCTATGTTACCGGCAAACACCCTCTTGCAATCCCCGCTTTCACACAAAATAGCCGAACCTGTAAAAATTATCAAGCAAATGATTCTGCAAAGTTACAGCGCAGGAGAAGCGACAGGCGATTTGATGTACCTGCACGAATGTGATACAAAAAGGTTGTTCTGTTACCGTAACCGTTCAGTCACGACCCCTGGAGGCATTCATGAGGAAAATTCTCATTCTGTGGATATATGTTGCCCTCATATGGGCCGTTCCTCTTCAGGTGTATGGGTCCGGCGACAGCACCGCCGGCGCCCTGACGGAAAAGATTCGCGAGAAGATGCGCACTCCCCGGAGTTTCTGCATCCGCGAAGGTCTTGCATGTCCTTCGTTGCTGACCCGTTTTTACGCTGCACGGAAGTATCGTCCCGCCTGGTGTGCCGGTCCGGGGCTCAATGCCGAAGCGCTCGATCTCATCGCCTCCATAGGGAAGGCGCCCGAGGTGGGACTGAGGCCGGCGGACTATCATCTGGATGCCATCGAAACCCTGGTCCAAAAGGTATCGAAGGACCCGGCGGCAGGCGCCGATCTGGATCTTGTGCTCACCGATTCCTTTTTTATCTATGCGTCCCATTTACAAGCGGGGCGCATCGACCCTGAAACCATCCACCCCCAATGGAGCGGCCATACGAGAAGACTCAATCTGACTCGAACCCTCGAGAGCGCCCTTGCCAGAGGCGCCGTCGCTGAATCGCTTGGCCGGCTTCACCCCCCTCATTCCGAATACGCCCGGCTTCAACAGGCCCTTGGCTTCTACCGCGCCATCGCACAAAAAGGGGGATGGGAATTTATCCCTCGCGGCACAATGCTGAGGAAGGGTGACCGGGACAGACGGGTGGCGCTTTTACGCCGTCACCTGGAAATGACGGGAGATCTGATCGAGTCAAGGAGTGAAGATACACTTCTGTTAGATGCTGCGCTGCAACGGGCCCTGATGAAATACCAGCAGCGCCATAACCTCAGGATCGACGGTATTCTGGGGCCCGAATCCACACATCGCCTCAACGTTCCGGTGGAAGGGCTCATCGGCGCCATTGAATTGAATATGGAGCGCTGGCGCTGGCTCCCTCACAATCTGGGGACACGATACATTCGCGTCAATATCGCCGATTTCAGCCTCGATGTAATGGAAAAGGACGAACCGGTCCTCTCCATGAAGATCGTCGCGGGAAAGAGCTACCGCAAGACTCCCGTATTCAGCAGTAATATGACCTACCTTGTGATCAATCCCTTCTGGAATGTCCCCACCATCATCGCAGTAGAGGATATACTTCCGCTGCTGCCCCGAAACCCGGCCTACCTGGCCAAGCAGAAGATCAAGGTCTATGAGAGCTGGGATGACAATATGCCCGAAATAGATCCGGGGCGCATCAAGTGGAACAGGCTCGACAGGGACACATTCCCCTATTATTTCAGACAGGCGCCGGGACCGGATAATCCGCTGGGACGCATTAAATTCATGTTTCCCAACAGATTCGACGTCTACCTTCACGATACGCCCCCACCGGGACCTTTTCAACCGGACAATGCGCGACTTCAGTTCCGGCTGCATCCGCATAGAAAAACCGCTTGACCTCGCCGCCTACGTACTTCAGGAAGATGAGCGCTGGAATCGTCATGCCATCGAGGAGGCCATGCAATCGGAAATCACGCAGACGGTGCCGCTGCCCCGCTCCATACCGGTCCACATACTCTACATGACCGCCTGGACCGATCGGGAAGGTCGGACCCACTTCCGTCGCGACACCTATGAGCGGGACATCGTACTCCATGCCGCGCTCATGAAAAAGCCGCCTCCCCTGTGACCCCGACGGGCTTCACTCATTGCGCATGATAAACTTGCTTGTTTTCATCACCCCTTTTCTGCTATAAGACTTCCGATTGTCTGCAGAGGGAAATTAAATACATACACTGTTCATAAGGAGGCAGACGCCGTTCCATGACCATTTTTCAGCACCATATGAACCGCCGCTCCTTTCTCGGATGGACCCTTTCGCTTGCCGTTACCTCTCAGATTCCGTTCAAGGCCTTGGGCGCGCCCGCGCCCGTGCAACCACCGGCAGAACGCTCGCTCTATCTCTTTCACAGATGTACCCATGAGCACTTCAAGGGGGTCTACTGGGCTGAAGGAGCCTACCTCCCCGAGTCATTGAAAGCCATTAACACGCTCCTTCGCGATTATCGGACGGGCGAAATCAAACCTATCGACAATGGATTGCTCGACCTGCTCTATATGATTCAGATGCATGGATCAAAGAAAGATCCCCTCCATATCTTCTCGGGGTATCGATCCCGCCGTACCAACAATCTGCTCAGAAAGAAAAACCGCGTAGTCGCCCGCAACAGTTTTCATCTGAGGGGAATGGCAGCCGATATAACCATGCCTCAGGTTCCCCTGAAGACTTTGAGAAAAATCGCCTCTCAGATAAAGGCCGGCGGCGTCGGATACTATCCGCGGTCCCGGTTTATTCACGTCGATACGGGGCCGGTCCGCTTCTGGTAGGGTCTGCATTTTTAGAAGACTTTTTCCTTGACATTTAAAAAGAATAAGTATTCTATTATGTTCTCTTGTTACATCACTTTTCACATAGATGTTCGCCCGGGGAGCAGACTCCGCGGGTGAAAATAGGGGGGGAGTGGGACAGTGCCGGCATATGAGGAAAGGAGGGACATTTGTTGGCTGAAGGGGTAGTAAAATGGTTTAGCGATAAAAAAGGATATGGATTTATCGAGGGGGGAAAACGGTCAGGATCTTTTTGTTCATTTTTCCTTCATAAACTCACCGGGATTCAAGACTCTCTCCGAGGGGGATCAGGTTACCTTTGAAATCGAAGATGGGGATCGAGGACCGGTCGCAAAAAAACGTAACAAAGTGTTAGTGCAATCTCTTTCCTGCCTGTAGTGCACTCATGCAGGAAAGCTCATTTCGTGTAAGGCGACGCATCGCCGCATATGCTGCGTCCCCTCATTGCAGACCCTCCCGGATTGCACCCCGTGATAAGGCGGGAAATTTTATTCCCGCCTTTTTCTTTATATCCGGGTCACCCTGAAAACCTCTTCGATGGTGGTAAGTCCCTGGAGCACTTTTCCGGCGCCGTCCTGCACCAGGGTGACCATCCCCGCCTTGACCGCCTGGCGCCGTATCTGGTTTGAATCGGAAGTGGTAAGCATCAATTTTTTCAGCTCGTCGTCGCAGAGCATCATTTCGAAGATGGCGCTTCGGCCTCGAAAGCCCGTGTTCATGCAGGCGGAGCAGCCGATGCTGCGATACACCGTGGGCCTCTCCCTTTCAAAAGATCCGAGCCCTATTTTCTTCAGCGACTGTTCATCGGGCACATAGGACTCTTTGCAGACGGGGCAGAGGACCCTGACGAGCCGCTGTGCAATAACAGCGATCACCGACGATGACACGAGAAAGGGTTCAATCTCCATATCGATGATGCGGGTGATCGCGCTGGCGGCGTCATTGGTATGCAGCGTGGAAAACACAAGGTGTCCCGTCAGCGACGATTGAATGGCGATTTCCGCCGTTTCTTTATCCCGGACTTCTCCTACAAGGATCACATCGGGGTCCTGTCGGACAATGGAACGAAGCCCCCGGGCGAAGGTGAGATCGATTTTGGGGTTCACCTGAATCTGCCCGATGCCCTCCATCTGATATTCCACGGGATCTTCAATGGTGATAATGTTGATCTCCGGTTTGTTGATGGTCGAAAGCGCCGCATAGAGCGTGGTCGATTTTCCGCTTCCCGTCGGTCCCGTGACGAGAATGATTCCGTGGGGCGATGAAATGAGATCGGTAAAGAGCGCCAGCCTCTGATCGTCCAGTCCCAGGTCCTTCAGCTCGAAGACCATCCCCGTCTTGTCGAGCAGGCGCAAGACCACCCGCTCGCCGAAGGAGGTGGGGATGACCGATACGCGGATATCGATGGATTTGTCGCCGATCTTTATGTCGATTCTGCCGTCCTGGGGAAGCCGCTTTTCGGCAATATTTAATTTTGCCATCACCTTCACCCGGGATACCAGCGACGACTGAATCCGTTTGGGCAGGTTGAGAATGTTGTAGAGGATGCCGTCAATGCGGTATCGGACAATTAATGAATTATGGTAGGGCTCTATATGGATGTCGCTGGCCCGCTCCTTGACGGCCCGCGACAGCATGACATTTACCAGCTTGACAAGGGGCGCGTCGCTGGTGTCGTCGAGCAGATCCGCCGTTTCCTCGATCTCGGAGATGATGCTGTCGGGAGATTCCTCGTTGATATCCTGTATGAACTCGTCGGCCGATTCGCCACCCTGATCGTAGGCGTGATTGATGGCCGAGAGTATCGCCACCTGGGGCGCCAGCACCACCGGCGCGTCGTCCCAGTTCAACAGATGGCGCAGATCGTCGATGGGTTGAAAATCGGACGGGTCGAGGACGGCGATATATCTGCCCTCCGGAGTGTCCAGGGGAATCATTTTGTGTCGTTTCAGATACTGAATGGACACCTTTCTGGTAAAGTCGACCTTTACATCCCCCAGGGGAAGTTCATGGCGGAGAGGAATGTCGAGCCGCCGGCTCACGGCCTCGAGAAAATCGGCCTCGGAGAGGCTCTTTCGCGCAAGCAGCGCCTCGGCGACGCCGCCGCCGTGGTCGCGCCGCAGCTCCTTCGCCTCTTCAATCAGGGCATCGAGCAGTTTCCCGGTATTTTTTGAATCGGCCGCTTCCGCCATATATGCTAGTTGCCCTCTCTCTTGCGCCGCAACGACTTGATCACCCCTTCTTCCAGCGTATCGATTCCCTCCTTTTTGCCTTCGTAGATCGCCTTCGCCTCGGTGGGATTTTCCACGATGTGGGGAGTCAGAAATATAAATAGATTCCGCTTCTCCTTGCTCTCCGTTTCGTACTTGAAGAGCCACCCCAGAAAGGGGATGTTCCCCAGACAGGGCACCTGGTAGGTGGTGTTGGTGATGTCGTCGCCGATGAGGCCGCCGATGACGATCGTATTGTTGTCCTTGACGGTCACCGTTGTTTTCGCGGTCCGCTTCAGCGTCGTCGGTCGATAGGCCACGCTCTCGCCCGAAGAGACCACCTTGGTGATCTCCTGGTAGATGTTGAGCCTTACGAAGCGCTCTTCGCTGATCTGGGGCGTCAGCCGCAGCGTCACGCCCACATCCTTGTACTCGTAGGAACTGTAATCTATATTAATCGAAGAGGTTTCAGATCTGGTCTGATAGGGAATGTTTTCACCCACATAGATCTCCGCTTCCTCGTTGTCCAGCGTCATGAGCTGGGGCGTGGAGAGAATATGAACGTCCTGGTCCTTCTGATAGGCCTGAAAGACGGCGCCCAGATTGGGGAACAGGAAATCGCCGATCTTGATCGTCTCTCCCAGCACCCCCAGCGAAAATCCCTGGGGAAAACTGACTACACCCGTCTTATCAGGTGCAGGAATGATGCTGCCGCCTCTGAACCCTCCTCCATAGACCTTGGTGCGGCCGTCACTGGAGCTGATATAATCCCCGCCGGTCCATTCCACCCCCATATCGAAGTTCTTGGTTATGTTGACTTCCATGATAAGCGCCTCGATGTAGACCATGGGACGGGGAATATCGAGTTTTTTGATCACCTCCTCGAGGACGAGATAATCGTCACGGTCGGCGGTAATGATAAGGGAATTGGTCGCCTTGTCGGAAACGACATTCACGTTTTTCGACACCACCGGCGCCGTTCCCTTTTCGGTCGCCGCCTTTTCATCCTTTTTCGAGGGAAGGTTCATGAGTACCTTCGTCAGCTCCTCGGCATCGGCGTTCTGCAGGCGGTAGACCCGGATTTTATCCTCCCCCCGGGGAATTTCCCTGTCCAGGAGGCTCAACAGCTGCTTGATCCGTTCCGTGTCGTTCTCGCTGGCCAGGACAATGAGCGAGTTCGTTCGTTCGTCCGCCACCAGCTTGACGGGCGGTTCGATTGATCCCTTCTGATCCTTGGCCGTTTTCTGAAATATCTGACCGAGCGATTTGGTGACCTCGGAAGCCGACGCATATTTGAGCGGAAGCACCGCAATTTGTTCCTCGATGCCCTCGATATCGAGGGCGCCGATGATAATGAGCAGCCGCTTGATATTGGAGAGCAGATCGGTCACCACCATCATTCCCGTGGGCGGGTAGGAAAGAATCACGCTTTCCCTGGACACCAGCGGGGTCAGCACCTTTTTCATCTCATTGGGGCTCGCATACTTCAGAGAGATAATCTGTGTCACCACCCGGTCTTCCGGGGTAATCGCCTCTTCCCTGATGCGGGTCTCCACGTTTTTTTCCCTGGCGTCCTTGGTGGGGACAATCTTCGTGATGTCCCCGGCGTCGACCACGGTATAGCCGTGCACCTCCAGCACCGATTCGAAGACCTTGTAGGCCTCGCTGACGGAGATCTTCCGGGGAGAAATAATGGTCACGTTCCCCTTCACGGCCTTGTCCACGACAAAGTTTTTCCCCGCAAGCTCGCTCATAAATTTAATGAAGACGCGGATATCCACATCATCGAAATCGATGGTCACATACTGCTCTTCCTTCGGGGAAACCCCCGCCTTTTCATCGGCCGTTTTTTGCACGTTCTTGACATCGGCGTCGGCCGGTCCCTTCGGCGCCGGGGATGTCGCAGCCTGCGCGATTGGCGGCGCCGGAGGCGCCGCTGGCCTTGCTGCGGGCGGCCTGGCCGGCGCTGACGGCCGCGGCGGCGGCGCCATGGGGCGCACAGTCCTGCCGGGAGATGGGGCTGGTTGTGCCGCCGGCGCGACAGGCGCGTTTTTCTGCGTCGTGGTCACAACGGCGTCATCTCCCGTCACCCGCGCCGCTTCTCCCGTTCCCGCACACACAAGCAGGGCGATAGACAGCACTACGCCATAGAACAACAAATTTTTTCTCGTCACGTTCCTCACCAAAGGGGCTCCTTACCGCATTAATGCGCTGATCTTAACTCCATAAGCGCGCGAAATTGATCTGTCCCGCGCAATCCCTCCAAGTCTCTATCATTTTTTGCCCAGTTTTTCACATCATTATTCAAACGCAGCGCTTTTTCAAGATATTCCAGCCCTTTTACCCTGTTCCCTTCGCGGGAGTAGAGACAGGCCAGATTATAGTAGGGATCAACATAGTCCATTTTATGGGCGATCGCCCGTTCAAAATGCGTCCGCGCACGGTCCATGTCCTTCTTTGCAAGAAATATCACCCCCAGGTTGTTGAGCGCAGCCGCGTGAGAGGGCGCTTCTTTCAGGATGTGCCCGTAGATGTCTTCGGCCTTATCGAGGAGTCCTTCTTTTTGATACCGCAGGGCCTCGCCATATAAGGCGCCGAGGGCAGGGACTTTGTCCGCCTTCCCTTTCTGTGCCTCCCCTCCGGGTCCCGTGGAAAGGGTGTGCGTCTTCAACGCCCTCCTGTCATCCTCTTTCGCACCACCGGGCATTTCTTCTTTCAGGAGCCATGCCCCGGCAAAAATAATTAGAATCAGCGCCGAGACCAGCAGTGCCGGCCGCAGCAGACGGCGGCGGACGGCTGCACGCTCCGGCGCCCCTATCACGCCGCCGTAGTGGGCATAAAGACTGTCTTTTTCCTGCTGTGCCTTTTTTAATGCATCGTGAATATGGCTCACGACCACCCCCGCAGGAAGATGAATGAAAGCCCCTCACGAATCGTGTCGTACAATGCGGTGTAGACAAGAATGCCCAGAAGCACTGCAAGAACCGCGAGCAGCATCAGTATGTCCCTGCGCTTCGTAAAACCCTCTTCCCCAAGATAGCCGGGGCCGATATCGGCAATTGCTTTATGGAGCGCCTTTTTTCCAACCACTGCGCTGTTTTCGGCATAGGCGATAAGAAGCGCCCGGTCGCAGATCACATTGATGCGTCGGGGGTTCCCCCTTGAGTATTTATAGATAATGCCATGGACCGCGCCGCTGAACCGCACATGGTTCGCGTTTTTGCAGGCCACCGTCATGCGATGAGAAATATAGGCGGCGACCTGTTCTTTCCCCAGGGGCGTCAGTTCGTATCGAACGGCAATCCTTTCGTTGAGCTGCCTGAGCGAGGGCGCCTTCAGTATGTCCTTCAGTTCCGGCTGTCCCATCAGTACGATCTGCAGAAGCTTTTCTTTCTCCGTCTCCAGATTGGAGAGCATGCGTATCTGTTCCATGACCGGCGGCGAAAGATTCTGCGCCTCATCGATTACCAGAAGCGCATTTCGCCCGGCGGCGAAGTTCTTGAGAAGAAACCTGTTCAGGGCATCGAGATAGCGTTTTTTTTGTGGGCCTCCCCCGCCCTACCTTCACCTGGAACTCCTGGCCGATCATGGCCAGCAGTTCCACGGCGGACACGGCGGGGTTGAAGATTAACGCCGTATCGACGTCGGAATCGAGCGTTGCCAGCAGGGATCGGCATATGGTGGTCTTGCCCGTGCCGATGCCCCCGGTAATCACGATAAATCCCTTCCGCTCCTTGATGCCGTATATGAGGTGGTTCAGTGCGTCGCGATGCTGAGGGCTCAGGTAGAAGTACCGCGGATCGGGAGTGAGGTTGAAGGGATTTTCTTTCAGGCCGAAAAATGCCGTGTACATGAGAACTTACTCTCTGAAGGTATACTGGAGGGTTTCCGGCCGTCCCCGTCGCTTGATATTGAGGGTAATCTCGGAACCCGACTCAAGCTTGCCGTACATTTCAAGCACGTCTTTGGGAGTTCCCAGGGGGCTCGCCGTTTACCCCCTGAATGACATCACCGTTCTGCAGGCCCATTTGCTGAAAAAGACTGTCCGGTGCAATCCTGCTGACCATGAAGCCATCGGGTTTCCCCCCCGAGAAATAAGGGCGGACCCGCACTTGTGTCATTATTTTGCTCACGTCCTCCAGGGCCTCGTCAATCACGTCCTTGTCGACGGTGATTTTCTTGGGCGGACCGGAAGCAACCGCCTGTTGCGCCGTCCTTTGAACGGGGGCGCCGTCCTTCTTTTTTTCTTCCATGGCGAGAAATTCATCCTTATCGCCGACCCGAAGCACTACGCGTGTGCGCATGATCTTTTTCAAAGTAGCCCCGGCCAGAACATCACCTTCTCGAAAAAGACCTTGTTTCTTCTTCCCCTCCTCTTCAATAACCGCATAATCGTACTCGCCGCTCCCCGCGACCGTCCCCAGCAGAGTCAGCTTCAACTTTGTCGGCTCAAGTTCTTCCACGTTGATGGGCTTCTCTTCCTGCATCTCCTCCTTTTTCACCGAGCCGAAGAGATTTCTGGCGGTAATTACGGCGTAGGCCTCCAGGGGCTCCTGCGTCGAAATCCGCACCGCCGCACCCTTTTCGATCACTTTCTCCTGTTTCGCGACAGTCACAAAGCGGGCGCAGACCGCTTTGTAGAACATATCCACCGCCAGGTAGGAAATTACCGCAATCGAGGCGAGGATTATCACTGTGCGATAGAGGGGTTTCATTACATTTTCCTTATCCGGATTGCGGAATCAGCGGCGGTCCCCCCCACGGTAAGGGGAATCTTTTTATTGTTCAGCGCGGGAACCGTCACATGTCCCTTCAGGGCGATTCTGGTCTTCGCGGCGCTGCGGTCCAGATATATGCTCCCGTCCAATTCGCCCGACATCTCCCTGCCGACCATGGTGAGCGCGGTTATTTTGAAGGTTCGCGACTTCAAATCCCCTCTCATGTCAACGCGATCGAAGGACACCCGATCGAAACCGAGTTCGTTGTCCATAAGCTCCAAAGCACCGCCGAAAAGCACTCCTTCAACGCGTCCCGTCCCATCGATCAACTTGCCCGGTTCTCCTCGGAAATCGCCCGTTCCTTTCAGAGCGCCTTCGATTCTCCTCCCCATGACAGACTGAATCCATTCGCATGTGCCGAGGGCGATGCCCTGAACCGCGCCGTCAACGGAAAGGGCGCCTTTCAGTGAAAACCGTTTTTCCATCGCAACATGTGCCGCAAGGGTTCCGCCATAGGCCTTGCCTTCGGCGGCAAATGCTGCTCGACCACGAAGCACATCCGAAAAATCAGGCATTACATCAACCGTATCGATGACAACGGGGCCATCCGGTTTTCCGGCGAAGACAATGCGGCATCCTTCAAGGTGAATCCCCGAAGGAAAAACGAGCCGTGCCTCGTCAACGGTGAGTCTGGCGTCCATATGCGTTGCAGCGGAGGATTCCAGGAAGTTCTTCAGCAGTTCGGGGGGAAAAAGCCAGAAGAGAAACCACACCGTGACTGCGAGTCCGTAACAGGCATAGCCGATTCCCTTTTTAACACTCATGGTGAGACCTTTGCATAATTCCCTTTTCTGTCATTCCGGGCTTGACCCGGAATCCAGAAAGTGCGTGAAAAAACTGGATACCTCCCGGACTTGATCCGGGACCTGCCGGTATGACGAAATTGATGATTCTATGAGATTGTGCAAAGATCCCATGGTGTCGATCCCCGCACTTTTTTCCTCCCGCGTAGAGGTCAAAAAGATCGTTACTTCTTCTCTTTCCCTTTGCGCCTCTGCGTCTCTGCGCGAAACTGCCTTTTATATCCCCGATCATCTGATTCCTGCGGTTTGCTGCAGAAGAATGACGGCATCGGAATGACCGAGAACGCCGTCGCCGGACACATCGAGCCTGTCATAGGACTGACCGTCGGAGAGGGGCAGACGGACAAGGAGGCGCACCACCTCGATCGCCTCGGCAAGTCCCAGGACTTTCGTGCCCGAAAGATCGATATTCAGAAGTGCGGCGATCGTTTCGGTCGACACATCCGCATCGGGACAGGTCACGGTAATCCAGTAGCTGTCGCTTACGCCCGGTTCGTAAGGATAGTGTGCACCTGTCCTGCTGAGTGACGCGTCTATGAGGTACACTGAAGACGCAAAGGTTTCATTGATGGTGGTATTCTCAGATTCCAGGTCCTTGACCACATTCCCTTCGGTATCACGAACAGTTATGTAAAACGCCTGATTGGCATAGCCGTTGTAGCCGGAAATGGTGGTGGCCCCGTCAAGAATCACCCGGTGCTGCTGCACCTCGTCCTGGGCTTTGAAAACACCGGCGATCTGGAATTCGGTCCCGAAGGCGACTTCCTGATCCGACACCATGGCCACAAAGGATTTTTCCACTGCCCTGCCCCCTGCTTCCGCTCTTACTATAATCGTGCTCGCCTGACCCACTCCCGCGGCCCGGGGCGTCACCGTCAGCAGATTGCCCGCGAGCGACGCCGTCACTACCAGTGCATTGGTTGACCGTACCTTCAGCGTCAGGTCATCGCCGTTTCTGTCCCGCGCATCGACAAGGATCGTCTGTGCCTCGCCCGTGGCGCCGTTCAGTAAAAGGTCTTCAAAGGCGTTAAATATCTGGGGGGGTCTGTCCAGCGACTGGTCGACGGCGGCCTTTTCCTCCGGCGTCATCGTTTCCGTGGCAATCGTCACCTCATAGGCGTTGAACCCGTCGACAAGGGGCCAGGCGCTCGTCCCGTACTGGAGCGAAATGGCAAGCCTGTAGAGACCGGGAGGAAGATCGGAGAGGGTCTTGGTCCTTGCGGTGCTTTCGTCTTCAGAGCCGTCAAAGGACAAGCCGTCCACCACGGCGCCGTCCAGCGCGTTGGTCACAATAACAAAAAATGCCACATTGCTGTATCCCCGAAATGCGGTGATGCTGGTCGCCCCTTTCAGATAGACCTCGTAGCGGTCCGCGTCGGCGGCGCTGTCGAAATTTCCCGTGGCCACATTCCCTTCCATGAGGTCGCCCTCTTCATGGTTGACCCAGCAGTCGCCGGCGGCGGCACTGCAGGGAACTACATGGGTATACATCTCAAGGTCTGGAGTAAAGCTGTAGCCGCCGGCCACGACATTTCTATCGAGAAAGTAGAAATCGTCATCGGTGCCGCCCCAGCCCATGTTGAGGTGAATCTTTGGCCCCTCAGGATAGTCGGTATAGCCGTCGGCAACGACCATGTGCTGGCCGATGAAGGAAAGGAGCACCGGCCGCTCCAGGTCGATTTCTCCCTTCAACTCCTGAAAAAAGGCGGTCTCTCCGACATCGCTTTTTGCCGTCTTTGCGATCGACGAGGAATAGCCGAAATTTTCCTGCATCACGTTGATGTGGGGCAGGGCCGAGGACGTCAGTGCCTCACTGAAGGCCGTTTCATTCGCTATGGCAAGGTCCCTGATGAGGAGGGCGATTTCATCGGCCTGGTATTCCGGCGTGGTTCCGGTAATGACATCGGGCATGGTGCTCCATGTGTAGGGTCGATCGAGGATCGCCTCGAGAAGCTGACCGTTCCATGTATGGGACACAGCGCCGGCGCCGCGGGCGGGATAGCCGTGATAGCGCATGAGCTGGGCCATGGCCACGTTGACGCACCCCGCCACCGCCCGCTTGCCGTTATCGAGCAGGGGAAGAAATTTGTTGTAGGGATTGCCCTGGTTCCACTTCGTGGTAAGCAGCCATTGCCCCGGCGTGTAGGCAAGGGGCACTTTCACCAGGTGGTAGTTGAGAAGAAAATCCCAGCGCACCGCCGTTTCGCTCGCCGCGGCCGTCAGCGCAGTTTTGAGATCCGCCGCCGCCCGGGCATGGTATTCCATTTCGTGGAAGAGGTATTCTCTATACCAGTCGGGAAGGTCTTCAAAGGGGCGCGTCAAGGAATAGGCCTTGACGGGCGTGAACTGACGGGAGCGGGCGATAAGGACGTAGCCTCCTCCGTTGAGATGGGCGAGAAAGGCCGTTTCTATGGGCGCAATGGTCGGGTCCAGGGCATTTCCGGATATCATTTCCACGGAGGCAATCTCTTTCCCGCTCTTTACATAGGAAAGGAAATTTTCTACGACCCTTCGACAGTCGTCTTCACCGAGGGCGGCAGCGGAAGTGCCTGGAAACAAGAAAAATGCTGCACACAGGGCAATAAAACAGCACACTGTCTTACACTTCATTTTCATAGGAGCGACCTTTCTTTCCTTTGTACTTTATTCTTGATTAAGCGTTGTATCGTATATATTCTCCTGTAAAATAGCAAGCCATAAATAATGCGCCCTTTCCAATTATATGATCAAATTCACAGTGTTCTCCCGCACTTTGGAAGTGACCTTCGGAACGTAATCTGATACAAGAAGATAAATAGCGACATCTTCATAAAACGCGCCGCTTCCTGGGCAGAGTGCAGGGAAAAAGAACATATTTTCGCGCAGAGACGCAAAGAACGCGGGGAATTTATGGAATATAACAAGTCGTTCTCTGCGAACTCGGCGTCTCTGCGGGAGACAAAAAAAAGAAAAGCATCTCGCGCAGGGGCGCTGAGGCGCTGAGGAAAAGAGAAAATAAACAGGCATCCTCTGCGGTCCCTGCGCCTCTGCGGGAGCACATGAATCAGTTGCTTAGAAACGCCGCCATGCCGACCGGGTCGGCATTGTAATGGCACGCAGAGTCTCTGGTACAACAGATATGAAGACACAGATGTCAGGACACATTGCAATCAGGAAAACCGGTCCGATGGAGCGCATGCGCACCTGTGTCGCCGTGTCCATGGTGCTTGTTTTTATTGGAGTGTCCGCCCCTTTTCCCGCCAGGACTCTCGCTTCACCGAATAAAGACCTGTCGGTCTGCCCGCACTATTACATTGAACTTTTCGAGGGTCTCCTGTCGCTGAATGTACGAGAGGCCGATCCTGTATGCCTGTTGAAGGCAATCGCCGGCGAGACCGGCATCGATCTTTCTATCGATCCCGCTCTCAAGGGCACGGTGACGCTCAGGGCCGAAAAAGAGCCCCTGGAAAGGGTGTTACAGAAAATCTGCGCAAACCGGGCAGTGGTGTTTTCATACGACAAAGAAAACAATCGCTATTCCATCGTCCGTCTCGGCGCCTTCGTCTCGGAAGAACCGGCAAAGACGGACGGCGACATTCACGCACCACGGCATGAAGCGACTGAAGACCGGCAGCCTGAGGGGGCCTCGCCTCCCTCTCACGCCGCCTCCGCGACCGGCGGCATCGATGGTGACGCGAGGGTCGGTCCCGCACTGTCATCGCTCCCGTCCGATCTCGACCGTAAAGGACGCCCCCGTTACAAAGAGCGGGAGCTGTTGATCCGGTTCAAGGAGGGGACATCAAGGGAACACATCGAGGCGCTCACGCAATCGCTGCAGGTCATTTCGGCAAAAAAAATATATCGTGGGAAATTTTACAAGGTGGTGCTCCCCCGGCACATTGCTGAAGCACAGGCGATCGAACGCTGCGAGAAGTCCGGCATTGTCGATATGGTCGAGCGAAACGCCCTGCGCTACCCCCTGACGACCGCCCCAAACGATCCCCGCTACGCTGAACAGTGGGCCCTGCCGATGATCTCTCTTCCCGAGGCTTGGGACGTTACGCAGGGAAATTCCTCTATTGTGGTCGCATTGATCGATACGGGGGTGGATTACCTGCACCCCGATCTGTCGCACTGCATCTGGATCAATGACGCAGAGGCGACGGGCATCGCCGGTGTCGATGACGACGGAAACGGCTTCGTCGATGATATTCGGGGATGGGATTTTGCGGGAACGGAATCGGCGATAGACGACTCCGATGCCGACCCCATGGACGGTTCCGATCACGGCACCCACATGGCGGGCATCGTTGCCGCCGCGGCCGATAACGGCATCGGCATATGCGGTGTGGCGCCCGGGGTGCGCATCATGCCGTTGAAAGTGCTTGCCGACAAGAGCGGCTACATGGCCGCAGATGACATCATAGAGGCCCTTGCCTACGCCGCCGATATGGGGGTGCACATTGTTAATTGCAGTTTCGGAGGGGACGAATCACGAAGCGAGTACCATGCCTTTTCCGATCTGGGACAGGCAGGAATTTTAGCCGTATGCGCAGCAGGCAACGAAGGTCCCTACTATGCCACGAACCCCGTCTATCCCGCAGGCTATGACCTGGACAATATCATTTCGGTGGCGGCGTCGAAACGTGACGACACCCTTGCCTCTTATTCCTGCTACGGTCTGCCCCATGTCGATCTGATGGCGCCCGGAGACCACATACTTTCCACCGTGCCCAGCACCCTGGGCTATACCGAGGCGTCCATCACCGTCGGGACCTCTCCCGAGTCATCATCCTACGAGGCCGCCGCCCTTGAATATGCCGGGACCACCGATGAGGCGGGCATAACGGCGCCTCTCTATTTCTGCGGCAAAGGCAATGCAGCGGATTTCCCCCCGGTGGCGGGCGCCTTTATCGCGCTCATTGAGCGGGGAGATCTCTACTTTTATGAAAAAACCTCCCATGCCCTGGATCACGGCGCGGTGGCGGTGATCATCTACAACGATAAAACCGACGCCTTCGACGACTGGACCCTCGATCCTCCCCCCTCGGGCACACCCTGGCCCCCCGTCGTGGGCACTTCACGGGAGAGCGGATTGGCCGTCAGGGCGGCGCTGGAAAATGCCGCCTCACCGCTTTCGGCAACGGTCTACAACATTCCCGTCGACACACCGGTCGGCTACGACACTATGAGCGGCACCTCCATGGCGACGCCCCACGTATCGGGGGTTGCGGCACTTCTCCTGTCGGTGAAACCGGAGCTCACCTATCAGCAGCTCAAGGCGGCGATCCTCGATACCGTTGACGCCAGTGACACCCTCTCGGACAAACTGGTCGCAGGCGGTCGGTTGAATGCCCGCGCCGCCCTCCGTTCCGTGTTCGACACCACCGGCGATGTGTCCGGAAACAATGTACAGGGACTGGAGGATGCCATACTGGCGCTTCAGATAGTGACAGGGGTCGTCCCCGCGGATATACGCACCACCTACGTCAATTCTGAAGACGACATCGGCGGAAACGGCGTCATCGGCCTGGAAGAGGCGGTGTACATCCTTCAGAAAATAGCGAATACCACCACTCATCATTGAAGTACAGCATGTATCGTTTCAGTTTTTTGCCGCTTTGTCCTGCCCTCCCTCCGCGGTATAGGTCACCAGTTGTATCAGGACGGACAGATAGCCAATCCCTTCTTTGCTCTGTTTGATGGACAGCCTCTTCACCGCCACCAGATTTGATGGGGATTCAACGCGATGAAGGTACTCCACCAACTGGTCCAGCGTGATTTTTTCAAGTTTCATTTCCACCGACGATTCGCGATAGGGCCCTTCGTCCTTTGAAGCGGAGGGCTTCATATAGGTGATGTTTGCTTTAATTCCCGCGTTGCCCGCCTCTTTTTCAAGAAAGGAAAAAAGCGTAAATTCCTTTGTCCTTTGGGCAAGGGCTCTCTGTATCTGCCCCGAATCGGTCTTCAGGGAGCGGTACTGGGCGGCCAGAAGCGAGAGTTCTTTCAGATTTTTCTCACTCTGGACAATGGAATGCTTCACCCGGTCACGGGCGTCAAAAAAAGGGAAAAGAATGAACTGCACCACCACAAAGACAACAATCGCCGCAATGCCGGCCATGAGAGAGTAACGCTCCCGCTTGTTCAATTTCAGTTTTATGCCCATCTTCATTGTGCCGGCTCCATCTTGAGATCGAAACTCACCCGTCCGCCCGTTTTCATAAGTTTGGCCGAGCTGATCGTCACGCTCTTAAAGGCGCGCCCCTTATCCAGGGCACTCTTTATCGAATCAACTGTATTGAAATTGTCCGTTTCTCCTTTAATCCGGATCCCATCTTCGTCATAGGTTAAACTTGTGACAAGAAAATCCACCGATTCAGGCACAAGCCGGGACATATCTCTCAGCAGTGAAAGCACCATCGCCTCTGCGCTGAACGTCCCCCGGCCACCCCCGGCCTTTCGTACCTCGTCGATTTTGTTTTTCATTTGCTGGATCGGATCGACTACCCGCGTCACCCCGGGGAGGGTGGTCGTGAACACGGTCCTGATCTCCTCTTTGGCTTCTTCAAGTTGTTGCAGATCGTACCGGTAATCGAGATAGAAATTCGCACAGAGCAACACCAGTATCACCGCAGCAAGCGATCCCGCCCAGGTCAGTTCCCTTCGGATCCACTCGTAGGCGCCTCCGGCATCGGCGCCTTCCGGCAGGAAATTAAAACCGGCGCTCCCCCTCGCTTCTCTAATCGCCATGGCCAAGGCCTGGTTCATCAGGAGTGGTTCCCATGGCCTCTCCAGGGCTTGTTTAACCTGGACGGCGCTTTTTTCAGCAATATCGAAATCGTATACGGGCACATCGAGCGTTCCCTCGATCTCCTCGCGAAGGGGTTGAAAGAGGGCGCCGCCGCCGGTCACATAGACCAGCGAAAGAGGCCCTTCCAGGTCTCCCCGGAATGAAAGGAGCTGTATGGTCTCTTTCACCTGGCGGGAAAAATTTTTTGTGAGGACCCGCACCTCCTCACGACAGCCTTCGATGTCCCCTGCTCTTTTTTTTTGCTCAGCCTCGAGGGGATCGATGTCGAGCGCCCGGGCCATCGTTTCTGTCACCCGATCCCCCCCGAAGGGGAACGTACGAATATGGGCGATGCGCTTTTCAAACAAAATGATGCACTCTGTCTGTAAGGCCCCGATATCGAGAAGAACCGCACACTCCTCTCCTCCATCGGCAGCGATAAGCCAGGCGGCCACCGGCGTCACACCCGCATCGACGGCGATGATATCGCCTGATAAACCTGATAAAAGCCTCATCCTCTCATCAACCACGCTGCGGGGGACAGCCCCGGCCAGAAGACCGGATCCGCCCGAAGCGTCAGCGGTCAGATAGTCCACAACGGCGCTATCCACAGGAAAAGGAACCGATTGCTCCAGTTCGAAAGGAAGGGTCTGACGAATTTTTTTTCTGTCCCTAAAGGGAAGGTACACCGTTCGAAACGAACACTGCCTGAGCGGAAGGGCGGTTACCAGATCGCTTCCGTGAAACCCCTCCCGTTGCAACACCGCTGCAAGCGCCCCTTCAACTCCTCCCGCATCGTCAATATCAACCATCACGGCATCGACGATCTGGTATCCCTTCAGTCCGGCCGATACCGAAACCGCCTTGACGGATCGTTCACTAATATCAATTCCTGTTATTTTTTCCGGCATTCCGCTCTTTTCTCTCTCTGTTGTCAGTTGACCTTCCACATTGATATCACTGGCATTTTACCCGCAGACTCCCCTCGTTCCACTATTGCCGTAATCGTGCGCATCATGTTCCCCCTTCGACCCGTCGACTGAATCTCGAAGACGCTGCTTTTTACCGAGAGTACATCAGGGTCGATGTGGATATCGGTCATACCGGTAATGTTTTTATACCATGAGGGGTTCGACAGTTCACCTTTATTATCTTCACTCCTTCGGTATGCGTCCATGTCAAGGGCCATTTCATCGGTGATCTCTCCCGACATCGCCCTTAACACCGGCAGAGGCGCCGTATTGATATTAATTTTACCGGTTCCGAACACGGACAGATAGGGCGCAATTCCCATCCGGCCTTCGACGCCGTAGAGGATTCCTCGCGTAATCCCCTTGACCATCAGCAGTTCATCCACGCAATCCAGGGGGGCGTTTTTGCAGGCATAGGGAGTATCAAGTCCCTTGTACCAGTTGTTCTCAGCGCCGAATCCGGTAATTTCGTCATCGCCGTCGATCCAGTCTTTGATCGCATCCACGATATCGTTGGCCGCCTCCTCGTTCAGGCCGAAGTCGGGCAACGTGAGCAACCGGATAAAGATTTCCCGTATGCTGTCGTTAAAATTATTCTCCACCGTCAGCTTGTTGACCGGTATCTTACCCGATTCGTCTGAGATCTTCAGCTCAAAAAAACCGCTGTCAAAGAGAGATTCCGACTGCAGGCTCAATTCCTGTGCTTTCGCCCAGTCATCGAGAAAGGAATCCACCAAGGCATCATCCTCTTTCAGCGCGCTCCGCCCTATATAGACTCCTGATTTGGCAACATATTGAAGGGTCACGCCGTCGCGAATGTTGGCGGCCTCATAGACCTGCAATCGCGAAGCCCGGTTGAGTTCCAGTGTAATCGCCACAATCAGGGCGACAATACACATCACCAGAATCAGGGCGATACCCCTTTCTCTTTTCTTCAGAGGCTTTACCATACGTGCTCCCGCTGAACGGTGGAGTGCTTCCCCGAAGGGTTCAAATCCGCCCGGCCCCTATTATCAGGGCCCGTACAGGCTCCCTATGCCGCAGTCACCCCTGCCCGTGCGTCCTGGATGCATCAGATCGGGGGAGGATCGGATGTTAGATGGAAGCAATATATCATATTTGTCCACACTGCAGCAACATCGTCAACTCCTCAGGGAGCACAGGCCTCCCTGAGGGACGGCATTTTTTCATTGAAAGGATCATTTTTTTAAATCGGGCCTTACCATTATGAAAATGATGATTATTTTATAGTCATGCGCCAAGAAAGGTTATGGCTTGAATTTTGGCCTGATCCCCATCGCAAGGAGAACGTGCATGACAAATTATTTTAAGAAGGCAGTCCTGAAGATTTATGACGACGCCAAAAAGGAAGGGCGACTGATCGAAGGGAAATCACTCTACGAACTCAAGGAAATCGCCCTGCGGCAGGAAGGGGTGATTCAGACCAACCTCGGATCCGTTGCCGCCGATTCCGAGCCGATGTCCCGTTCGGCCCCCCATACGAAAAACAACGTGGACGATATTTTCGGTGAAGAGGAAGAGGCGCTGGCGGCAAAGGCGATAGACTACCTGTCCCGGGAAAAGATCGTTTCCCTCGACACAATCGTCGGCGACGGCCGGGACGGGATCACGGCCCGGTTTATCATGCCCGTTGCCTATACGCAACTCGCCTACGGATTGAAGCTCCTTTTCGAGGATACACCGGCGGCGCGGGTCGTGGAAAATCCGACCTACACGATACTCTACTTTACCGACGAATCCTTCGAGTCGAACAAGTTCAAGAAGCTGCTCGACAAGGACATAGAGGTCCGGCTCTGGATGGGGGATGCCCGGGGGGAACAGGTCAAGATCTGTCGCAACACCATCTATCTCGGGGAGGCAAAAAAAGGGGTGTTTCAGTTCGAGGGCTGGCGGGTCAAGAAGATCGATCGCCAAGGCATCTTTCTCCACTGTGGTGCGAGAAGGGATCACCTCTGGATCTACGATCTCGAATCGGAACGACCCGAACTGCTTGAGCGCGTTACCGGCGTCTCCGGACTGACGGCCACGGGAAAGACCACCACGCTCTGCCGGAGGCTGGCGAAACTCCCCAGGGAAACGTCGGAAATGCTCGGCGACGACGGAGGAACTATCGGCATGGACGGCAGTTATGCCGCTTTTGAACAGGGAGGGGTGTACATCAAAACGGAAGGGCTTGACGAGAGCCAGCCGGAGATTCTCAGAGCAGCGCTCTCCGCCGACGCGTTCCTCGAAAATGTCGCCATTTCTCGGTATCCCTACACGCCCGATTTCAAGGACACCAGCAAGACGGGAAACGGCCGCGCCGTGGTGCGGCGTGATCATCTGGGCATTGCCAGCAAGGGTCTGCGTGCCGACCGGCTTGATTATATTATCATCCTTACGCGCAATCCCCTTGCCAATGTGATATCGAAACTCACGCCGGAGCAGGCGACGATGCAGTTCATTTACGGCGAGTCCATAGAAAGCACCGGCGGGAACCCCGATGAGGCGGGGAAATTCAAGCGTGCCGTCTTCCTCGATCCCTTTCTTGTCGGCGACAGGCTGGAGCATGCCATGCTGTTTTACGAAATAATCAAGAGAAACCGCATCAAGTGCTACCTGTCCAACACGGGAACGATCGGCGAAGAGGACATGAAAGTATCTCTGCGACAATCACTCGCGTCCTACAGCGATATACTGCGGGTGCAGCTCCGTTTCGGTTCCGATCCCGATCATCTGGGGTACCATTATCCGATCAAGAGCGACCGGGCCAATATGGACCTGATGAACGCCTATCCCAGGTTCGCCGACAAAGGATCGCTTACCCGCAAGGTCGTCGATTTCCTGAGAGGCCGGCGGATCTTCCTGGAGGAGTTTGAATCGAAGTGGGGTCCCATTCCCGAAAACATACGGGAATCGCTTCCCTACCACGACGACCAGATAGACATCTCCTACCTGGAAAAAGAGTATCTCGGCTATATAGAGTAACCGCAAGGGGGGAGGATTGTGCGCCCTCTCCCCTTTTTCAACTCTTGCCGCTTTCCTTCATATATGCTACACATCTCGGCAGATGCGTTTCGGGAGGTCATCGTGAAGTCCTATCGCAAAGAACTCTGGTTTAATGTCCCCTCACGTCGGGGATTCATCAACATCACGCCGCAGGTCGACGAATGCCTGAGCGAAAGCGGAATCAGCGAAGGACTGGCACTTGTCAATACGATGCATATTACCGCATCCGTCTTCATCAATGATGATGAACCGGGCCTGCATCGGGATTACGAGCGATGGCTGGAGACGCTTGCTCCTCACGAACCGCTGTCGCAGTATCAGCACAATCGCACCGGAGAAGACAACGGCGACGCTCATCTGAAACGGCAGGTCATGGGTAGAGAGGTGGTTGTGGCGGTAACGGAGGGAAGGCTTGATTTCGGCCCCTGGGAGCAAATATTCTATGGCGAGTTCGATGGAAGAAGACGAAAACGGGTGCTGGTGAAAATAATCGGAGAATAACATTTCGGATTCCGGGGCAGTATGAAAGAGGATGTATGATGGCGGCTAAAATAGTCCTTGTCGTTGAAGACGACATGATCAACAGAAGACTGATCAAAAAAATTCTCCAGCCGCTTCAGTGTACCGTCATTGAAGCGGAGAATGCCGAGGAAGGCATCGCACTGGCGAGGGAACAGGTACCGGACCTTATTCTTATGGATATCGTGATGCCCGGCATGGACGGCTGGACTGCGGCGACCATACTCAAAGAAAATCCGGCATTGCGCGACATCCCCCTCTATGCCCTCTCCGGCTATTCCGCCGATGAACTCGAGGAGAAAGTAAAGGAAACAGGCTGCACCGGCTTTATCACAAAACCCTTCAACATCCAGACATTCAGGGAAATCGTCTCACAGCACCTTTAGTTATTCCATAAGGAAGGGATGGGGCAGAAGCGATGAGATCATTACGGTGGTGTACCCCCCATTCCCATTGTCGAGCACGGCCAGCGTTTCCCGGCCGAATTCATAGAGAAGCTGTCGTTCGTCCGCGGCCGGTACGCCGATTTTGTCGCCGGGGAGATGGCAGAGAACAGCCTTGAAATGGGTTTCGCCTTCCGAAACGGCCTTGCAGACGGCCACCTTCACGGCGCTCGTCGTATAACTGAAAAGCGCGCTTTCAACATTGCAGCCCGTGTAGATGTTTCCCGACGCGGTAAGAACCGCGGCACCCACCTGATAGTTCGAATAGGGGGCATAGGCAAGAAAGGACGCATCCCGCGCCTTTCTGTGCATCCGGTCGATTTCTTCCTGCGAAAGTTCTGTCACAAACCACTTCCGATACATGCGGTCATAGGCGCCGTCGCCGGTGATTCTGCGCATTCCCTCGTTCACGACGGCAAGAAGCTCGGAATCATGGGCTCTGACGACATGGTATATCGAGGACACCAGAAGCGGCGTGCTCACCGGAAATATGCCGGTCAGATTGTGGCGGTCGATATTAAAAAAGGCGGTTTTTTCGGAACCGGCGAAGGCGTCGGCCTCACCCCGTGCGACGGCGATCAGTGCATCCGCCTCCGTTTCGTACAATACGGGGGTTACTCCTCGTTTCTCCAGGATTTTTTGATAGAGTGATCCCCGCTGCGTGGCAACGGTTTTTGTAGTGTTTTTCAGATCGTTGAGAGACCGCACATCCCCTTTCTTCGTTGAAAAGAGCGTGGTTTTGAAATCACACAGCGGTATATCGGGAAAGGCAAACAGCGCTGTCCGTTCAGGCGTTTTTGCCATGCCCGAGGTAATGTGCACATCTCCTTTTTTCAGCGCCTCCTGGACATCGGCCCACTGCATGGGTTGATATCGTATGGTGATTTCTTTCCCCTTTACCACGGCCTGAAGCACCTCCACATCAAAGCCGACGGGCGTCCCGTCCTTGACGTAGGTGTGAGGGGGGTAATCCTCATCAAAGGCGTAAATAATTTCCCGACCGGCATCTGCACTTTCAATAACAGAGAAAAAAAACAGGCCGACCAAAAAGAACAGCGGAGCGATTTTTTTCATTATAGTACCCTTTCCTCAAGTAGGGACACTTCCCTATTTTTTGACCATGCCGCACACGAAATACTGAGATATATTATATAGATATAAACCAAAAATAGGGAAGTGTCCCCTTAATCACAGCGCAGTATAAGAAAGTCCCCGGTGAGTGTCAAAATTAAAATAATGAAATCTGAAAGAAACAGTCTTCTTGGCAGCAAGGCAGTGCATCAAGTGTACTGCCGTTCAAAAACCATAAAAACGAGAGGGTTGATTTTGGCAATCATACCTGTTTAAATATTTTTACGCATGCCGGCGCCGCTTTCTTCGAAGCACACAGCCGACATTCAAAAAAAGGGGGGGCTAACCATGATGGTACAGGGGGGATGTAAAAAAATTTTTAAAGTAATACAGGTCCTTTTCCTTACGGCAGTGTGGATGGCTGTAACCTTCGGATCGATGAGCCTTTCGGCGGCAGCGGAAAGGACGGCAGAGACACATCCTCAGGCGCGCTGTGCTGCAACGATCCATTCATCTCAATTGGTCCCGCTTTCTTCCGCTGCGCGGGACCCCCTCGAGAATTGCATTGAAACGTTTTATATCGAAGACAACACACTGACTGCGGACGGAACGGAAGCCTCCTATTCAAAATTATGGCTCAAGTTCATCTGCCCCGGCGACCTTTGGTTCGACATACTCTATGAAGGGACGGTGTGTAACGACGTCGATAAGGTTGGAGGGTACATACAGGAGCCGGGGACCTCTATCACCGAGGATACGCTTTGTTATGTGTATTACAAGGCCCCTGCGCTTGCACCGACCGAAGAGCTTTCCGGCACCATGGAGCTGATGCTTCGCGTGACCCATGAGCAAAGCGGACAGAGCAAAACAATCCCGGTCTACATCGAAATCGGCGAGTATATACCGCCTGTGACTTCCAACATCAGAATTTCCAGCGACGCCGCCTACGTGGAATACGGAACCTCCTTCACCGCGAACATTGCGGTCTATAAAGACGGGGCGGTGGACAGAGAGACCCATAGCCTCCACATCACCAGCGAGCCGGCGGAATTCGGTTTTGAAGGAAACATTGAGGTAGTAGGCGGACAAACGTCCCTTGATTTTCAGGCGGGAAACAAAACCCTGGTGGATCTGATCGACGAGGAGGTTTTGAGTGATCTTCTCACCTATGACCGAATCACGATCACGGCGGTGGATAATGCCACCGGCGACAGTGCCACGTACAGTATTCCGCTGGGAAAACCCCTCAGCGTGTTCCTTGATCCCTATTATGACTCCGACATACACGCCATACTACCGGCGGATTCACATTTTCCCGTCAGAATTCTGGCCATTGTGGGGGGAAGCAGGGACGATCCCCGATGGGACCAGGGAGAAAACACAAAACAGAACCGGGAAGTTGCGATTGAACTCGTCAATGAAAGCGATTCCACCATGCCGTCATCGGGGACTCTGAACCAGGGAACACATGTCCCTGCAAAGACATACCACACCGATGAGTACGGGATAACATCAGACGCGGTCTATTATTATTACCATCTCTATGGATACCATCTGGGCTGTCCCACCGGCACGATTCAGTGTCCGCAGTATGACAGAATCGTCGTCGAGGACAGTCTCACCGCTGTAGAAAAAACGGCCTCCGTTGCCACCGGCCTGCTTCTTGAGGTGAAGGACATTGCACACGCGGAACAGCCCAGCGGGGTGCTGCAAACCCCTGTGGCGATAAAGACCCGACTTTCTTCGCTCTTTTATCCCGATCTCGATCTTGAAGCGTTCAGTTCCCGTTTTGTCAGTCCTGAGGGAGGCGGTTATGAATATGGCATCAAGATGGAGATCAACTGGATAAACCAGCCGGAAAAGCTGGGATGGTGGGGGTATATTAAGAGTAAATTATCCGGGTCCAGTTCGACTGCCACCGCATATAACGGCGCCTGCGCCATTGACGAGAACGGGACGCTTATCGCCCGGGAGCAACCGGCAATTGAAGTGGGGGGACTGAATCTGCCCGGCATCACGATTAAAGAAACGGGCGCCTATTTTTTCACGGTAAACTTCACACCGGTCGACCTTATAAGCGGAACCGAGTTTGAAGGCCCGGCGGAATTCGTGGGAAATAAAAGATATTGTTTCGGACTTGCCGTAAGCGATGCAAACGCTCCTTACATACAATTCATCGCCTGTGCACTGAATCCGGACAGCCACAAGGAAAAGGTTTTCCTGGAAATTGCCAAAAGGCTGGCCGCTCCCGGTGTAGTTTTCAAAAGACTGTTGCCCCTTGCCGATATCGCCTGCAAGCTTCAAAGCGGCCAGATGCGCGATGCCATGCTTGCCGCCGGGGCCTTTGTCGCCGGTGAAACGCTGAATATTATCGACAAAAGTTACGACATGTCTCTGTCCGAACGTGAGAAGGAGCTTCTGGAGCTTGCCCTGAAAACCAACCAGATTGCCGATTACCAGAGCTTTCTCGAAGCATTGCTGCCGGATGTGCGTGTTCCCTATTCAGCGGCGGATGACAATCTTGATGGTATATCCGAAGCGGAATTTCAGGACATGTTGAGTGCTTTTGTCGAAGGAATCCTGGGCGAAAATATCGCGGGAAAGCGGATCATCTCGGTCTTCGGCGCCAACAGCGCCGATGTTTTCGATAATGCTGGGATTCACGCCCTTTCTGTAGACGACATAGGCGACGATCTCTCCAACCTGGGCGACATGATGACGGTTACAGCGGGGAATGTTGCCGTGTTCATCGTTGACAATGACAAACATTACACACTGACCATAGAAAACGGAACCGATGCGGATATTCGCATCGACGATTCGGGCACACCCGATTATACCCTCTACTCTTTCGGCGCCGGTTCTTTCGCCACTGCCTCCCTGGAAGTTACGCCCGGCAACGACAATCCGGTGCGCGTCGACTATCAGGGGGACGGCACTGTCGATAAAGACCTGTGGCCCCTGGGGCATGTGGTGGAAGAACCGCGATTTACGGCCATCACCATATCGCCGCCCTCCGCCTTTATATTCCCCGGGGAGACGCAGCAATTTACGGCGACGGCACGGGACCAATTCGGCAATGAAATGTCGGGCATTACGTTCGAGTGGTCAAGCAGCAACCCGGAGGCGGGCACGGTCGATATGACCGGATTATTCACGGCGATTACGGAAGGAGAAACTGTCGTGACGGCGACAAGCGGAGCCTGTGCCCGGGACGCGAAGATAAGCATACTCACCGCCCGGGAATGGGTGCGGCTCCTCGGCTCGCCGGGTTCCGAAGAAGGGCGGGATGTGGCCGTTGATTCGAACGGCAATGTGTACGTCGTCGGTACCACATGGGGAAACCTGGATGGCAACGTGAATAAGGGAGAATGTGATCTGTGTATCGTCAAGTACGATCCACAAGGGAACAGGCAGTGGACGAAGGTGCTCGGCACTTCGGGGCAAGACTGCGGTGAAGGGATTGCCGTGGACGGGCAGAACAACCTGTACGTGACCGGGTGGACCTCGGGAGATCTGGACGGCAATGTCAATCCCGGCTATTGTTCTATTTTCTTGGCGAAATACGATACTGAGGGCACTGCACAATGGAGCAGGATCGTCGGTAATCAGGCCGGTAATTTTGCTCAGAATCTCGCCGTGGATGGACAGGGCAATGTGTATGTGACCGGGTGGAGTTATGGAATCCTCGACGGCATTACTGCCGACAATGATGATATTTTCATTATGAAATTCGATGCATCCGGCACGAGGCAGTGGACAAGGCTGCTCGGGTCTTCGGGTTATGATTTCGGTTTGGCCGTTGCCGTGGACGCAACCGGCAACAGCTATCTTACCGGATGTGTACAGGGGGCCATGGATGGGAACCCTTACGCAGGAGCATATGATGTCTTCGTGGCGAAGTACGATACTGAAGGCAACAAGCAGTGGACGAAGACCCTCGGAACCGCCGACGAAGACCGGGGGGAAGGCATTGCAGTGGATGCGGCGGGAAACAGTTACATAACCGGCTATACCCGCGGCGATCTGGATGGAAATACCTGTGCCGGCAGTGCAGATATTTTTGTGGCGAAGTACGACGGGGCGGGCAACAAGCTGTGGACGAAGCTCTTCGGCAGTACGGGCTATGATGCAGGCAATGATATAGCTGAGGACGGCGCGGGCAATGTATACGTCACCGGAATAACCTACACCGATTACACTGAATATATCTTTCTGACAAAGTACGATTCCTCAGGGGCGGTGCAGTGGGCGAGGCGTCTCGGTTCCCGGGGCTACGAGTACGGCACCGGAATCGCCTGTGTTTCCGGTAACAATTTTTATGTGACCGGCGCAACCGATGGGGACCTGGGCGGGAATGTCAATGGGGGAAGTTATGATGTTTTTGTCTGGCACCTTGATTACTCCAAGGACGGTATTGCCCTTGAAACGGTCATCCGGATACTGCATGCGCTGACCGGTACGAACCCTGGCTCAATTCCCCTTGCCGCCGACGCAAGTGGAGAGGGAACAGTAGGCCTGGAAGACGCCATATATTTCCTCAAATAGGGACACTTCCCTATTTTTTGACCATGCTGCACGCAAAAATGCTAAATCATATTATATAGATATAAACCATAAATAGGGAAGTGTCCCTATTTAATGATCAGGGCGTCGGCGACACATACGCCCGTGGGATATACCATGAGCGGGTTGATGTCCAATTCCTTGATGTCGTCGGCGAAATCGACGGCAAGCTGCGATACTTTCAGGATTACATCGATCAGTGCATTGATATCGGCGGCCGGTTTGCCCCGGAGGCCCTGAAACACCGGAAACGCCTTGAGCTCTCGGATCATCTCTTCCGCATCGCCGGCGGCGAGGGGGGCTACGCGGAATGATGCATCCTGAAGGACCTCGACGAATATGCCCCCCAGGCCGAACATGAGACAGGGACCGAAGACGGGGTCGCGGGTGACGCCCACAATAACCTCCAGGCCTTCCGGGAGCATTTCCTGCACCAGCACCCCGGAGATCACGGCCTCAGGGGCATGGGCCCTGACGTTGTCCATAATACGGGCATAGGCCTTCCGCACCTCCGCCTCTGCAGGGAGGGCAAGCATGATGCCCCCCGCTTCCGTTTTGTGGGGAATATCGGCAGACTGCACCTTCAGCACCACGGGGAAACCGATACGGTGTGCGCAGGCAGCGGCCTCGTCGGCGGAGTGAGCCAGCTCCTCTCTGGTGACAGGAATACCGTAGGCAGCGAGCGCCCGCTTTGCCTCATACTCGGTAAGTTCTGTAGTGGATCGCAGTATGGAGTGCGCCTTTTTCTTCGCGTCAGAGCGGATGTCCGGACCTTGGCCGGCCTCCAGGAAGGCTTTTCGCTTTTCCCCGTAGCGGACCAGCGAGGCTACTGCCTTTGCCGCATCCGACGCTTCCCGGATGATCGGGATTCCCTCCTTTTGAAATCGAGCGACCATTTCCTGCGACTGCGGCGAGGGGTCGTCCCACACAGGATAGAGAATCAGCGGTTTTGAGGTGGCACGGTAGAGCTTCAGCGTTTCATCGATCAGCGTCGGTTCCGTATAGCTCATAAACACGCCCGGGGCGAAGACGATGTCGATCGCATCATCGTCGAAGATCGCCTGGAGGCACTTCACGTAAAGATCCTGATCGGTCATGATTGCGGCAGTCATGTCAACGGGATTGCGCGCTGAGCCGTAGAAGGGGATGATCGCTCTTATTTTTTCCTGTGTCGATAATGGCAGTTCCGGAACATCAAGGCCGAATTTTTCGCACTGATCGGCCATATCCACGCCGGGGCCGCCGGAGTCCGTCAGAATCGCCGCGTTTCGTCCCTTCGGCATCCGTCCGCATTGGTATACCCGGGCAAAGGCGGTGAAATCACGCAGTTCTTCAATACGAACAATGCCCATCTGTCGGAAGAAGGCATCGTAGATCCTGTCATTACCCGCCAGGGACCCCGTATGGGATGCGGCCGCCCGCGTACCCGCCCCGGTCTTTCCGACTTTCTTGACCATGATCGGCTTTCCCGCCCGCAGGGCCGCTTCCGCCGCCTGCCTGAATTTCAATCCGTCCTTGGCGCCTTCGAGGTAGACGCCGAAAAGGCCTGTTCCCTTGTCCTGTACAAGATGGGAGATGAAATCGAAAAATTGCAGATCCGCCTCGTTCCCCACGCTGATGAAGGCGCTGAAGTCTACCCCGTCCTGAAGCGCCTGCATAAAGGTCTTTTCACCGAAGGCGCCGCTCTGGGTTGCAAAGGCAAGGGTACCGGGTTTTTCAAACTCCACCTCCATAACATCCGAAAAAGAGGCCATGACCGCATTGCGGAAATAGATAAATCCCAGACAGTTAGGTCCCAGAATCCGCATGCCGCTCTGTCGCGCAATCGCGGCGATTTCCTGTTGCAGGGCCTTTCCCTCGGCACCTACTTCGGCAAAGCCCGAGGTGAAAACCACGGCCGCCTTCACCCCCTTTTCAGCGCACTGCCTCAGGGCGTCACGGGTTCCTTCGAGGGGAACGGCAATCACGGCAAGGTCGATTTCCCCGGGCACGGCCTCGACGGAGGGATAGCAGGCCAGTCCCGCCACATCCTGATACCGGGGATTTATCGGGTAGATGGAACCGGAATACTTTTTCTTCAGCAGCGCGGCAATGGGCCGGCCGCTCAACTTGCTCATGTTGGCGGAGGCGCCGATGATCGCAATCGAGCGGGGATTGAAAAAAAAATCCATCCCGGAGAGGTGTGCGTCGTTATTCTGTGAATTCATCCTGTTCCTTTCTCACATTCCGCAATTATTTTTGATCTCTTGTGCATGATGCCCAAGGGGAGTATATGAGGGAGGGAAATTCCCTGTCAAGTTGATTCTCAGGTGTGCGTCACCTTGACAGGACTGTGTCCCTTCCCTATACTTCGGAGGATGGAACATCCCCTCGGAACAGAAAATAACGGAAGCGGATCGGCGGATGCCGGGAAAGGTGTCATTGTATGACGTGGCTGGGAATGTGCGTTGGAGCCTCAACACTCTCAATGGTTGAGATCGTCTCCGAATCCAACCGCAGACCGTCGGTATCTAGGGTGTATACAGAACCGCATCACGGCAATCCCCAGGACCTGTTTATGCGGACGATGGAGGGGGTAGAACCGGACCGCTATGCAGGCATCGCCCTTACGGGGAGATCCTTCCGCCACAGCGTGAATCTTTCCTCCATTTCCGAACCGGAAGCGGTTGAAGAGTCACTGCGCTATGTCAACGGCCCTGGCCGGCCCGTGCAGGCCGTGGTCAGTGCCGGCGGCGAGACCTTTATCCTCTATGTGCTTGGAAAAGACAGCCAGATTTCTTCGATCCAGGCGGGCAACAAATGCGCCTCAGGAACGGGGGAATTTTTTCTTCAGCAGATTCGAAGGATGGGCCTTTCGGTCGACGAAGCCGTCGCCATGGCCGCCCGTGAAGATCCCTATCGAGTGTCGGGCCGATGCAGCGTGTTCTGCAAAAGCGATTGCACCCACGCGCTGAACAAGGGCATTCCCAAGGGACGTGTCGCCGGGGGGCTCTGCAGAATGATGGCGGCCAAAGTGCTGGAAATCATCAAACAGGTCCCCAAACGGGATATTATGATCATAGGCGGGTGCGCCAGAAATTCCGTCATGATGGACTGTCTGAAAGGAGAAATAGAACATCTCCGGATCCCCGAAGAGGCGCCCTACTTCGAAGCCCTGGGGGCCGCCCTCTGGGCCTCGACCCATGAGACGCTCCCCTTTCCCTCTCAGGCGCATCTTCTGAATGGAAAGGGAAGTCTCTTTTACCGTCTTCCCCCTCTCGCCGAGGCGGAGTCGATGGTCGAATTCCGGGAGAGTGCCCCTGGGCAGGCGCAACCGGGCGATCGCTGCATCCTGGGTCTGGACGTGGGATCGACGACAACAAAGGCGGTGCTTGTGCGCGCTGCAGACAACAAGATCCTTGCCTCCATCTATCTGCGCACCGAGGGTGATCCAGTGGGGGCATCCCGGCGATGCTATGGCGCACTTGTCGAGGACTTGGACGATGTGGCCGACAGGGTGAAGATTGTCGGACTGGGGGTCACGGGATCGGGACGGCAGATCGCCGGCCTTCACTCCATGACGGAGGGCGTGATCAACGAAATTATCGCCCATGCAACAGGTGCGCTCCATTTTGACGAAGAGGTCGATACGATCTTCGAAATCGGCGGACAGGATGCCAAGTACACCTCCATTACCAACGGCGTCGCCTCGGACTATGCGATGAATGAGGCCTGCAGCGCCGGCACCGGATCGTTCCTGGAAGAAGCGGCCCACGAAACGCTGGATGTGGGAATGGAAGAAATTGCGGATCACGCCCTGCGGGGAAGTTCTCCCCCCAATTTCAACGACCAGTGTGCGGCCTTTATCAGCAGCGACATAAAGAATGCCTTTAATGAAGGGATCGGCCGGGACGATATTCTGGCCGGCCTCGTCTATTCCATCTGCATGAACTACACCAATCGTGTCCGCGGGAACAGACCGGCGGGGCGCAAGATCTTCATGCAGGGCGGCGTCTGCTATAACCGCGCCGTGCCCCTCGCAATGGCGACTCTTACGGGGAAGCCCATCGTCGTGCCCCCTGAGCCTGGATTGATCGGCGCCCTGGGCGTTGCCCTGGAAATCAAACGGCGCATGGCCCTGGGATTCATGAAGGAACAGTCCTTTTCCCTGAAAGCGCTGCGCGACCGCGCCATCGACTACGGAAAGCCCTTCATCTGCGACGGCGGCAAGGAGAAGTGCGACCGCAAATGCGAGATCGCCCGCATCAGGCTTGAAGGAAAGACCTACCCCTTCGGCGGCGCCTGCAACCGCTGGTACAATCTTCGCAGTAATATCCGGGTGGATGCCGAGTCCCTGAATCGGGTGGGTCACTTCGAAAAATGTGTGTTTGAGCATGGGACGCAACAACACAGGACTCCCTGTTCTATTAATGGGGACGCTCCCTCTCCCTTGAAGGGAGAGGGTTGGGGTGAGGGTGGAAAAAACAGCAAGTCCGGCACACGCCTTCCGTGTGCGGAAGAAGACGGAATAAGCACCGCCGCGCCGACTATCGGCATCAACAAGTCCTTTCAGGTCAATACCTATTTCCCTCTCTATGCTCACTTTTTTACCCGCCTCGGCTACAGGGTGATTCTTGCAAAAGAGGCCCGTGAGGAAGGCATGGATCGCAAGAGCGCCCCCTTCTGCTATCCCGCCGAGATTGCCCACGGTTATTTTTTCGACCTTCTGGAGTGCAATCCCGACTGGCTCTTTCTTCCCATGGTGCGGGCCGATTTTGTGCAGGGAGGATTGAAGGAGGGAATCAACTGTCCGCTTTCGCAGGGCGAGCCCTTTTACCTGGCATCGGCCTTTAAGGACCACCGGGTATACAAAAGATTAAAAACCGAGGGGAGGATTCTCGATCCCGTCATTGATTTCTCAAAGGGGATCGAGCATGCCGAGACTGCCTTCATCGGCATGGCGCGCATGCTCGGGAAGGGGCGGAAAGAGGGGCGAAGCGCCTTCCGCCAGGCCCTTTCAATTCAAAAGGAAATCTTCCGGTCCATGGAAGAAGAAGGGCGCGAATGCCTGGCTCGTCTCGAAAAGCACCCCGACGATTTCGCCGTGGTGATCTTCGGAAGATCCTACAACGCCTTCGTGTCCGAAGCCAACATGGGCATTCCGAACAAATTCGCCTCCCGGGGGATCGAGGTGATTCCCCTGCCCTATCTTCCCATGACTGAACCGGTCGGCGACGACGATATGTACTGGTCCGCGGGGCAGCGCATCCTCAAGGGGGCGCGGCTTGCAGCAAAACACCGCCAGCTCTTCGGCTGCTATATCACCAATTTTTCCTGCGGTCCCGATTCCTTCCTTGTGGGTTATTTCAGGGACATCATGGAAAAAAAACCGTCGCTTACCCTGGAACTTGACAGCCATGTGGCCGATGCGGGTCTGGAAACGCGCATCGAGGCCTTCCTCGATATCGTCAGACGCCATCGTGAGCTGGAAGGCCGGGTGCACGTCGCGGCATCCCGGGAAACCTTCACTCCCGCCACGGTGACGGGCGATCACGGCCGGCCGCGGTTTATCGATTCACAGGGGCGGTCATATGCGCTTTCCGACGACAGAGTACATGTCCTTTTCCCCTCCATGTGCCGTTTTATTTCGGAGATCGGTTCCGCCGCTTTCCGGGGATTCGGGGTGCGCTCCTCAGCGCTTCCTCCCGCCGATGATGAAGTGCTCAAGATAGGAAGGGGCCACACCTCCTGCAAGGAATGTCTTCCCCTGCTCCTTACCACCGGGGGGCTTCTGCACTACCTCGACACAGGGAAGGCCGGTGATGAAAAACTGATCTATTTCATGCCCACGGCTTCGGGACCCTGTCGCTTCGGACAATACTCCCGTTTTCTGTCGGGTTTGATTACAAAGCTTCGCATAGAGGACGTGGCGCTTTTCTCGCTTTCCGCGGAAAACAGCTATGCCGGTTTCGGCGGAGAGGGACTTTCGGCGGTGCTCTGGCAGGGCGTGCTGCTCGCCGACATATTCGAAGAGATCTACTCCGTCCTGCTGACCAATGCCGCCGATACAGGATCTGCCGTTCATGTGTTCGAAGAGTGCTGGCGAAGGATCATCATGACTGTGGAGAATCCTGCCGAGCGCGACCGCCTGCCGCGGATTCTCGAATCGATCGCCGGCCGGTTGAAGAGCATCCCCGTGGTGCGTTCACTGCAGGATACGCCCGTCATTCTTCTGGCGGGAGAAATATACGTCCGCCACGACGACCTTTCCCGGCAGTACATCGTGGAAGAGCTTGCAGCCAGAGGATTTGCCACCAAGGTCGCGTCCCTTGCCGAATGGATTTACTATACCGGATGGTGTGTGCGACGGGGAGTGGCGACGGGGACCCATGGACTGCGCGAAAGACTGGCCCTTCGCTTCAGAACGGCCTATATGAAAAAGCAGGAAAAAATCATACGGGGGGCGTTAGCCGCGTCGGGACTCTGTTCGTCCGTCTGCGAGGACGTCGATCACGTACTGTCCCATACCACCCACCTGATGAAACCCGAGCTGGTGGGCGAGGCCATATTGACCATCGGAACCTCGATCAATGAAGTGCTCGATCGATACTGCGGCGTGATCGCCATCGGTCCCTTCGGATGCATGCCCAACCGACTGGCTGAAGCGGTGCTTTCACGAGAAATGAACAGGGAAGGTAAACTGGCCGCCGGCGCCAACGGCGCCCTGCTGAAGACAGGGGGAGATGCGATAGAAACCCTCCCCTTTATGGCTATTGAAAGCGACGGCAACCGCTTTCCCCAGATCATCACCGCCCGCCTTGAGGCCTTTACCCTCCAGGCCTCCAGACTCCACCACCTGATGGGGACACTTCCCTAATTTTGGCGCGTATCTATATATTATAACTCAGCTATTTCGCTTTTCTTGATTTTTTTCTACGTTCTCTTATAAGCGGTCTTCCTCTTTTCATTGGATGTAGGGAACGGCCCAGATATTGTTCCAGTGCGGCAACGAATGATTCAGACCCGAGAGGTCTGCCTGACGATGTGGATTTTCTGATCAGTTCATAACTACCCCTGTCTTCATCTCCGGTAATATTTTTAAAGTCTTGCATGTACGAATGCAACCAAGCCGGGCGTGTTACAATTTCATTCGGTGTACCTGCACTTGACCACTTGTAATCGGACGCTCGTGCCGCTAGATCTGCGCGCACAGGATTTTCTTCAATGTAGCCGATGACAGTGAGTAGATACTTTTCACTGTCTACAACCGCGGAAAAAAAGCGATTTTGCCAGAGGCGCCCACTCCTTCCATATTCTTGATTTATATACCGAGTGTATACGAGGTTCGTCGCCCCGATTCCTCTGGCGAGCGATTCTTCCCTTTTCGGGACTGCGAGCAGATGCACATGATTAGGCATCAGGCAATAGGCCCAGATTTGAAATTCCCACTTCCGGCTGTAATAACCGAGAGTTTCAAGGTAAAAGCGCCTGTCTTCATTTCGAAAGAAAACCTGCTCGCGGTTGTTTCCCCTTTGAGTAATGTGGTGGGGATAATCGACTGCACAAATGCGGGCAATTCTCGGCATGACCAACACCTCCGTTCTAAAATGTAGTACAGGGAAGAGGAGAGGTGTCGGTTTTACGCGGATAAAAAGTGCGGTACTCCCTGCGATAGGGACATTTCCCTATTTAGTGCCTGCTTATTTAAAAGTGGCAATTCATTATACTGTTCAATAAGTTACAGTGCAAAAATAGGGAAGTGTCCCTATTTGAAGTTCGGTTTTCTGCGTTCTTTCTGGGCGCGGACTCCTTCAAGGACATCGTCGCTTTTGAACACGGGATCGCCGATTTCCGCCTCGCGCTTGAGGGCGTCTACAATGGACATGCCCCGGGTTTCACGGGCGAGCCTCACCATGCCCCGTACCGCCCGAGGGCCGTTTGCGGCGATCGTTCCCGCCAGCTCCAGGGCCGCATCCATAAGACGGTCGCGCGGGACGAGGCGGTTGAGAAATCCCCATTCATACAGCTGGGCCGCCGTGAAGTTCTCCGCCGTAAGGATCACTTCGAGGGCCCGTGTGGCGCCGATCTGTCGGGGAAGAAACACGTTGGAACCGCTCATGGGCATGATGCCCAGCTTCGCCTCCCGCATCTGGAAAAGGGCGTCCTCCGAGGCCACGCGCAACTCGCAGGCCATGGCCAGTTCAAATCCCCCGGTGATACAGTAGCCGTGAATTGCGGCGATTACGGGCCGGTCCAGTTCCTTGTATTTGAGAAGCGATTTTCCGAATCCCTCTTCCGAGGCAAGCCACTTTTCGGCCTCCGTGACGGGGGTTCTGCTTCCGTTCAGGATCGGGATGGAGGTTTTCAGGTCCATACCGGAGCAGAAGATATCAGGCAGGGCGGAATAGAGGACAACGACCCTGACATCGTGATCATCCTGACATTCCGTCCAGATGCGATAGAGATCCAGAAGGGCGGCGGGACTGAAGGCGTTTTTCGTCTCCGGGATATTCAGTCCCACCAGCGCAATGTGATCTTTCTTTTCAAAATTGATGCCCATGGTGCCTCCTCGCCACTCCATTTTTATTTCTTGTGCCGCCTATAAATATAAATGTCAAGAAAATAGGCCCGTCACCGGTTCTTGAATGTTGAACTTTGTCCGCGTTATATGATAGCGTTATGCACCTTAATAATAATTGTTTGCAGGCGAGTCTTCCCATGGCCGTATACGAGTACCGGGCGCTCAGCAGTTCGGGCAAAACACTGAAGGGCATTATTGATGCCGAGAGTATGTTCGCGGCGCGAAGAAAGCTCAGGGAACGGGATGCCTATCCCGTGGAACTGAAGGAAACGTCGGCCCGCGAGGAGCAAGCCGTCCAGACAAAGCGGACCCTGGGAAGCTACTTCAAGCAGGTGAGCCAGAGCGAGGTGACCACCATGACGAGGCAGCTTGCCACACTTCTCGGCGCCGGCCTTCCCCTCGTCTCGTCGCTGACCGCCCTGGTCACGCAGACATCGAACCAGCACCTGAAAAAGACCCTGGCGCAGATCAAGGAAGATGTAAACGAGGGAAACAGCCTTGCCCAGAGTTTATCGCACTACGGGCGGATCTTTCCCCCCTTTTATGTCAATATGGTCCGTGCCGGCGAGGCTTCGGGCGCGCTCGACATTGTTCTGGAGCGGCTGGCTGACTTTAACGAAAAGCAGCGGGCGCTGAGGGGGAAAATCCGGGCGGCCCTCACCTATCCCCTCTTCATGTTCTTTATCGGCGGCATGGTCCTCTTTGTGCTCATGGGGTTTATCGTCCCCAAGATTACCGGCATATTTGCAGAAATGCACCAGACGCTTCCGGCCATCACCCTTTTTCTCATTGCCGTAAGCGGACTGATCAAGTCTTTTTGGCTGGTGTGTATCATTTTTATGATTGCGCTCTTCGTGACGCTTCGCTATCTGTTTACCAAAACGAAGAGGGGGCAGTACCTGTGGGATCGAATCAAACTTTCCGTTCCATTCATCGGGTCGCTGATGCACAAGCTGGCTGTCGCCCGTTTCAGCAGGACTCTGGGCACCCTCCTGGGAAGCGGGGTGCCCCTCCTTACCGCCCTCTCCATTGTGAAAAACGTCGTCGATAACCGGCTCATCGCCGACGCCATCGGAGATGCGGCAAAGGACGTGGAGGAAGGGGGAAGCCTTTCGGCGACTCTTTCACGGAGCAATCTCTTCCCCCCTCTGGTGATACAAATGATCGCCGTCGGTGAGCAAAGCGGGGCGCTGGAAGCCATGCTGGCGAAAATAGCCGATGGATACGAGACGGAGGCCGAATCGAGCATCATGCAGATCATGTCACTGCTTGAACCTATGATGATCCTCATAATGGGGTTTTTTGCAGGATTCGTGGTGATATCCATACTGCTTCCCATTTTTGAGATGAATCAACTAGTGCGATGAATTATATCAGGAGAACAAAATGAAAAGAAACTACGGCGCAGAGGGTTTCACGCTCATCGAGCTGATGGTGGTCATTGTGATTATCGGCATTCTTGCCGGTCTTATTGTACCCCGTATCATGGGAAGGCCCGACGAGGCACGACAGGCAAAGGCACGCATGCAGATCGAAAGCCTCGAAACGGCGCTGAAACTGTATCGCCTGGACAATGGAAGTTATCCTACAACGGAACAGGGGCTGCAGGCGCTGGTCGAGGCGCCTGAGGTGGGAGAGCTTGCAAAAAAGTGGCGCGAGGGCGGCTATCTGGAAAAGGGGAAGGTGCCCAGGGATCCATGGGATAATGAATTTGTCTATCTCTGCCCGGGCGCCAACGGTGATTTCGATCTCCTCTCCTACGGCGCCGACGGCGAGCAGGGGGGCGAAGGGAAAAACAAGGACATCACCAACTGGGACAGTGAATAACAGAGGCTTCACCCTTATCGAGATCAGTGTCGTCGTGGCCCTGATAGGGTTGATGTTGTCGATCACCGTTCCCACGGTGCGCGATGCCCTGCTGACGGACGGGCTGAAAAAAACGGCCAACTATATCATCAACAGCGCCGGAGAGCTTCGGAACAACGCCCTTCGCGAACAGGTGGATTATATTTTACATATCGACATAGGCAGCGGGTGCTTCTGGACCAGCAGCGCTGACATGACACCGGAGGCCAAAGCGGAATCCAGGGAAAAGGCCTACTGTGTGCCCCCGGGCGTGAAAATCGCCGATTTCTACCGATTCGGTCGGGAAAAGGTCTTCGAGGGAGAGGTGACGATAGGATTTTTCAAGGGTGGGTACCTGGAACCGGCGGTCCTGCATCTTTCCGAAGGCGTCCGTGCATTCACCGTGGTCTTTGAACCCTTCCTACACAAAGTGACACTCTATGACAGCTACAGAGATATTGAAGCGAAAAACTGAAAAAAGGAGCACTTGATGAGCGCAAAAGATTTCCCCGCAAAGAGATGGTGGTTCGCCCTTTCCTTTTTTGTCGTCATGTCTGTACTTCCGGCGGTGCGGCACGGGGTCGAGGCGGCGGGAAAACCCTGCGGGGAACCGGAACGCACCGATGCATCAGTGGTTGCCCGTTTCGACGGCAGGGTCGTCACGACGAAAGATTTCGAAACCCGCGTGTCCCACATTGCGTCCCGTCCTGACAAATCTATGAGCGAGCTCGATCAGAAGCGGGGCGCCTTGGAAACGCTGCTGCGCACCTCCCTCTTCGCCTTGGAGGCAAAGGAGAAAAAGTTCGATCAGGACGAGGCTGTGCGAAAAATGATCCAAGAGGCCGAGGAGGCCATTCTGGCCAACGAGTTCGTAAAACGCGTGGCTGCGGAAGACAGGAAGGTGACCGATGAAGAGATTGGAGCGTACTATCGGACCCATGAACAAGAATTTACCCGGTCACCCATGGTGCGTGCCCGCCACATAATGATAGGCGTCGATCGCTCGGCGCCCCCGGAGAAAATCAGCGCGGCCCGGTCAAAGGCGCAGACCGCCAGGCAGGAACTTTCGGCAGGAGCGGACTTCATTGATGTGGCAAGAAAATATTCCGACGACGGCGCTACGAAACACCGGGGCGGCGACCTGGGCTATATTACGGAAGGGAGAATGGGCCAGGAGTTTTTTAATGCCGCCTACGCACTCACACCGGGGGAGTTGAGTGAACCCGTACAAACGGAACAGGGTTTTCACATCATCAAGCTGGAAACGCGAAGAGAGGGACATCTGCTGCCCCTTGCCTCCGTAAGCGGGCGCATCCGTTCACAGCTTGCCGCCGACAAGGAAAAAAAGACGACCGACAGGCTATATGAAACGTTGAAAGAAAAGTATCACGTTGATATTCTTGAAGATAACCTCAAACGGGCAAAACTGAAAAAAAGCGGCTGACGATAGTACCTACGTCCCGGTCCGGGACGCACTATAAGGTCGCTTCGTCGCCTCATGCCTTGCACTGACATAATAGCCTGGCATTGCGAGCAACCGCAGGGAGCGCGGCAATCTCACCTGCAGACTCCTCAGTGTGGGCGACCACAGGGAGTGTGGCAATCTCGCCAGCCGGTTCGTCAGTGCGAACGAAGGCTGGGAACGCGGTAATCTCACCTGCTTATTCGTCATACCGGCGAAGGCCGGTATCCAGCTTTTCCGGCACTTTCTGAATTTCGGGTCAGGTCTGTAATGACAGAATCCCCTCGCAGGAGGACTCCCCCTCTGCCTTCCCACCCCTCGCGGGCGAACTCCCCATCTTTCCTTCCTGTACCTGGCGAGCGGACTTCCCATCTTCTTTCCCACCCCTCGTGGGCGGACTCCCCGTCTTCCTTCCCCTCCCTTGGTGGGAGGACTTCCCCTCTTTCTTCCCCTCCCCTGGTGGGAGGGGATTGAGGGGAGGGGAACAATTACAATTTCTACGGACGGTTAGATCACCCCCACCCTGACCCTCCCCCATCGAGGGGGAGGGAAAAGAAAGGGGGTGCAATCTTCCATCGGAGAGGGAGGGAAGCCGGTGACATAAAAAGGGATGCTCTTTCGGGCATCCCTTATTCATTGTACTTTGGTGAAGCGGGCGGCTCATTTGTGTGAACCGCCCGCGCGTTATAAGGTTATGTTAGTTTTTCCTTCGTGCGAAGAACCCGAAGAGAACCACACCGCCCATAAGGACCAGCGAAAGGATCATTGCGCTCAATGACCCCATGGCGCCATGGGCCGCCGTTTCGATGAAGCAGTCGCTGTCATCACCGATGGCGCCGCCCAGCGCGCCGCCGATACCGAAGGCGGAGAGATGGTCAACCCAGAAGGTGACAACGCCGTTGGTGTAGTCGATGGGCTGGATGATTTGTGACACAGGAACAGCGGTGACGTTTCCTTTCACCAGATCGGCCATGGTTGCCGCCTGATGGATCGAAAAGGCGCCGCTTTCGAGCTTGCCTGCCGTCACCACGGTGGGATCGAATTTCATGGTGATGACGATACGAGCAATGTCGTTATTGCTGACGGGATCACCGTTCTCGTCGAGCAGCGTTACATCAACGATCTCGGAACCGGTTACGTTTGTTGCACCTGCATCGGACGCGTCGGCCTCGACAATCGACACGACCACCTCTCTCCTCACTTCGCCTGTGAGGCTCTCTCCCGCCACGATATCAACGGTGGTGTCCCCCGAACCGGAGATTGCCGTGCCGCCAACGGTGTTCGGATCGGCGATTGTCGTATTCTGCGGTGACGCTGCCGATTTTACATAGGTCCATTTACTGGCCTTGTAGTACCCCGTGCTCGCATCCCGTGTCGCTTCGCTCGTGTCGGCCTTTACATCGATGGTGAAGCTCTCATAGGCCGGATGGACAAAGGACCAGATGCCGCCGGCATAGGTTACGACTACCGCTGCGCCGTCGGCGTCGGTCACGGCGATCTCAGCTGCAGTTCCATCGAATGCCGGAAGTGCGGTGATTTCCACCAGGACCTGGTCATAGTTGGTGCCGGCCACGATATCGGTGGAATCCTGTCTGGTGCCGTCTACGAAGATCTTGGTCACCGGAGCAAGGGTAATGTTGTTGCCGACAGTTGCGCCGGCGACATTCGTCAGAACGCCGAGACCGAGCGCCGCATCGAATACGTATCCCGGCCTTCTGAATTCAACCGTGAAGGGTCCGACGGCGGTATTCGACATCTGGAAGTTATAGTTATTGCCTGTATTCGGATCGGCGATCACCTCGCAGACCGCACCGGTCGAGTCTTTGATGTAGTCGCCTGCCGCATCCTTGCAGCGTATCGTCGTCAGTGCAGAACCTGCCACACTGGGGCTGATCGTTCCCTGAATGGCCTGCATCCCGGCCAGTATGTCCACTTTAATCGGGCCGGCCTTTATGTCGTCCAGCGTGACGATTTTAGAGACAATGGTCTCGGTTCCCGATGCCACGATAAATTTGTAGGTGGCGCCGGTGTTGTCAAAGTTTGCAATGGAGAAGGCGCCCGCGGCGTCGGTCGTCGCGGCTTTTGCCGCGCTCTCGGTCCATTGAACCCAAACACCCGCTACCGGGGTGGTGCCGTCGGCCGCATCGACCACGGTTCCCGATACGGTGGTTCTCGGGATTACGGTGAACACCCCCGACCAGATTTCGTCAAGTTTCGCCGCAATCAAACGTGCCACATCGGCGTCGTTCGCAGCCGAATCGAGGACGACTTTCACTCTGAAGGAGATCGATTTCGAGATTCCCGCGGTAAAGGTAAAGTCGTTGGTCGCGTCGGTGGGCGAGGCATCAACCAGCGTTCCGCAATTTTCCGCCGTAACCGCCGTCCCCGCCATGTCGAGGGTTTCATACTTGTAGACATCGGTGGCCGCCGGACCGCCCGTGATGGTGAAGGTGTCCGTGCCCTGGTTGCTGTAGTAGGTGCCGCTGGCGGCGTTGAACTTCGTCGCCGTAAACTTCATGGGCACCCGAATCATGAGTTCCGCCGGGGCAACCCCTGCATTGTCATGGTCAGCCATGGTGACTTTGTACACGCCGGCGCCCGCCGCTGCGAAGAGCGTATCGGGATTGACGACGAAATTCGTCGTACCGGTCAGGTCACTCACGATGGGACCTGTGCCCGCTATCCAGCTGTTTATGACCCAGTCGTACTTCCTGGCGGCATCCTTTGCCGTCAGTGTGGTCGTGGTACCCAGCGCCATCAGCGGATAGGTTTCCGGTTTCGTGGGATCATAGCCGGCCGGTGTTTCGATCATGGCCGCCGGAGCGTAGACCGTAACCGTCGCCTGACCCATCACCGGGCTTGCGCTGTCCTTGTTGTAGGTTGCGTCATAGGCGGTGATGGTGACTGCCTTGCTGCCGGTAGTGACCGTGGGCGCCGTGTATTCACCGGTGGCCGGATCGATGGCCCCGTCGGAGGCTTCCCATACATACTGGCCGGCGTTCTTGCCGCCCGTGGCGGTATAGGTCGTGGTAGCGGCCGAATCGAGGACTGCCGCGCCGGTGACCGTAATCGCCGTGACCACGTCGATGGTGGGCGTCACGTCACGGAATCCGTTGGCGACTCCCGTGGCGCCGTAGGTTTTATCCAGTGCCTCGACGGTGCAGGTTCCGGCGGCAACTGCCGTAATGACACCGTTGACGTCCACCGTCGCCACTCCCGGAGCGGAACTGACAAAGTTGAATAACGGGGGCACTCCCACTCCCGTTCCACCCGTTGGGCCAAGCGGCAGGGTGCCGCCGACGGCAAGACCGTAGGTGGCGGTCCCCATATTCATGGCAACGGGATTATAAATGTAGATGTCGATAGTAGCGGTCAGGCTCGCATTGGTCGCATCGGTAAGGGTGAGGGTGTCTTTTACGGAGCTTCCCCCTATAGGCGGAGTAATGCTTGCCGGCGCCGTGTAGGTAATGGTATCGGCATCGGTGCTGTCGATGGTTCCCACGCTGGCGAGCGCCCAGCGGTAATTGCCTGATGTGCCTCCCATGCCGGCGAAGGTGGCCGTGCTCGGCGTGGAACCGCTCGTGACGAGATGGATCCCTGTGACATCGTAGAAGGGCGCCGCAGGCGCGGTGACGTTAATGGAGAAGTTGACGATGGTGAAGGTCACCGCATTTGAATTGGTCAGCCCTGCAGATGTTGCCGTCACGTCGGTGGTGGCGGGTGGCGCGGCAACGGTGCCTGCCTTTGTGGTCATGGTTGCCGTGGCAAGACCGGTTGCATCGGTGGTCGCGTCGGCGATGGCTGCCACATAGGTCGCATCGCTCAGCGTGAAGCTGATCGTCGTGCCCTGCTGCGCCACGTTGTTGCCGTTGGCATCCTGCAGCTGTACGGAAAGCGTGGCAGTTCCCTTGCCGTCGCTGGCGATGGTGGTTTTGTCCGCCGAGAGGGCAAGCTTTGCCGCCGCCCCTGGGGTAAACGTCACGGTAGCGGTCTTCACGGTTGTAGTGCCCACCTTTGCCGTGACGGTTTTCTGCTCGGCCTTGGTCGAGGCGATGGTTCCCGTGGCTACGCCTGCCGCATCGGTAGCGGCCGCGGGCTGCACTATCGTATTACCCGTTCCCGTGGCTTCCAGGGTGACGGTCTGGCCGGCTACGGGATTGTCAAAGCTGTCTTTCAGTGTAACCGTGATTGTCGAAACTGCCGTCCCATCGGCAGTCTGAGTGGCAGGCGCGGCCACGACGGTTGAAGTGGCGGTACTGAAGGTACCCGCCACAAAGGTCACATCCACGGTTCCCATGGTCGTGCCGCCTACCTTCGCCGTGACGGTTTTGGTCCCCGCCGCCGTGGAACTTAGCTGGAAGCTTACCACTCCGCTGGCATCGGTTTGCGTTGCCAGATCCACCGGAGCCGTATAGGCGGTGCCGTTAATGAAATTGCCCGTTCCCGTCAGGGTGATATTGACGGTCTGGCCCGAAACGGCATTATTGTTTACATCCTTGATGGTGACGGTCACCGTCGAATAGAAGCTGTTGTCGTCGGACACCGTAATATTGGTGGTAGGATTGGCCGCCACGGTAGAGTTCGTGACGTCAGCGGCACCCGCCGTCACCGTCACCGTGCTGGCATCGCTGGTTACCCCGCCCAATGCGGCAGTAATATCGGTCGTACCGGTATGCCCCGGAGTAAAAAGACCGGCCGCGCTGATGGTTCCTTTATCCGCATCGGATGAACTCCAGGTTGCCTTGTTGGTAACATCCTGCCCCCCCGATACCCCGTCGAAGGTTGCCGTTGCCGTAAACTGTTGCGTATTCGGTACCTGCACTGTCGGATCGGCAGGCGTTACTGTAAGCGTTTGTGGTGCTATTGCCTCGAGCGTCACGTTCGACATGTCGACTCCCGCATTGGTGAGGGTCACTTCCACCTTCTTTGCTTCCAATACGGTCATGTTGACAAATTCGATGACCAAAATTTCCCCGGCAGTCCACGGCTGAGTAAAATTACCCACCTCAACGCCATAGTTTGCACCGTCGTAGGAACATCCAGGACTGGCCTGTGTGAGCTTGTCATCTGTTCTCGTGGAAATATAAGCGGTAAATGTAATATCTGTTGCAGCGGGAGTTGAGCCATCAGAGTTCTGAATCGTACCGAGTACCAGATGGGGAGTTCCCGCTACAGCGTTCCCTGCGGACATGGCTGCTACCATGCCGAGACAAAAGAACAGCGTAACAAATAGTAACAACTTGTTTTTCTTCATCACATAATTCCTCCAAAAAGTTATTTATAACATTCCAAATCCATAGGATTTTCCTACCATGACCATGCAGTGTCCTGTGTCACGCTTATAAAGTATCCCTCTCCCCATTCTATGGCGAAATTATTGTATGTTGCAACAGACATCGGATGGGACAAGTATGACTGTGTAGAAGCAACCCATTTTGAGACGAGATCGCAATTTCCGATATCCTGCCCCAGCAGATGGGCGGTGGTAAGGCCTGACTTGCTGTAGGGCAGACCGATGGCGTTTGTATTGGTGGTGGCCGTTGTTGTCAGGTTACTGCTTCCCGAGCTTGGCAATGTTCCCGTAAGGGTAAAATCGTGATCGGCAGTGACACTTACAAAGTAGACAGCTCCCACTTCAAGGGAGAAATTATTGTACGTCGCCACGGACATCGGATGTGACAGATAGGACTGTGTCGCCACCACCCACTTGGAGACGAGATCACAGTTTCCAATGGCAGTCCCCAGTTCATGCGCCGTGGTATAACCCGTATTTTCCAACACAAACCCAATGGTGTTGGTATTTGTTGTTGTCGTGGTAATCAGACTGAATGTTTTGGACATGGTGCTGCTCGCGGCTGTTATCGTACCGCTGGTAACTGTGTTCGTTCCGTCCGTTGCCTGGACCTTGAAGGTTCCTTCCTTTGCCGCGGTGACCGTGATTGTGCCGACATTGGTGCTACCACTTGTGATTGTTGCCACGTCGGCCGGTGATGCATTGACGATGGTCCAGTTGTAGTTGGTGGCTGCAGTGCCCTGCAGTATGAACACCTGCGTTCCTCCATTTGCATCGATGGTTGCCGTGTCGGGGCTGATACTGACCGGCGCCAGGAGGGTTACCGTGGCGGTGGCGGGGGCCTTGGAGATGTTCCCCACGCTGTCTTCGAACCAGGCGTAGATGGTTTTGCTTCCCGGGGCGGTATTGGCCAGATCGTATACCACCTCGTTGGCATAGGTGACGCTCGTAACCGGCCGCGTCGAGGTCTCGCTCAGATACATCTTCACAGGTGCGATTGCGGCCAAAAGCTTGAGATTCAGAGCGGTGTTATTAGTCGAGGTGATGACGGTTCCCTCCGCGTCGGTGATCTGGACGGTACCCGTGGGGGCCACGTTATCGATGTTGATGGGCCCGATTTTCACGTCGCTGCTCCATGAAACAACTCCCCCCGCGCTTATGTCGAGATATTTCGTTTTTACATGGAGGTAGCGCAAGGTGGTGGAATCGTCATTGGCAAAGAACGCCGCCGCCTTGGTGACGATGGGGGGGTCGAGGCTGGGATCAACGGTACCGTCCGGGCTTGTACCGTCCCAGGTTGCAGCGCTGGTGTTCCACTTGAAGTCAAAGCCCATCAGCGTGTCGCCGGCACTGGTCAAATCGGGCTTTGTCCATTGGATCTCCACGTTGCCGGTCCACGCGACGATGGTGCCGTCGGTGGGTACACCATTCGTCTGTACACCGGATAAAGATATCTCGTGCTCGGCCTGGGCGGACGCCGCAAAGACCAGAAGAAAGGCCAGCACACAGCAGATCAGTCCCCCGGTCACTTGATTCTTCAGGTATCGCTTCATAGGGTATCTCCTTTAATTCGAAATAGCTGCGTTGAGGGGGCAGGCGCCGGCGGTAGTACCGCCGGCGCCTGCCGGTCATTGATTACTGAAGATTAATGTCTACACTGCTTGTGCCCGCGGCCACCGTCGTGGCGTTGGCGATTAAGGCCTGGCCGTCGTACCACTTCGCGGTGTTGCCCGCTTCAACGGCGAGCACCTTGTAGTTACCGGCGGAGAGACCTTTGAAGGTATAGGTGCCGCCGGTACCCGCCGTCACTTCATCCACGAAGGCGTTCGCTTCCGTAAACAGATAGACGGTGATGGCGCCGGTACCCTTCCCGGTCACGGTACCGCTGATGTCCTGACCGCAGGAAATCTCGACATCCTTCGTGACAGTAGCAGCAGACAGACTTACGTTCGTTTCAACATAGGTCTGGAGACCGCTTCCCGGAATGACGACGAAGCGGTAGTCGGTCGCCTGCGGCAGACCGGCAAAACTGTAGGCGCCGGAACTGCTCGTATCGTCGGTGGCAAAGAAATCCTTCGATGTCGAAGAGACGACCACGATCGCGCCTTCCAGCGCGGGTTTGTCGCCGCACCCGCTCGTAATGGCCCCGCTCAGGGCGCAGACCGCCGCCGGGAGGTTGAGGGTGAAGTCGACGGTGGTTCCCGCCGTGCTCGGCTGCTGGGCAATCTTGAAGGACCGCTCATAGCCCTTCTTCTGGGCCATCACGATATAGTCGCTCTTTGTAGCGTCGAGGCCGTAGAGCTCGTACTGGCCGCTGCTGTTGGTTATTTTATACAGGGGCGTGCCGCCGGCACGGGTAACGATAATGGTTGCACCGGCGAGCGGCGCGTTGCTGTTGCTGCCGTCAAGCACCGTCCCCTTGAAATGGGCCCCCTTCACGAGCGCGATGTCCTTCGTGGTATCCTGCCAGATGCTCAGATCCGAAGCGCTGTACATGCTGTATGCCGGATGTGACGCTTCCAGAGAGTAGATGCCCGTGGCGATGTCGCCAATGGAATAGGCGCCGTTCGCGTCGGAGAAGTACATGCGGCCTCCCACGAGGAGCCCCGTTTCCTGGTCGGTGAGATAGATCATCGTACTGGGAACTTTGCTGGAATCGGCGGCGTCGGTCACCGTTCCCGTGAGTTCATGACCGGTATCGATCACAAAGTTCTTTTCGGTATCGGAACCGGCCGTGATGGTCGCTTCCTGAACCGCGAAGCTTCCCACCAGCGGCGTCATGGTGACGGTATAGGAAACGCCGTCACAGAGACCGGTAAGCGTATAGGCGCCGTCCTGTCCGGTGATGTCGATGGCCGAGCTTTCGCCGTCGGCGCTTTCCGCCGTGACCATGGCGCCTTCAACGGGATCTCCATCGGCCCGCTCATAGGTGACCTTGCCGGTCAGGGTCTTGTCGCACTCGGTGATGTCGATGTCTTTCCCGGTGAGACTATTTGTCGCCGCAACCGTCAGGAGCGTGGCGGCGCTTTCATTCTGCGTCGATCCGCCGTCGGCGTAGTAGAAGATCTTGCCAGTGCTCTTGATCACGAAGACCTCGTAGCTGCCGGGGGCCACTGTTATTGTGTAGGCGCCCGCTTCATCGGTGAGCACCGAGGTCAGGGCGAAGGTATTCACGTCAAAGGCGAATACGCCGATATCGGGAACACCGGTGCTCAAGTCGGTGACGGCGCCCGCGATGGTCGCCTGGGTGCTGGCGCTGTAGTCGAAATTAACGGCCGGAGCGTTGCCGCCCGAGATATCGACTGCATCATGATCGGTAATGGCCGCCTGACCATCATAGTACATGACGGGGAAGCCGGTGGCAACGGCCGAGACAATGTAATCGTTTGCCGGGACCAGGTTGGCAATGGTGTAGACGCCTCCTGCGCCGGCGGTTACGGTTTTCTGAATCTTTCCTGCCGCTGACACGGCCGTGATGGTGGCCGTCGCGTCGCCGGTGCCGCTGATCGTGCCCCCGATGCTGTAAAGGGTGGGAGTCCAGTCGGTGGCAGCGCCGAGGGTGAGTGCAGCCGATTCTAGACTTCCGTATACCGCTTTCGCTACGTAGGTTCCTGAAGGCAGGGGACCTATGTCGAAGGATCCGTCGGCGTTCACGGCGTAGATGCCGACAGTCGCACCGTCCTTCGTAATTTTTACCTTCAGCCCTTCCAGGCCTGTGGCGCTATTGACCGTCACCGTGCCGGTGACGCGCACATTGATCGAAGGCAGTATCGCGTTCTGCGTCGCATTGGCGCCGCTGACGGTGAATTCCGCGCTTTCAAAATTGCCGAAGTTCGGGTTGTTGGATGCGACGGACACTTTGTAGGTGCCGTTCTGTTTGTTGTTGAAGCTGTAGGCGCCGCTTGCAACGGTCGTCTGCCCGTCGAGGACGAAGGCGCCCGTGGCGGTCTTCTTTCTCAGCGTCACGGTGGCGCCGTCGGCGGCAGTGCCTCCCTCATAGGTGGCCGTACCGCTGATTTTGTAGCCCAGGGCGGTAACGCTGATTTTCCCGTTGACCAGCGTCGCCGGAAAGGTCGGTGTGGGGTAATAACCGTCGACGGGGTCCGTGGCGGGCATGCCGACCAGAACCGGCAGGAAGGTCGGTTCGGTGTAGCCGGCGGCGGCATTTTCGATGATGCTTCGCGCGATTCCGATGGGGTAATCGCCGGACCCTGCCTTGATGTTGAAGGTGGCGTTGAAGAGCGCGCCGTTGGTAAGCGCCGTTGCCGACGCGGCGGCGATAAGGATCTGGCCGCCGGTGTCATTGTGCTGGTAGAAGAGTGTCTGGGCCACGGCAGGCTTCTGTTCTTCCGTGACCACATACTGGCCTTCCACCAGGTAGGTGCTGCCGTCGTCGATGATGGGCGATGCCTTTGACAGCCCCTTAAAGGTGAATATGGCGGGGTTGTAGTTCAGGGTGAAGGCCACTCCTCCCACGCCGCTCGGGTCATTGAGGGTTATGGGAAGGTTGACATCCGCCCCTACGGCACCGCTCGCATTTCCCACAGTTACTGTTTTGGCGGCTGCGATGGACGCGCCGAAACAGACAAACATCCCTATCATCAGGATGATCAGGAATAGAGATGGTATGCGTGTGTATTTCATTTTTCAATCTCCTTTGCAAACGGCGTCCCCGCCGTTATTTTTTCGAGGGATATGCAGGAACTTTCAATCAGCGGCCCTGTCACTGACCGGTCAGTTCCCGCGATTCCGCTATGCGTTTCATGGCCTCTATTTTGTTGTGATTGGCCTCTTTCATTTCATAAAATTTGCGCGCTTCGTCGGCGTAGATCAGTGCCAGGGTTTCCTGCCTGCCGGGGTCCTGTGTTTGCTCCACCTGCCTCTGCATGTGCCGGAGTTTCTGATATGTTTCAAACTCTTTTCGCTCAAGCTGCTTTTGAAGGGCAAACCAAGGTTTGTTGACGGAATCGGTCACGCCGATTTCGGGGTTGGGCACCGTCATGGAGGGGACCAGCACTCCGTCTTTTCCTGCAATTCCGCCGTAGGTGATCATGTCCTGCCCTGAGGAGACGATCACCGTCTTTGTCACGGTGCGGTGATCCCGGACCACCGGGGCGCCTTTTTCCCTGCCGCTCAATTTCCGGAGCGTGCCGCCGGGCCGTCCCGCCGGATATATCTTGATCGACGTCATCCGCCACGAAGCGTCATCGGTTTTCTGATAGATTCCCGCATAATTGTATCCCCTGAGGATCATCTTCAGTGCGTCCTCCAGGGACCTGTTCGCTATATTGACAGTGACACTGTCAGGTTGCACGTCTTCCGAGACAAAAACCTCGATCGAAGCGCGGTCCGAGATCTCCTCGAGAAGATCCGTCAGGGGTACGCGATCGGCGGTGACGCTCAACCGATTTTCATTGAAGTGCACCATGTGCTTTTTCGTGTCGACGGCGGCCTGGAGAGGCATTGCCGAAAAACAGAAAAAGAGTGCCGCGAATGCGCCTATGAAATATTTAATGACACCTGGCTTCATAAATCCAAACATTTAGCTACTATGAGATCCCTGTATAATGAAAACTATGGCGGACATCCTTCTGGTGAGGATACCGTCACCATATCGTTCCTGCCCGTGAATCATCAGGCGGTTCTGGGAGGAGGGCTCTGTGGCGTCAGTGCAGTGGAATGGTAGGTAAAAGAAAGATCGGGTACCTGCGTGCTGCATCCCTCCGGAAGGGAGATGCCTGCACATGCGACAAGATAGGGCGTTGCGAAGGTCAATTGGCCTGCCGATCCCGCAGGATCATCGCCGGCCTTGATCACCGTGCGCAGTCCCGCAACAATAGTGAGCGATGACAGGGCATTTTCGACACCGTTTCGGAAGCATGCCTGTTCGTCGGCGGTGACGGCGAGTTCCTTCACGCCCATGATGGCATCTTCGAGGCCCACCGTTCCATCGCGGTTGACGTCACCGGGGCCGAAGAGCGGCATGCCCGACGCGGCAAGCAATAGAATAAGCAGTATGTGTACGGTACGCCTCATAGGCTGCCTGCATCCTTACTGAAACAGATACTTGAAAATGAATAAATATGAGGTTCCAATACTAAGCCCCTTGCCGATGAAAGTCAAGGATATTTTATTGATTTTTCACCCTTCGCGCAGTGATATTTTTATTGTTTTGTTACCCCCCCTGTCTTCACCTCCTTCTTCACCCCCACCCTGACCCTCCCCCATCAAGGGGGAGGGTCAGGGTGTTCTCCCCAACAAGGGGGAAGGAAAAATAGGGGCGGAAGGGCATCCCCCATCACTTCCCCTCCCCTGGTGGGAGGGGATTGAGGGGAGGGGGTTATTTAAAAGTTTGCACTCCAGTTGGGCTGATATTTGTAATTAAAAGAACTTCTCCACGGTCCAGACCCCTCACCGCTGGTGTCATAGCCTATTTCCGTAAACTGAATCGCCGCGTAGGTGCCGTCGAACAGTCTGAAGGCGTAGACGTGGGCCGGGTCAAGAATGACATCCAGCGTCGGCCCATACCCGTCGATCGGTACGCGGTTCACATCCGAAAGAGAAAGCACACCCAGATCCTGCGCCTCTACGCCGGGCGCCAGGAAGATGATGTTGGTTTCGACAATAAAATCAGTATCCTGCCAGTCGTACATATCATCGATGATTTGCACCCTCTTTGTTGTTGCCTCCGAAAAGTCGAAGCCGTCGTTATCATTCCATGCCCGGGAGGTGAGCTCTGCCGTCCCCGATTCAGAGGTGACCGGCAGGGGTGTGACGAGACCCGCGTTGGTCTGCAGCACATACATTGCCTCGATCAACCCGATTCTTCCGTCATTGTTGACATCTCTCACCGCTTCGAGTCCCGTCGGATTCTGCCCCGTCAAGGCCTGCAGCACCAGGATTGCCTGGCCGAGATTCGGCACGGGACCGGGCTGCGCGTAGGTAAAGTTCGTCTGCAGGAGCGAGAAGTTATCCTCTTCATCTCTGGTGGTGATGCTGTAGACGTAGGAGCCGTCTTCAAGTGTCCCTTCGTAGGCGACGCTCGAACCCTGGATGTCGTATTCATCCCAGATGAGGATCCACTGGGATTCAGTAACCTGATAGAGTTCAACGCCGTATTTGCCGTAGCCAGGCGCCGGCGTCCATGAGAACTCCAGCGTGCCCGAAACGATGTCACCCTCGCCGGGAGACTGGTCCATGGGGAACACTTCCACAAAGTTGTTCACCGTTCGTACCTCCTGTATTTGTTCCGAACCGCTGCCACTGTTGAAGGTAACAGTAAAGGTATAGGTCAGAGGCGTAACGGGTTTGACACCCCATGTGGGTCTCAGGTTATCCTGCTGGGGATTCGCGCTCCAGGAATGCCACCGGTTGTTGGTTACGTCATGATGAAGAGCGATGGAATCAGCGATGCCGTCTCCCTGAACCGTTACGGAAGATATTGCTACGTCTTCCCGGTCTTCCACCTGGAGAGACACCCAGTATGAGGGGGCGGAATCCAAAATCTCGTAACCCGAATAGGCCATAACCTCGAAAAACTGTTGGTCTCCATAAATTTTCCAGGAACCGTCCTCATCGATGAAGGAAAGTATTTCGCGTTCCTCGTCGCTCCAAAGAAGGGTGAGCGTTCCCCTGTTTGTATCCCCTGAATAGTCTACGGTGGTGTTCAGGACTGTGTAAGTCAGGGGCTGGAAATCGGGATCCCCGAATTCATCTGCAACTTCCTCCCTGAAGGCGGCTTTGGTCTCGCCTTCGTCGAGATAGCTTTCGGACACATAAGCCATGAATCCGTCAAGATTCCTGGCGTTATATAATGCCATGGCCGTACCGAAGGCATTCCTGAGTTCCACAACGGCTGAGGCATTGGTGCCGTCAACGATACCTTCGCTTACGGCGCCGCCGTGCATCATGAAGACGCTTGAATCGAAGACAAACCCTTCATTTTGGGCGCTTACGAACACCCTGTCATTGTCAGCGACATTGAGGATTAAGTATCTGCCTTCTCCATAGGTTGCCGTGCCCGTTGGTTCAATATTACCTGAATCGTTTATATACACTACGGTATAATCCGTACGTCCCAGCGTGCTTTGATAGGTGACCTCTGCGCCGCCTATACCGCTGTTGTTATCCGTCATAATAATCCTTCCCGCGATCACGCCATTGCCCCCCGTGACGCCCCAGGATGTTAACTGGGCATCAGTGTAGAGGACGAAGGGGATGGGCGAAGTGATAGTGCCGGCGCTTCGCAGAACGCGCGAAAAGGTGGTTACGAATCCGTCTTTGTATATCCTCAGCATGAATGGAGCATCGATGGGCAGGCCGTTGAGGGCGAAAGTTCCGTCGCCCGCCGTCGTCATGGTTGAAATGAGGGGATTGCCCGCCATTTCGACGATGGCGTTTCCAATGCCGGCGCCGCTGCTGTCCGTAACCGCGCCGATAAAGGAAATCGTTGCGGGCGCAACTCCTTCCTGATAGGTAAATGCCACCGGGTTGGAATAGGCCTCGTTGCCGGAGGATGTGTCAACGGCCACCACCTGAACGGTGTAGTCTCCTGACGGTGCTCCCTGCTGGCTCATTGCAGTGAAAAGATCGACAGGGCCCTGAGGAATCAGCGGATCTGCCTCGCCGTTATACACCTCTGTTTGACCGCTTCTGATAATGAGATAATAGCCCACTGCGCCCGTTACGGCGTTCCAGGACAGTATGCCAGTGTCCTGATTGACACTAATACTGGAGGGAAGCGCAAGCGGTGTCCCCGACTGAAAATCGAAGGTCAACGCCTCGGTGCTCTGATCATTGTATGTTGCCGTAAACGTGTACGTTCCCGCGTAGTTTTCCGGGAATTCCGCCGTGATGAATGAGGTATCCGAGGGATAGACGGCCCAGAATTCCTCGTATTCCCCGTTAAGCGGAAAATCGACGATGCCCGAATTTGCAGGACCGGTGACGGTAACTGATGTAATATTCGTTACTTCGCCTTCCAAAATCATTTCAATCTGATAGCCGTTGGCAGAGCGCATATACAGGACGTCTGTCGTCACTGCCGGCGCCGTGGCCTGATAAGTAAAGTTCGTCTGCAGTATTGAGTAGTTCCCTGCTCCGTCACGGGTGACGATGTTGTACACATAGGCGCCGTCGGTAAGGGCCGGTCCGTCGTACGGTACCGTTGAACCCTGCAGATCATAATTGTTCCAGATCTGGTTCCATGAGCTGTCGAAAAGCTCAATGCCGTAACCGAATCCGGGTACCGGCGTCCAGGAAAATAGGAGATCGCCCGATACCTTAGCACCCTGTGCGGGTGAAGGATTCGCAGGAAAGATTTCCACGAAATTGGTGACAGTGACCGTCTCTATGGCCTGCTGATCGGTTCCGTAATTGATCGTAAAGGTGTAGGTCAGGGGAAGCGCCGGTCTGGTGGCGCCGAAGGTGGGGTTGTTATTGGTCTGATCGGGAGACTCGCTCCAGGAATGCCACTCCTGCTGCTCCGCATCGTGATACAGCGCCACCGACCCATCGATGCCGTCACCCGTAACCGTGACGGAAGTAATCAGAGTGCCCGGGTCTTCCACTTCCAGAGAGACCCAGTAGACATCGGGGTTGGCCGATTGGGCCTGGTAGCCGGATCGCGCCATGACTTCGAAGAGTTTCTGGTTTCCGTAAATCTTCCATGACCCTCCTTCTTTTAAGAAATAAAGAAGCTCGGATTCCATGTCGCTGCGCCAGAAAACCATCATTGTGGCCGAGACGCCGTCGATCGCAGTATTCAGCACCGTATAGGTCTCTCCCTGAAAATCGGGATCACTGAATTCCTCAACCAGTTCCGCCTCGAAAGCGGCCTTGGTGATGCCTTCGTCGAGATAGCCCTCGGACACATAGGCCATGAATCCGGCAAGATTCTTGGCGTTAAATAATGCCATAGCCGTATCGAAGGCAGCTCTCAGGGCCAGTACATCACTGTCAGTGGTCCCGAATACCGAGCCTTCGCTTACCACACCTCCGTGAGTCAGGAAGACACGGGCATCGAGGGCATATCCGACCTTCTCGGCGGCAACGAATACCATGTCGCCCTCATTTACATTCGGAATAAAGTAGCGTCCATCATCAGCTGTCGCAGAGGTTTCGCTTCCGGGGTAGGTGACAGTGTAGTTCTGGCCTGTCGTGCTTATGAATGAAACCACTGCGCCTTCGATGCCGTTTCCGGAGGTCTTGTCCAGAACTTTTCCTGTGATTACTCCTTTGCCCGTTTCAATGCCCCATATCGCTACTTCTTCCAGAGTGAAAAGCTTAAAGGGGCTGCCTGTGCCGTCGACGTCAGTCCCGCTGCGATATATGGCCGAGAACACGTCGGCGTACCCCATTTTAGCGATCTGGAGTGTGAAGGCGGAATCAACCGGAAGACCGCCAAGGGTAAAGGCCCCTCCGGTGCCTGTTGTCGTGAAAAGGGAGGGATTGCCTGCCAAGAATACCACGGCACCTTCAATGCCTGTACCGCTGCTGTCCGTAACCACGCCTGTGAAGGAAATCGCTTGCGCCGCGCCTCCGCTCCCCTGGTTCAGATACACAAAGGGGTAGCATGCCGGAAGGCTCGGAAAAACAGCTCCTGTGGGGATGGTATACAGGCCTGCCTGGGTGAGGACCCCGCCATTGCACTTATAGGAGAAGAGAACTGTTCCGCTTCCTCCCGGGTTGTTTTCTATGCGCAGTTCAAGGGTTGTTGACTCCGGCACCAGGCTTTCAAGAACAACGGGCGTGTCTGCCATCCATACAGCCGTATCCGTTCCCCTGTCGTAAATCATAGGAAGAATTTCCAGCTGTCCCTGGTTATTCCAGCTGCCCTGCATGAAGGGTTGGGGACCGGGGGCCATTGGCGCCGTTGCGCCGGCATAAAAACGATAAATCCTATCCCCTTCGGTGATTCCTGAAAAATTTTTCAAAAGCACGTCCCAGGTCCAGGAAGTCGACGGTGCCGGTGGTGTGCCCTCTGAACCACCGGAAAGGATGGCGCCGCCCTCTGTTTGGGTCTGAATGGTAGCCAAACCGGCGGTCGTATCCAGCGTTACCGTGGCGGCCCCCAAATCGGGCGGGCTCATGAAAATAAAGCCTGCATCAAGGGGGTCTTTTTGAATTATTGCACTTTCGGGCAGAATAATGCCGCCCATTACAGGGTCTAAAGTGCCCGCGGAAAAATCATAGCTGATTTCACGGCTCGGGTCTTGATAGGAGAAGTGATCTACATCCACAGAAAAAGCCTCTGCCGAAACAGTGAAAACAAAAAGGAGTGCAAAAAGGATAATGATCCTAAGGTTAAAGTGTAGGTTTTTCATGGCCTGCCCCTCCTTATTGTATTATTTGCAGTAAAGTTATTTTTAGCAGAAAATAAATGTTTCTTCAAGAAAAGCACAAGAATTTTGTGATTCTTTTCACATCATTAACATGATATTTGTCACATAAAGCGGGCGAAACGGGGAAATATGTGTAATGGTGGTGCGTGTAATATGACGTGAATGCATCACGCTCTCTTCTGTTTAATTGATTCGTTTTCTCGCGCAGAGACGCCAAGGCGCAGAGAAAGACATTTTATTTTTCCTTTTGTCCTCAGCGTCCCTGCGCCTCTGCGCGAAAATCTGTTTTTTCCTGCCTAGATTCTGTCCAAGAAATGATGAGCTACTTGTTATCACCCCCACCCTAACCCTCCCCCATCGAAGGGGGAAGGAATTGAGCGCGGTTGGTGTTCCCCCCCTTACTTCCCCTCCCCTGGCGGGAGGGGATTGAGGGGAGGGGGATTTTATTTAAAAGTTTGCGCTCCAGTTGGGCTGGTACTTGTAATTAAAGGTACTCTTGAATGTGTCGTTTCCCTGATCGACTGCGGTTTCCGTAAACTGAATCGCCGCGTAGGTGCCGTCGAACAGTCTGAAGGCGTAGACGTGGGCCGGGTCAAGAATGACATCCAGCGTCGGCCCATACCCGTCGATCGGTACGCGGTTCACATCCGAAAGAGAAAGCACACCCAGATCCTGCGCCTCTACGCCGGGCGCCAGGAAGATGATGTTGGTTTCGACAATAAAATCAGTATCCTGCCAGTCGTACATATCATCGATGATTTGCACCCTCTTTGTTGTTGCCTCCGAAAAGTCGAAGCCGTCGTTATCATTCCATGCCCGGGAGGTGAGCTCTGCCGTCCCCGATTCAGAGGTGACCGGCAGGGGTGTGACGAGACCCGCGTTGGTCTGCAGCACATACATTGCCTCGATCAACCCGATTCTTCCGTCGTTGTTGACATCTCTCACCGCTTCGAGTCCCGTCGGATTCTGCCCCGTCAAGGCCTGCAGCACCAGGATTGCCTGGCCGAGACTCGGCACGGGACCGGGGAGCGCGTAAGTGAAGGACGTCTGCAGCAGCGAGTAATTCCCGTCGCTGTCGCTGGTGACGACGTTGTAGTAGTACCTGCCCCCTTCGAGCGCCGGTCCGTCATAAGCAACCTGCACCTGACCTTCGACAAGGCCGCCCTGGACATCGTATTTTTCCCATACACGGTTCCAGTTCATGTCGAACAGTTCAATGCCGTGGATGAATCCGGGCACCGGCGTCCAGGAGAATGCAAAATCGCCTGTCACTGTCTGACCTTCCCAGGGCGCTGCATCGTAGGGGAACACTTCCACGAAGTTGGCGACGGTGACCGTCTCCGTTTTCTCTTGGCTTTGGTAATTGACCGTAAAGGTATAGGTCAGGGGCAGCTCCGGCCGCATATTCCCGAAGGTGGGGTTGTTATTTTCCTGCCAGGAATTCCAGCTTTTATCCTCCGGGTCGTGGTACAGCGCGAGAGACCCGTCGATGCCGTCGCCGGTGACGGTAACCCCGGTGATCATATCGCCCGGGTCCTCCACTTCGAGCGATACCCAGTAGGTGTCCGGATTGGCTGACGCGGCCTGATGTCCTGAACGTGCCATGACTTCAAACAGCTTCTGGTTTCCGTAAAGCTGCCAGGCGCCACCCTCGTATTTGAAGGGAATGACCTCGCGCTCCACACCGTTCCAGAGAACCGTCAGATAGCCCATCTCTCCGTCGATGAAGGAACCGAGCACCACATAGGTCTCTCCATCAAAACCGGGATCGCTGAATTCTTCGGCCAGTTCGGCTCTGAACCCGGCCTTGGTCTGACCGTCGTCGAGGTAATCCTCGGAGACACAGGCCATGAATTCTTCGAGATGCCCGCTGTTAAACTCCACCATGGCCGCATCGAACTGGCTCCTCAGGGTGAGTGTAGCGCCGTCGGAGGCGCCGAAGATGCTTCCTTCGCTTACGCTGTAGGCATGGGTCATAAATACCCGGCCGTCAAAGGCAAAGCCGGGGCAGGTCGCGGTGACGATCACCCTGTCGCCGTCAGCAATATTGAGAATCCTGTATGTGCCCTCGGCCCCCGTCGCTTCGGCGCTGCCGGGATAGACGACGGTGTAGGACTGTCCGGAGAGGCTTGTATAGGACACCACGGCATTCGGGACGGCAAATCCGGATGTTCTATCCAGGACCCGTCCTGTGATGACGCCTTTGCCGGCTTCAACGCCCCATGCTTCCACCTGGTCGGGTGTGAAGAGTTTGAAGGGGGTTCCCGTGCTGTCGATGTCAGTGCCGCTGCGGATTATCGCCGAGTAACTGTCGGCGTAGCCCCACAGGAATATTCTCAATGTGAAGGGTGTGTCGATGGGCAAACTTCCAAGGGTGAATGTGCCGTCGGTTCCCGTCATAACCATGTGGCTCCAATTATCCGCCAGCATCACTTCAGCGCCCTGAATGGCGTTCCCCTCGCTGTCGACCACCTTGCCGGTGAAGGAAATGGTCATCGCCGCACCGCCCTGATAGAAGAACGGCGCCGGGTCGGCATAGGCCTCGTTGCCGAAGGGTCCGTCAACAGCCACCACCTGCACGGTGTACTCGCCTGAAGGAACACCCCGCTGACCCAGTGCGGTGAAAAGATCGAAGGGACTCTGGAGAATCATCGGGTCCGCTTCGCCGTTGTAGACTTCCATCTGGTTGCCTACATCCGTGATCACAAGGTAGTACCCCGCCGCTCCGTCAACGGCATCCCAGGCGAGCATACCCGTGTCTCCGTTAACGCCGACGTTGGCGGGAACCTCCAGCGGCGTACCGGGCTGGAAGTCAAATGTACGCGTTTCGGTGTGCTGGTCGGCGTACGTGGCGATGAAGGTGTACCATCCCGTATAGCTTTCCGGGAATTCCTCGGTGATGAAGCTCGTATCCGAGGGATAGACGGCCCAGAATTCCCCCTCATCCTCTCCGACCCCCGGATTGAGCGGGAAATTGAGGATGCCGGAATTTCCGGGTCCCGTCACGGTAACCGAGGCGATGTCGGCGACATCGCCCTTCAGTATCATCTCGAGCTGATCGCCGCCGGTAAAGCGCATGTAGAGCATGCGGGCCTGCAGACCCGCCTCACCCGTCGCGAAAATGGAATCTTCCGTGACCGTGCCGGCCGCCACGGGAACAAGCGCGTTGTTGAATGTGAAGGTGTAGCCGTCCAGGGTCGCGGTCACCTGGTACAGGACAGGCGGGTGAAATTCATCCATCACAGGCACGTTTTTCACCATGTAGAGACCATCCTCGGCCGTTGCGTTCCCGCCGCCGGTGTAGGTCACCTGAAGCGGATCCCCCACCAGCCCCATCGGTGTCCATCGCTGGACCTCTATTGTCGCGCCGGCCAGGAACTGCATGGGATTGTTCTGCATGGCGACGCGGCCGAGAATCATGCCCGTGCCGGCATCGTTTCCGAAGGCGGCGTATTCGGCGCCCGTGAAGAGCCGGTAGGGCAGCAGGGCCTGTGTGTCTTCCTGCAGGGTCATGTAACGGCTCAACACAGGGGCATAATCGGTATCCGCAGGCTGCGGGATGGAAAGATAGAACGCCTGACCCACCGGGATGTCGGTGAGCATGAAAGCGCCCAGCGCGCCGTCAGCGGGGTGCGTACCGATGAGATCGCCCGTCGGCTGCCGCGCTTCCGCCTGGGCGCCGGGAACGACTTGGTCCTGTGTATCCCTGACCCAGCCGAAGAAGGACACCCCTGCGGGACCACCGGCGACGAGATTGATACCGCCGGCATTCGTTTGACTCAGCGCCGTCACCTGTACGGGGTTGTACTGAGCCTCGGCGAAGGGTTCGCCTTCATCGCGCTGGTTGTCGCCGTTGCTGTCGAGGTAGGCCCCCACATAGTAATCAACGCCCGGCGTCAGGCCGAAGATCAGAAACTGTGCGGGATTTTCGTTGAACACCTCTTCCAGTCCGGCAACGGGCGTTTGCATCGCCTGGTCGGAGTAGACGATGACATGCATGGCGCCGCTTGCCTGCGTCCAGTTCTGGCAATAGACGCCGCCGATCACGTAGCCTTTGTCCTCATCGCCTTCGCGGTAATCGAAATAGACAGGTTCCGCGTAGGCCTCATCGCCCGATGCGTAAACCGCCACCAGCTGCACCGAGTAGGTGCCGGTCGTCTTGTCGTAGGCCCCCAGCAGTGAGTAGAGGTTGACCGTGTTGGTGTCGTGAAGCGGCGTGTCGTTTTCTGTGTTCCGAACGACATTTCCCGCACCGTCGTAGACGATATAATAATAATGATCCACGGCGGTATTGGGCGCCCAGGAAAGAATCCCCGCCGCATTCACCTTTACGCCCGCGGGCAGAGCCCCCGGCGTGCCGGGTTGAAAGTCGTAGGTGAACGTCTCTGTGTGCTGGTCGGTGTAGGTCGCCGTAAATGTATAGGTTCCCGCATAGTTTTCCGGGAATCCCTCCGTGATGAAAGCGGTATCCGAGGGATAGACTGCCCAGAATTCATCGTACTCCCCGTTAAGCGGGAAATCAACGATGCCCGAATTTTCCGGACCGGTCACGGTGACCGATGCAATGCCGGTTACCTCGCCTTCCAGAATGAGTTCGAGCTGATAGCCCTGGGCGGAATGCATGTACATGACGTCGGGCGTCAATGCCGGCGCCGTGGCCTGATAGGTAAAGCTCGTCTGCAGCAGGGAGTAGTTCCCCTCGGGATCATCGCTTGAAATCATGTAGGTGTATGTGCCGTCTGCAAGGGCCGGTCCGTCGTAGGCTATGGTCCCGCTCTGCAGATCATGGGCACTCCAGATCTGATTCCACGTGCTGTCGAACAGCTCGATGCCGTGGCTGAATCCGGGTATCGGCATCCACGAAAATGCAAGATCGCCCGATACCGTGGCGCTCTGTACGGGCGACAGGTTTGTGGGGAAGACCTCTACGAAATAGTTGACCGGTACCGTCTGAACAACCTGCTGGCCGCTTCCGTACTCTATGGTGAAGGTGTAGCTCAGCGGGAGCGCCGGTCTCGTGTTGCCGAAGGTGGGGTTGTTGTTTGTTTGCTCGGGAGACTCGCTCCAGGAATGCCACTCCTCCTCATCCTCCGCATCGTGATAGAGTGCGATGGATCCGTCGATGCCGTCGCCCGTAACGGTGACGGAGGTAATCAGATTACCCGGGTCCTCCACTTCCAGAGAGACCCAGTAGATATCGGGATTGGTGGATTGGGCCTGGTAGCCGGATCGGGCCATGACTTCAAAGAGTTTCTGGTTCCCGTAAATCTTCCAGGCGCCGCTTTCGTTGACAAAGTGGAGAAGCTCTGCCTCCCTGCCGTTCCAGAGGACCATCATCGTGGCCGAAGTGCCGTCGATGACGGTGTTCAGCACCGTATAGGTCTCTCCCTGGAACTCGGGATCGCTGAATTCCTCGGTAAGTTCGGCCGCAAAGCCAGTTTTCGTCAGGCCGTCGTCGAGATAGTTCTCGGACACATAGGCCATGAATCCGCCGAGATTCTTGGCGTTAAATTCCACCATGGCTGCATCGAAGGCGCCCCTCAGGGCCAGCGTGTCGCCGTCGGAGGCGCTGAAGATGTAGCCTTCGCTGACGGCGTCGCCATGGGTCATGAAGACGCGGCCGTCAAAGACAAACGCTGACAGTTGCGCGGTGACGGCCACCATGTCCCCCTCGAGCACATTGGGGATCAGATATCTGCCGTCAGCGGCCGTTGTACCTGTTGTGCTTCCGGGATAGACGGGGGCGTAGGTCTGTCCGAGCATGCTTGTACAGAACACCTCGGCGTTCTGTATCCCGCTTCCGAAGGATTTGTCCCAGACCCTGCCGGTAATGACGCCCTTGCCGGACTCGATGCCCCAGGCCGCCACATCGGCGGGTGTGAAGAGTATAAAGGGAATATTTGTATTTTCTATATCGGCGGCGCTGCGGATGACGGCCGAGAACACGGATACGTACCCCAGTTTTGCGATACCCAATGTAAAGGCGGTATCGACAGGCAGCCCTTCAAGGGTGAAGGCGCCGCCTGTAACGGTTGTCGTGAAGAGAGAAGGATTTTCTGCCATGAACACCGTGGCGCCTTCAATGCCGGCGCCCAGGCTGTCCGCCACCATGCCCGTAAAGGAGATGCCCTCGGGGGGAGACGTCGCTGTCCCCAGGATCAATCCCTCGTGTGCACTGTCGCTGTGAATGGAGTGGAACGCCGGTCCCTGGAAGGCCCAGCCGTCCTTGGCGCCCTGCACGGCGATCGCATCGCCCGGCGTAATGCCGTAAATGTAGTAGAGGCCGTTTGCCGATGTTGTCGCCGTTTCACCCGAGGTGAAGGACATCCCATCGAAGTAGGCCACATTGTAGGCGCCGCTCAGTGCGCTGGTGTAGGTGACCTTCACTCCCGCCACCGGCTGCGAGGGATTCGCCGCATCGACGACCCGGCCGGTGATAAAACCCGTGCCGGAAGGCAGTATTTCGATCGGCCAGCCTGCAAGTTCCGTCGGCGTAAACATGACAAAGGGCCAGAGGCCGACCACATCCTGGGACGTATTCATTGTCTGCGAATAGACAGGGACATAATTGGTAGCGGTGATCTGGAGGGCAAAGGGAGTATTGACCGGCAGCCCGCTTAAGGTAAAGGCCCCTAAAGTGTCCGTAGTGGTGGATATGTTTGCGTTGTCGGCGGATGACACGGTGGCGCCGGCGATCGGCGTTCCGTCGATGGGAGAATTCACATTGGAGGCCCTGACAAGGCCGGTAAAGGAGATGCTGGGTCCCTGGGAAAGGAAGAAATACACGTTATCAACGGTTTCACCGGCGTTAAAGGTGAGCACCTGAGCGCCGTCGATGGTTTCGGCATTGGGATACCACTGGGCAATCTGGGCGCCGGTGTAATCTTCGTGGAAAATCCTGATTCGGTAGTCGCCTACGGGAATGCCGACGAGGTGGAAATCCTTAGAGTGAAACATGAAAAGCTCACGCTCGAAGGCCTTGGTGCCGGCGGCATTGTAAAATTCGAGGATAAAATTCTCGGCGAACAGGTCGTCAAGTGTGCGTACGCCCCCTGAAATCTGTGCCAGTGCGGGGTCGGCGGTGATCTGAAGAGGCGCATTGCCGGTGGCTGTAGTGGTGCCGTCGGAGGTGGTGGCGTGGAACATTACCGTGAATGCGCCCGGTTCCTGATCCAGCATTTGAAAAGTGGATGCGTAGGACCGGTTGCTGTCGTACCATGTTCCTTTTTCCGAGCGGTTGCTGCTGAAGCTCGTCATGCCCGATACGCTGGTTCCAACTTGTGTGAGCGCGTAGTTGCCCGTAGCTGAAAAGCTCAGGTCGCCCGCGTACGAATAGGGCACCGATGAGGGTGTAATGGACACCTGCACTTGCGGGGCCGTTTCGCCTATGGTGATAGTGACCGGCAGCGATGCCTGGGCGCCGTCGGTCGCGGTGACCACAATATTGGCACTGCCTGCGGTGAGGGCATAGTAATTAGGTCCCCAGGTGGTCGGTTCCACCATAACTACCAAGGGATTGTCCGATGAAATGGTCAGAGGGCTCGGCATGCCCATGCCGTAGGGGGCCATCATGCCCTGGGTATTGCCGAGTGAATCGGTGGCGTCGATCTGCAGGCCGTAGGAGTTGAACTGCCCCTGCGCGGTCAGATCGATCTGAGTGACGTCTTCCCTCGTATTCGTCTGGGTGAGAGGATTGTAGACATAGCGGTAAAAATTAATTGAATTTATGGTGACCACTTCCAGGAGGAACGGCACGTAGCGTGGCTGTGTGTTCGCTTCCTCGGTTTTGAGGAGAATAGAATAGTCACCGGCAGCGACTGCGCTGGTATCTATTTTCAGTAGCACGCCGCCGGCGTTTTTGAGCGGAACCGGCGTAAAGGTCGTTATGGCGCCTGCCGGAAGCGTCGATGGATCGATACTGAAGGTAATGCCGCTGGTGGTGGCAAAGTCATTGAGAAAGTCGATGGCAATCACATATTCGGCAACCTGACCTTTGACCGCGGTAAGATCGTCATTTTTGAGATTCACTGTGTAATTCGGCGAGGTAACTTCAAAGGAAAAGTTGGTGTTGCTTTCCACGTGATCGGCTACCACATAGACCCTGCCGCTGCGTGCCGGGTCGTTGACCGTCACATCGATTGACGTGTCTGACCAGGAGGTGACCGTTATACCGTTGGAACTCCCGCCGATGGAGACAAAACCCTGAGTGGCGCCGAAGTTCGTTCCCGTGATGGTAAGAACACTGCCATAGGCGCCGGAATTTGCTGAAACGTCGCTTATTTGAGGCAGTACGCCGATGGTGACCGTATCGGTTGAATCAACGAGGCTGATATTGTCAGTGATAAAACCGCCAGTATTTTCCTTGAAGATCTCAATCTTGATCAGTTTTCGTGCGTCCGCCGGAAAGGCGACATCGCTAGTGAATATGGTCGGGTTGGACGGGTCTGACGATACGTCCGCCACGGGGGGCATGCCGAATTCGATAAAACCCATGGTATCACTGGTGGTTACATAGGTAAGCTCGACTTGAATGGTATGGTCGTTCCAGGCGTTTACTTTGCTGAGATCCATGGAGAACTGGAGCGTTTTTCCTCCGATATTGTCGGCATTCAGGTTTTGGTAGATGACCAGACCTGTATATTCCATGAAACCGCTTGAGGGGGGATTCAGGCTCACCGCGCCGTCCGCAAGCGGGTTCCATGAGGGATCTATTTCCGGGTCGATGTTCCAGTCCAGAAGACCGCTCGAAAAATCGCCATTTCTTATTATCTCGACCGCTGAAACCGCCGAGGCGGAAAATGAGGCGGCAAAGACAAAAAGAACGGTAAGAATGTATAGAACTCTTTGTGTCCAGTGCGGTGTTTTCATGGTACGCTCCTTATTGTGATAAAAAATTTTGCAATAGTACGCCGACAGAGACTGCATATGGTAATTCCCCTCTGGATCAGAGAATCCATGCATCCGTTCGGCGCACCCGATTTCCAATGACTAACAACACTTCCGTCTGTCTGTAAGATGTGTAACCGGATGAAGAACTATGGTAATACTTGCATAATATAGTGATCGAAAGGTCATTATGCAAGGGCCTCTGTTCGTCGGACAGGCAATACACGAAGTCGAAAATATTCAGCCGGTTTAAAAGATCCACCCACCCCCATTACACCTTTTGATTTGGGTATTTTCTATCAGAATACAGGTGCCGCTACAAGCGAAATGTACGGGTTTTATGATTCCTTTCACAGGAATAGTGTAACGTTCGTCACAGTGATGGTCGGTTTGGCCCCGGTGAAATTGGCTTCGCATTTCACGGGGTAAATCTGTTTGGTCTATCTGGTCTGTCTGGTCGTTAAAAATTCCACGATGCCGACGCATCGGCATTATAATGGAAAATAACTCACAGTTTCTTGGGCAGCGAACCGAAAAAAAACAGCATCTCGCGCAGGGGCGCAGGGACGCTGAGGACAAGAGGAAATATCTTTCTCTGCGTCTTGGCTCTGCGGGAGAAAAAGAATCAGTTGCTTAGAAGATTTGCCTTATTTTATGCGCCGTTTGAGGCGAGTGGGGTTGTGAATGCGTATGGTGTTGCCATCAACGCTTACCAGGCCCTTTTCTCTGAGGGTTCTCAGCTCCTTGTTGATGCTTTCCCGGGAGGCGCCAACCATCTTTGCCAGGTCCGTCTGGGTAAGGGCAATGTCGAATTCGATCTCATCTCCTACTTCTCTTCCGTGCTCTTCCGCCAGTTCCACAAGTTTCTTTGCGAATCGTCCCGACACGTTGAGAAAACAGGTGTCCTGCAGGAGGTCGTCGGTTTTTCGAAGGCGAAGCGAGAGCGATCGAAGAATGGCCTGGATCGCCCCTCTGTTGTTCTGGAGAAAGCCCACGAAATCGCTTTGGTTCAGCACGTAAAGCTCCGAATCTTCCAGGGCCACGGCGTCGGCGGAGCGGGGCATACCGTCGAGCAGGGCCATTTCACCGAAAAAATCCCCCTCTGAAAAGAGCGCCAGGACCACCTCGTCACCCATGGTAGAAGGAAGGACGATCTTTACTTTTCCCTTTGTGATAACATAGAGCGTGGTCCCTTCACTCCCCTTGCGGAAGAGCACTTCACCCCTTTTGATTGACTGCCGCCTGATCGACGCGGCAAGATGTTTCCGGTCTTCCGGTCCCAGCGAGTGGAAAAGGGGGATATTCATGATAAATGATTCGGGAGACATAGGCATCTCTCCTTTGTATTCTCTTACGGCGATGGTGCCCCTTTGGGCACAATGACGATAGAACCGGTGCGCTGTGACGCATCGATATTCTTCAATTTTTCACTCATCATCTGCAGTTCCGCGATATTCAGAGACGTTTCCTGTTTTTTCTCAAGATCCTTCCGTGCCGTAAAGGTGAAGGTGAAAAGAGGAATCTTATCACCCGATATTCCCTGTGCGCTTGCCATGACCAGAATCAGACGGCCCGGTTTTTTGTCATTGACCACATGCATCATGGCGCCGGTATGATTCGTTTTGGCGCCTCCTGCGTAGATGAGAAGGTGGTGGTTGTAATCGATGACGATTTTAATCCCCGCCAGTTCCTTCACCGTGTCGACGGTCAGTGTTGCCGCAAAGGACTCCCCCGGTGCAACGGCGCCCCCGTCGATGGAAACTTCCACGGCTTCCGCCGGGGAAACGCAGAAAAGACACATCGCCGTCAGGATGAGGGCCAAAATTCCGCTGCTGCTCCAATGTCGCTTCATATACGTTGCCTTATGAGGAGTATGAATCACCTTATAACGATAAATATCACCGAGGTCAAGAGGATATAATGGATGTGAATTGAGAACACCGGTGTGATAGGATGGACACACCGGATATGGAGCGCCGTCTTTCAGATCTTCATCGATGCTCGTGAATGATTCTTGCGAGAGTTCGCCCTTCGTGTTAGTAAATCGAAACGGATTGGATGTTGCTGGAACCGTACTATGTTCGATTATTATAACCGTTCACTGCCTGTATTCCAGGATATGAACCGACGCGCTTCTTTTGGTATCCCGTGATGCACATATTTCGAGAACAGGATAGACACTGCACGCATTTCCCCGGCTTCACCCTTCTCGAGGTCATGATTGCCCTGGCGGTGCTCTCGATCGGTCTTGTGGCCGTGTTTCAATCTCAGTCACAGAGTATTTCCATGATTACGCGATCCCGTTTCGAAACGACGGCCGCTCTTCTGGCGCAGTGGAAGATGGCGGAATTCGAGGCGGCCAAGGCCGGCGACCTGTCATCACGGAACGGCGATTTCGGCGACGACTATCGGGATTACACCTGGGAGGTGCAGATGGAGGAAACCGAACTCCCCTATGTGATGAAAATAGAACTGACCGTGCGTAACGAGAAAATGAAACGGAACAATGCCTACCGGCTGGAGCTTTACCGGTCCGTGACTTCGTAAGAAGGAAGAAGAAACGAGCTCTTGCGCAGAGGAACAGATTAAATGAATTAAAGTTTTTCTCGGCGGGCTCGGCGCATCTACGGGAGAACAAAATTAAAAAAGAAAAAACCGTTTCGCGCAGAGGCGCAGGGACGCAGAGGAACTGAGTTGAGACAATCGAGAAAAGTAAAATTCAAATTCCCTGTCGAGAGGGGACAGGTAATTGCAGGGATGACGGCATCACCCATCACCCCCACCCTGACCCTCCCCCATCAAGGGGGAGGGAACATGGCGTGCAGATTATCCCCATCGAGGGGGAGGGAACAGAATTGATGGATTAAAGCTGTTTTCGGCAGACTCGGCGACTCTGCGGAAGCATACTATTAAAAAGGAGGCCCATGTAAGGCAATGAGGCAGTGCAGTCGTTCCCCGCGGGGGTTTACCATGCTTGAAATCATGATCGCCGTGCTCATCCTGGGGATTGTGCTTACCACCGTGTACGGCGCCTATACGGGGACGCTTCGCATTGTTGCCGACACCGAATACGCCGATGAAGTATACGGGATGGCCCGGTGCGCCGTCGAACAGATTACCCGGGATCTGGAATCCGTCTGCCGTTTCAACGGGGTGTTTACCTTCGTTTCCAAAGAGCAGGAACCGGGGAGCGATTCCTTTGTGGCGCTGCGTTTTGTGTCGTCCCGTCATATCGGCTTTGGTGAAAACGACGGAGGAATCACCGAGATAACCTACTACGCGGCAAGAGAGGATGACGGGGCAGACGAACGGTACAGGGTGATGAGAAGGGACATGCTGCTTCAAAAGAAGGACAGGGAAGAGGATGATGCCTTTGTCACTGAGGGAGGCTACGCCCTCTGTGAAAAGGTACAGGCCTTTTCCTGGACCTTTTTTAACAGCAACGGCGAGGAGTATGATCACTGGGATTCCGAGTCCGGTTTGTCGGAACAGAAGGGGCTGATCCCGGCGCTTGCCCGGGTGAGAATCGATTTTGCAAATCCCGCAGATGATGAAAACCCCTATCGATTTGTAACGACAGTGTATATTCCGGCGGTCGAATCGGGAAAATTATCGAAGGGGCAGTGACGCATTCAGGTCCGGTCCCGGACTTATTCCTCCGCGTCAAAGACTACCTTGTACACGTTATAATATTTATTGATGTTGCTGACGTATCGCACGGTCTCCCGGCCGACCAAACGGAGTGCCGCGATTTCCACGTTGCGGAACCATCGATCCGGGTCCAAACCCATTTTTTCGGCAAGCTCGCGCGCCTTTTGTATTCGTGCGGGGCCAGCGTTATATGCGGCAAGGGCGAAACGTATCCGATCGCGCACGTGTATCGCTGCGTCGTGAAAGTATTGATCCTGCAGCATGCGCAGATATTTCACGCCTGCATGGATGTTGTTTGCCAGATTCGAGACGTTGTTAATGTTAATGCGGTGATCTGCCGCGGTGGCGGGCAGTACCTGCAGCAGGCCCACAGCGCCTGCCTGACTTGTTTTTGTATTATCCAGCCCGGATTCCTGGAAGGCCATGGCCATGATCAATTTCCAGTCATAACGATATTCCTCGGCATATTTTTTGATCAGGCCTTTGTACTTTTGTATCTGTTCGAGATCCTCCGGGTCCGCCGGGTTTTTGAGCCACTGGTTCTCTTCGAAATACCGCGTAAAATAAATATTTCCCAGCAACGTTCCCTTTTTATGCGTTTTCAGAAATTCGTTCAAGCTGTCCCTCAGCCGGGGATTCTCCTTGCGGACCATCCAGGCGATCCGGGAGCCGGTGCGAAGTGTGATATTTTTGTGGACATCTATGTCCGTAAGCACCTCGGACCATATGCCGGCAATGTGACTGTCGGCCACGGTCGTTTCAATCGCTCCAGAATTGACCATTTCCAGAATGCTTTCCGTTTCAAGATTTTCATCTGCGGGAATGATCTTCACCTTATCCTTTTTCTCATTGCGCAATTTTTTATTGAGTGCCATAAGGCTTTGATAATAGCTGCTGCTCTTTCTCACAAAGACCTTTTTCCCTGACAGATCGAAGCTGGTTGCCGGAGTAAACCCCCTTTTATGGGTAACCACCACTTCATCGATTCCCTCTACATAGGGCATTGTAAAGTCAATCCGTTTTTCCCGCTCCGGCGTTATCGTCAGCCCCGCTGCGGCGATGTCGCCGTAGCCGTCCACCAGAAGAGGGATCAGTCGGTCCCTGGAAACGGGAATAAATTCCAGGATCACCGGTATCTTCATGCCGGGGGTCGTTTCATTGAGATACTGTTCATATCCCTTGAGCAGGGAGTATTCGAAACCGAACATTTCCCCCCGGGAAATAAAGAAATTTGTCCGATTCAGCGTAGTCAGCACGCGGATATAACGCCTCTTCAGCAGGCCTTCCAGATCATCGGAATATGCTTCGGAAAGGTGGGCGTCAAGGGGCAGGTCTTTCGTCACATCGTCGGCCCAGGCGACGGAGAAGCACAACAACAGGAACACACTGCATGCGGCAATCGTCACATTCGGGTGCTTTAGCGGCATGGAACCTCCATGGCATCAATGCGCCGAGGGGGAAAGCACGCCCGGATAATGTCGCCTGAGATAGTCCCCGAGGGCATCCCGCGTGCTGGTAAAGGCAATCTTGTCCCAGGGAATCTCCCGGGGGCTGTAGAGCTTGACTTCCAGCGTTTCATCGGCCGCCTGGAGCTTCCCGCCCGTCGCCGCGGCCTCATAGACCACGACAATCACGGAACTCTCTTTGTAGGAATAGACCCCCACCAGAGCGCCGATTTCCACCTCGAGCGAGACTTCCTCCCTCGACTCCCGTGCCGCCGCCTCGGGTACGGTTTCTCCCAGATCGACAAATCCTCCGGGAAGGACCCATGAACCAACAGCCGGGGGGATGCCCCGCTTGAGCAGCACAATTCCGCCGTCGATCTCAATGAGGGTACAGGCGGCAATCTTCGGATCTAGGTAGAAGACAAAGTCGCAGTGTGTGCAGACCAACCGCTTTCTCTCTCCCACTTTCACCTGCTTTTGCGCAAGCTCACCCCCGCAGAGCGGGCAGTGACGGTAGTTGCTATTTCTTTGCATCGCTTTGATATTCCATAAAATAACGCCAGAATGCGGCAATGATGAGCGAATGACTGATTGTCCCTTCGCCGATCAGCCTCGGGATCTCTGAAAGGGGATATTGCACTATCTGAATATCTTCCTTATCGTCCAGTTCCTGCCCCCCCTGGAGCACCGCATTGCGCGCGAGAAAGGTATAGCACCGGTTGTCCTGAATGGCGGGATTGGGATAGACAAAGCCCAGGGGAATCATTTCGTCCGCCGCGTATCCCGTTTCTTCGGCCAGTTCACGACGGGCCGCGTCGCAGGGGGTATCATCCGGTTCAACGACGCCTCCGGGGATTTCAAGGGTTACCTCTCGGATCCCGTGTCGCCACTGACGGATCATCACCACATCCCCCTGTGCCGTCAGCGGAATGACATTGACCCAGGTCGGTGATTCAAGAATAAAAAAATCATGGGCTTCCCCCGTCCGGGGTGAAAGGGCGCGATCGGTGCGAAGCCTGAATATTGGAAGCAATTCTTCGTAAACGCTCTTGATAAGGGGCCATGGTTTCGGTGACATGCATTCACTTTTATAGAAAAACAGCACAGCGGTCAAGAGCAAAGAGGGTGCTGAAAGAGCCTCGTCTGCGGCGCGACCCCCTCAACTGCAGTTGTCCTATCATCTATTTGACTGAAGGGGATAAAAAGATTAAAGAAGAACAGACTTTCGTGAAGAGACGCAAAGGTTATGAGAAAAATAGAATGGGACTCTCAGCGTCGCTGCGTCTCTGGGGGAAAAAGAAATATTGAAGCGTCGGATGAGATTGTATGAAGATTGAGCCCCTTTCAAAAAACCGGGAAAAGCTGATTCGCGCACTACACGCGAAAAAATATCGCCGCGAACAGAAGCTGTTTCTGGCTGAAGGCACCAACGCCCTTTCCGAAGCCCGCAGGGGAGCGCTCTATCCACTCAGGGAGATTGTTGTTTGTGAGAACATCCTCGACAGAGTTGAAAACATGTTGAGCAATCGGGCGACGCTGCCGGCGGACGTGACCGTGTTTTCCTGCTCCGCCCCTACAATGAAAAAGCTTTCGACGGAAGAAAGTCCCCAGGGCATTCTCGCGGTATGCAGCGGTTCGCTCTTTTCCTTTCAGGATCTGCGTCGCCACCCTTCGGAAACAATGGTCTATCTCGACGGCGTATCCGATCCGGGCAATCTGGGCACGGTATTGAGAACGGCTCTCTGGTTCGGCATCACCCAGTTCCTGCTCGGACCCGATTGTGTCGACCCTTTTAATACCAAGGTCATACGGGCCTCGGCGGGTGCGCTCTTCGGCGCTGAAATCTACGGCCCTGTTACGATTGATGAACTTCTCCGATTCGCGAAGGAGAGGGGTTACAGGATGACGGCCACGGTTCCCAGGCAGGGAGATCCGGTTGACCGCTGGGCGGCAGGGGAAAAAGAAATCATCCTGCTCGGACAGGAAGCGCGGGGGCTTGCTCCTCGCCTGATCGAAAGGGCCGACTCGCGTATTTCAATACCCGGGGCCGGCATGGTTGAATCACTCAATCTCGCCACGGCGGCCTCGATCGTGTTCTATGAACTCAGCCGCGCCCGAGCGCGGCGAAGCGCGTTGGGAACAGCATGACGATTTTTCTGAACGATCCTAACGCTCATAACGCTCTCAACGATCTTAACGATAGTAACGTTTTTAAGGAGAATTTTATGAAGGTGTTGTGTGTAACCCTGCTCGCGCTTGTGCTGGCGGGCGGCATCGCCGCCCCGGCTGCAACGGGCGAGGAGCCTATTGCCATCACCGTTGCCACTGACGCCACATGGCCTCCCATGGAGATGGTGGATGAGAACAAAAATATCATCGGATTCGACATCGATTTCATGAATGCCGTGGCAAAGGAGGCGGGGCTGGTCGTGACATATAAGAATACGGCCTGGGACGGTATTTTTGCGGGCATCGCCCTGGGGAAATATGACGCGATTGTCTCATCGGTCACCATCCTGAAAGAACGGAATAAAATGATGGATTTTTCGATACCCTACATGAAGGCCGGCCAGGTGCTTATTGTGCCGAAGGAATGCGACAATGTCACGGTCCTGGCCGATCTGGCCGAGGGGTCAAAGGTGGGCGCCCAGTTCGGCACCACAGGATCCTTCGAGATCAAAAAGATCGAGGGGCTGGAGCTGAAAGCATACGCCGACATCGGACTAGCCTTTGAGGATATGGTCGTGGGCCGTATCGATGCCGTGGTATGCGACACCCCCGCCGCCGAGAATTACGCGCTGAAACGGCATCAGTACGCGGATCGATTCAAGATTGTGGGACAGCCTTTCACGGAGGAGTACTATGGGATAGCCGTCAGGAAGGGCAACAAACGGCTTCTCGATCTTATCAACAGAGGGATTCGCGCGGTGAAGGAAAAGGGCATTCTGGCAGAGTTAGAGGAAAAGTGGCTCAGATAAAGGAAAAAAGTAACGGCGGATTTCAAAAAACGGTCATTGCCGTGACCGACGGCGTCGCCATCCCGCGCAAGAAGGATGCGGGGCTGTTTACCGCCTGGAGAATTTCCTTTGTCGGCGCCGTCGCCGCGGTCGTTTTCCTTGTTGTCTTTAAAAAAGACCCTTATCTGGCAATTCTCAAATTTCTGCCCGATGGCATACTGGTCACGTTTCAGGTAACCGTCGAGGCGATTCTTCTTGCCGTCTTCATCGGCCTCTTTACCGGACTCGGCAGGCTGTCGAAACACAGAATCATCAACGGAATCGCCTCGGTGTATGTAGAGGTGGTCCGCGGCATTCCGCTGCTGGTACAGCTTTTCTACATCTATTTCGCCCTGGGACGAATCGTCAATCTGCCTGCCGTCGCCAGCGCCGTAATCGCCATGGCGATCTGCTACGGAGCGTACATGGGCGAAATTTTCAGGGCCGGCATCGCATCCATTCCCAGGGGGCAGACTGAGGCGGCCCGTTCCCTCGGCATGACCTCAACGCAGACCATGATCCATGTCGTGCTTCCCCAGGCCTTCAGAACCATTCTCCCGCCTGTCGGAAATGAATGTGTCGCCCTTTTGAAGGACTCATCCCTTGTGTCGATTCTTGCCGTATCGGATCTTTTCAGGAGAGGAAGGGAATTCGCGGCGGAAAGCTTCGCCTATTTCGAAACCTATACGATGGTCGCGCTTATGTATCTGATCATCACCCTCTTTCTCTCGAAACTTATCAGCATCATGGAGGACCGCCTCAATGTGGACGAGTAACGGGGAGGCAATACTCCGGGCAATAAAGGTGGTGAAGCACTTCGGCGCGCTGAAGGCACTTGACGATCTGTCACTGGACGTCTGCAACGGTGAGAAAGTGGTCATTATCGGTCCCAGCGGTTCCGGGAAAAGCACCCTCCTCAGGACGCTGAACCGGCTGGAAACAATAGATTCGGGCCGGATTTTCTTTGACGGCATCGATATCACCGATCCCAAGATTGCTATCAACAAGGTTCGTGAAGAAATCGGCATGGTATTTCAGGCTTTTAACCTCTTCCCCCACAAAACGGTTCTCCAGAATGTGAATCTGGCGCAACAGGTCGTAAGAAAGCGCTCAAAGGAGGAAGCAGCCGAAATTTCGATGGCACTGCTTGAAAAGGTGGATATTGTTGAAAAGGCGCATCACTATCCCGCAAGGCTTTCGGGAGGACAGCAGCAGCGAGTCGCCATCGCACGGGCGCTCGCCATGAAACCTAAGGTGATGCTCTTCGACGAACCCACATCGGCCCTTGACCCTGAAATGATAGGCGAAGTGCTTGAAGTGATGAAACGGCTCGCGAAAGAGGGAATGACCATGATCGTGGTCACCCACGAAATGGGGTTCGCCCGCGAGGTGGCCGACCGGATTATCTTTATGGATTGCGGCGCCGTCATCGAAGAAGGCACACCGGAACATTTTTTCGAAAACCCCGGAGAAGAACGGACCAAGCTCTTCCTTAATCAAATACTGTAGAAAAAACGAACCTTTTTATCTTTTCATACTTTTCCTAGCGTTCTTACTGTTCCTACTTTCTAATAATAATACCAGATGGTCCCGTACTGTTCCATGTCTTCCCCTTCCGCTCGCAGCCGCTCAAGATACTCGTAGATGGACACATCGGCATGGACATAGGTGTCGACAAGCTTCATGTTCTTTTCCCAGGGGTGGAACTCGTATACCCTCCGTCCGTCGGGCAGAATGGAAATAATGTCGCGGTGCTGGGCGCCGCGGAGATAATTCTTCCCCAGACCGGGCACATTAAACACCACTTCATCGGTGCGGACCGTTCCCGGGAAGAGACGGACCTCCTCCTTCTGCTCCTGGAGAATGCGCGCCAGCGGCACCCGGTAATCGTTCGTCTCCTCCTTGCCCTTCGTATTGAAACTGTAGTACGGGGTCACTCCGATCATGCGCAATTTGTCACGAAGAAAGGCGGCCTCGTATTTGCGTGAATTATAATAGGTAAAGACCATCTGATTGTAGATGCTGATTCCTGTTCTTCTGAACTTCTGCACCGACTCCATCATTTCGGGCGTGATCTCGTAAGGATGTTCACAGTGGGTCACCAGGACGATTTCCCTTCGCCCCGGCTGATGAAATCTGCTGATTGTCGATACCAGATTGTCGGTGACCCGCTGGGGCAGGGTTATGTGCATGCGCGTGCCGATACGGATCCGCTCTATGTGATCGATGCGGGCAAGATCGGACATAATCTCCTCAATCCTCTCATCGGACAGCAGAAAGGGATCTCCACCCGTAACCAGCACCTCCTTAATTGATACAGTGCCGGCGATCCATCGAATGGCCCGGTCGATGTCATGCTTAGACATGACGGCATCGGGCATGCAGGCATCTTCAATCTGCCAGTTTCTCTGGCAGTAGACGCAGATCTGGGGACAGGTCATAATCGGCTTCAGAATCACGATCATAGGGTAACGCCGGGTGATCCCTTCGATGGGAGAGGTGTCCTTTTCGAGCATGAAATCCATGGACGCGCCGCTTTCTCGGGCGCTCCGTATCGACTCCACATAGTAACGCGAGGGGATCACCTGCATCCTTACCGCCCGGTCATTGCCCACGGGGCTGCTTTTCCGGTCCATAAGCGATACATAATAGGGCGTAATACCGAAGGGGATGCCGTAGCTGCGCGCACGCCGCACCGCCTCCTCTTCATCGGGGGAAAGGACGACAAGGTCTTTCAGGGTATCGGCATCCCTCACCACGTGCCGGACATGCCATTTCCAGTCGTTCCAGTCATCACTGCTTCCTTTGAAGTAGGCAAGAATCCTCTCGCGATTCTCTCTTCGCCTTTCCATTATTCCAGGATCAAGTCCCCAGGGATACCGATTCGCGAAGCTTTGCACATTCATGGCCATATCGGAAAGATCGGCTGATCTGATTCGCGCGGCCTCCCTCCCCTCCGCCTCATGAAAGGGGGTCACCTGAGTGTCGTCATAGACCTGCGCCCCCCCGCTCATCCCCAGCATGAGGTGCTCCAGTTCGGCAAAAAACCCGGGAGTCGGCGCCTGAAGGTCGGAGATATCCTCCTTGTGAAGAAGATCGTTGAGGTACTGAAGCAGGCTGTACCCTGCAAGGCGCTCGTTCCGTGTGGAAAGCATGTTTTCAAAGGCGCCGTGAGCGCTCCGGATCACCACCCATTCCAGCGGGTGAAGATCGTGGTCCTCATCAAAGGTGGAAAGATGGTCATGACAGATGTGACTCCTGATCGCCTCTCTCTTCGCATCAATCCTGTCGGGTGAGAGAAGAATATCCCTCAAGGCGGGCATCATATCAAATATTTCCGTTATTCGTTTTTTAATCTGCGCTCTATCCATGGTAGTTCCTCGCCGAATTCATCCAATCCACTGCTTCCGTCCCTGTAAACCGGCATACATACCTCTTGTGCACCCTGTCTCTTACACCTTTTGTATCCCTGCAGACCGCAGGTTGTTGAGGCCTGAACAGCTTCGATGGATAATTTAAGAAACGCTCAATGCGAACTGTGACGTGTTCATATAGCATATCTCCAGGTGAAATAAAAGCATAAGACGACCCCGGAACACAGCCTGTCAGTGTCTTGCTTTTTTGCGCGTTCATCACAGATCCCTTCCAAAGGGGGCTTCTTTTTCTTGTCACTGGCGCCTGTCATCACGTATACTCTTATAAACAAATAAAAAAGGCCGATTCCTCCATGATATTTCATCACATAATCGTTGCACTTGCCGGATTGACGCTCTTTCTCTTTTCCATGATAAGGTTGACCGATGCGGTGCGACTCCACGTCACCAGCACACGCATCAGATCGCTTTTTCAATATGCCGTCAAGACTCCCCTTTACGGGCTTATTACCGGCATCATCGTCACCATCCTCTTTCAGAGCAGCTCCGCCACGTCCGTTCTCGCAGTGGGTCTTGTAAGTTCCGGTCTCATAAGTTTTTTTCACTCTCTCGGCATAATTCTCGGGGCCGATATCGGAACGACACTGACCATACAGTTTGTCGTGTGGAAAATTACGGATATCTCACCTTTATTTATCATTGCCGGCGGATGCGCCTGGTTTTTGGGAAAGGAACGGTGGACCCAAGCGGGCGAGGCGGTGTTTTTCTTCGGCCTTATGTTCTTCGGCCTTCAGATTGTGTCCGTTGCCGCCGAGCCTCTCAAGGACAGTCCCCATGTAGTCAATTTTTTTAAACACACAACGAATCCTTTGCTGGGAGCGCTGATCGGACTGGGATTCACTGCCATTGTCCAGTCCTCCGCGGTACCGATCGCACTTCTTGTAATACTGGGGCAATACGACCTCATCACCTTGGAAAAGGCCTTTCCCCTTGTGCTGGGCGCAAACCTGGGAACCGCCGTCACTGCAATGCTTGCGGGCATAGTCGCGAATATCGAAGGAAAACGATCGGCGCTCTCCCACTTTCTCTTCAAATTTGTCGGCGTCCTTTTGTGCCTTATATTTCTCTCGCCCCTGACGGCCCTGGTGCAGGCCGTCTCATCAAGCACGCCCCAGCAGATCGCACTGGGGCATTTCGTCTTCAATGCGCTGCTTGCCCTTCTCTTTCTCCCCATCCTTGGCCCCTTTTCCCGACTTGTGGTCAGAATCCTGCCGGGGAAGGAAGAGGTTTTTTCAATATGGCCCGGCTTTCTTGACAAGAAGTATCTCTCGGATGCGGATACCGCACTTTCCCGCGTACAGCTGGAACTGGAACGTCAAATGATCCTTGCCCGGCGCATGATGAACAAGGCCATAGAAATGATCTCCACCTATGCGAAGGGCCATTATCGCGACATTATCTACATCGAAGATGTCGTTGACAGCCTGCAGAAAGAAATCAGCGACTATCTCCGAAATATTTCTCAAAGCCCCCTGGAACAGGAAACGTCGAAACGACTCTTTCTCTTTACCTCCATGGTGGATGACATAGAACGAATCGCCGATCACGCCGTCAATATCGCGGAACTGGCGGAGTTAAAACATAGACGGAATGTGCAGTTTTCGACTTACGCCGACAGCGATTTCGATGAAATAAAAAATCTTGTGACAAAAAACGTGGATGACGCCCTCTCGCTCATGAGGGAACAGAGCAATGCGACAATTGCGCACATCTTCTCCCGGGAAGAACGGGTGGATCAACTCTTCAAGGAGGCCAAAGAACGCCATCTCGAACGATACTACAAGAAGATCTGCCACGCGGAAGCGGGACCCATATTTATCGATCTGCTGATCAATTTGGAGCGCGTATCCGATCACTGCGAAAATATCGCCGAAGATTTTGGGGAGATAAAAGGAAAGTAGGGAAAGTAGGAAAAGTAAGGTACGCATATAGACCAAACAGACCCAATAGACCAACTGAACCAGATAGACCAGATAGACCAGACAGACCGTCTACGCCCGGGCCATCAGGTACTGTACGGCCTTGTCGAGGCCGTCGAGGGTAAGTTCGAACATGGGGAATACGTTTCGTATTGCCTTGGTGGTCCAGACATATTCCCATTCGTAGGCGGGGCAGGGATTCAGCCAGACCGAATGGGGGAATGAATCGGCAATAAACCTCAGGTTTTCAATACTGGGCCTGCGGCCGCTGGTGCCGAAATAGATCGACCCGCCTTTCGATACCAGCTCGTACTGGGCCATACTGGCATCCCCTACTATGACAATTCGTGTTTCCGGATCTTTCACGGCAAAGTCGAGAACCGACTCGGGCCGTCTTCGTCGGGGCGGATCGAGCCACACCTCGTCATAGACGGTGTTGTGAAAGTAATAGGTTGTCAGATCCTTGAACTGATTGCGTGCATAGTCGAAAAGGGTCTTCACGATATGCACGTAGGGATCCATGGACCATCCTCCGTTATCGATCATGAGGATGACCTTCAGGCGGTCGGCCAGGCGGCGGTCAAAGACGATTTCTATTTCCCCGGCATTGCGCATGGTTTCATAAATCGTTTTATCCACATTGACCATGTCCTTTGGTCCGGCCGGCACCATGCGTCGAAGTCTTTTGAGCGCCTCCCCCATCTGAGACTGGGTCAGGGGACCGTCCTGGGCGTAATCTTTGTAACGGCGGTCCATGGCGACCTTGACCGCCGATTTGCTGCGTGATTCTCCGCCCACCCTCATGCCGCTGGGATTCACACCGGAATGGCCCACCGGCGAGTATCCCTCGGTGCCGATCCACTTCGACCCTCCATGATGCGCCTCGTCCTGATCCTTCAGTCGATCGAGAAAATACTGCACCACTTCCTCGGGCGTCATCTTGGCCAGCTGCTCTTTCGTAATGCCCAGGGCCTGCGCCACCTCTTCCGGATTTTTCAACCACTCCGCAAGAAGCGCCCGCGTCATTTCATCAAGTTCGTAATCGGTAAGCTCGGGCAGCTCCTGTCCCTTGAAATAGTGGGCAAAGACCTGATCGTAGAGATCGAAGTACCGTTCGCTCTTTATCAGGATCGAGCGGGCCACGGAATAGAAATCGTCGATTGACAGCACGAGACCCTTGTGCATGGCACGGTGAAGCCTCAAAAACGAGGTGGGCGATACGGGAATGCCGCGATCTTTCAGGGTATAGAAAAATGAGGAAAACACAATAAATTCCTGTTTATTACGTCCTGCCGACAAGGCGCGACGCCATTTTCAGATCGGGACTCTTTTTGAAGAGCACCCCGAGGAAGGGGATATCGCCCCGTTTCAGCGATGACACTTGAAAATGAGGATCAGCCTTGAGCGCCCTGACCCAATTAATAAGTTCCCGCGTGGCAGGCTTCTTTTCTATCCCCTCAAGCTGTCGCAATCGATAGAAGGTGCTGATGCAGGCGCTCATCATCTCCTCTTCCAGCCTGGGAAAGTGCACATTTATTATCTGCTGCATCATGTCCGCATCGGGGAAGGCAATGTGATGAAAATTACATCGTCCCAGAAAGGGATCGGAAAGATCCTTTTTGGCATTCGAGGTAATAATGACGACGGGGCGGTTCTTAGCCTTGACGGTTTTGTCGACCTCCATAATGTCGAACTGCATCTGATCCAGGATGTCCAGCATGTCATCCTGAAAGTCGGTATCGGCTTTGTCAATCTCATCGATCAGGAGGACTGTTCTCTCGTCGGCGTTAAAGGCCTGCCCGATCTTCCCCATCCTGATGTATTCCTCTATATTGCTCACATCCCTGCTCGAATCGCCGAAACGGCTGTCGTTGAGGCGTGTCAGCGTATCGTACTGATAGAGGGCTTCTATCAGCTTCATGCTCGATTTCACGTTGAGCACGATCAGGGGCATGGCCAGATTTTCGGCAATGGCATGGGCAAGCATCGTCTTTCCCGTGCCCGGCTCCCCTTTCAACAGAAGCGGCATCTCCAACGCCATGGACACATTGACGATTTTCGCCAGTTCACTGTCAAGGACATACTTTGCCGCCCCTTTAAATTTGTTAAATGATTCCTTCTCTTTCATTCCTTTTACATCTCCAATTGCGGTACGCTCCCGCACATTGAGAAACGCGGAGGAGGAAGTATTCCCCCTCCCGCCCCTCCGTTTGTGGAGTGCACCTTTTAATTTCCCTTACATCATTTCAAGCGCACAGGCCATGGATACCCCGCCGCCGCCGCATAACGTGGCGAGCCCCAACGTCTTTCCCTGTTTTTTCATCGCATGCAGCAGTGTCACCATGATCCGGCAGCCCGTGGCTCCCACGGGGTGCCCCAGCCCGATGCCCGATCCGTTGATATTGGTTATTTCTCTATTCAACCCCAGCTCCTTCTCACAGCCCAGGTACTGACCGGCAAAGGCCTCATTCAATTCGATCAGTTCAAAGTCGTTGAGGGCAATACCCGATTTTTTCATCAGATCCCTCACTGCCGGAACGGGCCCCAATCCCATGACTGAGGGATGCACCCCTCCATATCCGACGGCCTTGATTCGCGCAATAGGCGCGATTCCCAGTTCACGCGCCTTTTCCGCCGACATGATGACCATGCCCGCCGATCCGTCATTGATTCCGGAGGCGTTCCCCGCCGTCACTTTCCCGATCTTCGGCACAAAGGCCGGGGGAAGTTTTTTCAGATCATCCATGGTCAAGCCGGGCCTGAAATGTTCATCCTTATCAAAAATCACCGGCGGCTTGTTCTTTTTGGAAGGAAGCTCGATGGGAACGATCTCCTCGGCGAAACTGCCATCCTTTGTGGCCCGTTCCACATTATTGTGACTTCGAAGCGCGACCTCATCCATTTCTTCGCGGCTGATATCCATCATCTGGGCGATGAGTTCCGCCGTTTGTCCCATTATGTAGGGCTTACCCTTGAAAAGCTCGAGGGGCATCCCTTCCTTGACGGGTCCGTCTTCCGGATGGGGAATGATGTGCGAACCCGCGTGAAGCGCGTGAATGAGCCAGTCCACGAGGACGTTGTCCTGCAGACGGCAGCCCCAGCGTGCGCCCGGTGCGGTGTAGGGCACGCCGGACATATGTTCGACTCCTCCGGCCAGGATTATTTCCGCGAGCCCCGCTTTAATCATCGCCAGGCCCGACACCACGGCCTCCATTGCCGAAATACAGACCCTGTTGACTGTCACCGCCGGCACCGTATCCGGAATATCGGCAAGAAGGGCCGACACACGGGCCACGTTAAGGGCGTCCACCGGTTCGAGGCAGCATCCGTACCGGACGTCATCGATCATATCGGGTGAAATACCGGCCCTCCTGATCGCCTCCCTCATGGTTACACTCCCGATAAACGCTCCATTGCTGTCCCTGAGCGTCCCTCCGAATGTCCCTATCGCCGTGCGACAGGCCGAAACAATGACTACGTCCTTCATCTCATCTCTCCTGTTTTCGTGGAATATGGCGTTACCGATTCACGCTCCTGCTCATAGCAGAAGTTTGTGAAAAAAGAAAGGTAAATGACACATTATCCCCGCTGCAGGGCATGTCGCCTTCTTCTTTCCCGTTCACAAAAGAGTAGTGGAATGTATGCCGCCACGCCTTTTCCAGGCGATAAGCCGGGCCATGGCAAGAGCCGCCTTTTCAAGTGAGTGAAACACGGGAAGTCCTGCCGTTACGAAGGCTTCCTGCACGGCAAACATCTCCTGGGCGCCGGCTCTGTCAGAAGGCGGACCCAGTGCGAGCATCACCGGTTTTTTCGTCTCCTCATGGGCACTCCGCAGGGCCTCCGCGGCCGGTTCCAGAAAGAATGGTGAAGAGTAAATCTCCATGCCCCATCTCGTCACCGGATGAAACCCCATGTGATAGAGCATCATATCATTGTCCGGCGACCGGCCCAGGGCGGTCACGACCCGCCCAATAATATCGGGATGCACTATATTGGTGGCATCGAGGGGATTTGCAAAAATTCCCCCGGCCGCGGGGAGATACTTCGCCAGATCCTTTCGCGTTTCAACGGAAAGAGGGGGCAGATGCAGACCCGCCCGCTCCATACGGTCGCTGGCCTCCACGCTGGGGCTGCCTCCCAGACCGACCACGGCGATGCGGCGATCATGAGGATAGGGCACGGCAAAACTCAGGGCAACCAGCACATCGACCATTTCCCGTATGTCATCTACCGCGATGACATTGACCTGTCGGCAGAGCGCGTTGAATATCCGGACCGAGGAGGTCATGCTGGCCGTATGGCTCATGGCCGCCCTCAGGCCGGCGTCGCTGACGCCGCCCTTATACACCACCAGGGGTTTCTTCCCGGCCGCCTTTGCCAGAACTTTTTCAAAACGGGCGCCGTCCCTTACCCCTTCTATGTACATGGCGATCACGCGCGTTTCGTCATCGTCGGCGAAATATTCAAGCAGTTCCGATTCACCTATATCCAGGGCATTACCGTAACTTACGACTTTACTGAACGCAGCTCCCCGCGCGCCGGCATGGAAAGGCATATCCTGGGAATGCCCTCCGCTCTGTGAGATAAAGGCGATGCCGCCCGGTTTCATCGGCATGCGGGTCGTCGTGGTCAGGCGTGCCCGGGGCACAAAAAGGCCGGTGCAGTTGGGTCCGATAATACGAAATCCGCCGGCCCGTGCCTTTTTCAGCATGGCCTCTTCGAGATCGGCGCCCTCTTTTTCACCGCTTTCCCGAAATCCCGCCGTAAAAAAATGCACCGACATGACGCCTTTGCGGGCGCAATCATCCAGAAGAGAAAGTGTTCTCTCCGCGGGAATGCACACAATCACGTGATCCACCGGACCGGGTATGGCAGAAATGGATGGATAACAGGGCAGACCGAAGGCCTCTCGGTAGTTCGGATTCACCGGGTATATGGCGGGAAAGCCGGCCTCCTTGAGGGAATGAACGGCATAGGCTGCAAAGGTCATCCATTTTTCAGGTGAAACCCCCACAACGGCCACACTGCGGGGATTGAAGATCTGATCCAAAGTAAATTTCGATTTCGATGTCTCGCCCATGAAATACGTTCATACCAGTCCGCCGATAAATTATCAACACCCAATGAGGCGCTGCCCCTCCTTCATCCAATTCCACCCGGGTGACTGGCCGAAAATCATTGACAGCACCACCGCACCCCATGTATCCTTTAAACGTAACAGGCATTAAATACATCAATATTGACGAATTGCCAAAAATTGGTAAGAGCAAAGGAGAAGGATAATGAAACATTTTAAAATAGTCATGGCACTGCTGGTGGCACTGTGCTTCAGCCTCTCTCTCTTCGGGTGCGGCGGCGGGGTCAGCGAAGAAGAACACGGCAAAGTCGTGCAGGAACTGAATCAGGTCAAGGCCGAATTGAAAGAGGCGAAGGCGAAAATTGAAGAACTTTCCGGGGGAGGCAAAGCGAGTGCCCTCATTGAAGATAAGCTTCGTGAGGCCCAGCAGAAGGCAGGAGATCTTGCGGCCAAGTTGAAGAACATAACCACGGAAAACAGCGAGCTTAAGGAAAAAACGGCGCAGTTGAATGCCATGCTCGAAGATCTCAAGGCAAAATTGAAGGAATTCCAGGAAAAAGCGAAGTCGCTGCCTGCCGATCTCCTTCAGAAGCGGTAGTGTGATGTATAGAAGCCCGGTCTGTCATGGTGAATTACGTCTTCATGAAAGACCTTTGAATACCCCCTTTTCTGTCATTCCAGGCTTGCCCCGGAATCCAGAACGTACTTGAAAACTGGATACCGGCCTTCGCCGGTATGACGGAGTTGATGATTTTACGAGGTTCCGCAAAGGTCTATGAATAGGACGCGTGATGTTATAGTGCGCACCATGTCCCGTGATGAGCTCAGCCTCGTCATTGATTGGGCCGCGCAGGAGGGCTGGAATCCGGGCATACACGATGCCGAGTGTTTTTATGCGGCCGATCCCCGGGGATTTTTCCTCGCCGAGCGGGAGGGCGTCCCGTCAGGCGCCCTGTCGACGGTAGTCTATGACGACTCTTTCGGTTTTGCAGGTTTTTATATTGTGAAACCGGATTTGCGCGGCCGGGGAGTCGGTCACCGATTAGTGCAGCACGCGTCGGCCTACGTGGGAACTCGCACCGTGGGCAACGATGCGGTCATCGCACAGCAGGAGACTTACAAAAGCCTTGGATTCCACATGGCCTACCGCAATATCCGCTATCGGGGCATCGCCTCTTCCGGAGCAGTGCAGGTCCCCGGGGTAACCGATCTTGCCGCTGTCCCTTTCAGCGACCTGATCCGTTATGACCGTCACATGTTCCCCGCCGAACGCACCCCCTTTTTACGCTGCTGGATCACTCAGCCGAGAGCAACCGCTCTGGGGTTTCTGAAGGATCGGCAGCTCTCGGGGTATGGAGTCATCAGGAAATGTCGGCAGGGACACAAGATCGGTCCGCTGTTTGCGGATAATGAAGAAATTGCCCACATCCTGTTGCAGTCGCTTGCCGGCACTATCCCGGGAGAGGAATTTTTTCTGGACATTCCCGAGCCGAATGCCGGCGCCACTGCACTGGCATCGCATTACTACATGGAAAAAGTATTTGAGACCGCGCGGATGTATATGGGCGAGGCCCCGTCGCTTCCCCTGAATCGGATATTCGGGGTGACCAGCTTTGAGCTGGGATAGAGTGATGGAAAGGTTCAACCGTCTTTTCTTTTGTCCGATCGAAAACAGCTCCCCTTGAACTGCTTTGCGTATCGTTTCATTTCCGAGGCCCGCTCCGTAATTTCACCGTAATGAGAAAATGTGGTTGCCCTGCTGGTAGTAATCCCTATGGAGAGAGTCATAATGTCGAATAATTGCATATCGCCTTGTCGATCCTTCGATTGTATGTATCCCCGCTCCCTGTCGTCGGAATCGTAAAAAGTAGGAATGAGCGTATCAAAGGCGCCGACAATGTCCTGTGAGGCATCCTCAACCATGGATGTGTCCATGATAAACACAAAATCGTCTCCACCGATATGTCCCACAAAGCTGTCGTGAGGCTGCCTGTTCTGTACACTGTTTAAAATGAGCCGACCGGTAATTTTAATGACTTCATCGCCATGGCCGAAGCCGTATTTATCGTTGAAGGGCTTAAAATGATCGATATCGGCATATGCCAGGGCAAAAGCTGCCTTCTCGTCAAGCCTGGCCTGTATCTGTTTGGTGATCGAGATATTGCCCGGCAACCTTGTCAGAGGATTCATTTCAACGGTTCTTTCCGCCCTGATTAGACAGAGCGCCACCCGCGCGACAAGCTCCCGTTCCATCTGTGAAACCCGGAGATAATCTTCAATCAGCAGTGATTCCCATTGCCTGCAGGCAAAATCTTCCGGCAGAATGGCGAGAACGGGCAATTGGTTGAACAGGGGGTCGTTTTTCAGGGTATTGAGTATGGCAACGGTATGAGAGTCATCAGCTTTGATGTCAAGGATAAGGAGTTGCGACATATCAGAGTAAATATGATCAAGGGCGGATTGGATGGAGTGAAAGGCGACCACATCCGCATGACCCTTCAAGAGACCCTGGACTGTGCGGCGCAACGCCCTTTCCGCCGATATGAGGGTAATATGTTTCATGGCGACAGTTTGTCCTCTGTGCGTTCCATCGCCTCTTCCATTTCCCGTAATGCCTCCCGTATATCCGATTCGGCAATGTCAAGCAATTCATAGGCACGGGGATTAATGACGGGAACGGAATCATCGCCGGGGAAGCCGATGCCCCGCGCCCGGACAAGAATGTCCGACAAATGCACAAGGGCCGTTTCCGTCGGCGCAATCCGTGATCGCAGCGGTTCATGGTGATTCCTTATTATTTCAACCAATTTCATTGGGAAATGCCATTGTTCGGCCAGCCATCCTCCCACGGTGCCGTGGTGTACGGGGAAGCAGTGCTTTTCTACTTCGTGTACTGTGCCGCCCTTTTCTTCTGCACGACTCATCACTGCTTCATATTCGGAACGGTAGGACTGAATCAGGATAACTTTGCCTATATCGTGCAGCAAACCGGCCGCATACACTTCCTCCGGTTCCTCTATTTTCTTTTTCTGGGCAAGAATGCGCGCCATGAACGCGCAGGCCAGGGAATGATTCCATAATCCTGTCATCGCCGTTTCCATGTATTCCGCCACGGACACCCCGATGAGCAGTCCTTTGATCACATTGAGCCCAAGAAGAACGGTGGCATGAGAAACCAGAGAGATTCTCCCGGGGAATCCGTACACCGCCGAATTGACCATCTTGAGAATTTTTGTCGTCAGTGCGGGATCACTGGCAATGAACTTGCCGATATCGTTCAGAGATATATTCGGGTTTTCAATGATGCCCGATATGCGCTTGACTGTCTCCGGAATCGTCGGAAGGCTATGGATATTTTCAACAGTCTTCCGCAAACGTTCAATATTCAGTTCATTCATGGTAATGCTCGATGTGTTCTCGCACCAATCGCTTGATCAGCCCCATATAGGGTTCGTTTTCTCTGCCTTTGAATCTCCGGTCAAGATTGCTGATAAGCGTTTCCCTCGCACTGCCGTCCTCCCCGGGAGCATCAATTGCCACATCGGCGATGTTCATTGCTTGTATCCTGGCAATTAATCGATCCGTCAGCTCGGTACCCTGGCCAAGCAGGGTCATCGAATCCTTCACGACCGGTCTCGCCAGTTTCATGCCCGGTTGCAGTTCTTCCGCGGATATTCTTTTCATTGGCACGGCAGTCCTTCCATAGGCCGGACACATCATGATCCGGGGCAGAGCTCATACTGGAACAGCATGCATAGGTGCATCCATACGTATCGGTTCCTTCTTTATCACTATCTTCAACACCACTCAAATGCATTTTCTTCGAATTTGTTTTTTTATCAGATCTGTTTGCGGGCAATCGTCTCTCTATTCGATCACTCCTGTGATGTATACGGGGATCTTGGGACGTATCACGCTGTCGGTTATTATGTAGAGCACATCGGTGTACCGCCCTTTTTCCATTCTCTTGTTTTTAATCCGTATTATACAGCTTTCCTTATTTTCATCGCATCGTTGAACAATCTCGTAGGTAATAAAGTTCCCTCCTCTGGCTTCTATGCTTTGTATGGTGAAGGGGTAGTCTTTTCTGGGAATCACTTCGAGTTCCACAGAAACAGGCGTTCCCGCCGGGCCGACCAGATGAACCCGTTCAGGCTTGATTTCTGCAAATTTTTCGACCGTGCCCGTGACGGTTACTTCTATCCATGGCCTCTGGGAATCATTGGTTTCGATCCGAACACTTTCCCGTATTTTTCTGCCCCCGTATCCGCCGGTATGTACTTTTACGCCAATGTGTCCTTCCTCACCGGGAAGGATATGCCGCGTACTGGACGCGGCCGTGCATCCTCAGCCGGATTTAATGGAGAGAATCTCCAGGGGAGCATCTCCCCGATTTATAATAGAAAATTGATGGACAACCTCGATGCCCTCCACGATGGGAAAAAACTCGTACACCGGTTCGGGAAGATAGGCCTTCGGTCCCCGGGGCGTCGAGTCGGATGAAAACGCGGCAAGGGGAACAAGTATCAGGCACAGAATAGCGCCGATCATACATCGTTTCCGCATGGCAATGCCTCCTGTATATCCATTATTCAGAATTGAACTGCCCCGAACGTTCAGGTTTAAAAAACAGCACATATACAGCAACATACAGCGACAGGGCCAGAAAAAAAATATCGCGCAGCACTGTCCACAGATCCGCCGGATCATTGGCGGGGTCAGTGGAGAAACAGCCGCAACTGATATCGAGGCCGCGCATGAGATTGTATGTCAAAGCACCGATAAAAATCATGAACAGCCCTGAAGATATGATTGACGATCCCGGCAAACAGATCCCCGAAACCAGACAGAGCCCCACCAGCAACTCCAGCCAGGGAAGCGTCAGCGCCGCGAGATTGATCAGTTCATCCGGCAAAATCTGATAGTTGTAGACCGCCTGGGCAAAACCCTGCGGATCGATAATTTTTTGTATCCCGGCGTAGATGAACACTATGCCCAGCAGCAGGCGGGTTATATGAAATATCCCTGTGCGCATCGCTGCGATCCTTTGTATTTCCATGTATTATGCTCCTGAATCTGTAGGCAGCCCCGCCTCCCGCCAAAGACTCCAGCCGTTGATCAGCACCCGCACGTGTTCAAAGCCCATATCTTTCAGGAAAAGAGCCAAGTCATGACTTAAATCGCAGTGTTCTCCGTCACAGTACGTGACGATTGTCCTGCCTTGATCCAGCCGGTTGAACAGCCCGTCAAAATAGTGGTCGATTTCCTGCCAGGGAAGGCTCAGTGCACCCTGGATATGTCCCGCTTCATACTCATCGGCAGACCGGGCATCGAGAAAGAGGACCTCATCTTTCAGAAACAGGTGCTCCGCCTCCGTAAGATCGATCACCATGCTGTTGCCGGCAGTATCGGAAACTCGCGCCTCCAATGACCAATCTCCCACAAGGGGGATGCCGTCGGACCGCCAGTGATTAACGCCGACAGCAATGAAAAGTGCGATCATGACAAGGCAAGGAGCCTGCCAAAATGCCCCTTTTGCAGCGCTGGATCTATGGGGAATCATGTATACCTCTTTCCGTCATCCACTGATTTATCGCAATAAATATGTGATCGAACATATCTGTGTCAACTCCTTTTCCGATAGGGATACGCCGGCGAACTTGCGATCAAACAATTTCATAATGATTATCCTTTCAATTTTCATTATTATCATCCATCATTGCCACCTCCAGAGGCATTTTCGCACTCAACTAGTACTGCGGCTCGCATGACATATGGCATACGCCGGTGGGTGTCTCCACGGCGTAGGGGAAGTATCTGCGCTTGAACCAAAGAGCGACGCTCACCAGGGAGATGAGAATGGGCACCTCCACCAGAGGTCCGATTACGGCGGCGAAGGCCTGTCCCGAATCCAGACCGAAGACGGCCACGGCTACGGCGATGGCCAGTTCGAAGTTATTGGAGGCGGCGGTAAATGACAAGGTCGTGGCCTGCTCATATGTCGCCTTGGCTTTCATGGAAAGCCAGAAGGAAACAAAAAACATCATCACGAAATAGATGCAAAGAGGAATTGCCACACGCACCACATCCATCGGCAGCTGCACGATGTATTCCCCCTTGAGCGAAAACATCACCAGAATCGTTAAAAGCAGGGCGATGAGGGTGATGGGACTGATTTTAGGAATAAACTTTTTTTCATACCGGACAGCCCCGACTGTTTTCAGGCCGATCACCCTCGAGAGCACCCCGGCGACAAAGGGGATTCCCAGATAGATACACACACTTTCAGCGATCTGGCCGATGGAGATATCCACTACCATTCCCTCAAGTCCAATCCACCGGGGCAATACCGTAAAATATAGGCGTAGACGGAAAAGAAGAGCACCTGAAAGATGGAATTGAAGGCCACCAGCCCCGCGCAGTATTCCCGGTCGCCGCTGGCCAGATCGTTCCAGACGATTACCATGGCGATGCAGCGGGCCAGACCGATCAAAATCAATCCCACCATGTACTCCTGGCGTCCCGATAAAAACGCGATGGCCAGAAGAAACATCAGAATGGGCCCGATGATCCAGTTTTGCACCAACGACAATGCAAGCACCTTTATATCGCGGAACACGAAGGCGAGTTTTTCGTATTTGACTTTTGCCAGGGGCGGATACATCATCAGAATCAAACCGACAGCTATGGGAATATTTGTGGTCCCCAAGGAAAAGCGGTTGATGAAGTTCTTCATATCAGGGAACAGATACCCGCTGCCCACGCCGACTATCATGGCCAGGAAAATCCACAGTGTAAGATAACGGTCGAGAAAACTCAGTTTCTTCATTGTAGATTCGGATTCGTGCATATTTTATTTTCTCCCTATTGGTCACGCATGAATCAAGAACGCAGCGTCTCCGGCAGCTGCTCGATAAATGCCCGGATTTCCTCACGTACACGGCGGTATTGGTCAAAGACCTCTTCCTCGGTGGACGCGTCCTTCGCCATAGCCGGCGGATCATCGAATCCCGCATGCATTCGTTGAGTCCTGCCCGGGAAAAAAGGACAGGTTTCATTGGCATGATCGCAGAGCGTGATGACATGGTCAAAAGTGCGCTCCGGCAGCTCATCGATCATCTTGGATGCCTGACCGCTGATATCCACGCCCGCTTCGGCCATCACACGCACCGCCAGGGGATCGAGGCCGCGTTTTTCTATACCCGCCGAATATGCCTCTATTTCCTCCGACTTCAAATGCCGTGCCCATCCTTCAGCCATCTGGCTGCGGCAGGAATTTCCTGTGCATAAAAAGAGAATGCGGCGTTTTATGTTCGCAATCGACATATGCGTTTCTCCAACTGCTGACAGTAAAAATATTCATTCGCGAGAATTGGGCTTTCAATCATTTTCCCCATGCAGATTCTCAGGCGCCCTTCGCAGTATTTCTAGCAGCCGCCTCTTCCAGCCAGCGGCGGATTTTGCCCTTTTCCGGCGTCGTTTCCACAGCCACGACCTTTTCATTGATGATCAGCGCCGGTGTGCCCATGACTCCGTATTTGCCTATTTCACGAATATCCGATATATGGATGATTTCCCCCGGCGCCTTAATTTCCGCCATGACTTCACGAACATCCATTTCGAGGCGACTGCACCGGGCGCAGCCGGGTCCCAGCACGAGCGCCCTGATCCCTGAAACCGCTTCTTCCTCTACCGGCTGTCCCAGGGATCTCCTGAATTCACGGACGAGCGCCGCCGCATAGTGGGTTTCGGCACTGGAGGGGATGTAATTCCTCGCCGAAAGCCGTTTGATCATTTCACTGCCGATCTCCTCGTCGGCACACCGGGCGTAGTCGGGCGCCATCTCTTCCATAACCTTTTCCAGGCCGACAATTCCTATCAGATTGCCCTTGATCCTTATCTGCATCACATCACTGCCGAACATGGCGGACTTCTCCTTTTCATATTTTCACTCACCACAGAGATTTCCGCTTTTGCGTACGTACCACAACGCGCAATCGACAGGCCTTTCAGCCATCGGCACCACATGGATCTTCTTCAGTGCATCCCTGTACTCGGGCATTTCTGTGGTTCAACGCCCATTTTCTTCAGCTTGGCAGAGATATCGCTTTCCCCCATAAGCCCCACGTGGCGATAGACCTCTTGAAACCTTTGCAGAACCTCATAAAATCGTCAATTTCGCCATACCGGCGAAGGCCGGTATCCAGTTTTTTCAAGCACTTTCTGGATTCCGGGTCAAGCCAGAAATGACAGAAAAGGGAATTATGCAGGTCTCCTCTTTACCCTCTTTATCGAAAAAAACCTGCGTGGGAATCGCCTGCACACCGAATCTCTTGACCTGATCGCGGTGCTTCCATACATCGATGAATACGATTGCGGCTTTTCCTTTAAGGCGCTCTTCCACCTTTTTCATGACCGGTTCCATCATCTTGCAGGGGATACATGATTTTGCGCCCAAGTCTATCATGGTAGCTATCCCTTTGGCGGGAACGGATTCAAAATCGCTCTTCAGCTCTGCGGCTGAAAGAGGTCCGGTTGTCAGGGACATAAAAAGGACAACGGCGGCCATAATCAAAACACATATTTATTATTTTTATTTCGCCTTAAAAGCTTACCTACTGCGTGAGCCACTTCTTGACCTCTTCCTTGCCGGGAATCTTGCCGACACTCTTCACTTCGCCGTCGATCACCACGGCCGGCGTGCCGAAGACGCCGTAACTTGCGATTTTCATGGTATCGGTTACCTTTTCGATCTGCGCATCGACGCCGACCTCCGCCACCGCTTCCTTTACGATGCCTTCCGTTTTTTTACACCGCGGGCATCCCGGGCCTAATACTTTAATGTCCATGTGCTTCATTCCTTTCAAATTTATTATTTTATCCGGCAAAGCTGCCGTAGACCATGCCCGCAATTGTTGACATGACGACGATGATCCCGCAGAAGGTGGCCGTTTTTTTTACGCCCATTACACTTCCTATCACCAGCATGTTCGGAAGCGAGAGCGCAGGTCCTGCCAGAAGCAGCGCCAGGGCGGGCCCTTTCCCCATGCCCGATCCTAAAAGACCCTGCAAAATAGGAACCTCGGTCAGAGTGGCAAAGTACATCAAGGCGCCCGCTACCGAGGCGAACACATTGGCCCAGAGAGAGTTGCCGCCGAGAAGAGACTGTACGTACTGCTCGGGAATAAGCGCCGGGTGACCGGGCCTTCCCAGAAGGAATCCGGCAACGAGCACACCGCCCATAAGAAGGGGGAATATCTGTTTCATGAATCCCCAGGTCGATTCAACCCAGGCGATCCGCTCGTCCTTATTGAACCAGGTCTTGACCATAAAGACCAGCACCACAAGAAGCACAGCGGTAATGTACCATTTATACGAAAAGATCATGGGCCAGAATCCGGCTTCACCGGGGGCCGGGCGGGCAAAGGACGCAAAAATCAGTATCAGCACCATGGTCAGAAGATAGAGGCTGTCTTGCAAGAGTGTGCGTCCCCCGTCATCTGTATCGGGCACATAGATCTGCCCCGCTGTCCGGGCTGCATCGTCTTTTCTGAAGATTATGGACATCAGGATGCCGGTCACAAAGGCAAAGATGATTGCACCGATTGCCCGGGCCAGCCCCAATTGCCATCCCAGAACCTTCGCCGTAAGGGTGATGGCCAGCACATTGATGGCGGGTCCTGAGTAGAGAAAGGCCGTGGCCGGACCGATGCCGGCGCCGCGGGTGTAAATCCCGGCAAAGAGCGGAAGGACGGTGCATGAGCAAACCGCAAGTATAGTGCCCGATACCGAGGCCACCGAGTAAGAGAGCAGTTTGTTGGCCCTGGCGCCGAAATATTTCAGAACCGACGCCTGTGAGACAAAGACCGCAATCGCCCCCGCAATGAAAAAGGCGGGGATCAGACAGGTCAGGACGTGTTCGCGGGCGTATTCCCGAAGCATCATGAAGGCCTCGAGCCCGGACTGCCTGATCAACACATGATCCCAAGGGGTAAAATAGGCCGCCAGAAAAACGCCGGCGATTATCAACAGCTTTGTTCGTTCTTTCATACCATCGATTCCTTTATCCTTTTGTCGGCACGACGGGATGTTACTATCAATAATTTATACATAGGCATACAACGATATATATTATGCAAAAAAATATGCTACTTTCTACAAATCGTTTCCCTGCTGATATCGGGGAGGCGCCTTATGAGCTCCTCAATCTCCCTATCGTTCGCCAGCCAGTGCTTCAGATTGCCGATCAGACTTGCAGCATAAGGACTTGCATTTCCGTCCGCCAGCACATAATTGACCCAGAGCCCGTCTTTGTTATGCGTAATCAATCCAGCCTCTTCCAGAATCTTCAGGTGTTTGCTTGCGGTGGGCTGCGCCACCCCCAGGGCCGTCTTGATTTCACAGACGCACATAACCTTGCATTGAAGCATCTTCAGGATCTTGACCCGATTGGAATCGGACAGTGCCTTCATTACTTTGACGAATTCTTTCATGGAACCTCCATATCGTTAATAAGCAATATAGTTATTATACTTTCCCTGTCAAGAAAGTTTTTGGATATACCAGAGATCGACCCGATATCCGCATTCCTGTTACACGCCTGCGCTGCTGCAATGAATAGACAATTTTTATCTGCCACCAACACAGAATATGACGTTCTATGAGTGTATGACAAAAAAGGCAGAGCCGAAGGGCCCTGCCTCTGTTCACTGATTGCCTTGCGGTGAAACCTTTCCGTTTCGCCGCTTCCGATTATTCACTTCTTATGCCGAAACTTCACTGTCGCACTGCCTTTGCAAGGGCTTCCCAGGCGCGTAACGTGAGGGGATGGGTAAAGCCCGCACCCGGCACCGGGTGTGAGGACAATTTCACCACCACCATTTCAGCGCCCGGATTGATATGGATCATCTGGCCGAATATGCCCGATGCTTCAAATGCGCCGTCGGCATTGTGGAGTACCCACCATTGGTTATGATAGCTGTAGCCGGGCCGAAAAGTCATTCCGGAGGCCTTGAACTTCTCCCGGTCCGCCCCTTTCCGGACTTCGTCGATGGCCTCCTTGGCGAAGATGCGCTGACCGTTCAATTCACCGCCCCGGCGCACCATCTCGGCAAACCGCGCCAGGTCTCTGGCCGTCGCGCACAGACCGGAACCCTGCCAGGGTGTGCCGACCGGGTCGATCAATATGTAGGCGTCTTTCTCCATTCCGAGCTTCTGCCAGATCCGCTCCGAGATCAGGTCCGCGAAATGTTTCCCCGTGATCCGTGAAATGATCCAGCCCAGTACATCCGAGTGGATGGTCCGGTACACGAAGCCGGCGCCGTGCTCCCCCCCTTTTTCAAGCGATGTCAAGAAATCGCAGATCGTCTTTGGACCGGCGTAATTAGGCGGCGCCTGCAGCGAGCCCATGGCAAATGAATAAGTGAATATGTCCGAAGTAAAGTCCCTGTAGACTTCCCTGAATTTAACCGCCCCGGTCATGTCAAGGACGTCCTGCACCTTCATATCTCCCCAGGCGCTGGCGGCCAGTTCAGGAACATAGGTGGGCACCAGTGCATTCGGATCGAGCTTCCCTTCCTGGATCAGCTCGGATGCCAGCAGGCCGGTGAAAGACTTGGTAACGGAATAGAGCAGATGAGGTCTCTCGGCGGCGCCTTTGTGATAATACCGCTCATAGACCAGTTTTCCCTTATGCAGTACGACCAGGGCATCCGTATAGGTCCGTTTCTGCCATTCGGCAAGGGTAATCTTCTGGCCTTTGTCATCCTCAAAGATAAACTCGTCCAAATTCCGCTCTGCCATCGGCAGCGTATATACCGGACCGTCGCCCCGGCTGATGTTTCTGGAGCGGGCGATCTCTCTCATGTGCTGAAAGGCCCACACCATCTGGGGGTATTTGTAATAATTGGTAAGATTAACGATTTTATCGCCCGTCGGGGGGAACTGTGCCATGTAGTCTAGATTGTCGAGGGATACCCGCGGCGGCAGCTGTTGGGACGATACCGGCAGCGCGGTTAAGAGGGTTAAAAAAATAACCAACAACACAATCATTCTGGTCTTTGCGTTTTCCATACCATGCCTCCTTCTTTGTTGAGATATCAATAGCGTTACCGCCGTCTCCCGTATCCTGACTGCCCGTCCGATCTTTCCGGGACCGATCACCGGGGCGTCACGATCGGGAAGTTGCCGGCTGCCTTATCGATCAGGGCAAAGAACCGGATCAGATCGATTCTGCTGCCGCTGATCTTCAGATCACTGGAAAGGACCGTGTCTTTCAGACCCGCCGTTCCCGCCATCAGTTTGACCCATAGAGGCTTGGTCAGCGTCAGAGTTGCCTGGGCGCCATCGACCGGTTTCGACCTTTTGTGGTGCAGCACGGCGTTTTCAATCCACAGGACGAAAGATTCCCCCGTATCGCTGAAAATCAGATTGATTGTGTAGTTTTTATCCTCCGCCGCCGGTCCGTCAAGACTCGCGGCCATCACCTCAAGAAACCGCTCCACCGGCGTGCGTTCCATCATGTCGATGATCAATGCCCGTCTGATGCCCTGCTTCGGCGGCCCCTGGCGCAATTCCTGCGCCGCCGTCAGATAGCTGTTGCGCCATACGGCTGATTCCGACATGTAGGCCAGCTGATCGTAGGTGAGGGAAAGCAATTCCCCGGCGCCTTTATGATCAGGCGCACCGAACACGACCATATTCAATAGTTCGGCCGCCCAGCGGTAGTCGCCCTTGTCGAACGCGTCCTGTGCCGCCGAGACAGCCCTGTCCGCGCCGCCGATCAGGTCCAGATGACGCCTTGAGGATTCCCGGAGCGGCAGGGGATTCAGGTTGGTCGGATTGCCGTCGTAAAACCCCATGTAAAACTGATACACGGCTTTGACATTGTGCCGCAGATCTCCATAGTACCCGCGCACGCCGAAATAGGATTCCAGTGACTTCGGCAGTCTTATCATATCGGCGATCTCCCGCGGCGTGTACCCGGCGTTGATCAGGCGCACCGTCTGATCATGGGTATAGCGGTACAGGTCCCTGTGCATGGTGATGAATTCTCTGATGCGCTCCCTGCCCCAGACCGGCCAGTGGTGCTGACCGAAATAGACTTCACAGTCGGCAGCGTATTCCAGGGCGTCGTCGAGGTAGTCGGCCCACCGGAGGGCATCGCGCACTTTCGCGCCGCGAACCGGCAGGAGATTGTGCATGGTCCGTGAAAGGATTTCGGCGCCGCCGAAGGCCTTCTTTTCGGGAATTATGAAGGTCAGCTCAGCCGGGGCTTCCGCACCGGGGACATTGTAAAAGACGAAGCGCAGCCCGTCGACCGTCATCTCCTGCCCGGCCCTGTCGATAATGACAGTGGGAGCGATGATACCGATGCTGCCGTAGGCATTTGATTTCCCCAGGCCTGTATCAACCAGACCCTTGACGGAACAGACCAGATCCTTTCCGAACTGATAGGACGACCGTCGTCCCATCGCAACACCGACCATCATGTTTTCACTTACGGCCTCCTCCATGAACCCTTCTGGAGCAATAATCGGCACTGTGCCTGCGACCCCATCCTGTGCCGCGAGAATGCCCAGCACACCGCCGAAATGGTCCACATGGCTGTGAGTGATAATAATTGCCGATACCGGCCTGTCCCCCAGGTGCTTCCGGGCGAAATCCAAAGCGAAGGCCGCGCTTTCACGACAGGTGAGCGTATCGACGACGATCCAGCCGGTCTTGCCTTCAATCAGCGTGATGTTGGCCAGATCAAAGCCGCGGAGCTGGTAAATACCGTCAACAACCTTGAAAAGACCGAACTCCGCGTTCAGTTTCGCATGCCGCCAAAGGCTTGGATTCACCGTGGGCGGCGGATCGCCGGTTACAAATGTGAAGGCGTCGAAGTCGATGAGAACCGTACCGTCGGCCATACGGATCTGCCCGCTTGGCCTGGCGATACGACCGTATGCGGCATCCTCGAAGTCCTTCGGATCGGCAAGGGCAACCACCTGAGCCATGGTCCGATTGGCTTCCAATGTGGCGAGATCGGCATCACCGACGGAATCCCCAACGCCTGTCTCCCTGCCGCAACCAGGCAGGAGCGCGACAGTCACCACACATAACAACGAGAAAAGGATATATTTTGTTTTCATTTTCATGATCCCATCCTTTCACAATCATTGTTGACAGAGCCGTACAGAGTCGACTTTGCTTTCGTCGCTTAACACGCTGAAAACAAATTTATATTGAAATAGAGATAAAATCGAATGATTTATTTCGCACATCGGACAAGGCGGTCACATACATAGCCGCCTTGTTTTTAATGATCGGTGAAGATGATCTTTCATTACTGCGGGTGACCGGCGGCAATCAGGTGGGCAGAAACAGGTGTGCCCTTCCTGGCGACGATTCCCCGCAGATTTCAGAAACGCCCGAATCCCTGGAAGAGCTGCGTGCCTATCCCGGCACCACAGAACTGTTTCATGAACTGATGGCCAGATATGCCCTGCGTTCAGGGGTATCAGGCGTCCAGCCAAAGGTCCTGCTTGATGCGTCGGATCGGGGCACTCTGACATCGGCAGGCTATATCGTCAAGTCCTGGGGCAGTGATTATCCGCACCTGGCAGCCAACGAGTATTTCTGCATGACCGTGGTAAAACGCGCCGGACTGCCGACACCGGAATTCTTTCCTTCCGATAGCGGCGGCCTTTTTATTATGCGCAGATTTGAAATTGCCCTTGACAATGCAGGAATCGGTTGCGAGGATATGTGCAGTCTCCAGGCCCTCGGGACGGCACAGAAATATTCCAGCAGCTGCGAGGGCATCGTAAAGAGTATCAGCAGCTTTGTATCCGGAACCCGCCTGATGGCAGGCGTGGGATGAAGGGGTAAAGGGCCTTCTCGGCCGCTAACATGGCAGACAATTTGTAAGCAATTGTTTGACTGTACTACCTCTTATTTGTAAAACTCAAAATTAAGTGAATGGCGTAACGGAATTTATTTTCTGATTTTGTCATTGCGTGAATAATAAGCAGGGCGTATTTAAGAATAATCAATAACATCAAGAGGTTAACTTAAAGCGCTTTCATGCCGGAGCGGTCGAGCAGATAGAGAGAAGGTGAAGAAATGAAAAAGAGCACAACTGGAAATGTGGTCAAGAAGACTACCGAAATGCGGCGGGAACTGAATGAACAGTTTACAGTGACGCGCATCGGTGTTTTCGGTTCTTACGCCAGGGGTGACGAACGCTCCGAAAGCGACATAGATATAATCGCCGAATTGGCCGAACCGACCTTCGATCATTATGTGGACCTCAAATTCAAACATGAAGAGGTTTTTCAAAAGCCTGTGGACTTAGTACTGGCGGACACAGTAAAGCCCCGCCTCAAGCCGATTATCGAAAAAGAGGTCGTCTATGCCTAGAGATCCTCGCCTGTATCTGGGCGATATTCTGGAAGCAATCATCCAAATAAGTGAATACAAAGAGTCTACAGATTTTGAATCGTTCGTTCGGGAAGATGATTTGAAACGTTTGTAATCTGATAAACCCCTAACCGAAAAAAGGAGGAACGAATGGAAACACGTTTTGCAAGGTATTTGACAGGAGTCTTGGTGTGGGTATTTTGTTTTTCAATGGTGTACGCAGTCAACATAAACAGTGCAGCCAATGCCATGCCGGGCATTGACGTGGCCACTATGGAAAAAAGTATGACCGATTTTGATCCGAGTAACGTGCAAATGCCAACAGGTGATACAATTAAGGTCGGGCTCATGGATTCCTTCTCAGGACCAGCAGCGCTCAATGGTCAGATTTTCTGGCTTCCTCCTAACTGGGTTGCCTATCACATCAATCAACAGGAAGGGATTCGTGTCGACGGCAAGCTCAAGAAAATTGAGATCATTAAGGGTGACACCCAAGGGAAACCTTCCATATGTAAAAAAGCTGCAGAGAAGCTATGCCTGGAGGACAATGTTGATGTTCTGTGGGGTACAGCCGGCAGTCATCTGACCCTTATTATGCAAAATGTGGCGAATAAATATAAAAAGATCCATATCAACCCACTAGGAAACACAACTGCTCTTCTTGACGGTAAAAATTTCAACCGATATACCTTTCGAACCGTTTACAACACAGAAATGTTTGGTCTTGGTCTTGCTTATTTTTATTCCAAACGACCAGAGAACAAATTTTATATTTTGTGCCAGGATTATATGTTCGGCCACAATATGGGAAAAGCATTTAAAGATGGCCTCAAAAAGTACAAACCCAACGCTGAAATTGTCGGTGAAGCCTACCATCCTCTCTTTATGAAAGACTTTGCCCCTTATTTGACCAAGGTCAAGGCTTCAGATGCCGATGTTCTCTTTACAAGCGACTGGGCGCCGGATGGACAAAACCTTATAAAAACTGCACGATCACTGGGGATTACCATTCCTATTGCCACTCGGGATGCCTGTGAACCAGTTACAATGAAGGCCATTGGCGGTCCTGCCGGAATCGGAATGGTCCAAGTCAACGACCACGCAGTAAATTACGATACACCTGAAAACAGAGTCTTCAATAAAACATGGAATGATTTGTGGAAAACTAAATGGGAAGCCCCCTATAATACCGATTTGTATAAGTGGCCTGGTACGGTTTTTGGCTCAACGGTTGGCGCCACCTATTGGTTCTTCGATATTGTCAAAAGAATCGGTACAACTGATCCTGAAAAAATAATCGCAGCATGGGAAGGTGATGAATTCAAGGGCTTTACCGGTATCATGAAAATGAGGCCCTGTGATCATCAAGTATTAAGGGCCATGTATGCAACCGAATATGATTTTCCCAATAAATGGTTTCCAGAGGCGGCTGGTCCCGGAAAAACATACATGATACCAATAGAATATTGTTCCCCTGACGTTCCTGCCGATCTTGAAAGATGTAAAAAGTAGGTCGTTAATGATTGTTTAAATTGTAAGGGGCCACACCGTTATTAAGCTCGTGGTGTGGCCCCTTATTTACTGCTCCTTTCTCAATATATGGATGTTCTGAACCAAATTTCTTAAATTAGTCGATCCTGAAAAAGTCGTTATTAAGTTTGTCCTATAATTCCGAAAGTTCTTTGACAGCCAAAGCATTGCGGGATAAATCGATGCAAAAAAGCGGCAACGGAGAGGATCGCATTGATTCGGTCTTCTTCACCAATGCCAATTGAGATGGAATCATTAAGCCGCAGGAACTGGTGGATGTAGATCAAAGAGTTTCCATGCCCTAAGGACGAATAACCAGCCATTATCGACACGATGACAATGACGCTTGAACACGATAGACCCATACGGGTTACTCCGTTTCACCCTCCATGGTTCTTATGGGTACGAGCAGTCATTGATGAAATCACGACTGAATAAAATTTTTATTCGGTTGCGAGCCTGGTAATCCCTATTTTTTACACCGGTTCAGGTCGTCCGGAATCGACTGGGTACAGTATTTCGTCAGAACGACAAACGTCTTTCCATAGGCAGCAATGCCGTCGCACCAATGATTCGGATATTCCAATTGCGTGACACACATGTCGCGCATTATCTGATGATCTCAGGCTCTCATTTTGACGAGACTCTTAAGATCTCCTACTCATCCTTCTAAAGCAGTAATGAGTATCATCTCAATATTAGAATTCCGGTTGCCGACCTGTTACGCCGGCGTCCTAAAGAATTTTACATTAATAATATCAAATAATTATGATGTGTAAAGTACGCAAAATAACCAAAGAAAATGCATTTAGTGTGTCCGCAGTTACCACATCCCCCTGTCCAAGTACTCATGCACAAGAATTCATACTGAACGTTGAATCTGTATATGGTATGCATTCACTATATGTGTGAGCAAAATAACGCGGGAGATTACAAATGTCATTTTATGAAACATCCGAAAGAACTACCACAGAGAAGGAGCAACGGTCTTCAATAAACATGCATCACGTGCATCTTTTCGCCTCCGATATCGATGCAAGTCTCAAATTCTATGAAAAATGGTTTGGCGCCGAAGTGGTATGGGATGGCATGTTTGCCGATGCAAGAAATGTCTTTGTCCGGATAGGCGGGGGGCACATACACTTTTACGACCAGCCGCCACGTGGGGACGGGCAAAACGCCTACCATCACCTAGGCTTTCAAATCGATGATCTGGACGGGTTGTACGGACGCATGAAAGAGGAGGGCTTCCCCCTGCGACAACCTGTAAAACGTTTCGCAGGCGGAGGCGCCTACCTGATGGTCGTGGCTCCAGACGGCGTCTTGCTTGAACTCTTTGAACCGGAACCGGATCACGCAAAGCGGTTCGGTTCATATTTTTTCTAAATGTGACGAGGGAACACATAATATGAACTGTAATTTTCACCATGTCCACCTCTTTGCATCGGACCTCGATGCAAGCATTCGATTCTACAAAAAGATGTTCGGCGCCGAGATCGTCTTCGACGAGATTGTTGCCGGAGCGAGAAACGTACTGATACGAATAGGCAGCGGGCACATCAATTTTTACGACCAACCTCCCAGGGGAACGGGGCTGAGTGCGGTACATCATTTGGGCATCAATACGGATGATATTTCCGAACTGGTTGCTCACATGAAAGAAAAGGGATACACATTTCGCTCACCCATCAGGAACTTCGGTGACCTCAAGTACATAATGCTGGAGGGACCGGACAAGGTGTTGATTGAGATTTTCGAAACAAACGCATCCTGGGGGAAACTTTAGACAAAAAATAATCGACGGCGTAACTACTACATACCACGCCGCATACAACTGATCAGGTAATTCTCCAGTAATGCATTATATGAAGTGCATTATTCTCTTGAATAATAATGCATCAATAAACTACCCCGCCGCAAGCAGCGGGGTATCAAAACCCGAATAACTCGAGTTGCTGACTATGCAATTTCTTATATTCCTTTTCTCGTCCTTGCTTCTTCACATATTCGGTAATGCTTTTCTCATTGCCAAATTGCCCGACCGTGCTGATGAAATACCCTTTGGACCAGAGCTCCCCACCCCAGAGAGCTTTCTTTACCGACGGCACACGCGTAAAGATCTCGCGCGCGGTTATGCTCTTGATCGTCTGAGCAATCTTTTTCGGGCTATACATCGGAACAGTCTGAACCAAAAAATGAACGTGATCCTTATCCGTACCTATCTCCAAAAACCTTATCTCGTAACGCTTAGATATCTCCAAGCATACGTCCCGCAATTCCTTATCTACCTCTTCCGTAAACACCACGCGCCGATACTTCGCTGGACATACCAGATGATACAATAATACAGATACATTATGACTCTTATGAATATATTCGCTCACATAAACAGCATCTCATACAAATCTATTCGAAGCAAGCTTCGGGGAATATGACCCGGAGAGATTTAAATAAGTAACCATTTATTTATTTTTCGATTTGAAAATTTACATTAGCAATCCTGCGATATACGCTTTCCTCGATTTTCGAGGGAGGCGCATATATGAATTCAGGAAAGACCGTTTTTGCACAGATTCTACAACATGTATCACGTTACGAGTTCAATAAATGTGTCGCGAACTACAATGGAAATTATCGAGTAAGAAAGTTCCCCTGTTACGATCAGTTCCTGTGTCTGGCGTTTGCGCAACTGACCTATCGGGAAAGCCTTCGAGATATCGAAACATGTTTAAACTCTCATCGAGAAAAGTTATACCACATCGGCTTTCGAGGCCAGATATCCCAGTCAACAATGGCCGATGCAAACGAGCGTCGGGACTGGCGCATTTATCAGAGCTTCGGATATCACCTGATCGGCGTAGCACAGAAGCTCTACCAAACCGAGAAGCCGGCCATGGATCTCGTTCAATCACTCTATGCTCTCGATTCGACGACAGTCGATCTGTGCCTTTCTCTTTTCCCATGGGTGACGTTTCGAACAACAAAGTCAGCCGTAAAGATTCATACATTGCTCGACTTGAGAGGCTCGATCCCCACATTCATCAGTCTCACACCCGGAAGCGTGCACGATGTCACCATCATGGATATGATTCCTTTCGAACGCAACTCCATTGTAACTATGGATCGCGCATACGTCGATTTCGCTCGTCTTTATGCAATTCATCGACTTCCCGCTTTTTTCGTCACGCGTGCAAAAAGCAATCTGCATTATCGCCGCCTTACGTCGAGAGCTGTCGACAAGATATTGGGCCTGCGGGCAGATCAAACGATCTTCCTCACCGGCGTACGCTCGCGAACCTTGTACCCCGAGGCATTGCGGCGCGTTTCCTACATCGATCCGGCAACAGGAAAACGATTCGTCTTCTTAACCAATATATTCACATTATCGGCCGACGTCGTTGCCGACATTTACAAACAACGCTGGCAGATAGAGCTGTTCTTCAAATGGATCAAGCAACATCTTCGAATAAAGTCATTCTTTGGGACTTCGCCCAATGCAGTGAAAACGCAAATCTGGATCGCTATCTGCATCTATCTTCTGGTTGCGATCATGAAAAAACGGCTCAATTTGCCTGGCAGCCTCCACACAATTTTACAAATTTTGGAGGTCAATATTTTTGAGAAAAAGCCCATTATTCAATTGGTTAGAGATTCATTAAAACAAGAATATATGACTGAACCCAGTAACCAATTGAATTTATTCGATTCTTAACCGGACACTAGTGATGGAGACTCTAAACTCTAGTAAAAAGAAAAAACGCTTCATAAATTCCAAAGTATTGAAATCAGGACCTATAAGGGTATTACTACGGGGAATTCGTGCGATTATGCCCACAGAAATCCCTTATTGAGAAATCATGCATTTTGTGTAGGGTAGGAGAAACTTCTCCTTGTACCTCCTACCGAAATAAAAGACTTCCTCTACCAATCCCTGCGGGCAGTGTCCGGATTCAATCGAATCGGACAGAGCCCTTGGCGTGTCATTACACTGCATAAAGGGAGGGATTGAGATGCGTTCTTTCAAACCGACAGGCAATGCTATGTGGTTTTTGTTTCTGATGTGTGCTCTTATGTGTACCCCTTCTATTACCCTATGGGCAAGCGAAGGGGGCGAGAACTCATTGGGTGGCGAACAGATGCAGGCTGAAGAATCTTCGGGAGACGCAGCCGGTGATTCGGATACGGCCGAGCCATCGTCGAAGGTGAATGAAGACGGCCAGAAAAACGGCACTGCAGAGGAAAAAGCCGAAGCCGCTGAAGAAGTCGAAGACGCGGCGCCCATGAGCACCACCACAACCACCCTGGAAGACGAGGACGAAGCGGCCGTCGATATCCCCGCGCCGGAGAGCCTTGCCGCCATCGGAGCGCTTTCCTATCGCATTCCCCTCAAAGTTCCCAGGGGACGAAACGGCATCGACCCCGAGATAGGCTTCATTTACAAGAATTATCTCAAAAATGGCTGGCTCGGCGTCGGCTGGGATCTCGACATGGGATCGATCCGACAATCAGCCAAGAGGGGAGTTGTCTACCACGATCCGGCTGCTGCCGATGAAGAAGAGGAATTAAATAAAGCCTGTTTCGTCTTTGTCAAAGAGGGCACAAAAAAAGAACTCACCAGCAGAAAATATGAATGGGGGGACAATTACTACGGCGCCGTCATCGAAGAGGCCTATTCTCGATTTTACTTCGATTCAACTGCGAACGCCTGGATTCGCACCACCAAGGACGGCACAAAATACTATTACGGACAAACCGCTGGAACGAGGCAAACCTCAGGCAACGACATCTTTTCATGGTATCTCGACAAGATCGAGGACACCAACGGCAATGCCGTTACCATCGGCTATACCCAGGACCAGGGGCAGATCTACCTGAATGAAATCACCTACCCCGGCGGCGGCGCTGAAAAAAAGATCACCTTTATACTGGAAGATCGAAACGACGTCACCACAAGCTACCGCACTCATGGGGAAATAAAAACGGCCAAGCGCCTGAAAAGTGTAGAGACATACACCGGCGCGGACCTGATACGCACATACCGGCTTACTTACAGCCAGGGCACATCCAGTGTGCAATCACGGCTCGCGACCATCACGGAAAATGGATATGACGGTGAGGAGGACATTTCCCTTCCCCCGTACACCCTTGCCTGCCAGGAAGGCGGAAGCGGCCTGTGGAGTCTTCTCGCCCAGCCGACCGGACTGCCCTATACCGGATTCAACGCGCCTGAACTGACAAGCCCCTTTTACAGCATTGAAATCAATGGCGACGGGAAAGCGGACCTGTTCATCGCAGGGCACTATTACCTCTCGAACGGCGACGGTTCATTCGATTATGGAGGCATGATGTCCACTCCCTCCTGTACCGCCATGGGCGATTTCAACGGCGACGGCATCACGGATTTATTTTCATATTTGTACTTAAATCCTTCTGGAGACCCTTATCCTCCGATTTACAACAAACTCATCGTAACACTGGGAACCGGCAACGGCGCCTTTGAAAATCCTGTCATTACCGATCTTGGTTCTACAGGCCCCCACCTTGAGGGCGTCTTGTACGTTCTCGATGCAAACGGCGACGGGTACATGGATATTATCGCTGTAAAGGAACCAAACGAAGACCCGGAGTACCAAATCGTATATTCTCAGGGCGGCGGCTCCTTCGATGCATCGTCATTCGGCGAGGGAACCCTGGCGTGGGCAAAAAACGCCGACTATCATGACAGGCGTTTTGCCGATGTCAACGGCGACGGACTGGCCGATGCGATTCAGTATGAGTACGCTACCGGCGGCTGGCCCCTTTACACGATCACAAGCCGGGTAACCGTCTGCCTTGGGAAGGGCGACGGCGACTTCACCACAGGGATAGTCACCGACTTCGGGACCACCTGGCTGTGCAAGTTTGACATTATCGAGGCAAACGGCGACGCACTGGCCGATATCACGGCAACTACCGGTACCTACCGTTCGAATGGCGACGGCACCTTCCAGACAAGCTCTTACGGACAAGGGCTCGCGGTGTTGAATTACCGGCATGTATTCGCCGATTTCAGCGGCGACGGCGTTACCGACAAGATATCCTATTACTTCAACAATTACGGATTTTATACCGAAGGCGGGTTTCAAGTGTACTTTGCGGGCGGCAACGGACGTCCCGATCTGTTGACCGGTATCGACGATCCTTACGGAGCAGCGGCCGCCATCGAATACACCGCGTCAACGGAATACCAGAACAGGGCGCTTTCATTCCCGCTCTATGTGGTATCCTCTCTGGAGATCGATCCCGGCGTGGGGGTGAGCAGTACCACCACCTACGAATATGAAGGTGGCCTCTACGATCCTGATGATCGTGCCTTCTGGGGGTTTGCCACCGTCACCAAGACCAATCCCAACGATACCGTCGAGATAACCACCAACCACCAGGACCGTTTCCGCCGTGGAAAGGCGTATCAGGTAACCGTTACGGAACCGGGCGAACCTGCTCCTTTCAGCGTTACGTCCAATACATGGGAGACCGTTCCCTCCGATCCGTCGTCATACGGCGACTGGGCCTTCGTCAAGCTCACGCAGACACGGACCGACCTCTACGACGACCAGCAGGTGTGCATTCAGGAAGACTACACCTATGACGACGACAACGGCAACCTGGAGAACGTAATAAGCTCAGGCACCGGCGGCTCGTCTATCGAAACGGCAAAAACCTATGTCAACATCTTGGAGCCAAACGGCTGGCTCTGGCGAACAGAAACGGAAACGTTGAAGGACGATCTCGGAATCCCGGTCCGAGACACACGGTACACCTATGATGATACGGGAAACATGCTGACTCTTACACGCATCCTCAGCGGCAACAGCGGACCTACGGTCACCATGGACTATGACTCTTGGGGAAATATGATCAAAGAAACGGATGCTCTCAACAATGAAACCATTATGGAGTACGATGCACCTACTCACAGCTATCTTACCAAGATCACCTATCCGCAGACAAGCGGCGTGGACCATATCGTCGAATACACGGATTACGACGACCGCTTTGGCAGAATAGCGGAGAAAAAAGATCAAAACGGAAACTACACCACATATGACTACGATTGTTTCGGGCGTCGTGCGCACATATGCTACCCCGACGGCGGCGAGACCCTGAAAACATATACGGATGATGTAGTGCCTCGGATTGTGCTGACACAGGTCAAGGAAAGTGCATCACCCCTTTCCTACATCAATAAGTACGAATATTTCGACGGCCTTTCCCGTCCCGTCCAGACCGTCACCTTCGGCGAGAACGCGAGCCCCATCGCCACAAAATGGACCTACGACGAAATGGGAAGAATCAGCCGTATCGATGGTCCGTTCTTCGCTGCGGGTAATGCCTATCCTCAGACGCCACCCGCGTCTTACCACTACCAGGATATCACTTATGACTATCGCAACCGTCCTACGGATATTGTGGAACCTGACGGAACCTACGGTCCTGTAACAAAGGTGCGCTACGATTACAGCGGCTTTTCCACCACCATCACCGATGCCGACAACTCCATGAAGACGGAAACCAGGGATTATCTGGGACGTATTGTCGAAGTGGAGGAGCATATCGGCGCCGGCCAGATTACCACCTACAGCTACAACGCTGCAGGCGACCTGTGTTCCATTGTCGATGCGGCAAGCAATACCACCACCTACATCTACGACCTCCTGGGACGTAAGATCGAAATGGATGATCCCGACCTGGGTTCCTGGTCCTTTGCCTACGACGCAAACGACAACCTCACCCAGCAGACGGACAGTGAGTACCAGACCATCACCATGACCTACGACGAACTGAATCGAATTCTCACGAAAACTTACTCCACCGGTGATCCTACCGTGTACTATTTCTACGACAATGCAACACACGGCAAGCCTTATCTCTACCAGGTGTCCAGGGGGGCCACCAGCACCACCTATGCCGCTTACGACGCTATGGGCCGTCCCACGACCATCACCCGTATAATCGACGGTGCCGGTCCCTACACAACGGGCTATCAGTACGACCTCTCGGGAAAGACTGCCGCTATCACCTATCCCGATTCGACAACAATAACCTACACCTACCATGCCGGTTCCGGCCTGATCGACAACGTGATGCAGGGTGTGACACCGTATGCCTCCTTCGTAAACTATACGCCGGAAGGCAAGATCGGCCTCGTCGACTACGGGAACAGCACAACCACGACCTATACGTATGACGCTGAATCGACTCGTTTAACCGATATAGTCACCCATGACAGCCAGAACACGTCACTCCAGCAGCGGATCTACGCCTATACTCGGGCGGGCGACATCGATTCTATTGTCGATAATACAAGATCCATTACCTATTCTTACAGCTACGATGCACTCCACCGCCTCGTAAGCGAAACCAACAGCAGCGGACGCCCGGCGGTGAGCTTTACCTACAACGCCATCGGCAATATCACTTCCAAGACAGTGGGCGCGAATACCTTGACCTATACTTATGCAAATAATGACCATAAGCATGCCGTCAGTTCCATTACACTGAACGGCAACCCCCAGGCCTTTACGTACGACGGCAACGGAAATATGCTCACCGGTCCCGACTTCACCAACCTGGGTTCAGTTGCCCAACGAACCGCAATCAGTTATAATGCCGACAACATGCCTACATCAATTCACCACAGCACAGGGGGCACGGTGACATTTACCTACGACGGCGAAGGAAAGCGGGCGAAGAAGGTCCGGGGCGCCTCATCCACCCTCTACATTGGCGATCATTATGAAATTATCAATGGTGTCGCTACGAAGTACATCTTCGCCGGGAACCTGCGGATCGCCAGGGTAGAGACCGGAAATACTTTCTACTTTCATAAGGACCACCTGGGAAGCTCCACCGTGATGACCGATAGTAACGGAATCAGTTGGGAAGAGAGGACAGAGTACATGCCCTTCGGCGCCATGCGGATACATGAAGGCGCCGACCTCAGCGCCTACAAGTTCACCGACCAGGAACTGGATGCAGAAACAGGGCTCTACAACTACGGGGCTCGCCTTTACGATCCGGTCATCGGACGGTTTATTTGTGCAGATATCATCATTCCTGACCTCTATAACCCCCAGAGTCTGAACCGGTACAGTTATTGTCTTAACAATCCGTTGATCTATGTGGACCCCAACGGGCAAAATTATGGTGGGTATGGCGATGCAGACACAGCTGATTCGGCTGAAACGGGGCCGGGCGGCTCAAGCGACACATCGGGTGACGGGGGATACACAGATGTTAATAATAATAGCAATAATTCTATGGATGGACTCAGTGACCCCAGCAGCAGTGATGATGGGAATGAAACATCAAATTCAGAAACGACGAGTTCACTTAGTAATGAAGAGGATGAAAGCGACAAATCATCAAAGGATAAAAGTAAGGCGGATAAACTGCAAAGTGTAATGGAAGAAAAACTACCAGATGAGGATCGTATAAAAGAAGGGATGGTTGTTGCGGGCCTTACTATTTATAGCCAGGTTGGTTACCCGATTACAGCTGTAGCAAGAGATCTTTTCCAATGCCCTCATTATGCGGCGAAGGCTTTAGGAGTTGCACTAGGAATGTTAGGTCTAGGAATTCAGGGAATAGGTTTAGGTATTGCAGGAATTGGTCTAGGTTTGATACCATAGTTTTAGGGCATAGAACAATCAAGGAATGAAATTGCACAAGTAGACAATATAAATGGGTTTATTCTTTTGTTACGGGGTCCAAAGTTCTATTGTTTACATTACGTGTCTTTTTTAAGAAACTGAAAAACTATATCAGTAAAAAAATTTTAAAAATATGTTATCATATGACATACTTAAAAGGAAATAATTAAATGTACGATAAGGATTATTTACAAGAAATAAAATCACTTAAAATATATGCTTTTATCTTGGGACCCATCTTATGTATTTTTGGATATTTTTGTGGTACAGTAGGAGTATGTTATTTATTTGCCATCAATCTCAATTGGAAACAATGTTTATTTGTTGCAGTAATGCTATTTGTTTCTCATGTATACATGGTTCTAGATTCTTATCGAAAATTAAAAAAAAAATATGAAGAAAGAAAATAGCATGGAAAACGATTTAAAACTCTCATTGCGAAAATTTATACTATATCTGTTTTCGTGGTCAAATATCCCAGCCAACAATTGTCGATGCGCACAAACATCGAGGCGGTTTTTTTTGCAAATATATTCAAATTTTTGGCGAACATTATAACTTAATATTAGTGCTGAGCTAAAGGTTAAAGAGGGTAACATGTTGGTTGTTAATGGTGAAGTAAATATGATGGCATTATGGGGAGTATGTTTTTTGTTACCATTGTTTTTGTATGTCTTAAAAATATTTCTAAAAAGAAAAAAAATGGAATTTGAAAAAGGAGGTTTTGGTAATATAATTGGTATTATTCTTTTTATGTTATGTTTGTTTTGCATGTGGAAGGATGACTCAATTACCATAACTGCAAAAAGTATCTATACTTTCGTTGGGGCGGTAGGGTTTGGTGGCAATTTGGGGTTATACATTGCTGAAAAAATAGGAAAAAAGAACAAGTGTAATTGTTGCTCCTAAAATCCCGTCTAAATTCACAACTGTCCCAACGTTTAAGAAAACGGGACAAATTTTGGCTTAAGTACTTGATTTTAAATGGTACGTATTTTAACAAAAATTGAAATCGATAAATCAACGAAAGCAAGGAAGCTCTTGTTATATATGAATATCAAGGCATCTATCTAAGTAACGTTGGGACAGTTGTGGTCTAAATTATAACCTAAATTCCCGTCCAAATTGTGATTATGCCAGTGGTCCGATCCTCAGTGCATCCATGATCAATCGCTGTGGCTTGGTAATTTCCGAGTGCATCTGGCCGTACTTGCCGGAGAAGCGAATATTGGTAAGGGTTTCCATCTCCAGGAGCAACTCCCGTACCGCGTAGGAGTCAATGAGCTTCGTCTCCCGCATTTTCTTTCGCAGGGCGCTGATGAGTATAAGCGCCATAAACTGAACAAAGAGAAGGCCGTCCATGGCCGGTGAACTGTGAATGCGCAGCCGCTTCATGTCCAGCTGGTTCTTCAGATCATCAAAACATTTCTCCACGGGATCCTTGATATCGTTGGTCAGAAGCACATAAAACCCGGCGTATCGGTTCCGGTGCTCCCGTATCGCTTCGTTGTTGAAGGGTAAGCGTACGACCAACTCATATAGCAAAAGAATTTTACATGAAGTACGCTGTACCTAAAACCGGTACAGCCGGTGCTCTTTGATAATATGATTACGGGATTCAACCGCCGGAATACGGTGCACTGATTATTGTTTTCCCTGGATGATCAGGCCCCGTTCATCCCTGGGCACAGGCTTCCACTGATCGGGAAGCAGTTCCCGCAGGCGGTTTACGGGATGGCTCATGATCCGCCGAAGCATGTCGTCAAAGTACTCCCAGGGGTTGACGTCGCAGTTTTTGCAAGATTGAACGAGACCCATATAAAGGGCCGCCGCCCGGCCGCCCCGTTCGCTGCCCACGAAGAGCCAGTTTTTTCGACCTACCGCTATGGGCCGAATGGCGTTTTCCGCCAGGTTGTTGTCGGGTCTTAACCGTCCGTCTTTCAGATAGCGGCAGAGCGCCTCCCGCTGATTCAGGGCGTAGTTGATGGCCGTCCGCAACGGCTCCGAGGGCGTCGTCCGGGGCCTCAGTTCCTCAATCTTTGCAAAGATTCCCTCAAGCAGCGGCGTTGCATGCGCCTGCCGGAAACGGCGCCGCTCCTCGGGCGTCATCTCGGCACAGGGGGTCTCCACCTCGTGATAGAGCCGGGCGATGCGGGCAAGGATGTCCGTGGCCTCTTGAGGACGCGATGAAACCGCCTCGTCGAACTTCCGTCTGGTATGGGCCCAGCAACCCACTTCGATAATCTCTTCTTTTTTGAAAAGTTCGTCGTAGCCGCCGTAGGCGTCGGCATGGACGTACCCCTGGTAATCATTGAGATACTCCAGTGGGCGCGTCTTGCTCCGATCAATGGAGAAGTCATAGGCCGTCAGCGGCGGTCCCGGACCGCCCCGCAGATAGACCCAGAGACGGGCCTTCTTTACCTTGCCGTTTCCCTTGACCTGCAGAGGAACGGGCGTATCGTCGGTAAAGAGCACGTCCCTCTCAAGGACGGCCTTTTGAAGCACTGTTTCCAAGGGACGAATGCTCTCATAGACCTGCATGAGCCAGCTGGTTTGGGTGGCCCGGGGAATGTCCACTCCTTCCCGCTCCAGAATGCTGTTCTGTCGGTAGAGAGGCAGATGATCGGCGTACTTGCTGACGATCAGATGAGAAAGCAGCCCCACGTCGGCTTTGCACTTGGCGATGGGGTGATCGGGCAGCGAGGCGGCGATGACGCCGGCGGTAGATTCCGATGCCTCCGGCAGCGCATACTGGGGCCGCTTGTAGACGTTGACGATCAGTCTCCCCGGCCGGTATTCCAGCTTCTCCGAGACTTCCACGGAAATGACCTTCAGGGGTGCGCCCGTGTCCGCATCGATCTTTTCATCCTCGGGCACGTCCAGCAGAATCTCCACCCGTTCGAGATGCTCCGGAATGGGAACCCGGCCGTGATGCCGGGAGGCCTTGCGGGGCTTCTTGACAGTCTCTGTGGCAGAAGCGTCTTCGAACTGTGCTTTCACCGCCGCATTCTGCTCTAATGATTGAAGCACCATGTCGTCGAACATCAGCTGACCGGGGTTGATCTTTTCGGACTTGCGGCCGTAGAGCCGTTTCAGCAGCTGTTCCATCTGATGCTGCAGGGTGGTCAACTGGCGCTGGGCGGATTCGAGCTTCTGGGTAAGCGCTTCGATCTGGGCATCCTTTTGGGCGGCAAATTCCAGAATCCAGGCAGCATCTTTTCGGTCGATAATCTCTTGTGCTTCCGTCAATATCATGAGCGGGCGTATAGCACATAACTATAATAATGTCAAGTGTTTATATTATTTTTTATGCACATATTTTGTACCGTTTTCCCACTTTTTTCGGCACGATTCCCTCAAGGAGCATGGCCAGATCCCGGCGCTCGATATGACCGTCGCGGGACTGCCGGGAAGGCAGCACGAAGGACCCCTGCTCCAGACGTTTCAGCCAGATGGCCATGCCGTCGCTGTCCCAGTACAGGAGCTTCACCATGTTCCGCCGCCGGTTGACGAAGACGAAGAGTGATCCCGAAAGGGGATCGGCGCTAAGTTCGGCGCGGACAATGCCGCACAGGCCGTCGAAGGACTTGCGCATGTCGCAGGGGCTGCGATAAAGATAGATGCGTGCCGATGCTGTCAGGCCGAACATGGGGAACCATTATGAAGCGTTTCAATAACGGTGCGCAGGGTAACGGGATCGAAGCCGCGTTCCACTTCGATGGAAAGAAGCGGCCCCATGCAAATGCGAATGCCGGCATAGTCGGCCGTCGAGGATGCAAGTTCGATAAATCCCTGTTGTCCTTGCGGTTCAGTGAGTTTCCGGCGCCAGGAGTAGAAACTTGCCGTATTGATCTGATGCATCTGGCACCAGGCCAGACCGCTCATCCCGCTTGCGATCTGCCGCTCTACGATGGCCGACCAGTGGGCGGTGCGTTCTTGTTGTGTCATAGGGCATCCTCCAATCATGAAATGTGTTCATGACGGGAAGCTATAATCCAATGTGCGTTCAAGCGAAAGATGAGTTGGTCGTACGGTTACGTTGAAGGTTACCTTGCGGCCTCGCACGGGGATGTCCTTAACCGTAAAAAATGCTTTGTAGGCCTTTTCATGGCCGCTTATGGAAAGCCCCTGCTCCCTTTCCGCCTAGTAGCCCAACAGTTCCTCGGTGAACTCATCGGCAGCTGCTGCCGCTATGAGGGCTTTGCAGTACACATGCACATAACACCGCGTACGCGTCTCACCCCAGGCATGACGTCTCGTATGCACATAGAGGACCTCCCCCTCAAGCTTCCGGTACCCCTCCGGATCCTGGATGGTGTCGCGCACCTCATCGATGATTGCCCTGATCCAGGTCCGCCGACCGAGAACGGCTTGTCCGAACTGTAATGAACCGCTGAAGGAACTCAAAGATTTTTATAAAGAACATGAAGCCAAAAAAGAATGCCCTTGTGGGAAATGCTGTAAGGAGTTCCGTTTTTAAAAAGAAACAAGAGGTCAGATGGTATTTCCAACCCCTTGATTTTTTTATGGTAGTCCCACGGGGAATCGAACCCCGGTTTCCGGCGTGAGAGGCCAGCGTCCTGACCGCTAGACGATGGGACCATTATGGCTGGGGGACAAGGATTCGAACCTCGGTAGCAGGAGCCAGAGTCCTGCGTCCTGCCGCTAGACGATCCCCCAGGAATCTCGCATTGAAGTGAGGCATTTAGCCAAATCATTGAAAAAAGTCAAGGACTAATTTTTCACTGAGCAGCACCGCTCTGTCGACACAACGGGCGAGTGGACGAGGCCTTTCTGCGAAGGACAGGGTCCGGTTCATTCCCCACCATTTTCTTTACTGTTCCTCATGCACGGTGTTGCAGACATTTTTTTCAGATCTCCAACTGTGTTATTTTTGCAACACCTTTTGAAGAGAGGGGCCTATCGGGGCCTCAACGCGTGCATAGAAGGTGCTCTGCAGGAATTTTTTCAGTTCCTCAAAGACCGGTTTTTTATCCCCCTCCCCTTCATCTCCGGCCCACCAGAAGGGAATATATCCTTTTGCGGAAAAGTCATACTGAAATAATGAAGCCGGCCGGCACAAGAATTGCTTGTTATCGCGACAGTTGAGAAAGGAAAGGAAAATACCCTGAAATATTTCTTGACAACTGTTCAAAATTATAATTAGTTCTCAAATTCTATTTTTAAGAGTTATGTGTGCGCCATGCAGATAATCGTATCGCATATCCCTCCCGAGGGACTGCACTTTCACCTTTCAAAAGACGGGCAATGGTTCCATCAGCAGTTGTCGGAAGATCGCATTGATCAATTCTCCGTCAGAAAGATCGATTTTCTGGGGATGGCGAGCAGGGTCGCTGAAAATGTTTCGATAAAGGGCCGGATTGAGATAGAAGCGACCGCCCTGTGCAGCAGATGTCTCGAATCCTTTGTCCTTGTACTGGAAGGGGACGTCCTCTATGTCATGCTGCCGGAGCGGGAGGCGCCGGCTGGAGAGGAAACAGAACTGGAGCAGGATGATCTGGACCTCTTCTACTATAAGGATGACTGCATAGATCTGGAGGCCGCCATTGTTGAACAGGGCCTTCTTCTGCTGCCGATCAAACCTCTCTGTTCGGAAGACTGCAGGGGATTGTGTCCGGTCTGCGGAATAAACCTGAATAAGGAATCATGCGATCATCAGAAGGATCAACACATTGAAAGCCCCTTTGCGGCATTAAAAAATTTTAAAATTAAAGGAAAGAGGTCATAGGACTATGCCAAATCCGGTTAAAAGACATTCGAAATCAAGAAAAAACAAGCGTCGGTCTCACGATGCGCTGACGGCCCCGATTACCTCGGTATGCCCCCAGTGCAATGAACCGAAACTGCCCCATCGCGCATGCCCCCACTGCGGATCATACAAAGGCCGCGAAATCATTCCCACCGAATAAGCGGTGGTAACGAAGGGACGAATCCGCGGAGACGCCGAAGGCGGGCAGCTCCATGACGCAGAAAACGGATGGAAACGACGGTACGGAAAAGAGGGCCTTCCATCGAGTCCGGAAGACCGCTGAATCCTGAAGAGGAATCAGGAGCAGGCGGGATTATCGTCCCGGACCGGTGCGACAGACTCACCGGACGCAGTTAAGAGAAGTGAATGCTATGGAGCACATACTGGGTATCGTTTTTCCCGGTCAGGGCGCACAATTCGTGGGTATGGGCAGTGAACTCTACACCGAGTTCGAGACGGCCCGCCAGGTGTTTTCCGAAGTCACATCAGTGACAGGCCGTGACATTGCCGGTCTTTGTTTTGAAGGCCCCCGCGAAGAACTCGACATGACCGTCAATACCCAGATCGCAGTCTTAACCGTTGATGTGGCGGCGTTCAGGGTCTTCGCGGAGCACATTGCCCTTAAACCTGCGGTGATGGCAGGTCACAGTCTCGGCGAGTATGCAGCCCTCACGGCAGCCGGCGCTCTTTCCCTTTCCGACACGATCAGGCTCGTGCACGCCAGGGGAACCTTCATGCAGGAAGCGGTTCCTCCCGGAGAGGGTGCCATGGCGGCCCTGCTCGGCATGGGCGCCGCCGATGTGGACGCCCTCTGCCGGCGCCTTCGTGCCGAGGGAGAAGTCGTCGAACCGGCCAACTATAACGGACCGGATCAGGTTGTCATTTCCGGTGCCGCGACGGGCATCGAACGGGCGCTTCATGAGGCAAAGGGGCACGGCGCGAAACGAGCGATCATGCTGCCGATAAGCGTTCCCTGCCACTGCCGGCTTCTGGAGAGTGCGGCGGCGCGCCTTGATGTGCTGCTTTCGTCGCTGCCAATAGGCGATTGCACTCCGCCGGTCATATCAAATTACGAGCCCTTGAGAACCCATTCGCGATCGGCTACGCGAGAGTTGCTGGTGCATCAGCTCAGCGCGCCCGTCAGGTGGCAGGAAACGATAGAAGCCATGGTACGGCAAGGGGTGGATACCATCATCGAGATTGGGCCGAAAAAAACGCTTTCCGGTCTCATCAAGCGGATTGCACCCCCTATCCGCCTGTTCAATATTGAGGATATGAAATCGCTGGATGAAACGGTGCGGGGAATCAAAGATGCCTGAGCAGGAACTGAGCGATAGAACGGCTCTGGTAACCGGCGGTTCCCGGGGGATCGGACGGGCCGTTGCACTGAGGCTCTCCCGTATGGGCGCCTATGTGTACGTCAACTACGCCCGTAATGAAGAAGCCGCCGGAGAAACGCTGGCACTAATCCGCAGTCATGGAGGACAGGGGAGCCTTGTCGCTTTTGATGTAGGAGATTTCGACGCCGTTCAGCACGCCGTGTCCACCATGGTTGAGGAGCGGTCGGGACTCGATGTGCTCGTGAACAACGCCGGCGTCACCCTGAATGGCCTCTTCGTGAGGATGAAGGAATCGGACTGGGATTCCGTCATCGAAACAAATCTGAAAGGAACCTTCAATTGTACCCGGGCAGTTTTGAGGCATATGATGAAACAAAGATGGGGGCGCATTGTCAATATGATCTCCGTCGTTGCCGAGGGAGGCAATGAGGGTCAAGCCTGTTATGCCGCCTCCAAGGCGGGGATCCTCGGCATGACAAAGTCTCTTGCAAAAGAGATGGGTTCGCGCAACATTAGCGTCAATGCCGTGGCGCCCGGCTTTGTTGACACGGACATGACATCGTCGTTCGGTGAAACCGACAGGAAGCGCATTGTGGAACAGATACCCCTGGGCCGTCTCGGTGTGCCTGACGACGTGGCGTCGGTGGTGGGATTTCTCGTTTCGAAGGATGCCTCGTACATCACGGGTCAGGTGATTCGCGTAAACGGCGGGTTGTATATGTGAGAAAGTAGGAAGAGTAGGAAGAGTGGGGAACTTATTGATTTCTGAACCCTTGTAGGTATTGGATTCTGATTTTGAGATTATTATTAAAAGGAGGCCTGTTGAATGTCAGTCGACATTACGAAAATTGAGGAACAAGTGAAAGAAGCCGTCATTAATCAGTTGAACATCACTGAAGCGGAGTACCGCGTCGATGCAGCGTTTATTGATGATCTTGGCGCTGATTCCCTTGATATTGTTGAAATGGTCATGGCCATGGAAGACATTTTCGGCATTGAAATAGCCGACGAAGATCTGGAACAGATCCGGCTGGTCAAGGACGTCATTGAATATTTAAAGCAGAGGCTGCTGTAACGAATGCATTCATTAAGACGAAGAGTCGTCGTCACAGGCATGGGAACCGTCAATCCTCTGGGCAATTGTCTTGAGGATACGTGGCGCAATCTCTGTGCCGGCATATCGGGCATAGGTCCTATCACAAGATTCGACACGACCGGCTTTACCACCAAAATCGCCGGAGAAGTGAAGAATTTCGATCCTCTCGCCTTTATAAACGCCAAGGAACTGCGAAGGCTGGATAATTTCATCATCTACGCTCTGGCTGCCGCCGAAATGGCCCGGGCCGACGCACAATTGACCATCGACGAGAAACGCGCCGACCGCACGGGCGTCATCATGGGTTCCGCAATCGGGGGTCTTGCAACAATCGAAAAAGAAAAGGAAACCGTGCTCACTGCGGGACCGCGAAAGATGTCGCCCTTTGCCATCCCTTCAGTGCTCGCCAATCTGGCCCCGGGAAACGTGGCAATCCGGATGGGCGCCAAGGGGCCCATAAGCTGTGTCGTTACCGCCTGCGCGGCCGGGAATAACGCCATCAGCGACGCAGCACGGATGATCGCCTTCGGTTATGCCGATGCGATGTTCACCGGCGGCGCCGATGCGGCCGTCTGTTCGCTGGCGGTGGCGGGCTTCAACTCCATGAGGGCGATTTCCGTCAGAAACGATGAACCCGAAAAGGCGAGCAGGCCCTTCGATGCCGACCGTGACGGGTTTGTCATCAGTGAAGGCTGCGCCGTTCTGATCCTGGAAGAAATGACCTCGGCCATGGCCCGCGGCGCCAGGATCTATGCGGAGGTTGCAGGATCGGGCTTTACCTGCGATGCCTTCCACATTGCCGCCCCCCCTCCGGGGCATCCCGGTGCGGCGCGCTGCATGGCGCTGGCCCTCGAGGATGCAGGCATGGCAACGGCCGACGTAGATTACATCAACGCCCACGGCACGTCGACGCCCCTGAACGACGCCTACGAGACGGAGGCGATAAAGGCTGTATTCGGGGACCATATCCGGTCCGTTGCGGTGAGCTCCACGAAATCGATGACGGGACACCTGCTGGGAGCGGCTGGCGGCATAGAGGCCATCGTAGCCATTAAAGCAATCGAAGAGGGCATCATTCCCCCCACGATCAACCTGGACACCCCCGATCCACAATGCGATCTCGATTACACGCCCCACAGGGCGGTGCGAAGGGATGTAAGGGTTGCCATGTCGAACTCATTCGGATTCGGAGGAGTGAATTCGGTTATGATATTTAAAAAATTCGAGGCATAGGAGCGTAGGGGACGGCCATGAAGATCGCCCTTGGATCCGATCATGCGGGTTTTCAGTTGAAGGAAGCGTTGAAAGAATATCTGTGCCAAAAGGCCATAGAGATCAGTGACGTGGGAACGCACAGCGCCGATGCCGTTGATTACCCGGATTTCGGCTGGGCGGTTGCACGGATGGTCGCCGCCGGAATGGTCGACCGCGGCATTCTCATCTGCGGCTCCGGAATCGGCATGTCCATCGTGGCAAACCGCGTGCCGGGAGTGCGGGCGGCCCTCTGCACCGATGAAGCAACTGCGCGGCTCAGCAGACTTCATAACGATGCAAATATTCTTGTCCTGGCGGGGCGCACAACCGACATAACAAGGGCGCGACGCATCCTGGATGTCTGGCTTGAAACCGATTTCGAAGGCGGACGTCACCAAAAAAGACTCCGCAAAATCGACATTCCCACGTAAGGTATTTCAAACTTGAACTTTTTTTACTAAACCGGTAGAGTCACTGCCTGAACGCAAGCGCAGTGCGAGGAGGAAAATTTTTATGTCACTTTTATTGGAGCGGGACCCGGAAATTGCCGCCGCCATAGCCGATGAAACAAATCGTCAAGCGAAAAAGATAGAATTGATCGCTTCGGAAAATTTTGTCAGCGAGGCCGTGCTTGAAGCTCAGGGATCCATCATGACCAACAAGTATGCCGAAGGATATCCGGGCAAACGATATTACGGCGGATGCGAGTTCGTCGATGTCGCGGAAAATCTGGCCATCGAACGGGCGAAAGCGCTTTTCGGCGCCGAGCATGTAAACGTACAGCCTCATTCGGGGTCCCAGGCGAACATGGCTGTATACTTCGCGGAACTCAAACCGGGGGACACCGTACTGGGGATGAATCTTTCCCATGGCGGCCATCTTACCCACGGAAGTCCCGTTAATTTCTCCGGGCGACTTTATAATATTGTATCCTACGGCGTAGATAAAGAGACAGAACGAATCGATTTCAACGAAGTCGAAGATCAGGCAAAAAAGCACCGGCCGAAAATGATTGTAGTCGGGGCGAGCGCCTATCCCCGCACAATCGATTTCACGGCCTTCCGCGAAATCGCCGACAGTGTCGGCGCCGTCATTATGGCCGATATAGCCCATATCGCAGGTCTTGTGGCAGCAGACCTTCATCCATCGCCGGTTCCCCTCTGTGAATATGTCACCACGACAACCCATAAAACCCTGCGGGGCCCCCGGGGTGGCATGATCATGTGCAGGGAACCGCAGGCAAAAGTACTGAACAGTCGTGTCTTTCCCGGCAGTCAGGGAGGCCCCCTGATGCACATCATCGCCGCCAAGGCCGTTGCCTTTAAAGAGGCGCTGGAACCCGAATTCAAGATCTATCAGCAACAGATCGTGAAAAATGCCCGGGCCATGGCAGGCGAGTTGATTTCACAGGGCATTCGCCTGGTTTCTGGCGGAACGGACAACCACCTTATGCTGCTTGACCTTACGGAAAGAGGGCTCACGGGCAAAGACGTGGAGGCGGCCATGGATCGCGCGGGAATCACCACCAACAAGAACGGCATCCCCTTTGACCGGCAGGGACCGCAGGTGACCAGCGGCATACGCATCGGTACGCCGGCCATCACCACCAGGGGCATGAAGGAAGAAGAAATGAAAGAAATCGCCCGTATGATCGCCCTCATAATAAGCGACATCGGCGACGAAAACACTATTGCCAAAGTAAGAGGCGAGGTCGCCGAGCTTTGCGGACGATTTCCGCTTTACCCAGGAAGAATCGAAAAATAACGATAATGGAACGTCCAAGCTGGGATCAGTACTTTATGGATATCGTGGATCTTGTGTCGATGCGCTCGACCTGCCTTCGGCGCAAGGTCGGGGCGGTGCTGGTCCGGGATAAACGTATACTGGCAACAGGCTACAACGGCGCCCCTTCGGGCCTTGCCCACTGCCTTGAGGTAGGATGTCTTCGAGATAAAATGAATATTCCTTCCGGAGAGCGGCATGAACTGTGCCGCGGCCTCCATGCGGAACAGAATGCGATCATTCAGGCGGCGCTTCATGGCGTCAGCATAAAGGGTGCGACAATTTATTGCACCAATCATCCCTGCATCATCTGTTCGAAAATGATCATTAATTCGGGATTGGCAACAATCTTTTACCGCGACGGATATCACGACCAGTTGGCGAAAGATCTTCTGGAAGAGGCAGGAATCGAGATACACAGGCTATGAAATGTCCTTTTTGTGCAAACGGCGAAAATAAGGTTATCGATTCCCGGCTCAGCAAGGACGGAAATTCGATCCGTCGAAGACGGGAATGCCTGGCCTGCAGCAAGCGCTTTACCACCTATGAGTATGTGGAAGACGTAATTCCCGTGGTGATTAAGAAGGACGGCAGGCGTGAAGCCTTTGAACGCGGAAAAATCCTGACAGGCATCAAGAAGGCCTGCGAAAAACGCCCCATAAGCGTGGATGACATCGAAGGAGTGGTTGACAGAATCGAACAATTCTGTCAGGAAAGCCAGCTCAGGGAAATTCCCAGTTCCGTCGTCGGAGAAAAACTGATGGAGGAACTGCACCGGCTCGATGGGGTTGCCTACGTGAGATTCGCCTCGGTATATCGGGATTTCAAGGATGTGAATGATTTTCTCGAAGAACTGAAGGATGTGTTGAATACAAAGGTTGAAAAAGGGAAATAAGTGCTTATATTAGTATTATTTTACCGGGTGACGGCGGAACAGGGACTATGTTTACAGGTATTGTAGAGAGCATGGGCACGATAGAGCACATCACGTCTCACGGCGCCGACCTCGTCCTGGGTATAGAAACGCCCATTAATCTTGAAAACAGCAGCGTGGGCGACAGCATTGCCGTAAGCGGCGTCTGTCTTACGGTCACGGGGTTGAAAAAGGGCGGCTTTACGGCCGACGTATCGGCAGAGACGCTTTCCAGGACAACCCTTCGCTTCATGAAGCGGGGAGACAGGGTAAATCTCGAAAAGGCTTTACAATTACAATCTTTTTTGGGCGGACACCTGGTACTCGGCCATGTGGATTGCGTCGGCGTTATTCGTGAAAGAAGCGTAAAGTCCAATTCTCTTGTGTTCGACTTTGAAATAGACAGGCAACTTGAAAAATATATTGTAGAAAAAGGTTCCGTCACCGTGGACGGAATCAGCGTAACGGTTAACCGGTGTGAAAAGAACCGATTCTATGTGAACATCATTCCTCATACGGCTGCAGCGACCACACTGGGATTCAAAAAAACCGGAGATACCGTCAACATCGAAACCGATATTCTGGGCAAGTACATTGAAAAGCTGCTCCGTCCGGAGAAGGGAATGGATATGGATTTCCTGTCGGAACACGGATTTTTAAAATAATCGAGGTAGAGAAAAATGGTAAGTTCAGTCAAAGATGCGCTCGAAGATATCAAGCGCGGTAAAATGATTATTCTTGTGGATGACGAAGACAGGGAAAACGAGGGTGATCTCTGTATGGCCGCGGAACACGTAACCCCCGAGGCAATAAACTTCATGGCAAAGCATGGGAGAGGTTTGATATGTCTTTCCCTTTCCGACGACATTGCCGACAAACTGAATCTCCCCCTTATGGTCACCAACAATAAATCCCGTTTCGGCACCGCCTTTACCATATCGATCGAGGCGAAGCATGGCGTGACCACGGGGATATCCGCCCACGACCGGGCGACAACTATCAGGACGGCCATTGCCGACGATGCCACCGCCGAAGACATTGTCACACCGGGTCACGTCTTTCCGATTAGAGCGCGAAAGGGCGGCGTGCTGGTCAGAACGGGTCAGACCGAAGGATCGGTCGATCTTGCCCGGCTCGCCTATCTCAAACCGGCCGGCGTTATCTGTGAAATTATGAAAGACGATGGAACGATGGCCCGCATGCCCGACCTGGAAATTTTCGCCAAAGAACATGGACTCAAGATCGTCACCGTCGCTGATCTCATCGACTTCAGAATGCAGCACGAACGGCTTATCAGACGGGCGGCCGAGGCCAATCTGCCCACCAAGTACGGCGGCACCTTCAAAATCATCGTCTATGAAAACGATGTGGACGACATGAAGCACATCGCCCTTGTCAAGGGAGACATCCAACCTGAGGACGAGGTGCTCGTACGGGTGCATTCGGAGTGCGTCACCGGCGATCTCTTCGGATCGCTCCGCTGCGATTGCGGCGACCAGCTGCATGAGGCGATGGCGATGGTCGAAAAGGAAGGAAAAGGGGTAATCGTCTACATGCACCAGGAAGGCCGGGGCATCGGACTGGCCAACAAGATCCGGGCCTATAACCTGCAGGAGCATGGGAGGGACACGGTAGAGGCGAATATCGAACTCGGCTTCAAAGACGACCTCAGGGATTACGGCATCGGCGCCCAGATCCTGGTCGACCTGGGGGTGAAAAAAATGCGCCTGATGACCAATAATCCCAAGAAAATCGTCGGTCTCGAAGGTTATGGCGTGGAAGTCGTCGACCGGGTGGCCATAGTTGCTGCGCCGAATGAAAATAACATACACTATTTAAAGACGAAAAGGGACAAGATGGGACATTTGCTGGAAATATGAACGTGATCTGCGTTCCGGCGAAATACTTCCATCGATCATATCACCTCACAGAAGGGGAGAACAGATTATGGCGAACATTCTTGAAGGGAAGCTTTCAGCCAAGGACAAGAAATTCGGTCTCGTGGTAAGTCGCTTCAATGACTTCATATGCGCACGACTGACGGAAGGGGCGCTGGATGCCCTGAAGCGATCCGGCGCCGATGAAAACGATATCACCGTCGTCCGGGTTCCAGGCGCCTTTGAAATACCACTGGCGGCTAAAAAGCTGGCAAAGAGCGGCAAATTCGATGCCGTGATCTGTCTCGGCGCCGTAATCCGGGGCGCCACCCCCCATTTTGAGTACATCAGCGCCGAAGTGACGAAAGGGATCGCTCAGGTAATGCTGGAAACGGAACTACCCGTCTCTTTCGGCGTGCTTACGGCAGATACCATAGAGCAGGCAATAGAACGGGCGGGCACAAAATCCGGAAACAAGGGATGGGATGCGGCGGTATCGGCAATTGAAATGACTAATCTCTTTAACATTCTGTAGTTTTAAGAGGCGTGGATGGGTCACCGGAGAAAGGCGCGAGAAATTGCCCTGCAGGTTCTCTACCAAATTGATGTCGCTGAGACCGAAGTGAATGAGGCAATCGAACTCTACTGGCGCAATTTTGAAGCACCGGAAAATGCCAGGGGATTCTCAACGGAGTTAATCAAAGGCACAATAGAGCACCTTGCCGCGATCGACGAGGCAATCAGCACCTGTTCGGAACACTGGTCGCTTGATCGCATGGCCAAGGTCGACAAGAATATTCTGCGCATGGCCGTCTATGAGCTGCTTTTTTGTAATGAAATCCCTCCGAAGGCGACCCTGAACGAGGCAATTGACCTAGGCAAGGAATACGGCTCTGAGAATTCAGGTTCCTTTGTAAACGGCATTCTCGACGCCTTCTACGCCCGCATGCGGCAGGACGATGAAGAGTAAAATATCTTCTGATTCTCTTACCGATATCGGTGAAGACGGTCCGGCCCCGGGGCTGTTCTGTGATGAGATGCCGCCCCGGGGAGACAGCGACGGCATGGTCGCGCACACATTGGCCGATCGGCCTGCATTCACGGACGATGGAAACGCTGCTCACGGAAGCACTCAGCAAGGTGCATTCTCAGATAGCGCCGGCTCTTTCCCGGTAAGGAGCGTGCAGTCATGAAAGTAATTGTGATAGGGGCCGGCGAAGTCGGTCGCAGCATTGCGGACATTCTTTCCAAAGAAGGAAACGATCTTATCATTATTGACAAGGATGAGGCACGCCTGAAGGCCGTTACCGAAATTCTGGACGTCCAGACCATTCATGGTAGCGGCAGCAGCCCCAGAATTTTAAAAAAAGCAAAACTTGATCAGGCGGAGATGGTCATCGCCGTCACCGACAGTGACGAAACCAACATTGTCGCCTGTCTCCTCGCATCGACACAGTCGAAGGTACCCTTCAAAATAGCGCGCATCAGAATGCCCGATCTCGACCAGGATGCGGTCATTTTCGACAAAAATCATCTCAACATCGATCTCTGCATCAATCCGGAGCGGGAGGCGGTCAACAAGGCGATAAGCATCATGGAGTACTCCGGCGCCTCGGAAGTAATCGATTTTGCCGAAGGACGCGTCAAGCTTGTTGCCTTTTCCGTTGATCGATTCTGTCCGGCTGTCGGTAAAAAGCTGAGCGATCTGAGGGACTTATATGGGGGGGACCTCCTGATCGCCTCTATTCTTCGCGCCAATGAACTGATTATCCCATCAGGGACATCGTCCATAAGGGCCAAGGACTACGTCTTTACGTTCGTGGAGACGAAAAACGTCCGTGCGCTCTTGAAATTCTTCGGGAAAGACGCCGAACCGGTCGAGCGCGTGTTTATTCTTGGCGGGGGCAACACGGCCCTCATGCTGGCGGAACAGCTCGAGGCGAAGGGCGTCATGGTCAAAATCATTGAACGGAGACAGGATCGTTGTGAAATGCTGGCAGAACGGCTGAACAAGACCGTATGCCTTCTGGGGGACGGCACGAGCCAGGATCTGCTTAAAGAGGAAAATATCCAGGGCGCCGATTACTTCATTGCCCTTACCGGAGACGAAGAGGCGAACATACTGAGCGCCCTTCTGGCAAAACAGCTGGGATCAAAAAGGGCCATATGTCTCATCAATAAAATCGACTACACCCATTTGATTCCCATTGTCGGCATAGACGGCGTGATGAATCCGCGGCAGGCCACCATCGGAAAGATCCTTCACTTCATCAGGAAAGGAAAAATCATTTCATCCACTCCCCTCAGTGACGAAAAGGCGGAAGCCATTGAATTCATCGCACTGGAAACATCGGAGATTACGGGGAAACCCCTGAAGAATATCAAATTTCCCAAAGGAACGATCATCGGGGCCATCCTGCGAAACGAACGTGTGATCATACCCTGGGGCGACACGGTGATTTTACCTGACGACCGCGTCATTCTGGTGACGCTCCGCTCGGCCATTCCCCAAATCGAAAAATTTCTGACCGTCAAGTTGGACTACTTTTAATGCGCATACGAAATATCTCATATATCCTGGGTGGCTTTCTTTTTTTCCTGGGACTTTCGATGATATTCCCACTTTTCTGGGCGATCTACTATAAAGAAGACGATCTCTTCGCCCTGGCCCTGTCGCTTGCGATCACCTCGGCAACGGGCGCCGTTCTTTATTTTTTTTCCCGTCCTGGAGATGAAGACATCTCATTAAACCACAAAGAGGGGTTTCTGGTCGTCGCCGTCGGTTGGATTCTGGCAGCGGCCTACGGAGCTCTTCCGTACCTTTTCTATGGCGTGCTTCCCCACTTCAGCGATGCCTTTTTCGAATCCATTTCGGGATTCACCACAACGGGCGCGACCGTCATTGTCGGCATAGAGCATCTCCCCCACGGAATTCTTTTCTGGAGGTCGATGACCCAGTGGCTGGGCGGCATGGGAATAATCGTCCTTTCAATCGCCATTCTCCCGCTCCTCGGCGTGGGAGGAATGCAGCTCTACAAGGCGGAACTGCCCAGTCCCGTCAAGGACAAGTTAACGCCGCGGGTCACCGAAACCGCCCGGACACTCTGGATTGTCTACATCATAATCTCGACGGTGGAATTCATTTTACTGCTTTTTGGAGGAATGGACAGCTTCAACGCCCTCTGTCATACCTTCTGTACTATGGCCACCGGGGGATTTTCCACCACCGACGCAAGTATTGCACACTTTCAAAGCGCTTATATCGACGGGGTGATCACCCTTTTCATGTTTATCGCCGGCATAAACTTTACCCTTCACTACGGACTCCTGACGGGGAACTTTCGATCGCTTTTGGGCAACAGCGAGTTTCGTTTTTACTGCGGCATCACCCTGACGGCAATCCTCATCGTGACAGTGAATCTGCGCATCAATCTTATCGAAGAAACAGCCACATCCATCCGCTATGCAGCGTTTCAGGTAATATCGATAATGACCACCACTGGCTTTGCCACCGCCAATTTTGACGAGTGGCCCGCCCTTTCAAAAACGATTCTTCTTATTCTGATGTTTTTCGGGGGTTCGGCCGGGTCCACCGGTGGCAGCATAAAATGTCTCAGAATCCTTCTGATCCTGAAGCATGGCTATGTGGAACTCTACCGGCTGGTACACCCCCATGCCGTCAAAGCGGTCAAACTGGGAAAACGAATCGTCTATCCTGAAACAATGGCCAGCATCTGGGGCTTTTTTATTCTCTATCTGGGAACAACGGTGGTGGCCTTCATTCTGCTTGCCGCACTCGGTCTCGATCTGATGACCGCATTTTCCGCCGTTGTCGCCACCATTGGAAACATAGGTCCGGGGTTCGGCCTTGTCAACGCGGCATCCACCTACAGTGACATTCCCACTCTCGCCAAGTGGATTCTCTCGTTCTGCATGCTCGTGGGAAGACTTGAGATCTATACAGTGCTCATCCTTCTCATCCCCGAGTTCTGGAAAAAATAGAACGCGCCGACATCCTTAGCATAGGGGATGTCTAAGGAGGACACTGCACAATGGTGCACCTCAATCGTCAGCCGGGGGCGGTTTCACCTGGCGCATCATCACTGAGGGATCTTCACCCATTTCGAAGACGAGTGCTGCCGATTTTTGTCGCTGCCCTCGCCGCGGCAGTGTTAACGGCTCTGCTCGGCTTTCAGAGTTACCGTGCTGCCAGAGAGGCGGCGACGGAACGCTATGCCCTGCAGCAGCTGAGCCTTGCCCGTTCAATCGCCGCCGGCCTTGAGGCCTACTTCCGGGAGGTTCAGACTTCGCTTTTCTCCGCGGCAACCAACCCGTCACTGGTCAGGATGACTGAGGACTGTCCGCTGGTCATGGAACAGATGTCCCTGGGTTTTGTGCCCAGAACATCGATTCGGCGTATCGATGAGCGAGGGATACTGCGCTTTATCCACCCTTCCGACGACTGGCGCGAGACCTTGATCGGAACGGCCTGTGACGAAGAGAGTTTTTTTCAAGAGGCCCGGGACACTGCGCAGATCGTGCTCTCCGATGTACTCATCAACGAAAAGGGACAACGGCGATTCAGGATCGCCGTTCCTCTCTTTGATACTGCAGAGAATGGGGACGCCGCATTCAGGGGCATCCTTGCGGTCTCTTTCGATCCCGGAGATATCGCCCAGAGATTCATAAAATCCGAACAGGCCGGCCCTGCCTGGATAATGGACCGAAACGGACAGGTCATGTTCCATCCCCGTGAAGACTGGGTGGGAACGCATCCCTTTGATTCGACTCATAACAAGCGCTTCCTCTATGTCGATTCCACCGGCGAGGACATCCGGTCCCGTCTTTTGCGGGGCAAAGAGGGCACGGGACGTCTTACGGTACCATCGGAAAGAAAGGCCGAAAACGGTGAACTGCTCGTCACCTACGCACCGGTCCTGCTGGGCGGTCAAAACTGGTCCGTGGTACTGGCGGCGCCCCTTGACGAGGTGGCGCGCATTGTCCGTACATCGGGTCTGCACTGGCTTCTGCTCTCCGCTCTCATCATTGCGATTCTTTTGACGGGAGGCGCGTTCATTCTTCACAGGCTGTACCGGTGGTCGCACCAACTGGAAGAAGAAGTGAAAAAACGAACGGCGGACCTTGAAGAGTCGGTCAAATATCTCCGGAATCTGATCGAATACGCCCGGAGACCTGTGGCGGTGTTGAATCCGCGGGGAGAGGTAACCGTCTTCAACCGGGCCTTTGAACAAATGAGCGGAAGATCGGAAAAGGAAATGCTCGGCCGACCCTTGGATTTGCTATTCGCCCTCGAAACGACAGGGCAGGGAGTATCATTCCATGAAAGGGAACAGACCGGCGGCAAGGCACAGACAATTGTGCGGAAGGATGGCGCCATGCGTATCTGTATTCTGGATTCCGTCCCCATATTCGCACAGGATGATCGCACATTGATCGCCACGATCGTACAAGGCGAAGATATTACGGACCAGAAGATCGCCGAGGAGACAAAAAAACAGCTTGAATCTCAACTGCTTCATGCCCAGAAGATGGAGGCACTGGGAACACTGGTCGCGGGGGTTGCCCACGAGATAAACAACCCTATTAATAAGATCATGTTCGACATTCCCCTGCTGCAAAAGATCTGGCATGACGTCATCGATGATCTGGGCGAGGGAACGGATCGTGCGCAGACCAGAAAATACGGCGGCCTGACCGTGCCCTTCCTCCGCGACAACCTCCCCCGTCTTCTGGCCGACATGGGAATGGCTGCCAGCAGAATCGTAAAAACGGTCGCCAATCTAAAGGATTTTTCCCGCAGATCAGGCAGCAGCGAGAAAGAACCGCTCTCAGTCAACAAGGCCATAGACAATGTGCTGAGACTTATCCAACCCACCCTCGGCAACTCTTCCATAACGTTGAAAGTATCTCTCAAAGAACATCTCCCTCTCGTTGAAGCAAATCTGCATAATATGGAACAGATAGTCATGAACATTATCATCAACGCGGCAGAGGCGATTGATCATGATCATGGCATTATCGGCATCAGTTCGGAATTCAGCGACAGAGACAACAGCGTGATTGTACGCGTATCCGACAACGGCAGGGGCATCGATCCGGCGCTCTGGGACACCATTTTCGACCCCTTCGTCACCTCCCGTCAAACAGAAGGCGGCACCGGCCTCGGCCTATCGATAACCTACAATCTTGTACAGGCCCACGGAGGCGATATTTCATTTTACCCAAATGAGGAAGGGGGCACCACGTTCAGGATCGCCTTTCCCGCCATGCATTCCTAGATGATATCCTGCCAATCGCCCCGCCGGGTGATGTAATGAGGAACATCAGGAACAAAAATTCGAGTCATACCTGCCATTACCTATTATGCGCCTCCTTTCATCTCGCCGCGGTCAGTAATTAACTATACTGTCCCCGTAATTAAAGCCGCGCTTGACATTTGCGCCCCTATAGGCGAACATCCCGAGAACGCCGCAGCGATTAGTTCCTGACCCAGTGTGCCGTCCGGAAGGCCCACCCAGGCAGCCATTTTTCATCCCGTTTCGCTGATCGCAACCTTCATCGGATCGACCCGCGGCAGAGGAGCATGTTTATTGGGAGCACCCGGATGGCGGAGCGAGGAGATCCCCACCGAAATGCGCACCTTCTGAGGCCTGTGATAAAGTGGGAGGGTTACAGCACATGGTTAAAATTCTCCATACGTCCGACTGGCACATCGGCCGCACCCTTTACGGCAGGAAACGCTATGAAGAGTTTGAAGCCTTTCTGGCCTGGCTGGCTGAAACAATTCAGCAGAATGAAATTGATGTGCTGCTGGTGGCGGGCGACGTCTTTGACACCAGCGCTCCGAGCAATCGCGCCCAGGAGCTCTATTACCGATTCCTGTGCCGGGTGGCCGCCTCACCCTGTCGGCATGTGGTCGTCGTCGCGGGCAACCACGATTCTCCGTCCTTTCTCAATGCCCCCGGGGAGCTGCTCAAAGCACTTGATATCCACATAGTCGGAAGTAGCACGGAAGATCCGGAAGACGAAGTGCTGGTGCTCCGCAATGAACAGGACGCTCCGGAATTGATTGTCTGCGCCGTGCCCTACCTCCGGGACAGGGATATCCGCGTGGCGGAAGCGGGCGAAACCATCGAGGACAAGGAGCGGAAACTGATTGACGGCATCCGCATGCATTACGCCGCCGTCGCCGCCCTTGCCGACGGGAAACGCAGAGAACTCGCTGCCGATATTCCCATAGTGGGCATGGGGCATCTGTTCACCGCCGGCGGACACACCGTCGATGGCGACGGCGTGCGCGAACTCTATGTTGGTTCCCTGGCCCATGTGACGGCCGGGATTTTTCCTGCCTGCTTCAGCTACCTGGCGCTTGGACACCTCCACGTCCCGCAAAAGGTGAACGGCTCCGAAACCATCAGATACAGCGGCTCTCCGTTGCCCATGGGATTCGGGGAGGCACAACAGCAGAAGAGCGTGGTCATTGTAGAGTTTGAATCTTGGATTACTGATTTGAACACGCGCCAAGACAGATCGATAGCCGCTCCCATCAAAAATCTTCACTCAAAAATCAAACTTCTCCCTGTGCCGGTGTTTCAGAAGCTCGAGCGCGTCAAGGGAGACTGGGACGGCATCTCAGGCCGCATCCTCGAATTGTCGGCAACGGACCCCCAAGGCTGGCTCGAGGTCATTTGCGAAGGGGACGAAATTATCGGCGACCTGCGTGAGCGCCTGGAGGCTGCGATTTCCGGCACTCGAATGGAAATCCTCCGGATAAAGAACACCCGCATCATCGACCGCGTGCTGGGACAAATCCATGAAGAGGAAACACTGGACGACCTGAACGTGCATGAGGTGTTCGAACGATGCCTTGCCGTTCATAACGTGCCTGAAGACCAGCGGCCTGAACTGCTTCGGTCCTATAACGAAGTCGTCAAAGATTTGCTGGAGGATGATAAGAATGCTGAGTAATACACAGATTACACAGATAATCGCAGATGAAAATATTTTGAAACGTGATCTGCGAAAATCGGCGTCATCTGCGGATAGAGATCATGAAACCTACGCAATAATCGGCGCGTCAATGACATTTCACAGAAAACTGGGTTGCGGCTTTCTGGAAGCGGTGCATCAGCAAGCCCTGGAGATAGAATCTCAGGCAAGGGGTATACCCTATGAGCGGGAAAAGGAACTGTCGGTCAGTTATCGTGGCAGACGACTCAAGACTTTCTATAAAGCGGCTTTCATTTGCTTTGGTTCTGTCATCGTCGAGTTGAAAGTGTTAGATCGCCTATCGGGTCTCGAAGCACCACAGGTCATCAACTACCTCAAAGCTTCCGGCCTGCAAAAAGCGTTGTTGCTCAGTTTCGGAAGCAAAAGCCTCCAACACAAAAGAATGGTTCTTAATCTGCGTGAATCTGCGGACAGCCCTGATGAAAATACTTAATCTGCGCTTCAAGAATCTGAACTCTCTGGTCGGCGAATGGGAAATCGATCTGACCCACCCGACCTTCGCATCCGACGGCATCTTTGCCATAACCGGCCCCACAGGCACGGGGAAGACCACGATCCTCGACGCCCTTTGCCTCGCCCTTTACGGACGGACGCCTCGCCTGAACAAGGTCACCAAGGGTGCAAATGAAATCATGTCCCGCCAGACCGGCGAATGCTTTGCCGAGGTGAGCTTCGAAACGCAATCAGGGCGTTACCGCTGCCACTGGAGCCAGCGCCGGGCGCACAGGAAACCGAATGGCGAACTTCAGGCCCCCAGGCACGAAATTTCCAATGCCGATTCCGGTGCGATTTTTGAATCCGGGATCAGAGGCGTCGCCGATCAGATCGAGTCGGCCACCGGCATGGATTTTGACCGTTTCACCCGTTCCATGTTGCTTGCCCAGGGAGGCTTTGCCGCTTTTCTCCAGGCGGCAGCTGATGAAAGGGCGCCGATCCTGGAACAGATAACAGGCACGGAGATCTACAGCCTGATATCCATCCATGTCCACGAACGCCGGCGTGACGAGCGGGAAAGACTGGACATCCTTCAGGCTGAAACGTCAGGCATCGTGATTCTTGAACCGGAGCAGGAAAATGAGCTGGGTCAGTCGCTCGAGACAAAGCAAAAGGAAGAGGCGGACCTCACCGCCGCGTCAATTGATACCGGGAAGGCCATTGCCTGGCTCACCGCCATAGACGGTCTGAAAAAGGAAATCGTTATCCTGGCCGATGAGGCGAGCACGCTGCACAGCGACATCGAGGCCTTCAGAACGGATCGTGACACGCTCACCCGGGCTTTGAGCGCCGCCTCACTGGACGGCGCATACGCAACGCTCACCGCCACCCGCAAACAACAGGCGGATGACAGAGCAGCTCTGAAAGATGTGGAAGAGGCTCTTCCTGGACTGGAGTTCTCCGCCAGGGAACAGGCCGAGGCACTGAAATCGGCTGAGCGGCAAACCGCTCGGGCCAAGGAAGAGCTGAAAGCGGCCGCGCCGACCTTGCAGAAGGTTCGCTCCCTGGATCAGAAACTTGCCGATCAGAAAAAGACTGTTTCGGAAGGTGTTGAGGGCTGCAAGAAGGATGGGGCAAAGATTGATGCAGACAAAAAAACCCGGCTCAAAGAGCAGAAAAAAAGATCCAAGGCTTATGAGACGCTGGATCTTTTGGACAGCTACCTCAAGGAGCATGCACAGGATGAATGGCTGATCAGCGGTCTGGCCGGCGTTGAAGAACAGTTGGGCAGCCTGATCTTGCGGCAAAAAGAAATCGTTCAAAAAGAGGCTGATCAGGAAAAGGGCTTGACGTCTCTGGAACAGACGACAACGACACTCGATGGCTGCCGGAAGAAATGCGGAACGCGGAGGCACGCGCTGGACAATGCGTCAAAACAGATTCAAGAGAGTAAAGATGCATTGATCCGATTGCTGGGAGACCGCTTGTTGCGAGAATACCGCGCCGAGAAGGAAACTCTGCTGCGTGAAATGGCCTTCCTGACGAAAATAGCGGAGCTTGAAGATCACCGGGCAAAACTGGAAGACGGCAAGCCCTGTCCACTCTGCGGCGCAACCGAACACCCCTTCGCGGAAGGGAATGTCCCTGTCCCCGATGAAACCGAAAGGAAGATCAACGCCTTGACCAGGCTGATCAGCAAAGCCGAGGAGCAGGAAGCCTCCATCAAGAAACTCGAAGAAGCGGAACACCTTGCCCGCAAAAACCTGACGGAGGCTGAAAGACTGGAGTCGGCAGCGGCTAACGCCAAGAAGGCTGCCGAGAAAGCCCTAAGCGAGATGAAGGAACACCTGGAAATACTCCACACCGATTTTACCGAACGCAAGGAGGCGATATCCCGCAAAATCGATCCTCTGGGATATTCGCTCGATTTTCGTGATCCCCAATTGGCAATCGACAATCTCACATCCAGAATGCAGGCGTGGCAGGCTCAGGTCAAGAAAAAGGTGGACATCGAGAAACAGATTGCCGACATCGACAGCGAGCTGAAGCGGCTGGATGCAGTTATCGAAACACAAAGCACCGCTCTTACCGAAAAGCTGGCACGCCTGGAGATCTTGAAAAAAGAACTCGCCGCCGGAAGCGATGAGCGTAATGCACTGTACGGCGACAGGAAGCCCGACGATGAGGAGCGCCGCTTTAACAAGGCGGTTTCTGACACCGAAGGCACCGAAAGGCAGGCCAGAGACCGGCACAGTGAACTCCAGCAAAAATGGAATACTGCCAAGGCCCATGTCGAATCTCTCAAGAAACGCATTGACCAGCGAGAGCCGGAACTGAGAAGACTGGAAACTGAATTCTCCGCAGCGCTTGCGCCCGTGGGCTTTTCAAATGAAGTACAGTTCCTGGCGGCCATACTGCCCTCTGAACGGAAGGCTGAGCTGGCAGCCGCGGCAAAAGATCTGGATGAACGACGCACAGACCTGAAAGCGAGACAGAAGGATCGGGAAACGCGCCTGGCCAGGGAAATGGCCCGAAAAGTTACGGACTCGTCGCGGGAAGAGCTCGAGCCCCAATTCAAGGAGCACGAGGAAGCCCTGAAAGAGCTGCGTGACATCATTGCCGGTCTCAAGCACACGCTTAGTGAGAACAGGGCTGCAAAAGAGCGGATAAAGGAAAAGCAGACAGCTGTCGAGGCCCAGAAGAAGGAATGCCGCAGGTGGGAAAATCTGCACGAATTGATCGGCGCCGCAGACGGCAGGAAGTACCGCAATTTTGCCCAGGGACTGACCTTTGAAATTATGGTTGGTCATGCGAACCGGCAACTGCAGAAACTGACAGACCGCTACTTGCTGGTCCGTGATGAAGTTCACCCGCTGGAACTCAACGTGGTTGACAACTACCAGGCGGGAGAGATTCGGTCCACGAAGAACCTTTCCGGCGGTGAGAGCTTTATCGTCAGCCTTTCCCTGGCACTGGGTTTGTCTCACATGGCCGGCAGGAATGTTCGGGTGGATTCGCTGTTTCTGGATGAAGGCTTCGGCACGCTGGACGAGGAAGCCCTTGACACCGCCCTGGAAACCCTTGCGGGACTGCAGCAGGACGGCAAGCTGATCGGCTTGATCTCTCACGTCGCCGCCCTGAAAGAACGGATCAGTACCCGGATCCAGGTAACGCCCGAAACCGGAGGCAGAAGCCGGATATCCGGGCCGGGCTGCAGTCGTATCGGATCTGTTGAGCGGCACTTGAATTTCAAGACGAAGGAGGACACTGCAATTGGAATCGACAGCGGATCGCATGACACCCATGCTTGTGGTCGATGATGACGTCGGCCTTATTCTGAGCATCAAGGCAGCCGTCGTAAGTGCGGGGTTGCCCGAACCGGCACTGCTCTCCGACAGCAGGCAGGTAATGGAATGCATCGGGAAGGGGGACTTTCATCTGGTCATACTGGACCTGATCATGCCCCATATACACGGGATGGAACTCCTCTCACAAATTAAAAAAGAATATCCGGCCATAGAAATTATTGTCATTACGGCTGTTGACGATGTTGCCTCAGCGGTTCAGGCGCTCAAGTATGATGCATACGATTATCTGGTAAAGCCGGTAAAACTGGAAAAGCTGATTCTCACCATTAATCACGCCCTCGAACGCTATCACCTTCGCAACGGCCTGGCCCTCTACGAACAGAATCAACTTTTTTCCGATCTGAAGCATCGCGACGATTTCAGGGAAATGATTGCCCAGGACGAATCAATGGCCATGGTGTTCCATCAGGCGGAAATTGCGGCGCCCACGGAGTATAATATCGTCATCACTGGAGAATCGGGTACGGGGAAAGAATTGCTGGCCCGTATCATTCACAGGATCAGCACACGAAGCGACGGACCATTTGTGACGATAAATATGGCGGCGTTCAGCCGAAATCTCATCGAGGACGACCTGTTCGGCCATGAAAGAGGCGCCTACACGGGGGCACTTGCGGACAAAAAGGGATTTTTCGAAGCTGCGCAGGGGGGAACAATTTTTCTCGATGAAATCACCGAACTGGAGCTGCCGCTTCAGGGAAAACTGCTCCGCGTCATTCAGGAGAGAGAACTCTACCGCCTGGGAAGCACGGAATTGAAAAATATCGACGTGCGCATTATATCGGCGACAAACAAGCACATCAAAGAAGCCATTCAAAAAGGCCAATTTCGTGAAGACCTCTTTTATCGGTTAAATATGTTCCACATTCACATCCCCCCGCTCCGGCAACGACGAAAGGACATTATTCCTCTTGCCTATCATTTCCTGAAGATTCACTCAGAAAAAAATAAACGGCGCATTAATGCAATTTCTCCGGTAGTCCTGAGGGAATTAAGCAATTATGCCTTCCCCGGCAACGTGCGGGAACTGGAAAATATCATCGCCAAGGCGGTGCTTCTTGAAAGGGGCCGTGAACTTTCACTCTCCTCAGTTGAAAATCTGCTCATGCCGATCAACCCTGTGCCGATACTCGACGAGGTTCCCCTTACCCTTGATGAAGTGACCCATCTTCATATCAAGAAAGTCCTTGCCCGGACCGGCAATAACAAAACCAGGGCGGCCAAAATACTCGGCATCGGCCTGCGGACACTCCAGAGAAAACTGAAAGACCCATCAGCCGAGTGACATCTACGCCAAAATGACGCATGTGTGCCAAAATGACGCATATCATATATCCCATCGATATTATGTTGTTTTAGTGTAAATTCGCATGAAATTTCTCGTAGTGCCCGCCATATTGACATGGAAAGAGTGCCTCCTCTCAGGAGAAAATCCTTCTTTCATCCTTACAACATACCAATATCATTGCCTCTTTATTGCAGGCCTTCTTTCCGGATATGGCACAATTGATGCTATTAACGAGATGTTGAACCAAAGCATGAAAGTTCCAAGCAGTCACACCAGTCGATGGGTGGAATTCGACCCTCCCTTCCCGCCCATCGACTCCCCCCCCCTTTTTGGTCTGTCTGGTCTGTTTGGTCTTTCTACTTTTCATACTTTTTACACTTTTCATACTTTTTCTTACTTTCCTACTTTGAATCCTGCTTTGATTGTTGTGAAATTTTGTGATAGTAGGAGCGGAGTTGTACGAGAATTATACAAGAAGCTTTTTGGAGAACGCGGTGAAGACAAAATATCAACCACACGAAATCGAAATAAAATGGCAGAAGCTCTGGGAAGACCGGGATACCTTCAAAGTGGTGGAAGACCCTGAGAAAGAGAAGTATTATCTCCTTGAAATGTTTCCCTATCCATCGGGAAAGATCCATATGGGACACGTGAGAAATTACACGATCGGTGATGTGATCGCCCGTTACAAAAAAATGCGCGGCTGCAACGTTCTCCATCCGATGGGCTGGGACTCTTTCGGCATGCCGGCGGAAAACGCGGCCATTGAACACGGCATTCATCCCTCCACATGGACAAATGACAACATAGAAACGATGAGGAACCAGCTCAAGCGCATGGGGTTCAGCTACGACTGGGACCGGGAAATTTCCACCTGTGAACCGAAATATTATCGATGGGAGCAGTTGTTCTTTCTCTGGATGTATAAAAAAGGACTGGCCTACAAGAAGGGGGGGAACGTGAACTGGTGTCCCCACTGCCAGACGGTTCTTGCAAATGAACAGGTAGAAGCGGGGCTTTGCTGGCGTTGCCAGTCGGAGGTCACTGAAAAGCATCTTGATCAATGGTTTTTCAGAATTACGGACTACGTGGAGGAACTTCTTGAAGGCTGCAATGCGCTGCCCGGCTGGCCTGAACGAGTTCTGACCATGCAGAGAAACTGGATAGGCAAAAGTTACGGCTGTGAAATCGATTTTCCCATGGCCGATTCCGATGGTGTGATCAAAGTTTTTACCACCAGGCAGGATACCATTTACGGTGCGACCTTTATGCTGGTCGCCGCCGAGCATCCCCTTACCATGGAACTTGCCGCGGGGACGCCGCAGGAACAGGAGGTGACGGAGTTCGCAGAACGGGTGAAAAAACAGGACAAGCTTATGCGCACCTCCGATTATTACGAGAAAGAAGGCGTCTTCCTCGGCGCATACTGCCTCAATCCGGTCACTGAAAAAAGAATGCCCATTTATGCGGCAAATTTCGTTCTCGCCGATTACGGAACGGGATGCGTGATGGCTGTCCCCACTCACGACCAGCGCGACTTCGAATTTGCGAAAAAGTATGGACTACCCCTGATCGTGGTCATTCAAAACCCCGACGAGGAGCTTTCGGCGGACACCATGACGGAGGCCTACGTCGACGAGGGCATTCTGATCAATTCAGGGCCCTTCGACGGAAAGAAAAATCTTCAGGCCCTTGAAGACATCGCGGAATTTTTAGAATCGATCGGTCGAGGAAGGAAAACCATCGAGTACCGTCTCAGGGACTGGGGCATATCGAGGCAACGCTACTGGGGAGCGCCGATTCCCATCATCAACTGCGAAAAATGCGGATCCGTTCCCGTACCCGAGGAGGAGCTTCCCGTCATACTTCCCATGGACGCCGCACTCACGGGAGAGGGGGGCTCTCCGCTGGCGCAGACCTCCTCTTTCGTCAACACTGCCTGTCCGAATTGCGGATCACCGGCAATGCGCGAGACCGATACCATGGACACCTTTGTCGAATCTTCATGGTATTTCGACAGATTCTGTTCTCCCCACTGTGACAGAAAACCCGGTCTCGACAAAAAGAGCGTCGACTACTGGATGCCGGTAGATCAGTACATCGGGGGCATAGAGCATGCGATTCTTCACCTTCTCTATGCGCGATTCTATACGAAGATGCTCAGGGACTTCGGGGTAGTGAGCGTTGATGAACCCTTTTCCAATCTGCTCACTCAGGGAATGGTCTGCAAGGAAACTATGCGCTGTCCGCAACACGGCTATCTTTTTCCCGAAGAAGTAAAAGAAGGGAGCTGCATCCATTGCGGTGGGAGCGTCACCGTCGGGAAAACGGAAAAGATGTCAAAATCGCTGAAGAACGTCGTCGATCCCAACCACCTTATAGAGCGATACGGGGCCGATACGGCGCGCATGTTCTGTCTCTTCGCCTCTCCTCCGGAAAAAGATCTGGAATGGAGCGATATGGGAGTAGAGGGGTCGTTCCGTTTTCTCAACAGGATATGGCGCATCGTAATGGAGTACCTCGACGATATTGCCGGAATCGAACCTTTCAGCGAGACCGTTGAACCGAAAGGTGATCTGAAGAACCTGCGGAAAAAATATCATCAAACAATTCGAAAAGTAACCATCGACATCGAAGAACGGTTTCATTTCAATACGGCAATAAGCGCCGTCATGGAACTGGTCAATGCCCTCTATCAGATCGAACGCCCCTCTCGCGATGACCGCGAGTCGCTTTCGGTTATCAGAAAGGCCATTGAAACGGTAATCATCCTGCTTGCTCCCATCGTACCCCATATCACGGAGGAGCTGTGGGAAATGGTCGGCGGCGAAGGCGACCTCTCATCCCGATCCTGGCCTTCCTACGACAGGGAGGCGGCGCAGGAGGAAGAAATTACCATTGTCATCCAGGTCCAGGGAAAAGTGAGAAGCAGGATAGAAGTCAGTGCCGATGAATCGGATGAAAAAATAAAGGAACTTGCTCTGGAGGACCGGAAAATCAGGACCTATACCGAAGGAAAGAATGTGGTCAAGGTAATCTATGTCCCGAAGAAGCTGGTAAACATCGTGGTAAAATAAACTTTTTTTCTATCTGTGGAATCATGAACAGGGCACAACGGATATGTATGGCAGCAACGGCGGTATTTGTCTGCGCCTTTTTCGGGTGCGGCTACCGCGTTTCACCCGGCGGCGAACACATAGATTCACGCATCGCGACGGTGTATATCGATGTATTTTCAAATCCCACCGATGAGGCCTATGTAGAGAATTATATTCGAAGCGCATTCACGGAACAGTTCAGGAAATCGGGGCGTTTCACCCTGACGGGCAACCGAGAGGAGTGCGACGCAGTAGTAGCCGGGCGCATCATTGCCATCCGGGCGTCCCATGCAGCGTATGCGGAAAGCAACATTGCAAAAGAAGACTGGATTGCCATGACCCTGGAAACTACCTTTCGAGAACGAACGGGAAAAGTCATCTGGGAGAATAAAAGCCTCTCGGGAAGAGAGGCTTACAGGATTACAGGCGATGTATACGGCACGGACAGAAACAAGGACCGCGCCATGAAAAAGCTTGCCCTGGATCTTGCCGAAGAGGCCTATCGCAGCATTATGTCGGGGTTTTAATCCACCGCTTGAGCAGACAAAGCGTTTACCTTTTTTGTCAGACGGGAAATCTTGCGACCGGCATTATTTTTGTGGAGAATCCCCTTGCTTGCCGCCCTGGCAATCACCTTCACGGTGGTATCCAGTTTTCCCTTCGCTTCTTCGGGATTTTTCGCTTCAACCGCAGCCAGGACCCCTTTCACCCGGGTTTTTACCTGTGACTTGATCGACACGTTTCGCTGGCGGCGTCTTTCACTCTGCCTGTTTCTTTTTTCTGCTGACTTATGCGTTGCCAAGTATAATTCCTTTCTTTCCATTGAGTTGAGAAAGGCTGTTATTATAGCAGATTTTCCATCCTGTCAAGTAATTTTCTATTGTCTTGCCACCCCTTGTATGGGATAATCCCGCCCCATGAGAGGAAGATTGGAACAGGCAACGGCGCCATTCAAGATTTTTGCGGCTCTTTTCATTATCCTGGCGAGTCTGTTCACTGCGCCCCAGTGCGCCCCGGGCGCCGATCAGTTTCCACGGCCGCAGGGCGCCATAAATGATTTTGCCGGCGTAATGCCTCAGGAATCTCGACGTTCCATAGAGACACTATCGAGAGAAGTGCTTTCTAAAACAGGCGCATCCATCGTTGTAGCGACGATGAAAGACATCGGCGGCGCCGATGCCGCAGAATACGCCAATCGCCTCTACGAAGCCTGGGGCATCGGGAAAAAAGGGGAGGATAAAGGCGTCCTGATTTTTCTCGCCCTGAAAGAACGGCGGATACGCATTGAAACCGGCTATGGGGTGGAAGGTATTCTTTCCGACGGAAAGGTAGGCGAAATTCTTGATCAATACGTGGTTCCCTTCTTGCGGAAGGGTGACTATGGCAAGGGATTGTCCAATGCCGTCATCGCCGTGTCCACAGTTATCGCCTCCGATGCCGGCGTTTCGCTTTCGGAAAACGCCCCCCCCTCCTCTCCCCCGGAACGCAGGAAGAAACGCCCCCTTAATCCCTTTTCCCTGATTGTGTTTTTTTTAGTCCTTGCGCTCCTCCTGGGTACCAGGAGTGGAAGACGCATGCTTCCCTATATTCTGTTGGCCGTAATGATGGGCGGGGGCGGCAGAGGCGGAGGAGGCTTCGGAGGATTCAGCGGAGGCTTTGGAGGGTTCGGAGGTGGCATGAGCGGCGGCGGCGGCGCCGGTCGCGGATTTTAAGGAAGGATTCATATGAAAAAGATTCAACATCCAAAAGACATATTCGCCGAAATTACCCGCGATTATAAAGAAGTCTACGGCAATGATCTCGTCTCAATCATTCTTTATGGGAGCGGCGCCGGCGCCGACTATCAACCCGACACATCGAATCTCAATTTTCTCATTATTCTTTCAGAGGATGCCATCGACCATCTCGACAAAGTCCTCGGTATCGTCACACGGTGGAAGAAAAAAAATGTGGCCGTTCCCCTCGTTATGACCGACTCGTATATCCGTTCGTCTCTCGACTCCTATCCCCTCGAATTTCTCAACATGAAGAGCCGGTATGAGTGTGTCTACGGGAACGACGTCCTCCGGGATCTCTCCTTTCCCAAGGATGATCTCAGACTTCAATGCGAGCGCGAAATCAAAGGGAAACTGCTCCTTCTGCGTGAAGAATTCCTGAGGACGGAAGGAAAAGCCGACCGAATAAAAGATCTGATTGCCCGATCGATTACGGCCTTTATTTCAATTTTCAGAGGCCTCTTATATCTCAGAGATCTGGGATCACCGGAGACGGCGCACGCGGTTGTGGAACGGACTGCGAAAGCATTTTCCTTTAATGAACATCCTTTTTTACAGTGTCTCAAAATAAAGGAGAACAGCGGCTCTTTCCGCCCATCAGAAACAGAAGCCGTCTTCAAGGCCTATCTGCACGAGGTGCGAAAACTTTGGCATATTGCCGACACTCTTGAGTAAACACAAAACTATTTCACCATAGGAGGAGGTGCAGTACAATGACAAAGGGGAAGAGAAATCTCATTATTGCAATTGCCATAGTTGTAATACTTCTCTTGTCGTTTTATTCTTTTCTCAAGGGAACTTACAATTCCTTTGTGACGCTGGACGAATCGGTAAAGGCATCCTGGGCGCAGGTTGAAAACCAGCTTCAGCGCCGCTATGACCTGATTCCCAATCTCGTGGAAACGGTGAAGGGCTTCGCCGCCCAGGAAAAAGAGGTCTTCATCGGCGTGACCGAGGCACGGTCGAAGGTGGGCGGGGCAACGACGATCCCGCAAAAGATCGAAGCCAATAATGAGCTTTCGGGAGCGTTGTCCAGACTGCTTGTGGTCATGGAGCGGTACCCCGACATCAAATCGAATCAGAATTTCCTGAGGCTTCAGGACGAACTGGCGGGCACGGAAAATCGCATCGCCGTGGAACGAAGACGATACAACGAAACCGTGCGGACCTATAACGTACAGATCAGAAGTTTTCCGGCAAACATGTTTGCGGGGGCCTTCGGATTTGAGAAGGCCACCTTTTTTGAAGTGCCCGAAGCGGCCAAGAAGGCGCCTGCCGTCTCCTTTAAGTAGCATCGACGGCATTCACATTTTTATGGAAAAAGACTTTATCCATCTTTGTCAACCGGGACCGGACAAATCCTGCGGCGCCTGCTGCGGTCTTTACAACTATGCAGTCAGCACGCGGGACGCGCTGGCGGCCAGGCTGAGAGCACGCACCGCACTCTTTCGCGCATTGGTATCCGGCTCTCAGGATCTTGAAGCATTTTCCGCAATGATCAAAGAGAGGGAATCGCAGGAAAAACTCTATGAAGTCATATACTGCTGCGAATACCTCGGATTTCTGGACGAAGAAGAACGAAGGGTGGGATGCCTGCTTCATCCCCTGCAGAACAGGGGACTCGACCTCAGGGATGTATCTTTCTACGGACGGGAGCTCTGTGACGGACACTTTTGTCCCAGCTACCACTATCTTTCCCGGGAGGAAAAGCAGGCCCTCATCAACTGCATCGATGACTGGTACCTGTACGGACTCTGTGTCACCGACATCGATCTGGTGAAAGAGTATTTTCATTTTGTCTCGACAGCCCTCTGTGAAACGCCCCATCCCGAACGATTTAAAGAGCCGGCGTTGAAGGACGTCGCCCTTCGATTCTTTTCCCTGAAAACCGCCTGGCCCTTTCGATCGCCTGAAACAAACCGCTTCGGCAAATACTATTTTGACGGATCGCAGTATATGATCAGCCACATCGATTACGAACAGCTCGGCTGCGGGCGGTCCCGATTCGACAAGATTTTTTTGAGTCTGAGTTCCCACTTTGCCGACAAGGCCGAGGTGGAACAGGCCGAACGCCTCATCCAGGACACTATAGACGGGTTTGTCAGTCACTATCGGATAGATTGAACATAGGTGAACCGTCACAGGGCGTTCACACCTTCGGCGCCTTAGCGTATATAATAAATATACATCAGCGCCCCCCTCTTTTTCGCCGACACTCCTCATGGCGCCTCACTATATTCAAATATTACAATAGCTTAAATGATGTCTTCGGACAGCGTGCGCTCCAGCATGTATAAACATATTATACATACTGGAGCATCAAATACGTTCACCGGGAGGTACGGCAGCAGGGCGATAATTTAATTTATGAGTAATATCTAATTGTTACATATTTATTTTCGCGAAATCCTCCTTTGGGCACGTTTATTGTAATTAAGAAAGACAAAACGACGAGAGGAGGATGGAAAAATGAACGAAACAAAAAAAGCTGTCGGTTATGTCTGTGATATCCCGGTGACCGGAACCCATATGTACATCGGTAAGGAAGATCAAAAAGCCCGTCTCATCAAATATGCGAAAAAGGAACAGATCGAACTGGTCCATATCTTTGAGGACAAAGAGTGCACCGGCGACTTCATGAACCGTCCCGGCGTGCAAAAGCTCCTGAAGCGAGCCAACCAGTATGACGCAGTGCTGGTCGAGCGGGCCTGGGCACTGACCAGAAAGGGAAAGGAACTCACTCCCTTTCTCAAAACAATCGAAGACAGGGGCACCGAACTTGTGGCCACGACCTATCTTTGGGATTATCTGCACCAGATGCTGCGCCGCCGATACCGGGGCAGGACCGACGCAGCAGGGGCGGACCTCCGAAAAAACGTGCACTACTACACCCCGAAGATGGAAAGGACCCATGCAGCCAGGCTCGTCGCCTGAAATGCAGAACCGATGACTGCAGGATATTGGATGAGGAACGCGCGGTAGCGGAACCGCATGGACACACCACCAGACAGTAGGGCGATACGTCAGTAGCGGAGTGAAGCGATTAGAGGCGGACGATTTGCCTCTCATAGCATAATAAAAAAGGGAGAAGAAACCGATGGGACTGACACACATAACAGCATACCAACAAAAGCTCAGAACCGCAGAAGAGGTGGCACGGATGATTACGTCGGGCGACGAGATCTTCTTTGCGGAATTTATTCTCAGACCTGAATTGTTTGACGCAGCCCTCGCCGATCGCGCCGAGGAGTTGTCAAATGTCCAAATCGAAGGGGTATGCCTTGCCAAGACGCCCCGGTTTATAGAGGCGGACCCGAAACGGCAGCATTTTATTTATAATGACTGGCATTTCTCCGGCGCCTGCAGGGCCCTGTATCAGCAGGGACTGTGCAGCTATGTACCCTTTACCTATCACCAGGGACCGCGGGTTATAAGAAAATACAAAAACTACGATTATGTAGTTGTCAGTGCGAGGCCCATGGATGAACAGGGTTATTTCAACTACGGCGTATGCAACTCCCTTACCTCGGCCGCCATTACGAAAGCCAGGAAAGTCATTGTGGAAATAAACGAACGCATGCCCCATTGCCTCGGAGGAAATCAGGAATCGGTCCATCTGTCGCGGGTTGATTACATCATAGAGGGCAACAATGCACCCATGATCGAGCTCCCTCCTGCCGCACCATCGGATATTGATACCCTCATTGCGGAAAACATCATGACCGAGATCGAAGACGGGGCCTGCCTCCAGCTCGGCATCGGCGGACTGCCGAACGTTATCGGCGCCATGATCGCCGACAGCGATCTGAAAGATCTGGGCATTCACACGGAGATGCTTGTCGATTCGATGGTGGACCTCTATGAATCCGGCAAGATCACGGGGAACAATAAGACAACGGACCGTTTCAAAATGGCCTATACCTTTGCCATGGGAACCCGGAAGCTCTATGACTTTTTACATTACAATCCGGCCTGCGCCTCCTATCCAGTCAATTACACCAACGATCCCCGCGTAATTGCGGTGAACGACAAGGTGATAGCCATAAACAACGCCATAGAGGTGGATCTGTTCAGCCAGGTCTGTTCCGAGTCTGTCGGCACCGCCCAGATTTCCGGAACGGGCGGACAGTTTGATTTTATCTTCGGCGCCTTCAATTCGCGGGGCGGCAAAGGCATTATCGGATTGAGCTCCACCTTCAAAGACAAAAAAGGGAACCTTCATTCCCGTATTGTTCCCACGCTGCGGCCGGGCGCCGTCGTCACCGTACCCCGTTCCTGCGTGCAATACATCGCCACTGAATTCGGAATCGCCCAGCTCAAAGGAAAATCGACGTGGCAGCGTGCGGAAGCACTGATCAGCATCGCTCATCCCATGTTCCGCGATGAACTGACAGCACAGGCCAGAGACATGAAAATCTGGCTCGACCGGACAGAAGACCAGAATATATATAAGTTTCCACCCCCCATTATGCCGGAATACTCTTCCGCATCCGCTCAAGCAGCCCGTCCGCGATAAGTGCTAAGGATGCAGGTACTGAAGGAAGCTGAGGAATAGATAGGATGTAGCACACTAATCACACATGACATAGAAAGGAACAGCACTATGAATTTTGCACCGACGGAAGAACAACAGATGGTTAAGGATATGGTGGCACGGTTTGTGGATGAAGAGATCAAACCGAAGGCCGAGGAGTTTGACCGCACCCATGAGCATCCCCAGGCAGTGATCAGGAAGCTTGGTGAGATGGGGTTGATGGGGGTGGCCGTTCCCACGGAATACGACGGCGCCGGGATGGACAATGTGACCTACGTCATGGCCCTCATCGAGATTTCGCGGGGCTGCGCCAGCTGCGGCGTGATCACTTCGGTCAACAATTCGCTCTACGGCTATCCCGTGAAGACCTTCGGCACCGATGAGCAGAAGAAGAAATTTCTTGCCCCCGTGGCGGGAGGGCTCGTCGAGGGGTGTTACGCCCTGACCGAATCGGGCGCGGGGTCGGACGCCGCCGCGCTCCGGTGCCGGGCGGAGCTGAAGGGCGACAGGTACATCGTCAACGGCGTCAAGAAATTCATTACCAGCGGCAATGTGGCCCAGTACTGCGTGCTCGCGGCAACGGAAGATCCGGCAAAGGGCTACAAGGGTATTTTGAACCTTATCGTCGATCTGAAAAATACTCCCGGCTTTTCGGTGGGCACGATCGAAGACAAGATGGGAATACTCGCCTCGGGGACGGCGGAGCTCGTCTTTGAGGACGCCGAGGTGCCGGCGGCGAACCTGCTGGGCAAACCGGGAGAAGGGTTCAAGCAGATGATGATGGGACTGGACGCGGGACGTATCGGCATCGGGGCGCAGGCCTGCGGCATCGGCAAGGCCGTGCTGGAAGATTGTCTCGCCTACGCCCAGGATCGGGAACAGTTCGGCAAACCGATCACCTCCTTCCAGGCGATCCAATGGAAGCTGGCCGACATGGCAACGGAGATCGACGCCGCCGAGATGCTGCTGCTCAAGGCCGCCTGGCTGGAAGACAACGGCCTGGATTTCGAGAAGGAAGCGGCCATGGCCAAGATGTACGCCTCCGACGTCACCATGCGGGCCGCCGTCGAGGGTGTGCAGATATTCGGCGGCTACGGATACTGCAAGGATTATCCGGCGGAGCGGCACATGCGCGATGCCAAGATCTGCCAGATCTACGAAGGCACCAACGAGGTGCAGCGGATGGTCATTGCACGAAAACTGCTGAAGATGAGATAAGAAACCCAGCGGAAAGAGCGGGAACGCCGACCCGCTCTTTCCGCTGAACAGCGCATTTGCGGGAAAATGCAAGGTTACAAGTTTTTTCCTGGGAGGCCCGCGTCTTCCCCATCGTCTCCCGGCAGGACAATGTGATATTTATTAAGCAATTTATAGAAATTCGTCCTCTGCATACCCACGGCGCCGGCGGCGCGGCTTACATTCCACTCATTGGCGCTGAGCGCATTTATGACAAATTCCTTTTCCAGGTCTTCGACGGCTTTATCGCGCAACGCTTTTTTCATTCGTTTCAGATCTTCGATATTCTCAGGTTTGTCTATTTCTAAATGAAGAGTGGCTATTCCTTCCGGCAGATCGTGCAGCTGGATTACCGGACCATCGGCACTGATAAGCGCCCTTTCCACCGTGTTTTCAAGTTCACGGACATTGCCCGGCCATTCATAGGCCAGAAAGCACTTCATCGCCTCGTCGGAAATGCCGCACCTGGTGCGCCGATGCCGTTCAGCGTATTTGTTGAGAAAATGAGTAATGAGAAGAGGAATGTCCTCTTTTCGTTCTCTCAGAGGCGGCAGGAAGATGGGAAACACGTAGAGCCGATAGAACAGGTCCTCCCGGAACGTTCCCGTTTCGACCATCTTCTTGAGATTTTTGTTGGTGGCGGTCACGAGCCTGATATCGGTCTCCTTCGCGTCCGTGCCGCCGACTGGTATGTATTTGCGCTCCTGTATGACCCGCAGGAGCTTCCCCTGAAGATCGAAATTCAGATCTCCGATTTCGTCCAGAAAGAGCGTACCGTGGTTGGCAACCTCAAAAAAACCCGCCTTCGCCGCCGTAGCGCCGGTGAAACTTCCTTTCACATGTCCGAACAATTCGCTTTCAAGCAGCGAGGAGGTCAACGAAAGGCAGTCCACCGTCACAAAATGATTGTCCTTGCGTTGAGAATTCTTGTGGATGGAACGGGCCACCAGTTCCTTACCCGTGCCCGATTCGCCGATGATAAGGACCGTCGTGTCCGTGGCGGCCACCTTGCTGACAAGCTTGAATATCTCCGTCATGCGCGGACTGTTGGCGATAATATTGTCAAAAATCATTTCGTGGGGCAGCGCCTGATCGGACGTGTAGGGGGTCAGCATCCTGCCTTTTTCCTCAAGGGCTTTTTTAATGGTCAGGATCAGCTCCGAGGGGGTAAAGGGTTTTGCGAGATAGTCAAAAGCACCGCTTTTAATACTTTCCACCGCGGTATTGATCGACGCATAGCCCGTAATGACGATTACCTGGGTCGATGGATACTGTTCCTTTATGATTTTCACAAGTTCCGTGCCGCAACGCCCGGGCATGACGAGATCGACCGTCACCACATCGAAAATCTGCTTTTTTAGTTTTTTGACGGCCTCATCGACATTCATGGCCCCTTCCACAAGGTACCCCTGACTGGCAAGGGTCCTTTTACAGGCCTCCTGCACTACCTCCTCATCGTCAACGACCAGAATATTCACGTCTTCCATCACAGATGCACCTCCTCAATGCAGCAGGATTATTGTACGGGCAACCTGACGACAAAAACGGCCCCGGCATCCTTCCGGCTTTGAACAATCAATTTGCCGCCATGATTTTCAATAATACCCAGACTGATACTCAATCCCAGACCGGTCCCCATATCTTTTGTCGTATAAAAGGGATCGAAAATCTTTTGCAGTTCCCCCTCTCCGATCCCGCATCCCGTATCCTCAAAGACAATGTCCAGCACACGCTTCTCTTCATGATAGGTCGTGCTGATTTCGAGTCGGCCTCCATCCGGCATGGCCTGCTGGGCATTGACGATGAGGTTCATGAAAACCTGTTGTATCTGATCCGCATCAAACAATATCTTGGGAAGATAACCGGGTGCATGTTTGATCAACTCAATATTGCGGAAGTCTTTGTGGTGGACGACGAGATTGACCGTCTTATTCAGTACCGACGTGATATCATCGCATTTTTTTTCAGGCTGGCTCTGCCGCGCAAAGTCCAGAAGCCCCTTTATGATCTTTTTGCATCGTTCCGTTTCCCGGATGACAATGTCGATATCATTCTGCACCTGCTCCTGATCCGGACATCCCTCCTTTATAAAGTGTGCGAAGTTGAGAATTCCCGTGAGAGGGCTGTTCAGTTCATGAGCAATTCCCGCGGAAAGATTCCCGAGAGAGGCCAGTTTTTCACTTTGAATCAGCAGGTTCTGCTGCCGTATTAATTCCTGATTGGCCTCTTCGAGTTGAATGCTCTTCTTTTCCAGTTGCAATGTCAGATCAAAGAGATCCTTACCGCGACGGTGGAGACTCCGGGAGATAGAGTTGGTCATGTACACGGTTATAAGCATAGTGGCGGCAAAAGAGGTTATTACGGCAACGAGAAAGGGCATGCTCTGCCACAACTCTCTGGGTGCGAACCCCTCCATGCGGTAATGGGAAATAATGCCGCTCCAGGATAGCACAATTAAAATGCAGACGAGCAAAATAGATACGATTGCCTGATACCAGATATCCAGGCCGGTCAGGAGGATGCTTCCCATGATCATGTGAAAGACGGCAAAATAAATAAAAGGGTTTTCGATACCACCGCTGAAATACACCAGAAACACCAGCGCCAGAAGATCGAAGCCGATCTGGAGATTTGCCTCGATCCTTAATTCCTGCGGCGTTGGCGTGTGTTGCGAAAAGAACACCCTGTGGAGAAGATAAAAGCCACAATTATACAACAGGACCACGACGGCGATCACAATGATTGGAATCAGGGGTACCTTAATGTGGAAAGCTTTCATTGCAAAGAAAATCAAGAGGGTTAACACGAGCAGGAAAACCCAACGCAATTGGACGAACCACCCCAGGCGCGCCTGTAATTCACCTTCCGAGGGCTTGTAAAAAAACATAGGCCATTCCTCCATGTGCAGGCACCCTACAGGAAGTCATTCCTAATGTCAACTTATGTATATGGTAAATATACATAAGCGCCCCCCCCCTGCTCTTTGAGCAACACCGGCGACGCATTCACTATAATCACACAAATATAACAAGTTAGCGGATCAGAGACCGCCTGCACAGGTCCCGCCGCGTATAGCCAAAATATACAAAAGGCGCTCCCTCTCCAATCCCCGAAGACTCCACTGACAGGACAATAATATTATTTTATGAGTTATATAAGGTATTTACATATTTATTTTCGCGAAATCCTCCTTTGGGCACGTTTATTGTAATTAAGAAAGACAAAACGACGAGAGGAGGATGGAAAAATGAACGAAACAAAAAAAGCTGTCGGTTATGTCTGTGATATCCCGGTGACCGGAACCCATATGTACATCGGTAAGGAAGATCAAAAAGCCCGTCTCATCAAATATGCGAAAAAGGAACAGATCGAACTGGTCCATATCTTTGAGGACAAAGAGTGCACCGGCGACTTCATGAACCGTCCCGGCGTGCAAAAGCTCCTGAAGCGAGCCAACCAGTATGACGCAGTGCTGGTCGAGCGGGCCTGGGCACTGACCAGAAAGGGAAAGGAACTCAATCCCTTTCTCAAAACAATCGAAGACAGGGGCGCCGAACTTGTGGCCACGACCTATCTTTGGGATTATCTGCACCAGATGCTGCGCCGCCGATACGGTGGCAGGACCGAGGCAACAGGGACAGAACCCCGAAAAAACGTGCACTACTACACCCCGAAGATGGAAAGGACCCATGCAGCCAGGCTCGTCGCCTGAAATGCAGAACCGATGACTGCAAGTTAGCATTTGACAGGCAAATGCGGTTGGTTTATGTAAGCGAGTGAGGGTCGCGATATGAACAGGGAGCGTAAAAGCATTCTCTATGACAAAGAACGGATCGACCGGCGGGTCAAGGAACTGGCGAAAATAATTTCGCGGGACTATGAGGGGCGGGATCTCCTCCTTGTGGGGATTCTGAAAGGGGCATTCATCTTTTTAGCCGATCTGTCAAGATCGCTCAGCATTCCCCATTCCCTCGACTTTGCCCGACTGGCCAGTTACGGGTCTCAGGCACAAAGCTCCGGCATCATAGAAATAAGGAAAGACATTGAAATGCCCCTGGAAGGAAAGGACGTCATCCTGGTAGAAGATATAGTTGACACAGGGACAACTCTCGCCTTTTTCCAAAAGAAAATCCTGCAGAGAAATCCCCGCTCGGTAAAAATCTGCGCCCTCATCGACAAGAAAGAGCGGCGAGAGGTGGAATGTAACGCACACTATGTCGGTTTTTCTGTGGAAAGGGGATTCATTGTCGGCTACGGACTCGATTTTAATGAAAAATACCGCTATCTTCCCGACATCTATATCATCGACGAATCGACACTGTGAGAGATAAATTGGCGACTGTGCAATGTCCCAGGTGTAAAACGAGATACCGTATCGATAGCGATCCTTCCGGGGAAAAACGGCTGCGCCTGAGATGTTCGCGATGCGGCGCAGTGTTTTCCTGCGGCGCGGCACCCTCCCTCACCCCGCTGCCGCGGCCGCAAGAGGCGCCGGCACTTCCACGCGAAGATGATTTCCGAAAAATCGCCGAACTTTTGGACGATATCAACCAACCTGACAGGGACAGGGCAGCATCTCCTGAGAAAGTTGAAGTGCCTCAGGATTTCAACAGCGATTCCGAGGCGAAGGAGCGGGTCAGAAAGTCGATTGCAAGGATGGTAGTGCCGGCGCTCCTTCTGGTTATAATTGCCGGGGGGGTTATTTTCTGGAAAAACCCCGGCCTGCAGACATCCGCTTTGAATGCACTTACTCCCGCCCTTTCCCGCATTGAGAAAATCCTGAGGCTGGACAAAGGAGAAGACCGCGGAATTCCTCCTGAAGAGAATATCGTCTTTACCAATGTTCATGAGTCATTTCAACTGAATTGGATGGACGGACATGTGCTTGTAATCGAAGGGAACACAGTAAATAACAATCCTTTTCCGATTTCCCGCATTAAGGTGAGAGGGAAGCTGCTGGACAACTCAAAACAGATTATCGACCAAAAGGAGTCGTACTGCGGCAATATTCTTTCGAAAGAGGAATTGCGCAATCTTACGGAAGAAGAGATCGACAGGGAGCTTTTAAGTCCCGCCAGATACGGCGCACCTTTGAAAACGGTTCCCCCCGGCGGCGCCATTCCCTTTATGCTCGTATTCGCGCGCTCATCCAAGAAGGCGGGAGAGTTTATCGTCGAACCGTCGGAGATCGTTCCCCGACAAACACCTTGACGGCCTGATCTTTGCGGGGGAACGCAATAAAAACGCAACACATGCAAGAGCTTACAAAGCCGCAATCCTTCTAAATCCGTTAAAAGGAATGTAACCCGTGGCAACAAATAAGATAAAAACCGCCTTTTCCCTGTTGCTTCTGATAACCCTCATCGGTACCGAGGGTTATCATCTGATTGAGGGATGGTCATTCGTTGACTCCTTCTACGCCACGATCGTTACGCTGGCCACAGTCGGTTACGGCGATTTTTATCCCGTAACGACTGCCGGTCGCATATTTGCCGTATTTCTTATTGTGGTAGGTGTAGGCACCATGGCCTATACCTTTGCAATTATTATGGAGAATTTCATGGAAGGTCGCCTAAAAAAACTTCTGGGGAGGGGAAAATTGGAACGGCAGCTTAAAAGAATGAAAAACCATCATATCATCTGCGGATGTGGGAAAATCGGCCACATCATATGCGAAGAACTCGCAGAAGAAGGGGCCGACTTCGTTGTCGTCGACAGTAATCTCCAGGTAATTCAAAAAATGGAAGAAAAGTGTTTCACCTATGTTGCGGGAAGCGCAACCGATGACGAAACCCTTCTTGCGGCCGGCATAGAGCGAGCCAAGAGCGTTGTCTGTACACTCCCCTCCGATGCGGACAACCTTTATATAGTGCTTACCGCAAAGGAACTGAATCCACATGTCTATATTATGTCCCGATTCGAAGACGATCTCTCCGAGCGAAGGCTCCTGAAGGCGGGCGCCGATCGCGCCATCTCTCCCTCTAAAGTGGGGGGAATGCGCATGACACAGGCAATTTTGCGCCCTGCGATGCTCGACTTCATCGAAATTACCACCACGCGGCAGAGTCTCGAGCTCCGTATGGAAGAACTCATCGTCTGCAAGGAATCAAACGTCGTAGGAAAAAATCTTGTTGAATCAGGAATCAGAAGAGAGTACGGGCTTATCATCGTTGCCGTCAAGAAGGATTCGGGAAAAATGATCTTCAATCCGTCGGCATCCTATCTAATAGAGCCGATGGATAAACTGATTGCCCTGGGAGAAGAAAGCGACCTTGTCAGATTTTCCGAGATATGCCAAGTATAAGGTCGCGAGAAATCGTTCCCTCCCGGAGCACACGCGGCGGTTCGACCGTTGCATCCACGATAGTCGTACCGGGAGGACCCGGCGTGGTACCCCCGTCAATGACAGCATCTATATAATTGCCGAGGTTTTCTATCACCTCTTGAGCCGCGATACATTCCTTCGCACCGGATCTGTTGGCGCTGGTGGCGGTGACGGCACTCCCCAGCTCCCGTGCAAGAAGCGATGCAACGGCATTCTTTGAAAGGCGGATGCCGATCTTTCCCGTCCCCGCGGTAAGTTTGCCTGAAAGATAGGGCGAGGCCTCGAAAAGAATCGTAATGCCGGAGGACCGGAACCGTTCGGCCAGCTTTCGCGCACTATCGGGAATGGTCTTCACAAGAGGGATAATCTGTGATTCCACCGCAACGATCAAAGAAATGGGCATCTTTTCGTCCCTTCCCTTTGCAATAAAAATCTTTTCTATGGCGGCTTCGTTCGTGCAGTCCGCAGCGAGGCCGTAAAAGGTTTCCGTAGGATAGGCCACGATGCCGCCGGCCCTGAGAATATGCACCGCTTCGGCGATTTCCGACCGGGCAGGATTCAGGGGATTGACAGAGATGATGTGCGCCACAGGAAATTCCCTTTCAGCAATTCTTCCATTTTTTCCCGCAGAGGAGATCCTTTTTGTTTCTTTTCTCCCTCAGCGTCTCCGCTCCCCTGCGCGAGTCAGGTTTTTTTATTTGTTCTCCCGCTGAGCCGCTGAGCCCGCAGAGAAAAACCTTTACATTATCAGCTTGTCCCCCCCCCCTTGACGGGTGGGCAGACGTTCAGTTCCCTTCACTTAATTCCCTCACGCCAGGGGAGCGGAATGATACATTTTGCGATTGTATCAACTCTGTTCCTCAGCGTCCCTGCGTCTCCGCGCGAGTCAGGTTTTTTTATTTGTTCTCCCGCTGAGCCGCTGAGCCCGCAGAGAAAAACCTTTACATTATCAGCTTGTCCCCCCCCTTGACGGGTGGGCAGACGTTCAGTTCCCTTCACTTAATTCCCTCACGCCAGGGGAGCGGAATGATACATTTTGCGATTGTATCAACTCTGTTCCTCAGCGTCCCTGCGTCTCCGCGCGAGTCAGGTTTTTTTATTTGTTCTCCCGCTGAGCCGCTGAGCCCGCAGAGAAAAACCTTTACATCATCAGCTTGTCCCCCCCCCTTGACGGGTGGGCAGACGTTCAGTTCCCTTCACTTAATTCCCTCACGCCAGGGGAGCGGAATGGTACATTTTGCGATTGTATCAACTCTGTTCCTCAGCGTCCCTGCGTCTCCGCGCGAGATTGTTTTTCCGCTTTATTGCGGGCGCCCGCTGATTTACTACTCCTGCTTAGACCGCAATTTTTCCTGTTTTCCCTCGATACCCCTGGCCATATTTTCAATATAGGCCTCCATTTTCGCACGAAGCGAGGGATCCTCGAGAGCCAGAATCCGCACCGCCATGAGGGCGCCGTTTTTCGCACCGGCCTTCCCCAGCGCCATGGTGGCAACGGGAATGCCCCCCGGCATTTGTACAGTGGAAAGAAGTGCATCGAGTCCCTTGAGCGGTGATGAATCGATGGGAACACCAATAACCGGAAGGGTAGTCTGCGAGGCAATCACCCCCGCCAAATGGGCGGCGGCGCCGGCACCGGCAATAATCACCTTTACACCTCTCGCGGCAGCGCCTTCCGAAAAAAGGCGTGTCCTTTCCGGTGACCGATGCGCCGACGCAAGCACAAGCTCATGGGGCACATCGAATTCCTCGAGCAGGGATGTTGCTTCTTTCATAACGGAAAGATCTGAATCACTCCCCATAACCACACTGACAATGGGGCTGTTTTCTGCGGTGCGCTCCATCAATTGCTCCTTTTCCTCAATCTAATGCTTGAAATGTCTCCGCCCTGTAAAGATCATCGCAATGCCGTGCTCATCGGCAGCCTTGATCGATTCCTCATCGCGAATCGAACCGCCCGGCTGGACGATCGCGGTGACCCCGGCCTTTGCCGCCATATCGATACCATCCCTGAAAGGGAAAAAGGCGTCCGAGGCAAGAACCGTTCCCTCGGTAGAAAGCTGTGCCTTCATCTTTGCGATCCGCACCGAATCGACCCGGCTCATCTGACCGGCGCCGACGCCGATCAACTGACTGGTCCGGGCGAACACGACGGCATTGGACTTTACATGTTTTACCACCTTCCAGGCAAAATCGAGCGCCTCATATTCTTCCTCCGTCGGCGTCCGCCTGGTCACGACAGCGGCCTGCTTCAGATCATCCACTTCGGCATCCCGCTCCTGCACGAGAAGTCCGCCGGCAATCTTTCTGAAATCAATTCCTCCCGAAGGCCTCTCCTGTGACGGTGCAACTTCGAGAAGTCTGATATTCTTTTTCGCCCCCAGAATCTGGCGGGCTTCCTCATCAAATCCGGGGGCGATAATAACTTCCAGAAACGTTTTCGACAGTTCCTCTGCAGTATCGCCGTCCACAGGGCGGTTAAAGCTCACAATCCCTCCAAAGGCGGCTGCAGGATCCGTTTCCATTGCCCGTACATAGGCCTCTTTGAGCCCCTCTTTCGAACTCGCGGCCCCGCAGGGATTGGAATGTTTCATAATGATCGCCGTGGGCTGATCGTATTCCCAGACCATCTGCCAGGCAGCGTCACTGTCCATAATATTGTTGTAGGAAAGCTCCTTTCCCTGGAGCTGGCGGGAATTGGGAATTGTGGGCATAGAGACGCCTCGTTCGCGATAAAAAACCGCTTTCTGATGGGGATTTTCCCCATACCGGAGGTCCTGAACCTTTTCGAATTGAAGGGTCAGTGTATCCGGAAAATTTCTGACCTTTTCGCCCCGTTCCATTTTTCCCAGATAATTGGAGATTGCCGCATCGTAACGCGCCGTAAGCTGAAAGGTTTTGACGGCACAGGCAAAATTCGTATCTTCTGAAATACTGCCCCCTCGAGAGTTCAGCTCCTGCACTATCCGCGGATAGTCCGCCGGATCGGTCACCACTGTGACGAAACGCCAATTTTTCGCGGCCGCCCGCACCATGGTGGGACCGCCTATGTCGATATGCTCGATGGCCTCCTCAAGTGTGCACCCCGGACGCGCCACAGTGTCTTCGAAGCGGTAAAGGTTAATCACTACCATGTCGATAGTGCCGATACCCTGTGTCTCCAGGGCCATCCTGTGTTCCTCGTTGTCTCTTAATGCGAGAAGTCCCCCATGTATTTTTGGATGGAGCGTCTTCAACCGTCCGTCCATAATTTCAGGAAACCCAGTATAATCAGACACATCGGTGACGGCAATGCCGCCTGCCCTCAACTGGGAGGCGGTACCGCCCGTTGAGAGGATTTCCACACCGAACTTTTCCAGTTCACGCGCAAAATCCACAATCCCCTGTTTATCCGTCACACTGATCAACGCCCTTTTTATTTCGTTTTCCATGTCGTTCCTTTTACGCGCACGCGCGATTTAACTCATTTTTACACTTTGTGACTCTTCAGACCGTCTACGCCTTTGTATTCCTCAGGGTTTCCATATGGGCGATACGCTTCTCAATCAACTGAGCCGTTCCGATATCGGATCGATGATCAACGGGACCTTCAATCGATGCAATCGCCCCTTCGGCCTTCTTCTCGGCCTCGGCCAGGTCGTCGGCAATGCCCACCACGCCGATCGCCCGCGACGCGGTCATATAGAGACCGTCCTTGCGCTTGTCCACTGACGAGTAGTAAATTTTCACCTCGGCGGCCTTTTGGACCTCGATCTTTGCCGCCGTCGATTGCGCATCGGGATGGTCCGTGGGAAGTCCGTACCCCTTCGGCACCACATATTTACACACGGTCGCCTTTTTTTCGAATACAACGGACATATTTTTCAGCGTCCCTTCTATCAGGGCACGGCAGATCTCAATATAATCTGTTTTTAACAGAGGAAGAATGTTCATGGCTTCGGGGTCGCCGAACCGGGCGTTGTATTCGAGCAGTTTTACTCCGCTGCCGGTAACGATGAACCCTCCATACATGATGCCCTTATAATATTCGCCGGTTTCCCGATAGAGGGCATCCGCCACTTTCTGAGTAATGGCCAGACCTTCGGTAATGTCGCTCTGCGTCAAAAAAGGAAGGCTGTGATCGGGAAGGGAGTAGGATCCCATACCGCCGGTATTCGGGCCCTTGTCGCCGACAAAACGCCTCTTGTGATCCTGCACGGCCGGTGTGGGCGTCACGGTTTCCCCGTCACAGAAACACTGAAGCGAAAACTCCTCGCCGTCGAATCGCTCTTCCACCAGCACGGGAGAACCGGTTTTCAGAATGGTCTCGCAGAGATTCAGGGCCTCCTCAACGGTGGCAAAGTGATCTCCCTGAACCATGACTCCCTTGCCGCCGGTGAGTCCGTCCGGTTTAATAACCGCCCCTCCTGCAAGATCTTTCATAAACGCTCCGATTCCCGACAGCGAGTCGAAGACCTTAAAACGGGGATTCCCCGGTATGCCGTATTTCTCCAGAAGCGTTCTCGTAAACGTCTTGGAAGTTTCCAGTCTGGCCAGCGATTTTGTGGGACCCACCGAGGGAATGCCGATGCGGCTCAGGGCATCGACCACGCCGTTGTGCAGAGGGTCCTCCGGCCCTATGAGGGCAAAGTCTACGCTTCGATCCTTCGCAAAGCGGCAGATGTCATCGAGATCTCCGTAACTTCCCAGGCGCACATCAGATGAAAGGGCTGCAATGCCTGGATTATTCGATTTCATATAGGAATAGAGGGTTTTATCGTGGGCCGACCTTGTGATCGCCTCCGCCATTGCATGTTCGCGCGCACCGTTTCCTATCAAGAGTATTTTTGTCATATCCTCCACCTGCTTCAGAGCTCTTCGCATGTTACCCGTCGATCAGAAAGCGTTGCAATCTTTCCACCGACTCATCCCTTCCAAGAATATCAATAATAGTAGGTATATCGGGACCATGGGTATTGCCGAAGAGGGCAAGCCTCAAGGGAAAATAGAACTTCTTTCCTTTGAGGCCCATCGTCTTCATGGCCTCTTCAATGCGCGCCTGCAGTGCCTCCCTGGTCCATGCGGATCGGCCTTTCAGCGCATCTATCCAGTATGCATATATCTTTTGAGAATTCTCCTCGGCCATAAGCGTCCTGTCATCCTCTGAAAATTGCAATTCTTCATAGAACATCCGACCTCTCGGCGCCATTTCTTCAAGAGAGGAGACATAATCGCGGGCCACCCCGATGACCTTTATATACTTTTGCCAATCGGAAATATCGAAGCCCTCCTGCTCAAAAAACGGACGCGTCCTTTCGGCAATCACTTCCACATCGAAGTTTCTGATGTACCAGCCGTTCATCCAGTTCAGCTTGTCCAGATCGAAAATCGCACCGGCCTTGTTGATTCGATCAAGAGAGAATACCTGTTCCAGCTCCTGAAGGGTGTACAATTCCCGATCGTCAGCCGAATGCCACCCCAGGAGCGCAATAAAATTAATCATCGCTTCCGGCAGATATCCCTTTTCCATATAACTTTCTACCGCCACGTCACCCTGTCGCTTGCTTAATTTGCTTCGATCCGAATTGAGCAAAAGGGGGAGATGGACAAAGGTGGGCACGTCCCACCCGAAAGCCTTATAGAGATATATATGCTTGGGCACGCTGGAGAGCCACTCCTCCCCGCGAATGACATGGGAAATGCCCATGAGATGATCGTCGATGACATTTGCCAGATGGTACGTGGGAAACCCGTCGGATTTGATAAGCACCTGATCGTCGACTACTGAATTGTCGACGGCAACCTTTCGCCGGATGACGTCGTCAAATACGGTGCGCCCTTCTTTGGGGAATCTGAGCCGTATTACACAGGGGGCGCCGGCATCCAGTTTTTCCCGCACCTCCGCTTCCGTAAGATCCCGGCACTTTCCGTCATACATGGGCGGGCGCTTCATCTTTCGCTGGGTTTCCCGCAGGTCCTCAAGGCGCTCTTCCGAACAGAAACAGTAATAAGCAGTCTTCGACGCAAGGAGCTCCTGTATATGGCGCTGATAGATATCCACTCGCTCCGACTGTATATAGGGGCCGCAGGGGCCGCCCACATCAGGACCTTCATCATAGTGAAGACCCATATTTTTGAGGCTTGAGATCAAATTTTCCAGGGCGCCCGGAATGAAGCGCTTCTGGTCGGTATCCTCGATTCTGAGAATGAATTTTCCCCCTTCCCTGCGGGCAAAAAGATAATTAAAGAGGGCCGTTCTCAGGCCGCCCACGTGAAGATACCCCGTCGGACTGGGGGCGAATCGAACTCTCACTTCCTCTTGTAATGCATCGACCATCGTCGTTCCCTTCATGTCATATTTTAAAACAGAGAATTATATATTAGAAAAGAGGTTTTTGTCAAAATCCTTTTGTCCCGCCTATGGAGAAAATGCGGCAGTAGCCTCTCACTGTCTCTGTGCTGCCGACCCGTCGGCATAGAGGCGCTTTTTACGAGACCATCACCAGCAAATTTTTCTTGACATCCCGCCGACGATATGTTTCTATCCGCAGAAACGTGTATGGTGATCAATCAAATGACGGCACGACGTAATGTACGGGGATTCAGCTGGTGGCGGCATACCGCGATATGTGTGCCCCTGTAACGGACTGCTGAAGCTAAGGTAAAACGCCATGGGACACACAATCGGTTCCCATGGTTTTTTTTGCGCAACGCCCCGAACAGACAGGATCCGACATTCTCAGATATCTTCACTATGCAAGAGGCAAAGGAGGATTTTTCATGAGACAGGTGAAAGTATTTTTGAACGAGAACGATATGCCGCGTCAGTGGTATAACATCATGGCGGATCTGCCCACACCCATGAGCCCCCCGCTCCACCCCGGCACGGGGAAACCCCTGGGACCCGATGATATGGCCCAGATTTTTCCCATGAACCTCATTGAGCAGGAAATGAGCACCGAACGGTGGATTGACATTCCCGAAGAGGTTTTGGAAAAATTAACGCTCTGGAGACCGAGTCCGCTGTGCCGGGCCTATAATTTCGAAAAATTGCTCGATGCGCCGGTCAGAATCTACTACAAAAACGAGGGAGTCAGTCCTCCCGGCTCTCACAAACCGAACACCGCCATCGCACAGGCTTACTATAACAAGGAATTCGGCATTAAAAAAATTTCCACCGAAACCGGCGCCGGGCAGTGGGGAAGCGCACTTGCCATGGCCTGTCAGATGTTCGGCATCGAGTGTCGCGTCTTCATGGTACGCGTCAGCTATGATCAGAAACCCTACCGCCGTCTTATGATGCAGACCTGGGGGGCCGATTGTTTTGCCAGCCCCAGCGACAAAACAGAGGCGGGCAGAAGAATACTGGCAGAAAACCCGAACTCGCCGGGCAGCCTGGGCATCGCCATAAGCGAAGCCATTGAGGATATTCTCGGAAAGGACGACTCCCGCTATTCCCTGGGAAGCGTACTCAATCATGTCATGCTCCACCAGACCATTATCGGCCTTGAAGCGCAGAAACAATTCGAGATGATCGGTGAATACCCCGACGTGGTGATCGGCTGCGCCGGAGGCGGAAGCAACTTCGCCGGATTGTCGTTTCCCTTTCTGCGTGATAAAATTCATGGGAAAGAAGTTTCCGTCGTTGCCTCAGAACCCACCTCATGTCCTACTTTGACGCGGGCGCCTTTCGCCTACGACTTCGGCGATCTTGCCCAAATGACCCCGCTTCTGGCCATGTATACCCTGGGACACGACTTTGTCCCCGCACCTATTCATGCAGGAGGGTTGCGCTATCACGGCATGTCGCCTATTGTCAGTCATCTGGTGAAAGAAAATCTCGTCGAAGCGCGATCTTACAATCAGATTGAAACCTTCGAAGCCGGCGTCAACTGGGCACGAACGGAAGGATTCATTCCCGCACCCGAAACGGATCACGCCATTGCAGCCGTGGTCGAAGAGGCCCGCCGCGCCAAGGAAGAAGGAAAGGAAAAAGTGATCCTTTTCAACTGGAGCGGTCACGGTCTTGTGGATCTGCTGTCCTATGACGCGTACCTGACAGGGAAACTGACCAATTACAGCCTGCCTGACGAGGAAATCGAACGGGCCAGGAGAACGGTAGGCCAGTATCCGAAACCGTAGAATAAGAAGGTGAATCCTTGACTCTTCAACATCACTGATTCATTTTCTCCCGCAGAGACGCCAGGGCGCAGAGAAAAACATGTAGTTATTTCCTCTTGTCCTTAGCGTCTCTGCGCGAAATGCTGTTCTCTTTTTCCGGTACGCTGCCCCGAAAATGGTGAGTTACTGTCAATTACAACACTGATCTCTCGGCATAAAAAACTTCTTAGAAAGACTTAATTATCATGAACCGCTATGATGATCTTCAAATCAGATGCCCGAAACTCGGAGGCGAGGTAACCTTTGCCTACTGCAGAATCGAACAAGGCGACACCCCCTGCAGCCGTGTTATCGGTTGCTGGCAGGCGTCAATCCCGATCGAAACCTATCTGAAAGACATCTTTTCAGAAGAGCTGCTGCACCGCTATCGCAGCGAACCTCCCAAGGACAAGCTTGCCACCATATTCGAAGTCGTTGACTCTTTTAAAAAGAAGTCATACACTGGGGAGCATGGACCTTTTTGACTATGGACTGGAAACACCGGCAAAAATAGCGGGGCCGCTGGCCGATCGCATGCGTCCGACATCGCTTGACGAATATGTGGGGCAAGCCCATTTGGTCGGCGACGAGGGACTTCTTCGCAGGGCGACCGACCGGGGCGAACGTTTCTCCATGATCTTCTGGGGACCGCCCGGGTGCGGGAAAACGACACTGGCCCGCATTATCGCACAGGAAATGAAGTCCCACTTTGAGACGTTTTCGGCGGTTCTTTCTGGAGTAAAAGAAATACGGGCCGTCATCGACCGGGCGCAGGCACGGCAACGATCTTCCCAAGACCCGACAGTGCTTTTTGTCGATGAGATTCACCGGTTCAACAAGGCACAACAGGATGCCTTTCTTCCACACGTGGAAAGTGGCCTCATCACCCTGATCGGCGCCACGACGGAAAATCCCTCCTTTGAAGTAATTGCGCCTCTTCTTTCCCGGCTTCGCGTCCTGGTGCTTCAACCCCATAGCGAAACCGAATTGAAGACTATCGTAGTGCGGGCGCTTAACGATTCCGAGCGCGGCCTGGGAGGAAGAGGCCTTTCCCTCGATTCCGACGCGCTGGCCCACCTCATACACTCGGCCGACAGTGACGCCCGGACGGTCTTGAACAATCTTGAAATTGCCGCATCTCTCGCTGAAGCCGAAGGCGGGCAGGCAAAGCACATCACCCTGGAAAGTGCGGAAAAGGCGGTCCAGCGAAAGGCCTTGCGCTACGATAAATCGGGAGAAGAACATTACAATCTTATCTCGGCGCTCCATAAAAGTCTGCGGGGGAGTGATCCCGATGCCGCCCTCTACTGGTTGGGAAGGATGCTTGAAGCGGGAGAGGATCCGCTCTATATCGCGCGCAGAATGGTGCGGTTCGCATCCGAAGACGTAGGGCTGGCGGACCCGGCTGCCCTCACACTTGCTCTCACTGCCATGAATGCCTATCGTTTTGTGGGTTCGCCAGAGGGGGATCTCGCTTTGGCCCAGGCCGCCGTCTATCTTGCTGTGGCCCCAAAAAGCAATGCGCTCTATCGTGGATTCGGCGCAGTAAAGGATCTTATACACCGTACAGGATCGCTTCCCGTTCCCCTGCATCTTCGCAACGCTCCCACATCGCTGATGAAAAATCTTGGATACGGGGCCGGGTATCAGTACGCCCACGATTACCCCGATGCCCTGGTAGACCAGAACCATCTGCCGGAACAGATTAAAGGTCAGACCTTCTATCACCCCAGCGACCGGGGTCGGGAAAAACTGATTAAAGAAAGATTATCGGCATGGAAGGCCTTTCGTGACCGGCCAAGGCAGAAAAAATAACAAAAAAGGAGGGGAGTGATCATGCATTACAATACTGCATTACGCACCTACGGAGCAAAACGGATTGAGGAGATTGAATCGGCCGATATACTCGTCGGGATACCCTGTTATAACAATGAAAAAACCATCGAGCATGTCATTCAGATGGTAACTCACGGATTGGCCAAACACTACAAGGATAAGCGAAGCATTATTTTTATTGCCGACGGGGGTTCCACCGACGATACGCGGGAAGTGGCAAAGGAGTTCCAGATAAAACCCTGGCAGGAAAAGGTTGTTTCCATATACCGGGGACCGGCGGGAAAGGGAACGGCGCTTCGCTCCATTTTCGAAGCCGCACATCGTCTCGACACAAAGGCCTGTGCCGTTGTCGACTCCGATCTCAGGAGCATCACTCCCGACTGGGTGGAACATCTTATTGCCCCCGTACTCGAAAAGAATTATCAATTTGTAGCGCCTGTATATGTCCGTCACAAGTATGACGGCACGATCACCAACAATATCGTCTACAACCTGACGCGGGCCCTTTACGGCAAAAGGGTACGACAGCCAATCGGAGGAGATTTCGCCCTTTCCAGGGACGTGGTGAAGTTCTACATAGACCAGGACGTGTGGGAAACCGATGTAGCCCGATTCGGCATTGACATCTGGATGACCACCAGCGCCATTACCCGGAACTTCAGAATCTGTCAGTCGAACCTCGGGGTCAAGATTCATGACGCCAAGGATCCGGGGGTACATCTGGGTCCCATGTTTCGTCAAGTGTTGTGGACTGTGTTCTCCCTCATGGAACGACATGAGGAAATATGGAAAAATATACGAGGGAGCGAGCCACTGGAGACCTTCGGATTCGAAGGAGGCCAGGAACCGGAAACGGTTTCCGTCAATCTCGAAGGGATGATCGACAACTTTAAAATAGGCTACGGGCAGTTTTCCTCTCTCTGGTCCGAAATCTTCAGCGAAGACAGTTTTGAAGAGATAAAAAAGACCGCATCGTTAGATTCGTCATCCTTTCACGTATCAACCGAGGCTTGGGTGAAAATTCTTTACGAGCTTGCCGCCACCTTCCATAAATGGGCAGTGAACCGCAATAAACTGATCGACCTGATGACCCCTCTCTATTACGCCCGTGTCGCCTCCTTCGTAAGACAGTCCTGGGATATGACATCGTCCCAGGCCGAAGCACTTGTGGAAGATCAGGCGCTGAAATTCGAAGATCAGAAAGACTATCTTTTCGAGGTATGGAATCGTGGAGTAAAATAAGGAGTTATTTTCAACGAATGGACGCGTAAAATGATTTTTTCCACTTGAATCCTTGACTCCTGTCCATTGGAATCCTTATTTACACGAGCGGCCTTCCGCCGTTCAACTTTTCATAGACGCCGATATATTGGGCGATCATGTTGCCGAGATCGTATTTCTGCCTCGTTTCCTTCATGATCCTCTTCAGTTGCGGAACCCGTACATCGAGAGGCGTCTGATGAAAACGCAGGCTTTTCTCCAGCCCGTATAACAGCCCTCCCGGATCGTAATCCCGGAAGAGGAAGCCGTTGCCTACATCCTGCGGCGCGCCGTCAATGCGCAGTCTCAGTTCGCGGATCTTGTCGTGGTACCCTCCCGTATCACGGTTGGTTGCCGTGGCGCCGCAAAGGTTTCCCACCTGATCGATTTGCCCGCAGGGTTCGTACAACGATGCGCCGAAGACATCACTGGCGGCGGCAAATCCGAGCATGGAGAGATCTTCGCGATAGGGGTGATAGGCGATTCTGCCTCCCGAAACCCAGGCAATCCTTCCCAGAACCTCTTCATGAAACCGATCATTCCCGACGCCGTTGGCCACAATGGCGCACTGCACATTTGGATGCTCCAGGGCAAATTTGAGAAGAGCCTCCTCAAGCAGCTCGACCCCCTTCTGAACGGGATCCAACCGAGAAGGCCAGTAAAAAAGCACCGCCTCGGGATTTACCGTAAGCCCCAATCGCTTTTGAAACTCCACAAGGTTCTCTCTCTTCGCCGCCATAATATCGTCGTCGGGACCGAACTTCCTCACAAGATGCGCGCAGTATTCCGGATACATCGTCCGCGACGGCGCATTGATGATGGCAAGGGCTGAACCGACGGCATATTTTTGCTTTACCTCCTGCCTTACGCTGAAAGGAATAAAATGGTGATCGGTAAAGTAATCATGGACCACCTCTTCGAGGAACCGCTGCCCCACAAAATTGATGAGGGTTGCATTTTTAATCGCCGTGGCCTGACAGTCGACAGCCCGTTGCTGCTGATTTTCCGAGAAATAGAGATACTCGGAAAGCTCACCCATATCTATGCCGAAGAACATATCCAGGGGAACGTGGCCGGTGAAGCTGTTATGCAGTGTATGGAGCAGCGGAATTCCCCTTGCTTTTACATAGGCAGCCACCGCCCCCCCCGCCATCCAATCATGGGTGTGCACCACGAGTCGTCCCTTGCTCTTGGCACTGACCTCCTTGATGATGTTTTGCATGACTTCTTTTTGAAACTCGGCGGCATTCAATACGGTATCTCCGGCATAGGCCCCCGGAAGATCGGCAAACACGGCGGAGGTCACCAGATGAATCCGCCCCGGATCGATACTATAGCGTATTTCCCGCCACTCGTCCTCGTCGATTTTAGATTCCAGCTGAAACCGCTTTTTGAGATTGAGCGTAGCCAGATGGACGGCGATATTACGTTCGTTCAGCCCCTCGCACAAGGCGGAGACGACCTCGCCCAACCCTCCGCTCTTTCCCGAAATATAGCGGGCCAGAGGCCCCATGTCATCGGGGAGCCTTCCGCTTTCGGGGGCAATGATAAGCACTGCCGTTCTCTCACTCTTTTTTAATATTTCGAAACGGCCTAATGCGGCTTCGAAATCGTCGATCTTTCGCGTCACCACATGGGCCGCCTGTGTAACGGAGCCCCCGTAAGGATTCGAGCAGAGATGAACGGCATCATTGCACGTTTTTTCACGAAGAAAACAGACGTGGTCCGATGTGGTCAGACGCCGCCACTGGGTCAGCAGCTCCCCCCCCGCTCTTCGGGCCCTGCCTTCGAGGTCTTCGATATTCTTGAACAGTTCATATTGAGTGATCGATCCCAGCCATCCGAAGGTATCCTGCGCGGCATCTGTCCGGGATAGAGCGACTGACCCGGGAATGTCTATTTCAGGACACTCTGCCTCCCCGAATCGCTCTGCAATCTCCGAGGGAGTGCTCAGGACCACATTCTCATGGGCTGCCAGTGCCCGCGGAAGATTGCGCCAGAAGGAGAATATGCCCGTATCTTCCCATATATGTTCTCCGATATGCTCAAAATCATAGCCGAGAAGCACTGCAAAACCATCGGTATCGGCAATACTTTGGGCATATTGCTCCGGCGACAACTTCCGCCGTGAAAATCTGAAGGCTACCTCATTGCTGAGTGCGCGATGCCGCGGAAGCACGACAAGATCGCTCCCTTTGGCACGAAAAACGGTCCGGGGCTCCAGGTAAGTCATACCATCCTCTTCGAGCATAGCGCCCCGTTCTTCGCATAGGATCACCCGGTAGCCCATTTCCGCAACCGCCTGGGCGATGTGGTTGTCGTATATGAGCGCCGTATTGCAGAAGGCGGTGGGACGGATGCCGAAAAACTGCCTCATGGCATCCCGATGGAGCGACACCTGATCCCTGAATTCCTGTTTTTTCGGATCGGCAAACAGCCCCGCCAGGGAATGGTAGTAGGTTTCATCGAGAAACTCGACGCGCACTCCCTGCCCTCCGGCATCGAAGAGGCGCTGCAGGGCCTTGATGACGTCGGGATTGTAGCGATCCGCCTGTTCGAGAAAGGTCCCCGACATGCCGAGGGTTACCTTGAACTGCTCTTCCGCGGCAACAATCTCTTCAAAGAGCCGGATCGCCGGGAGATAGCACTTGGTCGCCACCCGGAGGAACATGTCCCGGTTCATCTCTTCCCAGAGAAACGTATCCCGTTCGGGATGGAGCCTGAAAGGCTGATGTAACTGAAGATAGAACGTCACCAACGGCATACCGCAATCACCTCTCTTTTATGCCCAGTGTACGAGGCCCAATTCCTGATTACAGAAGAGATCGGGGTGAAAGGGCATCACCCTGATGCCGTACAAAAACCGTCCTGATTTTGTCGCCCTGTAGACGGCCGAGTACCGCACGGTCCCATCGCTCTCGCCTTCGGAAGCCTTTTCCATGGGGATAACGGAGGAGTGCATCACATCTCCCTCCTCGGCCTCTTCCATCACCACCAGTTCCACTCGCACTTCATCTTCGGACAGTTTGCCGTAATCCACACCGGCATTGACCTCAAGTTCTTCTCCCATGTCGAGGCGGTCGCCTCTGAACCCTTTCGTTTTAAACCACCGGATATGATCGCTAGAAAACCTCGAGGCGATCTTCTGTTTCCAGTCGGCCAGCTTTCCGGCCCTTTCATAGTCATTGGCCGCAAGGATAACGGCCCGTTTCACCGCGGGGAGATACATAGTATCGTAGTATTCCCTCACCATTCGATGCGTATTGAACCGCGGCACGAGTTTTTTTATCGATTGCTTCATCATACAGACCCACTGGTCGGGTATTTCCTTCCCGTTTCGACTGAAAAAGGTGGGAATGACGGAACGTTCCAATACTTCATAGAGCGATATGCTGTCTGAACTGTTTTGCGCCTCCAGGTTGTGGTATTCCCTCCCCTCGCCAAAGGCCCACCCGACATCCTCTTCAAAGGCCTCATCCCACCAGCCGTCAAGAATGCTGATGTTGAGACCGCCATTGGCGATTACTTTCATACCGCTTGTTCCGCTTGCCTCTCGCGGCCTCCAGGGATAGTTGAGCCAGGCATCGACACCCTGGACGAGGCGCCGTGCGATTGCCATATCATAATTCTCGATAAAAAAGATTTTATCGAAATAGCGCGGATCCATTGCATATTCATAGATCCTTTTGAGCAATGCCTGGCCGGCCTCGTCGTTTGGATGGGCCTTGCCGGCAAAGATGATCTGAACGGGCCGTTCTTCATTGTCCATGATGCGCACCATTCTGTCTTCATCTTCGAATATCAATGGCGCCCGTTTATACGTGGCAAAGCGTCGGCTGAATCCTATCAAGAGGGCGTCGGGATTGAGAAGCGCAGTTTTCTCCTCAATCAGCTGGGGAGAAATTCCCTGTCTTTCACAGGTGCAGGCGATTGTCTGTTTCAGCGAATCGACCATTTTCTTCTTCAGGTGCTGATGAATCTGCCACAATACGGGATTGGGGATTTCGTCGATCTTGTCCCAGTTATACCTGTCAAAATTCCTTGAATACCAATCGACGCCAAGATATCGCTCGTAGCATTCCTTCATTTCGGGAGCGACCCATGACTGCATGTGGATGCCGTTGGTGACGGTTCTGATCGGTATTTCATCTATCTCGAATCCCGGCCACACCCCTTTCCACAGCTTTCTCGACACCCTTCCATGGAGGAGGCTGACCGCATTGGAACTGCAGGAGAGCTTAAAGGCAAGAACGGACATAAAAAAAGGCTTTCCCGGACCCGGCTCCTCGCGACCCAGTTCCCAGAACTGGTCCCATGAGATCCCCAGGGCCTTGACATACTCGGAAAAATAACTTTTCATCAGTGTTTCTTCAAACCGCTCGTTTGCCGCCTCGACAGGACTGTGAGTTGTAAACACTGACCCCGCTTTCACCACCTCCCGCGCCTCGTGAAAGGCAAGCCCCTCTTTCTCCATCAAGCTTCGAATCCTCTCCAGAAGCAGAAAGGCGCTGTGCCCTTCGTTCAGGTGGTAGAGGGCGGGGGCAATGCCCAGCTTTTCCAGAAGCCGCACTCCCCCGATTCCAAGCATTATCTCCTGTTCGATACGCAACCTCTGGTCACCGCCGTACAAGCGTGACGTAATATTCATATCCTGGCTGCTGTTCTCGGGTATGGCCGTATCGAGAAGATAGAGCGTGACCCTCCCCACGGCAACCTTCCAGGCCTGGGCATAGAGTTTTCTTCCGGGAAGCCCCACGTCTATCTTTAGAGCCTCTTCACTTCTCCCGCCGGTATCGCAAATCCTCACGGGCATGCGGGAAAAATCGTTTTCCGGATAGAGGGCATGCTGGACTCCCTCCTTATCGATCTGCTGATAAAAATATCCGCTTTTATACAAAAGCCCTACCCCCACAAGGGGAATGCTCAAACTGCTTGCCGATTTCAGGTGATCCCCCGATAATACGCCAAGACCTCCGGAATAGATCGGAAGGCTCTCATGAAGGCCGTATTCGGTGGAAAAATAGGCAATCGGGTGCTTCGCGGTAATAAAAGAATTATTGAACTCGCTCGACTCCGCCCTGTTCTGGAGGGTATCCACCAGGGAGAGCGTCTGGCGGTACAGACGCATATAGGACTCATTTTCGGCCATTTCCTGCAATCGGCCGTCGCTGGCCCGCTCCAGAAGTTCTATGGGGTTATGGGCCACCTCTTCCCACAACTGGGGATCGAGCCGTGCAAAAAGGTCGTGGATTTCCGGATTCCAGGTCCACCAAAGGTTGTAGGCAATATCCCTCAGGTACTTGACGTTATCGGGCAATGTGGCAACGACACTGAAATTACGAAACCGGGGTTGCAGAGAGTCGGTTCCCGCATAGGTGACTTCAAGGCCGTAGGCGCTTGTGTCAAGTCCCGCAATGCGATGCTGAGCCGCTTGCACCGCCAGTGCATAGGCATCAAGGTAGGCTGAATAAAAGGTATCCCAATCTGTCTTCTCCGCAATGAATCGCGCCTGCTTCCTCTGGGCATCCCGTTCCTCGTCGGTCCAGGACAGGAGGTCCTTGATGTGATTTTTCAGGTTTTCAACGATCTCACCATGGGATTTGCCCCGGTAGTCGAGAACAATGACCCCTCTGTTGTGATCGTCAATGGTGTTTCTGACCCATATGCCGAATCCCGAAAGATCGGTGGTGACCGTAGGAACGCAGTGAGAAGCGCTCTCAAGCGGGGTATATCCCCAGGGTTCGTAATAGGAGGGAAAGACCCCCAGATCGCAGCCGCTCAGCACATCATAATAGGGCGTGTTGATGAGTCCGTCATACCCGTCAAGATATACGGGCATAAAAATGATCTTGACCGGATCATCGGGACTGTTCATCAGATTCAGCGTACTGCACATATTCCATATGGGATCATGCTGGGGATCGGCCAACTGATGCGTGCAGACCCTTGAAATGCCTGTTCTCTGCACCTCTTCCCCCTTTAAGAGGCGACGGGTTTCGTCGGAAATCCCCAAATGCCCCCCGATGACGCTTACAATTGCCACGATCTTTCTGTTCGTCTCTCGCCCCTTCAGATCGTCCTTCACCCCCTTCAATGACTCGAGAAAAATATCTATTCCCTTGTTGCGGAACTCGTAGCGCCCCGAGATAAGAAGGATTTTCGCAGTATCGATGTCGATTGTTTCCTGGAGAAACTGAGCGGCAAAATCGATCACTATCCCCCGCGCTCGTAAAACAGACTCCTTGTGTTCCACACAGTCGGGGATATTGCCGATATTAATGCCGTTATGAAGAACCACCTGGGGACGCCGCCTGAGGAAATGGGTGGCTTCGCCGGCCGTGATGTCGCTGACCGTGGTAAAGCAGTCCGCCTCACGCGCCGTGGCAGTTTCCAGTGAATGCTTTGCGGTGACATTCATTTTTGCCGCCATTTCCGCAGGGGAAATGGCTTCGATATCGGTATAGATATCGACGCCGTTACCCGCAAGCGATCGGCCGAGCATGGTGGCGTGGGTGGTAAACACAGTGGCAATTTCAGGAATCTTTTTATTGATATAAAGCATGCCGGCGCCGGTCATCCATTCATGAAACTGGGCGACCACCACATCGCCTTTCCTGGTAAGCCGCTCATAGAGGATCTCGATTATCTCGCCGGCAGCCGTGCTGAAGAGAACCGGTTCGATGTAATCCCAGCCTCCGGACATGGAATCCACACCATGCTCCTTCCAAAGCTGGTAGAGAAGCGCATCGACCTGATAGGCGTCGTTATGGTTCACCAGCACCACTCTCGGCGCCCCGGGGGCCTTATTCCAGCGGCCGCACCGGCAGATCAGGTTTTTCTGAATTGCCCGGTCCTTCACACCATTCCAGATGTCTTCATTAGTTTCCTCAAATTCAGGGTTGTCCCCCACATCGGGACCGATAAGCACATATTTGTCGCCGAAGCACTCGACGGCATGACCGGTCTTCGTTTTTAAAACCGTGTTAATGCCGCCCACCTTGTTGCATACCTCCCAACTGACTTCGAAAAGGCAGTGTGCCGTAGATTGTTCATTCATAGTGTTTCAATTTCCCTTTATGGACATTGTTATTGTCATATGTTGTTATTTTTGGCGTCCCTCTCTCTATACTGCCAATAGCCGATAAATCGCAACAACATCTTCGGCCGCCCGCCGCCGGCTGAGCACGGCCATATCTTCCCGGCAATTCCGGATAATCCGATTGCGCATATCGTCATTATAAAGTATTGCAAGACTCTCCGTCGCCCATGCATCGGTTTCCCAGTAATCGATCGCCGGGGCCCTTTTCAATATCTCGGTTACGCCGGACTGCCGTGAAAGTATCACAGGCACATCGCACATGACCGCTTCAAGTGCCGTGATACCGAAAGGCTCCGACAGGCTGGGCATCACATACAGGTCACTGGCGGCATAGATGCGCGCCACCTCGGGGCCATCGAGAAAACCGGTAAACCGCACATGATTCTCCAGGTTCAGTGAAACCGTTTTTTCCTTGAGATGGGCGGTCAGATCTCCATCCCCTGCAATGACAAATCGAATCTCGGGATCCATCTCCACTATGTGCCGGGCCATTTCAAGAAAATACCCGGGACCTTTCTGTGTTGTCAGCCTCCCGAAAAAAAGCACCTGTTTCCGGTCATTAGACCTGCGGGTTTCTTTTCCCCGTTCCATGGCGGAGACGGCGTGGTACACTACTGATATTTTTTCGGGAGTGATGTCGTACTGCTCCACAATCTTTTTCTTCGTATAGGCACTCACGGCAATGATATGGTCGGCGGTTTTCATGCCAAATCGCTCGATCCCGTACACCCGCTCATCAATGCGCAGAGGAGTTCTGTCCGATTCAAGTGAATGGACGTGCACGACCAGGGGGACGCCTCGCATCTCCTTTGCGGCAATTCCCGCAGGAACGGCCATCCAATCGTGCACATGAATAATGTCGAATTCTTCCTCCCTTGCAATGCTCCGGGCCCTTTCCGCGTATCGCGATACTTCCCGATAGATGTCTTCTCCGTATCGTTCCGCTGCAGGGATGCGCTGCACCGTCCCTTCAGCGGACCCTTTGTCGGTGCGGTAAGAACCATCGGTCATGTAGGGACCGAGCAGAACACCCACGGGCTTCGTGCGCATGATGCCCCTTTCCCCGTCCTTGCCGTCACAAGAGCCGAAGGAATCGGACCCACCGACTATGCGAAGTCCGTCCGTTTTTGCATCGATCGGCTCTCCCGGCATGACAAAGAGGATATCCATACCGGCATCGACAAGTCCTTTCGTCAACCCGTAACAGGCCGTCCCCAGCCCGCCGCTCGATGACGGTGCAAATTCCCATCCGAACATCAACACCCTCATACCCTGCACCTCTCGGAATCCCGCGCACAGGTCGCGAGAAGATCGCACCTGATGTGCGTTTCTTTATTAAGCCGCTCCCGTGTGTGAAGAAATGCCCCCCGAGGTCCGTGATGTGTCTGATGAGGACAGGGAAACCAGCGGCCGTCCCTGAATATTCGACATTCCCACCGCCTTGAGGAATCGTTCCGTTACCCGTTCGGCCTTCTGTTTCCTTTGATCGGGAGACAGCCCCGAAAGGGTCACTTTTCCTCCCGCCGCCTTTTCATGCCCTCCGCCGACACCAATCCCCCTCAGGATTCTGAGCGCGATTTTTCCGGCCCACCATCCGCGACGGGATGTTCTCACCGAAATTATCAACTCCTCTTTATACTCTCCCATCGTGAGGACCCACCGGATATTTTCCATCTTGAGCAGAAAATCGGCCATCTCGGCGGCTACGTCGGGATTATTGACCTTTCCGATATCTGAAATAATGACATCCTGATACTGCACTGCATTGTGAATGGCGTCGATGAATTTTATATAATAGGATTTGGGCATGCGGGGGCTTTCGATCGCGGCAAGGGTGCGGGAAGAAATACGCGGAAAAAGATAGTTAAACGCGTCAAGATCCTGTTTCGTTGCGGAACGGCTCAACCACCCCGTATCCGTTTTTATCCCATAGACAAGCGCAGTGGCAAGTCTGCGGTCAGGCGCCAGCTCCAGTTCTCTCATATATTCCGTAAGAATAGTGGATGAACTTCCATAATCGGGGCGCACATCATAGAAGAGGCACCGCTTTGTCTCTTTTCTCAGAGGATGGTGATCGATCACAACATCGGGAAGTATGTGGCGGGGCACATCGTTATTGCCGGTTCGCGGTTGACTGTCTACCAGACATATGAATGTGAAACCCTTGAAATCAATCTCCCTTATGTTGGTTAATTCGATGTGAAGCCTCCGAATCATCTGACGGTTTTCGGCCCGCCCCACAATGCCTCCATATCCGATTACTACCTTACATTTCAGCTGATGTGAAAAGATGCTCTTCAGGGCTGCTGCAGCGGCGATCGTGTCGGGGTCGGGATTATTGTGACACATGACAAGAATATTCCGCCTCCCCTCCGCCTGTGAAAGCAGACGGTGAACAGGGTGCTCATTCTTTTCCTCACTGGTACCCATGGCGCACATCCCCTTCCGTCAATGAGTGTAGACGATCAGCATAACAAAAAAGACAGGCCAGCTCAAACAGAAAGGAAGGACCTCATGTCTCCTCCCGTCAATGGGCGTCTCCGTTTTCTTATCGGTTCCTTACGACCGCACATGGGCATCGAAAGAAGCTGCTTCATGTCCCTGCGCGCCTGTGCAGAAAGAGAACCTATCCCATAATCAACCGAAGATTGGCGCTTTTTCGTTTGTCATGCTCACTCATTTTGTGCATAATACAGATTAAATTTCGGATCGGGGCACTATGAAAGAGTATCTTCTCCACCTGTTTCACAATATCAGGGTCTCGGACCTCTTTGATGTCGCCATTATCAGCGTCCTTTCCTATTTTGTGTTGATATGGTTAAAAAAAACGGCCTCCCGGTTCGTGTTCATCGGCATCATAATCCTCAGTCTTATCTATATGACGGCCCGATTCTTTCATATGTACCTCACGGAGTACGTGCTCCAGGGATTTTTCGCCATCCTTTTCCTCGCCATGTTGATCATATTTCAGGAAGATCTCCGCCGCTTCTTCGAGCGTCTCGCCATATGGCGGCCCTTCAGGAATCAAAACCATGAGATATCAACCGACATCGCCCTTCTCTCAGCGGCAGTGATCAGTCTCGCCCGGAAGCGGTACGGCGCCCTTATCATCATACGGGGAAAAGACTACCTCGACCGTCATCTCGAGGGGGGGATAGAAATGGATGGGAAGATAAGTGCCGCACTTATCGAAAGCATCTTCGACCCCCACTCATCAGGACACGACGGAGCACTCATCCTTGAGGGGGCAAGAATCAGCAAGTTCGGATGTCACTTACCCCTCTCAACAAATACTCCCAAAGTCACAAATATGGGGTTGCGCCACACCGCGGCCCTGGGACTGGCGGAGCGTTCGGACGCGCTGTGCATTGTAGTGTCGGAAGAACGCGGCAGCATCTCGATAGCACAGCACGGAAGCATTCACAGGCTTAAAGCCCCCGAAGATCTGACGAAAGAACTTGAAGAATTTCAGGGAATGAAACGGCCGCCTCAGGCAAAAAAACTGAGGCCCCGATGGCTTAGACAAAACCTCTGGGAAAAGGGGATCGCCCTCATGCTCGCCTGCGCCCTGTGGATGGCCTTTGGATATCAAACTGAAACTATCCGGCGCGATTTCGTCGTCCCCGTTGAATACCGGAATCTTCCCGCCAACTGGATCATAGAAAACCAGTATCCAAAGGAGACAACCATATCACTGAAGGGCTCGAAACAGGCCTTTGACCTCCTCCATAAAGACAACCCCAAACTGACTGTCGATATGTCCGGCATACAGGAAGGAACACAGGAACTGTTGCTGAATCGGAATATGGTGGTCCATCCATCGAACCTCACCGTCGTAGGCATTCAGCCGGAAATACTCGCGCTTACGGCCTACCAGATGGCGCCCTATGACGTCCCCGTCAAGGTGGAGACGACAGGCACGCTTCCCGAGGGTTTGACGCTCGAAAAAATCGAGGCAGTCCCTGCATTCGTCAAAGTGATGACCCAGAAAAAAAGTGCAGGGAACCTTCAAATCAAAACGGAGCCCATTAATCTTGAATCAATAAAAGAATCCACCAAGGTTGCCCCCGGGCTTCTACTCCCGCCTACGATGGAATTCATGGAAAAAAAGGCGCCCCTCGTGACGGTTACGATAATTGTGAAAGGGGAAGCGCCACCTCCGCAGGAGGAAAAATCTGAAGAAAAATAAAAGGCCTGTCTCTCTTCAACGGGAAAGGAGGGATTGCAACGACTCAGCTGTCGTTGTTTTCTTCTTTTTCTTCTACGGTCCCGGAGGTCTCCTCCTCAGTTTCCTCTTCGGATCGAGGACTCTCTTTACCCTGTGCGAACAGGTCACTCCTGCGAATGATCACGGTGTGATACCGATCCACTCCATCGAACACATCGATCGGCCGTTTCTTTTTTCCTATATGCCATGAGCGGCCTTCGGCATGTATTTCCCAGTTCTCAAGGCTGAAATTGAGCCGTAATCCGGGAGACAAACGGTTTAGATCCTTCAGAAGGGCGTCAATAGCGGCAAAAGTAAATTCATCCCCTTCTTTGATCAAAATTCCGTAGAAATTGGCGGTGGTACGTGAACAGGACCACTGAAGAAGTGAGAGATCCACGGCGTGCCGCACGAGCACCTTCTTAACCCGCGCATTCATATCGTAACGGTTCACCGAATTCGCCACCGACACCTCTCTCATCATACAAAAAGAAACGATACGGGATGTTGCCCGGATCACTATAGCGGCGCCCATCATACCACCAAGAGCCGTATCCTCTAGAGAGTGAATTCAGCCACGAGGATGGTGTGGTCTGACGGCCTTTCACTTGTTCTTGGATCGAGATCAATGGTACAGTTCTTTGATGCGTCGCTCAATGAACGAGTAGCCAGGATATGGTCCACTCGCCATCCCAGTCCGCGCTCGAGCGCCCGGGGCACACGATAATCGAAAAAAGTATACTGCCCCGGTTCATCCCTATGATGTTTCCTGAACAGGTCTACAAGTCCCCACGCCATGAGCCGATCAAAGGCATCCCACACTTCGGGGGTAAAATCGACGTGACCGCGGAGACGCTTCGGATCGTGGACATCGATATCTTCACGGGCCACATTTAAGTCACCGCAACAGACCAGTAAATCTTGCGGCTGGGCGTGATCTGCGAGATACTTTCGGAGCCTGTCGAACCACTGAATCTTGTACTGAAATTGCTCATGGTCGCGGCTTCGACCCTGAGGAACGTAGAGATTCAGCACGGTTATTCCCCCATAGACACCCCTGATCAATCGATCGGCGTCGGGGGGACCTTCGTCATCAAACCCAAAGGACACCTCTTCCGGCGGTCTCCGGGACGCGATCGCAACGCCGTTGTAGCGTTTTTCACCTTTATATTCAACATGATATCCGGCATTCTCAAAAACATCTACAGGGAATGCGCTGTCGGCCACCTTTGTCTCCTGCATGCATAGAAGATCGGGTCGATGTGCTTCCAGCCAGGGAATGAGTATATGCAGCCGCGATCGCACCGAATTCACATTGTACGTTGCAATTTTCAGGGTTTCCTTGCGGGACATGAATTCTCCCCCCTCATCTGTTCTTTCCCTTCGCAGCAGCGAAGGCGCCGCTGCACAGTGCCGTTATCGGGGAATACTATATCAAAACGACCATAATGTGTAGGATTTTAAACGGTGCAGATCGGTCGGCATTTTTTCATGCTTGGTGGTAATACATCATAATTTCGAAATAATCGCTGGATCTCAATGGTGTACATTGTTATAAACTTATTATATTAAATGCTTGCGAGAGAAAGGATCCGCCAAGACGGGGACGCTGACGGGGGACTTTATGACTGAACCTAAGAAACAAACGGCAAAGGAGTTTTTGCGTCAGAGGAACTTTTTCGAAGTCGTCCTCGAGCGGATTGTAAGCGGGGTCTGTGCGGCCGACCGGGAAGGCCGCATCTATTATGTCAACAGGGGAATGACGGCGATCTCGGATATCCCGAAAGAAGATATTCTTGCGAAGCGGTCGCTTATGGAATTATTTATCGACAGGGATGCGGTGCTGCACAGCGCCTATGACCGGGCAAAGAATACGCTGCAGCCGATTCAGTACATCGCTGCACCCGTCGTTCTTTCCAATAGACGTCTCCGTTACATCTCGGGCTGGTTCATCCCCTCCATCACCGAGGAAACATTGGACGGCATGCTGCTCACGGCAGTGGATATGACGGAACGGGAAGAAGCGGAGCGGGCGCGGCAGGAACGGGAGGAGTGGACGAAACTGGCCCTCGAGGAAACGGACGAGGGGCTCTGGGAATGGAACGTACCGGAACAGCAGCTCATCTTCCACGACAACTGGCCGCACCGGCTCGGATACGATGATCTGGGCCCTGCAGTAAATGTCAACTGGTGGCTCGCGCACATTACCGAAGAGAGCCGGAGTCGCGTGGAGCGGCAATTTCGGGAACACCGGAAGGGAAGAACAACGTATCATGAATTTGAATATGAAATACAGACGAAAGAGGGAGAATCTCTCTGGTTCTGGGTACGGGCAAAAATAATTGAAAGAACCGGAGAGGGGCGCCCCCTTCGCGTGATCGGCACGCATCGCGATATCACCGACCGGGTGCTTTCGGAAGAGGCCCTGCGCATAAGTGAGGCGCGCTATCGCGATATTGTCGAAAACACCGACGTGCTCATCGGACGCTTTGACAGCGAAGGAAGGATCACGTACATGAACAGAGCCATAGGAACCCTTATGGGCGTCGATCCCGAATCGAGCATCGGAATGTCAAGTCTCGACTTTGTGCATCCCGATGACTTGAAGCATACCATTGCCACATATAGACAATGGATAGGCGATAAAAGATCCTCCGGCACCCTTGAAAACCGCTATATCAACAAAAAAACGGGCGCGGTGTGGCATCTGGCCTGGACCATTACCCTTCACTACGACAGGGAAGGCCGCCTGGTCGACTCCCACGGCATCGGCATCAACATCACCGACCGCATAAAGCTTGAAGAGGCACTGCGCAGGGCGGAAAAATTGGAGTCCCTTGGCATTCTTGCCGGTGGCATTGCTCACGATTTCAATAATCTGCTGACCGTCATCCTGGGAAATATCGATCTCTCGCTCTCGGCGCATCAGTCCGAGGCCGACATCTTCCACAACCTCCGGAAAGCAAAATATGCCTGCGATCAGGCAAAAGAGCTGGCCCAACGATTTCTCACCTTCTCACAGGGGGGCAATCCCAAAAAAGACATTACACCCCTCGCCCCCATCATTCTTGACTCTATAGAGGCAGCCTTATCCGCCGCCAATGTGGCAGCCCGACACTCTCTATCTCGCGATCTATGGACTGCAGCGGTTGATGCCGCACAGATGCGCCAGGCAATCGGCAACATTATCATAAACGCCGGAGAAGCCATGCCTGAAGGCGGAACAGTGTTCGTGAAGGCGGAAAACATCGTTATGAGTGGACAGAACGGGACTTCCCACCCGTCCCCCACGGCGCATTACATAAAAATATTGATAGAAGACAAGGGCAGGGGAATAGCGGCACAGGATCTCTCCAAAATTTTCGACCCATACTTTACGACAAAAAAACTGGGGGCACAGAAGGGTATGGGACTGGGGCTTACCATTGCCTATTCAATTATCGCACGACACGACGGTTACATTACGGTCGATTCCATTGAGGGATCGGGAACAACAGTCACGGTTTATCTTCCCGCGTCATCAGAGGCTGCAATGGGACGTGCATAAAGGATGGGCGAGCCCCCACCTAGGTGTGCCTGCGGCCTATGCTCGACATGCTGAGACTCCCGTATCGGACCCCCCGCACCGACTTCAACATATCGGCCACTTTCTCCACATCCTTTGCCCTGCCGCGGACAGCGACAATTTCGAGACAGTTGTCATGATCCAGGTGAATGTGCTGTGTCGAAATAATGATATTTTGAAAATCGTGCTGAATATCGATGATTCTGTGTACGAGTTCTCCCCCATGGTGATCGTACACAAAGGAAATCGCGCCGGCAACTTCCCGGTCGTCCTCCCACTCCTTTTTCACCAGCTCCTGTCTGATAAGATCCCGGAGGGCTTCCGATCTGTTGGTATATTTCCTTTCATGAATCAGCTCATCGAATCGTTCGAGCAGCACCTTATCCAAAGAAACACCGAACCTCACAAGCTCAGACATACCCACCACCCGTATTGTTTTTTCAAGAGCGTGCACCACTCCCCTCTCACATGTCAAGAGCCATACCGGCAGAAAACACCGGCTTCGGCGCGCCCTACCTTATAGTTCTCAATTCTCTCCGCAATATTTTTCCCAGGGCGCTCTTGGGCAGTTCATCCATGAACTGTATCGATTTGGGCCGTTTAATGGTGGGCAGCTTTTCCCTGCAGAAATCGATAAGCTCCTCCGCGGTGACCGCACCGGGATGCTTCAGCGCGACAAAGGCTTTCACTTCCTCTCCATAAATCGGATCAGGCACTCCAACCACACCGGCTTCCAGCACTTCCGGATGCATATAAAGAATATTTTCTATTTCCTTGGGGTATATGTTCTCGCCCCCCCGAATGATAAGGTCTTTTTTTCTGTCCGTAATGTAGAGATACTCGTCTTCGTCCATGTAACCCACGTCGCCGGTGTGCAACCAGCCGTTGCGCACCGCTTCCGCCGTTTCCTCAGGCTTGTTCCAGTAGCCCTTCATGACGCAGGGACCCTTGATCACGATTTCACCTGTTTCACCGGGAGGCAGCGCCCGTTCATTCTCATCGAATATCCTGATTGTATTGCACTTCTGGTAGCATTTACCGATGGAGCCGTACTTGGGCGGCCTCCGTCCCGCTATGTTGCCGCAGTTGACCGTGGTCGCTTCGCTCAGACCGTACCCCTCCCAGATATCGACCCCGTATTTTTCCTTCCATTGACGGGCCGTTTCCAGCGGCATCGGCGCGGAACCGCATATACAGGTCTGAAGCGAGCTCAAATCGTACCGGGACGCCGCGGGGTGGTTCAACAACTGGATATACATGGTGGGCACGCCGCGAAAATCCGTAACTCCGTATCGCTCAATGCATTTCATTGCTTCTTCGGGATTCCACCTGCCTATGACGACAAGTTTTCCACCGGTGAGAAACTCGAGATTCAACGCGAATACGCCATAACCGTGAAACAGCGGCAGGGTAATGAGAGAAACGCGATTCCGGTTCACTCCATATATTTCAATCTCCTGATCTTTCAGGGTATCGCGCCGGGCATCCCGTTCCTTCACGGCGCCTTCAACCGTCACACCCCAGGCATCCTGCAACACCAGTTCGTAATATCCTGTAACATGGGTGTACCAGTTATAGTGCGTCAGCATTACTCCTTTGGGGTTTCCCGTAGTGCCGGCGGTGTAGATCATCACCGCCGTATCGTCATTGTCCGTATCGACGATTGTCAATCTATCCGATGCATTGCCGACTAGCTCTTCGTAGGAAAGGGCATCCTCAGGTATCGCCTCTCCTGTTACTATAATATGCCGAAGCCCCGGCGCTTCCCGGCGCGCCTCTCTGATGACTTTCATATAGTCATTGACGGTAATCAAAGCAACCAACCCTGCGTCCTTGTAAAGATAGGAAAGCTCGTGAAGGCGAAGCGATGGATTCACGGGAACCAATATCGCCCCTATTTTGAAGGTGGCAAAAAATGCCTGTATGAGCTGCGGGCAGTTGAGAAGCTGCACCCCCACACGGTCTCCCTTTTTGACGCCCAATCCTTTCAGGGCATTGCCCAACCTGTCGGCAGCGCGGTTCATTTCCACATTGGTATGCCACTTCCCCTCAAAATACACGAATTCATATTCGCCGAATCTTTTAATGTTGTCCTCGGCCAAGCGCCCTATATTCATGCCCCGCGTCCTTTCTTACCGATTCATTTTCCCGTCACTCCCATACACCTTCCTTGCGTGCCTTCATAGTGCCTTTCTTCACAGCGGTCAAACTTTTCGTTAAACAGCGCACCATCTTAGCAATTATCCCCCAAAGAAAACTCGTGGAAGCCATGTGGCAATTTCCGGGAATATCATGACGACTGCCAATCCCACCAATGAGACAAGGGTGTAGGGAATGGACGACCGGTAGATGTCTCCCATGGAAATACCCGGCGGGACGAGTCCTTTCATATAAAAGAGATTGAATCCGAAGGGCGGCGTCATGTACCCGATTTCCATGTTAATGGTAAAAAGAATCCCGAACCAGAGGGGATCGAATCCATAGGCGGTAATGATGGGCAGGAAGACGGGCACGCATATCATCATAATGCCCATCGGATCCAGCACCATGGCCAGGAGGAAGATCACCACCTGAATGAATATAATGATGCCCCATCCTCCTCCGGGGATATACTCGACCATGTTCCTGATGAGGCTCGCCGCCCCCATGCCCTGATAGGCGGCGCTGAAACAGTAGGCGCCGAAAAGAATCCACATGATCATCCCCGTGAGCCTCAATGTACGAATGCCGGCTTCGTAGACGATTGCCCAGGTGAGTCGTCGGTAGACAAGCGCAGAAATAATTGCCCCGAGAACACCAACGGCGGCTGCTTCCGTCGGTGTCGTCACTCCCCCCACGATGGAACCGAGCACGATAAAGACGATCAGGATGGGGAGAATCACCGCTCGAAGGGCCCGCAGTTTCTTCTTCCAGCTTGCCCGTTCCTCTTTCGGAAGGGCCGGCCCCTGGTGGGGCTGGATATAACAGCGGATCCCGATATAGGCGGACACGAGAATCAGGAGCAGTATTCCCGGGAACACGCCGCCGGCGAACATCTTCCCCACCGACTCCCCTGAAATGAGTGAATAGAGAATCATAATGACGCTTGGTGGAATAAGGATCCCCCAACCGCCGCCGGTGAGGATACACCCTATGGCCAATTCCTTGTCATAGTTTCTCTGAAGCATCGACGGCAGTGCAATGGCCCCCATGCTGGCCACGGCCGCGCCGCTGATCCCGCACATGGCCGCAAATATGGCGCAGATGACACAGGTGCCGATGGCCAATCCTCCCCTCACAGGGCCGAACCAGAGATACATCATTTCGTAGAGGTCATTGGCGGCGCCCGACTTTTCCAGTATCATGGCCATAAAAATAAAAAGGGGAACCGCAACAAGAGTAAATTTGTTCATGGCGCCCCAGGTCTGGGCAGCCACCATATAGAAGGCCTGAGGTCCCCAGGTAAAATAGATGAATACTACCGATATCCCCCCCAGCACAAAGGAAAGAGGAAGGCCGAGGACAAGAAAAAGCACAAGGGACGCAAAGAAAAGCAGCGTGAGAACTTCAATGCTCATATGACGTTTCCTTCCGTTGTCTCGCCTGCGATCACATCAATTTCTTTTCCCGTGACTGCAGCAGTAATATCCCGTATCAGCTTTGCCATCCCCTGAATCAAGAGCAGCATCGCCCCCAGGGGTATCATGAGTTTCACCGGGTAGATCGGGGGATCCCAGGCCGAGTGCGAATGCTCAAGGCCGGCAAGCGACTCCCAGGCAAGCGATCCTCCGTAGACAATCATCATACCGCAGAAGAGAAAGAAGAGAACCGACGTGACGATGTCCACTATGGCTTTCGTCCGTCTGAAAAACCGTGCATAGATGATGTCGACATTCACATGTCCCTCCCACCGCATCACATAGCCTCCGGAAAGGACGATATAGACGCCGAAGATCAACTGCGTGAGTTCGTTCCCCCAGACGGTGGGATGGTTGAAAAAGTATCGGCCGATCACTTCTTTCATAACGAGGAGAAACATGGCCAGGGCGCCGAAGGAAAGTATCTTTCCTATCCAATCGTTCAATTCGTCGACGAAATGGAGAATCGTGACAATGGTCTTCATAAGGGTGCCTCCGGAGTCATGACATCATCCGGCCCGGTCGCCGGGCCGGATGATGTGAGAAGACGCGTTATTTCAGTCTTCCAAGAGAGCGGTTGAATTCCACCAGCATTTCAACTGCCTTTGCGCAGTCCGGGCTCTTTTTGGCCACGTCGTCCCAGATAGGCATGGCCGCCTTCTGCAGTTTGACGTATTCTTCAGGAAGCAGTTCCGACACGGTGACCCCATGTTTTTCAATCACCTGGGGGAGAGTTTTTTCCTCGAGATAGATGTACTGGTTGGTCCTCATCCAGAAGTGTTCTTCCAGGGTGGCCACAAGGATCTTCTGAATATCTTCGGGAAGCTTTTTCATGGCTTCCAGGTTCACCAGCCAGGCGTCGGTACCGGCAATGTTCAGACAGGGCTTGAGGTGATACTTGCAGATTTCATAAAATCCCATACTTGAGTTGCCCTGCACGGCGCCCCAGTGGGCGCCGTCAATCACGCCCGATGCGAGAGACGGATAGATTTCACTTCCGGGGATATAGGAGGCAGCCGCCCCTATTGCGGTGAGATACAGCTGGAGAACACCGGAAGATCTCAGCTTAAGCCCCTTGAAGTCGTCCATTTTGTGAAGGGGTTTTTTGCAGGCAAGCTCCGTCACATACACCTTGTCCGTTGAGTAATAAAGGCCGTGCTTGGCACAGGCATCCCGCAGCATGTCCTCGAAACCAAGCCACTTGTAAAAATATGCGCATTCCCATACTTCCTTGAAGTTGAAGGGCAGTCCCGATCCCACAGCTCCCAGCGGCACCTGGGCCTGGTAGTACTGAGGAGGCGACACGGCAATCTCGATCATGCCCCTTTTGACGGCATTGAAAATTTCCTTGGATGGAACAAGGGCCCCCGCCGCATAGAGCTGAATATCCAGCCTCCCCCCCGTGCGTTCCTTGAGGCGGTTGACGACCACTTCAGCGCTGTCCTTGTAGGACACGCTTGCCGTCGGCCAATGAACCTGACATTTCCACCGGTAAACTTTTTCCGCGGCAAGTGCAGTGTCCCCCACGCCTGCCATGGCCACCAGGACAATCGCCGCCAAGAGGACGATGCCGCCTACACACACTGTTCTTTTCATCATGGTCCCTCCTTCATGTAGTGTATATTCTCCTCTCTCCCCTTATCGGAAAGATATTCAAGTTCGCGAGCCGGCGAACGATTGATTGCGGATGATTGCCCGCCCCGTTTCCCCCGCCGAAATGCCGGTCCCTGAACGAAAAGGAAACGATCCGGCGGAGAAAGAAGGGCTTTGCGATATAGACATATGCAAGAAAAACCTGCGGCCTGCCGATGACACATTGTTAGCGTTCAGATGTATAGTTTCCCAGATCCCCCCGTATACAGCTTTTTGTATTGCAAAAATATGGATGACTGTCAAGGGAAAGATATGAGCGGGGATGAATCCGAATACCATGCACCATGCCATAAATTGATTGACAGGACTCGGTGATCTTCTATAAGAAGTAAAGGACTTGAATGGCGTCATGAAGGGGGCTTCAGGGCAAAATCATTCGGATGCCATGAACTTGCAGTGCCCATGCTCACCACAATCAGAGGCGAATGGAGCAGAACGGAACATGTCTTTTGAAAAGCGGATACTATGTATAGGCGCCGGCTACGTGGGCGGGCCTACCATGGCGATGATTGCGAATAAGTGCCCCCGCTATAAAGTAACGGTGGTGGATATTAATGAGGAGAGGATCGCACAGTGGCAAAGCGACAGCCTGCCGATTTATGAGCCCGGCCTTGATGAACTGGTTAAAACAACCCGAGGGGAAAACCTGTTTTTCAGCAGCGACATCGATGCGGCAATAGAGGAATCGGAGATCATTTTCGTCTCAGTGAACACACCGACGAAATCCTTCGGCAAGGGCGAGGGCATGGCCGCCGATTTGCAGTTCTGGGAAAAGACGGCGCGCCGGATCGGCGAAGTGGCCCAGTCCGACAAAATAGTGGTAGAGAAAAGCACACTGCCGGTGCGCACCGCCTTTGCCATGGAAAGAATCCTTTCGACGATCAACAGCGGCGTTCATTTCGAAGTGCTTTCAAATCCCGAGTTTCTTGCGGAAGGATCAGCCGTGAACGATCTGGCTCATCCTGATCGTGTCCTTATCGGTTCACGGGAAACGGAATCGGGCATCCGCGCACGTGACGAACTGGTGAGAATCTATGCACACTGGGTACCGAAGGAAAAGATCCTCACCTCCAATCTCTGGAGCAGCGAACTCTCGAAGCTTGTGGCAAACGCCTTTCTGGCCCAGCGCATTTCATCCATCAATACGATCTCCGCTCTCTGCGAGAAGACAGAGGCCGATGTAACAGAGGTTGCCCGGGCCATCGGCATGGACAGCAGAATCGGAAACAAGTTCCTGAACGCCAGCATCGGTTTTGGCGGATCATGTTTCAAAAAGGATATCCTCAATCTCGTGTACCTCTGCAGGTCCTACGGCCTGGACGACGTGGCGGATTACTGGGAAGGAGTGGTCAGAATCAATGAATATCAGATGGAACGTTTTGTGACCAGGATGCTGCACACCATGTTCAACACACTGGCGGGAAAAAGGATCTGCCTGCTCGGATTCGCTTTCAAGGCCAATACGGGGGACACCAGGGAAAGCCCGGCCATTGCAATTGCAAAGAGACTCGTTGAAGAAAAGGCGGCTGTGCACATTACCGACCCTCAGGCGCTTGCCAATGCACGAAACGACCTCAAGGATGCAGACGGCCTGGTCTCCTTCTTCGACGATCCCTACGAAGCGGCCCGCGGCTGCGATACTATCGCCGTGGTAACGGAGTGGGATCTTTTCAGGACACTGGACTTCAAAAGGATATATGAATCGATGAGAAAACCGGCCTTCATTTTCGACGGCCGGAACATTCTTAACCACCGGGAGCTCTTCGAGCTGGGCTTTCATGTGTTCCCTCTCGGAAAGCCCGCCATGAGCCGCTTTTAAAGGAGGAAGGGTGTATCACCGGCAAAAAAGAATCCTGGTGACGGGGGGCGCGGGTTTTCTGGGATCCCATCTGTGCGAGCGACTTGCCGCCGAAGGACACGACGTCCTCTGTCTCGACAATTTTTTTACAGGGGCAAAGGACAATATTGTCCACCTCATCCCTCTTCCGAATATCGAGCTGATCCGCCACGACATCACCCAGCCCATAATGCTCGAGGTAGATGAAATCTATAACCTGGCCTGCCCTGCCTCGCCCATCCACTACAAGGTCAATCCGATCAAGACGGTAAAAACAAACGTCATGGGCGCCATCAACATGCTCGGCCTGGCCAAGCGGGTCAAGTGCAAAATGTTGCAGGCCTCCACCAGCGAGGTCTACGGCGATCCCCTGATACATCCACAGCGGGAAGACTACTGGGGAAATGTCAATCCCATCGGCCTCAGGTCCTGTTACGACGAGGGAAAGCGGTGCGCCGAAACACTCTGTTTCGATTATCACCGTCAGAACGGGGTTGCGATCAAGGTGGTGCGCATTTTCAATACCTACGGCCCGCGAATGCACCCCCATGACGGCCGCGTAGTCAGCAATTTCATAATGCAGGCCCTGCAGGGAAAAGATCTGACAATTTACGGCGATGGAAGCCAAACCCGCTCGTTCTGTTATGTCGACGATTTAATACACGGGTTGATTGCAATGATGAATGGACCGGACGATTTCGTAGGCCCCGTCAATCTGGGCAATCCCGGTGAATTTACCATGCGGGAGCTGGCAGAGCGTATCATAGATCTGACGGAAAGCACCTCTCGCATCATCTTTGAGGCGGCATCCCCCGACGACCCGGCACGCCGCAGGCCGGACATCGAGCTTGCCGCACAAATCCTGGGCTGGCAGCCTTCCATTGACCTGGATGAGGGATTGAAACGGACAATCGCCTACTTCAGATCGCTGTAGGCCGCCCTCCCATCCTGCAGGACAGGCGCCGACTCTGATCAGGCGCTTATAGCTGCAGGCAGGACCCATATCATGTTCCTGACGTCTTTTTTTCGATTCAGTTCCGGCTTCCGGCGACTTTTTATTGCCTTTTGTGTCGCAGCGGCATGCACCATTCCCGGAAAGATACCCCCCTCATGGGCGACCGATTCGTCATCATGGGCCCTCACGGCCCGTCCCTGGCCCGAGGCCTCCGCGCTGTTCCGCAGCGACCCGCATTGGCTCGGCGGCGACGGCGCCTCGTCGGTAGCCCTGGGCAGGGAGAGAATCCTATGGTTTTTCGGGGACAGCTTCGTGAATCCCGACACGTCGGGCAGTCGCCGTGACGCGGTGATCGTTCGCAACAGCCTGGCACTTCAGGAAGGAACAAATCCGGCACAGTCCCGACTTTCATTCTTTTGGAACAGTCAGTCGGAACCACCAGGCTCTTTCTTTAAAGAACAGGGATCCCGTTGGTTCTGGCCCGGATGCGGAATCCGGATCGGGGACCGGCTCCTGCTGTTTCTCATGGAAGTGGAAAAAAGCGAGAACGCCCTCGGATTCGATCTTGCCGGCTGGAGAGCGGCACTCATCACAAACCCGGATAAACAACCGGGGTGCTGGCAGCTCCGTTGGCTTGCGGCGCCTTCCGTGTATTCCGATATGATCATAGGATCGGGAAGCGCTCTCGTGGAAGGATTGTTCCTCTATACCTTCGGAGTCGATCGTCGCACCCACAAGGTGTATCTCCTGAGATGGCCCCTCTCGGCTATACGACAGGGCGACCTTTCGGCGCCCCAGTGGCGCATAAAGGACACATGGCGGAAACAGCATCCCGCGGATCCTCTGCCCACGGCGATTTTCCGCACCGGCGCCATGGAATTCACCGTTCATTACGACCGGAAAATCCGGCAGTACCTGGAGATGGAAACAGGCGCTCTCGGCGAATCAAGGCTCTTCGTCCGCAGCGCCCCGACCCTTGCCGGGCCCTGGTCTGAACGCCGTCCTTTCTACCGTCCCTCCGAAACCAGGGATGCCGGACTCATGATATACGCCGGAAAGGCTCATCCCGAACTTTCAGGGGCGCGCCTCGTGCTCACCTACGTGGCGAATGCCATGGATTACTCACGCCTGCTGACGGACCGGGACATTTACTATCCCGTAGTGCTGAGGGGAGAGATCGCCAGACCGGCCGATACCCTCAACTAATTCACGTTCGTTGGCGATGCATTCCCCATTTAAGACAACGGCGAATACGCACGAATGAACGCTAATTTTAAAATGGGTATTCCTGTCTATTGGCGTTCATCCGCGGTTGTTTCTCAAAGGTTTAACGCGCCAGCCACATTCTCAGACTGCGGGTTACCAGATCGGCCGCATCCTGCTGCACAAAATGGCCCGAATCGGGAATGGTGACCAGCGTCATGTCCTTCTCCACATACTCCCATGTGCCGTTCAGGGCGGCGGGGAGAATCGCCGTGTCCTTCAGACCGAAAATTACAAGAAGCGGTGCCGTGATTTTGGGCAGCCTTTGGGCCAGCTTCTCCGGAAATTCATCCTTAGCGGGATAATTCCGCTTGTAATAATTAAGCATCGCTTTTACATCGGACCGATTGAATGCCTCGATGTAGGCCTTCCGGGCTTCGGGATCGGACACCCACAGGGAAAGCACTTCGGCGTCACTCTTGCCTGCAAGCGATCCCGGATCTACGGCGTATTCCACCAGAAGATTGTTGTCGGTAAATATTTTTGCAATATTCAGATGGGCATCTGCTCTCTGGAAATCTCTCGCATACTGGCTGTGACGCCGCTGGACGGGATTATTCGAGATCTCCCGGGCAAGACAGAGCGGGTGGGCCACATTCATGATCACCAGCCGGTCCACCAGGTCGGGCCTCATCATCCCGAAAGCCCAGCTGATGGCGCCCCCCCAGTCATGTCCCACGATAATCGCTTTTTTCTCGCCGAAATGGGCGATTACAGCGGCGATATCCCCCACGAGCAGATGCATGGCATAACTGTCAACGTCGTCCGGTTTATCGCTCAGATTATACCCCCGCGTATCGAGAGCCACACAGTGATACTCAGCCGACAGCACCTCCATCTGATGCCGCCATGTATACCAGTAGTCGGGAAATCCATGCACCATCACCATAAGCGGTCCTTCCCCCAGACTCGCATAATGGATCTTCACCCCTTCGTTTTCCACATAGCCATGACGAACACGTTCTTCAAAACTCATCTTCAACCTCCTATCATGATGATCTGCGTAAATTTGCGCCCTCTCCCTAAGGCCTGTCTCCATCCCGCACTTTCATTCTTCCACATTAATTTGACATAACGCAAAGAGTCCTCCGCCGCAATAAAAATAACCTTCCATAACCGACCTTCTTGTACAGCCGCTGATCGGCGTCATGAAAATCCTCTTTTTCATTTTTGAATCTCATCGTTTATCGCAGGGATTTTAAGCAATTTGCTGAACAAAGATCCTGAAAATACAAGCGAAAAACCAGTGCTTCCCCGATGGCATATCCACAGATGACAGGCTAGTGTCATTACACACTCACGAAGGAACAGCGGCAAAGAGGCTTGTCAGAGGGGTACAACGGCGCGTTCGGTGAATGTCGTCAATCGGAAACACGGAAAGGCTTGCTACAGGAGGTGCACTATGAAATTCAAGGAACTGGACAGACTCTTCAACCCCCGCAGCGTCGCATTGATAGGCGCATCGGCAACTCCGGGGAAATGGGGGTACCATGTGCTTTTTAATATTCTCAAAGCGGACTTCTCGGGACAGGTACATGCAGTGAACCCGAAAGGCGGCTCGGTCCTGGGAATGGAGTGCCGTCGCTCTTTAAGTGAAGTTCCCGGCGCCGTGGATCTGGCCGTCATCACCACACCGGCTCCCACCGTTCTGAACCTCATCGAAGAATGCGGGCGCAAGGGGGTGAAGCATGCAGTGGTCATCACCTCCGATTTCAGTGAAACGGGCGCCGAGGGCGCGCGAATGGAGCGGGAGTTGGTGGCAAAGGCCCGGAAATATGGAATGCGGCTCGTCGGTCCCAATACAATGGGGATATACAGTGCCAAATCCAACCTTCATGCACTTCTGCCGCCGGTAATGCCGCGTCATGGAGGTCTTTCCATGTTTTCCCAGAGTGGAAACGTAGGAGTTCAGATGCTGTACTGGGGCAACAACAAGGGGGTGGGGTTTGAAAAATTCGTAAGCAGCGGCAATGAAGGAGATCTGAAATGTGAAGATTATCTCAGATATTTTGCTGACGACGAGGCCACCAGAGTCATCATCGCCTATATGGAAGGACTCGATCCCGACTCCGCCCTCTATCCGGTAGCGCATGCCGTCTCGCATAAAAAACCCATACTCATATTCAAGGGGGGACGAACCGACACGGGAGGAAAAGCGGCCGCATCGCACAGCGGCGCCATGGCCTGTTCGTCGAAGGTTCTGCGTGCGGCCTTTCATCAGGCGGGCATCATCGAGGTTGAGGACAGCCAGGAATTGATGGACTGTGCCTCCCTGCTCGCCGTCTACCCGATTCCACAGGGGAAACGGGTAGGGATACTCACCCGAGGGGGCGGATGGGGCGTCATCACCGCCGATGCCTGCGAAGAACAGGGATTGGTAGTGCCCAAACTGCCCGATAGGATCATAGACAGATTAAACAAGATCCTACCCCAGTTCTGGAGTCACGGCAATCCAGTGGATATGGCGGCGACACTGGGGGCGCAGCCCTATCTGGATTGCATGGAGACTCTCGCACATTGGGATGGCGTCGATTCGATCATCGCCCTGGGGGGATCCCTCGCAGAAGCCTTTGATGTAGCGCCGAAGGGCAACGGCTCGAAAGAAATAAAAGACGCCGAGCGCCTGATGGAACTGCTCAAGGGAGAAATAGAAAAAGAGTCTGAACTGGTCGTGCGCCACATGCGACAGCTTGTCGCAGACACGGGAAAACCGATCATCTCGGTGAGCATTACGGGAGCTGAAATGGACGGATCCGACCCGGATCAGTCGGGCATTGTCGCATATCCCACACCGGAACGGGCAGTGCGCGTTCTGAAACACATGATTAATTATCATGACTATTTGAAGCTGCGCAAAGCGGCATAGGAAGGTCGACTTAGTCGAGGTTTTTACGACGGCGGCAATTTTGTTCTTGATAATCTATGCGTCATAGTGAAGAATAACGTAAAATTTTTCACGAGGAGGAACCCACATATGTTTAAGAAAATTCTCTACCCTACCGACTTCTCCGAAATTGCATCCAAAACAATCGAAGTGATTGGACAGTTGAAAGGCGCGGGAGCAGAGGAAGTGGTAGTCGTCCATATCATCGACCGACGCACCCTTGACGCCCTGCTCAAACTCGAAACCGAAACAGCCATTCGAACCAGCTCAAATACGTTCAAAGAGTTGAAAGAAAAACGGATTGAACAGGTCGAGAGCAAGATGGAGACACTGAAAAAAGAACTGGAATCCAAGGGATTCAAAGTGAAAACACGCGTCGAAATAGACATCCCCTTCCTTGGAATACTCAAGGCGGAAAAGGAAGAGGACGTTTCGGCCATCGTGATAGGTTCCCACGGTTTAAGCAACATCGAAGAGATGTTTCTCGGGTCCGTCTCGGAAAAGGTTATTCGAAAGGCCAAAAAACCGGTTATCGTTGTTAAAAGGTAATGACTGATTGTATCTATATTTTTTTCCTCCCGCAGGGACGCAGAGAAATAGAAAATGTTTTTTTTCTGCCTCTTGGTGTCTCTGCGGGAAAAAAATGAATCAGTTGGCTTAGACGTCCGTTCAGCTTGTCATTTCGAGCGAATGCGAGAAATCCATGTCCCGAGCAAAGCGAGGTATCTTTAAGGTTTCTCCCTATGGTCGAAATGACACCAACTTAGTTTTTTATTTTTTACTTTTCAAACCTGTCCGCTTTTTCCACTTTTTTGCCGCGTACTGAAATACTCCCGAATCTTCGCCGCAAGGGCCGGACCGATTCCGTCAACGGCGGCGAGGTCTTCCAGCGATGCCTTCTTCACATCCTCGATATTTTTAAAATGGGAGAGAAGCGCTCTTTTTTTCGCCTCGCCGATGCCGGCGATGCCGTCGAGGTCGGACCGGAAGTCATCGCGCCGCTTGAGGCGGCGATGATAGGTGATGGCGAAGCGGTGGGCCTCGTCTCTGATTTGTTGAAGGAGACGGAGGATGGAAGGCGCTGAAGAAAGATAGAGAGGGTTTTTTCTTCCGGGGAGATACACCCGGTCTTCATCCTTGCGGACGACCGACCGCTGTTTCCCCGGCGTGACCCGCGCCTCTTTTGCCAGTCCCACCGCATCGACGCCGTCGATGCCCAGCTCGGTAAGGACGGCCAGAGCCACACCGAGCTGTCCCCTGCCGCCGTCCACTACTATCAGATCGGGCATATCTTCTTTTTCGGCGTAGCGCCGCGAGAGCATCTCGTACATCATGCCGTAGTCGCCGGCCTCGGGTCCTGCATGGATTTTAAACCGGCGGTAGGAGGACGTATCGGCTTTCCCTTCGCGAAAGACCACCATGGACCCTACGGCGTGGCGGCCTTGCAGCCCCGATATATCAAAACACTCGATCCGGCGGGGAAGCTTTTTTAAATGAAGCACGGCGGCGCACTCCGCCAAAATTTTCTCTGAATCTTCGGCGGCGCTGCGCTCCGACTGCAGTACCGCTTTGGCGTTCTCCGTCGCCATCGCAAGAAGATCCCGACCGGCGCCCCGTTTCGGCACGAGCACCGACACCCTTTTTCCCCTTGCGTCCGTAAGCCATTCTTCCACCACCGCCCTGTCATCGAGAGGCTCGGGAACAAGAATTTCCCGGGGTATCACGCCCCCCCTGTCGTAATACTGTTTCAGCAGGGCTGAGAGTACTTCTCCCATGGGCGCCGCCGCCCTGGTAAGCGAAAAACTGCGCCGACCCGTGATCGATCCTTTCCTGACATGGATTGCACAGACCTGGATATGATCATTGTCACGCCAAAGTCCGAACACATCCTGATCCTTGCCGGAGGCGGACACTACCCGCTGTTTCTCGATGGTTGCCTCAATGGCGGCAATACGGTCGCGAAGTGTGGCCGCTTCTTCGAAATCGAGGCTTTCGGACGCCGCTTCCATCTGCCTTTGCAGCATCGAAAGGACTGCACGTTCCCGTCCCTCCAGAAAGAGCACCGCTTCTGAAAGAAGTGCTTCATAGGCATCTTCTCCTATCAGTCCGGCACAGGGGGCAAGGCATCGTTTTATCTCATATTCGATGCAGGGACGACGGCGGCTTTTGAATTCCAGGTCCCGGCAGGTACGCAGGGGAAAGAGCTTATGAAGAAAGCGGAGCGTTTTTTTTACGGCGGTGCTCGACGAGTAGGGCCCGAAATACCTCGCGCCGTCACGTTTGATTTTCCGCACCAGCTCAAAGCGGGGAAATTCTTTTCTTGTATCGAGGCGAATGGAAAAGTACGCCTTGTCATCCCGCAGCATGACGTTGTAACGGGGCTTCAGTTTCTTGATCAGTGTGTTTTCGAGGATGAGGGCTTCTTTTTCCGTCCCCGTGACGACCCATTCGAAATCCTTTATTTTCGGAACCATGAAAGGGATCATGGGGCGGCCGTCGGAAACACCGAAGTAGGATCGAACACGGTTTTTCAGATGTTTCGCCTTGCCCACATAGATCACGGCGCCTTTGGCATCCTTCATTAAGTAGACGCCGGGGCTTCCCGGCGTCCGGGTCAACTTTTCCTGCAGTTCCTTTACGTCGGTCATCGGCCACCGCAATTCGGCTACCAGTAGGTCAGTTCCGCCTCCAGGCGCTTCAGTTCCCGGATCTTGTCCCGCAATTCTCCGGCGAGTTCGAATTCGAGCCTCTCGGCGGCCGCCTTCATCTGCTTCGTCATTTCTTCAACCTCGGCGCGCACTTCTTCAGGCGACAGCGGCCCTGCATCCCCCACGGCGGCGGGAATAGTCACATAATCGGCCTCGTAAATGGAGGCCAGGATATCGTTAATGGATTTTTTGATGGTTTCCGGTGTGATTCCGTGCCGTTCGTTGTAGTCCTTCTGGATTTCTCTTCTCCGTTTCGTTTCCGAAAGGCAGGCCCGAATCGATTCCGTCACGATATCGGCATACATAATCACCCGGCCGTTCACGTTCCTGGCGGCGCGTCCGCTTGTCTGCATGAGGGAACGCTCGGAGCGGAGAAATCCTTCCTTGTCAGCATCGAGGATAGCCACCAGCGCCACCTCGGGAATATCGAGCCCTTCCCGCAACAGATTGACCCCCACAAGCACATCGTACCGGCCGATTCGCAGATCTCTGATAATGGCAACCCGTTCCAGTGTTTTTACGTCGGAATGCAGGTAGGTCACGCGAAGCCCCAGACCGTGATAATATTCCGTCAGATTTTCCGCCATTCTCTTGGTGAGCGTGGTCACGAGTATTCGCTCTTTCTGTTCGACACACCGGCCGATCTCTCCCAGAAGGTCCTCGACCTGGTGGGTGACAGGCTTCACGATAATCTCCGGATCCATGAGACCGGTGGGCCGTATGATCTGCTCCACCACCCTCCCCTCCGAGTGCGTCAGTTCGTATTCCGCCGGCGTGGCCGAGACATAGATCCTCTGCTGGGGAAACTTTTCGAACTCTTCAAACATGAGCGGCCGGTTGTCCAGTGCCGAGGGAAGCCGGAACCCATACTCCACCAGGGTCTCTTTTCGCGACCGGTCACCCCGAAACATACCGCGAAGCTGGGGCGCCGTGACATGGCTTTCGTCAATGACGACCAGTGCGTCATCGGGCAGATATTCCATGAGCGTAGGCGGGGGCTCGCCGGGCCTGCGGCCGGTCAGATGGCGTGAATAATTTTCGATTCCCTGGCAGTAGCCCATCTCCTCCATCATCTCGATATCGAAAAAGGTGCGCTGCTCAAGCCGCTGCGCCTCGAGCAGTTTACCACGACTCTTGAGATCGGCGAGCCGTTCTTCAAGCTCCACTCTGATCGCCGCGACGGCCCGCGTCATATCGGCGGCCGACGTGACATAATGGCTGCCCGGATAGATCCGTACGCGATCGAGCCGTTCCAGGATTTTTCCGCGAAGAGGATCGACCAGGGCGATGGCGTCTACTGTATCGCCGAAAAATTCAACCCGGATCGCCCGGTCCTCTGCATAAGGAGGGATGATCTCCACCACGTCCCCGCGGACGCGAAAGGTCCCCCGGTGAAAGTCGACATCGTTCCGCTCGTATTGAATTTCCACCAGACGCCGCAGCATGGCGTCGCGACCAATTTCCTTGTCTTTTTCCACCAGCAGCTGCATCTCGTTGTAGCTTTCGCGGGCGCCGATTCCGTAGATGCAGGAAACACTGGCCACGATAATGACGTCCCGTCGCTCCAGAAGCGAACGGGTCGCCGAATGACGGAGCTTGTCGATTTCATCATTGATCGACGCATCTTTTTCGATATAGGTATCGGTGGTGGGAAGGTAGGCTTCTGGTTGATAATAATCGTAGTAACTGACGAAATATTCCACGGCGTTTTCGGGAAAAAGGGCGGCAAACTCGCTGTAGAGCTGGGCTGCCAGGGTTTTATTGTGGGCGATGACCAGTGCGGGCCGCTGCGTCCGTTCGATGCAGTTGGCGATGGTAAAGGTCTTTCCCGACCCGGTCACCCCGAGCAGCACCTGATGGGGACGACCCTCAACGACTCCCGCCGCCAAATCCTCGATAGCCCGGGGCTGGTCCCCCCGGGGCTTAAATTCCGTTGCCAGCTTAAAATGTTCCTTCACACACCACTCCTCACCCACCATCCTGAAATCAGGACGTTACCATGTCCCCCGCTCCCCTGCAACTATCTCTTTGACTCTTAAAGATTTCTTTCATCATGTTATTTTGTTTGAGCAGAAGAAATACCATATTGACAAGATGCTCCTGCACCCTGTAGAGAATAAGAAACGGGACATAAGGCAGGGTGAAATCGGCATTTCCGTGTTGACACACGATGTGCCTTCCAAGGAAAGAAATCATGCAGCGATGGAACGGCTGGGGTGACGACGCGATCATTATGGACCTGCCTGACGAGGGCGTCGAACTCCTCGAAGCGATTGTGGGACCGGGCGCTCCCCCGAAGGATGTGCTTCTTGGGGAATTGCTTGGCTCTATTCCCCAAAAAGGGCTGCCTCATCATCCCCTCATCACCACTGACTCCCAAGAACGGCTCATACATGCTCGCGGGCAGAGTCTTCCCGACTGGATCGCTCTTCGCTATGGAACACTGAGGCACGTTCCCGACGGGGTGGCCTTTCCAGAAAGCAAAGAAGACCTTCGGGCTTTGCTCGCCTTTGCCTCGAAACAGAAAATCGCGCTCATCCCCTACGGAGGGGGCACCAGCGTCCTGGGCCATCTCGAAGTCCCGGAATCGAAACGACCCGTGGTTACGGTCTCGCTCGCCCGGCTCAATCGCATGGTGCACCTGGATGCGGAAAGCCTGCTGGCAACCTTCGAGGCGGGCATTCGAGGACCCGATCTGGAGGCACACCTCAGGGCACAGGGATTCACCCTGGGACATTATCCCCAGTCCTTTGAATATTCGACCCTGGGCGGCTGGGTGGCTACGCGGGCAAGCGGGCAGCTTTCATCACACTACGGCAGAATCGACGAAGCCTTCGCAGGGGCTGAACTCCTGACCCCCCGCGGGCCGCTGCTACTCCCCCCCTACCCGGCCTCGGCCGCGGGACCCGACCTGCGGCAGATTGTTCTGGGATCGGAGGGAAGGCTTGGAATCATTGCCGAAGCCACCGTACAAATATCACCGCTACCTGCGCAGGACGACATTTTCGGGGTGTTCTTCCCCTCCTGGGACCGGGCGGTAGAGGCCCTTAAAACACTTACGGCGGCCCGGCTTCCCCTCTCCATGGTGCGGCTCTCCACCGTCTCTGAAACTCGTACGAATCTGGCCCTCTCGGGTCATGCAAAAACCGTCGCCTTTTTGAAACGCTATCTTCCACTTCGGGGCGTATCGGAGGAAGAAGGCTGCCTCTGCCTGATAGGATTTATAGGCTCTGCCGGCCTCGTAAAGGCGGCCCGCCGTGAAACCGCTTTGATTATGAAAAAAGTAAAGGCGATCCCCTTCGGCAAGGCCATGGGCGAGTCATGGAAACGCAATCGCTTTCTCGTTCCCTATCTGAGAAACACGCTCTGGGAAAGGGGATATGCCGTTGATACAATGGAAACTGCCGTTACCTGGGGAAGGGTGACTGAAACGATCGAGGCCCTCGAAAAGGGTCTCGCCGGCGCCCTCCTTCCCTTCGACGAAAGGGTGCACGCTTTTTCACATATTTCAAGCGTCTATCCTACGGGTTCGAATATCTACACCACGGTCCTCTTCAGACTGGGGAAAACGGCGGAAGAAACATTGGCGCGCTGGAAGGCCCTCAAAAAAACGGCCTCGTCGATCATAATGGAAAAAGGGGGAACCATCAGTCATCAGCATGGAGTGGGGGTGGACCATAAACCCTACATCGCGGCGGAAAAGGGAAGCCTGGGAATGGACATGATCCGGGAGGTCTGCGCGTCCGTCGATCCGGACGGACTCATGAACCCGACGAAATTATTTTAAAAAACAGGTGTGGGGCAAAGGGTGCAGGGTGCAAGGTAACGAGTGAAAAGCAGTCTGAAAATAGGCACTCATTCTGATCATTAAATAATGAAGTAATGGCTTCAAAATGGAAGGGAAAAACCCTCGCACAGGAAAAAATTCAACACCACCATCCGTACTAGGCGGCGTCGGCCTCGATGACATTCCGCGCCGCTGGGATCTGATCGTCATCGGCGGCGGCATTACCGGTGCGGGCATACTCCGAGAGGCGGCCCGGGCCGGGCTATCGGTGCTTCTTTTAGAACGGGCCGATTTCGCCTGGGGCACGTCGAGCCGTTCCTCCAAGCTGGTGCACGGAGGTCTCCGGTACCTGAAGGAAGGACGCCTGCTCCTTACAAAGGCCGCCGTTGAAGAGCGTGAACGCCTCCTGGCGGAGGCGCCGGGCCTGGTCGAACCTCTGGGATTCTTGATGCCGCTCTATAAACATCAGAGCCCCGGCAAGATAATCCTCGGGGCGGGATTGACCCTTTACGATTTCATGGCCGTCGAAGCACAGCATCGCTTTTTCGAAAGTGAGGAATTCGCCATGCTGCTCCCACGAATACGAACGCGGGATCTTACGGGAGGATACCGGTTTTTTGATGCCCAGGTAGACGACTCCAGGCTTGTGCTCAGGCTGATACACGAGGCCGTGGCCGAAGGCGTCTGTGCCTTGAATTATATCGCAGTAAGAGAAATACTGTGCAATGCGAGGGGAGAGGCCGTTGGTGTCGCAGTCCAGGAAATGGAAAGCGACCGGACGGAAAATCTTTTCGCCAATGCAGTGATAAACGCCACTGGCGCCTGGGCCGAGACCCTTCACCCATCACCCGACACTACACGTCATCTTCGTCCCCTGCGGGGGAGCCATATCGTCTTTCCCGCATGGCGGCTTCCGATCGCCCAGGCGGTAAGCGTCATCCATCCCGCCGACAACCGGCCGGTCTTCATTATTCCCTGGGAAGGCGCCGTCCTTGTAGGCACCACCGATCTCGATCACGGGCAGGATCTCATGGCCGAGCCTGCGGCAACGGACGAAGAAATCAACTATCTCATGGAAGGATTGCGGGAATATTTTCCCTCCATTCCCGTTGATCCCGGCGATGCGATCGCCACCTTCGCCGGCGTCAGACCGGTACTCAGCGAAGGGAAACTCGCCCCTTCGGAGGAGTCCCGCGACCATGTCGTCTGGGTCGACAAAGGGCTGGTGACTGTAACCGGCGGCAAACTCACCACTTTCAGGCGGCTGGCCCTTGACGCTCTCAAGGCGGCGAAACCCTTTCTTCCGGATGGAATAACCCTTGACCGGAAGACTCCCATCTTTTCGCCGCCTCCGGAGATGCCGACGGAGGTTCCCGGTCTTACGCCGCAGTTGTGGCGAAGGCTGACGGGACGCTACGGTGAAGGAGCGCGTACACTCGTTAAAGACGTGATGCCGGAAGACCTTCAGATGATCCCGGGTACAGCCACCACATGGGCCGAAATCCCCTTTGTCGCCCGCCATGAGGGAATCAGACATCTCGACGACCTGCTTCTCAGGCGGCTGCGCCTGGGGTTGCTGCTTCCCGAAGGGGCGACGGAACAGCTGGAAAAAATCAAAGCACTTTGCAAATCCGTACTGCCCTGGGATAAAAAACGCTGGAGAGATGAAGAAGACCGCTACCGTCACATCCTTTGGCAGGCATACCGGCCGCCGGGAAAACCGACGCTCCCACCGGCAGGCGGAATAAAGGTTTTGACGGAGAAACTGAGGATTTTCTGGAAAAGAATGCTGCCGGGATAATAAGTCTCGCGCAAGACGCAGGGGCGCAGAAGATTTTAGAGATAATACAAAGATTTCCTCAGCGAACTCGGCGACTCTGCGCGAGAAAATAAATGCATTTTTAAATAAGAAAGGAATATCGAACAGTACGGCATGAGTAATAAAGATCTGATCCTCGCCATCGATAACGGCACGCAGAGTGTCAAGGCCATTCTCTTCGACCCAAAGGGATCGCTGATCGCTATGGAGGCGGCAGCCTTAGATCCCCCTTATGTGTCGCCCCAGCCCGGCTGGGCCGAGCAGGACCCGGAGGTGTTCTGGCGATCCTTGTGCGAAGCATGCAGGAAGCTGTGGCAGAAAGAGAAAGTAAAAAAAGAACGCATCGCCGGCGTGGCCCTCACCACGCAGCGGGGCACCGTCATTCCGGTTGACCGCCGGGGCGCCCCGCTCTATCCCTTTATACACTGGCTCGACCAGCGCAAGACGGAGGGCCTTCGCCCCGTGGGAGGGCTCTGGGGGGCGCTCTTTACGCTGATCGGCATGAGAGAAACCATGGCCTATCTCCAGGCCGAGGCGGAGGCAAACTGGCTGCGCACTTACAAACCGGATATCTGGCGCGCCACGCACAAATATCTGCTGCTTTCCGGCTATCTCACCTTCCGCCTTACCGGTGAGTTCGTCGATTCAATCGGCTGCCAGGTCGCCTATCTTCCCTTCGATTACAAGCATCTGCGGTGGGCCCGCTCCTGGGACTGGAAATGGCAGGTCCTCCCTATCAGTCCATCAATCCTACCCGATCTGGTTCCCCAGGGTCAACCACTCGGCGCCATTACGAAAGGCGCCGCCGAGGCCACGGGCATCCCCGAGGGGCTTCCCCTCGTCGCCGCCGCCGCCGACAAGGCCTGCGAAGTGATCGGATGCGGCAGCCTGGCGCCTTCGGTAGGCTGCCTCAGCTACGGCACCACGGCCACCATCAATGTGACCCATAAAAAATATATCGAGGCCATCCCCTTTTTACCGGCCTATCCTTCGGCGATACCGGACTATCATACAATGGAGGTCCAGATCTATAGGGGATTCTGGATGGTCAGCTGGTTCAAAAAGGAATTCGGCTATCCCGAACAGATCGAGGCCGCCCGTGATAATCTTGACCCAGAGGCACTGTTCGACAAACTTGTGGATGACATCCCCCCCGGATCGATGGGCCTGATGCTGCAACCCTACTGGTCGCCCGGGCTGAAGCTCCCCGGACCGGAAGCGAAGGGCGCCGTAATCGGATTCGGCGACATACACACACGGGGACATCTCTATCGATCCATACTGGAAGGGCTGGGATACGCCCTGAGAGAAGGCAAGGAGCGCATCGAAAAACGGACCCACATTCCTATTGAAAGCCTGCGGGTCTCCGGCGGGGGTTCGAAAAGCAGGAATGCCATGCAGATAACCGCCGACATTTTCGGACTTCCCACAGCCAAAGCTCATATCTATGAAACATCAGGGCTGGGCGCGGCCATCGATGCCGCGGTAGGACTGGGATTTTATGCAACCTTCGAAGAGGCCATCGCCGCAATGACCCATGTGGGAGAAGTATTCGAACCGCAGATGAGGAATCACCAGCTTTATAATCAACTCTATGACGATGTGTACAAAAAAATGTACCGGCGCCTAAAGCCCTTCTATCGAAGGATTCGAGAAATCACAGGATACCCGAAATGAGCCGCCGGCGCCGCATCCTGAAACCGACGCCGTCGTCATTGACATTCGCTGCAAATAACGATAGTCTTTGTTTTTGTCATATGAATGTCTGCATCTCAAACAACCGCGAGGTATGGCAACGCACGTGGACTATGCCGTGACAGTAAAAATTGGTCTTCTTCTGGTCCTTCTCATCTTTTCGGGATTTCTTTCAGGCTCCGAATCATCGCTTTTTTCACTGACTCCGCTTCATATCCACAAGATGAAAGAAGATCATATGCCCTTCGTCGGTTTTGTTGAGAGACTCCTTGCCCGTCCCCGGCGACTGCTGGCCACTATAGTCGTGGCAAATGAATCGATCAATATTGCTATTGCCGCGCTTACTACGTCACTCTTTCTCTATTTGCTCGGCCCCAATGGAAAATGGGCGGCCATCGCCGTAACCACTGTTGTGCTCATGGTTCTGGGGGAGGCGCTTCCTAAAACATTTGCCGTTACGTACCCCCGAAGATTTGCCGTCACTGCCGTGCTCCCCATGACTGTAATTTCCAAAGTGGTCTACCCCGCTGCATGGCTTTTGGAAAAAATCTCAGACCTCTTCGTGAGACTCGCGAGAGGAAAAGATCCCCCGGTGCAGCGAACCGTCATGGAAGACGATTTCAAAACCCTTGTTGATGCAGGGCACAGGGAGGGCGCCCTCGAAGAAACCCAAAAAGAGCTGATTCACAGTGTCTTCGATCTGGCCGACACGAAAGTGGCCGACATTATGACACCGCGGGTCGACATGTTCTCTCTTTCCCTTTCCATGCGCCCGAGTGAAATCGCGCAGGAGGTCATTACGCACAGATTCTCGCGAATCCCCATTTACGGCGCCGACAAAGAGGATATTCTGGGCATTATCAGTGCCAAAGACCTTCTGATGGACATAGAAGAAGGAAAGGAAGCGGCTATCAGACCGCTCCTGAAAAAACCTTACTTCGTGCCGGAGGAGCGGCAGGCCCATAGCGTACTTTCCGACTTCAAGGTTCGAAATATTCAGATGGCTATTGTCGTCGACGAGTATGGTGGAGTATCGGGACTTGTCACGCTTACGGACATTCTCATCTGCCTTTTTGGAAACATCTACCGGGAACGGGATCTTCAGGAACCTATGATTCATCAAATAGATGATCACAGCTATGCAGTGTCGGGCATGCTGGAAATCGAAGATTTCAATGAGCGCCTGAAGGCCTCCATTCCGACAGATGATTTTGACACCATCGGCGGCTTTGTCCTGCATCTTTTCGGGCAGCTTCCCGCTCCCGGAGAATCGGTATCCTACGGCGAGTATATGTTTACAGCGGACAAAATAAGTAAAACCCGCATATCGGCGCTCAGGGTCGTCACATCTGCAATAGAAGGAGCTCAGGATGATTGACCTGGGATTAATCATTCCGGTCCTTCTTTTTGTCGCCATGGAGGGACTGTTTTCAGGTGGTGAACTGGCTCTGGTCGCCTCGGACAGGCACAAAATCAGACTCAAGGCGGAGAAGGGATCGCGATCCGCACGCATTGCCATGAAACTTCTTGACAGGCCTGAATGGTTCCTTTCAACAACGCTTACTGGAACAAATCTCTGTCAGATAGTCAACACCTCCCTTGCCACCGCCTTTTTTATTTCCCTCTTCGGCCTTGAGCGGGGCGAACTGGTGTCGATCGTTGTTATGATTCCGCTCGTCCTTGTCATGGGGGAGGTGGTACCAAAGGGAATCGCCCAGCACCATGCCGATTTTTTTGCACTGAGGATCGCCTGGTTCATCTGGATGGCTTCCTGGGTGTTCTATCCGGCCGTGTGGATTCTATCAAAGATATCAAAGGGCATAGTATACGTATTGTCAAAACGGGCGGGGATTATCTACTCCCCCTACATTACCAAGTCCGGGTTGGAATCCCTGTTGAGAAACGAAGAGGAAACGGGTGATATTACACGCTCGGAGAAGGAAATGATTCAAAAAGTTCTGGACTTTTCCGACTTCACAGTAGACAGCATCATGGTTCCCCTCTCCAATGTAACACTGGTCCCGGTTACGGTTACCCTGGGCGAAGCATGCCGCATCATCAGAAAGAAAAAATATTCGAAGATTCCCGTTTACCGGGAAGATATATTTAACATAATAGGCATTATTGATATTTTCGACCTGATGAGGGACCTTGCAGCCAAAGGATCGGACGCTCCTCTGGTAACCGAAAAAGGTGAAAGTTCCATAAAAGAACAGATTCTTTATGTTCCCGAGACCCAGCGCGCCAGCGATCTCTTTTTAGATCTGCAGCAGGCTGGCGAACATATGGCAATTATCGTCGATGAGTATGGCGGCGCCATAGGTATTGTCACTATGGAGGATATTCTTGAGGAAATAGTGGGCGAGATAGATGACGAATACAAGACCGGCTATGAGTACAAAAAAGTGGGACGCGGTCAGTATCTGCTCAAAGGACAGATGAAAATCGAGCACATAAGAAAACTTCTCCCCGTCACTATTCCCCAAGGGGACTACGAGACGCTGGCGGGCTTTCTGCTCAATGCCATGGGGAAAATACCCAAACCCAGGGAATCATTCAAAGTCGGGGACAGTCTCTTTGTTATTGACGATGCGGACGCACGCTCAGTCAAACAGGTGCTGGTGGTGATACCGCCGGAATTGGAGAGATCCGTTCAGAAGGAGTCGCAATGAAAGAAACAGGGCAGACACAACGAAGGGATATCGCAACGGTTATTCTTGCCGCAGGCAAGGGCACACGTATGAAATCGGATCTGGCAAAGGTGCTGCACCCGGTCTGCGGGAGACCCATGCTCTGGTATCCCGTCTCCATCGCCCACAAGATCGGATCCGATAAGATTGTCGTCGTGATCGGTCATCAGGCCGACGAGATAAAGAATGCAATGAACGACGACGCCCTCCTGTACGTCTACCAGAAAGAACAGTTGGGAACAGCCCATGCGGTGATGCAGACGGAACCGGTTCTCAAGGATTTTGACGGCGCCATCATCATCCTGTGCGGAGATGTGCCTCTTCTGCAGCTCTCCACCCTGCAGAGGCTCCTCGAATTCCATCGTGAAAGCGCCTCCGATGTTACCGTGCTTACCACCATGCCGGAGGATCCTTACGGCTATGGACGGATAATCAAGGATAAAGAAGATCGAGTCATCAAAATAATAGAACACCGGGATGCATCGGACAAGGAAAAAGAGATCTCTGAGATCAATACGGGCATCTATTGCGTCGAAAGCGCCTTTCTCTATCACGCCCTCGCATACATTGAGACAAATAACTCCCAGGGAGAATTTTATCTGACCGATATTTTCGATATCGCCCGCAGGGAAAACCGCAAGGCCCGATCATTTCTTCTGCAGGATCCTCACGAGGCGATGGGCATCAACACAGTGGAACAGCGCGACGAGGCAGAAAGAATCATGAAAGCGCGCAAGTCTGCCCCGGGAGAGATAATTTCATAATACGCAACAGCGCGGCAGCTTTGGATATGCGCAGGCCTCTATTATCAGCAGGTTATCGCCTTTGTTTTTTTGAGGCTGCCGGGCCGCGGAGGGACATTTAGGTTGACTTGCAGTCATAAAGTTGTTATTCAGAGATGTTTAATAAAGAAGGTAGATTAGGAGGATTTCCATGGAAGACGATAAGCTGATCCTTTGGTTCGATGAACTGGAACTTGACGACATCCCCCAGGTCGGCGGTAAGAATGCGTCCCTCGGTGAAATGAGACGCGAACTTATCCCCAAGGGGGTCAGCATACCCGACGGTTTCGCCGTCACTGCCTACGCATACCGATATCTTCTGGAATCAGCGGGTATAAAATCGAAGATCGAAACGATTCTTTCCGATCTGGACACACATGACTTTCACACACTTGCAGAAAAAGGGGCTCAGATTCGGTCGCTTATCTACCAAGCACCCCTCCCCGTCGATCTTGCCGATGCAATCACCGAGGCATATGGAAAACTCTGCGAGGAGTACGGCGAAAACACCGACGTAGCCGTGAGAAGTTCCGCAACAGCGGAAGACCTTCCCGATGCAAGCTTTGCCGGACAGCAGGAGACCTTTCTCAATATCAGAGGGGTCGATATGCTCATCGAGGCCTGCAAGAAGTGTTTTGCCTCCCTCTTTACCAACAGGGCCATCTCCTACCGCGTGGACAAGAACTTTGACCATTTGTCAGTAGCACTCTCCATCGGCGTGCAGAAAATGGTCCGTTCCGACCTGGCGGCATCGGGTGTTATCTTTTCAATCGACACGGAATCGGGATTCAAGGATGCCATTCTCATCACCGGCGCCTACGGTCTCGGAGAAACGGTGGTGCAGGGAAACGTCAATCCCGATGAGTTTTATGTCTTTAAACCCACCCTCAAGAACGAATTCAGGCCGATTGTTCAGAAAAAACTGGGAACGAAAGAAATCAAGATGATTTATGCCGAGGGAGGAGAAGAATCGACGGAGATCGTCTCGGTCCCCCCGGAGGATCGGCAGGTGTTCTGTATCACCGAGGACGAGATACTGCAGCTTGCCCGGTGGACCACGATTATCGAGGATCATTACTCCCGGAAGGCCGGCTATTTCAAGCCTATGGATATCGAGTGGGGCAAAGACGGCAACACGGGACAACTCTTTATTCTTCAGGCCAGGCCCGAAACCGTCCAATCCCAGAGAGACAAAAATGTTCTGGAAACGTATGAGTTGCTGGAGACAAAAACACCCCTTGTCACGGGAACGGCGGTGGGGTCGAAAATCGGCGCCGGGCCGGTAAATATTATACATAGCGTCAGTGAAATCAAGGATTTTAAGGCGGGACAGGTACTCGTCACCGATATGACGGATCCCGACTGGGAACCGATCATGAAAATCGCCGCCGCCATCATCACCAACAAGGGCGGCAGGACCTGCCATGCCGCCATCGTCAGTCGTGAACTGGGAGTGCCCTGCATTGTGGGAACCGCAGACGGCACGGAGAAACTTGAGGGAATACAGGAAGTCACCGCCTCATGCGCCGAAGGCGAAGAAGGGAGGGTGTATGAGGGTATCCTGAAATTTAATGTGGACAAAATAAGCCTGGACGACCTGACCCGACCGAAGACTCAGATCATGATGAACGTGGGAAATCCCGACATGGCCTTCAATTACGCATCCATCCCCAACGACGGAGTCGGCCTTGCCCGTTTGGAATTTATTATCAGCAACATTCAGATACACCCCATGGCCCTTATCGATTTCGACAAGGTGACCGATGAAGCCGTGCGGACTGAAATCGAACGACTTACCAGGGGCTATGAGACGAAGAGCGATTTCTTTGTCGACAAACTCGCCCAGGGCGTGGCCAAGATCGGCGCCGCCTTTTACCCCAACGACGTCATCGTCAGGATGAGCGATTTCAAGAGCAACGAATATGCAAATCTGCTGGGCGGTTCCTATTTCGAAGCCGACGAAGAAAACCCCATGATCGGATTCCGCGGCGCCTCCCGCTATTATGACGAACGCTATCGGGACGGTTTCGCTCTGGAATGCAAAGCCATGAAAAAAGTGCGCGATGAGATGGGGCTTTCCAACATAAAGTTGATGATTCCCTTCTGCCGCACCGTGGAGGAAGGGAAGCGGGTCGTCGAGGTAATGAATAAAAACGGCCTGGTGCAGGGTGAAAACGGTCTCGAATTTTACATGATGGTCGAAATTCCCAGCAACGTCATTCTTATTGAGGAGTTTGGAAAGATCTTTGACGGATTCTCCATTGGATCGAACGATTTGACGCAGCTGACTCTGGGGCTTGACAGAGATTCCTTCCTCATCTCCCACATATTCGACGAGCGAAACGCCGCCGTTATGGAGCTGATCAAGATCGCCATTGCCAAGGCGCGGACCATGGGAAAGAAGATCGGGATCTGCGGTCAGGCGCCCAGCGATTATCCTGAGTTTGCCCGATTCCTGGTCGACTGCGGCATTAACAGTATGTCCCTTAATGCCGACACGGTCATCAAGACCACCCTGGACATTCTGGAAACGGAAAAGAACATGAAAAAATAAGACGATTGAAGACTGAAGGTTTAAAAAACTTAAAGGGGGCCCCAGAGGCCCCCTTTCTTAGTCTGCGATCATTATCAGCCTTGAATACCGGGGAACAAGATCGGCTGAAGCGACGTGTTCGTACTCCGCGGCAAAGTCATGCCACAGACGTAAAAGCGACTCCTCAAGCAGCGCTCTGCCGGCAGGGTCAAAATCGGTTGCATAGGACATAAACTCATTTACGAAGAATGGCCCTTCGCCACTCATCCTATAGGGGGGCTCCGTTTCGCCCTTTCTCAGCAACTCAAGAAAGTCGACTGCCTCATTCCTGCTAACGGGAGCATAACCGGGATTGATTCCCAACCGCTTCCTCACCCTCCAGGTCACCAGCAGCGGCTCAAATATCAGATCCTTGGCCTCGCCAAGATCTCGGCCCAGCGGCGCCGCGTGATCGAGCCTCTCAAAAAGACGATCCAAAGCACGCAGAGTCAGGAGGCGTGAGCGGCATTTCTTCCAATCCGCAAGCCCCTCGAAATCCCGACAGGGTTCCTTGGCGTTGTCGCCGTCATAGAACCGGGGCCGTCGAGCCCTCAGCCCCTCCAGGGTCTTACCCAGCAAATCCCCCCAGAAGGAAGAAGCAAGCCCCGCTGCATGAAACCAGCTTTCTCCGATAAATCGATCCGCATCCCACTTCAAATGCATGGCAAGACCGAAGCCCGCACGAAACAGGGACAGCAGGGGATTCGATCCGACCAGCGTTTCAGCCGTCATCAGATCGCCGCCGCTTCTCTCTTCCAGCGCCATACTGATGTAGCCCCCTGTTTTGCGGCAGGTCCGTTCCAGCACTTCGGGATCATGGCTTGTAAGTCCGTCGGCCACATGAATCTGGTTGCAAAGACCGGCAAACTCACGACGCAGTCGGTCTATAAGCCGCGTATCGGAGATCCGGCCCGCCACCTTATGCAACATGGTTCCTTCGCCTGCGTATAAGAGCGGCAGAAAGGGCGCGGCGACCCTGTGATTGTCGGCATCGACGATATCGAAGCGATAGGGACCGCCCCCCGATTCCAGTGATGCAGGATCAAGAGGCGCATAGACCTCCAGTGCCTCGTCAAAGGACAGATACCCGTCCTCGGCCATTCTTACATTCCGGAGCCGGTACATTTCCTCCTCCGTCTCGGCGGGCGCCACTCCGCCAAGGCTGAGAAGAAGCCAGGAATAGCGTTCATAATCGAGATCCACCATTACCTGCAGCATGTCTCTGATGGCAGGCATGTAATCTTCATCAACGACCTTGACGTAATGGACCCCATCAAGGGTGAAAAAACCTTCGGGCATTTCCAGGGTATCGTCCTGATCGGGATCGACAACGAGCACCTCAAGGGTACGGTAAAAATAGGCATAGGCCAGATACTGACCTTCAGCTAAAAGCCACCTCACAAGCCTCCGCGGATCGGCGTCAAAAAGCCTCTTCAACCATTCAGCAGTGCGGTCTACACGAAAACAATCCCTCTCCCACACCTCAAGATCAAGAAGGTGCTGCCACTGCGCAAGGGACCCCAGTGTCAGGAGGGGAAGGCTGTCGTCTTCTCCTATCCTCTTGACGAGCCACGTAAAATCCTGATTTGAAAGCTTTCGTATCACTCCCTGGGGATACCGCCCTTCAAGGAGGCGTTTCATAATCTCGCTTCCCGAAAGGCGGCCAAGCTCCTCAGGCAGCAGCGAATCGACATTCCCCATTGACTGTGGACGCTCATCCTCGCTGTGTTGGTGTTTCCTATCCCCCATTGCACCTCGTCCTTTCCTTCACCGATCCATGCCCTGAAACCGCGCGACTGTTATATAGAGTCCACATTGCACGCGGGCACCACACAACCTCGTTGAAACCGCCTTTTTGGTAATAATCCTTTGCGCATCCGCGAGACCAATGAAAACTCCCGAATGAAAAAGTTCCATTCGGGAGTCCTTCATCCAATTCCCGACTACAATCAATTAGTAGTCGTAATCACCCATGTCGGGCGGCATGCCGGGCGTTGCGCTCTTCTTTTTTGGTTTTTCGGCGATCATGGCCTCCGTGGTCAGAAGCAGCGCCGATACCGATGCGGCATTCTGAAGCGCGAAGCGGGTTACCTTGGTAGGATCCACAATGCCCGCCTTAATCATATCCCCATAGTTGCCTTTGTCGGCGTCAAAGCCGAAGGCGCCCGTTTTCTCCTTCACCTTTTCGACTACCATCGATCCCTCGAATCCCGCATTGGCGGTTATCTGCCGCAGGGGTTCTTCGATGGCGCGCTTTACGATAGCGAGACCGTTCGCCTCCTCTCCCTCGGCACGCACCTTGTCAAGGACTTCGAGACAGCGCAGCAGGGCCACGCCACCGCCCGGGACAATCCCTTCCTCAACAGCTGCCCTGGTTGCATTGAGGGCATCCTCAACACGGGCCTTTCGTTCCTTCATTTCAATTTCGGAAGCGGCGCCGACCTTGATCACCGCTACGCCGCCCACGAGCTTTGCAAGCCGTTCCTGAAGTTTTTCCCGGTCATAGTCGGACGTTGCTTCTTCTATCTGAGTGCGAAGCTGTTTGACTCGCGCCGCAATCCCGTCGGCCGCACCGGCGCCGTCGATGACGGTGGTGCTGTCTCTGTCGATGGCAAGGCGCGTGCACGATCCCAGATCATCAAGAGAGGTACTTTCCAGCTTTCGCCCCATGTCCTCGGAAATTACCCGCCCGCCGGTGAGAACGGCGATATCTTCAAGCATGGCTTTCCTCCGGTCGCCAAAACCCGGGGCCTTGACGGCGGCACACTTCAGCGTCCCTCTCAGCTTGTTCACCACCAGTGTCGCCAGCGCTTCTCCATCAATATCCTCGGCAATAACCACCAGGGGACGTCCCATTTTCGCGATCTGCTCAAGCACTGGAATCAGGTCCCTCATATTGCTGATCTTTTTGTCATGAAGCAGAATGTAGGGATCTTCCAGTTCAACGGTCATCTTTGCCGTATCGGTCACAAAGTAGGGAGAAATATAGCCTCTATCGAACTGCATGCCTTCCACAATTTCCAGGGCGGTTTCCATGCCCTTCGCCTCTTCGACGGTAATAACCCCCTCCTTGCCTACCTTTTCCATGGCCTTCGCAATAATGTCACCGATTGTGGCATCGTTGTTCGCCGAAACAGTCCCTACCTGAGCAATCTCTTTTTTATCCTTTATAGGCGTCGAAATAGCCTTTAATTGCACTATAATGGCCTCCACGGCCTTGTCGATACCCCGCTTGAGCGCCATGGGATTTACACCGGCCACCACCAGCTTCGCCCCTTCCCGATACATAGCCTGGGCCAGTATGGTTGCCGTCGTCGTGCCGTCTCCCGCCGTATCGGATGTTTTGGAGGCCACCTCTCGCACCATCTGCGCACCCATGTTTTCAAATTTGTCTTCCAGTTCTATCTCCTTGGCAACGGTGACACCATCCTTCGTGATGGTGGGCGCACCAAAGGACTTTTCCAGGACGACATTTCTCCCTTTGGGCCCCAGGGTTACTTTTACGGCATTGGCAAGTGTATTCACGCCCCTTGCAACTCGCTCGCGGGCATCCGTATCATAACGTATTTCCTTTGCTGCCATGGTATGCCTCCGCCTCTTTCCACTCAGCTATTGCTACAGAGTATGTCGTCTTCTCTCATGATTCGATGATGGAACGCATGTCGGCGAGGCGGTTAGCACGCCTCGCTGACATGCTCTGCGTCTGTGTTCTCCCACACTCCCCTCGCCGCTGCCACAGGCGGGGCGAGGAGAGTGCAAAAGACGAACTTGAACTGCTACTCAGTTTTAATTGATATCTTTTTACTGGCCTCGGCGGCACTCTCCGCCTTGGAAACAACAATGTGGAGCACGCCCTTTTTAAAGGTCGCTTCGACCTTTTCGGTGTCGATATAGTCCGGCATGGGAATCACCCGGTGGAATGAACCGTACCGACGTTCCGTATGCCAGTAGTCTTTTCCTTTTTCCTCTTTTTTTTCCTTCTTTTCCCCCTTGAGTATCAGCGCCTCTTTCGTCAGAGACACGTCGATGTCCTTCTCGTCCATACCGGGCAGTTCCGCCGTTACTTCCAGTGATTTTTCCGTTTCCTTCACATCAATGGTCGGCATGAACTGTCCGCGCCACCGATCAATTTCGCCAAAGGGCAATTGCTCAAAATCACTGAAGAAGGAGTCAAAAAGTTCATTCATCCGCCGCTGAAGCGAATAAAAGGGGAAATCATCCTCACGCCTTACGGGGACACCCGCCTTCCTTCTGCTCACAAGATCTTTGATTGCCATAACACACCCTCCTTCCTGTCCTCCTGCATGCCATGAAATCGAAGGGCTGCGATCCTGTCACTTACTCCGAATATGGGGAAGCAATTTTCTCCCCCTTGACAACTGATCGCCGCCACGATCACAACACGCAATCAGCCGTTATTATTTATTAATTACTTGTTTTATCCATATAGTAATCACTCTTTTTGCCTTGTCAAGCACGGGGGAAAAGACAAATTAAAAAAATTGACCGGCGCCTGTTGCCTCTACTGCGATCGTATCTCCTGTTTCATGAATATGGCGTAAGACATGCCGAAACAGATAAAGGTAATGGCGATGAGGGTAATTATATGGGGCATCACAATATAGACGCTTTGCACCAGGGAAAGCGGCCTTTGAAATCGTTCCTGGGACATTTTTTCCAGCGGCCCCATCAGGACAAAGGACCTGGTCGTTTTCCGCGTGGGATCAACGACGATCGCCGTGGAGTCATTATAAAGCTGCAGGGGAGACGCAAGGGATACATTTCTCTGGATTTTAATGCGCTTCATCATGAGTTCCGGATTTTCCCTGCTGTGCGCGTCAAGGGGAACAACGGCGCTGGCTGCCACACTGGCGCCGATGGAAATAAAAAAGGAGAAGAAAATCCACACCGCCAGCGTTGCCAGGGCGGAGGTGGCCACCCCTCTGAAGAGGATCGAAAAAAAGATGCTTACGGCGAGCCAGAAAGAAACATAGATCACGCTGATTACCAGATAGAGTATGATCCGCCAGACTTCCTCGACGCCGGGCACCACTCCTATCAACTTCAACCCCAGTCCAGAAACGACGCAGACAATGGAAAAGAGCATAATGGCAATGGTGGCGACGCCGGCGAGAAATTTTCCGTTGATTATGGAATCACGATAAATGGGCTGCGACACCAACATGCTCAGCGTTCCGCTGCTTCGCTCTCGGTTCACCGAGTCGAATCCCAGAAGAAGCCCAATAAGGGGGCCGAAAAAGGCGACAAACTGCACGAGAGAAAACAGTGATCCTGTCGAGGTAAAGAGCATGAGAAACACAAATTGCGGTTTGGCAACGCCGGCGAGTTCCTCTCGAAGGCCGATACCGGCCATATAGGCGGTAATGAGGCCGGCCATGGCAATCAGTGCAAAAAGTATCGTAAATCGATAACTGCTGAAATGATCGGAAAGTTCTTTTCTGAATATGGTTCCGATACCGGTCATGCCTATCCCTCCTGAAAATACTTCATGTAGAGATCGTCGAGCGAGACCTGCCGGTCTCCCAGTCCGAATTTTTCCTCTGCCAGCCTGTCAAGAGTTCCCTCGGCGATCATCTGTCCCTCAAGCATGATGCCCACCCTATCGGCAATTTTCTGGACCTGCTTCAAATCGTGAGATGACAAGATAATCGTAATATTCTTTTCTCTGCTGAGGGACTGGATAAACCCTATGTTTTTGGCAGTCGCCTCGGGATCGAGGCCCAATGTGGGCTCGTCAAGAAAGGCAATCTTCGGCTCTTTGATAATGATTTCCGCAATGCCGAGCCTCTGCCGCATTCCCCTGGAATAGGCGCCGACCTTTTTTATCGCTTCGTCGGCGAGACCGACAGTTTCAAGGGCATCCGCAATCCTGGGACTGCTTACGGAATCGGCGAGCCCGTTCAGCCTGGCAATAAAGCGCAGATTTTCCAGCGCATTCATATCTTCGTAAAACCCTATATTCTCGGGAATGTATCCGATAATCCGCTTGACCTTCATCGACTCCCGCAACGGGTCATAGCCCGCCACCCGCGCCCAGCCGCTGTCCGGCTCCGTAAGACCCAGAAGCATGAGAAGCGTGGTCGTTTTCCCCGATCCATTAGGACCGAGGAATCCGAATATTTCCCCCTCATGTACGGTAAACGTCAGATTACTAACCGCTTTTTGACGTCCATAGATCTTCGTCAGCCCCTGAGTTTCAATAATTTTGTCCCCGCCCATGTCATCTCCTTCCCAGGATCAGAAACAGACCGAAGAGCCCGATAATGACCAACAGGATGATCCCGATTCCAATCCACCCCCAGGCGGCAGAGGCCTTAACGGTAACCCTCAATTCAAGGGCATCGGAACTTTTTTCGGCATTGACCTGTATCCCCACGGCATAATCCCCCACCAGGGCCTCTTCGGCGGGCACAATGGTTACTTCAACCTGCTGGAGACTTCCCGGTTCCAGGGAGGAGAGTTTCTCCGGCGCGAACGTGACGTTCCAGTTTTCCGGCTTGACTGAAAGAAAGGATACCTCATGCAATGAAGCGGAACCGGTATTCTTTAAATAGATGGAAAGATTTCCAGGCTTGCCCTTCCGAGTTTCGAGCGAGAGAAGCCCCGTCGCGGTGCCGGCATCAATCTTATAGGTTCCCGTAATGACGACTTTGAGCACGGCTTCCGCCTTCATATCACCGGCCGTCACCGTCACCGGTATGGGGTATTCTCCCGCCGCCGCGAACCGATCGGGGGTCACCTCGACATTCACATTCTGACTCTCATCCGGTTTCATTAAGAGACTCGAAATATAGGTGTCCTTAAAGGGCGGCTTGAAATTGATCTGCCAGTCCCTGGGCGCCTCGGCCAGGAGATTGAAGGGCTGCTCCTTCCTGGTTTTATTGTTGATGCCCAGGGAAAATTCGAATTTTCCGTCGTTTGCCCCCTGCAAGACCGGATAGGACGTGGTGACTACAATCTTTCCCTGTGTTTCTTTCTCTTTTTCCTGCAATGTCACCTTAAGCGTTTGAGACGCCGTAAGAAGACCGTCTACGGTACGGGAATTCACTTCAAATCGATAGTCGCCCGGCGGTGTGTCGCCATAGGGTTCAATATTGAAGGTGACCGATCTGTCTTCACCGGCGGGCACATGAATAGAGGTAATATCGAAGCTGTATGTCTTTACCCTGGCGCGCCATCCCGGGGGGATTCGATAGTCGAAATGAATCGTTTCGTCCTTCTTCCCTCTGTTTCTGAAGGTAAGATCAAGATCCACGCTGCTTGCTCCACCGAGAAAAATAATTTCGGGATAGGCGAAATTCATGGAAAAGCTGCGCTCGGGACCATCTGTTTTTCCCCCCTGTGAATCCTGGGCACACCCGGGCGATAGGAAAAAGATCCCGCACAGGATGAGCGAGGTGAACAGGGCCATTGCAAAAAACTTTCCATTTCCAAGTCTCATTTCATCTCCTCCATTTGCACCGGATCGACCGGATGAACCGTCAATCCTCTATTTTTATTATTATAAATGCACCCTCTTGTGTGATAATTCAGCAGGTTACTTTATTGATCTCCCGTCTCTTATCGCCGCTGCGGGGCCTCGTCCGCAACGCGCGTGCAGACGTCAGTTATTTAAAATTGAGTGCGATTGATTCAGAGACATTACACACAATGGAAACACCCTTTACCCCAGAAACACGCTGAATGTATATAAGGATTCGATCAATTGTCAAGGTCATTCTTTTTTCGACAGGCGCGACAGGGAACGAACGCGCGTAAGGACGCAGGCGCCGGGATCGTCAAGAAGTATCAGAGCAGATCTGTAAGCCGAGTTCTGTTCCCCTGAAGGGGCGGTGATCATTCATCTGGGACAACGGTTGCCCGCTGCCTCAAGCGACGCTACCCGAGAGCTTCGGACGGGCCGCCCTCATGCGCTCTCCTATTTGGTCTTGCTCCGGATGGGGTTTACCAAGCTTTCCCGGTCACCCGGGAAACTGGTGAGCTCTTACCTCGCCTTTTCACCCTTACCCCGGCACGCAACGCGGACGTCCCTTGCCGTGGCGGTATATTTTCTGTGGCACTTTCCTTAGGGTCGCCCCCAGTCGCCGTTAGCGACCATCCTGCCCTGCGGAGCTCGGACTTTCCTCCAGCCCGGAACCCCGGACCAGCGACCACCCGATCTGCTCTGATACATAGCTTGAATATAGCCATTCCGACGGTCGGAATCAACCAAAACCATCACATCGGAAAGGGGCGTCGCCGCACACATCGCCGGCAGGCAAATCCTTATTCACCATCCCGGCGGTCCTCCCAGTAGAGAATCCTGCTGCAGTGCGGACAGAGTATAAGGGTCTCCGACCTCCGAAGGTCGTTATACATCTGAGGTGGAATATTCATATGACAGCCGCTGCATACTTCCTGCCACGCAGCCACGACGGCCTTCCCATTTCGCCTCGTTTTGATAAGGTCAAATTTCTTCAGCAGATTTACGTCAATTTTTTGCCGGATTGAGTCCTGCTCGTGCACCTTTTCTGCAAGGTGCGCATCAATCGAACACAGCTCTTTCTCTATTCGGGCCGCCTGATCGGCAAATTGTGTTCTATGGGCGGCAATCTCGTCATTTTCCACGGCGATCGCTTGAGAAAGTCTCTCGACTTCGTCAAGCAGACGAATAATCTCGTCTTCAACCCTGCCGCTTGCCTCTTTGATGGTTTCAATCTCCTTCAAGGTGGCTTCATACTCTTTATTCGTCTTAACCTCGATTAATCTTCCCTTGGCCCGCTTTATTTTGTCGGCATTGGTGACAAGATTTGCCTCCTGTTGACGATGCTCCTTCTTGAGCGCCTCCAGGCGTTCTTTCTCCAATTCAAAGCGCGCCTCTCGTCCCTGCATTTCCTCTTCGAGGGCGTGCTTCGTTTTCGGAAGTTCCACCTTTTTGTTCTTCAGGGACGACACGTCCAGTTCCGCCTTTTGAAGTTCCACCAGTAATTGCAACTGCTCTTTCAAAAATATTCCTCCTCTTAAGATAAAAAAAATGCACCAGATTTTTCTGGTGCATTTTTCAGGAATGGTCCTGTGATGATCCTTTATGTGCCTTCGGTGCTGTTTTCTGTCTCATCGCTGTCAAGTTATGGTGGGCCCACCTGGGTTCGAACCAGGGACCTACCGGTTATGAGCCGGTGGCTCTGCCAATTGAGCTATGGGCCCCTCAAGATCCATTGAATTAAAATAAAGGGGGAACTTATACCTCTTTATTGCATCTGTCAAGATCTTTATGGCACTTTTTTACCTCCCCACGTATCGGCATCTTTATCCCGCTCAGAAAAGAAATTCCACAAGCTCGCCTACATTGCCGATGCCGATCGGCGCCATCCCCTTTTCGAATGTATGGTCTCGGACCACACTCCGGGGAAGGATGGCACGAGCGAATCCCATGCGTCCGGCCTCCTTTACCCGGGACAGCACCTGTCCCACGCCGCGCACCTCCCCCGTCAACCCGACCTCTCCAAACACAATCGTTCCAAAATCGACGGATCTGTTGAGAAAGCTGGAGACCAGCGATGAGACGATCGCCAGATCAATGGCCGGTTCTGCAACTTTAACCCCGCCTGCCACATTGATAAAAATATCGCGGCTCGCCAGATGAAACCCGCAGACGCGATCAATAACGGCCGCCAGGAGCGATACCCTGTTATGATCAACTCCGATGGCCGTTCTTCGCGGTATCCCCATGGACGTTTCGGTGACCAGCGATTGCACTTCCACCAGTATTGGCCGGGTTCCTTCCATGCTTGCCGTCACTGCGGACCCGGCGACTCCCGAGGGACGTTCCGATAAAAACAGCGCCGAAGGGTTGGCGACCTCGAAGAGTCCCCGCTCCCTCATTTCAAAGACGCCGATTTCATTGGTTGGTCCATAGCGATTCTTGACCGCTCTCACTATGCGGAAACTCAGCCCCGAATCCCCTTCAAAATAAAGCACCGTATCGACCATATGCTCAAGAACCCGGGGACCGGCAATCGATCCGTCTTTGGTGACATGGCCGATGAGAAAGAGGGGGACTCCCGACTGTTTTGACTGTATGATGAGTCTCTCCGACGCTTCCCGCACCTGGGTGACACTTCCCGGCGCCGAGGAGTAAGCGGAGGAATAAAGCGTCTGTATGGAATCGATAACCACCGCCGCCGGCTTTGCATCCTCAATCTGCTGCTGGATCGCTTCAAGGGAAGTTTCGACAAGTATCAGAAGGTTGGCTGAAAGCGCGCCGACTCGAGTCCCTCTTATTTTTATCTGCCGCGCCGATTCTTCTCCCGACACATACAGGACCCTGTTGCCGCGTGCTGCGATCTCCTGAAGCACCTGTAAAAGGAGCGTAGATTTTCCGATGCCCGGGTCACCGCCGATGAGAACGGCCGATCCGGTCACGATTCCCCCTCCAAGCACACGGTCTACTTCTTCAATACCCACGACAAGACGGTCTTTTTCGTCGGCCTCTATGGCAGCGATGGGCAGGGGAACTGCATCAAAAGCTGTGCGCTGCGACACACTGCCGTCACGGATTTCTTCTTCGACAAAAGAATTCCACTGGCCGCAGGACGGGCAGCGACCAAGCCATTTGGGCGAATCATACCCGCAGCCTTGGCATGAAAAGATCATTTTTGCCTTTTTCACCTACACCGGCTCCCTTGAAAAAATGGAAGGATTATGCCCACAGGATGGGTATTGCACACACTATAGGAACATTTATACCCCGCGTCAACAGAAATTGGCCCTTCACAAAGGAACCCGGGCCTCGGCAGGAATGTGCATGGATTCGCGCCGTTGTCTTCGACCTCAAAAAACCTTGAGCAAGACGTACAATTCTGATATAGGGGGTTGTTTCGTTATACTAAGAAGAGGATAAATTCATATGAACCATAATCCAAATTTCAGTTCCGGTCCCTGCAGCAAACGTCCGGGATGGAGCCTTTCCGCATTGACCGGTGCAGCAGTGGGCCGCTCTCACAGAAGCGCCCTGGGGAAAGAAAAACTTGGCAGTGCCATTGTCGAAAGTAAAGAAATCCTTGGGGTGCCTGATGATTATCTGCTGGGCATCCTTCCGGGATCGGACACGGGAGCATTCGAAGCCGCCATGTGGTCTCTTCTGGGCCCCAGGGCCGTCACGGTGCTCGTGTGGGAAAGTTTCAGCGAGGGATGGGCAACCGACCTATCCAAGCAACTGAAACTGAACCCCACGGTGCTCAAAGCCGAGTACGGGAAAATTCCCGATCTTGCCGCCATTGACTGGACCAGTGACGTGGTCTTTGTGGCTAACGGGACAACCAGCGGCGTGAAGGTCCCCGATTGGGAATGGATTCCGGAGAACCGCGAGGGATTAACACTCTGCGATGCAACCAGCGCCGTTTTCGCCATGCCCCTGGACTGGTCAAAAATTGATGTGCTCACGTACTCATGGCAGAAATGCCTGGGAGGAGAAGCGGCGCACGGCATCCTCGTACTGAGTCCCCGCGCGGTGGAGCGAATTGAATCCTACGATCCCCCCTGGCCGCTTCCAAAAATCTTTCGCCTGAAGAAGGGCGGAAAACTGAACCGCGCCATATTCAAGGGGGACACCATCAACACGCCGTCCATGCTGTGCCTGGAGGATTATCTTGACGCCCTTGCATGGGCTCGACAGATCGGACTTGACGGTCTTATAGAACGAAGCAGGGCCAATTTGGCCGTGATCGAGAAGTGGGTTGCGCACACGGATTGGATCGATTTTCTGGCCGAATCGGAGGCGATCAGATCCCACACCTCGGTGTGCCTCAAGATCACCAATGAAAAATTTCAGGCCCTTTCCGAAGAGGACAAAACGGCCTTCGTCAAGGGCATCGCAGGCACTCTGAGCAAAAACGACATTGCCCACGACGCAGGCTCCTACAAGGATGCCCCTCCGGGATTCCGTTTCTGGTGCGGCCCCACGGTCGAACCGAATGATGTAAAGCGGGGCATTGAAGGTCTGGAAAAAGTCTATCTTGAAAAGATCAGCACACTGTAAATCGGAGAAGAAAGAATGATGAAGAAGGTCCTTGTAAGCGACACCCTGGCAACTGAAGGAGTGGCCATATTCAAAAATGCGCCCGGAATCGAGGTGGACGTCATTACCAACCTTACCCCGGATGAATTGAAGGGAATAATAAAAAATTACGACGGTCTTGCAATCAGAAGCGCCACCAAAGTGACCGCCGATATCATCGCGAACGCCGACAACCTGAAAGTGATCGGCCGTGCCGGCATCGGTCTTGACAATGTTGATGCGGAAGCCGCAAGCAAGCGTGGAATCGTGGTGATGAACACCCCGGGCGGGAATACCATAACCACGGCGGAACACGCCATCGCCATGATGCTTTCACTGGCGCGCAAGATTCCTCAGGCCACAATCTCCATGAAGAATGCGCAGTGGGAAAAGAAAAAATTCATGGGGTCGGAGGTATACAACAAAACTCTCGGAATCATTGGCATCGGCCGGGTAGGCTCCATTGTGGCAAACAGAGCCCAGGGGCTGAAAATGAATGTGATGGCCTACGATCCCTTTATTTCTCCCGAGGCGGCGGAGAAAATGGGCATTCACCTGGCCTCTCTTGACGACGTGCTGAAAAAATCGGATTTCATATCCGTCCACACCCCGCTCACCGATGAAACAAAAGGCATAATCGACGCTGCGTCTTTCGAAAAGATGAAAGACGGCGTCTTTATCATAAACTGCGCCCGCGGGGGCATCGTCAACGAAAAGGACCTTCACGACGCGCTCCTGCTGGGAAAAGTGGCCGGCGCAGCGCTCGACGTATTCCAGGAAGAACCGACAAAAAATTTCGATCTCCTGAAACTGGAACAGGTGATCTGCACCCCTCACCTGGGAGCATCGACGGATGAAGCACAGCGCAATGTGGCCATTGCGATTGCGGAACAGATAGTGGACTATCTGACGACCGGCGAAATCAAAAATGCCGTCAATTTCCCCTCCGTCAGCGCCGAGGCGCTCAAACTCATTCAGCCCTATTTAACGCTTTCGGAAAAACTGGGGAAATTTCAGGCCCAGATTGTCCCCGGCGGCATTGAGGAGGTAATCCTTGAATTCAGCGGCGAGATTCTCAATTACAATGTGGCGCCCATCACCATATCCTTCATAAAGGGACTGCTCACTCCGATACTGAAAGAAAACATCAATTATATCAATGCCCCCCTTATCGCCAGAGAACGGGGCATCAAGGTGGTGGAGTCAAAGAGCACGGAAATTAAAGATTACACAAGCATGATCACGGCAACCGTAAAAACGGCAAAGGATACGTCCGTCACCGAAGGAACCATTTTCGGACGACAGGACCCTCGCATTGTCAAGATCAACAAATTTTCACTCGACGTGATACCCGAAGGACACATGATACAGATTTACAACCATGACAAGCCGGGAGTAATCGGCAACATCGGCATGATCCTCGGCAACAGCGGCGTAAACATCGCCCGTCTTCATCTCAGTCGTGAGCTCATCGACGGCAAGGCGCTCGTAGTGCTGAGTACCGACAGTTTGATTTCGGAAGATGTCATGAAAGAACTCAGGGCATTGCAAAATGTCATTTCGATTACCCGGATCGAAATGTAAAAGCGGGGAGACACATAATGGCAAATGTAATCGTCATCGGAACGCAGTGGGGCGATGAGGGAAAGGGCAAAATTGTCGACCTCTATGCACAACAGGCCGATGTGATCGTCAGATTTCAAGGCGGGAATAATGCGGGTCATACACTTGTAGTGAACGGGGTGCAAACAATTCTCCACCTGATTCCCTCGGGAATTCTCCACAACCACAAGATCTGCATTCTGGGAAACGGGATGGTCATCAACCCGGCAATTCTTATCGATGAAATTGATGAGCTGAAGGAACGCAATTTTTTTCCAGCCGACACCACCCTCCACATAAGCGACAACGCCCATGTAATCATGCCCTATCATGGAAGAATCGATATGGCCCGGGAATCACGAAAGGGCAAAAATAAAATAGGCACCACGGGCCGGGGGATCGGGCCTGCCTATGAAGACAAGATAAACAGAACGGGAATCAGAATCGCCGAGCTTCTTGATCAGGACACCTTCAAAGAAAAACTTGCCTTCAATCTGGAGGAAAAGAACTTTTATCTTACCAGTTATTTTGGCGAAGAACCGGTCGATTTTAACGAAACGTACGATCAATACTCCCACTATGCCGCACGTCTCAGAGAATACGTCGCCAACACATCGATTCTGATAGCACGGCACATGAAAGGAGGAAAACACCTTCTTCTTGAAGGGGCTCAGGGCACGCATCTCGATATAGATCATGGAACCTATCCTTTCGTCACCTCCTCAAATACCGTGGCGGGAAGCGCCTGTTCAGGCGCCGGCCTCGGTCCGACGAAGATATCGGCCGTGGTGGGGATATGCAAGGCCTATACGACGCGGGTCGGCAGCGGTCCCTTTGTGACGGAGCTTCACGACGAGACAGGAGACCTCCTGCAGACTCAGGGACAGGAATTCGGCGCCACAACGGGAAGGAAACGCCGTTGCGGATGGCTCGACATGGTGCTGGTCGGGCAATCCGTCAGGCTTTCAGGAATAACCGGCATTGCCCTTACCAAACTCGACGTCCTTACGGGGTTGGAAAAGGTAAAGATCTGCACGGGGTATCGTGTCGGCAATGACGAATATTCCGACTACGTTCCATCGGACCTGAAGACACTTGCCGCATGTAAGCCCGTATATGAAGAGCTTCCCGGCTGGTCGGAAGATATCAGCCAGGCCCGCAGCATGGACGATCTTCCCCGGACTGCGAGAAGGTATATCGAACGAATAGAGGAAATTGCCGATGTCAAGGTGATTCTGGTTTCGGTGGGTGCGGGACGAAACGAAACGATGCTGCTCCAGAATCCCTTCTGGTAATGATAAAGGAGGCTGCAATAGCTACTATCACGCAGGAGGAAACAAAGAAGCGCGTCCTTCTTTTTGTCAATGCCGCGCTGGAACGCAAAGCGGAAGGGCTGACAATTCTGAAGGTGCATGAACTGACTTCTCTGGCTGATTATTTTATTCTGATGAGCGGCAGTTCCGATCGACAGGTTCAGGCAACGGCGGCCTATATTCGCGAAACACTCAAAAAATCAGATATTTATCCCCTGGGAGTTGAAGGGGAACAGGCAGGCCGGTGGATTCTGATGGATTACGGCGATATCGTGGTACATATCTTTTACGAACCGGTGCGCGAGTTTTATGATATCGACAGCCTGTGGTCAGATGCGCCGAAGATGGAAATCGGCGACAACGTGCAAAGGCTGACCGACCTAAATGATGACATGTGATCGTCACGGCATTGCATCAAGTGTGGCGGACCTGGTATTTCCGCCGGCCTGCATCGTCTGCGGCCGCCTTCTCCGCAGCATTGCGCCATCGCCGTTCTGCGGCGAATGCTTCACAAATATTGCCTTCATCGCCGCACCGATATGCGACATATGCGGTATCCCCTTTGACAGGGAGGGAGAAGGAACCCACCATTGCGGCGCATGCATCATCGATCCTCCCCCTTACAGCAGAGCCAGAGCGGTCGGCGTCTATAAGGGTGCCCTCCTGGAAGCCATCCATTTATTTAAATACCGAAAAGACGCAGGTATGGGCATGGGAAAACAGTTGGGGGCGTTCATGGCGGCGTGGGCCTACGATTCTCTCTCTCCCGCAGACTATGATGCCGTCATTCCCATTCCGCTGCACCATAACAGGCTTAAAGAACGGGGATTTAATCAGTCGGCGATTCTGGCGCGCGAAATCGCACGAATGTTTTCTCTGCCGCTCGATCTTTCCACGCTGTGGCGTAAAGAAGATCGACCGCCCCAGGTAGGCTTGGGACGGCAGCAACGTCGAAAAAACACGAGAGGGGTGTTCGAAGTAAAACGGGGGAAGGATATTTACCGTAAACGCCTCCTGTTGGTAGATGATGTATTCACCACGGGAAGCACCGCAGGGGAGTGCGCCCGCCTTCTGAGGAGGCACGGGGCGCTGGAAGTGGCGGTGCTGACGCTGGCGCGGGCATAAATCTCTTCTGGCAAAAGAAAGTGAATCGGGAGACAGGCGATGAATAAGGTGCTGCCGCAGGAGAAATTGAAAGTAATACTGGAAGGTCTGAGGGCGGAGGGAAAGAAGATCGTCTTTACCAATGGTTGCTTTGACATCCTCCACGTCGGTCACGTGACCTACCTCAACCAGGCAAAGGAATTGGGAGATGTCTTGGTTATCGGACTCAACAGTGATGCATCTGTTACATCGATTAAAGGCCCCCTGCGTCCGATTGTATCCGAATCTGAACGGGCTGCCGTGATTGCGGCACTGGAAGTCACCGATTATGTGACGATATTCAGAGAGGACACCCCTCAAGAACTGATTGAGTATCTGAAACCCCATATTCTTGTCAAGGGGGGCGATTGGGCGCCTGGCGAACTGGCAGGAGGGGACATCGTCGAAGAAGTGGTGATTATTCCCACGGTCGAAGGTGCATCAACAACCGATATCATCGGTCGCATCAAGGCCCTCTTTTTGAAAAAGGAATAATTTTTCTTTACAAACGAATCCCGATTGTATATATGGGAGCGGAAATTTTTGACCCTCAAAGGACGGATACAGTATACAGATGAAAGCCGAGCAACTGGAATACTTCAGGAACCTGTTTAATCAGAAGATTGATGAGCTGTTGCGAGAGGCAGGAAAAACCGTCTCCGAGATGACCGACAAGACAGAAAGTTTTCCCGACCTCACGGACAGGGCATCTCAAGAATCGGATAGAAATTTTGAACTTCGCATACGTGACCGCGAGAGAAAATTAATCAAGAAGATGAAAGAAGCGCTTGCTCGCATCGACGAGGGGACCTTCGGCATATGCGACTCCTGCGGAAAGAAGATATCAGACAAGCGGCTCATGGCGCGACCGGTCACGACGCTTTGCATTGAATGCAAGACAAAGCAGGAAGAACTTGAAAAACAGAAGGGCGAGTAAACAGCCCTTTCTATTCCAATGCGTGTATCGTTCCTGTTCATCCGGATCTCAGTCGGGTCGATAATGCGGCGGTGTGCCTTTCCGGGCGCGTCCTCACTCACGCCGATGGCACGGTAACTTTCCCCTTTTATTGTATAGGTCAGTAAAGGATCAGGCATTGTGGTTGTCGATGTTGCAATAGAGGCCGGTGCAAGCCAGACCCTCTTCTCCTATGCCGTTCCCGTGGCGCTGCGTCACCGGGTTGCCGTCGGCACGCGCGTCCTTGCGCCCTTCGGCAGAAGGCGAGTGACGGGCTATATAATAGAAATCACGAATGATTCATCCAGAGACGACCTTAAGGACATTACAGACATACTGGACAAGGCCCCACTTTTCGATCCTGAGGATCTGAAATTTTACCGCTGGGCGTCCGACTATTACATGTATCCTCTGGCGAAGACGCTGAGACTTGTCCTCCCCGCGGGGATCGGCGTGGAAAGCAGCCGGACGGTTATGAAGACGCAAAAGCCGGCACCGGCCGATCTTACGGAAAACCAGCAACAGATCATGTCTCTGCTGAAAGCATTTCCCAAAGGCGTCTCGCTCAAGGGCCTGAAAAATAAGATTCCCTGCCGGTCTCTTGACAGGGACATGAAGAAACTGACTGACGCAGGCCTCATCACCATGCGGGATGCCTTGAAGCAACCAACCGTTCGAGAAAAAAAAGAAACGCTCCTTCGCGTGGCCGAGGGAGTCGCCACGCTTGAGTCTTTTACGGAACGGCAGCAGACCCTCATTAAGGCCATAATGACAAGGGGATGCATGACCCTCGCTCAGCTTCGGGGTGAGTGCGGCAATGCCGCATCGGTACTCACGAGACTCAGGCAAAAAGGGGTGATCGTGACGGAGGAGCGCATTTCCTGCCGCACTCCCGAACCACCTCCCGCAATCGGCGTCCCTCAGGGCGCCTATACCCTCACATCGGAACAGACAAGGGCGCTCAACGCAATAACCGATGCAATCACCGCCCACAGATTTGCCCCTTTCCTGCTTCACGGAGTCACGGGAAGCGGAAAAACCGAGGTGTATCTCGGGGCGATCGCCAAGGCCCTCGCCCTTGGAGGAAGCGCGCTGCTGCTGGTTCCTGAAATTGCGCTGACTCCCCAGCTGTTAAGCCGCGTCAGGGATCGTTTCGGCGATGACAGGCTTGCGGTGCTTCACAGCGGGATACGACCGGGGGAACGATACGACCAGTGGAGAAGAATCGCCTCCGGCGAGGCCACGATAATACTGGGCGCCCGTTCGGCAATCTTTGCCCCGGTACGGGACCTCCGATTGATCATTATAGACGAAGAGCATGACACATCATACAAACAGGATGACCGGATGCCCTACAATGCACGAGACCTTGCAGTTGTCAGGGCACGGTTTCTTTCGGCCGTGGTCGTGCTTGGATCGGCAACTCCGGAAATCCAAAGTTATTTCAATACAAAGCACAAGGGGTTTATCTACCTGCACCTTTCCAAGAGGGTGGAAAACAGAATGCTGCCAAAGGTGGAAATTGTTGACCTCAGGACACCGGAAGGAAAACAAAGCATGGGCGGGGTGCTCTCTCAGCCTCTCGCGAGAGCTATAGAGGACACACTTGATGCGGGAAAACAGACCCTTCTTTTTCTAAACAGAAGAGGGTTTACCACATTTCTTTCCTGCGTGAATTGCGGATATGTTTTCAGATGCCGCGACTGTTCCGTCACCCTGACCCATCACATGAGCGATCATACGTTGAAGTGTCATTATTGCAATTACTCCGTCAAAGTCCCCCCTCTTTGCCCCAGCTGTCAGGGCCACGGGATACGAAGCTACGGCGCCGGCACAGAGAAACTGTTTCATGAAATCGAGGCCCGATTCCCCCGCGCCAGAATAGCGCGACTTGACAGCGATGTCGCCTCAAAACGGGGCGCCTATGCGCGGATTCTTTCAGCGTTGGGTGCAAGAGAAATCGACATTTTGATAGGCACGCAGATGATCGCCAAAGGACATGACTTCCCTCATGTGACCCTGGTAGGAGTGATATCGGCTGACACATCGCTTAACATGCCTGACTTTCGAGCCTCGGAACGCACCTTTCAGTTGCTTACTCAGGTCTCGGGAAGGGGCGGCAGAGGCAACACGGCGGGAAGGGTGATCATACAAACCCTGAATCCCCTCCATTATGCAATAGTCAGGGCAGGAGATCATGATTACCTGAGCTTCTACGACGATGAATTACAGACGCGGATCGCTCTGGGATATCCCCCTTTTTCGCGCATGATTAATATGCGCATATCCTCAAGGGATGAGTCAAAGGCGGCCGCGGTGGCTCAAAGGGCGGCGAACATCGCACATGCCGCGGCCCGGCGACAGAAAAAGGGACCGGGTGCAGTTTCAATACTAGGTCCGGCCCAGGCGCCTCTGATCAAAATCAAGGGGCGCTATCGATGGCAGCTTCTTTTTAAGGGAGCAGACGCGGGAATGCTCCACGACCTCGCGGCGGAAATCATGAAAGCAATGGGACGGGAAGCTTCAAATATAAAAATTGACGTCGATCCCGTTAACTTCATGTAGGCGCGGAGCATTCCTGATCACCTGCGAGAGGAAGCTGAATTTCTGCTAAATTTCTTGCCATCTGACCTTCCAACACATATAATCCGCGAGATCCTACAAGAAAAAAACGAGAAAGGCGTCACATGAAAGGAATTATCGGCTTTGACAACGAAAAGTACATCCGCGAGCAGACTTTCGAAATCCTCAAAAGAGTAGAAAGATTCAATAATAAGCTCTATCTGGAGTTTGGAGGAAAACTCCTCTATGACTATCACGCCGCAAGGGTGCTCCCCGGTTATGACCCGAATGTGAAAATGAGGCTGTTGCAGCAATTGAAGGATAAGGCCGATATACTTCTCTGTATTTACGCGGGCGACATAGAAAGAAAAAAGATCCGGGCCGACTTCGGCATCACCTATGATTCCGACGCCCTCAAGCTGATCGATGATTTGAGGTCATGGGGAATCACGGTGCTCGGCGTCGTTATCACGCGATTCGACGACCAACCGGCCGCCACGGTATTCAAAAACAAGCTTGAACGACGGGGAATCACAGTGTTCACCCATCGATACACAAAGGGCTACCCCACGGATGTAGACGTCATCGCCAGCGATGAGGGGTATGGACAAAACGCCTACATCGAATCGGATAAGCCCCTCGTTATTGTAACCGGACCCGGGCCCGGAAGCGGCAAACTCGCCACGTGTCTTTCACAGCTCTATCACGATTACCGCAGGGGCGTTAAATCAGGGTACGCGAAGTTCGAGACCTTTCCTGTCTGGAACCTGCCCCTGAAGCATCCCGTCAACGTGGCCTACGAGGCGGCAACAGCCGATCTGAAGGACATAAATCTCATAGATTCCTTTCACCTGGACGCCTATGACCTGAAAGCGGTGAATTATAACCGTGATGTAGAGGTGTTTCCCGTGCTGAAACGAATTCTTGAAAAAATCACCGGGGGCGCGTCCTTTTATCGGTCTCCCACCGACATGGGGGTCAACCGGGTGGGATTTGCCATCACCGATGACTCCGTCACTGAGGAGGCGGCAAAGCAGGAATTGATACGCCGTTATTTCCGCTATCACTGTGAGTACATCATGGGCTTTGCCGATAAGGAGTCCGTACAGCGGGTGGAACTTTTCATCAGGGATTTCGGCATCAAACCCGAGTATCGCCGTGTGGTCATGCCGGCCCGGGAGGCTGCAGTTTCGGCACAGAAACAACAAAAAGGGAACAAAGGCATTTTCTGCGGCGCCGCCATGGAATTGGGGGACGGCACGATCGTAACGGGCAACAATTCCCCGCTCCTTCACGCCGCATCAAGTCTTGTGTTGCATGCAATCAAACACCTTGCTGAAATACCGCCAAAAATAAAGCTGCTTCCCCCGTCGATCACCGATTCGGTGCGGAAACTCAAGACGCGCATTCTCAACGAAAAATCCGTCAGCCTCGATCTCAATGAGGCGTTAATTGCGCTGAGCATCAGCGCATCCACAAATCCGGCGGCGCAACTTGCCATGGACCATCTGGAAGCACTGCGAGGCTGCGAGGTGCACATGACCCATATGCCCACGCCCGGCGACGAGGAGGGCCTGAGGCGTCTGGGAGTAAACGCCACAAGTGATCCCGTATTTTCCACCACGAATCTTTTCATCTCCTGAGGACTTTGTGAAACATTACGAAACAATGCCCGTCTGAATTTTACGCAACCGGTTGAGCGCGGCCGCGCCTTCCCTTTCAATGCCGTTGAGCATCTCAATGGCCCTGTCTTTTGCCAGTTGATCACCATCGATAAGATCGGTCGCTTCGGACATATCGACGGTAAAGATGCGAAACCTGTCGATGACGGCTTCGTAGATATTCCGTGCAATGGCATCCGTCAAAATATAGAAATATTGAAATTTCAAGTTTTCCCTGTAATCATTGATATGAAAGACAAGCGATCTCATGGTCTCTTTCTTTATTCTTCCCATCCCGTCACGAAGCGCGAATATTTCCCCGGCTCGTTCCTTGTCTTTACGTTTTTTCATCAATCCCCTTACGGCGCCGATCAACTTATATACCCCGAGGCGCATAATGGCTTCAGAGCGAATTTTTGCCGAGTAATGAAGCGTTGAGACAAAGGAGGGTATGCGAATCCCGTTCTTTCTTCTCAGATCGCTAAGCTCCCAACTGGGAGTTTCGGAAGGTACGCTCTCGCGATCTGCGGGCGCCGCGATCCCCATCGTCGTCAGCACCGATTGGTGACGATTCTGGGCTTCATGGATGAGCATTTCATAGGACCGTGCGATCGCCTGAAGCTTCTCTTCCGCCTTTTGTTCTTCCTGATAAATGAACTGTATGAGCTGGGGATTGATCGTTTCCGTAATATACCGGTCCAGCGCCTCTTTAAACCTTTGAAACAGATCATAGAGCACCGAAGAGAATCCTTTTTCGGCAATTTCCTGCTCCACGATGTGATAATCGACATCATATCGTTTTACAAAATCTCGAATGTCCTTGACCAGTGCGCCAAACCGCGCATCAAGCATTACATCTATATCCGATCCCAGGGAATGCTTTATTTTCAGAGAACTTCCATCGAGGGTGTCCTTAAGCAGATTCTTCTGCCCTTCAAGCTGCTCCAGCGTATGTCGCGTCGTATCGAGGGCCTGGCGTGCCTCCTGAGATCCCTTCAACAGCAATTCCCGGTTGAAGGCAGCCCACTGCCTGAGATTTTCCGCTGCGGCACTGAGCCTTACAATGTGGCTTTTTAAAAGAATATTGAATCGATCGCGGTTCAAACGATCTCTCAGGACGGCATTGAAGCGCTCCGTCTCACGATCTGAAAAACCTTTCAATTCTTCATCGATTTTCCACTGCCGCAACTTTTCACGGTCCTTTTCACTAAGCTCAGGCGCCGCCTTTTCAAATAAATTCAATAGCGCTGAAAATACGAATATTTCAGAACGCGGCTTTATCATCGAAATTTCATCGGCAACCCGATCGGTCACACGCCTCAGATCGACGATATCTGCATGTTCATTAAAATCGCAATTGACGACAAAGAGCACGTTATCCATAAACCCCATCTTTTTTATCAGAGAGAGGAACCCCACATCGGCCTGCCGGATGCCCGTTCTGCTGCTGACGACATAGAGAATCAGATGTGCGTTAAGCAGATAATCTTGAATCATTGCAAGGTGATGAGGATTAATTGAGTCGACGCCCTGGCAGTCGCCGATCTCCGTATTTTCATCAAGAAATCCGACGGCGGGAACGTGAAGCTCCAAATCTTTCAGGTAGACGGCGAGCGCGTCGTCTCCGGCGAACTCTCTATGTTTTCCAGCCTGCACAGGTCCCTTGAAGGTGCGAACACCGCTCTTCCGCGACAGCATTTCCCTGATCCTGGGGTATCCCTTCAAGTATGAACTGAGAAGTACACTTTTTGAATCAAGCGTCTCGTTGGCAATGATCCGGTCGCCGGTGAGCGCGTTCAGCGCCTGTTCAAGTTCGGCACGATCATTATTATCCCTGATATCAAAAGGGTGAGATCCAGGGCGCCTATCAAGGGAAGGGAAAAGGACCATGGCCTGCTGCATCTCGGCATTTACTTCTTCCCAGCTTTTAAGATCGAGAATTGCTTCATGCATTGAATTTTTTCGCACCCTCGTGATCATGGAAGTAACCACGCCGGCGCCCCGTTTCAGATAATCTCTCCCTAAAATCGCATTTACAAAGGTGCTCTTGCCCGACTTTATGGCGCCGACCACGGCAATACGAAGGACATCTCCGTGAATGCGCTCGTCCATGGTCTTTAAAATCAGCTCCCATCCGTCAAGAGGTTTTGTCGATATCCCTGAGATAGAACGAGCGGCATCAATAGATCCAAGAAGGTCCTCGCTGATTGAAAGAAGGTTCTCTTTTGTCGCTTCGAAGCTTTCCATGCACACTCCTTGCC
>CAXXNF010000001.1:997500-1536441 GCA_963666365.2 Syntrophales bacterium
GGCTGATCTCCCCCAAGAGTTCACATCGACGGGGAGGTTTGGCACCTCGATGTCGGCTCATCGCATCCTGGGGCTGAATAAGGTCCCAAGGGTTTGGCTGTTCGCCAATTAAAGCGGTACGCGAGCTGGGTTCAGAACGTCGTGAGACAGTTCGGTCCCTATCTGTTGTGGGCGTAGGATATTTGAGAGGAGCTGTCCCTAGTACGAGAGGACCGGGATGGACGAACCTCCGGTGTTCCAGTTGTCGTGCCAACGGCATCGCTGGGTAGCCGTGTTCGGAAGGGATAACCGCTGAAAGCATCTAAGTGGGAAGCCCACCTCAAGATAAGATATCCCTTTTGATGGAGACATCAAAACTGAAGACCCCTCAGAGACGATGAGGTTGATAGGTCAGGAGTGTAAGTACGGTAACGTACTCAGCTGACTGATACTAATCGGTCGTGAGGCTTGGCCATAATTTTTGATTTATTATTGCAAGAAGCTCTGGACCATATACGTTATGCGGTTGTCGCTGATTTTGATAAGTTTTTCGGTGGTTATAGCGGAGAGGCAACACCCGTTCCCATCCCGAACACGGAAGTAAAGCTCTCCAGCGCCGATGGTACTGCATGGTTCGCGTGTGGGAGAGTAGGACGCCGCCGAAAATTAAATAAAAAAACCCTCCGTACGGAGGGTTTTTTTATTTCCTATTCGACTCACCCAGACCGCGCGAATTGAGGCCCTTCGCTTCATGAATCGTCTTTCACGTTTTTTCGGCACGCCGATTCTCGTATTGAAGCCCAGTCTGTCCAGTTCAACAATCAATTTTTCCAGAATCACATTGTAGTCTACTGCGCTGATACTTCTGCCCCGGCACAGGTTTTTTTGTTTTACAACGAATAGTCGCCTGTGCTATGTTTCTTAAGATTTTACCATCCCTTACGAGGAGTCATTCTATGTCCGGCCATTCAAAATGGAGCACAATCAAACGAAAAAAAGGGGCAATTGATGCAAAGCGGGGAAAGATCTTTACGAAGATCATAAAGGAAATAACTCTCGCGGCGCGGCTCGGCGGCGGCGACGTCGAGGGAAACGCCCGTCTGCGTCAGGCGATTCTTGCTGCAAAAGCGGAAAATATGCCTAAAGATAATATCGAAAAGGCGATCAAGAAGGGTACCGGCGATCTTGCCGGCGCAGCCGCCTTCGAAGAGTGGATTTACGAAGGCTACGGCCCCGGGGGAGTGGCGGTTCTCGTCGAAGTAATGACGGACAATAAAAACAGAACCGTCAGCGAAATACGCCACATATTTTCAAAGCACGGCGGCAATCTCGGAGAAAACGGCTGCGTGGCATGGATGTTCGAAAAGAAAGGCGATTTCATCTTTTCCAAAGACGAGGTGGATGAAGATGAACTGATGGAGACAGCCCTCGAAGCCGGTGCGGAGGATGTCAAGGATCAGGAAACCGAATATGAGGTCATTACATCGCCCGATCTCTTCGAAAACGTGAAAACCGCCCTCGATAGGGCCGATCTGAAATATCAAGTGGCCGAAATTACTATGGTTCCCCAAACTACCGTAGAGCTGGATGAACAAAAGGCCGCCCAGATGTTGAAGCTAATGGAAAAGATGGAAGACAGCGACGATGTTCAGAACGTCTATGCCAACTTTGACATTTCAGATGAAATCATGGAAAAGCTTTCCTAGGAAGGCCGCCTTTGTCATAGCCGAAAGGCAAGAAAGCAATACGCGGTGATAATACTCGGGGTAGATCCCGGCATTCGCATAACCGGCTTTGGCGTAGTAGAAACCGGACAAGGGAATCCGCAGCACCTCACCCATGGTGAAATAAAGAATGGAAGAGGACAGCCGCTTTCGACGTGTCTGAAGAATATTTACGATTCCCTTATGGATGTGGTCGATCGCTGGAATCCTCAGGTTGTCGTTGTTGAAGATATTTTCTACGGGAAAAACGTAAAAAGTCTGATAACTCAGGGGCATGCCAGGGGAACAGTGCTGCTGGTCGCACCTGTCAATAACATCCCCGTATGCGAATATACGCCTCTGGAAGTAAAAAAGGCCGTGGTGGGATATGGACGGGCGGAAAAGTACCAGGTACAGCAGATGGTGAAAGCAATCCTGAATCTTTCCGAAACGGCGCCGCCGGATGCGTCCGATGCCCTGGCCGTGGCCATATGTCATGCGCACTCCCGTAAAATGGAAACATTATAAATGATTGCCAGTCTACGCGGTATTCTTACATACAAATCGACAAACCACATCATCGTCGAGGTGCAGGGAACAGGATATGGCGTCTCTGTTCCATTGTCCACCTTTTATCAACTACCGGAAACCGGGGAAACGGTCTTTCTCAATATTCATACCTATGTGAAGGAAGATCTCATCAACCTCTTCGGTTTTATCACAGTGGAAGAAAAACGGATCTTTCAGAGCATGATTTCCGTATCCGGAATAGGCCCGCGACTGGCGCTCAATATCCTTTCCGGCATGACTCCCGAAGACCTGACCAGCGCGATATCGTCAAAAAATGCGGGACGGCTCACCAGTCTGCCCGGCGTCGGACCGAAAATGGCCGACAGACTTATTTTTGAACTGAAGGATAAGATCGGCGCCGCCGCCTCGACGCCGGCGCGGCTGATGCAGGAAGAGAATTCGCTTACCGAAGATGCCCTGTCGGCACTGACCAATCTGGGGTATAAAGAGGCGGCCGCACAGAAGGCGGTCGATCGCGTCTGCAAGGAATGCAAAGACGCGCTGTCGTTGAAGGAGATTCTCACGGAATCACTCAAACTTTTATCTAAGTGAGCGAGCAGGAACGCCATGCAAGACTCCATAGTGAATCCATTGCAGTTCAGTGAGGAACAGGGATATGAATATTCCATTCGGCCTCGCCATCTGCAGGAATATATAGGCCAAAAGAAGATCAAGGATAATCTTTCCATTTTTATCCAGGCGGCGCGGGAGCGGAAAGAGCCTCTCGACCACGTACTGCTCTACGGCCCTCCCGGCCTCGGAAAAACAACCCTGGCCTATATCATGGCTCACGAAATGGGTGTCGACATCAAAGTTACCTCCGGGCCCGTCATCGAACGCCCGGGAGATCTGGCGGCGATGTTAACAAATCTCAATCCCCATGACATCCTCTTCATAGACGAGATACACCGCCTTTCCCATATCGTCGAAGAAATCCTCTATCCCGCTATGGAAGATTACTACATCGACATTCTCATAGGCCAGGGACCATCGGCGCGGTCGGTGAAGCTTGATATTCCCAAGTTTACTCTTATCGGCGCGACGACGCGGGCCGGACTTCTCACCTCCCCCCTTCGCGATCGCTTCGGCATGAGTTTCAGACTCGACTTTTATAAAGCCGAGGAGCTTGCGACAATCATCGCCCGGTCGTCTCAGATACTGGCGGTTGAAACCGAACCGGAAGGAGCAAAGGAAATTGCCCGCCGCTCGCGGGGGACTCCGCGCATTGCCAATCGATTGCTTCGGAGGGTGCGCGATTTCGCACAGGTGAAAGGAAATGGAACTATAACCAGGGAAATAGCGGAAGAATCGCTTCGGATGCTTGAAGTGGATTACCGCGGCTTTGATCTCATGGATCGAAAGATTCTTCTTACGGTCATAGAAAAGTTCGGAGGAGGACCTGTCGGCATTGACAGCCTCGCCGCCGCCATCGGTGAGGAAAGAGGAACGATTGAAGACGTCTATGAACCCTTCCTTATACAGGAAGGATACCTGCATCGCACGGCCAGGGGAAGAATTGCCACGAAAGCAGCCTATGAGCATTTTGGAAAATCCTGGAAAGAAAGGGATACTCAGGAACAACTGTTCTGAATTGCAACGGATGCACAGTTAAAACAGGAACAAGGCCCATGAAACTACTTCTTCATATCTGTTGCGCCCCCTGTGCGCTGTATCCTCTCCAAATTCTCAGGGATGAGGGGCATGAGGTGGTGGGACTCTTTTATAATCCCAACATTCACCCCTACCTCGAATACAAGAAGCGGCTCGATACTCTTCTTGACTACGCGGCGACTGTGGACCTGAAGCTCATCACCCCGGAAGACTACGGAATGGAGGAGTTTTTGAGAAACGTCGCCTTCAGGGAAACGACCCGTTGCCGGTACTGCTATCATTGCCGTTTGTCCTACGCCGCAGGGATTGCGCGAAGGGGAAAATTCGACGGTTTTACCTCAACCCTCCTCTACAGTAAATTTCAGCAACACGATCTCCTGCAAGAAATGGGAGAGGATATTGCCGGGAACTCAACACCGCGATTTTTTTATCGTGATTTCAGAATCGGCTGGAAAGAGGGGATTGAAACATCCAAAAGTCTCGGCATGTACCGGCAGCAGTATTGCGGCTGCATATACAGTGAAAAGGAACGCTATCTGCGGATAGAACGCAAAAAAAAAGGCGATACCCCCTAAGAGACCCTTGCCCGCCATCAAAAGGCCGCAATGTGTCGTTTACGCCACAGTTCCGCGGAAACGTCTTGGGAATGCAATACTCGGCGCGTATCCTTGCCATTAAACAGGCTATTTATTACAGATAGTTACACCCATTCACCCCATGGCACCATTATTGCATCCACATACGGACAAAGAAGAACTACCTGGATATGGTGGATATGCAGAAAACATTGAAAAAGGAATTTACCTGCAAAAGCGTGGGGCTCCATTCGGGAAGAAAAGTCAGCATGACGGTCAAACCGGCCGAGGTGGACAGGGGCATCATCTTCATTCGCAAGGATTTACCGGAACACAACATCATTCACGCACTTCCCTCAAATGTGTCCGACACTACTCTGGCAACAACCCTCGGCTTGAACGGCGCCCGGATTTCAACGGTAGAGCACATTCTTTCCGCCTTTTTCGGCCTCGGAATCGACAATGCCGTTGTCGAGACCGATTCATTTGAAATCCCCATCATGGATGGAAGCGCCCTGCCATTCGTTTCAATGCTCACCGAGGCCGGTATTAAGCCTCAGGACAAAGAACGGCAGTATATTGTCATAAAAAAACCCGTTACCGTTCGTGACGAAAGCGGCGAAGGCGAAGCGTCGCTTGTTCCTTCACCCCAATTTGAAATTACCTACCATATTGATTTTGCCCATCCTGTGGTACAAAAACAATCCTACCACATGGTCTTTTCCCGTGAGGCATACGAGCGGGATATCTGCCAGGCACGCACCTTTGGGTTTTTGCACGAAGTCGAATATTTACAGGCACGTGGGCTTGCCCTGGGGGGGTCGCTTCAAAATGCCGTCGTCCTTGACAACGAAAAAATCATCAACAAAGAAGGACTTCGGTGTCCCGACGAATTTGTGAAACACAAGATTCTTGATGCAATCGGCGATCTTTCACTTTTGGGCGTTCCCATAGTAGGTCACTTTATCGCCTGCAAATCGGGCCACAGGCTGAACAATCTGCTGCTTCGCAGACTGTTGATTTCCAGAGATTGTTGGACATTGGGACGCGAAATCCGTCAAGATTCGCATTCTCCTTTTGATCGGGAACTATCGTCCGAAATGCCCGCCTTTTATTAAGTCCTCTTCATATTTAAATAATTCTTGCTTTTTGCCCTACCCTTTCCTAGTATAGGCAATTCTATTTTTGCTGAATGCGGCACGCTTCTCAAACTTTCGTCCCGCAGGAACCGCCGAATGACCCATAGAAACTCACATGCAGGCCGGCAATCACACATGAGGCGCATTGTTACACATATCTCTGTGCTCATTTTGTTCATGGGAGGACTGTTTCCTTTTTTTGCGTCAGCCCAATCCTCCGCCGGCAAGGTTGAAATTACGGATTTTCTCGTCACCAATACGCAGGAGCATGTACTCGTATATTGCAAGCTCAAAAACTGTTTCACCCCTGAGATAGAAGAGGCGATTCTCGCCGGCATCACCACCACCTTTATTTTTGCCATAGAACTGTACCGCCAGCGGGGATTCTGGGTCGACAAAAGGGAAACCGCACTGGAGATAAAACATTCGGTAAAGTACGATAGTGTGAAGAAAACACTCTACGTCTCCTTCACGGAAACGGGCAAAGAGCCTGAGCAGTTCAAGGAGCTCGCCAAGGCAGAGAAAGCCATGGCCGATTTGAGCGGCGTACCCGTTGCACCACTTTCGCGCCTGATCAGGGGCAACCAGTACTATATTCGTGTCAAGGCAAAACTTGACAAGGTCAGCCTTCCGGGGGAGTTGAAAAACACTTTTATATTTTCTTCTCTCTGGCATTTTGAAACAGACTGGTTCCGCCAGGATTTCATTTATTAATCGGGATCTGTTATGGATAAGATTCACTCCAGCGAACCGGATATCAAGGAAGTAAAAAGGCGACGTCGAGAACGGATCATTATAATGATCACCATAGGCGTTGTACTGTTGCTGACCTTTCTGGAAGGTCGCTTTATCAGCGTAGAAACGCCGCTTCCCCTGTCCGATGAGGTGCTGATTTTCGGGCTCGTCAACATAAACTTGATCCTCATCATCCTCTTGATTTTTCTGATTGTGAGAAACCTTGTCAAGCTCATCTTTGAACGACGGCGCGGCATCCTTGGATCAAAGCTTCGCACAAAGCTCGTCGCCGCCTTTGTGTGCCTCTCGTTAATTCCGACCATAGTCCTTTTTCTGGTATCGACGAAATTTTTATCAAACAGTATTGACAACTGGTTCAATCTGAGAATGACCTTCGCACTCAATTCATCTCTCGAAGTCGGCCAGATTTACTACCAGCAATTCGCCGATGATGCCGTCCACTATGCAAAGCAGATTGCCGTCGACGTGAGCTCAGGCAAGTTATACGATAAAAAAATGGCCGAAGATCTGAAAACCTGTCTCGTCGATCGTCAACGCATCTTTAAACTGGGACCCGTGGAACTATCCTTCGACAACAGAGAGGAAAAGGTTTTTCTGAAAGATCCTTCCCATCCGGACATGACGCCACCCAAACTTTCGCCCAAAATGCAGGAAGATCTTTTCAGGGGCAGGGAACTTTCGGCGGTGCAGTCCCTGGGACAGGGAGATCTGGTAAGCGGATTCGCCCCTCTTTACAGCAATTTTAACCCGAAAGAGGTTGTAGGCATCGTATCAGTCAGCTATTTTATCCCCCGTGACGTTATCGATAAACTGGCCGACATCGCGAAGGCGTCGGAACAGTACAAACAGCTCACACTGCTTAAAAACCCCATCAAGTTCAGTTATATCATTACGCTCTTTATTGTCACCCTCCTTATCGTCTTTTCGGCGACATGGTTCGGTCTCTTTCTGGCAAAGGGGATCACCGTTCCCATACAGGACCTGGCTGAGGCAACCCATGAAATCTCCAGCGGAAATCTTGACTATCACATCGACGTCCTCGCCGATGACGAGATCGGCGTACTTGTGGATTCCTTCAACCACATGACCGAAGATCTCAAGCGAAGCAGCGACGAACTTACTCGGGTGAACACAAGCCTGGACCAGCGCAGAAAGTATACGGAAACCGTACTAAGAAACGTATCCGCCGGCGTCATATCCATTGACGGAAACGGCGTCATCACTACCATCAACAGGGCGGCGGAAGAAATGCTGACCATACGCGTCGAAAGGGTGCTCAACAGGAAATATTACGAAGTGCTGCGACCGGAGCACATGGGAGTGGTACGGGAACTGTTGAAGGAACTGCAGGAAGGCGATAGTGATTTTCTGGAAAAGCAGGCGCAGTTAATTCTCGAAAACAAGGTCTTAACCGTCCTGATGTCGACCACAATTTTGAAGGATGATCGGGGCGCCCATCTGGGCATGGTAGTGGTCTTTGAGGACATCACACAGCTGCAAAAGGCCGAGCGCGTGGCGGCCTGGCGGGAAGTGGCCCGCCGTATTGCACACGAAATCAAAAATCCTCTGACGCCGGTCAAGCTTTCCGCCGAGCGGCTGCAAAGAAAATACGGCGACAAGATGGTGGGGAGTGAAGGCACGATTTTCCGCGAATGCACGGCAACTATTGTAAACCAGGTGGACGTGCTTAAAAATCTGGTCAACGAATTCTCGAAGTTTGCCAGATTACCGGTAACAAACCCGTCTCCACAGGATCTCAATGCAGTTATCGAACAGTCGATGCTTCTTTTTCAGGACGCCCACAGGGATATCATCTTTACCTTCAAAAAAAGCGATTCTATTCCCCCGCTGATGATCGACGGCATGCAGATCGAACGGGTCATGGTGAACCTCCTGGACAATGCACTCACGGCGGTGACATCGGCGGGGCGGCATGGCACAATAGAGATCGTGACCTCCTATTCGAGCGACACCCGCCGGGCACGGGTTGAAGTGAAAGACAACGGATGCGGAATCGAACCGAAAGACAAGATGAAACTCTTCGAGCCCTACTTTTCCACAAAAAAATCAGGCACAGGATTAGGGCTTACTATTGTCAGCTCCATCATATCGGACCACAACGGAACAGTGGGCATCAAGGATAACGTACCGGCGGGCACGGTAGTATTCTTTGAAATTCCAAGCATATAGGATAGAACATAATGCACAGGACGATACTCATTATTGACGACGAAGAAAGCATTTGCCTTTCATTAAAGGGAATTTTCAGTGACGAGGGATATGAAGTATTCACCGCTGCAAGCGGCGAGGAGGGTCTCACCCTGATTGAGGAAGAACTGCCCGGCCTGGTAGTGCTCGACATATGGCTTCCCGGGATTGACGGCATCGAAACGCTCACACGCATCAAGTCGAGATATCCTCAGATACCGGTGGTAATCATCTCGGGGCACGGCACCGTCGAATCGGCCGTCAAGGCGACCAAACTGGGGGCCTTTGATTTTATTGAAAAGCCGCTGTCTTTGGAAAAGGTGGTGCTTATTGCGAACAACGCGCTCGACCTTGCCCGTCTTGAGGAGGAAAACACCCTCTTGAAGAAAAAATTCAAACAGGATTACGAATTGCAGGGTCAAAGCGGCGTCATTAAAGATCTTAAGGAAATGATCCACATCATCGCCCCGACAAATGCATGGATACTTATCATGGGTGAAAACGGCACAGGAAAGGAGCTGGTGGCGCGTTCCATCCACCGTGACAGCAGGAGAACAGACAGGCCTTTCATTGAAGTCAACTGCGCGGCAATTCCGGAGGAGCTGATTGAAAGCGAGCTCTTCGGACATGAAAAGGGCGCCTTTACCGGCGCTACCACAAAAAAGCGGGGGAAGTTCGATTTGGCAAACGAAGGCACGCTTTTTCTCGATGAAGTGGCCGACATGAGTCTGAAGGCACAGGCAAAAATACTGCGCATTCTTCAGGAAAAAAAATTTCAGCGGGTAGGAGGAGCAAAAATAATAGAAACCGACGTGAGGGTGCTTGCCGCAACCAACAAGGACTTGGAAAAGGAAATGGAAGAAGGGCGTTTTCGTCAGGATCTGTTCTACCGTCTCAATGTGATCCCTCTGTATGTACCCCCCCTCAGAGAAAGAAAAGAGGACATACCCCTCCTTGCCAATCATTTTATCAAAGAATTTTCGATGAAAGAGGGGAAAACCCTGAAAGGCATCACCGAGGGCGCCCTTGAGATACTTATGGCACACAGCTGGCCAGGCAATGTACGAGAATTAAAGAATATCATCGAACGCCTGGTGATCATGTCGCCATCGGAGTACATCACCGCCGATGACATTCCGGTCCTTCTGAAGGGGAGCGAGGTCCCGGCGCCGGTTGCCGCGCCGATTTTTACAGGCTCATTCAGGAAAGCGAAAGAGGTGTTCGAAAAGATATATCTTGCGCGAAAACTTTCCGAACACGATTGGAATATATCAAAAACCGCCGAGGCGATCGGAATTGAACGCAGCAATCTCCACCGTAAAATAAAAAGCTACGGCCTCGACGAAATCAAAAAAGAGCCGTCCCCTTCAGAACCCACCTGAGGGAGGGGCCGCCGTGAGACCGGGCATTTACAATTGCAAAGCCTGCGCCACCTTGTCATGGAGACGCTGCGAGGCCATCTTGTCGCCCACAACACCCACGCGTATGGACAGGCTGGTAAGATTTTTCGCTTTATAGGTGACAGCAAACCGCACTTTTTCACCTTCGATTAGGGCATCTATGGTACCGTTCCCGATTTCCCTGGACGGCACTACATCAACAGCCTTCATGTCGGCCACCACCTTTTCACAGGCACTCCACAGGGCTTCAAAGGAACAATGATAATCCGACTTCAGTTCGCCGTTGATAAAGAAATAGGTGCCCGCACCTGCCGTGACCGCCGCTCCCCCGAGGATAAGAGGCGCACACCCGGAAAGGCAGGTAATCGCAATAGACAAAAAGAGTAACAGAACTCGGGCTTTCATATCTTTCATAGGATGACTCCTTTAAAAGTCTGATTCATTTACGCCATGGCGATACAGGGAGAATCTATAGTGGATATTTCAGAAATTGTCCACCCTTTTATTGACGCGCACGCCCCCTGGCGGTTTAACTTCGATGAGGAGACAGGCCATCGAAACAGTTGAGACAGAGATTATCACGCGATGTGAGCAGGGCGGCCACGAAATCGTTCAAGGTGTTAAACTTAACGGTATCGGCGCCGATTCTTCCGGCAATCCAGTTCTCAAAATCGTGCAGCATATCCATGGAGGCGATATCACCCCTCTTTATATAGGAACGGGCGATCAATTCATCATAGGAGCGCGTCGAAATGCCGAATTCACAGGGATACAAAAGGGGTGGACAGGCGACACGCACATGCACCTCTTTGGCGCCGGCATTTTTCAGATCTAGCACCTTGTGCATTATCTGTGTGCCTCTCACGATCGAGTCGTCGCAAAGGACAATCCTTTTGCCTTTCACATAGGGCAAGATGGAGAGTTTCCGCTTTGCCATCCTTTCACGGGCCATCTGTGTTGCCTGCGTGTAGCTGCGATCGGCGTACCGATTATAGAGGAACACCTCCTGATAGTTGATGCGGGAACGTTTATGATATCCCAGGGCATGCCCGATGCCGGACATGGGAACGGGCGCCACGATGTCGGCAAAAATCCCCCCTTCGTCAATATCCCTCTGGGCCAGAGACGCACCGAGATTGTCGCGGGCTTCCTGCACATACACACCGTCTATGATTGAATCCATGCTCGCGGTGTAGGCCCACTCAAAGGCGCAATGAGCCCGCCGGGGAGAATCGATCTTTGTCAGTGTTTTAAACCCTTCATCATTGATGAGAAGAATTTCCCCCGGTTCCACATCCCGACAAATATCCATGTCGAGGTTTTGCAGCGCCCGGGACTCGGAACTCACCGCATAGCGGGTCCTGTCATAGCCGAGAATGAGCGGCCTGAATCCGAACACATCGCGGGCTGCATACACACCCTCTTCGGTCAGCACAACGAGCGAGTATGCGCCCCGCACTTTTTCGGCCAGTTTTTTGATGCCGCGCACCAGATTTGATTCCTCGATTATGACTTTTGAAACGATCTCTATGTCCGTCCCCACCAAAAAGGACTTCCCCCGCCCCATCATTTCCTCAATCAGCTCATCGGAATTGATGATGTTGCCGCTGAATGCAACGGAAATCTCCCCTATTTGCGTCAGCCATCTCATGGGTTGACGATCCTGGAGACTGACATGACCGATTCCCCATCTGCCGGTAAGACCTGACAGCTCCTCAGCGGTAAAGGCGCCTGCGACCTTCCCGCGATGGGTTTCGTGGTGAATCGACTCGTCGAAGGTGGATATCCCGCAATACTCCTGCCCTCGATGCTGAAGAAAATCAATCCCCTGATAAATATCAGCGACACAGGAATTTTCCGAATAGATACCGAATATTCCGCAATTTTCTCGAATGAATTTCATCGCACTGCTCTCTTCACATGTAAGGTGAGCCCGGTTTTCACAGGCATTCAAAGAAGACGCCTCAGCGAACCCCTCCCTCCAACCGCGATCAGGATATGTCGCGGTGATACTCCTGCAGAGACTTCACCGCTCCATGTCCGAACCGCACCGCCTGAATGCCTTTTACCGTAGCGACTGCCGCCGCTATCGTGGTGATATAGGGCACTTTGTATTTGATGGCCGCCTTCCTGATATAGGAATCATCGAACTGACTCATTCGACCACTGGGAGTATTTATAATCAGTTGAATATCCTTATTTTTAATCCCGTCAACGATATGCGGTCTTCCTTCATGCATCTTCAGAATGCCCTCGGATGGAATGCCATGTTCTCTCAGATAGCGGTGGGTTCCGGTGGTCGCCCTGATCTTGAATCCAAGATTGGCAAACCCTTTCGCCACATCCAGGACGGAAGGATTCGTTTTGTCATAGACGGTCAAAAGCACCGTTCCTTCATAGGGGAGTTGCTGGGATGCGGCTTCCTCGGCTTTGTAAAAGGCAAGGCCGAAGGAATCGGCAAGGCCGAGCACCTCTCCGGTAGACCTCATTTCGGGACCCAGCAGGGGATCTACTTCCGGAAACATGTTAAAGGGGAACACGGCCTCTTTGACGCCGAAATGGGGCACGGGATTTCGCCTGAGATCGAGATCGACGATTCTTTCGCCCAGCATGAGACCGGTGGCGATTCGCGCCATCGATACATTACAGACCTTGGAAACGAGCGGCACCGTGCGGGATGCGCGGGGATTCGCCTCCAGCACGTAGACCACATTGTCGGCGATCGCGTATTGCATATTCATTAATCCCGTCACCTTGAGCTCCACGGCAATCCTTCTGGTATAGTCGTAGATGGTTTTGATATGCTCCCTGGGGATGGTAATCGGCGGTATCGCACAGGCCGAATCGCCCGAATGAACCCCGGCAAGTTCGATGTGTTCCATCACGGCCGGCACAAAGGCATCGGTTCCGTCTGCAATGGCATCCGCTTCCGCTTCTATGGCGTTTTCCAGAAATTTATCGATCAGCACCGGACGTTCCGGCGTCACATCGACAGCAAGGGCAAGATATCTCCTGAGACTTTCCTCGTCGTAGACGACCTCCATTCCGCGTCCGCCCAGCACGTAGGAGGGTCTCACCATCAGCGGGTATCCGATTTCGGCAGCCGCGGAAAGGGCCTCGTCGATATTGTGTGCCATACCGGACTGCGGTTCAGGGATGCCCAGTTTTTCCATCATCTTCCTGAAACGATCCCGGTCTTCGGCAAGATCGATCATTTCCGGCGATGTCCCGATCACGGCGACACCGGCCGCGGAAAGTTCATTGGCTATATTCAGAGGGGTTTGCCCTCCGAACTGCACGATGACCCCTTCCGGTTTTTCCTTTTCATAAATACTCAGCACATCCTCCACGGTAAGCGGTTCGAAATAGAGTCTGTCCGAGGTATCGTAATCCGTCGATACCGTTTCGGGATTACAGTTGATCATGATTGATTCAATGCCCGCATCGCGCAGGGCAAAGGCGGCATGGACACAACAGTAATCGAACTCGATACCCTGACCGATTCGATTGGGTCCCCCCCCCAGCACGATGATCTTTCGTTCCCCCGGAGAGGGCGGTATCGCATCGGGAGCATTGTATGTCGAATAGTAGTATGCCGCATCTTCGACACCGCTTACGGGCACAGACTCCCAGCCCTGCGTGATGCCCAGCACTTTCCTTCGCTCTCGGATTTCTTCTTCGCTCCGGTTCGTAAGGAATGCCAGGTAGCGATCGGCAAACCCGTCTTTCTTGGCCCGCCCCAAAAGTTCATCGGGAATCGTCTCTTTGCGATGAGAAAGGATCTCCTCTTCAAGCTCGACAAGCTCCTTCATCTGTTCGATGAACCAGCGCTTGATATTCGTTTTCCGGAAAAGATCTTCCACCGAAGCTCCTTTTCGCAGGGCTTCATACATGATGAACTGCCGCTCGCTGGTGGGTTTGGTGAGAAGCCCCATCAGCTCGTCCAATGATTTTTTATTGAAATCTTTTGCAAAGCCGAGCCCGTAACGGTTTATTTCCAGCGATCGTATGGCCTTCTGAAGGGCCTCCTTGTACGTTTTTCCTATGCTCATCACCTCGCCTACGGCGCGCATCTGCGTCCCCAAGCTATCTTCGGCGCCCTTGAATTTTTCAAAGGCCCAGCGGGCGAATTTTACGACCACATAGTCACCTGACGGCACATAGTTATCAAGGGTGCCTTCTTTCCAGTAAGGAATTTCGTCAAGGGTCAAACCGGCGGCCAGAAGGGCTGAGACAAAGGCAATGGGAAACCCCGTGGCCTTGGAGGCAAGCGCTGAAGAACGAGACGTTCTCGGGTTGATTTCGATGACCACCACCCTGTCCGTTTCGGGGTCATGGGCGAACTGGACGTTCGTGCCGCCGATCACTTGAATGGCCTCTACGATGGCATAGGAATATTGTTGCAGCCTGTTCTGAAGTGCGGAATCGATGGTGAGCATCGGCGCCGTGCAGAAGGAATCGCCCGTATGAACCCCCATGGGGTCGACGTTTTCAATGAAACACACGGTAATCATATGATTTTTCGAGTCTCTGACCACCTCGAGTTCCAACTCTTCCCACCCGAGGACGGACTCTTCCACAAGTATCTGTCCGATGAGGCTTGCCGAAATCCCGCGGGCCGCCACGATCTGAAGTTCCTCTTTATTGTATACCAGCCCGCCCCCTGTTCCACCCATGGTATAGGCGGGTCGGATCACCACGGGGTACCCTAATTCTTCGGCGATCTCTTCCGCCTCTTCCACAGTATAGGCCGGTTTGCTCAGCGGCATTTCGATACCGAGCCGGTCCATGGTCTGCTTGAAGGCAATCCTGTCTTCTCCGCGCTCAATGGCATCGATGTTGACGCCTATCATCTTTACGCCGAACTCATCGAGCACCCCTTTTCTCGCCAGTTCTGCGGACAGATTCAATCCCGATTGACCGCCGAGATTGGGCAGAAGCGCATCGGGCCGTTCTTTCTGAATGATCTCTCGAAGGGACTGGAAATTGAGCGGTTCGATATAGGTATAATCAGCCATGCCCGGATCGGTCATAATGGTTGCCGGGTTTGAGTTTACCAATACAATTTCATAGCCGAGTTTTCTCAGTGCCTTGCAGGCCTGAGTTCCCGAATAGTCGAATTCGCAGGCCTGTCCGATGATGATGGGACCTGACCCTATAATCATGATTTTTTTTATGTCCTTGCGCGCAGGCATATGCACTTTTCCCTTTATGTTATTTTGGTTTTTTAAATTTTCATGTTGCAGGGGTTATAGAAAAGTCACTATGCTCTGTCAAGGAGCAAAATCCCCTTATCAAATTTTTATTTGTGGTGAAAATACATCAATGATGTATGAGAGCCGGAACTGCTCATTCGTGAGATGAACTTTACATTTCCTTGCGGAGTTTTGCAAATTCTTTAAGAAGCTTTTCCTCCTTTTTATTCAAATCCCGGGGCACTTCTACGCGCGTCTGGATACGCTGATCCCCCCGGCCGAAACCGCGCAGATGGGCAATGCCTTTCCCTCGCAATGTAAATTGGTGACCCGGCTGTGTTCCTTTGGGAATCTTAATTTTCTCACTTCCTTCGAGGGTGGGCACTTCAATCTGCCCCCCCAGGGCCGCCACGGTCATGGGTATGGATATTCGGCACAGAATGTCATCGCCTTCCCGCTGGAAAAGTTCGTGCGGCTCCACATGAATAAATACATAGAGATCACCGGGAGGACCGCCATAGCTCCCCTCTTCGCCTTCGCCGCGCAGTCGGAGCCTTACCCCTGTTTCCACGCCGGGCGGAATTTTCAGCTGCACGGTTTTTGTGGCCCTCTCTTTACCGGCGCCGCGGCAATCCTTGCAGGGATGCTCTATAATCCTGCCGGCGCCCTGACAGTGAGGACAGGTGGAACTGACGCTGAAAAAACCGCTCGACCTTGTCACCTGGCCGGCGCCTCGGCAGGTGGGACAGACTGAAGGTTCCGTCCCCGGTGCCGCACCCGTACCCCCGCAGGCGGCACAGTTCACCAGTCGTTCCATCTCTACTTCCGTGGTTTTACCGAATGCGGCATCCATAAAAGAGATGGAAAGATCATACCTCAAGTCAGCGCCCTGGCGGGCCGTCGTTCTGGATTGTCCTCTTCTCCCCGAAAAGCCAAAGACATCTTCAAAAATATCGGAAAAATTAGAGAATATGTCGTCAAACCCTGAAAACCCCCTGAATCCACTGCCGTTTAAGCCTTCGTGACCGTAGCGGTCATAGATGCTTCTCTTTTCCTGATCACGCAGCACTTCATACGCTTCGGCAGCCTCCTTGAATCGTTCCTCCGCCTCTTTATCTCCGGGGTTTCTGTCAGGGTGGTATTGCAGGGCAAGCCTTCGATAACCTTTTTTTATTTCATCATCCGACGCAGTACGCTCAACGCCTAGAATCGTGTAATAATCCCGTTTCATAATACTTCAAATGCTATATTCACGTGATGTTCACCCGTCGTTCCATATGTTCCGTCACCGATTGATAAAGTAATAACGATCTTCCCGGCTGTCAAGAATGAACCGCACCGTGCTTGACGATTCTGCCGAGCACCTCGCGGTATCGCTCATAGGTTTTCTCAACAATATGGTCGGGAAGCACCGGTGCGGGCGGTTCCATGTTCCAGTCACTCGACAGGAGATAATTTCTCAAAAACTGCTTGTCGAAGCTGGTGGGCTTTCTGCCTTCTTCAAGATCGCTCATGGGCCAGAATCTCGAGGAATCCGGGGTGAGAAGTTCGTCAATGAGTATGAGCCTCCCCTCATGGAGACCGAACTCCATTTTCGTATCGGCGATTACTATTCCTGTCTTCTCTGCAATGTCTGAGGCCTGTCGGTAGATCTTAAGACTTGCGTCCATCACCGACCGCGCAAGTTCTTCACCAATCACCGCGGACATTTCTTCCCTGCTTATGGGAAGATCGTGTGCGCCCTGCTCAGCCTTGGTGGAGGGCGTAAAAATCGGTTCGGGCAGTTTCGCAAATTCCTTGAGCCCCGCGGGGAGACGTATACCGGAAATTGCGTTCCCTTCGGAATAATCCTTCCATCCCGATCCGGCCAGGTAGCCCCTCACAATACACTCGACGGGGAGCGGCGCCGCCTTCTTGACCAGCATGCTTCGCCCTTCAAGCTCCTCGGCATAGGCGAGGCATGGCGCGGGATATTCTTCAACCCTTGTTGAAACCAGGTGGTTTTCGATGATAGTTTCCATCATCCTGAACCAGTACACCGACATCTCTGTCAATATTCTCCCCTTTCCCGGAATGGGTGTGGGCATAATCACGTCAAAGGCGCTGATGCGATCGGTCGCCACGACAAGCAGATAGTCGCCTGTTTCATAGACATCGCGCACCTTCCCGCGGTTGACCAGATTGAGACCTTCAAAATTTGTTTCTCTGCATGCTTCCTTTTGCACTGCGGACCCTTCTTTCCCCTAAAAAAACGGATTGTGCTGCTTTTCGTGAGCAACCGTCGATGTCGGCCTGCGGCCGTAATTATGACCGGGCAGCACGACTGTATCATCGGGAAGACGTAATATTCGCTCCTCGATGGATCGATGCATCACCTCCCAGGATCCCCCGGGAAGGTCGGTTCTTCCCACTCCTTCCACAAAGAGGGTGTCGCCGGTAAACACATAGCCGGGCATATAAAGGCACATTCCACCGGGCGAATGTCCCGGCGTGTGCATGACCGTCAGGGTGACCGGCCCCAGGGAGAGCGTATCGCCGTCCTTTACTGTGATATCGGCGGGAGGGGAGGGTTGTGCCCCGAACATTCTCAGCATGGCCGGCGGGGTCGACACGAGCATGGCTGCATCATCCTCATGAATGACAATTTTTGCACCCGTCAGTTCTTTCATGCGCGCATTGCCCGAAATATGATCCACGTGGCCGTGGGTATTGACGATATAGCGGATGGTGATATTGTGTTTTCCCGCTTCGTCGATGATGGCCTCGACCTGTGCGGCCGGATCTACGACCAGCCCGTCGCCTCCCGCTTCATCACCGACAAGGTAGGCGAAAACGGCCATGCTGCCAACCTGCATCTGACGTACAATCATTACTGCCTCCAAAGCGTGTTCCATAAATATAAAAATAAGCGATGTTGATACCTTTTTTTCCCTTTCCTGTCAATAGTTTTGCTTTTTCAGCACCGCCCCGAAAAATCCGTCCGTCCCGTGGCGGTGGGGCCACGTCCTGAAGAATCCCTCTGCATCGATCATGCTCCTGTCCCGAAGCGCAGGCGGCTCGCACAGAACCAGCGACGAATCGGAGGCAAGCGCTTTTTCTACTACCCCTTCATTTTCTTCGGGCTCCGTCGTGCAGGTGGCATAGACCATCGTTCCCCCCTCTTTGAGATAGCGTGAACAGCGCAGGAGAAGTTCACCCTGCAGTGCGGCACATCTTCCGCTGTCATCAGGATCGGCGAACCATTTGATCTCCGGTTTTCTCCTTATCGTACCCAGACCGGTGCAGGGGGCATCGACAAGAATACGATCGAATTGTCCATGATACAAGGGGCCGAGATCCTCTTTTCCATCGGCGGTGATTCTTTCTATGATCTTGACTCCCAGCCGCTTCGCAAGTTCGACGCCGCGCGCCATTTTACGGAAGTCGCTGTCGACGGCTACGATTGTCCCTCGATTTTGCATCATCGCACCAAGGTGCGTCGCCTTGATCCCGGCGCCGGAGCACAGATCCAGCACCCTGTCTCCCGGTTGAGGATTCAAAAGCAACGACACCAACTGTGACGCCTCATCCTGAAACTGAAGGCATCCCCCTGTGAAAAGCCCATGCTTCCTCACAGGGAAGGGATGAGCGTCGATCACTATGCCATCGGACGCGATGAGTGAAGGCCGCACCCGAAACCCTTCCTTGGAAAGCAACTCCACGATCGTCTCCCGGTCGGTTTTTATGGTATTGACACGGAGAGCCGAAGGAGGGGTGCGATTGTTCGCCTCGCAAAGAGCGCAGACCTGTTCGAGGCCGTACCGAGCCTCCCATCGTGATACCAGCCAGAGAGGGTGGGAATGATAGACTGCAATGTGTTCCAGGGGACGGCTCGCATAGTCCGGATAGCCTATTTCGCCCTTTTGACGCAGGGCATTTCTCAAGAGTGCATTGACGAGGCGATCACGCCCCGGATAAAGGCGTTTCGCAAGTCCCACCGCTTCGTGCACCGCGGCATAGTGTGGAATGCGATCCATGCAGAACGCCTGATAGAGGGCGACCCTCAGGATGTTCCGAATCCCCCTCTCCATGGAAGCCACGGCGCCTGAGTAGAATGTCCCGATTATCCAGTCCAGACGATTTCTCAGTCTCAGCGTTCCATAGACCAGTTCCGTAAGCAGTTTCCTGTCTTCTGCTCCGGCAGGGGCGCCCCGGTCGAGCAGGTGTGTCAGAAGCGGTTCGGCAAAGGACCGCTCTGCTTCCACCCTGTTGAGAATGTCAACGGCGAGACTTCGCGGAGTTTTCTTCATCATCGGCATCTCTTTTCATCAGCACCACGGAGCTGTACCGGGCCTCTGCGCCCTCATTGGTATGATCCGTATCGGTAAGCACCAGAATTGCCGCCAGACTTCCGGGACTGCCGCCGAAGCACTCGTTAAAATCCCCGGGCAGATCCCGCTTCTCCCACATCCATCGTCCCGCCTTCATTTCGCCCGACTCTACACACACGATCTTGTGCCGGGACGCGCCCGGGTAATCTATAATTGTTCCTCGGGGAAAACGATTTCCCCATATATAATCAATTTTATAGCCTGACGGTTCCAAGGTACCGACGGATACTCCGAAATGCTTCAAAATACCTTCCAGCATCCCTGAAGAAGAGACGGCGCCGTCCCCACTGCCGAAGACAACCCGTATGCGTGCGGCACTGTCATTCCGGTCGCGGCGATCCTCCCGGGCCATACCGACAACTCGGTTGATCTTCCAGCGCCAGACAAGGATTGGAAACTCATGAATATTGACATCGGGCCGCGCCATGAGCGCCGAGACGCTGTTGAGGCTCTTCATGCACAGGACGGTACGTTTTCCCTCTTTCTCGAGGACTGTTTCGTTTGCCTGCTTTCCCAGGTAAGTGACATGCTCCCATCCCGAGGGCAACACATCCTCAGGGGGGGTTCCTTTAAAGCCTACAAAATAATGTGCGTCATTTTCGGAATCCATCGCCGGAGCGACCCTGGGAAGAAACAAAGAGACGACACAGAGCGCCGCGAGGAGAAAAGCCGGAACACAGCGCGCTCCATTGCCGCACAGACGGCCACCAAGGCGACGCCTCCTATTCGAGCACATCTTCCTGTGAAATTTTATATCCCCTGAGAAAATCATCGATGGACATGCGCCGCTTCCCCTCTAGTTGCACTTCCTGAAGATAGATATGACCGTCCCCCGCCATGACCTGCAATCCCGATTCAAAGAGTCGGCCTACGCGCCCCGGTTCTTTTTCACCCGAGGCCTGCTCCCTGCCGGCCAGGGCGTAATATATTTTCAGCTTTTTCTCCCTGAGAAAGGCATAGGCGCCGGGCGCCGGGGACAATCCGCGGACAAGATTCACAATCTCATCAGGAGACCGCGCCCAGTCAATATGCCCCGTTTCCTGCGTAAGCCGCGGCGCATAGGTGGCCAGGGAGTCATCCTGCGGCACGGGCCGTGCAGTACCGTCTTTCACACTTTCAACGGCTTTCAAAAGAAGGCGGGCGCCTGTCTTTGCAAGACGGGCTGAAAGATCGCCAAAGGCTTCAGCCGAGTCTATGGCGGTTTCCTCCTGAATCAGCATATCCCCCGAATCGACCCCCTCATCCATCATCATGATGGTGACGCCGGTTTTTGTTTCTCCCCGGATCAGGGCCCAGTTGATCGGCGCTGCGCCCCGGTAGCGGGGAAGAAGGGACGGATGCACATTGAGGCATCCCAGGGGTGGGGCCTCGATAATTTCAGCCGGAAGGATCTGTCCGAAGGCGACAAGCACAACCATATCGGGAGCAAGCGTCCTGAATGTTTCAAGAAACGTTTCTCCCCGCACGCGCTCGGGCTCGAAGACAGGGATTCCGGCCGCCTCGGCATAGCGCTTCACCGGCGTCGGAACCGGCTTTCGCCCTCTCCCTTTCGGCCGCGCCGGCTGGGTGACCACGCCTACGAGCGGATACTTGTTCTTTACAAGCGCATCAAGCGTCGGGATTGCAAAATCAGGAGTTCCCATAAAAAGTATCTTCGGTTTCATTGTTCACTATTCCTTTTCGTTGAAGATACCTGTGTGTACCATATTATTGTTCCTAATTCTACTGTTTGGTCTGTTTGGTCTGTTTGGTCTATCTGGTCTGTTTGGTCTGGCTGGTCTGGCTGGTCTGTGTGTCCCTTACTTTTCTTACTTTTCCTACTTTTCCTACTTTTCTTACTCTTATACTTTTCTTACTTTTTCCACTTCCGCATCAATAGATGCCCAGCGCTACTCCCCCGGCCAGCACTTTTCCCAGTTCTTCGCATTTGGACAAAATATCTTCCGTCACAATACCACGGGCAATCACCGGTTCGTAGACCTTTTTAAACTGATAGCCCAGGGCAATCCTCTCTATGCTGTTCACCGCTCCAGTACCGTCGTTTCCGGCGCTGACGAACACCACATAGGGCGTACGGAACACCTGGCCCTGCACGCGATAGAATGTCCTGTCAAAAAAATCCTTTATCATGCCCGACATATAGCCGAAGTTTTCCGGCGTTCCTATTGCAAGCCCGTCACACCCGATGAGATCGTCGCTCGTCGCCTCGGAGGCCCTTTTCAAAATCACTGCGGTATCCTCCATGGAGGAGGCGCCCCTGAAGACCGCCTGTGCCATTGTATCGGTGTGACCTGTTTGTGAATGATACACGATGAGAATTTCCTTCACAATTTATCTCCTGTCATACACATATCGTTCTCCCTCCCGCAGGGGAGACTGTGTCGCAATGTCAATGGAGGCGCGCAGCAACGAAGCAGTCTCATGGCTTGAAATGATGCGATTGCCGCGCTCTCTTTGGTCGCTCGCAATGACAGTCCAGCAAGTTCTTGCCGCGCTCCCGCAAAGACTCATCAAAGCTGAATATTTTTTATCTTCTCTTTTAATCTCCACGCCTCAGCGCCTCAGCGCGAGATTGCATTTCCCTCTTTTTAACTTTTTTCCCGCAGAGGCGCAGTGATGCAGAGAAAATATTTTTGCAATGGCTCTTAATTCTCAGCGCGAAATTCTTTTTCTTTCTTCAACTCCCCAGCACTTTTCCTCCAGCCTCATAGCTCCTCAAAAAAAACCCCCGGGCGTGCCCGGGGGTTTTCGTACTTCAGAAGAAAGGCGAATGAATTAGGCTTCTTCCGCCTCTTCAGCGGGCGCTTCAGCCTTCTCCAGATCCATGGCCTTCCAGACGATTTCCGCGATATCAAGGGCCTGCATCTTTTCTTCCTGCCCTCGGTCCTTGATGCCGTCGGCCATCATGGTCAGACAGAAGGGACAGCCCACAGCGATCGTGTCGGCGTTGGCCGCAATCGCCTGATCGGCCCTCATGTCGTTGATGCGCTCTCCGATATCCTCTTCCATCCACATGCGCGCACCACCGGCGCCGCAGCAGAAGGATTTGGCATGGTTGCTCTTCATTTCCACCAGCCGCATGCCCGGCACGGCGCCCAGCACCGTTCTCGGCTGACTGTACACATTGTTGTAGCGTCCGAGGAAACAGGAATCGTGATAGGTAAAGAGCCCTTCCACGGACTTTTTCATTTTGATCTTGCCCTTGGCAACCAGATCCGCCAGAATTTCCGTGTGATGGTAGACCTCGAAGTTTCCGCCGAAGTGGGGATAATCCTTTTTCAGCGCATTATACCCATGAGGGCAGGTACAGATGATCTTTTTCACCCCGTAGCCGTTCATCACTTCTATATTCATCTGGGCCTGGGTCTGATAGAGATATTCGTTGCCGCCTCTCATGGCGGAATCGCCGCAACACCCCTCCTCTTCGCCCAGGATGCCGAAGCTTACTCCCGCTTCCTTCAGGATTTTGGCGAGCGCCACGGAAACCTTCTTTCCCCGGTCGTCAAAGGAACCGGCGCATCCCACATAAAAGAGATACTCCACATCGGGGTCTTCAGCCAGCGTTTTGATGCCCAGTTCTTTGGCCCAGTCGGCCCTGAGGTGCGCACCGATGCCCCAGGGATTGGAGTTATTCTCCATATTCCGATAGGTCAGCTGGAGTTCCGGCGAGAAATCAGCCTCCATCAGCACCTTGTACTGACGCATCTGCACGATCTTCGGCACATGTTCGATCAGCGCCGTACAGTGCTCCATGCAGTACATGCAGTTGGTGCAGGCCCACAGCTCATGCAGGTCGATCACCTCGCCCACCATGGCTTTCTCGGCTTCCGGAAGAGCCGGCTCTTCGCCTTCCTTGGCCTCCTTCTTCGCCGCGGCAACCGCCGGCGCCCGCTCGAGCCAGTAGTCCTTGATATCCTGCACAAGCTTTTTCGGCGAGAGCGGCTTGCCGGACAGATAGGCCGGACAGCCGTCCTGACAGCGACCACAACGGGTGCAAGCCTCGGAATCGAAGATCTGCTTCCAGGTGAATTCTTCGAGCTGCCCCACGCCGAAGGATTCGGCATTTTCGAAATCCTCAATTGGTTTCAAGGCACCCGTTGGCTCAAGCGATTTCATATAGTAGTTGGCCGGCGTCGTCACGATGTGCAGCAGTCTTGAAAAGGGCAGGTAGGCGATCAAACCCAGGGTGAGGAAACTGTGAATCCACCATACGACCTTGTGAAGAATGCGGGTCGTTTCGTAGCTCACTCCCGTCAGCGTCTGCGACAGGGCATAGCCGACAAAGGACCATTTCCCCCAGGTAAAACCGTCTACGTTCACATTGACGTGAAGGCGGAGGGCCTCGATAATGAACCCCGTGACAATGATGGCGCCGATACCGACCAGCACAATGGCGTCATCGGGTCTGTTGTCGGGGATTCCCCTGTAGCCCAGCAGGTCGGGCTTCAACACGTACCGGCGAATGATCGCCATGGTCACGCCGATCAGCACGGCCAGACCGAATATCTCCATGACCAGCGAAAACCAGAGATAAAAGGTGCCGTGAAAGAACGGAAGCCCGATATGAAACTGCGTCGCATCGATTGCCGCGCCGAATATGAGCACAATGAATCCGAAGAATATGAGTCCGTGAAAGATGCCCGCATAGGATTCCTTGAAGGTTCTCGCCTGAAGCAGGCCATTAACGATCAGCGACTTGAATCGTTCCCCCCCATTGTCAGTCCGTACTTCAGGAAGGCCGACGGCCTTCCACATCTGCCAGCGCCTGTACAAGCCATAGGCGCATATAATGAGCGCAATTGCGGTAAAGAAAAAGAGGATGCCCTCGAAGGGGGCATTCCAGAATACCTCCCTCCCCTCATTTCCCACTCCTAATGCATGTTCACCACCGTGTGCCATAACGCCTCCCTTCTCCACACTCACCACTCGCGATACCCATGGTCGTGACTCACTGGACACTCACATGCCCACGCCTGAGGCACATCGCCGCTCTGCTTATCATCTGAACGGCGTCGCGGCCCCCGGACATGCACAGCATGGAGTGTGCACATATAATGAAAAAAAGGGGGTGGATTTTCATCCGCCCCCCTATGTACACCCTGTTACAGAATCTTTTTCACTGCCGCGGTGATTTCCGGCACCACCTTGAACAGATCGTCCACAATGCCGTAATCCGCCTTCGCGAAAATGGGCGCCTCTTCATCCTTGTTCACGGCCACGATGTACTTGGAAGAACTCATGCCCGCCAGGTGCTGAATCGCTCCCGATATACCGCAGGCCACATACAGATTCGGAGAGACGACCTTACCGGTCTGCCCCACCTGATCCACCTGAGGACGCCATCCGGCATCGACGGCCGCTCTCGAGGCGCCTACGGCGGCGCCGAGCAGATCGGCCAGTTCTTCAAGAATCTTATACCCCTCGGGGCCCTTCATGCCGCGGCCGCCCGAAACGATTACCGTTGCCTCGGTCAGCTCAACTCTGCCGCTGGTGTCTTTCTGCACCTCCAGCACCTTGGTCTTCAATTCGCCCAGGGCCGCATCGAATTTCACCACCTCGCCTGCCTTCGCATTTTCCACGATGGGGAACACATTGGGGCGAAGAGAGGCCATCTGGGGCGATCCCAGCACTTCCACTTCGGCGAAGGTTTTTCCTGCATACATGGGCCGGATCGCAATCAGCTTGCCGCCTTCGATGCGAAGGTCCGTGCAGTCCGACGCCATACCGGTGGCAAGGGAGCCCACCAGACGGGATGAGAGATCCTTACCCTCTACCGACGCGGCCAGAAGCAGAATCGCCGGATCGTTTTCCTTCACCACTTTCGTCACCGCCTGCCCATAGGCGTCGGTGGTATATTTTTCAAAGGCTGCATCGTCAGCCAGGTAGATCTTGTCCACGCCATATTTACCCAGCTCGGCCGCGATGCCCTCAACTCCCGAACCGAGCACGACGGCGCATACTTCATCGCCCAGCTCGTCGGCGAGCTTTCGCGCCGCACTGGCTATCTCAAAGGAAACCTTTCTGAAGGCTCCGTCTCTTTGTTCCGCAACTATCCATACACCTTTTGCCATTTTATCTCCTCCATTCCCTTCGATTAAATTACCTTGGCCTCTTCCCGCAGTAACTTGACCAGTTCACCCGCCTTTTGGGCCGCTTCTTCGCCGGCGATGATCTTACCGGCAGCTCTTTCCGGAGGAGGCGTCATCTTCACGATCTTTGCCTTCGCCGCAACGGTGATGCCGAGCGCCGCCGCGTCTTTTACGTCAACCGGTTTTTTCTTGGCCTTCATGATACCGGGCAGCGACGCGTAGCGGGGTTCGTTCAGTCCCTTCGTTGCGGTGACGACACAGGGAAGGGAAATTTCGATCTTCAGCTGGGCGCCTTCAATGGCCTTGACGGCCGTCGCTTTGTCGCCTTCGACATCCAGCTTGGTTATCACTGTGACCTGGGGAAGGCCGAGGAGTTCCGCCAGAATCGAACCGACCTGTCCAGCATCGTCATCGATGGCACGCATGCCGCAGAAGATGATGTCGTAGGGAATTTCCTTGATCGCCGCGGCCAGCGCGCTTGCCGTAGTATAGGCATCGGCGCCTTCCAGCGCGGGATCGTTGATATGGATGCCCTTCTCGGCGCCCATGGCCAGGGCGGTCCTGATCGTCTCCAAGGCCCGCGCGGGACCGACGGACACGATGGTCACATCGCCGCCGTTCTTTTCTTTCAGTTTAAGGGCTTCTTCAACACCGAATTCATCGTAGGGGTTCATCACCCACTTGATTCCGCCTTCTTCGATACCGGATCCATCGGCCTTTACCTTGATCAATGCTTCCGTGTCCGGGACCTGTTTGACACACACAACTATGTTCACAATGACCTCCTTTCACCGACAAATGCCGGCACGGGGTCGCCGTGCCGGACTATTTGCCCTGATAATAAAATAATATGTGATGCCTTTATGGCGGGCGCCTTCAGTACCGCACAAACGCGCGCCCCTTTGTTCTTAGAGCCTGTTGTTTACAATGTCATCCACCACGGACGGGTCGGCCAGCGTCGATGTGTCGCCCAGCTCACCGACATCGCCGGCGGCCACTTTCTTGAGAATCCGGCGCATGATCTTGCCGCTTCTCGTCTTGGGCAGATTGTCGGCCCACTGAATCTTCTCGGGAGTGGCGATAGGGCCGATCTCCTTGCGCACATGGGCCGTCAGTTCTTTCTTCAGTTCGTCCGTTTTTTCCACGCCGGCGTTCAGGGTCACATAGGCGTAGATCGACTGTCCCTTAATTTCATGGGGATAGCCCACCACGGCCGCTTCGGCCACCTTCGGATGGGCCACGAGGGCGCTTTCAACTTCCGCCGTACCCATGCGGTGACCGGACACGTTGATGACGTCGTCGATACGACCGGTGATCTGGTAGTATCCGTCGGCATCCCTTCTGGCGCCGTCGCCCGCCACGTAGTAGCCGGGGAACTGCTCGAAGTAGGTCTCCTGGAATCTCTGGGGATCGCCGTAGACGCCCCTCATCAGACCGGGCCAGGGTTTTTTCATACAGAGGGCGCCGCTTGCCACCGTGTCGGTGATCTCTTTCCCCTCGTCGTCAAGGAGGGCCGGCCAGACGCCCATGAAGGGCACCGTCGCCATGCCGGGCTTGATGTCGATGGCGCCGGGCAGCGGCGTAATGAGAATGCCGCCGGTCTCGGTCTGCCACCAGGTGTCGACGATGGGGCACCGCCCCTTGCCGATCACATTGAAGTACCAGTTCCATGCCTCGGGGTTGATCGGTTCACCCACCGTGCCGAGGACGCGCAACGACGACAGATCGCTCCCCTGGACCCACTCGAGGCCTTCCTTCGCGATGGCGCGGATGGCCGTGGGGGCGGTATAGAAGATGTTGACCTTGTATTTGTCGACGGTCTTCCAGAAGCGGCTCATATCGGGATAGTTGGGCACGCCTTCGAACATCACCGACGTGGCGCCGTTGCAGAGCGGCCCGTAAACGATGTAGCTGTGTCCCGTGACCCAGCCGATGTCGGCGGTGCACCAGTAGACGTCGCCTTCATGATAGTCGAAGATGATCTTGTGGGTATAGGCTACATAGGTGAGGTACCCGCCGGTGGTATGGAGTACGCCCTTCGGCTTTCCCGTGGAACCGGACGTGTAAAGGATAAAGAGAGGATCTTCCGCATCCATCCACTCGGGCTCGCACTTGGCGTCGACCTTGGCCATCTCGTCGTTCCACCAGAGGTCCCGTCCTTCGACCCAGTCGCACTTGATTTTGTCTCCCACCCGGTCGACGACGATCATTTTTTCCACCGAAGGGCTTACGGCCACGGCGGCATCGGCATTCGACTTTTGGGGAACGGCCTTGGAACCGCGGAAGGTGCCGTCGCAGACGACGACAATGCGGGACTCGCTGTCCTGCAGCCTGTCGCGAAGGGCGTCGGAGGAAAATCCGCCGAAGACGATGCTGTGAATGGCGCCGATACGGGTACAGGCCAGCATGGCGATGGCAAGCTCGGGAATCATGGGCAGATAGAGACAGACCCGGTCCCCCTTCTTGATGCCGTGCGCCTTGAGGACATTGGCGAACTTGCAGACCTGTTCGTACAGCTCCTTATAGGTATAGCCCTTCTCCTCGCCCGGCTCGTTGCCTTCCCACTGAAGGGCGACCTGGTCTCCCTTCTTCTCAAGGTGACGGTCAAGGCAGTTATAGGACACGTTGAGTTTCCCGCCGGCAAAATACTTGACATAGATGGGACCCTTGTTTTTGTCGAAATTGTAGTCTTCGGCCTTCCCGTCCCACTTCTTGAACCACGTCACATATTCCTCGGCGATCTCGCCCCAGAAACCTTCGGGATCTTCGATGGAACGTCTGTGGATGGCCTCGTATTCTTCCCTGCTCTTGATGTACGCGCGTTCCCGCACCCGATCCGGTACCGGATATACGTCCTTTAATTCAACTTCTCCCATGTTCTACCTCCATTTTTTTTATTATCAATTCCGCTCGGTGATGGCAGCTTGCCCATCTTCGCCCTGTTAAATTCGCTGCTATATAATGTACCAACCATCCTCTGTCAAGGAAAAATTTCCCTAAAAAAGGCTTGACTTTGATGGGTTACGATGCTAGCGTTTCTCGAAATGTCGCCTCGGACGGGTACGTCCCGGGGGTGAAGGAAAGGGGGTGAGCGGGGAAACAGCCAATCAGCAGACAGGTATATCGGTTCAAAAAATCAAAGGTTTAAAACAGACAATATCTTTTTTTAGGAGGAAAGATAGATGAAAAAATTATTGGTAGCTCTGTGCGCTCTGGCGCTGGTATGTGCATTCGCCATGCCTGCGGGCGCAACGGACGTGAAGATGAGCGGTGAATATTATGTCCAGGGATATTATTCGGCCAACAGCGGTCTGCTGGACAATGCGGCAACGTCGCATGCCTGGTTCAACCAGCGCCTGCGCATGTCCACGATCTTTCAGGTCAACAAGGCCGTCAAATTCACCACCCGCTATGACATCATGGAAAGCTACTGGGGCGGTAGCGACTTGTACATCGACAAAGACGGCGCCAACCGCAATTTGAACGGTCCCAATGCAGCGGGCTACCGCGACGAAGCCAACATCTCTTTCGATTTCGGCTACTTGACCTTCGTGACCAAGTGCGGTAAGTTCGACGTGGGGTACATGTCCGACGGCGTCTACGGCACCGAATTCGGCAATGCCGAAGTGGCGCTGCCCAAGATCGGCTGGTCCATTCCGATCGGCAAGTTCTACAACGTGTTCCAGTACAAGCATTGGGGTGAGCGCGACGTGATCTCCGGCAACAACGAGTCCGACGAAGATTACACCCGCTACATGGACATCCTCTTCTACTTCGCCAAGACCTGGCAGGCCGGCTTGCTGTATCAGTACAATACCGATGCCACCATGTCGGGAGTGGGAGCGCCCCAGGGCTACAAGACGAATTTCCATGTATTGATCCCCTACGTGAAAGCCACCATCGGCAATCTCTATATCGAGAGCGAACTGAGCTGGATCGACGGTGACTTCCGTGCATGGGAAGCCCCCAATGCCCTCGGCCTTCAGGACATCGACATGAAGGGACTCGCCTTCTACCTGAAGGGCAAGTTCGACCTCGGCAAAGGCTACATCGGCGGCCTCTTTGCCTACACCAAGGGGAACGATATCACCGATCCCACCGAACTCTACGTGTCCAGCGGCGGCGCTGACTGGAATCCCATGCTGATCCTCTGGAATAAGGAATATTTCAACTGGAACGCCAACAATCTGGGCGCCAACACCGCATCGGGCGGCACGGGCAATGCGATGGGCAACGCAACGCTGTATCAGATCTTCGGCGGCTTCAACCTCCGGAAGAATCTCGATATCTTTGCGTCCCTCTCCATGGCCAAGGCGGACCAGGATTCCGTGGCCGGTCAGATTGACGATGACTACGGCACCGAGTTCGACCTCCAGGCCACCTACAAGATGTTCGACAACCTCGAATACATGGTGGGCTTCGGCTACTTCTGGGCCGGCGACTGGTACAAGGGCGCCAACGCAGCACAGGAAATCGACAACGAGTACATCCTGTTCCACAAGCTGACGTTGACATTCTAAGCGAATTTCAGACAGTTGTTTTGCAGTGTGAAAACCCCGGGGCGCCCCGCCCCGGGGTTTTTTTTGTTGACGGCGGAAAAAGCGGCGAGTATCATTGGCATCACTATTGCGTATCGCGCGTTTCCTGTGCCGATACACCGGCATTATAGCGGGAAGAAACTCACAGTTTTCTGGATAGAAAAAAAGCAGAATCTCGCGCAGAGGCGCAGGGACGCTGAGGGCAGGACAGAAAAAAATACGAGAGCTTTGAAAATTCCCCTTTGGTTTCAATATTGTCATGCCGGACGTGATCCGGCATCCAGTTGAAATATTGTCTGGATTCCGGGTCGCGCTTCGCGTGCCCGGAAAGACGAAGAGAAGAGTTAAGCTCTCAAATGTTTTTCTCTGCGTCTCTGCGCGAAAAAAAATCTGCATTTTTTTAAAGGAGTATTCGCGCCATACCTCGCATTTACGGATACACAACCGGCCTCAAAACGGCCGAGTTCAAATCCCTGGAACAGCTCTACCGGCGGCGCGTGCCCCCGGACCGCATCATCACGCAGGAGTATGCCCGCGCCCTTGTGGAACTCTCCCGTCGCATCGGTCGTCAGATCGGCGTGCTCATAAGCCGCCGGGGAGAAACCGGTTATGTCATCGTCGGCGATACCCGTCAGATCGTCATCCCCGATCTCACGGGTTTTCGGGCGGCGTCGACGCGGCTCAAGGGGCTGCGCCTCCTTCACACCCATCTGAAGGACGAACCGCTCAGCCGGGATGACCTGACCGATCTCGCCCTCCTCCGGCTCGACCTTGTGGCGGCCCTTACCATCGACCCGGAGGGACTGCCCGGTCCCATGCATATAGCCCATCTGATTCCGGAAAATCCCACCGGCAGCTACTGGCTGGTGCTGGATCCCTGCCGTCCCTCGGAGCTTTCCATCAACTTCGCGTCCTTTATTCAGGCCCTTGAAGGGGAGTTCGCCCGCACACAGAAGCTGCGAAAGGTGGAATCCAGGGACCGGGCGATTCTTATACGGGTGGAGACCGATCCCGCCGCCGAGGCGAAGGCATCCCTGGATGAGCTGAAGGAACTGGCCCGGTCCTCCGATGTGTCCGTTTTCGATGCGGTCATACAGTACCGCAGTCAGGTCGATCCGAAATTTCTCATGGGGAAGGGGAAGCTTTCCGATGTGGTGATCCGGGCGCTGCAGATGGGGGCGAACCTTCTCATTTTCGATCACGAGCTTACCCCCGCCCAGGCGCGATCCATCGCGGACTTCACCGACATGAAGGTAATCGACCGGACCCAGCTCATTCTGGACATCTTTGCCCAGCGGGCCCTGTCCCGGGACGGCAAGATTCAGGTGGAACTGGCCCAGCTCAAGTATCTTCTTCCCCGCCTCGTGACAAAAAACACGGCTCTTTCCCGCCTTACGGGAGGGATCGGCGGCCGGGGTCCCGGCGAGACGAAACTCGAAATCAATCGGCGACGGGTCTATGACCGCATCAACCATCTTGAAAAAGAACTGGTCCGCATCAGAAGGGGGCGGGGCGAGCGGCGCGGGCGAAGAAAAAAAGAGGGGCTTCCCGTCATATCCATTATCGGCTACACCAATGCGGGAAAATCGACCCTGTTGAACGCGCTGACCGCAAGTACGGTCCTCGCGGAAGACCGTCTCTTCGCCACCCTCGATCCGAAGAGTGCACGCCTGCGGTTCCCCCGCGACCGGTCGGCCATCATCACCGACACGGTGGGCTTTATACGCGCCCTTCCCAAAGAACTCATGGCCGCCTTCAGGGCAACCCTGGAGGAACTGCACGAGGCCGATCTTCTGCTCCATGTCGTCGACGCCTCCAATCCCGCCTTCGAAGATCAGATGGGCGCCGTGGAGATAATCCTCGAGGATCTTTCGCTGCAGGCGAAACCCCGCATTACGGTGTTCAACAAGGAAGATCTCTGTGCGGACAGGGAGGCGCTTGCACATCTCTGCACACGGTATCGTGCAATTTCACTTACAGCACGTGATGCAACCACCTTTTCCCCTCTGCTGGAAAAAATTGAAAGGGTGATTCTCAAATCGGAAAAGGGGTGGCGGGACCAAAATAACTGTTGACTTTTCGCATCTTTTTTCATAAAGGTAGGCCGATTTTACTATGAAAGGCGCCTTCGCAATGATGACGGATCAGGAGACAGAAGGTACACGGTCGATGCTATCTCTTGCGGTATTATCCCTCTTGTGCCTCGCTCTTCCCGGGCGACATACCCGGGCCTCATCGGCGTAAAGGAACGATTGTCACGGCACGCGCACACTCGATGAGGCCACGGATTGAATCCGTGGCCTTTTTTTTTAAAGGAGCAGCCCATGTACGAAATCATATGGCACGGCCGGGGCGGCCAGGGAGTCGTCCTGGCTTCTGAAGTTCTCGCCGAAGCGGCATATTTTCAGGGGTTCAAGGGCGTCACCTCGGCGCCCACCTTCGGGCCCGAGCGAAGGGGCGCGCCGCTTGCGGCGTCGACGCGCATCGCCGACGAACCGCTGCGGACCTTCTCTCAGATCGAAGAGGCCGATATCTCCGTCGTGCTCGACGAATCCCTCTTCAAAGTGGTGGATATCTGGGGGGGGCTCAAAGAAGGGGGCATTATGGTGATCAATTCTTCCGCGCCCCCCGGCGAGCATTTTCTCGTTAAGGCCGTGACGGTTCTGTGGCTGGATGCCGCGGCCGTCGCCCGGGAACACCGGTTGACCGCCGGCGGGGCGCCCGTGGTCAACACCCCTCTTCTGGGGGCGCTGGCGCGCGGATGGGGACTGGTCGATCTCAATAACATTGAAAAGGCACTCGGCATCAAAATGTCCAGTGCCGGCGCCTATGTCAATTTTCAGGCGGTGAAGACCGCCTATGAAAAAACGGTGATTATACCAGTGTGAGGATACTATGGAACGACGAGATGAAAATATATCGGGCGTCTGCACACCCGCCGTGGGCGAGGCGGGAAAAACCGGCGACTGGAGCGACGTACAGCCCGTGATAGACCACTCAAAATGCACCCCCGCCGTCAAGGGGAGGGCCTCCTGTTTTCTCTGCTGGCTCTACTGTCCCGAAGGGGTGGTTCGGATGACCATTCCCGTGGAGATCAATCTCGACTACTGCAAGGGGTGCGGGATCTGCGCCGAAGAATGTCCCCCCAATGCGATCACCATGGTCCGAAAGGAGGAAATCCATGAATGACATCCGCATCATCACGGGAAACGAAGCGGCAGCCCAGGCAGTCCTGCTCTGCGAACCGAAGGTGGTGGCCGCCTATCCCATTACTCCTCAGACCAAAATTTCGGAACTCCTTTCCGGGTATGTCGAGGGGGGCGTGCTGAAGGCGGAGTATGTACGCGTGGAAAGCGAACATTCCGCCATGACCGTTCTCATATCGGCGTCCACCGTTGGGGCCCGGGTCTTCACGGCGACAAGCTCCAACGGACTTCTCTACATGCACGAACAGCTTCACTGGGCCGCGGGGTCCCGTCTTCCCATCGTCATGTGCTGTGTAAACCGCGGCGTAGGCGCCCCCTGGTCGATCTTCAACGATCAGCAGGATTCCATGTCGCAGCGCGACACGGGCTGGATTCAGATATACTGCAGGGACAATCAGGAAATCATCGACACCGTCATCCAGGCCTACCGGATCGCCGAGCAGGTCTATATTCCCACCATGGTCTGTTATGACGGATTCGTACTCTCCCATACGATGATGCCCGTGGAAATCCCCGACGCGGGACTGGTGAAAGGGTTCCTTCCCCCCTACCGGCCCCACACCTTCCTCGACCCGGAACGCCCCCGGACGATCAATCCCGTCTTCTTCCCCTGGCAGCGGCGCAATGCCGAGGGGGTGCTCTGCGACGGCTATATGGAAATGCGCTACAAGCTCCAGCACGATTTCGAACGGTCCAAAGGCGTGATCGAGGAGGTCAACAGGGAGTTTGCCGAACGGTTCGGACGGGATCACGGCGGTCTCCTCTGGGAATATAGAACCGACGACGCAGACATCCTCGTGGCCGGCATGGGATCGATCGCCCAGGAAGCAACGCTCGCCGTCGACGCCCTGCGGGCCGAGGGAATAAAAATCGGCGTCGTGGGGATTCGCACCTTCAGGCCCTTCCCCCGCGAAAAGGTGGTCGAAGCCTTCAGGGGGGCCCGCGTCATCATCGTGTTTCAGAAGGCAATAAGCTACGGCTATGAGGGGGGCCTCACGTCCGAATTGAAAGCGGCGCTTTACGGGACGGGAATCACGGCGCCGGTGCACGATTATGTCGCCGGCCTGGGAGGACGGGATGTAAAAACACGGGAACTGGTGGAAGCGATCAGAACCACCCTTGATGCCGTCGCACGGGGAGAACGGCACAACAAAACAACCTGGCTCAACTGTTATACGGGTGACACTCATGCATGAGAATTTATTTAAACTACATGAAAAAGAATACATTCTGCCCGGCAGCCGCGCCTGTCAGGGATGCGGGCTTTCTCTGGCCTACCGCTACATTCTGAAAGCGCTCCGCGAAAACACCATTGTGGCAATCCCTCCGAGCTGTCTCTGCGTGCTTCACGGCCTCTACCCGAATACCTCGGTCATCGTGCCGGCGCTCAATATCACCTTCGCCGGGAACGCCGCCTCGGCATCGGGGATCGTGGCGGCGCTGACCGCGCTGAACAGGCCCGACATCACCGTGCTCGCCCTTTCGGGGGACGGCGGCACCTATGACATCGGCATCCAGTCCCTGAGCGGCGCCGCCGAACGGAACACCGATTTCATATTCGCCTGCTATGACAATGAAGCCTACATGAATACGGGGACACAGCGCTCCGGCGCCACCCCGCTGGGCGCCGTCACCACCACCACGCCCCTCCTGACAAAACAGGATCACAAAAAAGATTTCATCAAGATCATGGAGGCCCACAATATTCCCTACATTGCCACAGTTTCACCCGCTTATCCTCAGGATCTTTATGAAAAATTCGTAAAGGCGAAGCGCATCAAGGGTACGCGCTACATTCAGATCGACACCCCCTGTCCTCCCGGATGGGGCTACCCGACGAAAGACACCGTGAAAATAGGGAAACTTGCCGTGGAAACGGGTATGTTTCCGCTGATTGAAATCGAAGACGGCAAACTGCGTTTCACCGGCAGAAGCCATACCCTCACCACAAAGGGGAAACGCACCCCCATCATTCATTACGTGGAACGGCAGACGCGCTTTAAAAAGATGAGTATCGAACAGCTCAATCAGCTGCAGAGCTGGGTGGACAAACGCTGGAACGACTTTATGAGGCAGGCGGAACTCTAAGGGAGCAGGGAGGCGATGAGATCGGCATAGCGCGCCGCTGCTCCTCTGTTGTTCTGCACAATCTCTTTTCCGGCCTCGCCGCGCCGGAGACGCTGTTCCGGATTGTTCAGCATATCCGCGATTCCTGCGGCAAGTTCTTCTTCTCCGGTGACGGTCACGCCGGCGCCGACGGAACAGAGCTGATCGCGTTCGTCCATGAAATCATCCATATGGGGGCCGAAAAAGACAACCTTCCCCCAGGCGGCCGCCTCGAGGACATTCTGCCCTCCCCGCGGCACGAGACTTCCCCCGCAAAACACCACATGGGCGCATCCGTAGAGCGTAAAAAGCACCCCCATGGCATCGACAAGCACCACAGGCCGGTTTCCCCGCGGCACTCCTTTTACGATTTCACTATAGACGATTACATCACGATCGAACCCTTCCGCCTCAAGGAGAGTGCGAATCTCGCCGGATCTCTCTATATGCCGCGGCACAAGTACAAGCACCACATCGGGGAATTGCCGGCGCAGCTTCTTAAATGCCGCGATGACCGTCTTTTCCTCACCCCCATGGGTGCTGCCGGCGACAAAGACAGGGGTGTGCACGGACAGGGACAGCCGGCCGGCCATTGCGCCGGCGCGGGCAGGATCGGCCTCTGCGGCAAGGCTGTCGAACTTGGCATTTCCCATCACAAACAGGCGAGAGGAATCCACTCCCATCGATATGAGCCTTTCCTCGTCAATCCTGGAAATGACGCCCGCCGCATCGATCATTTTCAGCACCCCCTGCCAGAAAAATCTCGTCGCCCGATATTTTTTAAAGGACCGTGGAGAAATACGGCCGTTCACCATCACCACCCTGACGGCGCGCCTTCGGCAGGCGCGAATGAAATTGGGCCAGATCTCCGTCTCCACGGGGACAAATACATCGGGGGCGACGCCATCCAGCACCTTATTTATTACGTGTGGAATATCAAGGGGATAATAGAGATGGCTCGTCGCATGGGGCACAAGCCGGACCGCCGCATCCTGCCCCGTTTCGGTGCTCGTCGAAAGGACGATGCACCCCTCGGGATAGCGTACACGAAGCGCTTCGACGATCGGCGCCGCCGCCGTGACTTCACCGACCGACACGGCATGCACCCATATGCGGGGGGTTCCCTTCATAACGCTGAAGAGTTCCGGCGGATTGACGCCGAACTTCGGCCCCATGCTCTTCCTGTACTTGCCGGTCACACAGACCCGCCAGGCGTAGTAGGGCGCCAGAAAAAGGGCGGCCAGGCCCAGCAGCACATTGTAGAGGAAAAATTTCATACAGTACCTTCGAGGAACACTTGCTCCTCCATATCACGACAGCATCATCGGCTGCAACTGTTACCATCGGGGGTCGTCACGGTTCAATGCACAATGCCTGTGTTCTTAACCTCTATGCCGCTGCATAATTATCACTGTACACACACGAAAAGATTGACAGGGGAAAATGCGGTATAGTAAAGGGAGATATAACCAAGGAGAAAAAAAACAATGAAGCACAGAAAATATAACAGGTGCTGCATTGCAGCGGTGTTGTGTGTCGCATTTCTGGTCGCTGCCGGCTGCACACGGTATGAACGCACGGTTGTCCCCTTCAAGATGCCCACGGCCTACCCCAACGCAACGGCCGTGGCAGGCGCTGTAGTGGCCGCCGAAGCCTTTGCCGATTCCGAAAAGGCCTCCCGGGCATTCGGGTTCGACATTATGGGGGCGGGAGTCATGCCTGTGCAGGTGGTATTTGACAATCAGGGCGCCCATCCTCTGGAAGTCATTCCTTCAAAGACATTTCTTGTCGATGCGTCCAGCAATCTGTGGCCCATCCTCGATGAGGGACTCGCCTACGATCGGATTGCCAAAAAAACGGATTTTGGAGAGGTCGCGCCCAAAGCGGCAAAGCCCGCGCTTTTGGGCGGCGCGGCAGGCGCGCTCATCGGCGCCGCCATCGGCATCGTCACGGGGACCAATGTGGGAGAAGCAGCGGGCAAAGGCGCCGCCGTGGGCGCGGCGGCCGGCGCAACGGCAGGGGGTCTTTCGGGGGTCAATGATCAGGAGGTGCGCCGCCAGATCGGCGACGATCTCCATACCAGGACACTGGAGCAGAAACCCATACCGGCGAAGGAGATCGCCCATGGATTTATCTTCTTTCCCGCCGAGGCCTCCGGTGCAAAGGAGCTCCGTTTGAGCATCCGGGAAATTGACACGGGCGTTACCCATACCCTCATATTACCGTTTTAATGAAATGAAAAAAATCGCCCCTTCCATACTTTCGTCCGATTTCAGCAGGCTTGGCGAAGAAATAAAGGCCGTCGAAGCGGCAGGCGCCGACCTGATTCACGTGGATGTCATGGACGGGCATTTCGTGCCCAACCTGACCATAGGCGCCCCCATCGTCAAATCGATCAGAAAGGTCACGTCCCTCCCCTTTGACGTGCACCTCATGATTGAAAATCCCGATCGCTTCATCGACGACTTCATAGACGCGGGAAGCGATTATCTCACGGTCCATGCCGAGGCAGCGGCGCACCTCCACAGGACAATTCAGGCCATCAAGGCGAAGGGAGTCCGTGCCGGCGTATCGATAAACCCGGCCACACCGCTTGTACAGGTTGAATACGTGCTGGAAGACATCGATCTTCTCCTCATTATGACGGTTAACCCCGGCTTTGGCGGCCAGGAATTTATTTCCACCATGCTGCCGAAAATCCGCCAGGCGAGAGAGATGATCGACCGCATCGCCCCATCGGTGGCCCTGGAGGTGGACGGCGGCGTCACAATCGATAATATCGAGACCATCGCGGCAGCCGGCGCCGACATCATCGTGGCCGGATCGGCCATCTTTCACAGCGGCGATTACCACGACACCATCGACCGCATGAAAAAGAGCCTGTGAAGAAAAGCACATGCACTTCGCGCTGGGAATAAAGAAATTAATTCCTCTGAGTGCCGCGCACCTGCGAACAGAAAACAAAAAACTCGCGCAGAGGCGCAGTGCCGCAGAGGATAAAGAAAAATAATCTTAATATTTTTTTACTCTGCGTCTCCGCGTCCCTGCGCGAGAACAAAATTAAAAAAAGCGGTCCCTGCGCCTCGGCGGGAGGAGAATGGTAATGACTATTAGCGATCTTTCGACCTATGATTTTAAGGGCTTTCTGGCGGAATCGGAGGCGCGGCGGCTTTATACGCTGGCGAAAGAGGCGTCGCGCCTGGGTCCCTGTCTCGAAATCGGAAGCTACTGCGGGAAGTCCACGGCCTACCTCGGGATGGGGTGCAGGGAAAACGGCGCCATTCTCTTTTCCATAGATCACCACCGCGGATCGGAAGAACAGCAGCCGGGGGAGGAATATTTCGATCCGGACCTTCTGGATGCCGAAACGGGTCTGATCGACACCTTCAGAATATTCAGAAACACCATCACCGACCTCGCCTTAACGGACACGGTGATTCCCATCGTCGCACATTCCGATACGACGGCGCGCCACTGGAGGACACCGCTCTCCCTCGTGTTTATCGACGGCGGCCACAGTTTCGACGCGGCCTTTCGTGATTACAGCTGCTGGTCACCCTTTATTCTACCGGGAGGATACCTGGTCATTCACGATATCTTTCCCGATCCCGCCAACGGCGGACAGGCGCCCTATTGCATATACCAACTCGCGCTCGCATCGGGTCTCTTCGAGGAACTTCCCCGTCTGGACACGCTGGGGGTGTTAAAACGGATCAGTCACGGCATATTGTCAAAAACGGCGGAAGATATCTGGAAAAAGCACCGCTGGGACTGAAGTGGACAGGGATCCGTCTGCCTCAAAAAACAGAGTCACAGGGATACTCAGATCACACCAAGCAGGGCAAAGACCCTTTCAAACCTCTTTTCCCAGCTGTGGTCTCTTCGAGCCCGCTCGAAGCCCCGCCTCCTGATTTCTTCCCGTTTATCGGGATTCGCCAGAAAATATTCTATCTTTTCTACAAGATCATCGAAATCGTTATAGGTGGCGATTTCCTTCCCCGGTTCGTAGGCCAGTTTCAGCTCATCGTGATATTCAGTAAGGTAAAATCCGCCGCTCATGGGAATTTCGAAATCTCTTCCCTTCAGGCAGAAGGTGTCCCCGTGACCGTCCACGCTGCCGAATCCCAGGTTGATGCGACTCCGGGAGTAGAGACGCACCATCTCTTCGTGAGTGAGCGCTCCCCGGGGCCATCCGGCCCCGAAGGCCTCGACGCCAATGCCCCGTTCTCGCAGCTTCTGTATGATATGGGGCCGTTTCCCATAGCACTGCCCCACAAATGATACATCGATTGTTTTTCCTTCGTCATAGGGCCTGTGCACATCGGGATTGGCGCCTTCCGGCAGATAGAGGGGCAGCCCGCCCTCCACACAGTATTTTTTCAGGGCATCTTCAGTGCTGGTCCAACAGAGATCGAAATAGCGGCAGATATCACGCATGCCCATGGACTGTCCCCGGCGTAGTTTCCCCACGAAATACTCTTTATCGTTGAGACAGAGATTCACCATGGGGACATGAAGGGCTTGAAGTTTCTTCATCGTATCAGGAGTGACCAGGGCGCCCGACAGGTAGGCGAAGATTACATCGGTCCCATCGTCGGCAACCCATTTTTTTACCTCTTCGGCGAGCGCTTTGTTCATGCGCGCCTTGACGTGTCTGTGCCAATCCGGCTTCTGGTGGTCGAATTCATCGCCCCAGTCATAATGACGAAGATGACCGAATTTTTCCAGTGCCGGTTTGAGAGAATAATTTTCCCAGTTGTAGTGATGGTAGAGGGCGAGGATCTGTAAGGCGCCTTTCGGCTTTGCCCTCATTCCTGGATAGATCTCCGTCATACGTGTTCGAATCACTGTCTCATCGGGCAGGGGGTGTCCACGCATATCGAACCGCTGTGAATAGTAACGCAGCTCCCTCTCAAGACGGTTCTTATTGCTCCACGCCCTGAACTGATGCCGGTATTTTTTAAGTGGATCGTTCATCCTGTCCATGCCCGTCGCGATGAATGGTGTAGAGCCTCGGTCCGTTCGATTTATTTTCCTGGCCGTTCATCATGTTCAGCACATGGCCTGCGTCGATGGCGGGTATGTGAAATGCGCCGGCCACATCAACACAGACCAGAAGAGAGCCGATGCCGCCGCCCACCAGGCAGAGATCAACATCCTGGGGAATTGCTGTCAGAACTTCACCCCGAATTGACTCCCAGCGCGTTGCCACATATGAATCGGGAATTTTGACCGATAGAATTTCAGGGCGACTCGAAAATCCTGCGAACCATTGGCTGCAGGCTTCCAGATTGCAGTCCGAACCGATGACACAGATCTTTTTTCCATCAACCAGCTCACTGAATTTTTTCGATGTCAGGTATGCGTACACCACATAAAAAGGTATATAATTATCAAGTGTTAAGTCGATATGAGACCTGTGGAGAAGTTCAAGAAAGTTGCGTGCGCCCCCATCCCCTTTCGGTGTATGAAAGAAGGAAAAAATGCCTCTTTCTTTCCGTCGGATATTCCCGGGAAAAATCAGGGAGGCGATTTTCCCGGTTTTTGCCAGAGTTTTCATCGCCTCTACATGCAGCGGCATCACACCCTTGATCGCCTCTATCGATTCCGCCTGCCGGTAGAGACCGTTGCAATCAAGTGTATGATCGTAAAAGGCATATTCTCCGTCGGCAAAACGAACGACCGGCGTAGATTCCCTGTGTTGCAGTCCCTTTTTAAGAAATTCATGTAAAATGGAGCAATACTCATCCCCCGTCGCCACCTCTCTGTGAAAAAGACAGGTTTCCTGGTCGGATATGTCTGCTGAATAGGCCTGTAACACAGGGCTGTTATCCACATCGCTCAATGCAAGCGCGTCAAATCGAAAGGTCCCTTCCTCTAAAAGTCCATCGAGATATTGTTTTTCTTTTCCCATCACATTGAACCTCTTGCCTCGTTCACTCCTTTTTCGCCACCACCGCGACACTATGGCCGGAATACCGCTTCGCGATCAGGCGGGCAAAGGGCCGAACAAGCAGTTTTTTTTCTAATTTTTCTTTCATATACTGGGAATGGTACCTTTTCTCACGAAGAGGGGTAAATCCGAAGCGCACCAGCAGGGTATTGAGCGTTGCCGGCGTAAAATGATAGAGATGGTAGGGGAGGCTCCACCCATCCCAGGCATCCCACAGGTGTATCGCATCGGTTCCCTCATGATTCGGCACATCGACCACGAACAGACCGCCCGGTTTCAACCAGTGCCACGCCTTCTCCGCATGTACCCTGGGATCGGGCGTATGTTCCAGTGCGTGCCACATGGTTATAATATCAAACGATTCGGGCTGAAACGTTACCTCCTCAATTGATCCGGTGGTTACAGGTATCTTCAATGTCTCCTCTACATATGATGCCGAATCCCCGGATACATCCATTCCCTCAACTTCATAGCCGAAGGCATGGGCTGCATGGAGAAAATATCCCAAGCCGCAGCCGATGTCGAGAATGCGCCCCTGCTTCTTTATGCCACGGAAAAACCTGATGCGATGATCTTCCTGCGAGAGGCGGCGCTTCATTTCCGGGGACCCTATTTTAAGCCCCTCATCATAATGACTTGAAAAATACTCGCTCCGATAGAGCTCATCCAATTCTTCCTTGCCGGGTCGGGGATCAAGAAATCCCAGCCCGCACCCGCCGCATTTGAAAACAGTCCATTTATCCTGTGAAATTAATTCCCTGCGGTGGGTGCTGTTACAAAGAATACAATGGACAGGGGCTCGTTCCATGTCGTCTCCTATTGTTGTAATGGGCCAAAGTTCCTGACAGTGTGACGAATGACCATGTATTTTTCAAGCTTTTCTTTCGCATGCCCTTTGTCCTTCATCAGGGGCAACGTAAGTTTCAAGGTCATAATTCTCCAGCACGCTTTTATGGCATCCGCTCTTTTAATCCGCAGGACAGTTTTCGGGGGATAATGCTTTCTATAAAACAGGTATTCTGCATTAATTTTTTTCTTCCATACTTCCGACAGGAGTGAGTGTTTTTCACTGTGCCCCCCCACATGGGTCACCACTGAGGAATCGATATATCCTATTTCATATCCCAGCTTCCTCACTCTGAGGCACAGATCCTGATCTTCTCCGTAGAGAAAAAAATCGTCGTCAAATCCTTGAAGCCTCTCAATAATCTCGGCTCGGGCTATCATACTGGCGCCTAATACGCAGGCGATGGAACCGGGCAAACTGTCCAGTTCGTTTTTTGCGTAGCCTTGCCCCGGATAGCGATACGACACGGACCATTGCAGGCTGCCATCGGGATTGACAATCTTTGTGCCTGCAAGCCCTATGCGGGGATGCGAATCCATGTACATCATTGCCGCGCGCAAACCCTGAGGGGAAATCACCGCATCGGGGTTGAGGAAAAAAATATACCGCCCCCGGCACAGGGGGATCACTTGATTGTTGGCGGCGGCAAAACCGACATTTTCCTTGTTGGCCACGAGAGAGACCGAGGGGAAGGTATGCTTTACAATGGCGGCACTCCCGTCGGAAGAGGCATTGTCAATGACGAATACTTCGCTTCCGATGTCCCGTGCCGCCAAAAGTGCGGCGAGGCAGGATCCGATCACCTCGGCGGAATTGTAGGTAACGACTATGACCGAGATATCAGTCTCAGTGGTGACAGTTTTATTCAGCATTTTCATCCGCTATATCCGCAGCACTCCTCACTGTAATCCCTGCATGCAATCACCAGGCTCGATCTTCGGGACACGCCTTTTCATTTTTTTTGCCCCTACGGTTTCTGGAACCAAAAACATCCGCACCCGTACCTTTCCTGGTCGGCCCTTTCTTTTGCAGCGTTTCGAATCAAACCTCCACTGCGGTTGTCCTCAGTAATCAGACTGAATTCCTTCATTATGAGATCTGAAAAATACCCCAGAATCTGATCATATGAATACACGCGGTGTGCATTAAACATTATCCGGGCTGTCCCGATCGGTACTACAAACAGCAGGGAACCTCCCGGCGCTACAACCCGCTTCAGTTCGGCGATTGCCTTCAAATCACCGTCAGGATCAAGCACGTCGCCATAGCGCCCCAGTCCCACATGCTCCACCACATGCATGCATGAGATCGATTCCACACTGCCGTCTTCAAAGGGAAGGTGCAGAAGATCGGCGGCCTCCGAGGTCAGGTTATCGAGATTAAGCTTTGCCGGCCGATATTCGTAAAATTTTACCGGCACAAAGGCGGAAACGATGGTGCAAAATGACAGCGTTGAAGAAATATCGACATGAACGCCGGGACGAATCTGTGCGATAATCCGGGCGGCCCAGGCGGGATGATAGGTATAGTGGGGCTCAATATCGAGGCTGGGCACTTTCTCGTTCAAGCAGGGATAACGGTCCTTCCATCGTAGCGTGAAGCGTCGTGGCGATTCTCTCAATAATCTTTTAAAGGCCAAATATTCTGATAAAAATCGGGCGTATCGCAGTCTCACATTTTTCTCCCTGTCTTAAAATTTCTTTTTCTCAGCCATGAGCACCTTTACGTACCGCACTAATCAATAGCGCACGTAAATGTCACCCCAGAGGAATTCATCCTCACAGGCATGTAATGTTGTGTAAAGTGTGGAAGCATCAACCCATTCCGGGAGCAGCAATTCCATGGACTCGCCGAGCGAGCAGTTGAATTGCGCCGGTGCGATGGATAGCAAATGGGTAATGCATTTTTTAGTATCCTCGAAAAATTCTCGTGTGAATTCAAATGATATGTAGGGAATAGGACGAGACAACCCCTTCAGCACCGGTTCCTCAAAACCTTCAACATCGATTTTGCAGAACTTCGGGAGTCCATATGTTTCGATTAAACCGTCCAGTGTGGTGATCTCAACCGTTTCCGTCTGACTCCAGCGGTACTGCGTTGAAAACCTTCCCTCATTTTTCCATTTATCAGACATTGTGGAAATTGTCGGTTCGTCGGCACATATGGCAAGTTCACCCACACCTTCTCGCTCACCAAGTGCCTTGTCAATGATAATGATATCCTTATTTCCTTTGAACCGTGAACGCAGTTTTATAAGACAGGAATGCTGTGGTTCGATACAGAGGACCTTTGCTCCAAGTCCCCAAAAGACTTCGGTCCTGTTACCGAAGTTTGCGCCCACATCAAAACAGAGGTCACCCTCATGAATGAACTGAGAATAAAAATCCATCATCGTCAAACAGGAACGCCAGGATCGAGGACAGAGGGCCTCAATCAATGAACCCGCCGGCCCATGCGATGCATGTCGCACTGACCTCAACATGTGCATGAATCTTTTATGTATCATCGCTTTCATTCTCTTGTATGTGACACATTGTGCAGCAAGAACCGTCCGTTACCATTCAGACATTCCCCCTTGTAAGTGATGAGGCGGGGTAGTCCTTTCTGACAATCAACCAGTTTTGATACTGAAAGGTTTCAAGCCTCTGATCATATCGCGGAACATTTCGTATCCCTTCCGGATAGATTTTGTAGAAACTATAGTCAAAATTCTCGAAAAATTGAAAAATATCTTTCAGAAAGACATGTGAATCAATATTACATCCCCCATATTCAAATTGAATCATTTTAACCAGGGAATGTTCAAATAGTGATCTACCCCCCTTAAACACTTCAAGCTCATGTCCTTCAACATCTATTTTCATGTAGTCGATTTCCGAAATTTTATTTCTGCTGCAGTAGTGTTCAAGCGTATCAAGTTTCACCTGCTCCTGTTGCCTTTGAGTCTCGAGCCCCCATCCATTTTCCAGGCCATGCCTCTGATAGAGCGAATTAAGCCCCGAAGCCCCCTCGAAAACAAAGAGCGTTTGTTCGCCTTCAACGGAACTTAATGCCACGTTGTTACAATGGACATTCGAAGGAAATTCATTTGCGGTTAATGTGGCAAATGTCCGCGCGCTTGGTTCAAAGCAGTGGATTTCCAGGCGGTGATTAATCGCAAGACCAAGCTTTGTCCACTCTCCGATATGTGCGCCTATGTCGAAAACCACTTGACACGTTCCCAGAGTGCGCTGCATGACTCGCAACTCGCCATTGGTTCTAATATCGGCATTATTTTCGCCATTGTACTTATCCACATAACTCTTACAAAAATTGTAGATGTGCCGATTCTTGGGAAGTATTTTTAATAAGACACGTTTCATAAAAACCTCTTCATCGTGTTGTCATCCTACCCGATGCCTTCCTGCATTTCCCCGGCTTCATTAAAATCCGCCATCATTCCTCATATATAAAAGGCGGCGCCTGTTACATTACCGGCCGCTCCATCTCTCTAACACGATCCCTGGTTTTTTCATACAGCAACCGCATCTTATCCGCTGCCGCATCCCAGCTGTGCAACCGGGCTGTTTTCAGGGCCGCCTCCGCCATGGAGCACCTTCTTGGTTCATCAAAGATGTCTTGGATGGTCTCTGCGATCATCGCCGCATCTGCCGAGTGTCCAACAACAAAGCCGTTCGTCCCCTGTGTCACCAGATCGGCTGCCCCGACGCGATCGCTGACGACAACGGGAACGGACGAGGCCATTGCCTCAAGTGCGGCCATGCCGAAGGTATCGAATTTTGAGAGCATGGCATATACGTCGGCACCCCGGTAATACCGTGCAATGTCCTCTTTGGCGACAACTCCGGTAAAGGAAACCTGGCCCTCGATGCCGAACTCCTTTGCCATGGCGCGGTACTTGCCTATATTCCCCCTACCCACGACAAGCAGGATAAAATCAGCGGTAGGCCGGATCGCCTTAAATCGACCCAAGGCCGCCAGTATTGTATCCAACCCCTTGATTTCAAAATTCATCGATACGAATAAAATGATACGAGTTTCGGAACCGAGGTAATGCCGCTCGATCAGGTAACGGCGGCATTGGTCTCTTTCATATCGCTGAAATCGTTCCACATCGACGCCGGGATGCATGACCTCGATGTTTTTTGGGGACACTTCATACTCACGGAGGAATTCCTGCCGCGAAAGTTCGGAAACGGCAAGAAATTTCCTGCAGTTGCCCCTTGTAATCAGGGAATGCTCCACCCAGGCCGTGCCGAAATCGTACAGACTCATCCGTTTTTTCCGCACGTCCCGCACCCATGCACGATGTGGAATGCCATGCATGGTAAAAATATGGGCTTCAAACACTCGTTCGTGGCTGTGAACAATGTCGAACCGCATACCGGAAAGCTTTCTCCTCACAAAGGAGGCAAAACTGATGGTGGTAAAAAGCTTCGGAAAGCTTATGACGGGTATGCGATGAAAGATAATCCGGTCCGTCTCGGCGCGCCACCGGTGGGCAAAGACATGCATCTCCCATCGCCCGTCGCGGGCAATCCGTTCCGTCAGTTCAAAGGCAAACTGTTCGGCCCCCCCTACGAGGCCATATTTGGGGATTATAACGGCTACTTTCCCAATTTGTTGATTCATGAACACTCTTCTTTTATACAAGGGGACGCACCTGCAGTACAGGGCTACAGGGTGCTGTATCATAAAGAACATTGAAAATCATCTTCTAAGTACTCGTTATGAAAGTGCGCGCATATAGCCTCTTCTTTTCCAGCCCCCCGTGATTTCAATCGACCGAGACCGCACGTGCCTGCATGTTTGATCACTTTTCTGGTTGACGGAACAGGTCGCTGTCTGGTATCACATGAGTCGGAAGAATAATTAACATTCTGATATTACTTAATATTAAAAGAATGAACCTGGCCTATCGCATGCATAGACATCTCTCGCCACGCTCATCACAGGGCTAACGCTATGGACTACAAAGTAATTCTCGGAATCATCGGCGGTCTCGGTCTTTTCATCTATGGAATGCACCTTCTAAGCGATTCGCTGAAAAAGCTCTCTCTCTCACTCCTCAAAACGATGCTTGAAAAACTCACCTCCGACAGAATAAGGTCTGTGCTGGTGGGGTTGGGAGTAACCGCAATCATACAGAGTTCCAGCGCCACATCGGTAATCCTCATCGGGTTTCTTAACGCGGGGATTATCCAGCTTGCGGCGGCGCTTTCCATCATGATCGGCGCGAACATAGGCACCACCATCACCGCCCAGCTGATTGCCTTCAAATTCACCGCCGCCGCACCCGTCTTCGTCTTTGCCGGAGCGGTTGTCTTTTTCTTTGCAAAGAAGAACAAGCACAAAAATAAGGGATTGGCAATCCTCGGATTCGGACTGCTCTTTATGGGACTCGCCATGATGAGTTCCGCCGTGAAACCACTGGCGGGAAACATTGTCGTACGGGACGCCTTTACGTCTTTCGGAAGTCAACCCTTTCTGGGCATACTTACGGGATTGGTCGTCACGGCCGTCCTTCAGAGCAGCAGCACCACCACCGGGATGATCATCGCCTTCGCACTGGCGGGACTTCTCGACCTGCCTTCGTCCATATATCTCATATTCGGCACAAACATCGGCACCTGCGTAACCGCCATTATCGCCAGTTTCGGCGGGAACCTTTCGAGCAAGCGGCTGGCACTGGGAAACACCCTCTTCAATATTGCCGGCACGGTCATCGCCTTCTTCATGGTTCCCCTGTACCTTGCCTATGTACCCCTCTTTTCGGAAAGCGTGGCCCGGCAGGTCGCCAACAGCCATACGATCTTCAATATCCTGAATACTATTATCTTTCTCCCCCTGATTCCGCTTTTTGTCCGAATTCTCGAAAAAATGCTGCCCGGCAGTGATTACAAAAAGCAGGAAATCCGCTATCTGGACGAGAATCTTCTGCCGACGCCCCATCTGGCCCTTTCGGCGGTCATCAAAGAGCTCACCGTCATGCTCTCGATCTGCGAAGAGATGATCGAAAAGGCGGAGACCTGCGTTTTTTCCTACAACCACAAACTCAAAAACGAGATTATCTTCGACGAAGAGTCAGTCGATGAAATGCAGAAGAACATTACCGAGTACCTGGTGGAAATCACGAAAAACGAACTGACGGACCGCCAGAGGAGGCTGGTGCCGGCGATTCTTCACAGCGTGAACGATATCGAAAAAGTGGCCGACTACTGCGAAAACATCGTAATGCTTGCACAACGGACCTTTGAAGAAAACCTGTCCTTTTCCGGCGCCGCCAGGGAGGAACTGGAACGGCTCTTCGCAAAGACCAGGACCATCTTGAAACACACCATGCAGGCGGTGAAGAACGATGATCATAAATCGGCCGCTATTACCCTCACTATAGAACGGGAATCGGATGAATTGATAACCCAGTATAAGCTGAATCATATTTTGAGGCTCGAGGCCGGCACCTGCATCAGTGAATCGGGCCTTGTTTTTTCGGATATTCTGACCGATATTGAGCGCATCGACGGACATCTTTGCAACATCACCAAAGGCATATTGCACATCGGGAAACGATAACCTTCCGAAAGTAAAAACAGTTCCTGGTCAGCCAAAAAATTCTTTTCCCTTTTTTTTCATCCCTTGACAGAACGGATTTCATGTTTATTTTAAGGGTGCCTGATTCAATAACGGAAAGATTTTCTTGTCTTATTTAAAATAAAAAACATGCATGAGGAAAGGAGACAAAGGAAGTATGAACATCAGACCATTACATGACAGGATTCTTGTACGGCGCCTCGAGGAAGAGGAAAAAACCAAAGGCGGCATCATCATTCCCGATAGCGCAAAAGAGAAGCCGATGGAAGGCGAAGTCATCGCCGTTGGAAATGGAAAGAAGACCGAAGAGGGAAAGCTGGTCGCCCTTGACGTGAAAGCGGGCGACAGGGTTCTTTTCAGTAAGTATGCGGGTACAGAGGTGAAAATCGATGATGTGGAACACCTCATCATGAGGGAAGACGACATCCTTGGAATTATAGAAAAATAATAAAGATTAGCGAGATAAAGGAGGAAAATGCTACATGGCTGCTAAAATTATACAGTACGACGAAGAGGCCAGAAAATCGATCCTCAACGGTGTCAATGCCCTTGCCGATGCCGTAAAGGTGACTCTTGGCCCAAAGGGCAGAAACGTAATCCTAGAAAAAACATTCGGGGCGCCGACGGTTACGAAAGACGGCGTCACGGTCGCAAAAGAGGTCGAACTGGAAGACAAATTCGAAAACATGGGCGCCCAGATGGTCCGTGAAGTGGCAAGCAAGACCAGCGATGTTGCCGGTGACGGAACGACCACCGCAACGATTCTGGCCCAGGCGATCTACAGGGAAGGCGTAAAGGCCGTTGCCGCGGGCAGCAACCCCATGGAAGTAAAGCGCGGAATCGACAAGGCCATCGTCATCGTAGTGGATGAACTGAAAAAAATGAGCAAGCCCACAAAAGATCAAAAAGAAATCGCCCAGGTCGGAACCATATCGGCCAATAATGATGAAACCATCGGCAATATTATCGCCGAGGCCATGGGCAAGGTGGGCAAGGAAGGCGTCATTACCGTTGAAGAGGCGAAGGGACTGCAGACGGAGCTGGAAGTGGTAGAAGGCATGCAGTTCGATCGCGGATACCTCTCCCCCTACTTCGTCACCAATGCCGACAAGATGGAAGTGGAGCTGCAGGATCCACTCATCCTGATCCACGACAAAAAGATCAGCGGCATGAAAGATCTCCTTCCCATCCTCGAGCAGGTTGCCAAAATGGGCAAACCTCTTCTGATTGTGGCCGAAGACATAGAGGGAGAAGCACTGGCGACTCTGGTGATCAACAAAATTCGCGGCACCCTCAACGTAGCCGCCGTCAAGGCGCCCGGATTCGGCGACAGACGGAAGGCCATGCTGGAGGACATCGCCGTCTTGACGGGCGGTCAGGTTATTTCGGAAGAGACGGGATCGAAGCTTGAGAATACTCAGCTAGGCGACCTCGGCGCCGCCAAGAGAATCGTGATCGACAAAGACAACACGACCATTATCGACGGGGCCGGCGAGAGAGCGCAGCTGGAAGGCCGTGTGAAATTGATCCGTGCCCAGATCGAGGAAACTTCCTCCGATTACGACCGTGAAAAGCTCCAGGAGAGGCTGGCGAAACTCGTGGGCGGTGTGGCGGTCATCAAAGTCGGCGCGGCAACGGAAACGGAAATGAAAGAGAAAAAGGCCCGTGTGGAAGACGCCCTGAATGCAACACGGGCGGCCGTGGAGGAAGGGATTGTCCCCGGCGGCGGCGTCGCCTACATTCGGACCCTTCCGGGTCTCGACAAAGCCAAGCTCTCGGGCGACCAGCAGATCGGCCTCAACATCGTGAAACGGGCGATAGAAGAACCACTCAGAATGATTTCGGCCAATGCAGGTTTCGAAGGTTCCATTATCGTGGAAAAGGTCAAGGGTAAAAAGGACGACTATGGGTTCAACGCCCAGACCGACAAATATGAAAACCTGATGGAAGCGGGCGTGATCGACCCGACAAAAGTTACGAGATTCGCCCTTCAGAACGCGGGCAGCGTTGCCTCGCTTATGCTCACGACCCAGTGCATGATCGCGGAAAAACCCAGGGAAGAATCTCCCATGCCCAGTATGCCCCCCGGAGGAATGGGCGGCATGGGCGGTATGATGTAGCAGGGTAATGTAAATTTCACATGCATGCGTAAAAAGGTCCCTCGCCCTTTCGGGCAGGGGCCTTTTTCATGTTCAGCCCGATGAAACGCCCCCATGATCTCTTAAAATCCTATGCGAGAGTATCTGCGTAGCGTTTTTTTAACAAATTTATTCCGGCAGTCATTTCCGACAAATCTGTTGCCTCATCCGGCTGACCTGTGTTATAGGGACCCGTTGTTGTAACGTGAAGTCCCTTATGTATCTCCATTGCGGGGAATACACGCACGTATCAGTCCATACACCAGGAGACGTCCATGAACTACAAGGATACACTTAATCTTCCCAGAACCGATTTCGCCATGAAGGCAAATCTTTCAAAAAAAGAACCGGACAGGCTCGGCACATGGGAATCCGTTGATATCTACAAGAAAATACGCGCTATATCGAAAGGGAAACCGACCTTCATACTTCATGACGGCCCGCCCTATGCGAACGGCGACATCCACCTCGGCACGGCACTCAACAAAATTATCAAGGACATCGTCATAAAATCGAAAAACATGACCGGCTACGACAGTGTCTACGTGCCGGGATGGGACTGCCACGGGCTCCCCATCGAACACCAGGTGGACCAGAAGCTGGGGGAGAAACGGTACACCCTTTCTCAAGCGGAAAAGCGCCGCCTCTGCCGTGCCTACGCGGAAAAATTCGTCGACATACAGCGCGAACAATTTAAAAGATTCGGCGTGTTCGGGGAGTGGAACAACCCCTATGTAACCATGGATTACGATTACGAGGCAACGACCATCGCTGAATTCGGAAAGCTCATGGTGGGTGGCGACGTCTACAAGGGAAAGAAACCGGTTTACTGGTGCGCCTCCTGCAAAACGGCACTGGCCGAGGCGGAAGTGGAATATGCGGATCATTCCACTCCGTCAATATATGTGAAATTCCCCCTTGTTTCCGATATCGCTTCCGTGCTCCCCGCACTCAGGGGAAAACCCCTTTCCGTTGTCATATGGACCACAACCCCATGGACCATTCCGGCAAATCTGGCCATCGCCCTGCACGAAGATTTCGAGTATGTCGCCCTTGAGGTAGAGGGGGAGGTGCTTATCTTTGCCGAGGAACTCACCGACTATTGTCTTGACGCCTTCGGATACCGGGATAAAAACGCAGAGGTGCTGGCCACGTTCAAGGGTTCAGTGCTGGAAGGAATGGCCTGCCGGCATCCCTTCATCGAACGGGAAAGCACGCTCATCCTCGCCCCCTTTGTTACACTTGAAGCGGGAACCGGCTGCGTCCATATCGCACCCGGGCATGGTCAGGAGGACTATGAAATCGGCCTGGAATACGGGCTCGATGTCTATGCCCCCGTCAATGACGACGGTCAATTCACCGCCGATGTGGATTTTTTTGCCGGCCAATTCGTTTTCGACGCCAATAGCGCGGTGATCGACAAGCTGAAGGAAGTGGGCGCCCTGATGGGACACCTCGACATGGAACATCAGTATCCTCACTGCTGGCGATGCAAAAACCCCATCATTTTCAGATCGACGGAACAATGGTTCATTTCGATGGATAAAAATTCGCTTCGTCAAAAGGCCCTTTCCGCAATCGACGGCGTGACCTGGTTTCCTTCCTGGGGTCGTGACCGCATTTACGGGATGATCGAAAACAGACCCGACTGGTGCATCTCGCGGCAGCGTTCCTGGGGCGTCCCCATTACCGTCTTCTATTGCGCCGAATGCGGCCAACACCTGGCGTCCAGGGAAATCCTCGATTACGTCGTGGCCCTCGTCCGCGATCACGGTGCGGACATCTGGTTCGAAAGGGATGCGAAAGATCTCATGCCCGAAGGCACACTGTGCCCCCACTGCGGGGGGGGGCGCTTTACCAAGGAAACAAACATACTGGACGTGTGGTTCGATTCCGGCGTCAGCCACGCGGCGGTACTGGAAAACTCATCGCAATGGCCGGACCTTTCATGGCCTGCCGACCTCTATCTGGAGGGGAGCGACCAGCACCGAGGGTGGTTTCATTCCTCGCTCCTCGAATCGGTGGGCTCCCGGGGTCATGCACCCTATCGGTCGGTCCTTACCCACGGCTTCGTCGTCGACGGAGAGGGAAAAAAGATGTCCAAATCGATGGGAAATTTCATCGATCCCCAGCAGATGGTCGATCAGTATGGTGCGGAAATTCTCCGTCTCTGGGTAGCCGCCGAAGATTACACCATGGATATTCGCATTTCCGAAGAAATTCTGAAGCGCCTTGTCGAGGCCTACCGCCGTATCCGCAACACAAGTCGCTACATCCTGGGGAATCTTTATGATTTCGACTGCGAAAAGGACGCCCTCCGCTATGAGGAAATGGAAGAGATCGATCAGTGGGCCCTTCACCGGCTCCAGGAAATTATCGGACGCGTCCGCAAGGCCTACGAAGACTACCAGTTCCATATGGTCTATTACACGCTGTATAATTTCTGTACCGTTGATTTGAGTGCACTCTATCTCGATGTCCTGAAAGACAGGCTGTACACCTCGAAGGCCGCTTCCAGGGAACGCCGGTCCGCCCAGACCGCCATGCACGCAATTCTCGATGCCATGGTGAGACTGCTGGCGCCGGTGCTGACCTTTACGGCCGAAGAAATATGGGAGAATCTGCCCCTCTACGAGGGGAAAGAAGAGAGCGTACACATGGCGCAGTTTCCCGAGGTCAATTCCCGCTATCTCATAAACGATCTTGGCGAGCGATGGAAAACCATCCTGAACGTCAGGGGAGAAATCTCCAAAGCCATAGAAGCGGCACGGCGCGACAAGATTATCGGTCATTCCCTGGACTGCCGCATTGATATCGCGGCGCCGGATACACTGAAGGCATTTCTCGGCGACCGCATTTCCGACATGGCCACATTATGCATCGTGTCAGCGGCCCGCATCGTCCCCGCCGAGGAGCTTTCCGATCCCTATGAAAGCGCGGAGATCGAGGGGCTCAAAATCGCGGTTTCAAAGGCCTCAGGGGACAAATGTGAACGGTGCTGGCACTACAGTGAATCCGTGGGCAGTCATGCGGAGCATCCTCGTGTCTGCACTCGTTGTCTCGAGAATCTCGCATCATGAAAAAGGATCACATAGTATTTTTCCTTATCGCCTTCTCTGTGGTACTCGTCGATCAAGTGAGCAAGTACTGCATCCGCAGTGCGCTTACCCTCCACGAATCGATCCCCCTAATCGATGGGTTTTTCAATATTACCTATGTGAGAAACCCGGGAGCGGCCTTCGGGTTTCTTGCCGGGGCCTCACCGGTCCTACGGTCCGTTTTCCTGATTGCCGTCACGCTGATCGTCATCGTACTTATCGTGATCATGATTGGACGGAATCGAAGCCCCGACGGACTTTTCACCTTTTCTCTGTCACTGGTGCTGGGCGGCGCCGTCGGCAACCTTATTGACCGCATTTATTTCGGTGAAGTGACCGATTTTCTCGATGTCTATATAAGCTCAGCACACTGGCCCGCCTTCAACGCAGCCGATTCGGCAATCACCGTAGGCGCCGTTATGCTGATTTTGGGGATGATCAGACGAAAAAATCCGGAAATCGCGATTTGACGGTTTCGTAAAAAGCCCCCATATACCGACGGGTCGGCACTATAATGGAAAGTAAATGATGCTGGCGCATCTCTGTTCCCTATGATGCATCCTGCTTCAGTTGCCGTCGTTGAAGGGCATGAGGTGGCGCCCGGCTCAGACCGGTGTTTCGACCATGCATCGTCTCGCGAAGCTGCTGAGCTCGCAGAGAAAGCCTTGTTATATCTTATAAATACCCTGCGTTCTCTGCGCCCCTGCGCGAGCATGTTTTTTTGTTCTCCCGCAGAGCCGCTGAGCTCGCAGAGAAAGCCTATTTATTTTTTCTTTTCTCTTCTCTTTTCCTCTGCGCCCCTGCGCGAAATCCTTTTTTTATTGCCGGTACGCTTCGCTCAAGAACCTTTGAGGTACTTTCAATTATATTGACACCTTGGTCGGCATAAAGAGCTTTTTACGAGTCCATCAGAAATCAAGGTCTCAAAATTATTACGTCAAGATACTTCCTGCCCCACTCGAGCGCGTCGTCGCGATCGGGGAAGAATATGTCGATATGCTCACCCGTAATCGCCCGTCCTCTATCGTGCACCTCCCCCCATCCATAGCCGGGCACATACATTTTCGTCCCGAAGGGATATTTCGGATCGGCGGCGATCGTGCCTTTTTCGGCTTTTGATCCGTCGGCGGTAATGCCGACGCGTTTTCGTTTCCCCTTGAGGGGACCATAGGCATAGACGGGGGGACCAATGCACCAGTACTTCCGTTTCCATCCGCACGATTCGGGCCCCGCATCGTAGGCCGTCACCAGCATTCTTTTTACTTCACGTCTGTGGGCCTTTGTGCCCGCACCGGGAAAGAAGCAGCACCCTTCGACAAGAATCAGGATACATATGCTGCAGATAACGAGGGTCCCCTTCAGCGAAACTACGGGTATGCCATGGTCCATTTTCATGAAACGTCGTTCCTACTCCACGGCACCTTCAAGACGTTTCCTTATGGCAACCGCCTCGGCCACTATCCGTTCAATACGTTCCGCAATCGTCGGCACGTCGTGGATCAGCCCCGTCACCTGTCCGACGGGGAGCACACCCTGCTTCGTATCCCCTTCCTCGGTGGCGACACGAAGCATCTTGAATGCGTTGGCCAAATAGGCCATCATGGTCATGTTCTTCCATCCGGAGGCCACCACTCCCATGAAGAGCTTGGAGTAGGGAAGGCCCAGAGATTTCGCGATATCCTTTGAATTCACAAAAGCGGCTGGAAAATTCGGCAACCCCATAAACCCTTTCCGATACGCCCGAAGGGCAGCACCGGTTTTCATGGAGCGGCAGCCGAGCCCGTCGAAATAGGGCCCGTAAATAGTATCATCGATCCCCTTCTTGACTGAAAGTTCCTTGTAGGTGTCGTGCAGCGGACTTTCTTTGGTGCTCATAAAGCCCGTCCCCATGGCAATGCCCTCCGCACCGAGCGAAAGCGCAGCCATAAGCCCCCGCCCGTCCACAAAACCGCCGGCGGCGATTATGGGGATCTCGACCGCATCTGCCACCGCAGGAATCAACACGAGCGACGTCGCATCACCCCCGTGAGCAGCCGCCTCATGACCGGTCACGACGAGACCGTCGGCCCCCTGTTCCTCGGCACGCTTTGCATGGCGTTCATTCACCACCGTGGCAATCACCTTCCCCCCGTATTTGCGGGCGCCTTTGGCGAGCCAGTCCCCCTTGCCAAGAGAAAAATTGATCACCGGCACCTGCTCTTCCAGAAGTACCTTTGCATTTTGTGCGGCGCCGGGGAACAGCAACGTTGCATTCGCACCGAAGGGCTTGTCGGTCAATTCCCTGATTTCCCGAATTGCCTTTCTTGTCTCTTCGGCATTCAGGGGTCCCGTCGCAAGCACGCCAAGTCCGCCGGCATTGGAAACCGCGGCGACCATGGAGGGCACGCTTATCCAGCTCATCCCTGAAAGCATGACGGGATACTTGATGCCAAACAGTTCGGTAATTTTCGTTTTCATCGGTCTCTCCTTTGATGTGGTATGGTGTTCAATGATGTGGAGTAAATGCTGCAGCCTTCATTCGGATCCGGCGATACATCGCCTGAAGACAACGGTCCGACATGACCGTCACGGTAGTATAAAAGAGGATCTTTTTTACCTCCCGCCGGCTTATTTTTATCGTGCGACCGCACAGAAGAGATTTCTTCTCTTCGGAAAGCCTCGCCAATGTCTCTAGGGCCATAAAGAGCGGCCATAGACAGAAGAGACGGTATCGCACCTGCGATCTCGGAATATCGAGGGTGTACAAGAGCGCTTCGTCAAGATTTTCAAGGGCCAGGGAGATAAGCCTCCTGAAGACGCCCAACGAAGCCTGTTGATTACACTGTAACAAATGCACGTCGGGGGCAATGCCTTCAGACTCAAAAAACGACCGGGGCACATAACACCACCCCCTCCCGAAGTCTGAAAAGAAATCCTTTGCAATATTAGTAATTTGTAATCCCGTCCCAAAGGCAACGCTTCGGGAGTACAAACGTTCCCTTAGCTCTGACGGCATGGACGGCGCCCCTTCAGCGAAAAGCGAAGTAATCATCACGCCCACCGTACCCGCAACATAATAGCAGTAGCGCTCCAGCTCCTCCCGGTTATCAAGACAGATCATCCCGCTGCGGGACCGCTTTTTCTGGAACTCGGCCATGCCCAGAGCCATTTCCCGGACATGCTGCGATATGATGGAAATATACGCGGGGGGCAACTTGACAAACTCCGATACTACGCAGTCAATATCCCCGACGAGGCGTACATCAAAACTCTCCCGGCTGAAGGCAAGCTCGTCAGTAAAATGTGCCGTGCGACTGCGCCAATCGGACGAGGGGGGAAAGAGCGACGCATAAAGAGAAAGATAGCCAATTTTCTGCCCGAACGAGAAAGAGGGATCATCTTCAAGGGTATCGGCAATGCGGCACAGTAGGTACGCCAGAAGAAGTCCCCGATACACGTCCCCTCCGAGCACCCGTATATTCAGGGCAAAAGTTCTGGAAACCTTCGTCAAATGATCCTCACAGATCCTGAAATCGTTCCCGCTCGCCGCCATAATCCTCGCCCGAAATGTCCTCCCTTTTAGTCTGGGACACTGTAAAAAAAATACCTCCTCAATGTCAAAAGAATAATCGACGCCCGCCGTAATAGTTCCCGCCACAAAAAAAGGGAGACCCTGAGGCCTCCCTTTGCAAAGGGAATGTACCAACCAATGTTTTTATAACCCGTGCCGCAATCTAAAGAATAACTCTAAGAACTTACATCCAAAAACAACCCTCGCCTCGCAATTCCACTTCATGTACAATTCAAGGGCTCTCAAAAATCGGTCGGTTCAAAGGTTTAAACCAGAAAATTAGGAGGTATTTTCCAGTTCGCCCTTTTGTAAAGCATGGACCGTGCCAGAGGAGTGCATTGATGTTCAACACATTGAAATATCTTTCAAATGCATTGTCTACCCCCCTTCAAGAAGACGTCGGGACAGAGGAACAAAATGTCGAATTATTTCTCCGCCTCATATTTTTTGAATTAAAAACAGGTAGATGCCTATTCGACATCTTTTCGTCGATTCGACAAAATTGTCGAATTGCCTCCGTGGAAAGGGAGCATCCCCTTTTTAATCGCTTGTGTTCGACTACGGATTAGTATATGTAGGGAAAATAAAACAATAAACCAAAGAATTTAAGGCAGATAGCATGAAGATACTTCAAGGTGTACGCATATGCGCGTTCGTTGTGATTGTCACGGCAGGCGTCATCGCCTTTTCGGGCCCCGGTTTTTCAGACAACGCCCTGGAAGATAGTAAAAAAAATTGCACCCCCTTGAGCGAAATGCCCCTCACGGAGGCTCAAAAGCTTTCTATTGAGACCATCCAAGCGGATTTCAGAAAAGATATACTGCAGATACGCAGTAGTCTCCTGGCGAAGAGAATAGAACTCAACGATCAACTGCGGGATCCCTCCATTGATGAAACCGCCATATGGGCCAAGGCGCAGGAGGTGGAAAAACTCAACACCAGCATGGAAGAAACGATTCTTCATTATCAGCTGCGCATCAGGAGAGTGTTGACGGCCGCACAGATAGCGACGTGGTGTGCCGGCGCAGAAGCGCCGGCAACGAAAGGATGGAGGCCCCGAGAGTGACACAGGAACGAAGTGCCTTGTCTCAGTATATCATGCCGATTACTCTCTTTCTGGTGGTTGCCGTCTTTATTGCACTCATTCTGATCATGGGATACATGGATCTGAGAAGGCTTGACCGAACCCTTGTGGAGTTCGTGCAAAACAGGGGACTCGATATTGTCAAGACGATCGAAAACGTCGCACAGGAAGATCTCGATTTCCTCAGGCTCACCCTCAAGCAAGACAGCGGTGAACTGGCAGTATCGTCCATACCCCTTTCGCATAAAGAATTTTCCATCCAGGAATCTCTCATAAATGCCCTCATTGACGTGGCCCGGGACATTGATGTCAAGTGGCGGCAGCAGGGGTTGAGCGAGGACATGCTCAAGGAAATAGCAGCGCTGGAAAAACTCGCCATTATCGCCATCCTAAACAAGGAAGGAGAAATCGTCCTTCAGAGCAGAAAATTTGACCGGCACGTCGCCGATCATGCGGACTCGATAAAATCGGCACAGGAAAAAATTGTCATCGATATGTTCAACCGTCTGGGGAATTTGGGCGAGATGGGCTACATTGCACTTCGCAGAAAAGACGGAAGTGGCACCATCGTGATCGGACTCGACGCAGAAAAGCTGAAATACTGGGGCACGAAGATCGCCGTCAACAAAGTGATAGAAGAAATCGGATGGGAAAAGGAACTCGTATACCTGACCGTGTCTGATCATGACGGAAAGGTTCTGGGGGCGGCAGGAACATTCCCTGAGGAACCGCCTGAAAGATCACAGCTTCTGACGGATGACATCCTGGCGGGGCGTCTTGACATACTGAGCCGAAAGATAGGCGCTGCAGATAAGGAGCTTATTGAAATTCTCGCACCGCTGCATCTCGATCGCACCATAATGGGATACGCACGCCTGGGTCTCAAGTGGGATCGCGCACGGACCATACTGTCGGAAAACAGAAACCGTATGATCATCAGCACCATCTTTATCATGATGATCGGCATTATGTCGACTTTGGCACTCTACCAGAATCAGAGCAGGCACCTGGCTCGAATGGACGAGATGGAAAAGCGTCTTCGGCGCGCCGAACGTCTGTCAGCGCTGGGACAGCTCGCTGCCGGAGTGGCGCACGAGATCCGCAACCCTCTCAATGCCGTCAGCATGGCAAGCCAGCGGCTTCAAAGGGAGTATGCGCCAAAAGACGAGGAGGAAAGGAATGACTTTTATCGCATAACCGGCATTATTCGTGAAGAAATCCGACGACTGAACAGCATAATAGAAGAATTTGTCACATTCTTCAGGATCAGGCGAATGGAATTGAGGAGTCATTCTCTTGAAGAGGTGCTTAAAAAAATTCTGGAGTTAATGAAAGAAGAACTGGCATCACGAAATATCACATTGAAAAGCTACTGGAAGGGAAACGATGCCTTGGTGCTGATGGATGCCGATAAATTGACACAAGCATTTTATAATATTATCAAAAATGCCGTTGAATCTATGCCCGCATCAGGGATTATCACCCTGTCGGTCGATGCTGTAGGAAAGGACCGACTGGCCGTGAGAATTTCCGATACCGGTGCGGGTTTGTCCGCTGAAGAAATAGAACAGATATTTAATCCCGAATATACCACGAAGGAAAAGGGGCTCGGCCTGGGCCTGACCCTTGCACACGAAATAATCAAGGGGCACAGAGGGGAGATTCACGTCTCCAGCAGAAAGGGGGTAGGCGCCACTTTTGAGGTTCTGCTCCCTCGAGATCGAGAGACTCTGGGAACCAATCAGGACCTGCAACCATGAAGCCATTGAACACACTTATCGTTGAAGACGGTCACTCACAAAGAGAAATGCTGGGAGATTTTCTCACCAAGGAGGGGCACCTCGTCACCGAAGCCGAAACGGGGGATCAGGCTGTGCGGGAGGTGCTGGAGGGCCATTTCGACCTTGTGCTGCTGGACTACAAGATGCCGGGCATGAATGGACTCAAAGTGCTTAAAAAGATAAAAGAAATAAATCCCGAAATTGACATTGTGATGATGACGGCCTATGGAACGATTGAAACCGCCGTCGAGGCGATGAAGCAGGGCGCCGTCGACTATATCACAAAACCGATCGATCTCGATGAATTGCTTATTCTCATCGATCGCATCTCAGAGCGGAGAATCCTGATCAGAGAGAACGAAATTCTGAGGAGAAAACTCTGGAAAAAGGGGATGAAGGACAGCCAGATTGTTCATCAGAACCCGAAAATGGAGGCACTCATCAATATGGCGGGCCGGGTGGCCTCCAGCCGCGCCACCGTCCTTATCGAAGGGGAAAGCGGAACCGGCAAGGAACTATTTGCCCGGCTTATTCACAACACAAGCCCCCGTTCCGAAAAGCCCATGATCGTGGTGAATTGCGGCGCCCTTCCCGAAACACTTCTCGAAAGCGAACTCTTCGGTCACGAAAAAGGGGCCTTCACGGGCGCGACAACCCGTCGAGTCGGCCGTTTTGAAGAGGCCGATGGAGGAACGCTTTTCCTTGATGAAATCGGCGAACTCTCGGCGCCGGTCCAGGTGAAACTGCTTCGCTTTCTCCAGGAGCGGGAATTTCAGCGCCTGGGAGGCAACCAGACCCTGAAGGCCGATGTAAGAATCATCAGTGCCACAAACCGCAACCTGGAAGAGCTGATGAAAAAGGGAATTTTCAGGGACGATCTTTATTACCGTTTGAATGTCGTGGTCATGCAGATTCCTCCGCTTCGCGAGAGAAAGGAAGATATCCCTCTGCTGGTGCAGCACTTCATCGATATCTTTTCCCGTGAAAACGATAAAGAGATCAATGGTGTCAGCAGCGAGGCCCTGGACGTGCTTCTGAAATACGACTACCCCGGCAATGTGCGGGAACTTGAGAATATCATGGAACGGGCTGCCGTCATCACCCGGGACACGATAATTTCCCTTCGTGATCTCCCCTTCAGGGATACCCCGGGCCAACAGACGGGGGAACCGAAACGGCACGGCAGCCTCATAAAGGACTCCGTTGAAACGCTGGAGTGTCAACTCATCGAACAGGCGCTGGCCGAAGCAGACCACAATCAGACCCGGGCAGCCGAACAGCTGGGAATTACGGAACGAACCCTGAGATATAAAATGAAAAAATACGGCCTGAAACAGTAAGCCGGTCTGTTACGACTCATCCCCCACAGGCACGAGGTCGACCACCACTATCTCCGGCGGCGCCAGCACCCGCATGGGAGGTCCCCAGGTGCCCGATCCCCTGCACACATAGAGCAGACGTCCTTTCCCCAGATCGTACCGTCCGGCCAGGTACGGATACACAAGACCTGTTATCCAATTGAACGGCACAATCTGACCTTTATGGGTGTGGCCGGAAAGCTGGAGATCGAAACCGTCGCCGCCGCTGTCGATGACCCGAGGCTGATGTTTCAGCAGAATGCGATACCCTTCCGATTTCATTAATAGATCATGCTCAGGCGGCGCCCGGTTGCCTCCGAATCTTCTGCCTGCAGGATCGTCAACTCCTGCGATGGTAATCGATTCCGCCACCTTCACCGACTGACCCCGCAGGAGGCGAAACCCGGCCTTTTCAGTAAAGGCTGTCGCCTGATCAATGCCGGCATAAAATTCATGATTGCCTGTCACGGCAAATTTCCCATAGCGGGGTTTAATCTCCCTGAAGAGATCGGAAAGCTCTTCAAGAGAATCCATCTCACCGTCCACAAGATCCCCTGTCGACACGAGAATATCGGGCGAGGCGGCCTTCACCTTCTCAAGAATCATGGACAGGCGTTCCCGGCGCACCATGACCCCCAGATGCACGTCCGAAATCTGCACAATGCGCAGAAGACCCACGTGCCGGGGGATACGGGGCGTCTCGATTGTGAGAACGGAGGTCTGAATGTCCCACGCCTCGTAAACCCCGTATAGACAGATAATGAGGCCCAGCACAAGCGCAAGGGCCGTCAGTGGACGAGGGGAAATATACAATCCTTGCAATCCTGCCGCTTTTGCAGTTAATAGTGCCAGTGACAGCAGATCGCCCAGCAGACACAGCAGGAAGGTCACGAAGACAAACCCCATCCAGGTATAGCCCACATGGGCCGAGAGACGCGCTCCCCACGCCCATCCTTCCCGCTCAAAGAATCGGACCAGGATTGGAGAAAGGACCATCACCGCCATGCACAGAGAGACCATCAGGGTCGCCGTAAGGCCAAATCGAAAGAGGTTTTTCAGTCGCAGGAAAAGATAGAGGTGGACGCCTCCATAGATCACGAATATCATCAGCAGAAAGGACTTCATGTGGGCAGACTCTCATCGGGAACAGCGAGATGATCGAAAAATACCATCGACGCGTAGGTAACGGCACTGGCCGTCGCCGCCTCGCGGTAGGCATGATGTGCCAGCTGTATCCCCCGGTAGTTCTTCATAAGTTGCGCAAAAAGAATGATCGACGGAAGACCGCATACATTAAACTGGTCTCTGGTCCTTTTGGCATGCAAAAAAACGCCCTCAGCCCTTCCCTGCTCCAGAAGCGACAATATCTCGCGATCGCTTTCCAGCGCCTCCTGGAGGAGGACGTCCGCGGGATTCTGATGTCCGAACTTCAACCCCACATGGGAAAAATCAACGGCGGCAACAACCAGAGTACGTGCATCGTCCCTCGAAATCATGTCCGAAAGCAGGGCGACGGTATTCTGAAATCCCTGATCTTCAAACAGACTCATCCCTCCCAGGAGAAACTCGTGAATCCCTCCGCAGAGCACCGGCACTATTTTAAAGGGCTTTGCGAGGTAATAATGAAGAAACACCGTCTGAAATTCGATGGAATGTTCCACCTTGTGTCCGAAATCATCGGCGTCGATCGTTTCCGGAGAAAGACGTTGTCTCAGTTCCTCCACGAAAGGTCTGTCCGTCTCGAGCGTCCCGAAGGGGGTGATAAATCCTTTTTCGCAGAGACAGTAGAGCCCTCTCTGAATCTGGTGGTTAATTCCCAGAATAACAACCCTGTCATAGTGCCTTCCCCTGAGATGACGATAGAGATCGACATAGGTCGATTTCGCCACGCCAATGTCAATGTGGGGGGCAAGGATTCCCGCAATGGACGATTTTGAAAGGTCGATGGCGGGAGGAGGGAGCGCCGCTTCAACGGCGGCAATAAAAGACGCGAGTGCTGACGGATCAGCATCGTAGGCCTTCCCCGCATGCACGGGACATCGATCGGTCGCGGCGCCGAAATCCTTGTGCAGGCGATCCTTTCGAGCGCGAAATCGCTCACTTTCCAGCAGATAATTTTTGTCGAGACTCTCAATAAACGATGTCAACCGGTCAAGAGTGACAGACACCTCCGTGAATCGGTCCGACAGGGACCGTTGTATATCCCTCACACTATGTCGTCCGTCAAGAAGTTCAAGAATCGCGTAAAGCCCCATATCGAGTGCGAGGTCGCCGTCAACGAGTCTGAGCGGATCCAGGAAGGCAATCAATCGCCGCCCCTGCACCCGGGCGGGAATAAGTTGGAGGTCTCTTCTCAAGAGGGGATGTTCCATGCCGGTCCTTTCTTTTATCGTTACGCCCCTATGATAGTCGATGATCCGCCGGGGATCAAAGGATATCTCTCCCCCGAATCCTACAGGTAGGGCGACAGCAGCCAGGCAAGGGCATCGCGCACCTTTTCGGGAAAGGGCCGTCCATCGATCTCCTGAAGTGAAAGAGGGCGAGACCGGTCTCTCACCTCTTCGGCATAGACGGCAAGACACGATGCCAGCGACCGATCATAGACTTCCACGGCCAGTTCAAAATTGAGCCGAAGGCTTCGCGGATCGATGTTCGCCGACCCGATATGCACATAATGGTTATCGACGATAAAAAGCTTGGTGTGTACAAAGGGCGCCGGCTGATAGTAAATCCGGACGCCCCGTTCCAGCAGCTCCCAGAGCATATTGCGGGTCGCCCAGTGCACCAGGGCCAGATTATTTTTTTCAGGCAATATGATCGTCACTTCCACTCCCCTCAGGGCAGTCGCCTGCAGTGACGCCAAGAGCCCCCGGGGAGGAATAAAATAAGGGGTCATAATGATCACCGATGATCGAGCCGAGGACACGGCGCCCACCAAGATCATGGAAAGCTTGTCGAGATCCTCGTTGGGACCTTCCGTAATAACCCTGCATATGGCCGACCCCTGCCCCTGGCGTCTCTGAGTCGCTTTTTTTTCGTAACGGCCCGTAAGAAAACGCCAGTCTTCAAAAAACACGGATTCAACCTGTTCCACAATGGGACCGGCAAGGCGAAAGTGGATGTCCACCACCCGGTTGGGGTTTTCAATCCTTTCCGCAAGATGGCGATCGCCGATGTTCATGCCTCCTGTAAAACCTTCCACTCCGTCCACTACAAGGATTTTTCTATGATTCCTGAGGTTTATATGCAGGCTGGGAGGAAACAGTCTCGGCGGAAGGAACCGCGCCACCGACACCCCCCTTCTTTTAAGGAGAGTCCCCGCACGCGGCCAGGAATAGAGCTCTCCAAACCCGTCTATGATTACCCTCACATCGATCCCCCGGGTAACGGCCCGTCCCAGTGCATCAATGAAGCGCCGCCCCGTCTCATTGGTTTCGAAGATATAGGTGGTGAGAACGATCGATATCTGCGCACTCTCGATCGCTGCAAGCATTGCGGTATAGGTCTGTTCCCCATTGTGAAGAATATCGATCCGGTTTTCTCCGACCAGAGGTTTTTTCGTGATCACATCGGAGATATGCAGAAGATCGGCATAGGCATCTGCCGATTGGGCGGGTACGGCATAGACTTCGGCAGTATGAGGGCTCTGTTCCGCAACTGAGGCATCGGGAGCGTGCCCCCGAAGTTTTATCGCCCGGGTGCGCACCCGATTGATGCCGAAGAGAAAATAGATGAACGGCCCCCCAAAGGGAATGATGAGGCACAGGGCCATCCATCCAAGGGATGCTTTGGGATCGCGCTTGCTGAGGAGCGCATGCCCTGCACTCACAATGGCAAGGACAAAGGCCGCCACGGTAACGGTGTAATCAATAATGTCCGACATCACTTCCCCTGTCGTTTCAATTCAGTTCGATGATTTCAGTGTTGAGACAATCGTGCAGGCCTATTCACATCCTAAGATGTCGCCTTGCTTTTTCTCGTCACTGCCTGTTTCCTTAATACGTAATGTATACAAAGATTTAAGTCAAGTTTCTCTTGAAAGGTGACCAAAATCACACCGCGAACGGCCGCGATTGTCCCCTTACGGCTTGACTTTTAAGGAAAAGTTCATATGTTATCATCTAAAGAACGAAGGGAGCAGTCATATGAAAGAAAAAGTCCAAAAAGCGCTTGATGAAATACGGCCCGCTCTTCAGGCCGACGGCGGTGATGTGGAATTAGTCAATGTCAGCGACGACGGCATAGTAACGGTCAAGCTTGTCGGCGCCTGCGGCGGCTGTCCCATGGCCCAAATGACTCTGAAGGGCGGCATCGAAACACGTCTGAAACAGGTCATTCCCGAAGTAAAAGAAGTCGTTCCGGCTTAATTGTTTTTCTGGAAGAGTGTTACCGCGCACGAACCCGCCCTCTGGGCGGGTTCACTCTTTCAGAGACAAAGGAATGTACCGGTCACCACTCCGAATCCACAGTGGTAGACCACTTTTCGAAACGTCGGTCCTCTCCATTGAGAATCTTTTCCATTATTCCGCTTAACGCCCTTGTTACCGGTCCCGGAACGTCCCTCATCACACGATCTTCGATCTTCTTTACGGGAATCAACTTGTTGGGAGTACCCGACAGAAATATCTCATCGGCCTCAAAAAGGAGTGTGGGGGGAAGGTGCGCTTCTCCGGTTTCGATCCCCTCCGTCCTGGCCACTTCGAGAAGAGAGCGCCGGGTAATGCCGTCGAGGACACGTCCCAGCGCCGGCGTCAGCAAAGTGCCTCCTTGGACGATAAAAATCGATTCCGTGGCCCCTTCGGCGATATAACCCTCGGTGTCGCACATGAGCGCAAAATCGAACCCCCTTCTACGGGCATCGCTGCGCGCCACCATGCCGTTCAGATAGTTGGCGGCGGCCTTCGCCTCTATGGGAACCGTGTGGGGATCAAGTTTTCGCCAGCGGGAAATCCCCACCGTGGCCCCGTGATCAAAGGACCCGGAAGACCCGTCTCCATAAGAGCGTGAATCAATGACACACACTGCCACGTCAAGAGTGCGCTGAGGCGGATTCACATCAAAAGCGATCTGAGGATAGTAGCAGATAATTTTTATCATCCCATCCCTCGCTCTGCTTTTCCGCAGAGTTTTCAAAACGGCGCGACCGCACTCCTCCCGTGACAGGGGAATCTCCATATCAAGGAGTTCCGCCGTTCGAAAAAGGCGGTCCAGGTGATCCTGAAGGCGGAAAATCGCCCGTCCCTCCGATATCTCCTGAAATCCAAGCACCTCAAAGATTGCGGAACCCCGCCCCACACAGTGCGACAAGAGGTGAACGGTGGCCTCCTGCCAGGGAACGAACGTTCCGTTTATGTATACAATCGCTTCATTCATCAAAGACTGTCCTTTCAAGATTGCATATACCCTGCAATGCCATGGCCTTCATGATTTATTGTTGCCTTCCCATGAGCACCGTTATTTCCTCACTGCCGATTTTTTCCTTCTCCAAAAGAAGGGCGGCCCCTTTTTCGAGCACTTCCTGCTTTTCCCTGAGAATTTTCAGCGCCCTTTCATACTGCCCGGTAATAATTTTTCGTATTTCAGCATCGATGGTCTCCGACGTCTGTTCGCTGTAATCACTCCGCTGGGGCAGGCCGGCATCCAGAAAGGCATTACCCTTTTCACTCGCCAGATATACCTGTCCAAGGACGCTGCTCATGCCGTATTCCTTGACCATGCGTTTTGCGATATCCGTAGCCCGGGCAATGTCGTTGTGGGCACCCGTCGAAATATCCCCGAAGATAACCTCCTCGGCGACACGACCTCCCAGCAGCGTGGCTATTTTGGCGAGAAGCTCTGTTCTGCTCAAGAGAAATCGGTCTTCCGTAGGCGCCTGCATGGTATAGCCCAGGGCCGCAATGCCCCTGGGAATAATCGAAATTTTCTGCACCGGATCGGCGCCGGGAAGAGAGAGAGCCACCAGGGCGTGTCCCATCTCATGGTGGGCCACGATCTCCCGTTCGTGTACATTGATAAGGCGATTTTTCTTTTCAAGCCCGGCAATTACCCGTTCCACTGCCTCTTCGAATTCGGCCATGCCCACCGCCTGTTTTCCCCCTCTTACGGCAAGAAGGGCCGCCTCGTTTACCAGATTCGCCAGATCAGCCCCCACCATTCCCGGCGTCATGCCGGCGAGTCGTTCTATATCGAGATTAGCGTCTGATTTAATGTTCTTGAGATGTACTTTTAGTATTTCTTCCCTGCCTTTTTTGTCGGGCCGGTCCACCAGCACATGACGATCGAATCTTCCCGGTCGCAGGAGCGCCGGATCCAGAATCTCCGGCCGGTTTGTTGCCGCCATGAGTATAACGCCCACCTTGGGATCAAAGCCATCCATTTCAACAAGCAGCTGATTAAGCGTCTGCTCCCGTTCGTCGTGGCCGCCGGTCATACCCACTCCCCGCGCCTTGCCGAGCGCATCGAGCTCGTCGATAAAAATGATGCAGGGGGCGCGCCCCTTTGCCTGCACAAAGAGGTCCCGCACCCGAGCGGCGCCAAGCCCAACAAACATCTCGACAAATTCGGAACCGCTAAGGCTGAAAAAGGGAACGCCGCTTTCGCCGGCTACCGCCTTGGCAAGCAGTGTTTTCCCCGTCCCGGGAGGACCTACCAGAAGAATCCCCTTGGGAATCTTTCCTCCCAGTGCGGTAAATTTATCCGGCGTTTTCAGAAAATCGATCACCTCCACCAGTTCCTGCTTCGCCTCGTCGACACCAGCCACATCCTTGAAGGTGACATTCAGTTCGTTTTCCATGTAAATTTTGGCTTTGTTTTTCCCCAGGGTCATAAAACCGGGCTGGCCGCCGGTCATTCGCTTCATCATGAAATACCAGATGCCGATGAAAATAAGGATGGGGAACACCCAGGACATGAGATTGGCAAGAAAGGTCGATTCCACCTCTCCCTTAAATGTGACATTGTACTTCGCGAGCATCTGCGAAAGTTCCTGATCGACCCTCACCGTTTTGAAGGATTTCAGTTGCTCTCCCGCCGCGTCGGCTTTCATTTTCCCATGGATCTCGTTGGCCGAAACGGCTATTTCCACAACCTTCCCTTCTTCAAGCAGCGATAAAAACGTGCTGTAGGGAATCCTTTGAACGGCAAGCATAGAGGCAAGATAGTTCTGGACTATCAATACCACCCATACTCCCAGCATTACGTACCAGATCGAAAACTTGTGATGCTTTTCCATAATGATTGCTCCCCGTTTATTGAATGACGCATTTCACTGCTGGAAAAAACACATGAAAGGTAGCAAGTTGCACAGGCAAACTCAAGTGAAATGTCCGGCACGGAAGAAACAGCCCAATTGCTGTCTGACTTTCATGGGACCTGATTTTCATTGACAATAGCGGGAAAGCGGGCTATTTTCTTGCCTCAAGTGTCGATCGGGTTCGAGAAAACGCCGGTGGCCTCAACAGGGCGACAACTGAGACGTAAATAGAGTGCCGAAAGGAGCATGCCTATGGGAAAAGGCGATAAACGCAGCAAAAGAGGAAAAACATTCCGGGGATCTTTTGGCAAAACCCGCCCCCACAAGAAAAAAGAAAAAGCGAAAGACGCAAAGAAGTAGGGCGTGCCTCTTACGATTGAGCGTCTTGTATCGGGCGGTCTGATAACCAATTACTACTGCAGTTCGACCTGTCGTCACTGTCTGTACCGGTGCAGTCCCCGCTGGCCCCGAGAATTTATATCCCCCGGGGATGGGGCAGCCGCATTTTCCCTGATTAAAAGTCTCGGCTGTGATGCCGTTCACCTCGGCGGCGGCGAGCCTCTTTTGAATCCTGAGGGGGTTCTGTCCTTACTCGATGTCGCCCGTGAAGCGGACATGACCATCGAATATCTCGAAACCAATTCTTCCTGGTTCAAAGACAGTGACTCCACCCGCAACCTTCTTGAAAAGCTTGCCGCACACGGTCTTGAAACTCTGCTCATATCGATCAGTCCCTTTCATAACGAATATATTCCGTTATACAAAACAAAAGGGGTGATTCAGGCCTGTCATGAAACGGGACTGGCCCTCTTCCCCTGGATCGCCGATTTTTATCTCGATCTGGAAAGTTTTGACGAAACAGCCACCCATACCCTGGAAGAGTATGCAGGACACTTCGGTGATGAGTACATGGAGAACCTTCCCCACCGCTACGGAATCGTTCCCGGCGGAAGAGCCCTCGAGACATTTCGCCCCTATGTGAAGGAGCAAACCATCGCAGAACTGGTGGAGGAAAAACAGAGCGGCTGTCCTGAACTGGCCCAGACCACCCATTTTCACATCGATCTTTACGGCAACTACATACCGGGGATGTGCGCGGGACTTGCTGTCAGAAAAGAGGATCTCGGCGCCCCTCTTGATCCCGATGCCTATCCCATCATTACCCGCCTCTTCGAAGGGGGCGTTGGCGCACTCCTTTCCTGGGCCGCCGAGTGGCATGGATTCCGTCCCTCTCACAACACATACGCTACCGAATGCGAACTCTGTTACGAAATACGGCGCTACTTGACAATCGACCAGGCGATCGGGTCACCGGAACTCCAGCCCGCCGGTCATTATCGCTTCTAAACTTGACAGTTGTATACATCTCCCCGGAAAGCGACCTGCTCGATTGGTCTGTACCGCTTTGATAAACGAAGCATATCAGGAACGTGAAGGGGCCTGAGGATTTTCCTGCAACGATCTTTGACGATATACTGATGTGAAAAAATAATGTATAGGGGAGTAAAAAAGATTATAGTAAAATATCATGAGAAAAGGGATTTATGCTAGGTCTCATCATATGCCATCGTCCGTGAGAGGGTACTATTATGTGGGATTATACGGATAAAGTAAAAGATCACTTTCTTCACCCCCGCAACGTCGGGGACATAGAAAATCCTGACGGGGTCGCCGAAGTCGGGTCTATTGCCTGCGGCGACGCCTTAAAATTTATGTTCAAACTTGATGAAAACAAACGGATCAAGGAGGCGAAATTCAAGACCTTCGGCTGTGCGAGCGCCATAGCATCTGCGTCCGCCCTGACGGAGATGGTAAAGGGAAAAACCCTTGAAGAAGCCGCGAAAATTACCAATCAGGATATTGCCGAATACCTGGGAGGATTGCCGGATGCCAAAATGCATTGTTCCGTTCTCGGACGGCAGGCTTTGGAAGCCGCTATAGGCAACTATGGAGGAGCTCAGGCAGAAAAGACCGAGGAAAGAATTGTCTGCGAGTGCTTTGGCGTTACTGATAATGAAATCGAGAGGGCGATAAGAGAGAACAATCTGACTGCCGTGGAAGAAGTGACGAACTACACAAAAGCGGGGGGTGGATGTGGAAGCTGCCACAAAGACATCCAGGAAATCATCGACCGGGTATGGTCCGAAAAAAAAGAGATCACAAAACCCGAACTCACCAACATCCAGAAAATCAAGCTGATCGAGGAGACGGTGGATCGTGAAATCAGACCGTCGCTTAAAAAGGACGGGGGAGATATCGAACTGATAGACATTATAGAAAACCGTGTGCTTGTCGCGAAGCGGGGCGCCTGCGTTGCCTGTCCCGCCTCGCAGCAGACCCTGAAAGGGCTTGTGGAAGCGAAACTTCGTGAATTTGTGCATCCCGATCTGACCGTGGAAGAGGTGAGCGAATGAACACGATCTATCTTGACAATAACGCCACCACAGAGGTTGCTCCCGAGGTGGTGGAGGCCATGATGCCCTCTTTTCATGAGTATTACGGTAATCCTTCGAGTATGCACTCCTTTGGAGGCCAGGTGGCGAGAAACATAGAGCAGGCACGGGAGCAGGTGGCGGAACTTTTGGGCGCCTCACCCGAAGAAGTCATTTTTACCAGTTGCGGTACTGAGAGTGATAACGCAGCGATTATGTCGGCTCTTGCCGTCAATCCCGAAAAACGTCATATCGTCACGAGCCGCGTGGAACACCCTGCCGTGAGGGGGCTCTGTATGCATTTGGCGAAACAGGGCTATGGCGTCACGGAACTCTCCGTCGACAAGGATGGTCTTCTCGATATGGAACGTTATCGGAAAAGTCTTTCAAAAGATACGGCCATCGTCAGTCTCATGTGGGCTAACAACGAGACAGGTGTTCTTTTTCCGGTGATCGAAGCGGCCGAGATGGCCCGTGAACGGGGAATACTTTTTCATACCGACGCCGTGCAGGCGGTGGGAAAGATTCCGATTAACGTGAACAACACCGCCATCGATATGCTTTCGCTTTCGGGACACAAACTCCACGCTCCCAAGGGGATCGGCGTGCTGTACCTTCGCAAGGGGACGAAGTTTTCCCCTTTTCTGATCGGCGGGCACCAGGAGCACGGACGCAGAGGGGGGACGGAAAATACGCCGAGTATTATCGGTCTGGGAAAGGCCAGTGAACTGGCAATGAAGAATTTGGAAATTGAAAAAACCTTTGTCCGTGGATTGAGGGATAAGCTCGAGCACGAGATCACCACTCGGATTCCTCATTCTAAAGTGAACGGCCACAAAAAGCGGCGTCTTCCCAACACGACAAACATAAGTTTCGAATTCGTGGAAGGTGAAGGAATTCTGCTCATGATGAACGAATACGGTATCTGCGCCTCTTCCGGTTCCGCCTGTACTTCCGGCTCTCTTCAGCCGTCACACGTCATGAGGGCCATGGGAGTTCCGTTCACCATGGCCCACGGCTCCATCCGATTCAGTTTGAGTATTTACAACAGGGAAGAAGAGATCGACTTTGTCGTCGAAAAGATCGTGCCGATCATAGAAACCCTGCGTAAGATGTCGCCATACTGGGATGAGACCGAACATGTCTATTCCATTCAATAGGTCTTGAATGAGCGTTCTATTTTTACTTATTCCACGAGCGTGAAAAGGGGGGATACAATGGACAGGCCGTCGATTGAAGATCGATGCCGAAAGGAAGTCGCCGATAGTTTCCGCATACGGGAGGAGCTGCCGGAGGTCGTGCGCGACCTGGTGAAAACCTGCCGCCTCGAAGGCTGCTTCGATCACGTCGATCCCGAATCGATTTCATCACGGGACACTATTGTCGATATCGTCAACCGCACCTACCGGATTCTTTATCCCGGCTATTTCACCCGTCGGCGCATTGACCGAGTCAACCTTGAATTTTACTATGGACAGAAGATAACGGAACTCTTTGAATTGATGGCCGAGCAGATAACTCGTGCAATCCGGCACGATTGCCTGCGCTATACCCTCCCCTGCACGAATTGTCAGGACCGGGGGCACTATGAAGCGCTGGCGTTTTTGAAAAGTCTTCCCCGTCTGAGGGTAATTCTGGGTATGGATGTACGGGCTACCTGGGAAGGAGATCCGGCGGCAAAAAGTCATGACGAAATCATCGTAAGCTATCCCGGACTCTTCGCGATCACCGTATATCGCGTGGCTCATCAGCTTCAGGAACAGAGCATTCCCCTGATTCCCCGCATCATGGCCGAACATGCGCACAGCCTGACCGGAATCGATATTCATCCGGGCGCCGAAATCGGCGAAAGTTTTTTTATCGACCACGGAACGGGAGTGGTGATCGGCGAAACCACGAAAATCGGGAATCGGGTCAGGATCTATCAAGGAGTGACGCTAGGGGCGCTTTCTCTCAAAAAAAACGAGGTAGTACAGCTGAGAGGAAAAAAACGACACCCCACAATTGAAGATGATGTCATTATCTACGCAGGGGCAACCATTCTGGGAGGTGACACCGTGATCGGTGCACGGTCGATTGTCGGAGGTAATGTATGGGTTACCGAGTCGGTGCCGTCGGATACGGAGGTATTCGCCGGAAAACCGGAGCTTATCTTCAAGAGGGGCACCGGTTAACCCGGAGCATCGGAGACATATTCCGGAAACTGAAAAACGTTCTGTCCTCCATACCGCTATGGATGGTCCGGATGCCGATAAACGCGAATGTACGGGGGCACACGCTACGCTACTATCAACGTCCCCCGCATGATCGTTTTACAAAGAGAAAGGAGGGATTTCATGGCCCGCTATTATTCCCATGTTATGAGCACCATTGGAAGGACGCCTCTTGTCAGACTCAACCGCATTGCAGAGGGGACAGAGGCCACACTTCTCGCCAAACTGGAATTCAGAAATCCTCTGGGAAGTCTGAAAGACCGCATCGGCGCGGCCATGATCGAGCAGGCGGAGCGTGAGGGATTAATCGACAAAGAGACTCTCATCGTGGAACCGACCAGCGGGAATACCGGCATCGCCCTGGCTTTTGTGACAGCCGTCAAAGGGTATCGCCTGATGCTGACCATGCCCGAATCAATGAGTCTGGAACGACAGAAAATTCTGAGATATCTGGGGGCTGAATTGACCCTTACCGTTGCCGAGAAAGGAATGGGGGGCGCCATCGAAAAGGCCCACAAGATATTGGAAAGCCGCACCAACACCTTTATGCCCAATCAATTTGCAAATCCCGCAAACCCCGAGATCCACCGGAGAACCACGGCGGAAGAAATCTGGCATGATACGGAAGGCCAGGTGGATATACTCATCGCCGGTGTAGGAACGGGAGGCACCATTACGGGAGTAGCCGAAGTGCTGAAGGCGCGAAAGCCCTCATTTAAAGCCGTTGCAGTCGAACCCGCTGATTCAGCGGTCATCTCAGGCGGAACACCGGGCCCTCACTCCATTCAGGGTATAGGCGCCGGCTTTATTCCGGATAACTTGAATGTACGGGTTATCGACGAAATCGTAACCGTGACAAATGAAGAGGCATTCGATACGGCACGGGCCCTCGCAAAAATGGAAGGCCTGTCCTGCGGCATCTCCTCCGGAGCGGTTGTGGCTGCGGCGCTTAAGGTCGCCCGGCATCCGGGCAGCAAGGGCACACAAATCGTCACGATCCTCGCAAGCCATGGAGAGAGGTATCTCAGCACACCGCTCTTCGAATCGCGCTAGGGCCTCAGAAGCTTAAACCCCGTTTCCTGATCATGCAGGCGACGCGCCGTTGAGTCCTTCAGTTCGAAAAGCACCGCCTCCATTACCTGCCATACCCGCACGCCGTTGCGCACGCACCCTGTCACGGTGGCGGTTTCCCTGCCGCAGGCAATGTGCATATGAAGTACGGGGTTTCCCTCGTCATCAGGGAAAATTGTGCCCGTTCCCACGATTTCCGACACCTCTGCGAGCACTGTTTCCAGGGGAACGATTACTGCCGCCCGTCCGTCTTCGGGACCGACCACGAGCCGGCTCCCTTCATCGGCGCCCCCCAGAATGATAAGCGCCGCCGCCCCGATGTCTTCTGCCCGGGCGAGCTTCTCGATTTCTTCATGAACAATGTCGCCATCTTCAAGACGAATGACAAAAATTCTTCCCTGACGTGCCTGTGAATACCGCATTCGTTTTTCCTCCCCTGTCTCTCTACGGCGTCGCCGATGTTGCAATCATAGTACAGTGAAAGCATCTCTGCCGCAACAACATGATTGAGTATCCTGCATAGTGATGTCTTTTTTTCTGTTTATTCTGCCCGGATATGGTGGTATGATGCGCGCCGATACAGATAGAGGGTCGTCAATCATTGTGTATCTTGCAAGGGGGTCGCTGCCTCCGAAGAAAGGTACGCACTGAAGGACTCTTTTTCAATCCCCAAAGGAGGAATGATGATGACATATCGAAGTGAAGGGCTGCGGCGGTGCCTGATGGCGTTAGTATTTCTGGTAGTGGCGGCGGGTCCAGCCCTGGGAGGCGCTTCAGGCGACAAGACGGATCCGATAGCCCTCGTTAACGGCCAGGCGATTTTACGAAGCACCTTCGATGACGAAGTGAAAAAAATGGAGGCCCAATCCGCTCAGCAGGGCAGACCGCTTTCCGCTGATCAGGTTGCCGCTATGAAGAAAGACACCCTTGAGCGGCTCATAAACATAGAACTGCTCTGGCAGGAAAGCCAGAAACAGAAAATATCCATTAATGAAAATGATGTAGCCGAAGAAATCGGCAAACTGAAACAGCGGTTCCCCGATGAAAAGGCCTTTACGGAGGCAATAACGAATATGGGGATGACTGAAGCGGAACTGAAGGAACGAATCGAAAAGAGCATGGCGATTCAAGGACTTATCGATCAGGCGGTGACACAGAAGATTATCGTCTCCGATCAGGAAATAAAGGATTTCTACGACAAAAACCCCTCGTATTTCAAGGAAGAAGCGCAGGTGCGGGCAAGCCATATCTTGATCAAAGTCGAAGACAAGGCGACCGATGCCGAAAAGGCGCAGGCGAGAAAGAAAATAAAAGAAATCCAGGAAAAACTGAAACAGGGTGAAGGCTTTGAAAAGCTTGCCAAAGAGAATTCTCAGTGTCCCAGCGGAAAAAATGGCGGGGATCTGGATTTCTTTGGACGGGGCCGCATGGTCGAGGCCTTTGAAAATGCCGCCTTTGCCTTGAAAAAGGGGGAAATCAGCGACATAGTGGAAACCCCCTTCGGATATCATCTGATCAAGGTAACGGACACGAAGGACGCGCGAACCGTCGATCTTAAAGAGGCCAGGGAAAAGATTGCCGGTTATCTGAAACAGCAGAAAACCGAAAAGGATGTAAACACATATATCGAAAAGCTCCACAGTGAATCGAAAATAGAAAATTTTCTTTAGAAGAGAGATCGTCTGACCATGAAGCGCGATCTTCAGGCGGCACTGTTGCCGAAGAAGCGAAGAATCCTGTCGAAGAGGGATCGCCGCTTTTCGTGACCGCTCATTGAAGAAGGCTTTGGTGCGGCATCGGGAGATGCCGCCTCCATCCCCCCTGATTCGCGGGGACTCACTTCGTGAGACATTTCGAAAGTTTCGCCGTATTTGGACTGGTAATAGGCGAGCCGTTCTTCCCTAGACCCATTGAGGGGGGCAACCTGTTTCGGTGATCCTTTTACTGAAGGACGCCGTGTGCGGGTTTTCGTGGAAGGAGTCGTCCCCTCCTTTATCGCGTGTGTTTCAACGGACGCCGCCTCTTTGCGGGGTCTCTTTCTGCGAACTTTTTCTTTCGATTCCGTTGTGGCGACCTTTGTTTTCCGCCCCTTTCCTCTTTCATTACGCTCTGAATACTTCTTGTCTTTGTCATCCAGTCTGAATCGCATGCCGGCGGCAGCGTCGGCTTCGAAGAGGGTGTCGTCAGGCCAGATGACGGGGATCTTCATCCCGATGTAATCCTCGATCGCTTCTAAACCATAGACATATTTTTCGCAGGCAAGAGACAGGGCTTTCCCTGTTTTACCGGCTCGGGCCGTGCGGCCGATACGGTGTACATAATTTTCACAGTCCTGGGGAATGTCATAATTAATGACAAGTTCAAGATCATCCACATGCAACCCCCGGGCCGCCACATCGGTTGCAGCCAGGAACCGAATTTTCCCTGATTTTAAACCCTTGATAATTTTCTCCCTCTGCCGCTGGGGCAAATCGCCGATCAGGTATTCGCAGGGATATCCGTTCCGCTCAAGACGCTGCGACAGCGCATAGGCTTCGTGTTTCGTATTCGTGAAAATAAGTGCGTTTCTGGGATCGACCCTTTTCATCAGGCCAAGAAGGAGGCGTATTTTTTCATGGACGCCCACATGGTACAGCTCCTGTGTAATTTCTTCCACCACCTTCTGGTCCGGCGTGACGGCGATTTCCGCCGGATCGTTCATATGTTCCCAGGCAAGATCCCGCGCAACGGCGTCAAGCGTCGCACTGAACAGCATGGTAATCCGCTGGTCCGACGGGGGCATTTTTTTCAGCATCTTTCTCAAATCGGGAAGGAATCCCATATCGAACAGTCGGTCGGCCTCATCAATGACCAGAATGCCCCGCTCCCGAAAGTTCAATTTTCCCGATCTGCCAAAATCCAGAAGTCGTCCCGGCGTACCGATAATGATGTCGGCATCCTGCTCAAGAAGCTCCTCCTGCTTGGCATATCCGACACCTCCGTATATGCTGCCAACGGAGTAGGGCAGATGACCTCCAAGAATGTTCGCTTCCTTTTCTATCTGAACGGCCAGTTCCCGCGTGGGGACGATTATCAATGCTTTTTTTCCGACCCCCGAAGCGTCATCCGAAAAAAGCTTGTAAATAGTAATGAGGAAGGCGGCCGTTTTCCCGGTACCCGTTTGAGATTGTACCGTAACGTCTCTCCCCTTGAGGGTTTCTGAAAAGGTCAACTCCTGTACCGCCGTGCATTCAACAAAGCCGGCATCCCGAATTCCTTCCAAAATCGCTTCACTTACATCTAGTTCGTTAAAATTCACCGTAGTTTTATATTCTCTTTTCTCTCTGATTTATAACGCATACTGTCTACTGCATGGGGGGCGGGGGCTGGCAGCATATATGAGCGCTTTCTTTGCATCTGAGCGCCGCTTATACCACAACTACTGAATAATGCAAGCGCTTTATATGCATCGTCCGATTCTCTTCCAGTAGATCCCTGGGAAACCTTGTGCGGCGCCCTGCTTTTTTTCTAAAGATTAAATTCCTTCTGTCCGAATATATCTCTGCGGCGCCTGCAGGCGCCGTCGGGAGATTTTACATTTTCATTCGGTTCGGGCAGACAGGCGCCTCATCCTGTCTACATCAGGTACAAAGGTTACGCGATCATCATAGTGCAATGGAGGATTATATGGCAGGGAAAATAAAAAAAATGCTCGATGAAATCATTGAAAAAAAATCGGGGGGGCATCCGACTCTGATGAGTACCACAAAAACCAAGCTGATTTTAAAGGGACTCAATCCGGACAAATACAGTGCTCAATCGGCAGATGACCCCGTCGTGATAGAGAAAGTCCTTATGGCGGCGCGAGAAATGGGTGTAAAATTTTAAATGGACACAACAGGGAGGAGAAATCATATGAGTATAAAAACAGCCTATACCACCGAGAAAATAACAGGAAAGGCCGTGGATGCTATAAGAGCGAATTTTTCCGGAGAGAATCCGAAAGCCCTTATATATTTTGCCTCATCGTCCTACGGCGCTGATGAGCTCGCCGCTACGATGCAAAAGGCCTTCGGCGAAGTGCCGGTATTCGGTTGCACGACGGCGGGAGAAATTGTGTCCGGTAAAATGTTGGATAATTCCATTGTGGCCATGGCGCTCGGGTCCGATGTAATTGACGATATATCGATCGCCGTAGTGGAAAATGTAAGCGCCGGGGACAAGGCAACCATTCAGCATGCCTTCAGTGCCTTTGAAAAATATTTCAGTGCCGACATGTCCACACTGGATTTCACACAATATGTAGGGATCATTCTCGCCGACGGCATGAGCGGCGCCGAAGAAAGACTGATGGAATGGATCGGCGATCTGACCAATGTCACATTTGTGGGTGGATCTGCAGGTGATGATCTTGCATTTAACAGGACCTATCTCTTTGCACAGGGGAAGGCCTATACAGACGCGGCCCTTCTGGTTCTGATACAATCAGCCAGAACTTTCGATATCGTCAAGACCCAGAGTTTCAAGATTCTGGACCGTACACTGACGGCAACAAAAGTGGATGAAAAAAATCGGGAGGTGATTGAATTTGACAACCGGCCTGCCGTAGACGCCTACGCGGAGGCAGTGGGAATACCTGTGGCGGAAGTGGCTGACTATTTCATGAAATACCCTCTCGGCCTTGTCATCGATGGGGAGCCCTACGTAAGAAGCCCACAGCAGGTAAAGGATAAGGGCATTGTCTTTTACTGTCAGATACTGGAGGGCATGGAGCTTTCCCTGCTGGAATCGGGAGATATTGTGGGAGACACAAAAGTCGCCCTTGAGAAGAAAGAACAAGAACTGGGATCGCTTTCAGGCATCTTGAATTTTCACTGCATTCTGAGGACGCTGGAACTGAAAGAAGAAGGGAAAACAGATGAATACGGCGCGGTGTTTTCCCATACTCCCACCATCGGATTCAGTACCTATGGCGAGGAATATCTCGGCCACATCAACCAAACCTCGACAATACTCGTTTTCCGATAGGCGTGTATTCCGGGGGCGCCGAACCGGTTCCCCCGGAATGGCGTCCCTGCCCGATCCTTTCACACATTTTTGTCCTGCTGAAAGACGAAATGCCCTATTTTGGGGTATTCAGGAAGGGAAGCGGGGCGTCTTTCCGGTAAACCAGAGCGTTACAGGTAGCCATGAGACGTTCCTTTTCGTCCTTCACAGTAATTGCATAGGTTGCCGTTCGTCGGGTTCTGCTGATTTCGGTCGCTTCAGCCCTCAGCGTGTCGCCGATTTCAGGCGCCGCTATGTAGGTAACATTCATATTCAGGGCAACCGCCATAATGCCGTGGGAATTGGAGGCGATCTCGAAGGCCTCGTCTAAAAGTGAAAAAATCGCCCCTCCGTGGGCCATACCGAAGATGTTCGCCATCTCCTCGGTAAGCGCCATTTCCACAAGCGCATACCCTTCATCAACCGCACACAGTCGGATCCCCATTTTCCCGGCGTAGGGTTCGTGCAACACCTCCATTTTTATTGATTCTTCAATTTCCTTACGCACCTGTCCCCCCTGCGTTTTTCTGTAGTGATATAGGAAATTCAGGAATGTGTCTATCTATAAATCATCGAAACTTACATGTTCCCTTTATGGAAAAATTCTTCACAAAGCACTTGACACCCTTCGGTACACGCGCTAGTGTGCGTGATTTTAATGTGTAGTCATACTATTTGCTGAAAAAGAAAGGTCATAATGGGAATATTACAGAACCTCCTCTCAAGGAAAAAATCGCCAGAAGACATAAAACTTGGCAGAAACGATCTGTGCTGGTGCGGGAGCGGCAAAAAATACAAGCGATGCTGCATGGAAGATGACGCCAGGAAACGATCGAGCAGAATCGCCGAAGCGGCGATTCAGGGCAAGCGATAATATGAACCGGCAATCAGAATCGCACACACACGATTCTCATTGGACATAGGCTATAAGGAGATCAGTATGCAACAAAAGCAATGGGACACACGGCCGGCATTGACAATCGATCCGGAGAAAAGCTACCGGGCATCGATAGAAACTGAAAAGGGGAAAATAGAGCTGACTCTTTATCCCCAGCACGCGCCTCAGACGGTAAACAACTTTGTATTCCTGGCACGGGAAGGATTTTATGACGGCGTCGCCTTTCACCGGGTAATCGGGAATTTTATGATTCAGGGAGGCGATCCGACGGGCACTGGCAGGGGAGGACCGGGGTACCATTTTGAGGATGAAATAAAGGGTAATCCGCTGCAGCATGAAACCGGGGTCATTTCAATGGCGAATGCCGGTCCCCATACTAATGGAAGCCAGTTTTTCATTACCCATTCGCCGCAACCGCACCTGAACGGCAACCATACGGTCTTCGGGAAGGTCACGGCGGGGCAGAGCGTGGTAAACGCAATCCGCCAGGGAGACAGGATGATTAAAGTTACCATTGAGGAGCTGTAGTCTTCTTAACCGTTGACCCCCTCTCGGCGCCGGTAGTATAGTAGAACAACTTGTGCAGTGTGCAAAAAGGCTTCCTGAAAGGATATAGAGGGCATGCCATGACTCTGCAGATGCTGCTTGTATTTCTGATTCTCGCCGTAACGGTGTTTCTTATTGCAAGTGACGCCCTGAGGGTGGACATAGTCGCCATTTCGGTTATGGTACTCCTGCCCTGGCTGGGTCTCCTCACGCCGGCGGAGGCATTTTCCGGACTTGCCAGCAATGCCGTAGTAGCAGTTATCGCCGTGATGATCCTGGGGTATGGGGTGGATCGTTCCGGCGCCGTCAACCGACTGATACACCCTATTATTCTATTTGCCCGTAACGACGAACGACGTCTTATCGGCGTAGTAACCGTTACGGTAGGACTGATTTCAGCCTTTATGCAGAACAGCGGGGTTGTTGCCCTCTTCCTGCCCGCCATGCTGAGAATCTCAAAGAGTACGGGAATGCCGGCTTCACGCCTTTTGATGCCCATGGCCTTTGCCGTACTGCTGGGAGGAAACCTTAGCATGATCGGATCGGCGCCCTTGATAATCCTTAATGACCTGCTTCGCCAGGGTGGAGAGAACGATTTCGGTCTGTTCTCCGTGACGCCGGCGGGAATTGTTCTACTCGGAGCAGGAGTTCTCTATTTTTTCTTTTTCGGAAATCGCGTACTGCCCGATCTGGGGAAACGGTCAAAAAAATCCGTAAGCGCCCAGCAAAAACTAATAGAAACCTGGCATCTTCCCACAACCATCTACCAGTGCGCAGTTCCGGCGCAAAGCCCCCTGGTAGGTAAAACGAGGGGAGAAGCCCAGATTCGGGCGCACTACCGGCTGAATCTTCTTGCCTTGGCGCAGGGGGACGATGTGCACTACGCCCCATGGCGACATACGCCTTTTGCTGCGGGACAGCGCATGGCGCTTCTGGGGAACAAGGACGATCTGAACAGATTTGTCAATGATTACGGGCTTATGTACAAAGAAGACGCCAGGCCCTTCGAGCATCTGGAAACCGCGGGAAATGCCGGCTTTGCCGAACTGATCATTCCTGTCCGGGCGCCGATTATTGGAAAGTCACTGCGCGACATCGCACTTCGCAAGACCTACGGTGTCGAGCCGATCATGTTGCTAAGCGGCGAGGGTGAGGCGCGGCAGAATTTTTCCGATGAACAACTTCAGGCAGGAAATGCGCTTATCGTTCACGGAAGATGGCAGCAAATCAGAGCGATGGCCGACAACAACAACTTCGTGCTCATTACCCCCGTTGACGCAAAAGAAGAGGCGGAAGAGGCACGGCCGGGAATGGCTTTGGTCTGTTTTATCGGCGCCATTATTCTCACCCTCTTAGGCCTCCCCATTGCCCTCGGTCTCCTGACGGGCGCCTTGGCAATGATTCTGCTGCGTGTTGTCCCCATTGATGAAGCCTACCGATCCGTCAACTGGCGAACAGTGTTTCTTCTGGCGGGATTGATTCCGCTGGGAATCGCCATGGATCAGAGCGGCGCCGCTCGGTATGTAGCCTCCCATGCACTCCACCTTCTGGAAGGAAGCTCCCCGATTCTGATACTCTGCACCGTCGGTCTCCTTACCACCTTCTTTACTCTCGTCATATCAAACGTGGCCGCCACGGTGCTCCTGGTTCCTCTGGCAATGGTCATGGCCGATTTGTCGGACATTAATCCCCGCGGCATGGCACTCCTGGTCGCCCTCTGCGCCTCGAATTCATTTCTGCTTCCCACGCATCAGGTAAACGCACTGATTCTGGCGCCGGGGGGATATAAGACGGCGGATTTCATGCGCACAGGCAGCATACTGACTATTTTGTTTCTCGGCATATCGGTGCTCTTTATCTACCTGTTTCATGTGTGACGCCGCCGCAGAAAGGGCCATAGAAACAGAAACGCGCCGAGACTGTTCTCTTATCAGGCCTTTATATATGCAATGTTCCGGTCTCTTAGGAGAAACAATGTAACCTCTTGCGTCGGCTATGCGACGTACTATATACACAATGAAGAAAAGAGGTGTACGGTCATGTTGCAAAGAGCCAAAAAACGGCGGGTCCGGGGTTCGATTGTCCTTGCCGCGATATTTGCATCGGCCTTCGTGCTGCCCCATAACGAAGTACTGGCATTTCACAGGCACTCTCCGGAGAGTCCACAGAGTTATCAGTCCCGCATAAATCAGTCGAACCTGCAACAGCCAGAACTGTCTCGTCCCGCGGCGCATCACTCCCGAATCTACCAGCCAAGGGCGTATCGGTCACGCGCGGCCCGCCCTCCTGTGCATTACTCATACTGGCGGGATCACGACCCGTTACTGCGGTTGCTGCCGCTTGGCGTCGCCCTGCTGACCATCGCCGGCATTCATTATTACTACCATCAGGAACGGGACGTCTACTACAGGCAGGCGCCCTCCGGGTATATAACGGTTCCACCGCCGATCGGCGCCTGTGTGAAGACCCTTCCCATTGGATACACGACCTTTTATGCAAGCGACGCCAGGTACTTTTATTATGGAGGCGTCTATTACCGGAGGGCGCCGGCGGGGTATATCGTGGTGAACCCTCCCTACATGATCCAGTCTTCGAGTGGTGCGGCAGAACCTTCCGCGACAGGTTCATCATCGGCACGCGTTACTGTCACAGCCCAGTTGTTGAATGTTCGCTCCGGTCCCGGCGTGGAACATCCTATCATTCATCAGGTCGCCAAAGGCACTCTTCTGGAAACTCACGGCACTGCTCCGGGATGGCTGTATGTCAAACTTCCGGTGGGTTGTTATGGGTGGGTAATGATTCAATTTACCGCATCCTCCACACCGGCAACCTGTGGATAACCAACGTCCGCTCTAACAGGGGGAGAATTCCTTTCTGAAGGAACTCTCCCCGTATTTTTTTTGCCCCACCCCCCTTTCCCGTTGCTATTCCTCCCCCGATTGTTTATTATACACACTATTTCGTGCACGAACGATAGACGACACAACGTGCACCATGAGTACCGCGACCGTTATGCGGCACTGAAGATTATCGATTCCCTGCAAACCTGTACGGCTGTCACAGGCATTTTTTAAGGATAGACTATGGCACTCATCAATACGGTTCTCGGTCCCATACACCCGGACTCCCTGGGACCGACCCTCGTGCATGAACACCTTGCAATCGGCTTTCCAGGATGGGAATTAGATCCCCTGGCAGGGTCAACGAACCGGAGGCACATCGTTGAAACCTGTCTCAAGGCGCTCAAACCGGCAAAAGATCTCGGCCTCCGTTCCCTCATTGACGCCACTCCCCCCGATCTTTCCAGAGATGTGGAAATCATGAGGGAAGTGTCCGAGAAGGCAGAGATCAATGTCATCTGTGCCACGGGCAGGTATGATGAGGAAAAAGGAACCTGGACCTATCTGAAATTCAAGAACCAGGGTGATATGGGGGCCATCCGGGGAGAACTCTATGAGGGGTTTATGCGAGAGGTCACCTCTGGAATCGGCCCGTTGCATATAAAGCCCGGCGTCATAAAAGTCGCCACGGGGCTGGGACATATTTCCCCCTGTGAAGAGGCACTGCTGACGGCGGCGGCCAGAGTCAGCAAGGAAACGGGCGTCCCCATCGTCACCCATACCGAAGACGGCACCATGGGACCGGAACAGGCGCAGCTTCTTATTGACGAAGGCGCCGACCCGAACCGCATCATGATCGGCCATATGTGCGGCAATCAATCGCTTGACTATCACAGGTCCGTGTTGCACAGAGGCGTCAACATTGCCTTCGACCGCTTCGGGGTCGATATTTTCGTTTCCGACGCGGCGCGCCTCGCCACACTCGTCGCGCTTCTGCGTGAAGGGCACGCCGAAAATATCATGCTCTCCCATGACCATGTCAGCGCAACCTTCGGCCGCGGCGGCGTCTGGCCGACACACCTGCTCCCCCAGACCGTTAATTGGTCCTTTTCCCACATATTCAAGGCCATCATCCCGGCACTCAAACAGGAAGGGATCGAAGATGAGATGATTCGCACAATGATAATCGACAATCCCCGCCGTCTCTTTGAAGGAACAGCCGAATAAACCAAAAACCCGGAATTTAAATAGAGGAGGAAGATTCATGGAGCTGAAAGAAGCCATTGCGAAGAGGAGAAGCATTCGGAGTTACAGAAACGATCCCCTGTCAAAGGAGACACTTGCGGAAATCATCGAAACGTCTCTACGCGCACCGTCGGCGATGAACGTACAGCCATGGGAAATTATTGTCCTCGCCGGCGCCCCCCTCGATGAGCTCCGCCGGGCTAATATGGAAAAACTGAGCGCCGGCGCCGCACCGGTTTCCGATTTCGGCCATGCGAAGCCCTATGAAGGTGTCCATAAAGAACGCCAGCGTACCCTGGGATTCGACCTTTACGGGCTTCTGGGCATTGCCCGCGACGATACGCAAAAGCGAACGGAGTGGACCATGAAGGGGTTTCGCGGGTTCGACGCACCGGCCATGATTATACTCGCGGCCGATGAGAGCCTGGATGTCCGCCTGGCCGCCTCCGATATCGGGGGGCTGATACAGACGATCTGCCTGACGGCACTTGAATACGGTCTGGGTACCTGCATCAATGGCCAGGGCGTCTTTTTCCCCGACGAAGTCAGAAAAATCGTCGGCATCCCGCCGTCTAAAAAAATCTACATCTGTATCGCTATCGGCTACCCCGATTGGGATCACCCGGCAAATGCACTGGAAAGTGCGAGAGAGTCGGTTGAAACCATGGTGCGCTGGGTCGGCCTCTAATGCACTGCGAAGATGTCAAATTGTAAATTATGAAGAAAGGAAACACCATGGCACTTATCCAATATGAGATGGACGAGCATATGGCAGTGGTCACTATGAATGCCGGTGAAAACCGCTTTAACTTCCCCTTCATCCGGGCATTCATGGAAGTGCTGGACGAGATCGAGGAAAAAACCGATGCAAAGGCGCTCGCGGTGAAATCATCGGATGTAAAGATATGGTCCAACGGCATTGACCTGAACTGGCTTCTTCCGGTGATCGAAAGGCAGGAGCAGGCATTGATCAATTCATTCCTGCGAGAGTTATTTGGCTTGATGAGACGCGTACTCCTCTATCCGATGCCCACTATTGCCGCCATTAACGGTCACGCCTTTGCAGGCGGCGCATTTCTGTCATTCGCCCACGACTTCCGCTTCATGCGTAATGACAGGGGGTGGATCTGCATGCCCGAGGTGGATCTCGGCATGTCACTTACACCGGTGTTTGTGGCGCTTTCGAAACGGGCGGTTCCCATGTATATGTTCGAAGAGATGCAATACACGGCACGAAGGCTCACGGCGCAGGAATGCGAGCAACACCACATCATTACGAAAGCCTGTGCCAACGAGGAGCTGCTGTCCGAGGTGCGGGCCTTTGCAATGCCCCTGAAAAAAGACCGGGAAGTAATCCGGAAAATGAAGATTGAAACCCACGACCAAACCCTTGCCGTAATCGACAGGGAACTTGCATCTCTGTCGTGAAGAGACGACCAGCGCATAAGGAAGAATGAGGAATGACCGGTAACCGGTATAAAGAACGAATCGCCAAACCGGTGGGCATCAGGCGCGAAGGCTCAACAAAGGGCATCTTCAGAGCGCTCCATTCGTGGCATTAACGAGGACAGCCCGTTGAAGATTCATTCTCTGGATGACATTTCGAGACTGGCACGTGAAAAAGGGCCGAAAACACTTGCTGTTCTCGCACCGGAGGACGAGGAGTTTATGGCGGCGGTAAAAGAGGCGCGCCGACTCGGTTTTATTGAACCTCTGCTCATCGGTGATGTGGAGATCATGAAAACCATGGCCGAGAAGGTGGAATTCGATATAAGCCCCTTCGAAACGATTTCCCTGCGTGACAAACAGGAGATCTCAGACCTGGGCATCGCACTGCTTTTTTCCGGTCAGCGCGCCATTGCCAGCAAAGGGCAGATTCCCACCTCTTTTATCTACCGTTCGATCATTCGGCAGGAGGCCACGGCGGGTTCCGGCATGACGGTCAGTGTGGTCTGCTTCTGGGAAGTTCCAGGCGTCGATCATCTGGTGGCGCTGACCGATACAGGCGTCAACATCGCGCCCAATGTAAGAGCCAAGGCGGAAATACTGAAAAACGCCGTCTTTGTCTGCCGCCTGCTGGGCTATGAGAAACCGAAAATCGCCATACTCTCGGGCCGGCGGGAAATCGGCGGCGGCCTTCAATCATTTAAGGATTTCGAGAAACTGAAGGAATACGCCGCTTTGGGGAAACTGGGGCTGTGCGAAATGCTCGAAGCCACGTCTTTTACCGACATCTTTCTGGGCCAAGGAAAGAGGTTTAAAAATTACGAGGAGATCCGTACTGAAACTATGCCCCATATCCTCCTTGTCCCATCGCTCGATGCGGGAAACATTATCTGCAAACTCGATTTCTTTCTCAATGTGACGCGAAGCGCCCTGGTGGCTACCTCGCGTGGGCCGGTCTGCATCCCGGCCCGTTCGGATCTTTGTGATAACATCGTCCAGCAGATGGCCACGTGCGTCGTCCTGGCGGACCGAATGGAGACCCGATGAGCTGCCGCAAAACGCTTCTCTATGCCAACATATTGGCATTATAATGGAAAGTCTTCGCAAAGTGCCGGGAATAAAAACATTATTTCGCGCAGAGACGCAGGGACGCTGAGGATAAAAGGAAATAAAAAAATGTTTTTCTCTGCGCGTCTTGACGTCTCTGCGGGAGAGAATGAACAGGTTACTTGGGTTCAGAACAATAGGGGTTACCTTGCTTTTTTTATGCATGTACTGTCGGGTACGTCACAGGTGATGCTCGGTTCTGGCAATAATGCCGTCCTGTAAAGGTTTCGGAAGTCGCGTGTAATAGGCGCTGTATCCTGCCACCTTGACAACGAGATCGCGGTAATCGTCAGGATTTTTCTGAGCCGCCCGCAGTGTTGCACCGTCTATCATATTGAACTGGACATGGAAAATCCCGTGATCCGCAAAGGCACGGATAAAATTAGTGAACCGCTGCATTCCATCCTTCAGTGTGAAGAAACGGGGATCGAACCTCAGATTAAGCGTCACTCCTGCCGTCAGCTCCGCGTTGTCGATCTTCCCCATACTTCCCAGAACCGCCGTAGGACCCTTCCTGTCGCAGCCGGCAGAGGGCGACCAGGCATCCGAAAGGGGCTGCCAGGCGGCGCGTCCCGACGGCAGCGCGCCGACAACCCAGCCGCCGAACACGTAATACTGAAGGGGGGCGCCCAGGGGAGTGGAAAACCCGCCCCTCGTGTTGGGCTGTTTCCCCACTTCTTCGGCAAAGACGTGGCTGACCCAGGCAACCTGCTCATCGGCGTAGTCATCGTCGTTTCCGAATTTGGGCGCCTCGCGGAGACGTTTCTGAAGCACTTCATTTCCCTCAAAGTTATGCTCCAGTGCCTCGCACAATTCCTTCATGGAAACAGTGCGATCCTCATAAACGAGTTTGCGTAGGGCTGTCAGCGAGTCTCCCGCATCGGTGGAGCCGGCGCCGACGAACTGTTTGAAATTGAACAATGCTCCTCCTTCTTCGCGCGAAGTACCTTTCTCTATGCACCCATCAATCAGGCTCGATTCAAAGGGCGTGGGGAGCACATCGGCAAAGACGCGCTCGAAGATGTTCGACGCATCGGAGAAGTTCTTCGCCATGTGCGCGAGCTGTTTCCGGTAGGCGTTCTTGAACGCCTCGAATGACTCAAACGTGGCGGGATCGCCCGTTTTTGGACCGATCTGCTTCTTGTAATAGCGGCTGTACCCGTTGGTAAGCACCAGCTCCATCACTGCGGCCATATTGAAAAATCCGCTGAACATGTATCCCGAATCCTGCCCGGGGATGACCGGTTCGTAACAGCCGACGGGCGTCGCCTTGCGGGCCAGCGGCAGGGTGATGCAGGGACCGCCCCTGGTTCCCCGGGCCAGCATCATTGTGGTAAGCGTGTCGGCATTCAGGTAGACGGGATGGCCGGAACCGAGCGACGACAGTTCCGCGGCCCGAATCAGCAGGCGTTCCGGCGTGCGCCTGTGGACCAGTATGCTGAAAAAGGGTTCCACAAGCCGTATGCGCTTCATGCTCTCAATCAGCATATAGGATATCTCGTTGGCGCCGTCACGACCGTCGGGCCGGTAGCCGCCCACGGATATGTGACTGCCGCTGTTGACGTGACTCAATTTGATAAAATAGCAGTCGAACAATTCCTGCGCCTCTTCCACAGTCAGTGCTCCTGAATCGATGTCCCTTCTGTAATAGTTGTAAAGGTACTGATCGATTCTGCCCGGTGTCTGGGACATGATGCGCGGCGATTCCCAGTTGAGAATGACCTGCGTCAAGAAGATGGATTGCAGGGCTTCATGCAGATTCCTCGCGGGCTGGGCGGGAACCCGTTCGCAGATTTCCGATATTTTAAGCAGATCCTCTCTTCTTTCGTCATCCTGCTCCGATACGGCGAGAGTTCGCGCTGACTTCGCAAACCTCCCTCCCACCTCCGCAGCAGCCTCAAGCGCCAGCAGCACCGCGTCTAAAAACCGGGCTTCATGTTTGCGGTCCGAGGGCAGTGACGCACGCCTTTCCTCGGCTTCTTTTCGGATTCCCAGAAACCCCTTTTCCAGCACTTTTTCATAGTTGGCGGAATTATGCCCGTAATGCCCCCCCTTTATAAAGGGCGTATAGATCATGGAGCGCTTTGGAGGAAACACCCCATCATCAACAAGGAGCAGCGCTTTTAAATAATCGGGAAGCGCCTTTAGATTGCTGCCCAGCTGTGTCCGCGCCCAATCGCCTTCCCCTTTCCAGTAGGGGGCAATCTCTTCTTTCAACACTCTCTGATCCTCGGGATCAAAATCCTTCAATGAATATTCCAGGGTGTCGCGGACCGGCGCCATCCTTTTGCCCGCCAGCAGGACCGGGATATCATCGGGGATGACATCGAGGCAGAGAGGCCTGATGCCGGCATGGCCGACAATCAGTTCATCCGGGAGAATCACTGCAGGCGTTTCTCGCGCAAGGGCGGCAAACACCTTCGCCCTCCGCATCATCATGGGCTCACCCTCGGTTTCCCTCATCACCCTTGTCTCGATCCGCAGGCGGTTGATTGAAGCCGAGTTGTACTCAAGTTTCAGATGGCCTTCCCGCAATCTGTCCACGCGCCGTCGCGCAGGAACGTCGCTCAGCGCTTTCGGCATACCTTCGGGGAACTGATTGTACGCTTCATGAATACCGTTCATAGAACCCGCCTTTCATTCTTTTCATACTTGATGGTCCGTACGTAATAGGAAATTGTGCGAATTCGCCACCGTTGCCGCCCCGATTTCTCTATATATAGACCACATCGGCTGCCTTACGGGGCGGTATGTTTCTGATCGTGAAGCCCTGTGCCGGGACACCGACGGCAAGAATCTCGTACAGCCGGCGGCCCTGCGGCATCTCAATCCCCATTTCACCCAGCGAATCGGGCGACTGATTTATTGCCATTGTGAGAAGTCCGAGCATACAGGTCCCCAGTCCCATGGTCACGGCCTGAAGCGCCATATTATGCGCGGCAAGCGTCGCATTGATAAATGAATCGTCACGGTTCGGCCCCGGTCCGTGAACGAGAATCACGCAGGGGGCATTGTTCGTGAGTTCCATGCTGCCCGTGTTGTCGTATATGTCGACATGCCACTGCAGTCTCGGGGCCATGAGATTCACGATATAGGCTTTTTCCTTGCCGATGAGTCCAACCAGCCTGTCCTTGTCAAGTTCCAGAATACGCCGGAAAGCATTCAATCCCGCCTCACCCAGTTTTCGTATCTTGTCGAGGCTGGTGAGCACGATGTAGCTGACATCCTGACTGTTGTGGCCGGTGGGGGCATAGCGCGCCACATCGATAAGCTGTTCGATGTCCTCTCTGGTAGGCACTACATCCTTACGGAATTTTTTGCAGCTTCTTCGCGAATAGAGCAGCATGCTCATATCCCCGGCTGACGGCAGCGATCCCACGGGCCTCAATTTCACCGGACCGTAGGGGGAAAGTACAAGGGCCCCTTCCTCCGGACAGACTGACAGGCAGTGCCCGCATCCAAGACAGGTGTCCTGCGCATATGTTGCAAGCTGCACCTTCCTGTTTTCATCGAGAACAAAATTCTGCCGTGAGCATACGGTCAGGCAGGACTTGCAGGATCGGCATATCTGCTGATTATGCGTTATCATATTCGGTTTCCCCTTTAAAAATGGTTCCCTTGCTCGTACATGTTCCCGAAGTGCGGCGATACTAAAGATATTCCTGCCTCTCGGGGCCTCGAACGACCCTGGGGTCAAATCCTGCCGAGAAATTCCTCGATGGCCTCATTGACTTCCTTCGGCTTTTCGGCAAAGACGAAATGAGTGCCGCCCTCTATAATGACGGCGCGGGCGCCCGCAATATTTTTTTCTACAAATTGACTGTACTTGGGCGGGGTCATTTCATCATCGGCGCCGCAGATAGCCAAAGTCGGTAAGGTGATTTCGTGCTCCCGCCCCATGATATTGAAATTATCGCAGGCGCGCATGTCGTTCAACATAACCGCCGGACCGTTTTCCAGAACCCGCCTTGTAAGAATGCCGGTCAATGTAGGATCGATACGTTCGTAGCTTGCCCCGGCAAATTCTTCAAAAATATCCGGCTCGACGCAGGCCTTTTCCAAAGATTCCAAAAACAGTGGATGCACACGAAGCCGCACACCGCTCCCCAGCAGGATAAGACCTTTCAGACCATCTGGATATTTGAGGGCATAGGCGAGGGCAATGCCGCCTCCCAGCGAATGACCGGCAAGCACCACGTCCTCATACCCGCGATCTTTCACATACGCGTGCAACCAATCGGCATACTCGTCAATGGTGGTGCAGGGCTCACCCTCGGGATGACCGGGAAGATTCACCGCCTCCGAATTATCAAAATAGTCCGTCTGATACTGAAAGGACTCTTTGGCGCCTCCCGAACCGTGAATAAAGATCAATTGCATGACATCGCCCCCTTTTCGCAGAATTATCAGGCACTATCGGCCAGTCGAACCGTTATGGACAGACAACCGCTTCCGCATTAAATGATTGCAGTGTAAGACGAAGAAAAGGGTGAGTCAACAATAATGTACTTTTTATTTTATTTTACAAGCTTGAATTCATCTCTGCGATTTTGAGCCCAGGCGTCTTCGTCGTGACCCGGAGCTGCAGGCTGCATCTCTCCATAACTGACGGCGATCAAGCGGTCGGGGGAGATCCCGAGAGAGGCGAGATAGGCCTTGGCCGCTTCGGCGCGCCGCTGTCCAAGGGCGAGATTATACTCCGAGGAACCCTGTTCATCGCAATGACCTTCGATCCTCAGGGATAGTCTTGGATGGGCCTGGAGCCATGCGGCCTTCCTCATCAGAATTTCCCGGGCCTCAGGTTTCAGATCATACCTGTCAAAATCGAAGAATATCTTTTCCGACTCGAATCGGCTCGCCTCCGACGGACTCACGACCTGTACAATAGCCTCGGATTCCACTTTTCCCGGCGACGCAGGCGCTGCCTTTGCCGTTGCCGCGGGTTCCCTCGTTGTTGCCGATGCCGCTTTCCGGTCTGTCGTGGCTGATAGTGTTGGCTCACTCGTCACCATCACATCTTTTGTTGCACATCCCGATACCATTAGCACCATCGCCAACAGGAGAAATAACACCGTCATTGCACCATACTTTTTCACGTTTACACCTCTTGACAAAGATTTTGAATTCGAATGATTGAACCGGAACAGCCGGGAAAGGGATGCATCCCCTTTCCCGGGTCTCGATACTGTAGAGCAGCCTACTAAATTTCTTCAAAACTTGCAACCGTAAGGGTCTTTTGATCACCTTCGGTCTGGACAGTTCCCTTTACCTCAACCTTCTTGTCGACCATGACCGCAAGCTTTTTCCCCATGTCGTCCTGGGCGATAAAATAAGAGGTCCCGTCTCCGGCAACCAGCTGTCCCGTGGGATTTACGGTCCCAACAATTACTGTTTCATCGGCTGCAGTGGCATTCGTTACCATTGCATTGGCAAAAAATAACGATGCTGCCACCAGACAAAACACCACCACAACTACCCCCAAATACTTTTTCATGCAACTACCTCCATTGTGAAATAAATTATGAGCACCATGCTCCTTTATTACCGGATCCATCTTATGATAGTTATCCCGGTTTTCTTGTGATTTTATATTCTATTACTTCTAGATAGAGCCGATCGTCATATCCCTGTTCAATAAATCCGCGAATCTCTACGGAACACCGAAAATATGCGGCAAGTTCCCTGTTTTTCTTTATGGGAATGGGGAAGTATCTCTGTTCTTCCTCCGCGTCGATGACAACATCGACAACGAGGCCCTTTTCATCCCATGACCACGGGACAATAATCCCCCGTATGCAGATAAGTTCCCCCTCTTCTCGCCCTTTCCTATCCATAACCGTCATCATGTGCAGCTATAACTGCCATTTGTAGTTCTGCTGTCAGGCTGTTGCCGGAGAACAGCAGGCATCTGCCATAATATCTGCTCCCTTCCAGCGGTACTCCTTCACTCTCTGCAGATAAACTTCATGTTTCGAACTGCCGTGCAGGACAAATTGCATTCGCCGCGCCAAATCATAACATGCTGATATTATGTAGTATAAATGATTGGTCCAACAGAAATCGGAACTATTATTCCGTATTTAAAAAATCGGCATGGCAAGGTATAATGATTACATCTATCAGATATCATTACAGTAAACTGATACCAGGAACTTTTTGTCCTATTTTCCTGACGACGAACAAGAGTTCTTATTTGACCGGTGAGTGTTTCTTGTCCTTGAAGATATCCTTATGAAGATCATACTTTTTCATGAGTTTGTGCACCTGCCTCGTTGAGATGCCGCCCTTTTCAGCCGTTCTCCGGATATTTCCCCGGAATTCATCAAGCAGTGTTCGAAGATACTCTTTCACTGTGGTATCCTTGATCTCCGCGAGGGAACCGGCGGTGCGCGGCAAAGAGTGGTCTCCGGTACGACAGTCGAAGGAAAGCTCCTTGGGAATGCTGGCCGGTGTGATAACCTCTGATTTTTCAATAATAAAGGCACGTTCTATGATATTCTTCAACTCACGGATATTTCCAGGCCAGCAATAACACTGTAACAGTTCTATTACTCGTGGATCGATATTGTTGATTACTTTCATGTTTATTCGGTTGAGCTCTCTGAGAAAACCGTCTGCCAGCAGGGGAATGTCCTCGATCCGTTCCCGCAGGGGAGGAATCTCTATGGGAAATACGCTGAGCCGATAGAAAAGATCATTTCGGAATAGACCCTCTTCTATCATCTCTTCCAGATTCGTATTTGTCGCTGCGATCACGCGTATATCCACAGGGATATCTACTTCGCCTCCCACGCGTTGAAGGGTTTCTTCCTGGAGGACCTGAAGCAACTTGACCTGCGCCGATGGGGTCATAGTGCCTACCTCATCAAGAAATATGGTACCCTTATCGGCGATTTCGAATTTTCCCAGCTTTCTCCGGTCCGCACCGGTAAAGGCCCCTTTTTCATGGCCGAACAATTCGCTTTCCAGCAGCGTATCCTGAATGGCGCCGCAGTGAACCTGTATGAACTGCTTATCGGCCCTGTTGCTGTACCGGTGTATGATCCGGGCGAGGACACTTTTACCGGTACCCGTTTCACCGGTAAGGAGGACCGTTGTTTTCATGGGGGCAACGGCCATAAGCTTATCAATGGCACTGCGCATTGCCTGACTTTCCGTATGGATGCTGTCAATACCGCTCTGCAGGAATCTGCCTCGCAGGTACTGAAGTTCCGATTTCATGAGAAGTGTCCTGTACACGCTTTCCGTAATATATTTTAATTCATCTCTGTCAATAGGGCGGGTAATATAGTTACTCGCCCCGCCTTTGACGGCCATAACGGCCTTTCGAATGTGCATCGCAGAAGTAAGAACGATGATTTGCGCTGTGGGAAATACCTTCCAGAAATTCATAAGAGCCCTTTTGAAATAGGGATCATCACCCAGCGTCGATTGCAGATGTTCCAAGAATTCCATATCAATAAAGAGGTATTCGCAGCGCTTCCTCCCGAACATTTCGATACATTGAGCAGCGCTTACCGCTACATCGATACGATATTCCATGTTGAAGGATTCTCTGATGGCCTGAACCGTGTCGCTGTCGGTCGTTGCCACAAGAATGAGTTTCATAAACCGTAAGTTCCCCTTATTCGTACGTTGATCATTATGCGTTCTTTTAATCCTATCTGACTATAAATACAACAGATATTTAAAAAGCGGACGACGATTGTTTCCGCGACACATAACGACATTTCATACTCATAAGAGAAATTTATGTATGGATATTTTTTCACGCATTGGTATGATGCATTAATCACGCCGAATGTTGATTAATGAACCGATGGGAAAGGCTTTTTGCGCACACACAAAGGAGGAAACTCATGGCACACACCACATTTATTGAAGCATTCGATCCTGAAGGAAAGAGCCTCAACATCTGCGAGCATTGCGGCGTCTGTTTGCAGCAATGCCCCGTAATGAAAATGGAAGAAGAGGAATCCCGGGCGGAAATGGGCCGGTTGCTCAGGGGGCAGGAACCTGACCGTGTGCTCAAAGAATGCACTTTCTGTTTCGGGTGCAATCATTATTGTCCCCATGGTCTGCGGCCTTATGCCCTTATCATGGAACGGGCTGCGGAGAAGAATCGAAAGGCCGGCACGGGGTTCCCTCCCTATATCGACTACCTCTTGACGGGAAAGACCGATTCTTCCGTCTTCGGCGATGTATATACCACAGAGTCTGAAGAAGAAAAGGCCATTCTGGACACGTGGGAGGTCGTTCCTCCCAAAAGCCCGGAGGTGCTTTTCATCGGGTGCATCGGTCGACAGATTCCATACGGTACGGAACACTCATCGCTGTTCGCGGAACTTCCGAAGTATGCACCGCGCACTGCCTGTTGCGGAGAACTTGCCTATCGATACGGGGACTATGACACTTTTGCAAAGACCGTCGAGCGAACTCGGGAAATGCTGGAACGCCTCGACACGGAACGCCTGATCTGCTACTGCGGTTCCTGCGCGAATTTTCTGGGCAATATTTGGCCGAATTATCACGGCGTCACATTACCCTTTGAGATCATATCGGTGTGGCAGTGGTTGTGGGAGAAATACCGGAACGGTGAAATAAAGGTAGTACGCCCTATCAATCGGACGGTAGTCATTACCGACTCCTGTTACAGCAGCGAACTGGGTGACGGATTCATGGATGCGGTCAGAGGACTTCACAGAGCAGTGGGAATGGAGGTGGTGGAACTCGAGAACAATCGGTTCGAAAATCTCAGCTGCGGCATGGTGTCCGGCTTTCGAAAGAACTACGACCTGGGCGTAAGCGCCAAAGAAGCGGGAAAAAAGATGGTGCAGATTCTTGACACAAAGGTGGGCGATCTTAGCTGCTATTGCCCCGGTTGTTATATGCAGCTCCGTGGCGCGGCCAAAATGTCCCAGGTGAAAATCCACTATGCCCTGGAGGAAATTCTCTGGGCCTTTGGCGACGAATATCCGGTTCCGCTGGAAACAAGGGCGGATGCACAGGTCGCACGTTTCATAGAAAAAATAAAAGAGTCGTTTTCGTAAAGAATAACGACAGTAAAATATTAAATAGGGAGACTGTAGTGATTAAGACGTGTTGGCGTGTATGTATTGTTCTGGCAGGAATTTTGTCTCTTGCCTTCGGATCCGTTCTCACAGCCGGTGCCGCAGGGAATGGTTATACACCAGGCACCGAAGGGGTAATGGCGGCAACGATCCCCCCACCGGGTTTTCACTATCGAATGTATAATACGTATGTCGATGCAGACACGCTCACAGATAAAAACGGTGACGAGTTGAATGTCGGCTTTGACCTGATGGTATTTGCGCAGGCGCACCGTTTTGTATGGATTACTAAACAAAAGCTTTTCGGCGCCGATTACGGCATGAGCGCCATAGTGCCGCTTATTTCGACGGATTTTAACGTGGACGCACTGAACATTCATGACTCCGAAACCGGACTAGGGGATATTTTCATAGAACCCCTGGTGTTGGGCTGGCACGGTGAGCGCTACGATATCGGCCTGGGGCTGGGCCTCAATCTGCCCACGGGCAAGTTCAGTCGGAATGAACCCGCCTCCTGCGGCAACGGGTATGTAAGCGGATTATTGACATTGGGTGGAACTTACTACCTTGATGACGAAAAAGCATGGACAGCCTCGGCGCTGACGCGCACTCTGGTCTATGGCGAGCAGGAAGAGACGGATGTAACTCCAGGGTGGGAATTTATTGTTGACTGGGGCATCGGGAAACAGTTTCCGCTCACGAAAGGCGTGCTTGCCAGACCCGGAATCTGCGGGTACACCTATCACCAGCTTGGAGAAGACCATGGTCCGGGGACAGCCGGTGACAAAGGAAGGAACTTCGCAATCGGCGCGGAGGTCAACCTTTTCTGGCTGCCGCCCTGTCTGTTTCAGGCAAATTTGAGAGTGTTGAAAGAATTCGGCGCAAAGGACGAAGCGGAATCCACCAAGGTTGTCCTCACCCTGAGCAAGTCTTTTTAGGCACGCACAGGTCCTCCTGTCCTGAAAATCTTTCGGCCCGTGTAAAATTGAGACCGGTTAACAGTACCGCGGTGATTGAAAGGGTGCCGCACTACGGTCTGTTGCCGAAAAGCTCCCCGCATCCTGCTGCGGGGAGCTTCGCGCTGTTAGATCAGCATGCCGCCGTCGCAGACGACGCAGGTGCCCGTGGTGTAGGATGAAGCATCGGACACGAGGTACAGCACTGCACCCGCCATTTCCATGGGTACGGCATGACGGTGCATGGGAACTCGCTCTACGGCCAGTTTGTAGATTTCCTCGTTCGTAAAAAGCGCCGAAGCGAACTTCGTCTCCGTCAGCCCCGGGAGAAGGGCGTTTACACGGATGTGCGCCGGCGCCAATTCCTGGGCGAAGGCCTTGGTCATGCTGATCATGGCAGCCTTGGTGATGGAATAAATGCCCTGAAAAATTGCGGGGCTGACACCGTTTATCGAGGCCACATTGACTATAGCGCCGCCCCCGCCCTCGGTCATAAGCTTTGCGGCGTTCTGAATCATAAAGAAGGGGCCCTTGAGGTTCACTTCCTGTGTTTTGTCCCACACACCTTCATCGGCCCCGATCATATCGCCGAAATAGGGGTTGGTGGCGGCATTGTTGACCAGGATATCCAGTTTCCCGAATTTCTCCTTTACTTCATTGAAAAGTTCCGCAATCTGATCCATTTTCCCCATGTTGCAGGCGATCGGCGCCGCAACGCCTCCAATCTCTTCGACCTTCGCCGCCACTTCTTTGAGCGCATCCAGTTTCCTGCTGACGAGAATCACCCGGGCGCCGTATTCCGCCAGCGTCATGGCAATGGCCTCTCCGATGCCCCTGCTTGCCCCTGTGATCAGGGCTGTTTTTCCCTCGAGAGAAAAATCAACTGTCTTCATACCGTTCCTCCGTTTCTATGGAATATTTTTAAACTATTGCAGTGGGATTGCATAGGTACCCATGTTCGACCAGCAACACTTTTCATGTAAATGCCTCTCAGTCAACAGTTTTCTGATCAAAAACAAAATATACAGGCGCAATAAACCTCTTGCACGGCAATATCAGAGCCTGCAATGAAGAAAACAGTAAGGATCCACCTTTTTCGACCGCTTCTTTATGCTTGACAAGAGGACATCGACACGCCTATGTACAGATATCTTTCAGAGTTTTTTGCAGCCACTCCATCAGATACCGCCTGCACTATTTGACCGGCGGAAATATCCTATAAGGACTACATTCAGCCTGTCAGGAATATTTATAAAAAAGACACTTGAGGAAAACATGTCGCGAAATTTCAAATTTTCGATCCTTACGTCACAGCTGTTTTTGTCTTTTCTTTACCGCTTTATACGTATTTATTCAGCAACATTTCGGCTGACCGTCCAGAACGAAGAGGGATGGCGTGATCATATAGAAAAGGGAGGCAAAGTTCTGCTCTGTGTCTGGCATCAGCAATTCTTTTCCGCAATTCGTCACTTTAAAGAATATCGTCACTACCATCCCAGCCTGATGATCAGCAGGAGCGCCGATGGAGAAATCATTGCAGGCGTGGCCAACCGCACCGGGTGGAATACTGTGCGCGGTTCGTCGTCGCGGGATGGACGCAAGGCATTGAGTGAAATGATGGAAACGCTGAAACACTCCTCGCTGGCCGCCCACATCCTGGACGGGCCGAGAGGCCCTGCCGGGATTGTCAAACCGGGCGTCATCCGCCTGGCCGGGGCTACGGGCGCGGCGATTGTGCCTTTCTATACGAGTGCCGACAGGGCCTGGTATTTTAACAGCTGGGACAGATTTATGCTCCCGAAACCCTTTGCCCGGGTGACCCTGCGGTTCGGAGACATAATTACCTTAGCCGATGCAGACACCGAAGAGGAGTTCGAATCTCAGAGAAAGGCCCTCGAAACGCTCATGGGTCCTTCGCTGATCCTTCCTGAAGCCAGAGGTTCCATCTCACCCTGATTCGAATCAGATACCGGCGGACGCCCGAATTTTCGAAAAATTAGTAATGGCATTACATGGATTTCGGCTGTATATAAGTAGAGAGAGTGACGCCTATGGACCTGAAAAGGCGACATTTCATTACGGGAATCGCCGCGGCAGCCGGTGTTTCCGCCCTGGACGGCTTTGGACTCCTGAGGGCGTCGGCGGCAGCTCAGTCCGTCGCTCGCGCAGTGAATGACAATCCAAGCAGAAGACTGGAAGACTACCCTCACATCACTGACACGATTCCATCCAGGGATATGCATCGCTATTTTTCCCTCATTGTTGACGCCTGTGCTGCGCCCGGAACAGGCTATCTGTCAAAAGTGCCCTTTATTATCGAACTGGAAGTAGCAAAGATCTGGAGCGAGTCGCGATTCGAATGGGATGCCCTCTCGGCTGTCGGCGCAGCGGGCCTGCAGCAGTTGATGGCAGAAACGGCTCGTAAGTACGGTCTTACGGTGATTGAAAGTCCTGAGTTCGTAAGAGTGAACAAGTGGATTTGCAAATACCGGCAGTTGAGATTCAGCACGGGGGCCACGCGCCAGAAACTTTACCGCATGGCAGAGTCGGGAACAGGCGCCATTTCGAAACGGCGCATCGGAGCCATGAATACACTGCGCGCAGAACTGCGTGAACTGGACGATCAGCGCGCGGCTGCATATGAGAATCTTGCTGCCGCACGAAGGGCATACCGGGATAAGATTCGCTGCATGACCCCGGATCAGCGAAAAAAAACAGATGCCAGATTCGCCCCGGAGCTGCACATTCCGGTAGGGGTGAGGCACCTCGTCAGGGGCATACTTGAATGCAGGGATTTTTTCGGCGGTCCCGTTGAAATGAATGTCTGGAGGGGAATCGCGGCCTACAACTCCGGACTGGCAAGAGTAAAGACATGGGGGGGCCTGCCTTTTATCGAGGAGACGGTCCACTTTACCCGGAATGTGGTTTCAGACCTTACCAGGACGCTGGAAATGAAATATGCCTATGCAAACGGCGATGCCGCGCTGATCGCCGAAACAAGAATGCGCTTGGGGTTGAGGAAACCCTATTTTATGTATGTGGTCAAGGTCGGCGACACTTTTTTCCGGATCGTTCGTGAGCAGATCATGGAACGTTACGAGCTGACCTTTGCGGACGCGCTGAAGCACATACGGGATGGGCAGGGCAACGAGGTGAATCCGAAGGATATGTCCACAATCTTTCCGGATCAGCAATTCAGAATATACGTCCCCGAGTAATTACGGAGAGTATCTATGGCATGGCCGAAACGTCCGGACTGGGGGATAATGTGAAAGGGGGGTATTTATCATGAAACATAAGATCTCAGGACTTATTCTGGCCCTTCTCTTTTTCACTGCCACATTCTGCAATTCACAGGCAGCGCTTTCAAAGACCGACAGTGCGGTATCAAAAAAGCTTGATCTCTACATGACGGCCCTTGCCGATGCCGGGAGGTTTGATGGGGCCGTGCTGGTGGCCAGGAACGATGCGGTTCTCCTCTCTAAGGGGTACGGAACTGCACAATACGAATTCTCCGTCCCCGTTACGCCGGAAACTCTTTTTCCCATCGGTTCAAACACCAAGCAGTTTACCGCGGCCGCCATCATGAAACTTCAGGAGCAGGACAGGCTGAATATCAACGACGCGGTTACGAAATATATCCCCGATACCCCGCGATGGAAAGATATACGCATTTACCACCTGCTGAACCACACGTCGGGCATACCCTCCGAAGGAGCGTACGTAACCACCGATCCTGTCGATTTCACCCTTCCTGAACTGGTGAAACGCATCACCGCGCTTCCGCTCAGCTTTGAGCCGGGGACAGGCAAGACCTATTCAAATAACGGCTACATCACCTTGAGCTACATCATCGAGAAAGCATCGGGCCTGTCCTATGAGGAATACCTCCGGCAGAACATCTTCCTTTCGCTCGGGATGACCGCCACCGGGCAGGATAACCGCCGAGATGTGTTTGCCAACCGGGCATCGGGATATACCACGATGGCGGGAAAGCACATCCACTATGAGCCCCAGAACACCCATAACCGGTACGGCGCGGGGGCCCTTCACTCCACAACAGAGGATGTCTTTCGATGGATGCGGGCATTCCATGCACCGAGCACGATCCTCTCTCAACAGTCTTCGGACAGGATGGTTCAAAACGATTATGGCATCGTAAAAGCCCAGATTAATGGTCGCACCGTTATCGGCCATGGCGGGCGGGCAGTCGGATTCATTTCGTACACCATCTATTACCCCGAAGAGGGTGTGACCATAATATTCCTGTCAAACCACGACAGGACCCCGATGGTAACTCTTCCGAAAGACCTTGCGGCCATAGTCTTTAATGAATCCTATGAACTGCCGAAGAGGATCGAACGCAAAGCCATGCCGCTTACCCCGGAGGCGCTAAAGGAATATACCGGCGTTTATATGGCTGAGTGGGAAAAGAGCTGGACCTTCACGGTATTTCACAAGGGAAGCCGATCGTTTTACACCTCTACGTTTCCTCGTGAGACAGTAGAACTCTTCTTTGAGGGCAATGACACCTTCTTCGTGACACCCGAGTCGGCGGACTCCTTTATTTTCACCCGCGATAATAACGGGAAGATCGACGGGCTGAAAATGTATACGCTGGAAGGGATGTATGATAAGGCTGTCAGAGTGCCGTAATGAGCATTCCCGGGGACAGTATACTTAATTCAATATGTGCATCCTTTGTGAATATCCAATGATGTAAAATTAAGTATACTATCCCTATGTTTATCGGAGCGATGGCGGCAGCAGGAAAAAAATAGCCTGATTATTTAAGAAGCAGCGAAGGAGGCAGCTCTTGTACAAACTCGACGGCGAAATGTTGGGGCCCGGAACTTCCCTTTGTGTGCCAAAGGCGAATCACTCGGGAACTTCTGAATACTATTGCATCTCCTCGTTCAACCGTCAGAATTATTATATCTTCAGGGCCGAGTATGGGCATGCTGCAGGGCTTTCTGACCAGTTGGGCGCCGCCTCGGGAAATGTTTACCACTTCCAGCGTTTCACCGGCTAATCGAACTTGCAAGTCTTGGCACGGCTTAATCCGCTGGTATTTCCGAAGATCGCAGGGAGCGCTTTCCGTTATTCTGCGTACCAGTATAGCCGGGAATCCTCTGCCCCGTGTGATGTACCCTTCGCGCAATTCGTCGATTTCAGCCCAAAAACCGTATCGTGAAAAGTCCCTTCCGGCATCAAAAAATGTTATGAGGATACGCTTGTGCACATAACGTCCATCCAGAGGGGGGCGTGTCTGCAGAAGCACCAGCCGATCATCATTTACATCCTGCAGAAAAGACCGGCCTATCCTACCGGCATCGAGCACCACTTCAACTGAAAGACCCGGTTTCACTGCGTCCATTGTTTATGATTCCTTATGCAAATGTGACGTAGAACCGTCCTTGTTGAGGTAGGTGAGGATCGCCTGCCGCACTGTCGGTGGAATCTTGATGCCCATGGCCCTGATCCGGGTTTCATATTTTTCGAATGAACGGGTGTGTCGGGAGGTATTGGCAAAAATCTTCAGATAGGATTGTACGCTGCCCTCAAGTTCTGAGCGGAACTCCATATCCTTGTTGAGCATATCCTCCACGGGAGCAATGACCCGGTAGTTGATGGGGCGGCAGATCGAACGGTAGGCCACGAATCGCTGTGTGTCCTGGCATTCGTAATTTTTTTCCCGGATCGACTTTTCCACTACCCCCAGATCGATGCAGTCGAGTATTTGAAAGGCAAAATCCGGTCTCAGAATCTCTTCCAAAATCGCCTCCGCCTTTTTATACTGCCGGCATGTGGTCAATTCTGCATCACCTTCGGTACTGCGTATATAGAGCGCAAAATCGATGTCGGAACCGGTCTCACAGACACCCATGTTGGTCGAGCCGAGGATATCCATGGCAATATCGTCCTGAACTTTTTCCTCCACGAGCCGTGCAACCTGTTCCATCCTGTCTAGACGCTCGTCCGCCTCTTCAGTCTGAAACATCCGATAAAACTGTTTGATCTCGTTGTAAAGCTGAATTTCCGGGATATGAGAATACTTCTTGATTTTCATATCGAAGTTCTCCCCGGCCTTCAGAGCCCTGTAGCGGTTTTCGTCTACAATCTCCTCGACCCATTGTCCTTCTCTTGGAAAATAGTCGGCAATATCGTATATTCGATTTTCAACCAGCTTTTTAAAAATGATTTTCCTGATTTCACCGTTTTCGATCTCAAGAGAATAAAAAAATCCCCCTTCAGAAACACCGCCGGTCATAAGCGTTACTTCGCCGAAATTGGAAGGATTCAGATAGAGGGTATCTTCACGAATATCGAACCCCCAGTCGGCATGAATGTGTCCGGTGAGGCAGGCCTTGATGGGATGGGTATCGCAAAAGGTCCGCAGCGCCGGCGAACCGGACGTACCGAACTGCAACACCCGATCATGAATCCCGTGGGCCGGTTGATGGGTGACAATGATGTCGGGATTGACGGCCTTGAAGAAAGTGATCATTTCGCTTTGAGATCCGTCGGCGCCCCGGTCGTCCTGATAGCGCACTATGTATCGCTCCGGAATGCCCGGGGTCCATATGTCCGCACCGCCATACCCGGCTATCCTTATTCCCTGAAAGTCGTGCCAGTGAAGATGTAGATCCCGCTCGTGAAGCGAGGTGTATTTCAGATCCATGTCATAATTGCCGGGCAGTGAAAACACGGAAGCCGTCTGCTTTGTGGCGAAAATATTTTCCAGCACCTTGTATTTCTGCTGAAGAACCCGCCGGGCGCGGATGGTGTACTGCTGGTATTTGGTGCCTTTTTCTTCTATCTCGGATGACATGTCGGGACTTTCGAGAAGCTCGTCCACAAAATCCTCGATCAGCATGTGTTCTTTATTCATCTGGCGGCGCAATCCGTAAAAATATGACTGCAGGTCATGGTAGTTGATTGCCGTGTTCATCGTGTAAAAGGGTATATCAATGAGATCGCCCGTGATAATATACAGGTCTGCCACTGTTTCAGATAAAAGCGTTTTAATTCTTTCAAAGGCGCCGTGGATATCTGCCGCGTAAATCATTCTCATACCTGTCAATCTCCGTCATTCCTCACCACACTGTTGAACACGTTCATTCCCTGTAGGCGCCTTTACCGAAGAGGTTCCGCTGTCATTACCCCGGCTCGTTGAACATGGCCGTTCTTCCGCCGTCCACCACAATATCCTGGCAATTGACAAAACTTCCCTCGTCGCTTGCAAGATAGAGCGCCGCATAGGCGATGTCTTCCGCAAAACCCGCCCGCGGAAGCGGCGTCGCTCTGGCCAGGCTTTTTTTCAGTTTTTCCATCTTCCGTTCGTTCTCTTCCTGGGAAAGCTCGTTGGCCCTTTCTGAACCGCCCCAGAAGATGGGAGTCGCAATGGCACCCGGCGAAATTGAGTTTACGCGGATACCGAATTGACCAAGTTCCGCGCCGCACAAGCGGCTCAGGTGGGTGACCGCGGCCTTCGCCACCGAATAAAGATAGGCTCCCTGCTTAATGCGAATCGCCGCAATGCTGGAGGTGTTGATGATGCTGCCTCCTCCCTGCTTCTTCATTACCGGCACCGCGTACTTTATTCCGAATATGCAGCTTCCCAGAAGAAGGTTCATTCCATGCTCAAAATCCTCTTGCGTCACCGTCTCAATTGTTCCGCCTGTGCGCCCTCCGGCGTTATTGAAGAGACAGTCCAACCGTCCGAAGCGATCAACCGCCTGTTGGATAATATCGCGTATGTCGCCTTCACGGGTCACATCGGCGCGGCAGTACGCCGCCGACTCACCCAGCCTGTCGGCAATTGCGCGCCCTTTCTCTTCCGATCTTCCCGCAATGATCACACGGGCACCTTCCCGCACGAACAGTTCCGCCGCGGCTTCACCTATTCCACTGGTTCCGCCCGTTATAACAGCTGTTTTTCCTTCCAGTCTACCGCTCATACCTGCCCTCCTCACACGACGATAGTATGCCACAAAATGCGTACGGTCTTTTTTATAGTATGTTGAGTGTAACAGGTCAATCAAAATGGCGTGCCTCGTACACATGAATCTATGAATGAGAGAAGACAACTTCTCCCAGAGAAAAGGAGATAACAGTTATTGACAAGAGGGTTCCCGGTTTCGTATAAATTAGAACCATCCCTTAATATCGGCATTTTCTTTCCGTGGGTGCCTCAGTGATCAATTCGCACATAGCATGGGAAACGTAAGAAATCAGCCGATCAAGGAGTCACAGAAGTGTTTGACCGCATAATCTCAATCATCTTTCTCTGTTTTATCGGCATCTCTTGCATGATCATGTTCGCAGGAGCTCTGATCGTATGGATGTGCACGGTTCTTTTTGACAAAAGGCTCGTCATCCTGCACTATTTTACCTCCTTCTGGGGATCGATATACCTCTGGGCCATGCCTGCCTGGTCGGTATCCGTAGAAGGGAAGGAACGCATCGGAAAGAAAACCTATGTCGTTGTCTCGAATCATCAATCACTGCTCGATATACTCGTCGCCTTTCGCATTTTTTTCCCCTTCAAGTGGGTATCCAAGGCGGAAATATTTAAGATACCCCTTGTCGGATGGAACATGACCTTAAATCGCTACATCAAACTTGTGCGGGGAGACAGCAAAAGTATACGCAGTATGCTTGAGGACTGCAACAAAGCCCTCGCCGGGGAAAGCTCGGTATACATGTTCCCCGAGGGGACCAGGTCGGCCACAGGAATCGTAAAACCCTTCAAGCCGGGGGCCTTTGTCCTGGCTCATGACAACAAACTTCCCATTTTGCCCATTGCCATCGACGGCACCAAAGACGCCCTTCCTAAATACAGTCTGAATTTTCACGGTATCCACAGAATTAGAGTAAAGATCCTCGAAGAAATCCCTTATACATCATTCGAAAAGATGACTGTCGATGAAACGGCCGCCATGGTGCGCGCGCGCATAGTGGATGCGATAAAACTCTTAAGAAAGACATCTCGGTAAAAACCAAATTTCCCTTGTGCCTTCCGGTCTTCAGCCTGTGCACGCCTGATGAGTCATTCCTTCTCTTCCGGAAACGTTAACTGTCCCCCATACCGACCGATCACTGCAACCAGCGGCAAACAGATAAGAAAAAGGATGACATGCGCCATGCCGGCAGCCCCTGTGGCAGTCGTGACGGCGGGATCATAAAGACGCCAGAGAAAGATCGTCGCAGAAAGGACCATAAGCACAGCGGAAAGCCAAATTTTCATTTTTATCGGTTTCATCGGACGGGCCTGGTAATTGAGCCGCCAGGACAGAAATCCCGTGATAATGGCGGGAACGGCAAAGAGAATGCCGGCGCCGAGACAATGGAGGGATGTTGGTTCAAAAAAATTAAGCCCCTCTATGAGGGAGAGCAGTTTGAAAATCACCGCCATCATGATGAGCGCAATGGGAAAATGAACCATCATCGGATGAGGATGGCGGCGCAACGAAGGGAAGCGCACCAGAAGCAGGCTGAAGAAAAGAGGCATCGATCCGGCATCGGCGTTTTCTTTTTTGAAAATACCCACCTGGGGATAGCGTATCAGCACATCTTTCTCATGAGGGGCCGCCTGAATATCGGCAGTAAGGTCTTTCCCCGCAGCATGGCGATTCATATGAAGGCCATCCTTCCACAAACGGCTTTTGCTTACGTCATATACTTTGCCCCGGCAGGCGACGAGCGCCGGCCGGCCTTCCTTGCCGTTCGCGGCCTTCAAAGTCTCCTCATCATACACTTTCACTATAGGCCCTCCTTAAAAATCCTGCCTTTCTCACCGGTCCTGTCGTTCAGGATCGATAGTGCGCCTATCGTTTCCTATATTCCGTGGGTCCTTTATGCCAGCCGGCAGCTTCGCGCCACCACCGGGGATACCCGACTCGCGCGGCAACCCGGTTCTGATTGATAAACCCGTCGGAATACTTCACAATGAGCCCTTCCGAAAATTTCCACCAATCCGCTACCACTGCCGCCGCATTGGCACGACAAAATTCTGTCAGAAGCGCCCCGGCGCCATCGGGATTTTCCTTATACAAAGCCTCGGCACGGTTATCCATGTCTTTCAGTGCCGCCCATTCTCTGGTTTCCAGTTTATACTGCATCTCATTGATATCCCGTATCATATAGGAATATTTCAATTGAGCCCAGTTGGCGACGAAATTGAAGGCCCACCACGCACTCTCTTTACTGAAGATTCCCACATCGCAGGTTTCGAAGCAGGACGGCATTGCCGTGATCCCGGCATAAAAAGGAACGAAGCAGGTCTCGGCAGGCTTGTCAAGGCCGATCCACATTATGCCGCCTATGGGGTCGGGATACCAGCTTCGTGCCTGGCAGACCTGTGTGTACCCGCAATAGGCTACCGACAGGGGTCGTTCCCAGGCACCCTCCCTTTTTTGCGTGGGATCGCCCACATCGCCGGAACTTTCGTAGGGACCGTAAAATCTGTTGGGAAAACCGAACGGCCCTGCGGCAATCCCCCTGGTCATATCGAATTCGGTCCCCTCGTAATGATCTCGATAGAGATTCATGACATCACGGACGGACAGTTTTTTGTCGGGCTTGACGGAAAAGGGATAGACCTTTGTGAAGCCGTCCTCTACCCAGGGGCTGAATTTTTTGGACGGGGCAATGAACGACAGCAGCCGCCATACCCTTCGAAGGGAATAGTAGGGATGGTTGTATTCACCCTGCGTGATGGCCTTAAGCCAGTCAAGCGTCCCCTCTGCGGGGTTCCACCATCCCTTTTCCTGCAGTATGCGGTGCAAATCCTTCGAATACATTATATCCGGATCATCGGGATCGATCTCACGGATACGGAATTCATTGGCGGCGACAAAGATCTCCCCATCGGGAACCCTTTTTGCCACCCATAACCCTCCGGTCCCTGAGGGAGAAGGGGCCATTTCCATGACCCATGCTTCCTCTGTATCGCCCACGGGAAGGGTTTCGCCGGTCCCATAATACCCATAGGTTTCGATAAGCTCTCCCATCAGCGCGATGGCGTCTCGTGCCGTTCTGCACCGCTCCAGGGCAACGCGCGACAGTTCGGAGCTATAAAAAATCCTCTTGCCCGGTTCCGGACCTATGGTGGTTTTCACCCCGTCGGTACACTCTCCGAACATGAGCTGATGTTCGTTCATTATGCCGTAATCACCATCGAAATAGGCGTAGGTATGGGATACCTGTGGAATGCTCCCCAGGGGAATGCTCTGGGGGCGATCGAGATCCACATAGGCCGGCCCTCTGTCGGGCCCGGCGTAACGACACCACCAGGAATCGTTATATTTTTCATTTGGCCCCAGTGAACAGGGATCGTAGTAGACGTTGCGCATGGCGCCTTCCGGGTAATCCCGTGCAGACACGTACACTATTCGCTGATCAGCCATATCGTTATCATCGGAATGGGCAACGATAATAGAGCCATCAGAGGTGGCGTTTTTCCCTGCAATGATGGTCGTGCAGGACAAAGCCGGAAGTGTCCAGGGAATGGTGATACACCACATAAGCAGGATAATAAGTGCTTTTTTCATCGTCGATCCTTTCTGTACGCGGCGGGTGCCTCTTTTTCCGCCGGGGCTCAATGACCGGGCACACATGTACCCACAATGATTCGATAAAGGAATATATTCTGTAACAATTTTTCACTGATTTTAACAGTCTCTTTTATCATTAATAAAAAGGTGATTACATGTTTTGACTTGATAAAATGAGTGTTTGATATATCATATCGAGTGCAAAATGGGGGATCCATGAACGAACAGGCATATCACACAGACATCGAACCCGAGATAGTGCGAAAGGTGCTCGCTGTCGCCGCATTGTTTGACGAAGGGTTCAACATTGACTGGCTGCAGGAATTGACCAATGAAAAAACCTCCATGGTCTTTGGTGCGTTGGATATCGGTATTCAAAACAAGTGGTTATCCCATAAAAGGAAAGGGTTTTTTTATTTCACGAACGGCAGGGAGCGAGAAAAGCTTGTCTACTCCTTGCCATCAAAAGAAACAGAGTCTTTGCACAGGCAAATCGCCGGGGTGCTGCAGCGTGAACTACCTGACGGACCGGACAAAATAGAATCAATAGCACCGCATCTTTTCTTTTTTCGCAACAATCTGGACGGGTGCAGGGTTCTGATCGAATTCGGCAAAGTTCGAGAAAACACCTTCCAACATGACGATGCCAGGCAGGCCTATGGAAAGGCCATCGAAGATCTCCGACTATTAACGGGAAGCGATGCGACTTCTCTTTTTGTGCAGGCGGCGATTCATTATGCAAGAGTTTGCATGGATGAAATAGGCGTAGACAGCACCGTATCCATAATAGAAGAAGCGATAAATCTTGCAAAATCTAGAAGCGATGACAATTCCCTGGCCTTGCTTGAGATGCATCTTGCCAAGAATGAGTGGCTTCGTGCGCGATTTCAGACTGCACGCCGGCACTTTAAACGGGGCCGAACGTTGGCTCAAAAATCGGAAGATCCCAAAGTCCGGCGATCCGCAGAAATCTTCAACTTCTTTTTTTATTATTGGATGGGGAAATATCGTGACCTTATTCAACACTACGAGAGGGTTGCTCCCGATATAGAAAACTTTCCGAAGAACAGCATCCCCCTGCTTGCGTCTCTCACCGCCGGCGCCTGCTACGGTTTTTGCGGCCAGCCTTCCCAGGGACTGGGCATGCTCGATGCGATACGCTCGCATAGTAAGAACATAGGAAATCTCTATGTCGCAAGTCATGCGGGGGTGGCAATCGGCGAATTACTTGTGGGCATTCAATCCTTTGAAGAGGCTCGGCACTATCTTGAAGAATCTCTGAAAGAAGCGCAAAGCTGCCATAATATTTTTCCCTATGTCGGAGGATTGTTTCTTCTGAGTTTTGTGTATTACAAGTTGAACGATCAGAAGAGAGCCTACGCATCCCTCTGCGAATCCATAGAAATGATGAATCGCCTCCAGGTGGCTATGCGGCATGGGTTTGTACGAATGGGACTCGCCTGGGGGATGGAAGAGGGCGTCTTGCCTCGCCATAAAGACCTTGATTTGAGAGAAGAGATCAGGTGTGCATTGAAGGGAGGCAATGTGTTTTCCAAGGGCCAGGCCTATCGCTATCAGGCATTTTTGAAAAGGCGGCACGGGGCGCCTGTTTCGGAAATCATCGCCGATCTAAAACGATCCGTGAAGTTCTTGACGGAATCGGGAAGCCCCATTGAGATTGCTTTTTCCAAAGTGGAATTGGCTCGAGAATATCTTCGGACGGGCGATGAAAAAACGGCAAGAATATGGGCCAAGCCTGCGGTGGATACCTTGTTGTCGTTAAATCAAAATCTCGTACCCGATGACATTTCTTCGCTGATTGCAGCCAACTGGAGCAAAGAGAATCTGCTCGATGAAATACTACATCTCGGTCAGGAATTGGTGACTATTCGGGACAGTCGAAATCTTTTTAGAAGAATTATCTCTTCAGTAAACAGAATCACCGGCGCGGAAAGGGGCGCCATCTTTCTTGCTGATGATCATAATACACAGACCGTTGTTCTCCGGGCGGCAAAAAATCTCACCGCGGAAGATGTGGAAATGCCCGGCTTCGCAAATTCCATGAATGTAATCAGGGAAACCTTCAGAACAGGCAAGGGACGTATCATGAATTTTGATGATCAGAGGGGGGACGTTCCCCCAGGGGATTCATCGGCGATTCGTTCATGCATCTGCATACCTATGAACATTCGAAGTCGAATAGTGGGCGTATTATACCACGACAATAGAATTTTCCGCAGCGCCTTCGAAAAAACGGATTTGAATATTCTCAATTATTTTGCCGCCCAGGCTGCAATTGCCATGGATAATGTGCATGCCTGGCAGGCCTTGCGGAACATGTTTGAAAAGCAGCAAAAAGAAAAAGAGTATTATGAATCGCAATATATGCAGAGCATTCTATCTGAAGACTTTATAGGAAAAAGTCGGGCTATCATACAGGTTTTTAATGAAATCGAACAGGTAGCCGACACGGATGCAACAGTCTTGATTAGTGGTGAGACAGGCGTAGGAAAAGAATTGGTTGCACGTTCCATTCACAATCACAGTCCTCGGAAAGAGAGGCCCTTTATCCGGGTTCACTGCAGCGTGCTGCCGGAAAGCCTGATTTCGAACGAGCTTTTCGGACATGAAAAAGGAGCGTTTACAGGCGCCCACACACGTCAGATCGGGCGCTTTGAACTGGCCGACGGCGGCACCCTGTTCCTCGACGAAATCGGCGATATTTCAATGGAGATACAGACAAAACTTCTCCGGGTCCTTCAGAGCAGGGAATTCGAAAGAATCGGCGGGAAAGAAACGATTCAATCAGACTTCCGCCTGCTTGCGGCCACGAACAGAGATCTTCAGAGTGAGGTGCGTGCGGGTCGTTTTCGCCAGGATCTTTACTACAGGTTGAACATATTTCCTATTCACGTACCGCCTTTGCGAAAGAGAAAAGAAGACATCCCTCTTCTGGTTAAATATTTTTTAAAAACCTATGCCGCAAAACATGGAAAACCTGTAAAAAAAATTACAAAAATCGAAATGGAAAAGCTATTGAAATGCGATTGGCCGGGTAATGTGAGAGAGCTTGAAAATCTGGTCGAGCGCGGAGTGATTATCAGCAAGGGATCCGATTTCAAGGCCCCCCATTTTGATGCGCAACCCACAACTTCCCTCGACGAAACATGCAACGTAACGCTGGAAGAGAATGAAAGGCGGCATATTGTGCACGTTCTCAAGAAAACAGGGGGGAAAATAGCGGGGAAAGGAGGCGCCGCGGAAATTCTTGCGATTCCCCCCAGTACGCTTAATTCGCGTATGAAAAAGCTTGGAATACAGAAGCACTATCATTCTTTTTAACATCCCGCACAGGCGCATCTTGCATTCCGGCGATATCTGCTTTCGACATATCGTATATACGCGAAATATCGCCGCATACTCTTCGGCTGTTTTTTGCCCGAACTACGCCAACAGTGTAATTATCGGCACTAAATTCCATATCTGTTCCTGGCATGAATCATGCGTAAGTAAGAATTTTTGTGAGGGGAGGCGCTCATATTTGAATCAGAAACGCAATAGGAACCATTCCGATCCCGGAGATAAAACGAATCAAAGAGTTGCAGTTGATACAAATATGTGGAGTCAACACATCAATATATGGACGGGTGTATTCAAAACGACACAATTCAAAAAAGGAGGGTACAATGGACGCACAGGTGAATCAATCTGAGGGTTTGATCCTGACTGAAGTTTCCAACAGGATCGCCACGTTAACCTTTAATCAACCCCAAAAGCTCAACGCGCTCAGCCCCGAGCTGGAATTTGAATCGATACAAATTTTAAAACGATGGAGTCTTGACCCGGATATCGGCGCAATAGTTCTTACAGGCGCCGGCCGTGCCTTTTGTGTAGGCGGAGACGTCTCAAAAATGGATGATGGAAAGGGGGAACTGCTCGCGGGCGATACCTTTGAGCAGCACGTAGACGGACTGCGCAGAGAACACGAGCTTGCCTGGCTGCTCTACCATATGCCAAAGGTAACGATTGCCGCGGTCAACGGGCACGCAATGGGTGCCGGTCTTGCCATCTGCCTGGCCTGTGATCTTCGGATAGCTTCCGATAAAGCGAAATTCGGAGCGGCCTACGCACGCGTAGGCCTGGGAGGCGATTTTGGAACAAGCTGGCTGCTGACACAATATGTAGGAGCGCCAAAGGCAAAAGAGATGCTTTTTCTGTGCGATATCATCGATGCGACCGAAGCCCACCGGATCGGACTTGTTAATCGGGTGGTTCCGCAGGACGAGTTCTCCCTCTCTGCAAAGGATCTCGCGTCCCGCATCGCCAACGGCGCCGGGATCAGTTATCGATACATGAAGGCAAATATTAACTTTGCGGCGACGGCCGATTTTCGCACGCTGCTCGACCGTGAGGCCGAAACGCATCTTTTGTGTGGCCTGACGGAAGATTTCAAGGAAGGAGTTCTGGCATTTATGGAAAAGCGGCCGCCCCTTTTCAAAGGACGTTGAGGCAGACCTGCCGGGACATTCGCTTCCGGCGTTCACATATCTACTTTCTGTTAGATAGGAGGAATGTCATGTACAAGGCGATTACACTGGAAATTATCGGACACGCGGCTGTTGTTACTCTGAACCGGCCGGAAAGTCTTAACGCGTTTACCTACCCCATGATAGATGAATTCGGCTGTGCCGTTGAAGAAGCGGAAAAAAACATAGATGTAACAGGCATAATCGTGACGGGCGCAGGACGGGGATTCTGCGCGGGCGTTGACATGAACACCCTGGACGAGCTTCAGCAAGACGGCCAGGGAAGCCAATCTGACGAGCTCAAGGTCAGTCCGGGGGACAAAGAGATGGGCGATAATTTCGGGGCGGGCCTCACCTACCTCCTGTCCATAAGAAAACCCGTCATTGCCGCGGTCAACGGGCCATGTGTCGGTCTCGGCATGTCGCTCGCCCTTTTCTGCGACATGCGATTCGCCTCCGACAAGGCGAAATTCATTACCTCTTTTTCGCCAAGAGGACTGGTGGCGGAGCATGGCCAGAGCTGGATTCTTCCGCGGATACTGAATCCATCAAAAGCGCTCGATCTTTTATGGAGTTCCCGCAAGGTGAGCGCGGAGGAGGCGGCTGAAATGGGATTGATAGACAGGTTGTTTCCGCCCGACCGCCTGCTGGAGGAAACAGTCAATTATATAGAAGGCTTGGCAAAAGCAGCGGCGCCCAAATCTCTCATGGCGATGAAGCAGCAAATTTATCGCCACCTCAATATGGAGCTGGGAGAAGCAATGCAGGATACCACCCGCCTGATGGACGCGAGCATGGTACGCAATGACTTTAAAGAGGGCATTGCCTCTTTTGTGGAGAAGCGCCCACCAAAATTTGAGAAAATCATTATAGACTAGGCAGGCGCGAAGGCAATCCTGCAGACTGCCCATAAAATATTGTCCGATTATCCGAAAGAAACTCATTTTTTAGCACGAGGAGACAGCGCATGGAATTTACGTACATACTATTTTCAAAAGAACATAAGGTGGCGACAATTACTTTGAATCGTCCCGAAAAGATGAATGCCTACTTCGAAGACATGGTGCATGAAATCCTGGCAGCTCTTGCCGACGCCCGTGATGACGATGACGTGCGTGCCGTAATCATCACCGGTGCCGGTCGCGGTTTCTGTTCCGGGGGCGAGGTCTCCGCCGATTTCCAATACCCTGAACGCTACCGCGGTCACCGCCTGGAATCAATGCTTGAAATGCGGGAGAATTTCCATCAGCTCGTAAAATTTTTATGGCGTTTCGATAAACCGGTGGTCGCAGCGATCAATGGAGCTGCAGTTGCAGGAGGATTAACGCTGGCCTTATGCTGTGACTTCAGGATTGCCGCCGAGGGCGCGAAGCTGGGAGACACGAGTCTGAAATTCGCCCTTATGCCGGACGAAGGCGGCGCTTGGATTTTCCCCCGTGTAATGGGTTTGCAAAATGCACTGAAAATGTCGCTCTTTTCCGAAGTATACCCGGCACAAAAGGCGAAGGAACTCGGATTGGTGCACGAAGTGGTAACGGCTGATAATCTGATGCCCACGGCACGACAGTGGGCTGAAACCCTTGCCGCAGGACCTCCCATCGCAATGAGAATCACAAAAAGAATGATGTACAAGCAGATGGAGATGGATCTCGATAACGCCCTGGAAGATGCCGCCCTCGGCACTCTGGTGACCAATTACTGTGAAGATGTCAAGGAAGGCGTGACGGCCTTCCACGAAAAACGAAAACCGGCATTTAAAGGTCGTTGATATCAGGCAATGAGAGAGGGGGGAATCGCACGATTACGGGCGATCACCCCCCATGCTCACAACAACTCACGGATAAAAAAACAGGGAACCCGGAAGCACTAACGTTTACAATCTAGTCGAAAGCACCGCTATACCGAAGGATCGGCAGTATAATAACACGTACATGATGCTGGTGCATCGCTGTTCCCTCTGCTGCACCCTTCTTCAGTTCTTGCCGTTGAGGGGGATGCAGAGCGATGCAACACGTACTTGGAAGCTCCACCTGTATAAGGCACACGCATGCCGCGCACCGCAGAACCAGTCATCTTGACATATCGCGTATCGGCGAAATACCGCCACATACCTCCCTCATTCAGTTGTCGAAAATCCGCCAACAGTTTGATTATGGGCACGAAATTGCACGCACGGTCCTGGCATGGATCATGCGGTGTTTCTGTTCTTTATGAGAGGTGGCATTGAAATTGGAATCAGAAAAGGGGTGCATTTACAAAATTCAGCCATTGTCAATTCACTTCGGCCCGGGAATACGTACCGCAGTATTTCTGCAGGGCTGTCCCCTGCAATGCCGTTGGTGCCCCTTTCCGGAAGTACGACAGGCAATCACTTTTATTGAAAAGAACTGCACCGTCTGCGGTATATGCAGGGATGCATGCCCCGCCCATGCCATCGAAGAGACCGAAGAAGGCGCTGTACGAATCAATCAAGACCTGTGCAACGGATGCGGCATCTGCGTGGAACAATGCCCTGCGGGAGCGCTGGAGCAGCGGGGAACATGCTACAGTGTTGAAGGACTGCTGAGGGAGGTCGAGAAAGGAATCCCCGCATATAGACACTCCGGCGGAGGAGTCACGGTAGGCGGAGGCGAACCGGCTCTTCAGGCAGAGTTTGTTGCGACCTTTCTTCAGCAATGCAGAAGACACAGCATTCATTCCGCAGTCGAGACTCGCGCCTTCGGACCCTGGCACAAGATAGCCACGATAGCTGAGTGGCCCGATCTTTTCTACATCACACTCTCATGCATCGACGACAAGGCACACAGAGAAGCAACCGGCGTATCCAACCAATCGATTCTCCACAATATCCGGAAAGTTGCGGCTGAACGCCCTGTTATTCTTCGCGTGCCCATATTTCCCCACACAAGCGGTCTGGATGAAACCATTCGAGATATCGCCAGCTTTACCAAAAGCCTCGGCACGAATGTACACTCTATCGAACTGTTCTTCCGGCCCGAGGCTGCCGCCGAAAATGGGTGTGGATTAGCACAAAGTGCTCATGACGGTCAAAAGACGCCATATTATGAAGAAGACACCGCGTCTGCACTGAAAGACCTTTTAGAATCTCACGGGGTGCATGTCCGCATTGACGGCTGGAAAGGAGGCTAGACAAATGATGCATATAGGGACGCTGCGTGAACGCTGCGGCACACATTACCTGACGTACGAAACAGATATATACCATATAATGAAGGTGAGTCCATCCTTGCGGACCAGGGGATGATCATCATCGCATAATGGGGATTTCCTGCAGTTGTAACAAATGAACCATTTCTTATGACAATGGAGTGTAATCGTAATGGAACGCATTTGGATGAAAAATTGGCCGGAGGGTGTATCCACCACCATAGAGTATCGTCTCGGCGAAAAACCCCTGCACGAGTACCTGCTGCAGAACGCCAGGGATTTTCCCGACAAAACGGCCTATATCTTCTACGGCAGAGAGATCTCCTGGGGAGAACTGGCAGACTTCGCCACGCGGTTCGCCAATTATCTGCACAGCGCAGGAGTGGTGAAGGGAGAGCGGGTTGCCCTTTTCATGCAGAATTGCCCCCAGTATGTCATTGCTCATTTCGCAACGCAGATGCTCGGCGCCATCGTGACCCCTTGCAGCGCCATGTTCAAGGAATGGGAGCTGGAATACGAACTCAACGATGCCGGCGCCAAACTGCTGGTTACCACCGACGATCTCTATCCCATTGCCGAGAGAATCAGGGGAAATACAAACCTTGAAAAAGTGGTCCTCACGAGCTATCGTGACATGATCCCCTCAACACCGACACTTCCCCTTCCCGCGGAACTTGAACAGGAACACATGGTCTATCCCGATACGGAATTGTTGATGGAAATTATCGAAAGCTGTCCCGCAGAGATCCCTTCCTGTGATATCGATATATGGAACGACGTGGCCATGATGATCTATACCTCAGGGACCACGGGCCGACCCAAGGGGGCAATGCTGACCTACGGGAACGCTCTGGCAACGGTTGCTTCCGCCGTCCAGGTCAAACGACTCCGGATGGACGAGATAGCGATTGCGGTCATGCCGATCTTTCATATCGCCGGGAACCTCCTGGGACTTTGCACTCCCGTCTACTCCGGCGCCACAACAATGCTTCTCACCCGCTTCGATCCAAAAGCCATAGTGGAAGCCTTTGCCAGGTATCGTTGCACCACGTGGTACTCTGTGACGCCAATGCTCCTGGCCATCATGGCACTTCCGGAGGCGAAGGAGATAGACTGGAGTTCGTTGCGCCATACGACCTGCACGAGTTTCGGCGTGCCGCTTACCGAAGACATTGCGACCCGGTGGCGGGAATTTACCGGAGGAACACCGGTACTGGAAGGCGGGTACGGCCTGACGGAAACGCATACAGGCGACACCTTTATTCCTGAACGCAATATAAAGTGGGGTTCTAACGGCATTCCCACCTTGGAGACGGATTTGAAGATTGTCGATTCCTTATCGGGCCAGGAACTGGGAGTAAACGAAAAAGGGGAGATCGTACTCCGCAATCCCGGCGTATTCAAGGGATATTGGAAAAACCCGGAACGGACAGCGGAAACGCTCAGGGACGGCTGGGTGTACACCGGCGATATCGGATATGTCGACGAAGACGGAATTTTGTGGTTCCAGGGTCGCATGAAAGAGATGATCAAGTGTTCCGGATACAGCGTGTTCCCGGAGGATGTGGAAGTGATGCTCGTCAAGCATCCTGCGGTGGCCCAGGTGGCCGTGATCGGCATTCCCGATCAGGTGCGCGGAGAGAGCGTAAAAGCCTTTATTGTGCTCAAACCGGAGTATAAAGGAAACGTTACAGAGTCAGACATTATTGCCTGGTCAAAAGAAAAGATGGCCTCTTACAAGTATCCCCGCGCCGTGGAATTCAGAGACAGCCTGCCCGCTTCCGGGGCAGGAAAGATTCTGCGGCGGTTGTTGAAAGAAGAGGCTAAATAGCCATGGGCACGCACCGATTGAAGTGGGTGATGGCGCCACATTACATGATGTGAAGGTAAGAGATGAACTCTACAAAGGATCAGCACAACACAACCTGGCTTCCCGAAGTCGAGGAGCTTCGTTTACGCAGCAAACTGGCAACACAGATGGGCGGGCCGGAGAGTCTTGCGAAGTATAAAGCCGGCGGCAAGTTGAACTGCCGGGAACGAATAGAAATGCTGCTTGATAAGGGAAGCTTCCATGAAACCGGAGCGATTACGGGAATTCCCACTTATGAAGGAGGCCGTCTCTTTGCCTTGCGGCCTTCCAACTATATTTTTGGAACGGGAAGAATCAATGGCCGCAAAGTAGTGGTGGGCGCCGACGACTTCACCATTAGAGGAGGCGCTGCCGATGCCAAAATCGGCAACAAAGGACCCTATTCGGAGCAGATGGCTCTCGAGTTGCGTCTTCCCATCATTCGCCTGATTGACGGCACGGGGGGAGGCGGAAGCGTAAAATTTCTGGAAATAATGGATCGCACCTATGTTCCCGCCAATCCAGCCGTTGCCACAATGGTGGAATTACTTTCGACCGTACCCGTCGTGTCCGGCGCTATGGGGTCTGTCGCGGGGCTGGGGGCGGCACGGACCGTCTTTTCTCACTTTTCGGTGATGCCCAAAAAAACGGCCCAGCTCTTTGTTGCCGGCCCGCCTGTGGTGGAACCTGCAATCGGGCGTAAGATCAGCAAGGAAGAACTGGGCGGTTCTGAAATCCAGACCAGGGGATTCGGCGCGGTGGACAACGAGGCCGAATCGGAGGAAGACGCCTTTGAACAAATTCGACGCTTTCTTTCCTACCTGCCCGATTCGGTGTACGAAATGCCGCCGGTTATTGAATCTACCGATTCTGCAGAGCGCCGCGAAGAAGAACTTCTCCGCATCATTCCGAGGAATAAGCGCCGCTCCTACCAGGTACGACGGATTATATCCCTGGTCCTTGACAGGGAATCCTTTTTTGAAATAGGGGCAAAGCACGGAACCTCCATCGTAACAGGATTTGCGCGGCTTTCCGGAAAGCCTGTCGGGGTCATTGCCAATGATCCCAGATTCTTCGGAGGAACCATGACGGCGCAGGCGGCGGACAAGATTGTACGTTTCATCGACACCTGTGACACCTTTCATCTCCCCATCGTCAATTTCGTTGATCTTCCCGGTTTTCTGATCGGTCCAGATGGAGAAAAACAGGCCACTATCCGCTTCGGCGCCCGTTACATGTTTGCCGTCTGTCAGGCGACTGTTCCCTGGTGTTCAGTTATACTGAGGCGGGTTTTCGGAGTGGCCGGTGCGAATCACGGCAATACGGGAAGACTTAATTTACGCTATGCCTGGCCTTCGGGGGAATGGGGGTCCCTGCCTATCGAAGGCGGCGTTCAGGCGGCCTACCGTCGTGAAATCGAGGCCGCTGACGATCCGGAGGTCCTGCGAAAGGAGATTGAAGCCCGTCTGTCCAAAGCCACGTCGCCCTTTCTCACGGCGGAGGCCTTCGGCATTGAAGACGTCATCGATCCTCGCGATACACGGCCTTTGCTGTGTGACTGGATCGAAACGGCCTATCGCCTGCTTCCGAGCGAGCTGGGTCCGAAGAAAAGAGGGATGCGGCCCTGATGTCGGGTGGAATGCGATTGTTTTCGGCAGCAAGTATGTAAATGAGGTAACAATACCAACAAACCGTAGATAAGGACAAAAAAGGAGGAAACACAATGAAAAAACCATCGGTGGCAGTATTGCTGGGCATTCTTGTCTGCCTAATGGGTATTACGGCAGGCAGCAGATGCGTCTATGCAGAAAAGAGGTACGTTTCGGCATACTGACCGCCATAAGCGGTCCGGCATCGCCCTGGGGTATCCCCAAATCTGGGAGGAAGTGGCCTTGCAGCCACCCCCTCCCAACAGAACGGCTCGTACCGGCCAGGTAAGCCGCTCTTCGATTAGTAACTGAAGTTAAATTCACAAGTCCGTTTTGTGAAATCATGGAAATGGAAAAGACCCTGCCTTCTGAACCACTGAAGATTCATCACAACGTTGACCTCTCTGCGGCTCACCGATTGCCACTTGTTCATTTTGACCCATACTCTATGAGCTTCCTGGGGTTTGTATCAAGATCGGATCATCATGCTCTGGAATCGCTTCGGCTTCTTCCACTTTTTCAATTGCATGGAACGGAGTCGGTTCCGTATCCAGGTATCAAGATCGCTGAATATCTTCTTAAATTCCTGAACTCGAAAATACGCCACCCATCCCCGCAGGTACTCGTTAAGGCTTTGGATCTCTTGATGCATCGACAACAGGTTGTTTCTTCTGGTCAGTTCCCGCACTTTGGCTTTGAACTTCTTTATTGCCTTTCCGCTGATCCGGATCTTTCCCCTGAGTATCTGGAAACCAAAAAAGGCTACGTCCTTTACCTTTGCGGCCTCGCTCTTCTCCTGGTTGACGGGAAGTTTGAGTTCATTTTCAAGATAACGGATCGTTCCTTCCATCACTCGCCCTGCACCTCTTACCGATTTTACCATAATCAGAAAGTCATCTGCCCATCGGCAATATCTCAGCCCCCTTCTCTCAAGTTCATGATCCAGTTCGTTTAAGACAATGTTCGACAGCATCGGTGACAGCGGCGATCTCTGGGGACATCCCTTCGTCGTTTTCTCAAATATCCCCTTATCCATGAATCCTGCTTTTAACGCTCTTGCAATCAGCGTTACCAGCTTCTCATCGGCTATCTTTCTTCGAATGAGTTTCAGAATCACTTCATGGGGAATTTCGTCAAAGAAGCTCCGCAAATCTATGGATGCACACCTCTCGTATCCCTGCTTTGCATACTTCCGAACCTGTCCAATGGCCTGGTGTTGGCTTTTCCCTCTCCGAAAACCAAAGCTGGATGCAGTAAAATCAGGATCTAATATCTCTTCGAACACCAGATTCATGCTCTGACCGACTATGCGATCCATCACTGACGGTATCCCCAGCTTCCGCATCTTCGAGGTTCCTTCCTTCGGTATCAGTACCCGTCGGCTTGGTCGGAAACGGTAGGCGCCGCTCTTGAGCTTCTCGTGGATGGCTTTAAGCAGCGCCTCCTCGTTTTGCTCGAACGTCTCTACCGTCATCCCGTCTATCCCTGCTGCTCCGGCATTTTCTTTACATGCCAGAAGCTCGGCTAATGCGCCATGCCAGGCACACGTAAACTACCACCGACTTTGTCGGTGGTTTTCTCAAAGACGACAACTCCTGACAATGTCATTCGCTGTCGTCCTTCCACAACCTAAGCTGTTCTTCTCGAATCTGTTCCTCTGACTGCTCTCTCACATAATTTCGTATCACGGTACTGTCGATCCCCACTGTGCTGACAAAGTAGCCCCGCGCCCATATATGCATCCCCCAATATCGCTTGCTCAATTCCGGATACTCATTGCGCAAATACTCCGCACTCTTACCTTTCAGCATCTTCATCACATACGATGGAGAATGTTTCGGCGGAACCGACAAATACAGATGCACATGATCCGAGCATATCGCACCTTCTATAATCTTGATGTCCAGCCATTCGCATAACTTCGTGAGAATTTCCTTTAGTCGAGGCTTGATATCCTTGACCAATATATGGTACCGATATTTCGGAACCCAAACAATGTGATACTCACAACGATATTTCGCATGGGACGATCTGTTGTAACCTTCCATATCAACTTCCTCCGCTCCACAGGTTACAACGAAAACCCTTTGCTCATCAACAATGTTGATTCGCTAAAGGTGTGGGGCCTCCGCCCCCACACCCCACCACTGACTACGTCAGTGGATTAGGCCGATATTCAAGAGCGATGTCTATGAATGCGGAAATGATAAATGATAAGGGCGGCTTCAAGGTGGGAGGCGAAATCTATAAATGGAAGACCTTTACTTTTATCTATGACCACAAATATGTTCCCGCTGAAGCCGTCAAGGCCGCGAACAAGGCGATCTTTTCGGACAAGGTACAATTAGTGTCCATCATGGGGGGCAGCCCCACCTTCGCCTGGATTCCGACATTGAAACAGAACAATATATTGTCGCTGAATGATACCGCAGGCGGCAAATCCGTCACGAATCCCGACAATCCCCTGGTGTTCAGACACAATCCCGGCATTGAAGCCTCCTATGCGGTAGGGCTGAAATATATGAAAGAACAGCAGGGCGTCAAGACGATTGCCTCTCTGAACCCTGACGATGCAACCGGACACAGCAACGATGAAGCCTCTCGGTATATGGTCGGCAAGGTCGGAGGCCTTGAAATTATTGCAAGTGAATTTTTCGAGCGTGGCACAAAGGATTTCACTTCCCTGCTCACGCGGATTATCGCCAAAAAACCGGACATGATCGAGACCGGCATGACGGACCCCACCAGCCAGGCACTCGTTCTCAAACAGGCCAGGGAACTCGGCTATAAGGGAACAATGTATCTCATATGGGAACCGAATCCACAACAGGTCGTTAAAATAGCTGGCCCCCTTGCCGAGGACGCCTTTCTCGGCATTGCGGAAGCCGAGCCCAAGACTGACATCGCAAGAGAACTCTATCAGAAGTTCCTGACAAAATACCCGCCGCAAGAGTGGGATGCGAATTATTACACCCACAGCGAACTTTTCACCCTCCTGACAATGGCAATAGAGAAAGCCCAGAGCTTTGATCCTTTAGTCCTCGCCAACGTCATCGAAGGGCTGAAATGGAAAGGCGCCTTGGGTAACCGCAGCTGGGGTGGCACGGAAATCTTCGGAATCAAGAGGCAGATACTAATGCCTGTCACACTGCAGACGGTAAAAAACGGCAAGGCTGTTCTAGTGACAAAGCAGTATGTTCCTCCCGGAGTCCTGGATTAAGTGAAGTGAAACAGGTCTCTTTTCCTCTCCCCGCACATAACGGCACAAAGGGGAGGGGAAAAATATGCAGTTCCAAAGGAGCACACAATGGATCTGGAAGAATTGAAGAAGGAGTTTGAGCAGGACGGACCCAGTGTAGTCTACCGGCTCTATGAGCATGCAAAGTCAAAGGCGGAAAAGAAGTTTCTCTATTACGGCGAAGAAAATCAATACCTTACCTATGCGGACTTTAATCAATTGACCAACAGAATCGCCCATGCTCTGCAATCGATGGGTGTGGGGAAAGGCGACAGGGTTTCCCTCTATCTTTTCAATCCCCTTGTCACCGTGTCGGTCATGTTCGGTATCTGGAAGATCGGGGCCGTGTTCAGCCCCATCAACTTCAATTACAAGGGGAGGCTCCTGTCATATCAAATCAACGATACGGCACCGAAACTCCTGATCACCGAACAATCCATGCTGCCCCTTTTCAATGAGGTCGCTGCCGACCTTCACCCAATGACGGTGATTTTGCGAAAACCCACACACAACGAGCATGATTACAGCGCCGAAACCGCCTGGATGACGCTGGACAATAAATTTGAACAGGTGGCTTACGAAGAGCTGCTGAAGGGCGATACAGCGGATCTGTGCACCGAAATCAATTACTGGGATATGGCAAACATTATTTATACCTCGGGGACAACGGGACCGGCCAAGGGGGTCATGCAGTCACACCGCTGGATGGCCCAGTATACCCTCAACTCACGGCGGTTTATCCATGAAGATGATGTCTTCTATAATGATCTGCCCATGTATCATGTGGGAGGGGCCATCAGCAATTTTGTCCGTGTAGTCTGGGCAGGAAGCAACATCGCCATGTGGGACAAGTTCAGTCCCAAAGACTTTTGGGAACGAATCAAGGTGAGCGGGGCAAGCATGACGACCCTTCTGGACGTAATGGTGCCCTGGTTGATGAATGCGCAAGAATCCCCCAGAGACCACTTAAATTCTCTAAAAATGGTGCACATGCAGCCTCTTCCCCAGTATCATAACAAGGTGGCGAAGAGATTCTGCATTGATTATATCACCGGCGGCTATGGCCAGACGGAAGCGGGCAACGGGTTCGTCGGCCTTTTCGATGAACTCGAGCCGGGGGAAGGAACGCCTCCGGAACTGTATAAAGGACATTCCAGAGCATATATTCTCGATCTATTCCGGCAATGGGGTTACCCGATTTTCTCAGGGAATGACGAAGTGAAAAAGGGCCTGATGGGACGCTCGGTTATTATTGAACCGGCAGTGTTGAACGAGCACGACGAAGAACTGGGGCCGGGTCAATACGGTCAGCTGGCGTTTAGAAGCAGACTGCCCTTCTCGATGCTGGACGGCTATTTCAACAAGCCGGAGGCTACCGTCAAGGTATTTCGAAATCTATGGTTTCACACGGGCGACGCCTGTTACAAGGACGAGAACGACATTTACTATTTTGTAGACAGGATGGGCGGATTCATACGGACTCGGGGGGAAAACATCTCTTCCTATCAAATCGAAGACATTATCAACAGCCATCCCACCGTACAGGTATGCGCGGCCTTTCCGATTCCTGCGGCCGACGGCGAAGAAGACGATGTCGTCGCCTATGTTACGCGGGAAGAGGGTTCGGCGCTTACAGAGATTGAATTGCGGGAATGGCTCGCAAAGGAAATGCCTAAATTCATGTGGCCGAAGCATATAAGGTTTATCGATGCCTTACCCAGAACACCGACAAACAAGGTGGAAAAATACAAGCTGAAGGAGATGATCCTGAACGAGCTGAAATGATAACAGATAGAGGTACTTACAATGGATTGGCAAGAAAAGATCGATGAGTTGACACGACGGCGTGACACAGCCCTGGAAATGGGGGGTCCCGAAAAGATAAGGCGCCAGCATGACCAGGAAAAGCTCACTGCCCGGGAGCGATTGGACCTGCTCTTTGACAAAGGGACGTTTACTGAATACGGCTTGCTCGCCATGTCTGCCAGCGAACGCCTTAAAAGGGAAAATAAAAAGACGCCCGCCGATGCGGTGCTTGTCGGCTATGGCAAGATCAACGGCAGGATGGCCTGCGGCATTGCCGAGGATTTCACCGTTCTGGGCGGTTCCGTAGGCAGAACCCACTGGCTCAAAAACTGGCGTACCGTACAGCTCGCAAAAAGCACAAAGGTGCCTATCGTGTGGATGATGGATGGCGCCGGCGCACGATCGGAGGAAACGATCAACATGGGGCTTCCCCACGTGAGTCATTTTCTCGAAATCGCAAGGCTTTCCGGCATCGTTCCCCAGGTGGCCATCGCCATGGGTCCCTGTTCGGGCGATTCGTCGCTGCAGGTAAGCCTGATAGAGTTCATCATTATGGTGAAGGGACACGGGGAACTGTTCGCCGGCGGTCCCCCGGTGGTGTATTCGGCAATCGGCGAGGTCGTGTCCAAGGAAGATCTCGGGGGGTCGAAGATCCATTGCCGGGTATCCGGGCTGGGCGACAACGAAGCGGCTTCGGACGAAGCGGCTATTGCCATGGCCAAGGAATATCTGTCCTACATGCCGCTCAACGCCTATGAGTACCCGCCCCATGTGGACACGGGCGATCCCGCGGATCGCATGGAGGAGGAACTCCTGGATATAGTACCGGTAGGGAAAAACAAACCCTACGATATGAAGCGCATCATCCGCTGTATCGTGGATAAGGGCGCCGTTTTCGAAATCAAGCCCCTTTTCGCGCCCAGCCTGATCACGACACTGGCGCGCATGGGCGGACATACGGTAGGCATCATCGCCAACCAGCCAAAGATACTGTCGGGGGCAATCGACGCAAAAGCGGCGGCCAAATACCGTCATTTCGCCGATCTCTGCGGCGCCTATCACATTCCGATCATTTTCCTTACCGACGTTCCCGGCGTCATGACGGGCAGCCAGGCGGAACGGCAGGGAACGTTGCGGGCGGGGCTTGCCTGCGCCTATTCCCTCGCCTTCGCCGATGTGCCGATCATTACGGTGGTCATTAAACGGGCCTTCGGCTATGGAGGCTCTGCCATGGGCGGCTATGAGGCCGGCCAGACCGCTGTCTTTGCCTGGCCGACGGCTGACTTCGGCGCCATTCCGGCGGGCGGAGGAATCCTGGCGGCCTACAAGAAGGAAATCGAAGCCGCACCGGATCCTGAAGTCAAGATCAAGGAATTGATGGAGCAGTTCGCCTCGATCGGCGGGCCCTATGGGGCGGCGGCCGACTTCAACGTGGACGATGTAATCGATCCGCGCGAAACGAGGCCTCGCATTATCCGGGCTCTGGAGCTGGCCATGCACCGCCGGAGTGTTCCCGCGCAACCTACCTCGCGACACGGAATTATGCCCTAGCAAAATATACGCAGTTATTGAAGGAGGAAATTTTTTCAGCGATGCCTTTTGAACAACAGATGGAAGAACTAAAACGGCGTAAAGAAAAGGCCCTGAAGATGGGCGGAGAAGAAAAGATCGCAAAACAGCACGCCAAGGGGAAATACACCGCACGGGAACGGATCGACAAGCTTCTCGATGCCGGTTCTTTTTCCGAAGTCGGAATGCTGAACCACTCCGACATAACGGGAATGGAAGACAAAAGCCCCGCCGACAGCAAGGTGGGCGGATACGGCACGATTAACGGCAGGCCTGTAGGAATAATTTCTGCAGATTTTACCGTCCTTGGCGCAACTTCCAGCCGCATTGCGGCACGGAAGGAAAAGGACATACGGGCAACGACCATACGGCATGGCATGCCCCTTCTTTATCTGGGAGAAGCAGGGGGCGCCCGCATGCCCGATATTATGGGAGCAGCCGGGCTCGCGTCCTTTGGAGGCGGGGGCAGAGACACCTTTATAGAAAGCATGAGCCGTGTGCGGGAAACGCCTATGGTCGCAGCCGTACTGGGAAAGTGCTACGGTGCGCCGACCTGGAAGGCCTGCCTCGCTGATTTTGTCGTGATGGTCAAGGGAACGGCCATGGGGGTCTCGGGTCCGCGGATTGTATCGATTGCACTGGGAGAAAATATATCCGATGAGGAGCTGGGGGGCTGGGAACTGCACGCACGGGTCACCGGCATGGCAGATCGGGTGGCGGAAGATGAAGACGAATGCGTCAATATTATTAAAGAGTTTCTAAACTATATGCCTTCCCATAACGGAGAACTACCCCCGCGGGCACCCGTACCGGAAGGCTCCGGCGATAAGATGCCCCATATTCTCGATCTGTTGCCGGAAACGCGAAACCGTACCTACGATATGAACCAAATCCTGAAATGCATTGTCGACAAGGACAGTCTTTTCTCTATCAAACCGCTTTTCGGACAAACGGTCATTACATCGCTCGCACGCATCGACGGCAAGGTGGTCGGTATCGTGGCGAATCAACCCCGTTTCAACGCCGGCGCCATGGACACCGACGGCATCGAAAAGGTCATAAGCTTTCTCTGTCTTTGCGATTCCTTCAACATTCCATTAATTTTCATGGAAGACATACCCGGATTTCTGGTGGGACGCGAGGCGGAGCGGAAACGAGTAGGCGCCCACGTAATGAATTTCATGAACGCCATGGGACTCCTGACCGTACCTAAAATTACCGTAATAGTGAGAAAGGCCTACGGCATGGCCTATCACAATATGTGCGGCGGCGGAAGCGGCGCCGATTCGATCGTCGCCTGGCCTACGGCGGAAATCAGTTTCGTCGATCCCGTCATTGCGGCTAATGTAGTCTTCGGCGCCACACCGGCACACACACCGGAGGAACAGGCGGAACGGGTGGCAAAAATGGCGGAAGGAACCGATCCTTACGGGGCCGCCGGTCTTCATTTTTTCCACGACGTAATCGATCCGCGGGAAACCCGGAATCACATAATCCGCCTACTTCACCAGACACAGGATTTCTCGAAAACAGGGGGAATCGGCGCACATAAACTGGCCAACTGGCCTACGAAGTTTTAAATTGCAAACTTTTTGAACATCGAGTGTAGATAAAGGAGATATCGACGATGCCCTTTGAACAACAGATGGAAGAACTGAAGCGCCGCAAGGAGAAAGCGCTGCTGATGGGAGGAGAAAAAAAGATCGCCAAGCAGCACGCCGAGGGGAAATATACCGCCCGGGAACGGATCGACAAGCTTCTCGACGCCGGTTCTTTTTCCGAAGTCGGAATGCTGAACCACTCCGATATGCCGGGGATGCAAGACAGAAGCCCCGCCGACAGCAAGGTAAGCGGCTATGGTATGATTGACGGACGGCCCGTGGGATTAATTGCTGCAGACTTTACCGTCCTGGGCGCGACTTCAAGCCGCATTGCAGCACGAAAAGAAGGCGATGTCAGGACCACAGCCACGCGGCACGGCTTCCCCATAATCTATCTCGGCGAGGCCGGCGGCGCCCGCATGCCCGACATTATGGGATCGAGCGGTCTGGCATCGTACGGCGGCGGCGGCAGAAGCACCTATCTTGAACATATGAGCAGGGTACGGAAAACACCTATGGTTATGGCCGCGCTTGGCAGATGTTACGGAGAGCCGACCTGGATGGCCTGCCTTGCCGATCTTGTGGTCATGGTCAAAGGGGCGGCCATAGGCGTATCGGGTCCCCGAATCGTGTCCCTTGCCCTGGGTGAACAAATCACCGACGAGGAGCTGGGGGGATGGGAGCTGCATGCCCGGGTTACCGGCATGGCCGACCGCGTGGCGGAAAACGAAGACGAATGCATGGAAATCATTCGCACATATCTGAGCTACATGCCCTCGCACAACGGAGCACCCCCCCCCGCGGGCGCCCGTGCCGGAAGGTTCCGGCGCCGACATGCCCCACATTTTCGATCTGCTGCCGGAAAAACGAAACCGCACCTACGACATGAACCAGATCCTGAAATGCATTGTCGACAAGGACAGCCTCTTTCCCATCAAACCGCTCTTCGGCCAAACGGTCATTACATCGCTCGCCCGCATCGACGGCAAGGTGGTCGGTATCGTGGCGAATCAGCCCCGCTTTAACTCCGGCGCCATGGATACGGACGGCATCGAAAAAGTCATGAGCTTCCTCTGTCTTTGCGATTCCTTCAATATTCCTCTTGTTTTCATGGAAGACATTCCTGGATTTCTGGTGGGACGCGAGGCGGAGAGGAAGCGGGTAGGCGCCCACGTAATGAATTTCATGAACGCTCTGGCCCTTGTTACGGTCCCCAAAATCACAGTGATCGTGAGAAAGGCGTACGGTCAGGCCTACTGGAATATGTGCGGTTCCGGCGCAGGCGCCGATTCCATAGTCGCCTGGCCCTCAGCCGAAATCAGTTTTGTCGACCCCGTCATAGGGGCAAACGTGGTCTTCGGCGCCACGCCCGCAAAGACGCCGGAGGAACAGGCGGAACGGGTGGCAAAAATGGCAGAGGGGACCGACCCTTACGGGGCCGCCGGTCTTCATTTCATTCATGATGTGATCGATCCGCAGGAAACGCGCAGCCACATCATTAAGATGCTCCAGCAAACACAGGATCTTTCAAAAACGAAAGGAATAAGCGAGCACAGACTGGCCTGCTGGCCTACCAAGTTTTAGACAGAAGCCATTTCCACAGGTATATGACTGTTTCCTGTGACTTCACAAAGCAAAGGGATGCATTCTTCATTGTCCGGCACATGCGTCCGGTGTATCGAAAGCGATTTGCGTCAGACGGCAGGATTTGATACAAGGCTGGAATTATAAAAGCAAGGAAGGAACCTCACGAATGAAATGGAAAACAAAAATCACTGAATTGCTGGGATGCCGATATCCGATTTTGCAGGGTGCCACCGAAATGATCGGCACATGGTCCTTTGCCGCCGCCGTGGCGGAGGCGGGCGCCCATGGGACGATTACCGCATCGATATGCAGAACGCCGGATACCCTCCTCGACGATATTCGGCAATGCAAGGATGCCACAAAGGGGTCATTCGGCGTAAACCTGAGCATCGGTCTCTGTCCCCGGATAGAGGAGATGCTGGAGGTGTGCATCGCAGAAGGCGTTCCCATAGAAACTTCGGTATATAAGCCGGATGCCCTGGCGCCGCGCATCAAGGAATCGGGATTGCCCTGGATTCATAAGTCAGCCCGGGTAAAAGACGCGATCCACGCCCAGGAAGTGGGGGCAGATGCCATAATCCTGGTGGGGGTGGAAGGTGCGGGCATCAAAAATCCCGCACAGTTGCCCACCATGACCACCATCCTCTGGGGCGTGCGGGCGCTTTCCGTGCCGGTAATCGCCGCGGGCGGCATCGGTGACGCTCACAGTTTTCTTGGCGCACTGGCACTCGGGGCCGAAGGGGTGACCATGGGAAGTGCCCTCATGACCACGAAGGAATGCCCTATCGCTCCGGAATATAAAGAAAAAATGCTGCAACTCAGATTGGATGAGGCAGAGTTCCGTACCCGTGTGCTGACGCCGGCGCCTTTCAACCGCGACGCCGCGGCACGTCCTGAACCAAAGGATATCGACTGGAGTCATGCCGCTTCCTTCGCGGTGACGGGAATTAATCGGATACTCAGCGTAAAGGATTTTATCAATACTGTGATATCGGACGCGGAACATATAGTGCGTGAATGGCAGTTTTTAAAGGACTGATCGTTTGAATCACCGCACAGGGCAAGAGAAACGTAAGGAACGCCCGCATGTGGTGAGAGTTATTTTTAACAAAAAGGAGCATATGCATGGAAACGTATCCCTGGTGGACCGATGCACAGGTCGCACTGGCAGAAGAGGCGAAGAGGTTTGTTGATGAAGTGCTCATGCCGATAGGCACGCGCAGCACCCTGAATAACACATTCAGCCGCGAGGCCATGAAACTGATGGCGGGCGAGGGCTGGTTCGGGGCCCTGGTTCCCAAACAATACGGCGGTCACTTCGAAGAATGGGGCGTCACTGGCGCGGCGATTCTTAATGAAGAAGCCGCCCGTGCGGCAGTGGTCGGTCCGCTGGGCACCACCATGTTCGGAAGCGCCACACAGCTCCTTCATAACGGGAATGATGCGCAGAAGGAGAAATGGCTGCCGCCGATGGCCCGGGGCGAGCTGCTCGGATGCATTGTCATGACCGAACCCTATGCCGGTTCCGACATCGCCTCCATCGAATCGACGGCCGTGCGGGAGGGCGACAGCTACATTATCAATGGAAAAAAACGTTTTCAAACCACCGCCGCTGCCGCGGACTGTTATCTCTGTTATTTCCGGACAAGCGACAGGCCGGAGGACAGGGCGGCCTACCGTCATCTCAGCGCTTTTGTGGTCGAGAAGGGCGCCCCCGGATTCCACGTGGAAAAGATCAACGATATGATCGGGATGCAGGGCAATTATAACGGCAACCTGGCCTTCGATGACGCACGGATTCCCGCCTTCAATCGTCTGGGTGAAGAGGGCGACGGATGGAAGATCATGATGGGCGGCCTCAATGTCGAACGCATTCTCAACGCCGCGCCCATTATCGGCTTGATGCGTGAGTGCCTACGGTACACACACCACCACCTCGAGCGACGTCTTCAATTCGGTCGCCCCACCGGAGATATTGCGACCAACCAGTTCAAACTGTCGGACATGATTTCAAACCTATCACTGAGCAGGCTGGTCATGTATTATGCATCCTACTGCGCCGATCTCGGACGGGAAGTCCCTATCGAAGCGGCGGTTTCCAAACTCTTCGCCGCCGATTCACTCATGGAAATGGCCGTTGAGGCCATTCAGTGCATGGGAGGAAACGGCACGCTGAAGATCTATCCCATTCAACGGATCATGCAGGATGCCAAGCTGACGCAGATAGCAGCGGGCACCTCGGAAGTGCTCAAGCTCCTCATCTACCGCCAGGGGACAAGGAAAATGAAGGAGGATCTGAAAGTTCCCCAGCGCATCGTCGATCCGGAGCTGCGCGTACCCCTGCCTGTTGGGAAGGCCACGGCCAAGATACCCGCTGCGGGCGAGACGGACGTGCTGAACATCCTGGCAGAAAATTACCTGGTCAATCCCGGCCTGCATATGACTATGGGCGACATCAGAGAGTGGCTTGAGATCACTCACGCCGACCTGATCGCCTGCCTGGAAAGCCTGGAGACGAAGGGCCAAGCCGGACTCTACCGAACGAAGCGCGGCATCGAACTGGCGAGGATCACCCTTTCGGGCCTTCAGGCAGCGCACTCGCCCGACTATTATCACTATATGCCGGAATGGGTAAACCAGGATGACCTGTTTTAGTGGAGTATTTATTATGGCCCTGTAAATAGCTCCACTATGCCGACGGGTCGGCATTATGAGGAAATAAAAAAATTCTCTCTGCCTCTCGGCGGGAGAAAATGAATCAGTTAGGCAGAAGGTATATTACTCCTTGGGGAGGGAATGGCGGGGGAAGGGATTGCTCCCGGATCGCAGTAATCTTTTTTGGTGCCTCTGTATGGATTAAAACCTTCAGTCAACGGCGGGCGTCTTTTAAGGTTTTTCCTTGACATCGGATAAGAGCTGTCCGTATATCTAGCACATGAGAAATTGGATCTATAGAGCACTGGTCATCATAGTAATTCTGGCTGGGGGCAGCTACGCCGTTAATTGGCTTCTTGATGCCTTCTCTCATGAAAGCACTGACAATGCGCAGATTACCGGCATTATCGTGCCCGTTTCTTCTGAAATAAAGGGACGGGTGGTAAAGGTGCATGTGGAAGATAACGAATACGTCTCCGCTGACGACCCTCTGGTTGAGATTTTTCAGGACGATTACCTCAAGGCACTCAAAGAAAAGACCGATGCCGTGTCGCGCTTGAAAGCGGAAAAAAGCGAATTGAAAAGCCTGATCGTAGAGAAGGAAAAGGTGCTCCAGCGGGTGCGGGCCAACGAGAAAGTCGCCCGCGCAGAAGAATTTCTGGCAAACAGGGAAAAAAAACGATACGAGGCACTGGTGCGGCAGAAGGCGGTTTCGCAGAGCCATTATGACAATGTACAGTCTCAATGGAAGATCGTTCATGCGCGCACTGAAGCGTCCGCAGCCGAAGTGGCCGAAGCGGAGGCGGCCATCAAGGTGCTGAAGGCGCGGTTGCAGACACAGACGTTCCGAATAAAAGAAGCCGAAACATCGCAGCATTTAGCCCGGTTGAACGTACAGAGGACCGCAGTGAAGGCGCCGGTATCGGGACGGGTGGCGAAAAAAAACGTTGAGGTAGGAAAATATGTGCAGGCAGGCCAGTCACTTCTCGCCCTTGTCAAGGAAGATATATGGGTCATCGCAAATTTTAAGGAAACTCAAATAAAAAAGATGGTGGTGGGACAGCCCGTTGAGATAGAGGTTGATGCCTATCCCCACATGAAGATTAAAGGCCGCATCGAAAGCATCCAGCACGGCACCGGATCGGTATTCAGCCTGCTCCCTCCTGAGAACGCCACAGGCAATTTCATTAAAGTCGTCCAGCGCGTTCCCGTTAAAATCCTTATAGAGAAAGAGGGCGACTCAAGCCATATGCTCTGGCCGGGGCTTTCAGTTGTCGCCACGGTGGACGTGAGCGACCCTTCAGGCGCGGCTTCATCCGCAAAGCAGAAGGCTCGTGACTAAGACGCCGGCACGTCACAAGTGGCTGATCGCGGTCACCGTCATGAGTGGCGCGATCATGGCCGCCCTGGATATCAGCATTGTAAATGTGGCACTGCCTCAGATGCGCGGAAGCCTGGGCGCCTCCGTTGAAGAAATCACCTGGGTTTCGACGGGCTACATCCTTTCCAGTGTCATCCTCATGCCCATGATTGCCTTCCTGAGTTCGCGATTCGGACGAAAGCGATTCTATCTTTTTTCGACGCTGCTTTTTACCTTTTTTTCCACGCTTTGCGGTTTTGCCTGGGACCTGCAGTCGATAATCTTCTTCAGAGTTATTCAGGGCATCGGAAGCGGTACGCTGATCGTGGTTTCGCTGGCCATACTTAGAGAAACCTTTCCTCCCGAAGAGCAGGGAACCGCCATGGGTATTTACGGGTTCGGCGTTATCCTTGGTCCCGCCATCGGACCTACCGTGGGAGGGTGGCTTACCGACCTCTATTCCTGGCGGTGGATTTTTTATATCAAATGGCCTTTGGGTATTCTCAATGCACTGCTCATTCTAAAATTTATCGAAGATCCGCCCTATCTGATCCGGGAAAAAGGGGGAACCCTTGATCTGGCCGGACTCTTTTTTATGGCTGTCGGCCTGGGCGCCATCCAGGTCATATTGGCAAAGGGTAACAACAGGGACTGGTTTGAATCAAATCTGATCGTCATGCTTGCGGTAATAGCCGCGGCAGCTCTTCTCATGTTCGCCTATCGGGAGTTGACCACCGAGAAGCCCGCCGTGAACCTTCGGATTTTGAAAGATTTCAATTTTCTTTCGGCCTGCATCTTCACCGGGTTTCTCCATCTGGCCCTGATGGGCAGTTTATTCCTCTTTCCCCTCTTCCTGCAGCAGCTGCTCGGATATCCCGTACTCGATTCAGGATTGGCTCTTTTACCGAGAAGCATTGCCATGATGCTTGCTATGCCCCTGGGGGGACGACTGTACAATCGTACAGGACCGAAATTTCTCATTGGAGCAGGATCTCTTATAAACGCTCTTTCATTTTATCAGCTGTCGGGACTTTCTCTCAATACGGGCTACTGGGAATTTTTCATCCCCCAGGTGCTTCAGGGAATGGGATTTGGCCTGATATTCGTCTCCTTGATTACGGCCGCTTTGTCGAGCATTGAAAATCGCTTTATGACTGATGCGTCAGGACTCTTCAATGTCGTATCCCAGGTGTTCGGCAGCATGGGCATTGCCGTGGTCGCCACCATACTGACCCGCAGAGTAACCTGGAGCCGGGCGCTGCTGATGGAACAGATCACCGCGTTCAGTGACGCCACGGCGGAAAAGATGCACACAATCTCTTCAATATTGACTGCCCGCGGTGTCAGTCCGGGCGATATAGACACAATGACATTGAAAATGATGGAGCACATCGTTATGAAACAGGCAACCATCCTCGCCTACAACCATGTGTTTTATCTGCTTGCCGTTCTCTTCATCGCCTTGCTCGGTCTCTTGTGCTTTATAAAGCATCGTCCATCGCCGCCGATGAGAGGGGTCTACAGTGCGAAACCACCTGCGGGGGAAGGGGAGAGGGAACCATAATGTTGTCCGCCCCGGGATGGTCGAACCTTTTTCCGCACGCACCGTGGGCGAAAAAGCGGTCAGGCATATTTCTTTAATCCTGTGCGATGGTGATGCCGGGCGTGTTCGATCATAAAATGCAGGCGATTGAGGATATTGACTTCGCTTGCGCCGGCATCGAAATCGAGAAAGAGCATATTCATCATGGGATAGAACCGAAGGATGCGGTTTTCGATCCCCTTGGCAACTACTTGATTGGCGATGCAGCCGAAGGGCTGAAGGCAGACGACGTCCCAGATTCCCTCCCGGGCGAAGCAGGCGATCTCGGCCGGAATCAGCCATCCCTCGCCAAACTGGTTCGACAGGCTCACAATCTCAGACGCCATGCGGGCTTTCTGATAGATGCCCGCAGGAGGTTCATAACAGCGAAAGCCCCTGAGCACCCTTTCAAACCGGTCTATCCAGAGCCCTGCCTGATATTCCAGAAACACCTCAAACAGTTTTGACACCACACTTCGAGGCTCCAGATAACTGCGCCGGTTGTCCTTCACGTTGACAAAAAACTGCATTACAAAGTCCGTAAGCGAGGGAACCGACACTTCCACCTTTTGTGCGATTATCCAGTCAACCACGTTCATCTGGCTGAAGCGGTTGTATTTCAGGAAAATTTCACCCACGATGCCGATTCTGGGTAGACTTGCATTCTCACTGACTATGTCGTTAAAGGATGCGACAGCCTTCCTGAGACTGTCTATGAGTCCCTTTGCATCATCCCTTTCGGCACAGTGACGACCCATGTCAAGATAGTGGTCCCGCACGGCCCCGGCAGATCCGGGCGTCCCTTCGCGCACCACCGTCTTGTAATACATGCGTGCGATGGCGTCCGCATACAGAAGGCTGGTAAAGGCCGGTTTTATGATCCGACTGAATGCAAGTTCGAAGCCGGGCTGCTCGTTGATCAAATCGCTCCCCTGGGCCGCCGCCACTACAGATACCTCGGGATATCCTGCACCGATGAGCGCCTTTTTAATGAGCGACACATAGTTGGTGGCCCTGCACTGTCCGCCCGTCTGAGACATGCCGACAACGGTCTTCCGGGGATCGAACCGACCGGATTTAAAGGCCTTTATAAAATCGCCGATCACGACGGTGGCGGGATAGCATATTTCATTGTTGGCGTACTGCAATCCGTACTCCACGGATTCCTTGTCCGAAGGGGGGAGAATTATCAGATTGTAGCCGAGGAGGCGGAAGAGGGGCGAAAAGAAGGGAGAATAGCAGTCGGCAAAATAGGGAGCGATGATCTGTTTTGTCCGATCTTCCGGCAGATAGGGAGGAGCTTTGGCACGGTGGCGAGAGGGCGCGGCGCGGCGAGAGGGTTGCACTGCAAGGGTTTCCATCAGCGATCGCAGGCGAAGACGGGCAGAGCCGGTGCTGGATATTTCGTCGATTTTGATGACCGTAAAGGGTTTTCCTGCCGCGGCCAGTATGTCGCGAATCTCATCCATCACGAAGGCATCGGGACCGCAGCCGAAAGAATTCAGCATGACATACTGAATATTCTGCGCCGATTGATCGGCCACCCATTGCGCCGCCTTAAGAATCCGGTTGGGGAAGGTCCATTGAGGAATGGTGTGCAGTTCTCTCACACTTTTTTCGCAGAGGCTGGAGACTGCGTCGCAGGGGAGTACATCGGCGCCCAGGTCAGCCAGAATTTCCGATGTGTGGTGCTCGATGAGCGGATCGGCGTGGTAGGGTCTGCCGGCAAGCACGATCACGGTCCGCCCCTGTCTGCGCGCCTCGTCAAGCACCATGCGACCCCGGTTTTCCAGAGATGCGCGAAAACGGCCCTGTGCCGCCAGTGCCCGTACAAAGGCATTCTCGAAACGCCGGCGGGACACATTAAGGGATTTCAAATACCTGAAACAGGCCTTCTTGAGCAACCTTTCATCACGGAACGATATTGTCGGCGCGTCAAAAGGAATCGGCTGTTCTTCCCTTTCTCCCATGGCGCCCTTCAGCACTTCGGCATAGCTTCCCACGATGGGACAGTTGTAGCTGTTCGCCGCGTCTGCCTCTTCTTTGATCTCATGAATCGTCAACGGATAGAGGATGCGGTCCACCCCTTTTTCACGGAGATCCATTATATGGCCGTGAGCCAGCTTTGCGGGAAAACAGATGTTATCGGCCATTATCGATCCGAGGCCCTTTTCGTAAATCTCCTGGCTCGACTCTTCCGACAGCACGACATGAAAACCGCACTCGGTCAGAAGGGTGCTCCAGAACGGGAAATCTTCATACATCCCCAGGATGCGGGGAATACCTATAGTCGTAGCGGCAACGGGCGCCACAGGCGGCGTGAGATTTTCAAAAAGCAGCTCCCTGCGGGCGGCAAAGAAATTGGTTCCCCTTGCGGCACTGCCGCCGCGATTGCCGAAATGGCGTTCACACTTGTTTCCGGTAAAAAATCGCCCTCCGCCGCTGAATGAAAAAACGGTTACACTGCATTGATTGGGACACCCGCGGCATTCAATTTCCCGGGTGCGATAGCGGGTTGATTCTTCCAGGGTGTCCAGGTGAAACGGGCGGACCGCTTGCTGACCGGCATCATAGGCCTCTTTTGCCAGTAAGGCCGCACCGAAGGCGCCCATCATTTCCGGCTTGTCCGAAGAGGCAATGGAAGAACCGGAAAGCATTTCAAAGGCTCTCAGTACTGCCGGGTTCCGAAAGGTTCCCCCCTGCACAAGAATATGGCCGCCCAGCTCCGATGTGTCCCGCAGTTTCAGGACCTTGTTGAGGGTGTTTTTGATCACCGAATAGGCGAGACCCGCCGCGATATCCTCTATCGAAGCATTCTCGCGCTGTGCCTGCTTGATGCGGGAATTCATAAAAACGGTGCATCGTGTCCCGAGGTCGCAGGGCGCCCGGGATTTACAGGCCCTCCGGGCGAAGGTATCCGCCGTCAAACCGAGGGACTGGGCAAAACCCTCGATGAAGGAGCCGCATCCCGAAGAGCAGGCTTCGTTGATTTCAATGCGCTTTATTCCATGATCGCCGATAAACAGTGCTTTCATGTCCTGCCCGCCTATGTCGAGAATAAATGAAACCTTCGGATCACACTGCATGGCCGCCCGCCAGTGGGCAATGGTTTCCACCACGCCCCGGTCGAGATCAAAGGCGGCACTGATTAGATCCTCTCCGTACCCGGTCGCCTTGCCGGCAGCAATGGGCATCCGTTCTGCGCCTCCCCCTGCCTTTTCTCTCAGTACGAAAAGGGCTTCCATTACGGCGTCGACAGGGTTACCCCGGTTCGGGCGATAATCGCTGAATACCGTTCGCTCCCTGGAATCGATCACCATCACTTTGGCGGTAGTGGACCCGCAATCGATTCCGAGAAAAAAGGGCGGCTCGGCGCGCTGAAAGGGAATCTCCTCAAGTCTCATAATACGGCGGCTATGTTCCCAGTGCCGGTATGCGGCCTCGTCGGAGAAGAGTGGAGGCAGCCGATGACGAGTGTTGGTATGCACCGCGTTGAGGATGTTCATACGCTCTTGCCAGTCGCCGAGGCCTGCCGCAGGAATGTCCCGTTCCTCCGTGAGCGCCGCACCCCAGGCGGGAAAGAATAATCCGTTGGACGGCATGACGACGTCATCCTGCGTAAGTTTCAAGGATCGGCAAAAACAGTCCCGGAGACTGGAGAAAAAGGTCAGAGGACCACCGCAGAAAAGCACCTTGCGCCGTATTGACACGCCGCGGGCAAGGGAATTGAGGTTCTGGAGGGCCACTGCATGAAGAATGGAGGCACATATGTTGGACAGTTCGATTTTACGGCTTACCAGATTTTGCACATCTGTTTTCGCAAATACACCGCATCGTGAGGCAATGGGATAGATGCGGGTGTGCAGACCGGCCAGTCTGTTGAGATCTTCGACGGAGAGATTGAGCAGCGTTGCCATCTGGTCTATAAAGGCGCCGGTGCCGCCGGCGCAACTGCCGTTCATGCGTATATCAGGCGGCCGTTCCGCGGAGAAAAACATCATCTTGCTGTCCTCTCCGCCGATGTCAATAAGCGTTCCCACCTCCGGAAAGTACCGCCGCGTTACCTCACCGGCGGCAACAACCTCCTGAACGAAAGGGACACCGACGCGCTCGGCGATCCCCATTCCCGCCGATCCGGTAACAGTCAGCGCTATCGGATGGTCGCCAAGGGCTGCCGTTGCCTCTTCCATGATGGATCTGAGGGTGTTCGCAATGTCGGCGCCGTGACGCCGATAGGCTGAAAATGTAACCGTTCCCCGCCCGTCAAGAATAATGACCTTTGCCGTGGTGGAACCCACATCCAAGCCAGCTCGAAATAGTTCCTTCCTCATCGCGTTTCTCCGAATCGTATATTACCGTAAAATGCCTCAACATCAGTCCCGATAGAGCGGGGGCTGCAGCGAGGATGCATTGTTGATGCTGCCCATCAAGGTCTCAACGATCACCACTTTTCGTTCGTCGATAAATCGGTCGAAGGCATCCGGCTTGTCGTCGATGAAAAATTCATTAAACAGGGGTTTGGCAATAAAGGGAAAGACGCAGAGACTGATCAAATTCGCCACAAACTGAGAAGCCGGAATCTCGGAATTGAGATCGCGCATTTCCTTTTCTATCCATCGCCGCATCCGATCGGATAAGAGCCCCTTCATGGTGAATTGTGCAACGATCTTGTCGGGATTTTTATTAAGCTCATTCATGATAAAATTGGGAAGATAGGGATTTTCCTTAAACAAATCAAGATAATGATCAACGAACCATTTTATTTTTTCTTGAAAGGGCATGTCGCCTGACATAATTTCTTCCACTCTGGGGAGAAAGTGATCGAAGAGATCGTCAAATACGGCCTCGAACAGCTTCTTTTTGCTTCGAAAGTAGTAATGAAGCGCTGTGCGGCTGATTCCGGCTTCGTCGGCAATGTCCTGCATCACGGTGCCGTCTATACCCTTTTTCACGAATACCCCTTTGGCTGCCTCCAGAATGCGCTGATCTTTGTCGCGCGAAGCTCCCTCTGCGTGCAACATCTCTGACACCTCTGTTCAACAGTATAGTCTGACAATTGCGTCCGCCTATGTAATTGATTTTCAGCAATCTGTCAACAGGGGTTCCGCAGGAAATTTCAATCATGGATTTTTGATTTGTTTTATGGGTGTTTCGCGCAGAGGCGCAGGGACGCTGAGGACAAGAGAAGATCTTTTCTCTGCGTCCCTGCGGGAGAAAAAGAATTATGTGTGCTCTTTCTCGGATCCCTCCAACTCTTCGACAACATCCTTGGATGCTTCTGATTCCGAAATGACCTGTACGCGCGGGCGGGCACGCTCGGGGCGTGATGACTGTTCCACAACAGTGTGCTCTTCAAGTGCAACCCGCATAGGTGGCGCAGCGCCCTCTTTATCGATGCCAAACCACAGGGTCTGATGGGGAAAGGGAATTTCGATGCTCCGTTCATCGAACACCTGTTTCATGAGCTGTAGAAAGGCGCGCCGCACGGCGAACTGTTTCATGGGAATCGTCCTCAGGCGCACCCGGATTTCGACAGCCGAATCAGCCAATTTGTTCATACCGAACACTTCCAGGTCGCCCGTGATGAACGGCCCCCATACTTCGTCCTTCCGGAGTTCAACGGCCACGTCCTGAAGCGCCTGCACCACATCGCCGTATCGCTCACGGTATGCCACACCAGCATCGATCAGGGCATATCCGTATTCCCGGTTGTAATTGGTGACGGTGGTCACCTCGCCGAAGGGAATTACATATACCGTGCCGGCAAGATCACGTAGTGTTACCGTCCGAACGGTAAGACGTTCCACCGTCCCGGCGTAGCCTCCGGCCTCCACCCAGTCCCCCACGGATATGGCGTCCTCCAGCAGTATGAATATGCCCGTGATCATGTCGCGCACCAGCGTCTGGGCGCCGAAGCCAACGGCCAGTCCGACAACGCCGGCACCTGCCAGGAGCGGCGCAATGTTTATGCCGAACCGTGAAAGCACCAGCATCGAGACAATCACCACAAGCGTCACGCGCATCACTGTTTTCAGCATCGGCAGCAATGTGAGCATGCGCGTCCTTCCCTTTCCCTCCGCCTCCTCCCGGACAAGCAGTCGTTCGGTCAGTATATTTACGGTCTCCCACAAAACAAGCGCGCCGACGATGATGATGATGACCTTCAGCAGTTCCGCGATAAGCATCCCACCCATGGGCGAAAGCAGCCAGCCCAGGGTGCCCAGCCCCCAGACCTCGAGAATCGCGAAGGCGCACACCGCATAGATGATTCCCGAGAGAATCGCTCGCACAAGCGCCTGATAACGGTTTGCCCGCGCTTCCAGACCGGGATAGTCCTTTTTCAATACATCGCTTATAAGGAAAAGCCGATCTACTCCCCGCCGCACCACCCGTACCAGTATTACCGTCAGGAATGTCAGGACCATTGTCATGGCAAGACCGGAGAGAAGAAATTTCGTGCCTCCCTCAATTTCGAGCACCCATTGGGCATAGAATCCAATCACCAGAATAATCGCGATGATATGCCACCCATCAGCCAGACGCCGCAAAAACGCAATGAGCATGGCAAGCCCGGCCTGTCGTTCCCGTAGCGGCGCTGATTCCCTTCTTTCCTTACACATCCAGGCGGCAACATTTTTTCTGTTCTGCAGAATCAGGGTGACCAGCAACACCACGACGGCAAGCCCCAAAAACTTCATCAGAAGGGAGTATAACACTGCCGGTACACCCATGAGCAGGGCCGCTTCCAGGATAAAATATCCATACACGGTGAGGAGGGTCACCCGCCGTATCCATATATAGGCATAGTGGCCGGTCTCCTCATCGGAAAACAGCACACTGAGCGCCGGACTTCCTGGAGCGCAGATCATGCGAGCAACCGCAAGAACTAGACCCGAGACGACAGCGGCATTGATCAGGGCCAGCACGGCCAGCCGGGTCTCCGCTGCGGAATTCGTAAGCGGTACTACGACATAGGCGGCAACGGCGAAGCCAACAATCGGTATGATGTCAAAGAGGGTGCGGGAAAAAAGGAAAAGCGCTCTTACCCAGATTTTATTCTCTTCACGGTCTTCCACGGAACGGCGCCCGCGGCTCAAAAGGCGCTGCAACAGCCACCAGACAAGAAGACCTGCTGTCAGAACCAGGACCAGTTTAACCAGTATTCCGCCCCAGCGCAGAAGATTTTGCGGGTCCTGCGCCTTCACAAACACATCCTGCAACACTGCAGGCAGGGCAAGAAGCCCTGTGCCCGCTTCGGCAAGCAAGTCGGCCGCTTTTTCCATCCGACCCGACACAAAGGCTATAAACTGGCCGCCGATTCCTCCTGCATCGATGATGGTGACTGCAGGGGCTTTTCCCGGTGGTGTTTCTTCTCCGGCTACGGCGATATGCGAAAAGATAAGGCCGGCCCACAGCAAAGCCGCTGCGATAATGACGATCGTGGTACGTGAATATCTCAACAGAACAACCTCCTCATTACTATTCACAGCAGAGTCCCCTCTTTAACAGCCATGGCTTCGATCGCTCAAAGTTCCTGCGCGCCACATCGGTGCGGGCAAAGCCTCCCGCATCAGGACCGGCAGCCGTATGCGCGCCGAGACTGTACATAAGACAAAAGTTCCTGTATGCCGCTTCTATTTCGGCACTGAATCCCCGCGTGTCTTCCATGTGATTAATGGCGTTTTTGATCGTTCCCGTCCAGGAAGGGGCGGACAAATAATTGTCGGCAACGCGGGTTGCATATGCCAGGGTTTCTTTTTCCAACTGATCCGCCGGAAATGAGCGATTGACAAATCCGTAGGCGAGGGCCTCCGTGGTGGTAATGAACCGGTGTTCCAGAAGGATTTCCTTTGCCTTTCGCGGCCCCAGGTCCCAGGGAGCGGAAAAATATTCCACCAGCCCGGGCAGGAATCGAGCATCATCGGCAGCAAAGATAACATCCATGGCCGCCGCCAGCATCCACCCGGCGTATATGCAGTATCCATGAACCATGGCAACGGTGGGCTTCGGACAGTTACGCCACGCCAGGGTTTTTTTCACGAAATACTCGTACATATCGTCGACTTTCTTATGAAAATTTTTGTCCTGCGGTTTTGCAAGGTCCTTTGCCTCGCAGTAGCGAAGTTCCGCATCCGTTCCCAGGTCATGACCGGCAGAAAATGACCTGCCGGCGCCGGAAAGCACAATCGCCCCGCAGGCCCCATCGGATATCGCCGCATGAAAAGCCCGGTCCACTTCATCCAGCAATTGGTACCCTTGAGCATTCAAACATTCCGGCCTGTTGAACACGATGCGGGCCACATGTCCGGGTTGATAGACAATTTGTTCAAATTCCATGAGCTCCTTCCTTTCTTGGCTGAAATGCCTCATCAAGGATCTTTACCGATGACCGTCAGTACCGATACCTGTGTACTCTTACGGAACATATCAGTTTTTTCCGCAAAAAAGAAGAAAAAGCATCTCACCGAAGGCGCGGAGGACCGCCATTTCTCTTGACAGAACCACGACAGAGTATATGCTCGAAATGATACAAACGATGCGTAAGGAGCACATCATGTTTCTGCCCGCCACTCAAGATGAAATGAAGGCCCTTCGATGGAATGCCCTCGATGTGGTGCTGGTCACTGGCGACGCCTATATCGATTCTCCTTTTGTGGGAGTGGCGGTTATCGGTAAGGTGCTCCTTGATGCGGGGCTTCGCGTAGGAATTATTGCGCAGCCCGACACTGCCTCGGAACAGGATATCCGTTGCCTTGGCGAACCGGCCCTTTTCTGGGGGGTGACGGCAGGATGCATCGATTCCATGGTGGCCAATTACACCGCCAGCGGACGACGGCGCAGAAGCGACGATTACACGCCGGGAAACAGGAACAGGCGCCGTCCCGATCGTGCCGCTATCGTCTACAGCAATCTTATCAGGCATTATTTCAAGCACACCCGTCCCATCGTGCTCGGCGGCATCGAGGCGAGCCTGCGCCGCATTGCTCATTACGACTTCTGGTCCCACCGGATTCGCCGATCCATTCTCTTCGATGCCAAAGCCGACTATCTGCTCTACGGCATGGCCGATCATTCCGTATGTGAACTGGCGGCCTGTCTCCGCGACGGGAAGGATCCCCGCAACATCCGGGGGCTCTGCTACGCTTCGCCTACTCCGCCGGAAGGCGCCCTGACGCTTCCCTCTTTTGAGGAGGTTGCACATGACAAGGGGGCCTTTCGGGATATGTTTCACCTCTTTTACCGGAATAACGACCCGGTCACGGGGCGTCCGCTGGTACAAAAGCAGGACAGCCGGTATCTCATTCAGACCCCCCCACCCCTTCCCCTTTCTCAACAGGCACTCGATTCGGTCCATGGACTCAGGTATGAGCGGGCGCTGCACCCCTTCCATCGCAAGGATGGGACCGTAAAGGCCCTTGACACCATCGGCGCTTCCATTGCCACGCACCGCGGCTGTTACGGAGAGTGTCATTTTTGCTCCATTGCCGTTCATCAGGGACGCACCGTGACTTGGCGGAGCCGGGAGTCGATTGTGGCGGAGGCGAAAGAACTGGCGGCCCAGCCGGGATTCAAGGGAATCATTCGCGACGTGGGAGGACCCACGGCCAACATGTACGGCATCGAGTGCAGCCGAAAGGAAAAAGAGGGCGCCTGTCCCTCACAGCGCTGTCTTTTCCCAACGATCTGCCGGGGACTCCCCGTCGATCACGGAGCACAAATAAGTCTCCTGAAGGAACTCAGATCGGTTGACGGGGTGAAAAAGGTATTTGTCGCCTCGGGAATCCGGCATGATATGATCCTGGCCGACACAGACCATGGCGTTGCCTACCTGGAGGAGCTGATCCGCCACCATGTATCGGGGCAGATGAAGATCGCGCCGGAACATTCGGAAGCCCGGGTCCTGGAGATGATGGGGAAACCGGGCCCCGAGGCACTGCTTCGTTTCAAGGCACTTTTTACCCGCCTGACGCAAAAGCACAAAAAAACGGCTTTTCTGACCTATTATCTCATCGCCGCCCACCCCGGCTGCACCGATGACGATATGCGGCGTCTCAGATCGTTCGCCCTGAGGGAATTTCGGCTGCTGCCCGAACAGGTGCAGATCTTTACCCCCACGCCTTCAACCTATTCCACGCTCATGTACTGGACCGGCGAGAATCCCTTTGACGGCACGCCCTGTTTCGTGGAAACTTCCGTGAGGGGCAGAGAACAGCAAAAGCGAATGCTGGCGAAGGAGTGAACGATGGGCTACCGTGAAATCACGTGCAGCATGCCGACCGAGTATGGTGAGGACGAACTGCGACGGGCCATCAGGAGTACACTCGGCGTCAGTGATTTTTCCTTTAGGATCGAGGGCAAGAGCCTCGATGCGCGGAAGAAGCAGGACATTCACTGGGTTCTTCGCATCGCAGTGCTTTCGGAAGAACTCAAAGGGGGCGAGCCTCCCCCGCGACCGGCACTCTCAATCCCCTTTCGCAAAAGAAACAGGAAGGTGCTGGTAACAGGGAGCGGTCCCGCCGGTTTTTTTGCCGCCTATGTGCTTCAGAAAGCAGGATTTCATACCGTCATTATCGAGCGTGGCGCCGAGGTAAAGACGCGGGCCCTCGGCATCAGGGACTTTGAAGCGGGCGGACCCTTCAATCCGACCTGCAATTACGCCTTCGGCGAGGGGGGCGCCGGCGCCTTTTCCGACGGGAAGCTTACATCCCGTTCGAAACATATTTCCAGGGAGAAGGAATTTATCCTGGAAAGCTATATCCGTGCCGGAGCTCCTGAAGAGATCCGCTATATGGCCCACCCCCACCTGGGAAGCGACAACCTGAAGACTATAGTGCGCAATCTGCGCAGGGCCTATATGAACAGCGGCGGTACGATCCTGTTCGAAACATCGCTCCTTGACATCAGGGTAGTGCGCGGCCGCGTCATGGAAGCGGAAACCTCTACGGGCATCTATGAAACCGATTACTGCATTGTCGCACCGGGTCACTCCGCCTATGATACCTACCGCATGCTGATACAAAAGGGGGCGCCCTTTCAGATTAAAAATTTCGCTCTCGGATCACGTGTGGAGCATTCCCAGGAACTGATCAATCGCGCCCAGTGGGGACGGGCCGAGCTGCCGGGGGTAAAGGCCGCCGAATACCGGCTTACCTCAAAGGGGGATGGAATACTGCCCGTTTATACCTTCTGCATGTGTCCCGGCGGCGTGGTGGTGCCTGCCACCGCCTACGGGCATACCAACATCGTGAATGGCATGAGCCGCTATAAAAGAAACGGCGCCTTCGCAAACGCGGCCTGTGTGGCGGCCGTAAATCCCGAAGCGCTTAGAGGGCAAAAGACCGACCCCCTGGAGGTCCTCCAGTGGCTCGAAGAGCTGGAAGAAAAATTTTTTCACTATGCCGGGGGATTTTGTGCACCCTCCTGCTCCATCAAAAATTTTATAACCAAGGAAGAACCTTCCACGAGTGTCGCAACAAGCTATCCCCTGGGATTGAAACCGGCGGCCCTGTGGAATCTGCTGCCTGCACCGGTAGGCTCAGCCATTCGTGAAGGATTGAAACATTTTTCCCGCAAGCTACGGGGATTTGAAAAAGGAACCATCATGGGGCTTGAAAGCAAGACCTCTTCACCGATCCAGGCATTGAGGGAACAGGGCGGACGCTGCCGAGGCTTTGAAAATCTTTTTCTTGTAGGTGAGGGAAGCGGGTGGACCGGCGGCATCATTTCGAGCGGCGCCGACGGCATCAGGACCGCACTTCACATTATCGATCACGCGAAATAGCTTCCCGGGAATTGTTTCCACCGACCGATTATAGGGGGGCATATGGTCTAAGCATAAGTGGGAACTGGATTCAACCACACTTATTGCAGCTCTATTGCGCGCCCGTACCAAGCATTATAAATTATAATCAGTTGGTTAGAAAATAGCGAAGTGGAATTTATTAGCAAGGCGGCTCTTAGGTTTGGTTTGGCCCATTTTTATAAAAATTCCCGTATTTTGATATTTTTGTCAAATGGTATGCCATTTCAAATATTTTACCGCAATATTGCAACACAATAAAATCACTTTTAAAATTGACAACACCCCTTCTCTCAACAGGAATTAAGTGGGAACATGGGTACAATATACTGGGAACACAAACCGGAAACAGAATAAATATATTATAACTTAATGATATTACATCGAATTTATTTAGTTTTATCTAGGTGACTATAAATTATTCTGGAAACTATATAAATTTACAAGTTGCTGTTCTCAGTACCATCGGTTTTCAAGATTGATGCAACCTCCTTCTGTAATTCACCAAGCTGGTTTTCAACACTCTTTATCTGCTTTTTAAGCTCCGCAATTTTAGGACTGTTGTTTTTAATATCTATTTCATAATCACCGAAAATACCCATAAAACGTTTTGTACTAAACATTAGAAGGTTTAAATTTTTTATTAGCGAGTCAAGCCTAATGTCTTCCAGGGCGATGTCTAGTATCCCTAATTCTTCAGTGGAGGTCAACCCGTCACCCATTGGCCCCTCTCCATAACGCAACCACTTTTCACTAAGATCATAGACGTTGCAAATTAACTCAATTAATTTATCCGATGGAAGCATGCCACCCGTTTCCACTTTGGAAATAAGAGGCTGATCTACCTTAAGGCTGTTAGCAAACGCTTTTTGCGACACCTTAAGCATACTTCTTAAACTATGTATTCTTTTACCAATATCAGACACTTAAAAACCTTCCTTCAAAAACCATAACCACCATATTTTATCTTGACATTATGGTAATTATGGGTATAATCATAGTTACGATGAAAAAGAAAACAAAAAAACCCTCAAATATTCAATGGGAACTAATTAAAACCTTGCTTTTGGCTCGCGGCTATTCACTTGCCGATCTTGCCCGTCTGTATGGGGTAAATCCTGCTTGTTTCCGGTATGTAAAAAAAATACCTTACCCCAAAATTGAAAAAATTATAGCCAGTTACCTTGGCGTTAAACCCCAGGACATATGGCCTGAACGATACGACGAAAACGGAAAGCCCAACAGAATTAACCAATGGTACTTGAGGGGCTCCCGTAAGGTGCAAGATACCACAATTGCAGAAGAACAAAAAAGCAAAAATACCAAAAAGACAACAGAGGCGGACGGGCAATAATATGCAACAATGTGACTGGTATACCGCGCAAGAGTTAGCCGATATGAATTTGCCCGGCATTCCCAATACAAAACGAGGTGTTAATAAATTCGCGTCTAAACATGCGTGGCCTTTCAGGAAACGAAAAGGAAAAGGCGGCGGTCGTGAATTTAACATCCATTCCATCCCCCATGCGGCGTTAACTGCATATATGCAATCAAACTTTCCACTCAATCAAATAACACACGCCCAGGACCGCAATTCCAATGACGATATAGATTGCATTGCATATGCTAACGCCCCTGAATACAACAGAAAAATAGCCGACAAATATTTAAAATGGATCAGGCGCTTTGACGGTTTGTGTGGCACCGAATTGAAAAGCGCCATCAGGCAAGAACAGAAGCTAAATCCCAATATCGACGTGCCGAGCTATCGTCGCCTTAATGCGTCAAGAAAAATATACGAACGTGAAGGCGTAGAAGGTCTTCTTGGGAGTTATGGCAATCGGGCGGGCAAAAGCAAGATACGCCCGGAATGGCAAAAGCATTTTAACTCATTGTATTTAACTGAAAAATTGCTTTCCGTTCGGGCATGTTGGAAAATGACATTAGGGAAATTTTGCAATGATAAAGAAGGGGCATCTTCCTTTCCCTCACCTACGGCCTTCCAAAGACGGCTTGAACAACAATTCCCGAAGTCTGCGATATATCTACATCGGTATGGCTTTAAAAAATGGAATCGAAAGTTCGGAAATTATATCCCCCGCGACATTTCCGATCTTAAGGCGGGTCAATGCTGGGTAGCAGATCACGCCCAACTTGATATATTTGTCAGGTTGAAAAACGGAAAGGTGGTTGCCCCCTGGGTGACTGCCTGGATCGATGCAAAGTCAACAAAAGGATTAAGCGCACTACTTCACCCCGATCCGCCCAATTCTGACCATGTATTTCAAAGCTTTCATCACGCTGCAATTAAATTCGGTCTGCCTGAGTGTATCTACCTCGACAACGGGAAAGACTACCGATGCAGAGACTTTGCCGGAAAACCCCAAAAACATACAGTCAATATTGACGAAGCACAAACGACAACGATGATGTCTCTTTTGAATGTTGAGGTAATTTTTGCCATTCCGTACAATGCCCAAGCGAAACCAATAGAACGCACCTTTTTGAAATTTAAAGAGTCTTTTTCGAAAAACTTTGAGACATATCGGGGGGGTAATGTTATAGAGCGCCCCGAAACCCTCCTTCAAAAAATCAAAAATGGCGAATCTGTCTATTTTGAAGAATTTGAACGCTGCTTTAATGAGTATGTCTTTGAAATATATAACAAAACACCGTCACACGGAAGGTATTTGCAGGGACGTTCACCAGACGACCAATGGAATAGCGAATCTCCTATAAAACGCATGGTTTCAAAAGAAGCGTTAAAACTATTCTGTATGCGTACCTCAAAGCCTGTTGTTATTGGTCGTAACGGGATCAATGACGGAGACTTTGGGGTAAGTTATTGGTCTGATTGGATGATACATTATAAGGGCCGCAAGGTTTACGTTCGCAGGGATATTAAGGACTTTAACGAAGCCTGGGTATTTAGCGCGGAAACGGACGAATATCTTGGCAATGCCTTTCTTGTTGGATTGGTGCCGTTTCTTGCAAAAACTCCGACCGAGAAAAAAATTCTAAAGGAATTGATGGCTGAAAAGCGCCGTGAGGTTAAGCTGCTCCGCGAGTTAGGAAAATCTGATTACGTTCCTTCCGTTCAGGAAAGGCTGACTCACCTAAAAAAGGCAACTATGCTTCTTAGCCCTGAACCGGTCCCCGAAGGACAACAAAACGTTGTGTTGCTCGCTAATACTAAGATGGATAAAGTTGCACTGGCAAAAAAACAACACGCAAAATCATTGGAGATCAAGGAAAAATTTCTTGATAAATTGTACCCGAAAAGCCAGGGCACAGACAATTCTAATGTAAAAGTACCCGATATGTTTGATAGATTTGCAATGGAGCCGATGCCTAACGTTACCCGCGACCAGGAAGAGGAAAAGCCGGAATATAATTTTTTTGAGCTGTTGGGGAAGGTGAATAAACAAAAATCACAAGGCGGCATTTAGAGGAGGTCAATGTGGCTGCTCAAGCTGTTGCGAAAAAGGAAAATACTCTCCAAGAGATACCGGAATATGGTTATTATACAAGACTTTCCAGGCGGTTTAGTTACACAATCAGAAGCCGCAATAACCCTTTTTCGTGGACTAGCCTTGCATTTCTTATGAATAGGCCAGCTATGCAAATCAAACAATTTGCAGAGGGCATTTTTGATGATTATCTTTCTCCGATGATTGCCAAAGACGTTGAAGCCTTCCTGGTAAAATATGAAACAGAGGAAACCCGCTTTGAGGATGATATATGTCAAACCTCTTTTTACACAGAAATATTTCAAACATGCCAATTTGCACGTGATTCCGTAGACATGGCCATCATTGACGGACAGGCGGGATCGGGAAAATCTGTTGCTTTGAGAGATTTTAAACGGCGTGATCCGCTTGCAATCATGATTACTCTTGACCCATTGACAAAAGCACCCTCGACAGTTTTACCGCTTATAGGCAAACAGGTTCCCGTGAACACGTCAGATGCAAATAAATCGCAAATATTACAAAACATTATAGGGGCGCTTACAAACAGCAAACGCCTATTGATAGTCGATGAAGCGCACTTTTGCTCATGGGAGACATTAGAAACGCTTCGTCGCATTCATGATGCGGCGCAAGTAGGCGTTATTTTGTGTGGTCAAGAGCGCCTTTATAAGCAAATGAAAGACCCTAAATCAGGGTATCTGTGGGATCAGATCAGCTCACGTATTGGCATAAGGGCCACCCTTAAAAATATCAGAAGTGAAGATACGGAAATGATATGCCTTCGGTTGTGTCCAGGGCTTGACCCTAAGTGTTTGAAATATTTACATCAAATAGCGCAAGATTCGGGCCGGTTCAGACTCGTTGCAAAAATACTCAAAAAAGCAATCAAGTTTGCAGACATTGACAAAGAAGCCGTGTCTTATGAGCTTATTCAAAGCATTGCGGCACAACATATTCTATAAACAGAGGGCTTATTTTATGAAAAAAGAATTATCGCCAGAAGCACAGCGGGCTTTACGACGCCTAAAAACGGATGAAATTGAAGCGATACAAAAAAGCAATCCTTTCCGCAATGAACGAAACGAGGCGATTTATAGCTTAAGAAAACTAGGGCTAAAACATTCCATTCTTTCAGAGATTACGGGTATTTCCCTTACTCAAATGAAAAAGATTTGTCCAGGAAAACGCCGCGAAGAACAAAAGCAATTAGGGGCATTACAAGCGGGTATAGGACCGCTCACCGAGGAAATCATAGCCTTAAGGGAGGCGATAGAAGAGTCGTTAAAGAACCGATGATCCACTATTCAAACGCGCAAATACATATCAAATTACCGACTAACACACTTTAGGCTTGGGTTTTAGTGCCGATTGAAATGATTTTAATTACGTTTCCTTATTGAAAACTAAAACTGAAAGGGAGGTAAGTGACTATGGGGCATGAATTTTTAAAGACCGAAAAATGTGAGGAAGTACCTTTTGTTTCTGGCAGTTTGATAGACGACCTTGACGCTTGGTCCCGGAAATTGCAGGTACTTGGGGGAGCAGTGAGTACAATTGCATGGTATAAGAGCAGAAATGTTGATAGTGATTGCTTTTTTGAGACCCAGGGCGAAACTTTGGGGCAGATTATTGAAGACTACGCCAAAGCCATAGAATTAACCATAGAGAAAAACGCCGCTATCTTTTCCGACCGAAAAGAAAATATCGATATTTTGATTAAGGGGTGTCAAGAAACCTATGATATTGTAAGTAAAAACCGTCACATTTCTGATATATGCGCGATAGATCGCCGGGTAGCGGAACTTGATGAATTTTTAAAGGGTGCGCTTGTCCCGGCAATGCGCTTGAAAAACAACTTTGAAACCCTAAAAAGGGAGATTCTTGCAATCAATAAAAAAGCCCCCGAAGCTGTGGCGGCAGCAGAAGGAGCCTAGGAAAAGGGACTTGAATAATCCCGTAAGCTGAAAATACTTTTAACGTAAAAAGAAAATGAAATCAAAATGTTCCGGCTAGGGTAGCTCCCGAAAAGGCGGTTTCCTCGCCGCCTTGCCGGAACAAAGAAATAGAGGGGCAACCATGAGGGGGTTGTGCGGATCGTCGTGCAATCCCCTTTTTACATATACAGTTTAGCCAAGGAGGTTTAGCGCGTGGATATAAAAAATAAATATGACGCGGTTATTGGGCGCGAGGGGTTGGAACACCTGAAAGACATTGTTCTTTCAAGAAGTAACGTTACCCCTGGAAAGATCGACGCAAACCAGAGGCACATAAACCGCCTTTTGGGGATCGGAGATGAAGTATTCCTAAAATACTCACAAGATTGTCAACCGGGCGCTCTGGCCGCGAAAGCGCAGACACGGGCAGCACTCAACGCCTTTCGGAATGCCGGTGATCTTGTGTTTTCAAAGTATCGAAACAACCCCGAAAAGTGGCCCGAAATCATTGACGAATGTCAACGAAATATTAACGAATTGATGGGAATCAGCGACGAGAGCTTTGTTGATTATATGTGTAAAAAGGAAGCCCAAGAAAATAGCACTATCGATGAAACCCAGCGAAAAATTAATCAAATAATCGGTGTGGATGATGAAACCTTTAAAAAATACAACAAATAATTTCAAATAGGAGGACAAAATATGCTTCCAGCTTTAAGAGGTGAAGAAATTGCCGCTCAGGTTCTGAATGCATCGGGCGGTGGCGGTGCATCCATAAAGAAATATTTTAAACTGGATACTGTCAAATTTTCATGGGTGGATGATTACCTTCGGGACGAAGCCTTAAGGAAGAAAATCCAAGGGTTAAACGACAAAATCAACGAAATGCACAATTCGCCTATGCATAAAGATGAACTTCGGGCGCTGTTTGAATCTACCATTGACCAAATCAATAACGAACGCCGTTTGTGGTTCGAGGAAAAGCTCAAGGCCGTGCAGAATAGAAAAGGTAGAATGATATACAGTGACATGTTGATTTACAATGCAAGCCTGTATATTTCTCCCATTGGCCTTTCAAAAGGAGATATTGACCAAATATTTGCCAACATTCCTGAAGGCGTCAAACAGGCAGACATTACGACCGCCATCGGAAGAATGCAGGAAGAGGTTGCGGAAATAGAGGCTGTTATTGAAAAAGAGCTGTCACCCCGGTCACGCTGGCTATACCGTGAGGACGGTGAGCCCTTTCACTACCCCCAGGGTTGCCGCTGGACACAATACGTTAACGCCTGGAAAAAGATTGCCCAGCGATTTGATGGACCTGTAAGCGCCGAGGGGGTCCCTGTTCAAAATGAACATGAAGAGGCTGCATATTATGCGCTAGGGTTGGATAAAATTCAAAAATTAGAGCCCCTTAGAAAACCGGGGCAAGTGTTTGGATGGGCAAATAGCCGGGCAAATGACAATTAGGGGCTGAGGGGTGCCTGTGCTTGACGCCCACCGGGGGAAAGCCCGACCCCTTAAACACGTCAAGCACCAACCCCTCTTCTCCTTGATACAGGATGAGGATCATCAATGATTAAAGTCGATTACAAAAATAATGGTGTGCAAATCACCTTTATATAAAAAGCGGCGGGGTTTTCGATCAGGCTTGAGGGGTGCCTGTGCTTGACGCCCGCCGGGGGGCACTTGGACCCTTTTTTCACGTCACGCACTAACCCCTCCCTCCCTTCTTTCCTTGAAGGAATATGGTTTACAGTAACACATTGTAATGATAGATAAATAATTCAGTTGTAAAAAAATACACGCCCGCAAAGAAAGAAGGTGGCGGATTATGAATAAAACACTCTTCAAAGAACGATACGAAGCGCTTTACCCTCTCCCCGATGCGGGCTGGGACACAACCTGGGTGGACCGTCTGCGGAGCTGGGATGATTTTGTTGAAAACGGCGCCACTGTTGCCATGCAACTGCGCCGTCTCCAGGCGTGCGCCGGCGCGTACGAAAAAGATTTTCGCAGCCTGGCGCCTATGCTCCACGATCTCCTTATGGAGGCATTTACCATGACTCCCGAACAGCAGGCCGAGCTCGATGAGTGGAAGGCGGAACTCGGTTTTATCTAATGATCTGTGCATTAATCTTTCTTCTCTTTGAATACACACTAAACGTAGTCAAGGAGAAGAATGATATATAAAATAAGGCATAACAAAAGATGCGAGAAAGGGCCTAAACATGAAAGGGAAAAATATCGAAAATAAAGCCCCCGAGATGCGTTTGTGCGCCGAGTGCGGGAAGAAACCCACAATAACGGAAAAATCCCCGTATTGTGCATCCTGCATGGCTCGGAGGGCCAACGACAAAAAACGTCTTCAAAAGGCACAGACACGCACAAGCGGTAGTGATATTAGTATAAACACCAGCCGCCAACCATTAAATATTATCGTTCGCATTGATTTTTCGGTAGTAACCGCTCTATAAAATCTCCAAGTACGTGCAAAAAACTCCGCCTAACCATCCTGAATAAGTCAAAACAATTCTCATAGCGTTTGACGCGTTGGGACAAACCATCCGATAAATTGGGACAAACCATCCGGCTAACTATACCGATGCCGCGCTAACCGCTTCTTCTCCTTCAGCTTTTCCAAAAAAATGAAAAACTTATTGACTCCCACTACATGTTGTGGTCAAATGCCAGAACACCTCCAACATATAGTGTTTTTTAATTCTGAAGGAATCCAAAACGTACAAGGAGACAGTGCATCATGAATCAGAAAACTTCCCCCAGGATCGCACAATTAAGCCCCAATGCGATGACCGTGCTGGAACGAAGGTACCTCAAGCGAGACACGGAGGGGAAGGTCCTGGAAAGGCCGGTCGACATGTTCAGACGGGTGGCCGAAACGATCGCCGCCGCCGATGCCCTTTTCGATAAAAGCGCCGACACAAAAAAACTCGCCGATGAGTTTTTTTCAATGATTGCGGGCCTCGAATTTATGCCCAATTCTCCCACCTTGATGAATGCAGGACGTGAGTTGGGCCAGCTGTCAGCCTGTTTCGTCCTCCCCGTGGGGGATTCGATGGAAGAGATCTTCGACGCAGTGAAATTTACCGCCCTTATCCATAAATCGGGAGGCGGCACGGGGTTCTCCTTTTCCAGGCTTCGTCCTGCCAGTGACGTGGTAAAGAGCACGACCGGCGTATCCAGCGGCCCCATTTCCTTCATGCGGGTCTTTGATGTGGCCACGGAGACCATCAAGCAGGGCGGAACGCGCCGAGGCGCCAATATGGGGATTCTGCGGGTGGACCATCCCGACATCATGGATTTTATCATGTGCAAGGCAGACAAAAAGCAACTCAACAATTTCAATATCTCTGTAGGGGTTACCGAGGCCTTCATGGATGCGGTGAAGCATGATGAAAATTACGATCTTGTCAATCCGCGCAACGGTGAGCGGACAGGAACGCTGAATGCGCGAAAGGTCTTCAACCGCATCGTCACGCAGGCCTGGGAAAACGGCGAACCGGGCATCGTGTTTCTCGACCGCCTGAACCGTGATAATCCGACTCCTCATGCGGGCATGATCGAGTCGACAAATCCCTGCGGCGAGCAACCGTTGCTTCCCTACGAATCATGCAACCTGGGTTCCATCAATCTGGCGGCTATGGTCGAAAAGGGGCAGATCTCATGGGCGCGTCTCAAGAAAACGGTCCATCTTGCCGTACACTTTCTCGACAATGTGGTGGAGGTAAATCGGTACCCCCTCCCGGAGATTGCCGCCATGACCTTCGGCAACAGAAAGATAGGGCTCGGCGTGATGGGCTGGGCCGATATTCTCATTCTTCTGGGCATTCCCTACAATTCGGAAGAAGCGATTGAGCTGGCCGGAAAAGTAATGAAGTTTATCACCGACGAGGGGCACAATGCCTCGAAGGATCTCGCCGCGCAACGGGGTCCCTTCCCGAATTTCAACGGTTCACTTTTCGATCAGCGAGGAGAACCGCCGATCAGAAACGCCACGGTGACCACCATTGCCCCGACGGGGACCATATCGATTATCGCCAGCGCGTCATCCGGGGTGGAGCCGCTTTTTGCCGTGTCCTACGTCCGCCAGGTCATGGACGATGACATTCTGGTCGAGGTGCACCCCTATTTCGAAACACTCGCGCGGGAGCGGGGATTCTACTCGGCTGAACTGATGCAGCGCATCGCCGAAAGAGGTTCCCTCAAAGATATTGACGAGGTGCCCGAAGATATTCAGAGAATTTTTGTGACGGCTCACGACATCACTCCGGAAGACCATATAAAAATGCAGGCTGCCTTCCAGAAATATACCGACAATGCGGTCAGCAAGACGGTAAACTTTTCAAACGGCGCCACCGTCGACGATGTGGCCACTGTCTACGAGCTCGCCTATCAGCTCGGGTGCAAGGGCGTGACCATCTATCGCGACGGGTCAAGGGACAAACAGGTGCTTTCGACAGGAAAGGGTGCCCCCGAAGCGCCGAAGACCGTCATTGCCGAGAAACAAAAGGTGGTAAAAAGACAGCGGCCCAAAGTGCTGCAGGGATGGACCTATCAGATGCAGACGGGGTGCGGCCCCCTCTATGTGACCGTCAACCAGGATTCAACGGGCCTTTTTGAGCTCTTTACCACCATGGGAAAAGCGGGGGGCTGCGCGGCTTCGCAGAACGAAGCCATCGGCCGCATGGTGTCCCTGGCCTGGAGAAGCGGCATACAGCCCCGGCAGGTCATCAAACAGCTCCAGGGCATTTCATGCCATTCCCCCGCCGGATTCGGCGACAACAAGATCACCTCCTGTGCCGACGCTGTGGCCAAGGCGATTCAGTCGCACATGCTGGAGCATGGCTTTGAAACAGTGCGCGAAAAAGTGTCCTTTGTGAAGGGTGCCTGCCCCGACTGCGGCGGCATCATGGAGCACGAAGGGGGCTGCGCCGTCTGCCGGCTCTGCGGCTACAGCGAATGCGCGTAGGGAAACTTCCCTATGTTTCGTCTTTAAGTATCTGATATAATAATGGAAACACGTTGTTTCCCACAAAAAAAAGAGAAGGTGTCCCCAGAACTACAAAATACTTGATTCGTTACATTCCTTCGCGATATATACACCTATTATCAGCGTACACGTTCTCCTGTTCTTGAAGGGCGCTCCATTCTATCATACGTATATGCATAAGCGGACCTGTTGTTCCTGCTGATCTTCCCGTTTCTTTCGGAAAGCTGTGAAGTAATACAGGCGGTTCGTGGTCCCGATTCACTCAGAACCCATGTGTCGGCGACGGAGGTGCACCATGACGAATTACTCAGGACATTTTACGATACGCAATGGTTCCTGCGGAAAATCTCTCTATTACAGAGGGATCTTTTTAACACTTATTATTAGCCTCGTTGTATTTTCCGCACCTTTATGCGCCTGTGCCGACGACCCCTTTGCCCCATGGATCCAGGTGAGCCCCCTGGAATTTTCCGATGTCGCCTATGGCAATGAAAAATTTCTCCTTGTGGATCGCCACGGGGCGATATTCACGTCACCGGACGGCACGGCGTGGACACGACAGGAGTCGGGAACGTCGAAGGAGCTGCGCGGCGCCGCCTGCGGCCCCGACCGCATGGTCGCAGTGGGTGCGTCGAAGACCATTCTCCTCTCCTTCGACGGCAGCACCTGGCGCCCCCAGGAACAGATTTCCGGAGGACCTGCCTACTTTTCGCTCAATGCAGTCGCCTACGGCAACGGCCTCTTTGTGGCCGTGGGCGAAACGTTGCAATCGGGTGCCGGCGTGGCGCTCACGTCTCCCGACGGCGAGGCGTGGACATTTTACAGTCCGAATTCTTCCTATCTCCATGATGTGACCTACAGCAGCACCCTGGGTCTGTTTGTCGCCGTGGGTGATTCGGGGGCGATTGTTTCCTCACCCGACGGAATCACATGGACCCAGAGGAATTCAGGCACTTCTCACACACTGCGGGGCATTGCCGAAGGCAACGGAACATTCATTGCTGTGGGCGACGCCGGCACGATACTCGGCGCTCTCGATGGAGGCATTGATCAGTGGCGTCAGAAGACATATTCCTCGTCGTTGCCCCTTTACTCCGTCACCTACGGGAGCGGTTTCTTTATCGCGGCTGGCTATGACTGGGAATGGAACCGAGGGCTTCTTGTCGCCTCCGCCGACGGGGAAGTATGGACGAGAACGGAAACGACGGCCACCGACGGCACGGCGCTTGCGTGCATCACCTATGGAAACGGGCGCTTTGTGGCAGTGGGCGGTGAAGAGGGCAATATTCTGGCGTCGGATGACGGCGTCGAATGGTCACGGGCAAAAAAGGGGGTTTCCGGATGGCTTACCTCCATCGTCTGCGGCAATAACGGAACGCTTGCGGCAGTGGGCTATGAAGGAAAAATTGTGGTGTCTTCGGATGAGCTGACATGGGAGGATCGTGCGTCGGGCACGTCGGAAACACTCCTGGACATCACCTATGGGAACGGACGTTTTGTGGCTGTAGGAACCGCGGGCATCATTCTGACCTCTCCCGAGGGAGACCAGTGGACAGTACGGTCGGAGGATGTCTTTTATACGCTCAACGGCGTCACCTATGGACAGGATTCCTTTATCGCCGTGGGAAACGGGGGGACCGTCGTTGCCTCCGCCGACGGGAGACTGTGGGAAGAACGAGTTTCCGGCGTCGATGAGGATCTTCTGGATGTCGTCTTCGGCGGGGGGGTGTATGTGGCGGTCGGCATGCTGGGTGCGATCTATACCTCGCCTGACGGTCGTACCTGGACAAAAATCGAATCGGGTATTTCCACAACGCTTCTCAGCATCACACGGGACAGAGGCCTCTTTGTGGCCGTGGGCGACGGGGGCACGATTCTCACCTCTTCCGACGGCGAATCATGGGATCAACACACATCAGGGTTTACCAGCACCCTTCACGCCGTGACCTCAAGCGGCAACCGCTTTGTGGCGGTCGGCGACGACGGCGTGATGCTCACCTCGGCCGATGGGGCAGAGTGGACACCGGCAGCGGTTATTACCACCCCGATAGTCATATTTCCCACCGACGAAGACCTGTACGGCATTGCCCAGAGCGATCACCTGATTGCAGCGGGCCGTTTTGGAACCATTCTGAGGTCTTCACGGATGGGATATTCCATTACGGGAAGCATTCTTGATTCATCCATATTGCCGATCGCAGGGGTGGAGGTCAACCTGTTCGATATGGACGGAAACCGCCGTGCCGGCGCCGTAACCCCCGAATCGGGATACTACCGCATTGCCGGCGTGCCTGCCGGTGAATATCGGATCACCTTTACCAAGGCAGGATACCGCTTCGATCCTTTCTCAACCGTCGTGACCGTCACGGATGGCAATGTGGAACACCTCGATATCATGGGCGCTTATCCCTATAAAGGAACCGCCATCTGGCCCACCTTTCGTGGCGAGAACCGCCATAGCGGCGCCAGTCACTATGGCGGCCCGGAAGGTCTGATCCCCCTGTGGAACAGGGACACGGGACATGACGATGCCTGGCACTCATCCGTCCCCCTTCGATCCTCTCCCGCCATCGACGCGAGAGGAATGATATACGTCGGCTCCACCAAGGGAATTCTCTACTGCCTTGATCCTCTGGGAAGGGTGAACTGGCGCTATCCCGCCGATGATGTGGACGGGGGCATCGGCGCAATCGTCTCTTCTCCTGCAATAGGCACCGACGGCTCCGTGTATGTGGGTTCACAGCGCGGCCTCTACGCCTTCAGGCCTGACGGAACACCAAAATGGTGTTTCGATCTCGCCCAGGGGGCCATCGATTCACCGCCCGTTATCGGGCCTTCGGGCATCGTCTATGCGGGATCCGTCAACGGCCACCTTTACGCCGTCAATTCCACCGGGACATTACGGTGGATGTACCCGGCACAGGGAGAAAGCGGGACCATGGGCGCGATTGCGTCGTCTCCCGCAGTAGGAGACGACGGTACCATCTATGTGGGATCACAGGACGGCTTTCTCTATGCCGTTACATCGACAGGTTCACTACGATGGCGTTTTCAGACCGGCGGCGCCGTGGATTCCTCCCCCGCCGTAGGAAGCGACGGCACGGTCTATGTCGGATCGACCGATTGCAACGTCTATGCGATCAATTGCAGCGATGGATCGCTTAAATGGAAATACGCCACGGGGGGGGCGATAATCGCCTCCTGTGCCCTGGGCGCGGATGGAACTGTCTATATAGGCTCCAAAGGATTTTATGCACTCGGAACCGATGGCGCGCTTCTCTGGCGGCATGACGGTGAAGGGACAAGCTTCTCTTCCCCCGTTGTGGACGCGGCGGGTATGATCTATGCCTGTGGCGATGACGGTACACTATACGGGTTCAACTCCTCAGGCGATGTACTCTGGTCGCGGCCGGCGGGGAATTGTGTCGCCGCGTCTCCCGCCATCGGTGCTAACGGCATGATATACACGGTATCGGACGACGGCACGGTATGTGCCTTCGCACGGAACTACACCGAATCCGATGCCGCCCTCCTTGCAGCCCTGTTCATGAAACATTCGGAAAACAGCGAAGCTGCCCGCCAGTTCCTTCAGCTTCTTGCCGCCGCCTACGGCTTCGACCGGCTCGCAATCCCTGATGTGTCCACGGAACAGGAAGCATATGTACAGTGGATAGAAGACTTCCGATATCATCTGGCATGCCGCCCTGCGCCCGATGGCCTGCAGGTGGTGCTTGAAAGAATTCTTCCTTCCCTGAACACCTATATACAGACGATCACCTCGGCCTACGGCGAAGATCTCAGCGGCGGAGGAGAGGGGCCGGAACTGCTGATACAACTCACGGCCGGAACCGACAGAACGCCGACTTCCGTTGAATGGCGACTCTTTGTAAAGACTCCGACGATTGAAGAGCCGAGCCTCCTTTTTGTGGTCGATCCGGTCATGGGCGGCGTGGAAGGGGATATCGGCGCCCTCTACGGCATCGTCAATCTCGTCTCCGTGGGGATGGGATTGTATGAGAAATATTCACAGATTACCCTGTCCCTGGAAAACCGCGACATCAACGGTGTACTCGAATACTCCCTTTCGCTCGTCGCCGAAGAGGGTACGGAGTTCCTTTCAAGCGCCATCGGCCTGGGAACACTTTTTTCCGATGCCTATATGCATTTTTACCACCGATGGCAGGCGATCAAAAATGCCGATCCTTCGCCGGGCACCATCGTGCAGGTGGAGAAACTCAGCGACGACTTTACGGCAACAAACAGATACATCAGCCAGGTGGACGAAGGAGACCATGTGCTCATCGACGTTTCCAGCGAAGAGGTCAAGATGCTCAAGCTGGATGAAGCCGTCGCCTTCCTCGACTCCCTGGGAGAAGCCTTCGACATGTTCGGCCTGATCTGCGACAGCATGGACCTGGGAGGACTCATTTACGAGCAGGCAACCGATCCCGAGGTGCCGGTGTTTCTAAACTACAAACTCTGGGCCACGTCCCTGCAGGTCGCCGGCGGCGTAGTGGCGCTGGCCGGGGTAACTGCGCCGATCGGTATCGGGCTCGCAGTGCTGGGGACCGGAATCGATTATTTCGGCGGCAGAATCTACGAAATCCAGGCGGATCGCGCCCAGAAAATCAACTTGCTCAACAACCTTGCCCTTACGATGGAAACGCTGATCAGCCAGCGGAATATCCTTACATCAATGGATACGGAATGGGCTGACCGTCTTGCCGCGAAGTCGCTTGAAAGCGGCGCAGCCTGCGAGCAACTGCTCAATGCCCTTGCCCCGTCGGAGACGGACACGACAGCCGCCCGGACACTTAAGGTAGGCGCCTATGCGGAAAGTTTCAAGGAATATCTGGCAGACAGAATCGATTACTACAACTACCTTGATCAGAAGGCCGCCAATTTTAAAGGCATCGTCCAGACCGCCGTGGATTTTATAGAACTGGCCATGATCCACGCCCTCGATTACAGCGGCGTCGACAATGAAGGCGTTCCCTTTACGCTCAGGGCCCACATGTGGGGATTTGAGGTAACTCCTCTCGTAGAGTATCTCGACGATCCCGAGTACATATTTCATGCGCTTCCCCGGAACGGTACGGTGGGACGCCGTTTTATGGTTGAAGACGGCGTCCTGGTTCACGAATGGTGGGACGAGGGCCCCCTCGAGATATCGGAGGATTCCAACTGGCTGACTTTTCCTGAGGATTTGGGGCTTGATTCGGACCGGCTTTGGGAGCGGCCCGCCACCGGGAAGAAAGCCTGCCTGAACCGATGGCCCTTCTACCCCGTTTCCGAGGGAGCGGTATTCGGGGACGATGAGGAGATCATCGTCCCCGTGATCGACCGCACTCCCGGAGGAACAGACTGGGTCGCCTATTACGGCATCACGCCCGGCGAGGGAGTGGACCCCTCAAAGGGACAGATTCATCTGGGGGGAGACGCCATGGGTAATTATTTACAAAGTCTCCTCATTGTGAACGATGAGGCGACGGGCGCCCCTCTGAAGAAATTTCATTACAAATATGTACTGGACAAAGAAACGTCCATCGCGCATGCCTTTGATCTGGATTCGTGGCGCTATTCCGATGCCTGGGTGTCCACATTCAACGTCAAGGTTCAGGATGCCCTGGCCGGGATCCAGGCGGTGCAGGCCCACTACGAAAGCATGAAATTCATCCAGACGGCAAAAAAGGGCTACTACCGCCCCGAGATTCCGTCACTCCCTTATGAAAGAGGCTGGTATACACTGCCCTCGCCGATCACCTGGTTTCAGTGCGACCTGGATCATCTGGAGGGAGGACCCACGACGACCGCGCTTGAAGGCTGGCAGGAAGTGTACGGGAGCGGTGTGTCCGTTCCCGTGGATATCCCCTTCGTCCGGACGGTGTATGTCTATTGGAATGCACGAAACGCCGATCCTTCGGGCGATGTGACGCTTTATTTCGGGGACGGGTCGACCTATACAGTGCATATTGAAAACAACATCACCATCCGCCATTACAGCGCCGCCGGTTCATCGGACTGGCTGGGCGAGGGCGCAGGCGGCGGTCTTCCCTATCCGCCGCCGGCGGGCACCCATGCCGAGCCCTGCCTGATCTATCGCTATTTCGACGAGGGCCTCCCCTACTGGCATCGCATCGACCTTCTCATTATTCATATTCCCGAGGCACAGCAGGGCGGTCAGTTGAAGCGGATCGATTTCGATCCCGATGTCGGCAGCACTCTTCGTCTTTTCGATATCGCCGTCTATGCGGAAGAAACCGTTCCTGCCCTGTCATCCTATCCACTGGGCGATATAAACGGAGACTGGATCTGTGACCTGGCCGACGCCGTGCAGGCACTGAAACTCTTATCACACACAAAAAGCGGAATAGAACTGTTCGCCTATGGCAACTCGGGTGCCGATATAGACGGAGACGGCACGGTCGGATTGCCCGAGGCAACTTTCATTCTTCAATTGGCAGGAGGTATCAGGCCATAGAGGGACACTTCCCTATTTTTTAGCGGCAAGCTACGTGTTTCCAGATTTATATCAATAATTTACGGCACAAAAATAGGGAAGTGTCCCTCTGACCTTAATCGGGAGGAAGAAAGCGTATCGCCAGGGCGGCTCGTGCCTTGAATTCTTCCATCATTTTTTTCTGGCTTATCGAATGTTCTTCCACAGGAAACCACTCGCGGGGATTTTTGTAGAGATTATCCTCCGTGTAGATATTTTCATAATAGGTCACCATCAAGAGAGAGCGGCCATTATTGAAAATATCACTATAGGACTTGGCCAGATAAAGCCGGGACCCCTTGAGATTCAGCTTTTTAAGATATTCGTCATTGTGTAAGGAATGAAGACATATCACATATCCGTGGTCCGAGCTTTGAATGGCTTCCCGCCCCTTCTCAAGTATGCACGGGAACCGTTCAAACTGGTCCGGTTTCCAGCACACCATTTCTTCGTGCATATCAAGCATTGAAACAGCACATCCCCTCTTTACAACTCCCTTCGGGTCTTTTTCGGCAAGCAGAAAAGTCTTGCATGACACCAGAATTCCCAGGGATGTCGAATATTCGGTCATTGCGAACGTTGAAGAATGGGTCCCGTCGATTTCACCAAGGTATTCAAGGTTGCGATCTATTTCCATCTTGAAAAGGGGTTGATGGGGATAAATAAAAAGGGTTCCTGTTGGGGTCGGTTGAATGGCCGGTTGCGGAGTGGCGCATCCGCCGAGCAGAACGGACAATATGATGAATAAGGAAACCCACAGTGCGTTACTCTTCATAGCAATTTCTCCTTTCCAGCGAACTAATTCACAAAGAGCATTCAGATTGAATTTTCCAGTCAATTAGAAATGTATCGGATGTGCGGATATTCAATAGTAAAATACGATAGATTGCAATACTGAATTACTACGTACAAAATAGCGATCAAAACAGGTAGAATGGAATTGAGAAAATGAATTACGTAGGGCTAAATATTCTGAGGGTTGTGTGGTGAGGGATATTTTCTCCTTGACTTTACCTGCATGGAGGTGCATGAATCAATCACGTATCATTCCCGTAACGATTTAATATACTAGCAGTTTTGGGAGGTGTGAATTTGAAAAGGCATTCTACTTTCATGCTTACGGCTGCACTGTTAGTTGTGCTTCCACTGTTATGTGTTCCACCTGCAGAGGCATTCAACGTGAATATCACGAATGGAAGCCTGATTAACGTCTCGGTTTACATACCTGTGTACGACAGCCCGGGCTCGGATTCGCAAAGTAGTCTAATCCATGCCAATCTTGCACCAAATGAGACCCTCACAAAAACAATGCCTACTAAGTATCATAGCTTTATAGCTGTAATCCCGCGCTTCTGCCCCAACCAATGCAACACAATATACATTTGCACCTCGGGTCAAATTGCATCAAGCCCTGCCGATTGTTATTTTCGTCAGTTTGATATACAGGGCACTATTATTTACAATTGCATTTCCTGTACCTGTACGTTCAAATAGCATTATTATACCGGCGACGTATAAAACGACGCCGCAGATGTACACGTTTCAAAAGCTTCAAGTGTCCCCTTTTTTCCCGCAGCAACGGTCAAGCAGGGACTTCGTTACCGAATGCTCCCGTTTCAGCAGTTTCGATCCTCTGGTGATTTTACAGAGACTGATATGATGCCTCTTGGCGATTACGCGCTGGGGGTTCCCTTCATAAAGTTCTTTCAACAGCTGCCACCGCATCGCCATATCTGACAGTTCCCTAGGGGTAAATATTTCACTGAAAAAGGTTTCCATTTCTTCCGGATCATTGATGCGGGTAAACAACGTGATAAGCTCGCGGTAACTATCCATGGCCCCTCCCCGTTTCTGTAAATAGAAACACATAGACGACGAAAGATAAGATGTCAAATATATTTTATGTGCATCCCCGAAGCCACGCAACGTTACGGTGAAGGCTTTCACGCCGGAATCGCTGAAATTCATTGACCTGGCGGCGTTCTTGTAATAAACGTGGGGGAATTCGTAACGGATTTATACATACAAACCAGAAAAGGAAATGAAAGGAGGACAGCTATGAACAAGGTGGATTTAATCAATGAAGTGGCACAGGTAGTGGGAACAAAGGCAAAGGCGCAGGAGGCCATTGAGTGTGTTCTTTCCTCCATTACAACGGCGCTTAAAGACGGTGAAACGGTTTCTCTTGTGGGGTTCGGAACTTTTAAGGTCGTCGATCGCGCAGCCCGGAAGGGACGAAACCCCCAAACCGGCGAAGAAATCGACATTGCTGCATCGCGGGTTCCCCGTTTTGTGGCGGGGAAAGCACTCAAGGACGCGCTGAAGTAACTACATGCCCTTTGATTAATGTTGCTGCTTTCCGTGTCCGGCCCTTTTACGAGGGCCGGACACGTCAGTCATGGTTTACTATTCTCTCTCGCGTTATCTCAAGGCGGCAATCTTCTGAAGAATATAGACGATCTCTTCCAATCCCAGGCAGTTGTCATTATTTACTGATGCCGTAATGAGAGTCCCTAGTAACGCACTATCCGTACACACCTTTAAAGACAGGACAGCATCTGAAAGATCAACGGCGCCGCTGTTGTCTACATCTCCCATAATCACAAAGGTAGCAGTAACTGTCTTGTCCGAATCCATGCATATGCTGCATAATCCCGTTCCCGTGCACCCGTCACCGGACCAGCCTGAAAAAAACGCATCCATGCCGGTAATTGCCGACAGGGTAACACTCTGACCGGGAGAGTAGGTTTCGCTGCAATCGCTCCCGCCGCCGCAATCTATTTCTCCTCCCTGACTTAACACGGAACCGCTCCCTTTCCCTGCCACATGAACCGTCAACACCGGTTCGCGAAGCGTAAAGTAGGTCGGCGCGCTCCATGGCGACCACTGCCCGAAAGAGTCCTGGTACCGTACCGTCCAGCTATAGGTTGCAGGATAGTCGTTGTCGCAGGTCAGGACGCCTTCCGGCACGGTGTAGATCCAGCTGTCGGTGCCAGAAAGAATTCCCGTGTTGTGCACAATAACCTCCTGGATGGCGCCATCCACTTCCGTAATCAGACGGATGACGAACCAGCTTGCCGCAAGCGCGTCGCCGTCGGCATCAACAAAAAGGGGGCCCATAAGCTGCGGAGCCGTTGAGAATGCAACCCCTGAAGGACTTCCTCCCGAGGAATCCGGCACTGAGGGCGCCCTGTTTGCCTCGATAAGGGCGTGTGCCGATGCCCTGTTGCCTGCTCCGTCTCTCACTTCACAGAAAAGCTCATACTGTGATGGAAGGGGAAGTGGCCCTTCAAGGGACAGCCTGTGTTTACCCGAGGCAATCGTCTGCCATTCCGCCCATGTGCCGTCGGAGAATCGATAGCGCATGGAAAGAGGACCTATCGCGTCGTAGGCATCCAGATGCATGACAACCTGTGAAGAGGTGGTCACCGGAGCGCCCGCAACGCTTGTGAGATAACAACTGGTAATGACCGGCGCGGTGCGGTCCAGGATAATCGCCGCCTTGCATGCGGGCGACAGGTTTCCCGCACTGTCTTCAGCAATTCCGTAAAAACGGTAGGTTCCATCAAGGATGACATTGTTTTCACCGATGACAAAAGGCGGAATGCTGACGGAACAATCGTTCACATAGGATTCCTTGGACATTGCCTCGACAGGATCGAAGACAGTCCCCGTGACCTCCTCGTACCATTTAATGCGGGTGATGTCGAAATTATCGGTCACCTCTATATGCAATGTTGCCTCGGGGGTCCGGGTAAAGCCCGAACCGTCTCCTATGGTGAACGCTTTAATCGCGGGAGGGTAGATATCCTTATCTACGCCGACGGCGACAATGCGCTCATTTCCCGCGCTGTCGACAACCTTTATCTCAAGCGTTCTGCAAGGGGGAGGGTCTTCGATCTTCAGGGTATCGGAATAGGGAACGTACGGTGACCACTCCCCTCCGGCAACGCGCCAGGAGATCGCCTCCAGCCCCGATTCCCCATCTGATGCGGACAGGTGCAGATAGAAGGTATGGTTCTTCGCATCGATAGAACCAATGGCAGCCGTGACCGCGGGAACTGTGGCGTCCACACAGATCGCATCGCAATAGACGCCATTTTTTGCAGTATTCGATGCATTCCGATACTCAACGCAGACCGTATGGACGCCGCTTCCGGTAAAATCAACATACTGCGTTCCCATCGGGAATAGATAGGATCCCCATTCCTCCGTGTCCAGGACGCCATCCCGGGCAATCCGTATCTCTCCTGTGCTGCTGTCCCATATCTCGAAGGAAAGGGTCGGTACCCCCTCTCCGACTACTGTTTCGGGGGTGATTCCCCAGGTGCCGTCCGTATACTCATAGCTCAGGGAGCCATGACCGCCGTATAGTGTGTTGGCGTTACCGGCGCTGATTTCGTAATAATTATCGCCATCGCCGGATTCGGCATAGACGAGAAGAGAATAGGTCCCCGTCGCAAGGGCGATGGGGGTCTGCAGAAAGAGGACATATCTTCCGTTATAGATTCCCATCGAGTGCCTTACTTCGTCGACAGGTGCTGACCAGTGGGCGAGTTCATACTCTTCGCAGGAAGGATCAGCGTCGTCGCGTTCTGTCACCAGCTTTACGTGGAGGGATCCCGGGGCCCCCACGATATTAAAAATATTGAGTTTGATGACATTGAAGGATAGCGCCTCTGACAGATCTATCTCCTGGGCACGGTAGAGGATGCCTTCCGAACCGCCCAGAACCAGGACATCCCCATAGGTATTTTCTACATACCGCAGGTTTCCGTCCGGAGGGGTAATATGTAGTTCAAGGGGAATCTGCGACGGGCTGTTGACATATGTGGCGCCCCGATTAAGCACAACGGCGCCGGTGGTATCTACCGATATAGAATCGCTTCCGGTCCCACGGTTGCCGGAAAGATCGGTGACCCTGGCATAGACTGTCTTGGCGCCCATATATACGTCATTTTCCAAGATCTTCCAGGAGGGGATGGTCACGAATGTCCCCGTAAAGTATACGGGGTCACTCCAGTCCGCCTGATCGTTTGAAAGCTCGACGGCGAGACGGCCGGTCTCCGAATTATTTACAGTGATCTCCACATCAACGCGCTTGCATCCGGTGCTTTCTGCAGACCCGCTTGTCGGATCTTTAAGGACCACAGCTATGGAAGGCGCCGTCGTGTCTTTAACAAATTCGATGGCTTCACTGGAGGCGACATTTCCTGCCCGGTCCTTCACATCCACCACCAGACTGTAGGCGCCGTCGGCAAGAGCGGCTACATCAGCCACAGCCGCGGCCATGTCTTCAGAATCGCCATGCTGAAAGGATACCCACGTACCGGATCCGACCTTAGTAATTCCCGAATAGATCCGGTAATTGTAAGATGCGGTAGCCCGGTTGCCGTCGTCGGATAGCAGATTGAATAAAAGGGTATTTCCGGTAAATCCTTCGCTTGCGAGGGGTGCCACAAAGAGAGAAGGCGGTGTGATGTCGAAAGAAAGGACAATTGGTCCGCTTTTATACTGCCGGTCCTGGGGATCCCAATAGGAGAAGTTCACCCATTGCTCGCTGGTATATGAATCGGAAACAGAGAAGGTATACTCTATCTCTTTCCATTCATAGAGATCGTGGTCAAAACGGATCGTCCGCGTACCTTTCGGTGACTCCCGTTCAAAGGAAAAGACGGCGGCCTCGGCGCCACCGGCCGTACTTTCGGGGACCGTCAAGGTCGATTTCACCGCCACCTCCCCCATCTCGACCCTCACATCTGTGAGGGGATCGCCCTTTTCATTCTGCACGGTTCCTTTCAATAGCTGGAACTGTGTCAGGAACATGCCGCTCGGATTGGTGGCGTAGTTGAAGTCATCCGTGCGCGATCCGTCATGGTGGAAAAGGAAGCTTCGCGGCGCGTAGTAGGGCGCTCCCTTGTCCAGCTCTAGCTGCGTGGGAACGGGGGGGATATATTCGAGGCGGTAATCGCCTTCAGGCACATTCTCGAAACGATACACCCCATCGGATGTCCCGTCGTTTGCCGTATCTATGTAGCAGGTCAGCGACTCGCCGCTTGAGGTTTCCCCGGTCAGACGTACGCCTATGCCGTTTATGTAGCAGCCGGACCCGCAGGGATTGGTGATGACTCTGCCGATAACGGTCCCCCGCGGCGCACGAGCATACACCCTTTTTGTGACGACATTGTTTGAAGTATTGTAGTCTGCCAGGGCGTAAATGGAATTTCCGTATGAATCGGTTCCCCTGAGCTCTATATAGCCTACCCTGAACTCCAGAGTGTGCATCCCCTCCGTAAAGGGCCAGGAAAAGCTCCGCAGGGTATAACTTTCGTTGGGCGCCAGGACGATGAGATTTCCGTCGTTGTCTTCCAGCCGCCTGTCAAGAAGATCCTCTCCGAAGGGGTCGTGGGCGTATTCTCCGTCGATCTTGATGGTGTAGACGAAAGAGACCGTGTCCTCCGATGCCCGTTCTCCCAGGTTGGTAATCATAAAATTGACGCCGGACCACTCGCCGCTGTAAATGGTCCCTTCGGATCCGGGGCTATAGACGATATCGGTCACAGCCATGTCGGGGAGAAAGGGTCGATCCCTGATGGGCAGAGAGACGGAAAGGTCCTGATCGCCGCCTATCCTGAAATCGTCGGTGACCTTTTTGTAGAAATCCGGGTTGTGGAGCGTCTCCGGGGTCGGGCAGTTGTAGTTCAGTATGTTGTCTGCGGCGCCCTCGGCAGCGCTTACGGTGTTCGGCATTATGTCAAAGGCCAGCGGTCCCACCAGTGTCAGCTCTATCCCCATGGTGCGGTACAGATTGAGACTGTAGTGCACTGTAGGAGAAAGGGTAATGACTTCGTTTCCCGGATCGTAGTAGGGGCTATCGTAAGGGTCCTGGGGTATGTATATAAAGAAGGGCTGGGCGTTTTCCACGCCGAAACCGGTAAACTGCACGGGGCCGTTGTCTCCCAGCGTCATCCGGACATAATTGCCTTCCACCACAAGCTCGCCGGCCAGAGAAAGGCTGGCCATGTCGATGCCCTCCCCCAGGGTGCTTATGACCGAACTTGCCGCCTCTGATACCGTGCCAATCATTTCACTCAGGGGAAATGCCGAACAGTCCAGATAATCGATGCCGCACATCACCTCCGATCCAAGGGGCATGGGACCTTCCGTTGCGATATTCATACCGAAGTCACTACCTATACCGGCGAATTCCTCTTCAAACCACCAGTCCCTGAAACTTATGCCGAAGGATAAGCCGAAGTTTGACGACAGCTCCGTGAAATCGGGATCATCGTAGGTTTCGATCCATGCCCTTCCGGCGGCCTGATTGCCAGCATAGAGATCGGTGGAATTGCACTCCAAAATAAGTTTTGCCGAGTAGGAAAGGGCCACCGGCGTGTCGCCGGCGCTCAGATATCCCTGCGCTTCCGTAACCAGGGCGATGATCGGGAACCACCCTGTACTCAGGTCAATCCCATTGGCATCGGCTCCCTGATAAATAAAGCGAAGGGGTATTTCCTTGTGGATGTCGTAGGCCTGTACACAGGGCGCAGAGATTATCAGGCCGACAAATACAAAAACCCATAGTCTCAGGCGGTAAAAGCACATGCCCCCTCCTTTTCATTCGATGTCCGAAAAGTCTCGCAGAACCCGTAATTTCGTGATACCGGCAAAAGTCGGTGTCCGGTGTTTTTTTAGAGCTGTTGTCGATCGCCCGTCGCCTGTCCGGATAGGAATTTTTACACGCGTTTAGAATATCCGGTGAAATAGCATATGATTTTTTTATACGCTCTGCAGTGTAGATCCGCAACAGCAAATACACGAAACGGCCGGGCACTGTGAACTATCTCATAGGGTCAATTCCCTCGACAAAAAGGGCATATCGATGCTATTATCCAATTCCGCTGAACCTACCGGCATCTTTAAACGCACTACCAGCGCAATACCGGTCTGCCGCGACGCAACGCCATGATCAAAAGCCTCATGTGCCGCAGTGAGAGGAAAGGCACAGGGAACAGTGCCATACAATTGCAGCGGTAAAGAGATTTTGAATACTTGTAGGAAGCAATCGAAGAAATGGACGAGCTGTCATCGACATTTGATCTTTTGAGGGCAAGATTTTCAGACTACGAGGACAGGCAGGAACAACGTGAAATGGCTCTTGAGGTCATGCGGTGTCTCAGCGACGGACAGGATCTTCTCGTCGAGGCGGGAACGGGCGTGGGAAAGTCTTTTGCCTATCTAATTCCTGCGATACTGTCCGGGCAAAAAACGGTGGTGTCCACCTCGTCACTGGCACTTCAGGAACAGCTGGTGAAAAAGGATCTCGTCTTTCTCAAGAAGATGCTGCCGGGGCGCTTTTCCTTCGCCGTCCTCAAGGGAAGAAACAACTACCTCTGCCTGAGAAAGGACCGTGAATTCGCCGGCCAAGGAAAACCCTATGAGCGGTTCTGCCGGTGGCGTGAGAAAACCAAAACCGGAGAGAAACAGGACCTTTCCTTTAATCCTTCCTTCTGGCCGGAGATTTCCGGCGACGCGCGGGACTGCACCGGCAGGCTCTGCTCCTTTTTTGATGCCTGTTTCTATTACCGTCATTGGCGGCGGCTTTACCAGCGGGATATTGTCGTGGTGAATCATCATCTCCTTATCTATGACGTCCTGTCGGATTTTCACGTGCTCCCCTTCCATGATCGTCTGATCATAGACGAAGCCTCCGACTTGGAAGAGGTCATCTCACAGGTATTCGGCAGTACGCTGAGTTTAAGCCGCACGTCATGGCTCCTATCCCGTCTCAAGAGTGTAAAGATCAACGTTGATAAACTTTTCCCGATGGCGGAAGCGTTCTTCACCGGGCCGCCTTCATCAGGAGAGGCTGTTGCACCTGTCCCTCCGCACTTGACAGAGGAACTGAAGCGTTTTCGTGAACGATTAGATTTGAAAAAGGTTATCTCCGCGCTGGAAACGCGAAGGGAATGGACCACTGACGAAGAATTGCGCGAAGGGCTTGAAAAAATAATCAGCATCACGGCATCTTTTTCCGCCGATCTGGACGACTTTATCACCCAGAACGACCGCCAACGGGTATTTTATGTCCTGCCAAGGGGAAAAACCCTTGAATTTAAAAGCAGTCTTATCGAATCAAATCAGGCCTTTACCCATCTTTGCGCCGCCTATCAATCAGTAGTTCTGACCTCGGCAACGCTGGCGTCGGGAGGCAGCTTCTCCTATATCAAAAAACGGCTGGGAATCGACGGGTTTGCGGAAAAGATCGTTGCATCTCCCTTTGATTACAGGCACAAAGCCCTCCTCTACATCGACGGCACGCTGCCGGAGCCGGAAGGCGGCAGCGACGAAATTTTTCAGCACAAGAGCCTGGCCGTCATAGAAGAACTCGTGGAGGCCTCACAGGGACGGGCGCTGGTGCTCTTCACCTCATACCGGCACCTTTACTATGCGGCCGCCCACACAGTTATGTCCTACCCCTTCAGGTCGCAGGGAGACATGCCGCCGGCCAAGCTTATCAACTGGTTCAAACAAACCCCCCACTCCGTTCTTTTCGCCACGGCCACTTTCTGGCAGGGGATCGACATCAGGGGAGACGATCTCAGTCTCGTGATTATCGTACGGCTTCCTTTCAGTTCGCCGGGAGATCCGCTCTACCAGGAACGCTGCAAACGGCTCGGGAACAGATGGTTTCGAGAGCTTGCCCTTCCTTCGGCCATACTCTCGCTCAGACAGGGGTTCGGACGGCTCATTCGCAGTTATGAAGACAGCGGTGTGGTCGCCATTCTGGACAGGCGGGTGGTCAAAAGTTCCTACGGCAGGAAGATTCTGGAGTCCCTTCCGCCCGCACCCGTCACCTTTGCCATTGAAGAGGTGAAACGTTTTTTCGATACACTGCCGGAGGCGGTGAGAAAAAATTCCACACAGTAAATACCCTGAGGATATGATATCATCATCCGTAAAGCGGCTTTTTCCCCTTCAGGAACTGTGATGCTATTTAGATGTTCATTCTTTGAATTGAACTTTGGAGTGTAATAGACATGTTTCGCATCCGTCGCATCTATGATGACACCCTTCCACGGGATCAACGGGCCATCGTCCAGGTTCAGGCCATTCTTCGCACCCGTTTCAAGGCCCTCAACGAGCAGGATATCGCGAAAACCACCCGCCAGTTGAAGGACCCCCTTAAATATCGATTCCGTTCGATTCTCTTTGTGGCCGAAGACGCAAAGGGGGATGTGAAGGGCTTTGCCCTGCTTCAGCACGCCCCCGACGTGGGATTCTGTGTACTCGATTATATTTCCATAGAATCGGAGCGGGCAGGCCGTGGGGTGGGCGGCGCCCTCTACGACAGAGTGCGGGAAGAGGCGGCCAGTCTTACCGAAATCGGGCTTTTTTTCGAGTGTCTTCCCGATGATCCGAAGCTCTGCAGGGACGAGGCGGAACGCGCACAGAGTCGACGGCGCCTGAAATTTTACGAACAGTACGGCGCCTATCCGATTATCGGCACGGCCTATGAAACCCCCTTTAGACCGGAGGATGACTGTCCACCCTATCTTGTCTTCGATCCCCTGGGAAGGATCGTGTCGCTTTCTGCAGATATCCTGCGAACCATCATTTATGCTATTCTCACGAGAAAATACGGAAAGTCCTGTCCGCCGGGATACATCGACATGATCCTCCACTCCGTTGTCGACGACCCCGTCCGTCTCCGTGCACCCCACTACAGGCGGACTAGTCCCGCGGCGCCTGTTCACACCACGAAATCGCTCGAAAAACGCATCGCCCTGGTAGTGAACGACAAACATCTGATCCACCATGTCCATGAACGGGGCTATGTGGAGGCGCCTGTGCGAATCGATCGCATCCTGGAGGGCATAAAGGATCTCAAGGTATTCGATCGGATCAATCCACGACATTTTCCAGAGCGTCATATCAAGGCGGTGCATGCAAACCGCTATGTGGAATATTTCAAACGGATGTGCATGCATATGAAGCCGGAGGAATCCGTCTACCCCTATGTATTTCCGATCCGGAACAATGCCCGCCCGCCGAAAGAGATGCCTGTCCGAGCGGGATATTACTGCATTGATACCTTTACCCCCCTGAACCGAAACGCCTATCTCGCAGCCGTGCGTGCCGTGGATTGCACCCTGACGGCGGCCCATGCGATTCTGGAAGGCTATCGCCTTGCCTATGCCCTGGTGCGCCCGCCGGGGCACCATGCGGAACGGAGCGCCTTCGGAGGGTTTTGTTACTTTAATTCCTCGGCGGTAACGGCGCATTTTCTTTCTACCTATGGAAGGCTCGCCGTTCTCGATATTGATTACCACCACGGGAACGGAACGCAGGAAATTTTTTATGAGCGTCCCGATGTGCTGACGATTTCCATCCACGGTCACCCGCATTTCGCCTACCCCTACTTCAGCGGTTTCCCCGCTGAACGGGGAGAAGGGACAGGGAAAGGCTTCAATATAAATTATGCCCTTCCGGAAAGCCTTGAGGGTGCAGCATATACAAAGGTACTTGAGAAGGCATTGAAAAGAATCACGCGATTTCGGCCGCACTTTCTCATCGTTGCTCTGGGACTGGATACGGCCAGGGGAGATCCTACGGGAACATGGAATCTGCTGCCGAAGGATTTTCATACAAACGGCCATCGCATCGGATCGCTCCGCCTTCCCACAATTATCGTCCAGGAAGGAGGCTATCGGACCCGCTCGCTGGGGTTAAACGCCCGCGAGTTTTTACGAGGCCTCTGGGAAGGGTTTCAGGGCTTCTCTTCCGAAAAAAAAGATAAGCGGATACCCTCACCAGCACAGAAAGGATCACCATAAGAATGGAGGAGTCCGTTGTGTCCAATGGTCGTGCCGCATCTTCCAACTTATGTTTTTTTTAATTAAAAACTTGACTTTTTATCACTGCACATCTACAAATTAGCAAAGTTACTACGATATTAATCCTACACGAATACGAAGGCGGATCAGAATCGCAAAGGGTTTTGTATCCCTTCGGCAACGTCTTAAGAAGTCGATTTTTTTCATTTTGAAAAATGCACAGGCCGGGGAATCTTTCATATTTGAAAGATTCCCCTCTCCGAACAGCATGGTGGAAGCCACGTATCTTGACTGTATGAGATCATCAAATATGAGTTTCTGACCAAAGAAAGGGGGTAGATGTATGAGCTATTGGTTTCAGGATGAGGGTTTAAAGGGTCTTTTGCCTCTGGCGACATCCACTTCAATGAAAGGACTTACCACCTTCTTCAATATCCCGAGCCTCGTCATGGGAGCAAACGCCCTGCCCGAGGGCATGGTGATCGGGCCGTCGGTAATAGATTTTCTGGGTTCCGTCTGTACAAAGAAGAGGGCGTTCATCGTAACCGACGAAGTATGCGAAAAGTACACGAAAAAAGTGGTAAACTCCTTTTCAATGGGGGGATTTACCACCACTGTCTGGAACAAGGCGCTACCGGAGGCGCCCCTTGACATCGTTCAAGAATGCAGTAAAGAGATGAATAAATTTGAGCCCGACCTCGTGGTTGCCGTCGGAGGGGGGTCGGTTATGGACGGCGCGAAAGGCGCCTGGGTGCTCTATGAACGGCCGGATATTACGGACCTTCGCACACAAATCAGCCCCCTTGAACTTATTGGGTTGAGGAAAAAGGCCTTTTTTGCGGCAATTCCCACCACGAGCGGGACGGGATCCGAATGCACTCCCGTTGCGGTGCTTCATGATACGGAAACACATCGAAAGATTCCCATCGCAGGGGGAGAACTGGTGCCCGATGCAGCCATCCTGGTGCCCGAGTTCACCATGGGAATGCCGCCGAAGATCACCGCCGGGACGGGCCTTGACGCCCTGGCTCACGCGATAGACGGCATTATGACTCCCGCCGCCAACGAACTTACCGATGCCATGGGGCTGGGAGCAATCAAGCTGGTCTACAAATTTCTTCCCCGCGCCTACCGCAACGGAAAAGATCGCGAGGCCCGTCACAGGATGCAAGTGGCCGCCTGTATGGCGGGCATCGGTTTCGGCCAGAACAGCGCCGCCCTTACTCACAGCTTCGGCCATTCTCTCGGTTCCATGTTCGGAATCCATCACGGCCTTGCCGTGGGAATCTTCATTCCCTATTCGCTGCAATACTACAAGACGGTTTCTGACCGGCACCTGGAAATCTGCGACGTCCTCAAAATACCCGAGGGCTCCGATGAGGCGCGCCTCGATATGCTGGTGGAGAAGATCCGTGCGCTTCTGCGTGAACTCGACACACCGCTCAGTCTGAAGGATCTGGGAATCCCGGCCGACAAATTCCGGGAAGTGATGGACGAGCTTGTACTGTTCACCACCGAGGATATCGATACCTTTTTCAGTCCCCGGCCGATTACAGCGGATCAGTGTGTAAAAATCTTCGAATATGCCTATGACGGCAAGGACATAGATTTCTAAGGAGGGAAGCGATGAAGGGATATCATGGACGTTTTCTGAACGTCGATTTAAAAAATACTACTACGAGCGATATGCCGCTTGCCGAGGAAGACCTCAGGCAGTTCATCGGAGGCGCGACTCTTGCGGCAAAACTGATCTACGACCACGTCACAGGAGATATGGACCCGCTGGGGCCGGAAAACCCGCTGGTCTTTGCAACCGGACCCCTGACCGGTACACCGATTCCCATGGTAAGCCGGTTCGCTGTCTGCGGAATCTCGCCGCTCACAGGTCTCTGGGGAGAAGCCACAAGCGGCGGTTCGTTCGGGTTTCGCCTCAAGGGTTCTGGCTACGACGGCATCTTTTTCACGAATGCCTCCGATGCACCGGTGTACCTCTATCTCGATAAAGATGTAGCGGAACTGCGCGATGCATCGCACCTTTGGGGAAAAGACAGTTATGAAACACAGAAGATTCTCTTCGAAGAAGTGGGTGAAAAAGGTGTCAGCATTGCCTGCATCGGTGTGGCGGGCGAAAAGATGGCGAGGACGGCAAGTATCCTTAATGACGAAGGACGTGCCGTGGGACGATGCGGCATCGGCGCTATCATGGGTTCGAAAAATCTGAAGGCGGTGGTGGTTGCGGGAAACCAGCGGGCGCAGATCGCCGACCAGGGAGCGCTGAGAGCGGTGATTAAGGAGGTTATGGATGTCATACGGGGCAATTTCATCTCCGTTGCCTTCCGTGAATACGGAACCCTTATGTACATGGACATGGGCATGACGCTCGGTGACGTGCCGGTCAAATATTTTCAGAAAAGCATTTTCCCCGTACAGAAATTAACCGGACATGCCCTGAGGCAGAACTATGTCGTGGAGAACTATGCCTGCATGGGCTGTCCCGTAGGATGCGGCCGCACGATCAAGGAATTTCACGGGACGGAAACGATCGACGGTCCTGAATATGAGACGGTGGTCGCCTTCGGACCGCTCTGCATGAACTTCGACTGGGATTCGATCATCCGCGCAAACCAGATGTGCAACGCCCACGGCATTGATACCATATCGGCGGGCGTCGCCATCGCCTACGCCATGTATCTCTTCGAAAAAGGGGCCTTGACGCGGGAAAGGGCCGGTATGGACATCAACTGGGGCGACAGTGAAGCCATTGTAAAACTTCTTGATATGACTATCAAGCGCGAAGGCATAGGCGACCTTCTGTCCCAGGGAACCCTGGCCATGGCGAAAGAATTCGGCCGCGATCCCGGTGAAGCGGCGCAGGTCAAGGGCATGGAAATGCCCATGCACGACGACCGGGCCTTCCACGGCATGGCAATCTCCTATGCCACCGGTCCGCGGGGCGCCTGTCATCTCAAAGGAGATTATTACAACATAGAGCTGGGAAGCTTCATCGCAGAGTATATGCTGCTGCCAGGCGATCGCTTCTCATCGGTGGGCAAAGGAGAAGCAGCGGCAAAATACCAGAGTTTCAAAGACTTGTTCGATTCCCTCACGCTCTGTAAATTCTCACCCATGACGCCGACGCAGATCTGCAAGGCATTGACGGCGGTGACGGGTGAGAACATCACGCCGGAAGAGCTGCTTCAGGCCGGCGATCGTTCGATCAACATAAAACGAGCGATAAGTAATAAACTAGGGCTTACCCGGGAAGGGGACAGGGTGCCGAAGATCTGTCTTGAACCGCTCGATGAGGGAAGCGCCGCGGGATCCGTTCCCGATATGGATCTCATGCTCAAGGACTATTACGCCTATCGGGGCTGGGACTGGGAAACGGGACGGCCTTCGAAGGCGAAGCTGGAAGAACTGGGACTGAAGCAGGCGGCATCGGATCTGCATTAGTAAGCCGACAGATCACAGAGAACGCTACCGGCCGTGCCGGGCATGTGGAACGCACCACTGCCCGGCATTTTTTTCTGTGTTCACACGAGAAGAGTATGGTAATACTCACCGTAATACATCCGGGTATCATCACTACCATGGTTTTTGAATGACATCCCCGGTTTTATTAAGTTTCTGCCGCTGCGACCCTGAAGGGAAATGCTGCCTTTGCTATGAACACCACTCACACTACCCACACACTCGGCACCTTTCTCGGTGTTTTCACGCCCACCATCCTGACGATTCTCGGTGTCATCATGTACCTGCGCGTCGGCTGGCTGGTGGGACATCTGGGGTTGTACCGCATTATTATTATCGTCATACTGGCAAACGCCATCACGCTCATCACCACAATTTCCTTTTCGTCGGTGGCCACGAACATCCGGGTGGGAGTGGGCGGCGCCTACTATATTATATCGCGAAGCCTGGGACTCGAGATCGGCGGCGCTATCGGACTCCCTCTCTTTTTATCGCAAGTGTGTTCCGTTACGCTCTATGCCTTCGGTCTTGCTGAATCGCTTCGCTTTGTCTGGCCCGATATTCCCATCAAGACAGCCGCGTTCATTATCGTAATCGCCGTAGGGGTTCTCTCGATGGCCGGGGCGAGGCTTGCCCTGAAGATACAGATACCCATCATGGCCCTGATTGTGCTTTCGATTACGGCGCTTACCGCCGGCGCCCTTTCCCAGGGCTGGGGGAAACCCTTTCCTCCGGATTATCATTCCGGCGATGTCGGTTTCTGGATGGGATTCGCCATTTTCTTTCCCGCCGTAACAGGAGTGATGGCGGGACTGGGCCTTTCGGGAGATTTAAAGAATCCGGGAAGGTCCATCCCCATTGGGGCACTGTCCGCCGTGCTTGCAGGATTTGCGATCTACCTTACCGTTCCCATTCTGCTTTTTGTCGGTGCCTCCGGTGAAGCACTTAAAAATAATGTGCTGATATGGACCGAGCTTGCCCCTCTTGGGGCCTGGGTCATTCTTCCGGGGCTGTGGGGAGCGATTTTTTCCTCCGCCGTGGGATCAATGCTGGGCGCGCCCAGGACGCTTCAGGCACTGGCGAAGGATCATCTGGCCCCTCGTTTTCTGGGATGGGCGACGGGCGACTGGAAAGAACTTGTGCCGGGACTGATCGTATCACTGATCATTGCCCTGGGAGCCGTCTTTCTCGGCAATCTGAACGCCGTGGCGACCGTGGTGACGGTGTTCTTTCTTACCACCTACGGGATGATCAATATCGTCGCCGCCCTTGAGACCTTGAGCGGCGACACCTCATGGCGGCCGAAACTGAAGGCGCCCTGGGCCGTCAACCTGGCCGGAGGCATCGCCTGTCTGGCAGTCATCTTCCTTATCAATGCCCCGGCCGGCGTTATTGCCATCCTTTTTGAGGTCATGCTCTGGCTTCTTCTTTCAAAGCGGCAGACAACGGCCCGCTGGGGCGACGCCCGGAGGGGAATTTACGAATCCCTGGTGCGATGGGCGCTGCTCCGTCTGGCCCGGCGCCCCATGAGCGCCCGGAATTGGCGGCCCCATGTACTGGTCTTTGTATCAGACCCCCTGCAAAGTCTCGACCTGGTCCGGTTCGGCAACTGGTTCAGTCAGGGACGCGGCGTGGTCACCGTCTGTCACCTCATGGTGGGCGATCTTGTCCATGACGACATTGATGTGATGGAAAAGCACGAGGAAATTCAACAACTCCTCGATGATGAGGGGCTTTCGGTATTCGCCGAGTTCAACCTGGTCAACAATATCGTCGAAGGCATCACCAATGTGTCTCAGGCAAACGGCATTGCAGGGATTGAGAGCAATACCATACTTGTGGGATGGCCACAGGAACGTCATTTCTTCGCCGATTTTCTTCGGGTCATGCGCCGTCTGGAAAAAATGAAAAAATCCTTCATCATCGGACGGATCAAACCCCGATATCTTTTCCCCCGTGAAGGGGTGGAGCGGACCATCCACGTCTGGTGGGGCGGACTGAAATACAATGGCGATCTTATGCTGCTCCTGGCCTATCTGCTCACTCTCAATCAAGAGTGGCATGAAACAAAAATCGAGGTTCTCAGCATCGCCTCCAATGAGATGGCAAAGAGCGCAACCGAAAGTTATCTGGCAAAGCTGCTTGCTGAAATCCGCATCAAAGCGGACGCAAAAGTATTCGTGAAATCACCGGATACAACCATTCGCGACATGATTCACGAAAAAAGCACGGACGCCGAAGTCGTCGTATTCGGTCTCGCCGTCCCGGAAGAAGGAAAGGAAGACACCTACGTGGAGCGGCTGGAAGAACTGGCCGGAAACATTCCCGTCGTATTTTTTGTCAAAAATTCCAGCGTATTCATAGGCGAGCTGCTTCAGCCGAACGGCGAAGAGGAAACGGAGGGAGTCATTGTGGAGGAGTCTTCACCCACTGGCAGCGATCCGGGTCCCGAGAGTACAGATTGAACCTCACAATCAATTCGGTCGAAACAGCTTCCATTCTTCTAAAAAGCTCCCCATACCGACGGACCGGCATTACAGTGGAACGTACATGATGCCGGTATCACTTTTCTCGGCTGCATTCTTTTTCAGTTGGCGCTGTTGAGAGGGATGGGGTGGTCCCCGGCTCAGACCGGTGTTCCGACCATGCAGCGTCTCGCGAAGCGGTCCCGGCGAGCTCGCCCTTCGCGCTCGAACAGCGTATCGGGAAAAAAGATTTTCGCGCAGAGGCGCAGGGGCGCTGAGGACAAGAGGAAATAAAAATTTTCTGCCTCTTGGCGTCTGCGGGAGAAAATGAATCTGTTGTGCAGAAGCCACTTGTGGATATTGCGATTGAGGCCCCTCTTCGCTCTCTACGGCGTCAATGAATTCCTGACCGGAAACATCACATTCAGTGCCCACGACAGAAGTAAAATATCTCTTGCATCTACAAAAATTGAGAATAAAATATTAGTTATTCAAGCTGATTACAATCAGAGAGGTATCAAAGCTGCTCGGTGCCGGCAAGACCACCTTACAGTGACGTGCGCAGTGGCAAATGGATTTCTGAAAGGGCCGCAGCTACACTATGCATAGGATAATACTACTGCACTTACGTACTATGTATCGGGGAAGAAATCATTTATTGCGGGGACCTTTGGATTCAAGAAAACAAGGTCGATCATTTTTTGTCTTGACAGGTGTAACCAACCGTAAGAGGTGATGTATGAAGACCACAACGCATACCTTCATAGTCGCATGGGTTATTACGGCGCTCCTGTTGGTCCACTCCTTGGCCTCCGGTGCGGTGTTGAACGCCCCGACGGGTCTGGCAAAGGTTGTGGGAAACGGTGAGATAAGTCTGGTCTGGGAGCCGGTTTCCGGGGCAACGGGCTATATTGTCTATAGGGGCGAGGCCAGCGCTGGCCCCTTCACCTTCGTCGCCCAGCCCCGTGGATCAGGGTTTACGGATCGAAACGTCAGCAACGGCTCCGCTTACTATTACGTCGTCACGGCGCTCAACGCGGACGGCCAAAGTGCCTTTTCCCCGCCCCTGGAGGCGACCCCGACGACGTCGGTACTGAGGGCCCCCGGTAGCGTTGCCGCCATCGCCGGCAACGGCCGGATCTCGCTGACCTGGAGCCCTGTGACCTCCGCCGCCGCCTATAATGTCTACCGCGCATCGGCAAGCGGCGGTCCCTACATACTGCTGACGACGCCCGCACTCGGCCCTTCTTACACTGACAGGGATCCAGCCAACGGAACGACCTATTTTTACGTGGTTCAGACCTGCAAGGCGAGCAGTTGCATCGCCGGCTCCGTCGGCGCCTATTCCGAGGAGATGCGTGCCACTCCGTCCTCGAAACTGCCCTCCGCGCCATCCGGACTGACCGCGATCCCTGGCAGCACCTGGGTAAGCTTGGCCTGGGACCCCCTGGAAGGCCTCACTGCACTGAACGAAGGTTCACCCCTCAATGCTCCCTCCTATGTGGTATCGGACGGCGCCTTTCTCTATGTGGTGACCGACAACGGCGCCAGGATACAGTCGCTCCCCATGGAGGGCGGCGCAGCCACAGTGCTGTACACGACCTCGGGAGCCCTGGCGCTCACCGTCCTGGACAATGACCTGTTCTGGATCGATCCCAACTCCGGTCCCTCTACGGACACCCAAATCTGGAAAGCGCCCAAGGACGGCAGCGGCGCTCCGACAGTTATCTACACTGAATCGGCGACGGGAAGCGGCTGGCTGGACAATGATGTGATCGACGGGACCGGAATCTGCAACGATGGCACCCGGCTGTACGCGGCCGATGAGGTCCAGGGCCGTGTCGTGGCCTTCAACCAGGATGGCAGTGGCATGGTGCGTCTGGATGCGGGCCGCTACACCGGCGGTTTCGACACCGAGCGCCTCAACACCATCGCCTATGCCGACAACGGCCTCTATATCGCCGATAGCGGCAGAGAGGGGGTGGCCTCGCCGGGGGTCTATTTCCTCCCGGCGGCGGGCGGCGCCTTCGCGACGCTTCATTCGGGCGCGCCGCTCGTGACCCCGGTTGATATCGCCGTCGCGGCCGATTTTCTCTACATTGCAGACAGCGGGATTAACACGATCTGGAAACTGCCCCGCAGCGGCGGAACTCCCACTGCCCTGCTTCCAGCCGGCACCTTCGTACAAATCGGCGGAATCACCCTTGCGGGCGATATCCTCTACGCCTCGGACAGGATTACCGGCCTGATCCACCGGATCGACACGATCACAACGGCGAACGGGGTCTCCGGCTATGCGGTTTACAGGGGAAACGCGAAGGGAGGACCCTACCAGTTCGTCGGCCTGTCGGAGACCACCCGGTTCGAGGAGATGGGCCTGACCAACGGGATTACCTATTATTACGTGGTGGCCGGGGTCAACGCCGACGGCCGGGGCGCCTTTTCAAACGAGGCCAGCGCCCTGGTCTCGGCGATCGAGCGTCCCCATACCCCCGCCTTGAACGCCGTCTGGGGGAACAGCGGGGCGGTGTGGCTTTCCTGGGACAGCCCCCCGGGGGCGGTCTCCTACAAGCTTTACCGGTCACAGACCCCGGACGATGGAAACCCCACCCTTCTGACCACTACGACCGAGCACGGCTATGACGATACGGGCCTCACCGACGGCGCCACCTACTATTACACGGTGGATGCCCTGAACGCCGCCTCCCCGCCGCTGACGGCCCGCTCGAACGTGGTCGCCGCCACGCCCGTAGCACTGCTTTCGGCACCGGGAGGCCTGCGTGTCACACCCGGCAACACCCAGGCCACCGTGACCTGGAACCCAGTTGCTGGCGCCTCTTCCTACTACGTGACCGTGGCGACCTCGTCTGGCGGCGAATGGACCGCAGCCAGCGGGCAGACCGCCAGCGCCCATTTCACGCTCCAGAGCTTGACCAACGGGCAGCCCTACTACATCCGGATCCAGGCAGGGGGAGGCAACTGGTCCGGCTACTCCGGGGAGGTCGTCGTCACTCCCGAGGACACCCGACCCCTCGCCCCCGCTAATATCTCTGCGACGGTGGGCAATCGTCAGGTTAGCGTCCGCTGGGACGCCGTGCCTCAGGCTACCGGCTATCGCATCTACCGTCGGGCCTCCAACAGCGCCTGGCCGGTCGAGCCGATCGGCACCGCCACCGGGACTCTCTTTACCGATACGGGACTTGCCAATGGGATCCAGTATGATTATCTCGTCAGCGCTGTCAACGACACCGGCGAAGGAGCCTCTTCACCCTCCTATGCCTCCGCCGTTCCCAGCACCGCCTGTCTGACCCGGCCCGTCAATGTTCGGGTGATCCCCGGCACCACGGAGGCCACCGTAATCTGGGATCCCGTGGTGGACGCCACCAGCTATTACGTGACGGTCTCGACCTCCTCCGGCGGCGCCTGGGAGCCCTCCAGCGGACAGGTGAGCTGCACCCACTTCACCGCCGAGAACCTCACCAACGGCCAGACCTATTATTTCCGTGTCCAGGCAGGAGGCGCCAACTGGTCCGCCTTTTCCGAAGAGGTCAGCGCCACCCCCGCCTATGAACGCCCCCAGGCACCCACCAACCTGACGATAGATCTGGGCAACACCCAGACCAGTATCCGATGGTCCGCTGTGGACGGCGCCTCGGACTACCAGGTGTTTCGCAGAATCAGCGGCGATCCCTGGCCGAGCGAACCGATCGCGGTCGTCACAGGAACACTTTTCACCGACACGGGGCTGATCAACGGTACGGTTTACGACTATGCCGTCGCCGCGGTCAATGACATCGGTGCAGAGGCCAGTGTCGGTGCCTGGTCCACAGTTCAGGTCTCCCTCTCCCCGACCGTCACGATGACCGACGCCCCGGTCAATGTGAAGGTCGTTCCCGGTAACACCCAGGCGACCGCCACCTGGGACCCAGTCCCCGGCGCCACGCTGTACGGATTGACCGTCACTGCCACCCCCGGGGGCACCGCTCTCGACTGGGGATCGACGACCGGGTGCCATTACACCGTCGAGAATCTGGCCAACGGCCAGACCTACTATTTCCGCGTCCAGGCGGCAGGAGGCGACTTCTGGTCCGCCTGCTCCGACGAGATCAGCGCGACCCCGACGGAGGCACTGCCCCCGGCCCCCACGGGACTGTATTTCGTTCCCGGCAATAGCCGGATCAGTCTCCTCTGGAACGCCATGGACGGGGTGACCTCCTATGCGATCTACCGCCGGACCGCCGCTGATCCCTGGCCGGTTGAACCGACCGCAACCACGACAGGAACTCTGTTCAACGACGCAGGGCTCGTCAACGGCATCGCTTACTTCTATGCTGTCACTGCCGTGAACGAGGCCGGTCCTGGAGCCTGGTCCCTGAATGAGCCCTCTTCCACCCCGGTGGATACCGCCCCGGCTGCCCCGGTCAAGGTCACGGTCGTCCCCGGCAACACCCAGGCGACCGTCACCTGGGACCCCGTCCCCGGCGCAATCCAGTACGGACTGACCGTCGCTGCCACCCCCGGGGGCAACGCTCTCGACTGGGGATCGACGACAGGGGTTCATTATACCATCGGAAACCTAGTGAACGGCCAGACCTACTATTTCCGCATCCAGGCAGGAGGCGACGTCTGGTCCGCCTACTCCGACGAGGTAAGTACTATCCCCAATCCGGATGCCCATATCGGCAATCTGTCCGGCAGGATCGCTACAAACCTCGCCGGTCATGCCGGCCTCGGGGTCGCCAATGCCACGGTTAGCCTCCAGGGTACGGCCTATTCTGCCCAGACCGACGCCAACGGGGACTTTATTATGCTCAACGTTCCCTATGGGAATTATACGCTGGTGGTCACGGCCGCCAACATGGAAACCAGAATGGAGACCATCTCTCTGAACTCTGCGAGTCTGGCGGTCGCGGTGGCGGATCTGGCGCTGCCGACGTGCCCCGCCTGCGTCAGGGGTGATGCCAACAACGATCAGCGGGTCGGATTGGAGGATGTGATCTACGATCTCCAGGTGACATCCGGCATCAGGCCGGCTGAGACACCGTGATGGGGCGACAGGGGCCCCCATCAGGGCGCCCTGTCGATCGCCAGCGGACGGTTTTCAATAATGAAATGGCAAAGAGCGCAACCGAACGTTATCTGGCAAAGCTGCTTGCTGAAATCCGCATAATCGGGAATCAGGAAGTCACTCTGAAGTAATGATATTTGATTAACTGTCAAATTTTCATTTCTTCCATCCCTTGCAAAAAAAGATAAATCATATTAAACTGGTCTGAAACCAGTCTAAGGAGCAGCTATGAAAACGGTAGGCGCCTACGAGGCAAAAACGCATTTGCCCAAACTTCTCGAGAGGGTTGCAAAGGGGGAACGGATAGCAATCACGAAGCACGGTGTTCGTGTAGCTGTCCTACAGCCTCCGGACCTTGAAAATTCCGTTGATGTGAGAGCAGTCATTGCCGAACTTCGCAAATTGAGAAGCAGGCACGGCCTGGGAGGACTCACCATTCGTGAATTGATAGAGGAGGGAAGGCGATAAATGAGTGATCCTTTTGTGGTGGATAATTCCGTCGTGATGTCGTGGTGCTTCAAAAATGAAACAAACGAGTATGCCGATGCCGTGCTTGATCTTCTTTGCGAAACTACGGCCTTCGTCCCTTCAATCTGGCCTTTGGAGGTTGTTAATGTATTGGTGACGGCGGAACGAAGGGGACGGCTGAGCGAAGCGGACACGGTGCGATTCATCACGCTTTTGTCTCAGCTGCCCATACATGTTGAACAAGAGCGGCCGGAACGAATTATGAAGGATCTGACGGCCTTGGCCAGGGAGCACAATCTGTCCAGCTACGACGCTTCATATCTCGATCTTTCGATGAAAAGAGGACTTTCAATCGCCACGCTGGATGCGCGGCTGATGGAAGCAGCAAAAAAAATAAATGTTTCACTTTTGTCTGTCTCGTAAAAAACTAACACGGAGAAGGCATTAAAATCAGGAGGTCCCGGTGACTAACGACCTGCCCCCCAGTCCGAAAGCGGATTCCTCGCTCATTGCCCGTCTGCGCAACAGGGCGTTCAAGGTGGATATTGTTTTTCTCTTCTGCGCCATTATCATCCCCACCGTTCTTACCGTCACGACCTTCAGTTACCACCAGAACAGCAAGGCGGCCCTGGAAATGACCCACGATCTGGTGAAGAAGATCACCGACTCGGTCATGGACGCGACCATTAATTATCTCAGACCCGCGCAGATATATTCGGAAATCACCGCAAATGTAATGGCCCATGCCCCCGAGGACCTTTCCACGGCGCCACATCTGGATCGCTATCTCATGGGCGTGGTGCGCAGCAGACCCCACATCAGTCTCGCCTACTACGGAACAGATCAGGGCGATTTCCTGGCGGCGGTCCGCCTGAGACCTGAAGACCCGGTAATGACTCGTCTTATCAATAGACATGCCGACCCGGCTGTCATTATTGAAAGGATCTATGATGACCGTTTCACCGCAATAAAGGAAACACATTCTACTGAGGTTGTCTACGATCCCCGGCAACGCCCCTGGTATAAGGGATGTAAACAGACCGGAGAGACCTATTGGACCGACCTGTACGTGTTTTCCTCCACGGGGAAACTGGGCGTCACCGCCGCCGCACCGGTAAAAGGACGGGAGGGAACTCTCCGGGGAGTCGTGGGAACCGATATCACCCTGGAGGGACTCTCGACCTTTCTCAAACGCACAACCATCAGCAAGGGGGGTACAATTTTTATCATGACCCGCAAGGGGCAGCTGGTGGCCTTTCCCGATCCCGACCGGATGGTCAGGCTCGAGGGAGGAAAGATTGTGTCGGTGCAGGCCTACGAACTCAATGACAGGCGCATAAACGATGCGGTGCACCACCTTGAAAATACAGGCGAATCCATGTTCACGATTGAAGTAGAACACCAGAGAATCATGGCCTTTTTTACTCCCTTTCCAAAGGATTTCGGAAAGGACTGGCTTATCGCCGTCATTGCCCCGGAAGATGATTTTGTGGGCCCTGTCAAGGCGACCCATACAAAGACTCTCATTATGTCCGGGTTTATCCTTCTTCTTGCTGTGGGGTGCGGATTCCTCTTTGCGAGGAACCTTTCGCGGCCCATAGAAGCGCTCACCAGCGAACTTCGCGGGATTAAAGGGTTTGACCTTGCTCGAAGACCGCCGGTCGTCTCGGCCATTTTTGAAATTCAGATGATGGCCGAGGCAGTTGAATCAATGAAAAACGGGTTGCGGGCCTTCGGCAGGTATGTGCCTACCACGCTGGTCAGACAGTTGATAGAGTCGGGAGAAGAGGTTACTCCCGGCGGACGGGAGCGAGAAATCACCCTGTTTTTCTCCGATGTGGCCGATTTTACCTCCATATCCGAACAAATTCCCGCCCGTGAATTAATGGTCAATCTATCGGAATATATGGATGTAATGACCTGCGCGATCAACGAAGAAAAGGGAACCGTGGATAAGTACATCGGAGATGCGGTAATGGCATTCTGGGGAGCGCCCGTGCCGGACGATCTGCACGCCCTTCATGCGTGCAGGGCTGCACTCAGGTGTCGGTGCGCGCTTGATGAACTCAATGTCCGGTGGCGAACAGAAGGCAAGATCCCCTTCATAACGCGGATAGGAATCCATACGGGATTTACCATAGTGGGAAACATGGGGTCCACCGAACGGCTCAACTACACGGTACTGGGAGATAATGTCAACCTGGCAAGCAGATTGGAAGGGGTCAACAAGGTGTACGGCACATCAGTGATCATAAGTCAGGCAACGCACCGCTATGTAAGAAACGACTTTATAATTCGCCCCCTGGATATCATTGCCGTGAAGGGCAAACTTACCAGCGTAGTGATCTATGAGCTTATGGGAGATCGGGAATCCGCCGATGCCCAGAGACTGGACACACTGGCCCGAGAATTCTCCCGCGCCTTTGATCTGTATCTGCACCGTCAATGGGATCAGGCCGTGGAAATCCTGGAACATCTCAAGTCAGACTTCCCTCACGACGGGCCGGTTACGCTACTTCTGGAACGATCCCTCCATTGCCTGCAGAACGACCCGGGACCCGAGTGGAGCGGTAGTGTAAGACTCGACTCCAAATAATATCACAGAAACCGCTCGTTCGAAGTTGCAGATACGCGGGTATCGACAGTCCGGTCACCACATACCTGTACTCACCGGTTCAACTATATTTTTTTCTATTGATTTTCCCGCAGAGAAGGCGTAGTGATCCGTTCCGCTCAGATCGATTTCTTTATGGCGAGGTAGGACCTGTGTCCAGCTTATGATCCCTGTTGTGATTGTGGCGGTTGTGTTCGTAATGATTGCCCTGCGGCGCATCGGCAAATTGCCGGTGAAAATATGGCACATAATGCTGGGGGGAGCGCTTGTATCGCTTGCAACCGGTTCAATCTCACCCGCAGGCGCCGTTCGCGCCATACAATTCGATATCATCCTCTTTCTTTTCGGTATGTTTGTGGTCGGTCAGGCGCTCGAAGAGAGTGGATCGCTGGCCTGGCTTGCCTATCAGCTATTTAAGAAACTACAATCACTGGATCTGCTGGTTCTTGCCATCATGTTCGGCATGGGGTTTGTGTCGGCCTTTCTCATGAACGATACGGTGGCCGTGATCGGCACCCCCATCATGCTGTATCTTGCACGACAGCATTCCATTGCTCCCAGGCTTCTCCTGTTTGCCCTGGCCTTTTCCATCACCATAGGCAGCGTGATGAGTCCTATAGGAAATCCACAGAACTTACTCATTGCGATTTATGGAAACATTGACAATCCTTTCGTCACGTTTCTGCGCTATCTCTTTATCCCTACAGTACTAAATCTTCTGGTCTGTTATTTGCTGTTACGATGCGTTAACGGCAGACATTTCCGCCGCAGTCCTCTGAATCACAAACCTGAAACAATCAGAGATCTGCATCTCGCCCGGCTTTCCTTTGCAGCGCTCATTATGATTGTTGCCATGGTGACGTCAAAAATAATTCTGGTCTTTCTTGGATCCTCCTTCGATTTCAGATTAACCTATATCGCACTTGTGGCTGCCGCGCCTATTCTCATTGTGAGCCCGAAGCGATGTGGTATTGTCCGTCATATCGACTGGACAACCCTCGTTTTTTTTGGGGCCCTTTTCGTCCTGATGCAAAGCGTCTGGGATGCCGGTTTTTTTCAATCGATTATCGCGCAGATCCCTTTCGATATGACCTCCGGATCCATGATTTTTGGTGTCAGCGTGCTCTTGAGCCAGCTGATTTCAAATGTTCCTCTTGTTGCGCTTTACCTTCCACTCATAATGGAAAGCGGTGCTTCAACGGAACCGATGATGTATCTTGCCGCAGGAAGCACTATCGCCGGGAATCTCTTTATTCTCGGGGCGGCCAGCAACATAATCATCATTCAAAACGCCGAAAAACACGGCGGCGCAACCCTGGGTTTTTTTGAATTTGCCGCCGTCGGCATTCCTCTGACGGTAATCAATGTGGTGATCTATTGGCTTTTCATATAAAGGAACAGGGAGGCATCCTAAAGCGGTCGGCGCCGTCAAGGCGGCGGGAGTCTTCACTCCGTGGTGAAGCAACGGCGACGGCGAGCGACTGCACGCCTACAGAGGCCACACCAGCAATAACAGGGGAACGGCGACGGCAACAACCAGGGCTTCCAGCGGCAGGCCCAGCTTCCAATAGTCGCCGAAACGGAACCCGCCCGGCCCGAGGATCAGTGTATTGTTTTGATGACCGATAGGCGTGAGAAAGGCACAGGAAGCCCCCACCGCCACTGCCATCAGAAAGGGGTCCGCACTGACTCCCAGATACCCGGATGTACTGATCGCTATGGGACACATCACGGCAGCGGTGGCGGCATTGTTCATCATGTCGGAAAGGAACATGGTAACAATCAGGATCACGGCCATACCCACAACGGCCTGCCCCTGGGCGAAATACTCAATCAGAAACCGGGCCATCATATCGGCGGCGCCGGTGTGCTCCATCGCCCCGGCCACCGGAAACAATGCGCCAAGCAGTATTATTACGGGCCAATCAATCGCATGATAGACCGTTCGAAGAGATACCGTCCTCAGTGCCATGGAGGCCAGTACGCCGGCGGTGAAGGCAATGGCGGCCGGTACGAGGCCGAAGGCTGCCCCGCCGACGGCAAGCGCCATAATGACCACGGAAATAAAGGCCTTGCGTTTATTTGGAATACGAAGCGCCCGTTCCGCCAGTGGAACACAGCCGGAATTTTCGGCGAATTCGGACAGTGCGTCAGCTGCCCCCTGCATCAGCAGTAAGTCGCCGGGGCGGAAGATCATCTTCCGCAGCCGTGATGTGGAGCGGCGCCCCTGACGGGACAGCGCAAGAAGGTTAACGCCGTAGCGGGTGCGCAGCATGATGTCGCTTGCCGAGAGACCCGTCAGATCAGAGCCGGGGAGAACCGCGTACTCTCTGAGCACGATCTCCTGTGCCGTGAGGGGTTTTTCTTCACGTTCTTTACCGTCCTCTGAATTTTCTTCCTGCCCCTCTCCTTCTTCCCCATCCGGCTCTTTTGGTTTTGGACGCTTTGATTCTTCGAGCTTTAACCCGAGACCGGACAGCGTTTCGGCCAGGGCGTCCGCCTCAGCTTCGATTACCAGGATGTCGCCGGTATAGACCATACGACTTTGACTGGGAGGTGTAAGGCGCACTTCGTTTCTCACCAGCCCGATGACCTGGGCACCGCCTCCTGCATCATCCAGAAGCGCTTCAACTTCCCGAAGTGTGAGGCCCGCGGCCTTGCTCCCCTTCTCGACGCGGGCTTCAGTGAGATAGGCTTCCGTATCGAAACCTTCCGATGCGGCCTGCTTTCTGATGGGAACGAGCCTCCAGCCGATGAGCGCTACAAAAAGAATGCCCGAGGCGGCCACCGCCAACCCTACCGGCGTAAAGTCAAGCATGGCAAAATTGCTCCCGCCGTTTTGGGCGCGGAAGCCCGATACGATCAGATTGGGTGGTGTTCCGATCATGGTGGTCATGCCGCCCAGGATCGATCCGAAGGCCAGGGGCATGAGGACGCGCCCGGGGGGAATTTCCCGGCGCGAGGCAACCTGCAGGGCAATCGGCATCATAAGCGCCAGTGCACCGACATTGTTCATAAACCCTGAAAGCACCGCAGCGACTCCCGTGAGTGCGGCAATGGTAACAGTGGGGCCCGCCGACGCCGGCATGATGCGACGCACCAGCACATCGACGGCGCCCGAATTCTCAAGCCCTTTGCTCAGAATCAGCACACAGGCCACCGTTATGACTGCAGGGTGGGCAAAACCGTAAAATGCATCCCCCGTTGATACCAGTCCGGTGAAGACACAGGCAAGCAGGGCCCCGGTCGCCACCATGTCATGGCGCCATCTCCCCCACAAAAACATGGCCATCGTAGCCGCCAGAATGGAAAGGATAACAATCTGTGGGCCTGTCATATCAATCCGCGCCTCCATAATTGCCTGCGGCATACCATTAATTTGCAGACATCAACCGGCGACGAGGGCGCCATTTCACTGAGCATTTGGATTATCCAACAGCATGTATTCGCATGGGTGATTGCAGTTTAATAGGACATGCGTGCCGGTGACACAATTTCCTACTGAACGCCTGTTCAGCTTCGATCCTCAATCTCTATCCCCCGGCGTTTGACTGCCTCGGCATGCTGGAGAAGTCTTTCCGCCGCGGCTCGGTCAAGGACATAGATCATGCGGCCGCCCTTTTCGGCGTAAATCTTCCCGTAGGATATGGGAACCAGCGGCGTGGGATCATTCAGCAGTGATTCGGCGATCGGTTCCGTTTTGCGGCTGCCGTTGGCAAGGAGAATCACCGTGCGGGCCCTGTACACCAGTTCCGCACCCATGGAAACGGCATAGGAAGGACTTTCCTCCCGGCTGGTGAAATGACCGTCGGCAACGGCGTTCTCAATCGTGTTCTCATCCAGTTTGACCAGCAGCATCCGGTTCCCCTCAAAGGGAATGCCCGATTCATGAAAGGCCACGTGGCCGCGTCCGCCGACGCCGATTATGTGCAGATCGATGCCGCCGCATTGAAGAATCTTCCGCTCGTAGGCATCCAGGATGGAAGTGCGCACCCAGCGCAGATACTCGGACTTCGCATCGGGCTTTATCACCACCGCCTTTCCCCTGTCGGCGCCCTCTTCCCGCCAATCCCCCGGATTTGCCTCAAGCTCCCGGATCAAGGTTTTCTGATCGATCAGGGTTCCCCAGGGAACATTCGTTTCTTTAAATTTTTTATTGAGCAGCCCGAACAGTTCCTGAATCATAAAAAAACTGTAACTTTCAGGATGGAGCGCCCGCTGCTGAGCGTTTTCTCCGGGAAGACCGACATATTCATCCAGATTGAAACTCTGAATTCGGGCGCTGTCAACGAGACCATCATTGGCCGCCCGGGCCAGATGTTTGTAGAGCCCCGTGGGCGAATTGCCCGTGGCCAATCCCAGCGTAAAGGTGTCTTTGTCAGCCAGCGCCGCACTGACGGCGTCTATTGCCAGCCCTGCGGCAACCTCGCTCATGTGTTCAAAATCTCTTGTGACGATCACATTGAAGGACATCCTGTTTTCCCCCTGTCTGTAATATGCCGGATCAACCGATTGTTTTTTTGACCACCTCGGCAATCTGTGAGCAGTACTGAAACGTTTCCTCCCGGGTGGGGCCTTCCACCATCACGCGGCACATATTTTGCGTGCCTGAGTAGCGAACGAGGACCCGACCACTTGTTCCCAGTTTTTCCTCGACCGATTTGATGACGGCAACCATTTCCGGCACCGTCGATATCTCGGGTCGTGATTTTGTATCCACATTGATCAGGGACTGAGGGAACACATCCATCACCTTGGCCAACTCGGACAGCGGCTTCCCCTCTTTTCTCATGGCGGCAATCACCTGAAGCGCCGTAATGATTCCGTCGCCTGTGGTGTGATGCTGAAGAAATATTACATGACCCGAGTCCTCTCCACCGATTGAGGCGCCCCTGGCCTGCATCTCTTCCAGCACGTAGCGGTCGCCCACCTTGGTCATGACGGAGTCGATTTTTAGTTTTTCAAAGGCCGCGGAGAGGCCGATATTACTCATTACCGTTCTCACCACAAGATTGTTCGTCAGCGCCCCTTCTTTTTTCATAACGTCGGCGCAGACGGCAATGATCTGATCCCCTGTCAGGACGTTTCCTTTCTCATCGACAGCAATGAGGCGGTCGCCGTCGCCATCGAAGGCAAAGCCCACATCGGCACGCTGCTTCAGCACCTCGGCTGCCAGGGTTTCCGGATGCTGGGAACCGCAATTGACATTGATGTTCTTTCCATCGGGATCATCAAAAAGGGTCGTCACCTCCGCCCCCAGTTCCTCGAAGGTCTCCGGCGCCACCCGATAGGTCGCGCCGTTGGCACAGTCGAGCACCACGTTATTGCCTTCCAGGCTATGCTCGCGGGGGAATGCATGTTTTAAAAAGACTACGTACCGACCCCGGGCGTCGTCCATGCGAAAGGCCTTGCCCAGTTCAGCGGGAGGGGGAAGCATTTTTTCCATTTTGTTTTCCAAGATCATCTCTTCAATGGCTGCCTCCGTCTCATCAGGCAGCTTGAAGCCTTCGTGCGAAAAGATCTTGATCCCGTTATCCTGGAAAGGGTTGTGAGAGGCCGATATGACGATGCCGGCATCGGCTCGCATGCTGCTGGTCAGAAAGGCGATACCCGGCGTGGGGATGACGCCCACGAGAATGGCATCGACTCCCATGGAACAGATGCCCGACACAAGGGCATTTTCCAACATATAGCCGGAAAGGCGTGTGTCTTTCCCAATCAGTATTTTGGGATGATGGCCCTTGCGCTTGAACATGTACGCGGTTGCTCTTCCTACACTAAAGGCCATTTCCGCCGTCATCGGATATTCATTCGCCACGCCTCGTATTCCGTCGGTTCCGAACAGTGTGCCCATATACAGCTCCTTTGCAGTAATGTATACAAAATAACGCAGATATCTACTACAGCCGCAGCTGTTTTGCAATACGAAAGCCGGTCTATTTTTTATGGAAAAATGATCTTCTGAATGAGCGCGGCCAGTTTTTTCGAATCATGACGGGCAATGCCGCCCACCATGCTCAATAAATCGCCGGCATGCAGCACCCGTTCGTTCCAAAAGGAATCGTCTCCATCGAGTGACACAAACTCCGCCTGTTCCTGTTCCCGATACTGTTTCAGGAGGGCGGGTTTTGGCTTTGCCGTGTTGTAGAGGACGCCATCGACGTAACGGCCGATAAAAAACTCGATATTTTTTACGAAGTCATAACAGTCAAAGCCGTCGGTTTCTCCGTATTTAGTCATTATATTCACCACGTAGAACACTTGCGCCCCCGTGCCTGCGATCGCCTCTTTCACTCCGGGCACCAGCAGATTGGGAATGATGCTGGTATAGAGATCGCCGGGCCCGATAATGATGAAATCGGCCCTGCGAATCGCATCGATGACAGGCGGATAGGGGGACACATCATCTTGATGGTGCGGGACAAGGTAGATATCCTTGATCCTCGCCCGCTGAGTGTTATGGGGCGCATTGATCGCCCTTTGTCCGTAAATGCGGCTTCCGTCGGTCAGCTCGGCCACAAGCGTGGCCTTGTCGATGGTCACCGGCAGGATGGTCCCGCGGGCATCAAGAATTTCCGAAAGGGCATTAACGCCGGTGGCAAAACTGCCCGTGTATTCCGCCAGCATGGTCAGAAGCATATTGCCTGCATTGTGCCCCTGCAGTTTTCCGTTCCCGCCCAGCCTTTTCAGCAAGATCGCACGGACCATCTCCCGTTGAGGAGAAAGAGCCAGCACACATTTCAGCACATCGCCGGGAGGCAGAATGCCCAGCTCATCACGAAGCCGACCCGTGCTGCCCCCGCTGTCCGCCATGGACACAACGGCAGTTATATTGACGTCTTCCAGATCACGGAGCCCCGAAAGCAGCGCAAATTGGCCGCTTCCGCCACCAATGGTGACTACTTTCGCCGCGCCTTCGCATGTCTTCACCGGGGAACCCCCCACTCTCTTGCAGTGCCATGTGTCACGGTATGATCATCCCTCTCCAATGGCAGCGAATATATCAGACATCGCGGGAGTTTCAAAGTCATAAATAGGGTACCATGCATCTTCGCTTTTTTTATTGACATCCAGGAAACCTCCACTTAGATTCCGGGTATGCAAAGCAATCTGTAAATAAACAGACAAGGAGGTGTTCGTGTCTCGATGGGTTATCGTCATGGGCATTGTCATACTCACGGGGATGTTGTTCACGCCGGCCCATGCCGGCGATTTCGGAAGAACCGCGCCCCTCAATCCTGCCTTTGAGGCATGGCGCGCAAAAGTCAGGGCAGACAGAGCGGTCTGCGTCACAGCAAAAACCCGCCGCATTTCCGGTAGGCGTCCTTCTCCGGTCAACCTCAGTCACCTGTTCAATCGATCCATCGTGCCCCCGTCAAGAACGGTTCAGAATGCCGCAGGCGCCTTCCCTTCACGATACGATCTCAGGAACACCGGGAAGGTTTCACCGGTGAAGGATCAGGATCCCTGGGGGAGCTGTTGGACCTTTGCGACCATGGGTTCCGCTGAATCCTCGGCTCTCGGAAGGGGATGGCAGTCACCGGACTTCTCGGAAAAACATCTGGCCTGGTTCGGTTACACCGATGTCAGCCCCGCCCTGGTGGGATTTGATCGGGTGAAGGAAAAAAACATATACGATCAGGGAGGCTCCGCCACTATTGCGGTGGCCCTGCTGAGCCGTTGGACGGGCATTGTGGGCGAGGGCGATGTCCCCTATGCGGATTTCACGACGCCTCCTCCGGCAGATGCGAAGAATGCCGCTCTTTTGAATGCATGCCGCATAGCCCCGGCGGGGGTATATTTTCAGAAAAATGTCAAATATTTGGTCCAAAACTACGGCGCTGTCAATATCGATGTCTATATTGACGGCGAGGGGGAAGAGGACGAGGATGAAACCCTCAACTCAAGCTATAATCCTGAGAGGGCGGCCTTTTATTATGCGGGCGAGTCAGCGGAAAGTAACCACGCCGTATTGGCGGTAGGCTGGGACGATGCCTATTCCAGAGAAAATTTTCTGATAGAACCGCCCGGAGACGGTGCATGGATCGTGCGAAACTCCTGGGGGGATGACTGGGGCGACGAGGGGTACTTTTATGTGTCCTATTACGATAACGTCACAGGCGCACTGGAAGACGAGGATGCCTTCGCCTTCGAGGTCGTCCCGCCGCAGGCGTATGACGGATGTGATTTCCATGATCCCCTCGGCGTTACCGGCGCCTATGCGGTCGGAAACAACGACGGCGATCAGTGGTTCAGCAATGTCTTCACTTCGGACAAAACGCAGAACCTGCACGCCGTCGGCCTCTTTGCAATGAATCCGGATACCACCATGACTATTTTCGTCTATACCGATATCGATGCATTCAATCCCCGGTCAGGGGCCCTTGCGCTGAGTCCATGGACCGTCGCCTGCGCGATTCCCGGATACTACGTCTTAAACCTCGAACACACCGTTCCCGTCATGAAAAACCAGCAATTTTCCATAGTCGTCAACACTCGGGCGCCCGATGCGGAATTTCCCATCGCAATCGAAAGTCCGGAAGGTGAATTTTCCAGCAAGGCGAAGGCTTCGAAGGGGCAGAGTTTTGTCAGCGCCGACGGCGCCTCATGGAAAGACCTGACGGAAGAAAAACCCAACGCCAATGTATGCCTCAAGGTCTTTTTCACGGCGGGACTGGAACAGGTGATAGGGGCGCTCCAGGTCATGCAGGGAATGGCGACGCCCTCCACGGACGGGGGTGTCATCAATGATGTGGACAACGACGGGAAAATTGGATTTGCCGAGGCGCTCTACACCCTTCAGGTCAATGCCGGATTACGGTAACCGTTCACCAATAGACGTTTCACGTGACATATTCATTTTCTCCCGCAAGAGGCAGAGAAAAATTTTTTTATTTCTTCTTGCCCTCAGCACCGCTGCGTCTCTGCGCGATATTCTGTTCTTTTTTTTCCCCGGTACGATGCTCAAGATTCCACACTCCGGCGATAGGCGTCCCGCAGAAGGCGCACCGGCCCTTTTCCACATGCAGTTCCCTTATAAGATACCCCTCGCGCACTACCAGCGTGCGCGTGCAGCCGGGGCAATAGGTGATGCTCGAATCGCCCGGTCCTATATTCCCCACATAGACATAGTGCAGTCCCATGGCCATGGCTGTCCTTCGCGCCTCTTCGAGAAAGGAGATCGATGTGGGGGCGAGGGTTGTCAGTTTGTACCGGGGGAAAAACCTTGAAAAGTGAAGGGGGCAGTCGGGGCCGATCGTCTCCAGCATCCAATGACACATCCGCTTGATCATCTCGATATCATCGGTATAGGTCGGCACGATAAGGGCGGTGATCTCGAACCAGACGCCGTTCTTCTTCAATATTTCCAGGGTGCGAAGCACCGGTTTCAGGCGCCCCGCATTCAGCCTCCCGTAAAGCTCTTCCGAAAAGCTCTTTACATCCACATTTGCGGCGTCGATGACCTTGCAGAGCTCGTGCAGGGGCGTCTCGTTGATGTATCCGTTGGTAACCCAGATGTTGCGGATGCCTTTCAATCGTGCCTGCCGGGATGTATCCAGCATATACTCGAAATAGGTGGTGGCCTCGGAGTAGGTATAGGCGATGGACGGGCAGTTCGCCTTGCAGGCCTCGTCGACGACCGCATCGGGAAACATATCGTAAAAACGAACCTCCTCCGGCTTGACCTGCGATATTTCCCAGTTCTGGCAATTGAGGCAGTGAAAACTGCAGCCTGTGGTGGCGATGGAAAAGACGGTGGACCCGGGAAGAAAGTGATAGAGCGGCTTTTTCTCTATGGGGTCGATGTGGACGGCACAGGGATTTCCGTACACCAGGGTATAGAGTGTGCCGTCCTTGTTCACATGGGACTTGCAGCGACTGCGGGCATTGGGAGGCAGTATACACCTGTTGGGACAGGTCAGGCAGCGAACGGTTTCTGCCGCCAGTTCTTCCTTGAAATAGACCTCCTTCGACCATTTCCAGAGCCTCTCCGGCGCATCGTTGAGCGTAACCCTTTTCATGTTTTTCCCGGGAAGGGAGGATGATGCGGAAAGGACCCTCAGAGGATCGAAAAAAAGGACCGTCGACCCGGCCATGCCCGCCGTCAGGAGTTCCCTTCTTGTCATCATGAAGGGAGTTCGTTGTTTTTCACCTTCCATCTTCATACTCTCCCTCACTTGTCCTCGCGTTCCTTTCAGGACAGGCGTCCTAGTGTACCAACTAATCCAAGAACGATCAACAGCTTACAGAGAAGCACAAGCAGGCAGGTTCCCACGATCCCCAAAATCGGAACCAGAAGAAGACTTACCGCAACGGCGCCCAGACTTCCACCGATCAGATCAGCAGCATACAGTGACCCGGCCGCCTTTTGCGGGACCATCCCAAGGAGTCGTGCGGCAACGGGAAATTCGGCGCCTGTCAGCGCCCCCGCAATGATCGTGAGCAGCGCAAGCGTCCCGGGCGCAAGCACAGCCACACCCCAGCGAAGAAGGCATATCAGCATCACAAGGTAGCATAGGGTGACCACTTCGATGGAGAGCAACGAACGGAGCTGCACCGATTCCCGCCGGTTCGCGCACCAGCTTCCCAGGGCGAGACCGCACATAAAAGCGGCAATGATCAGACCGATACCGGTATAGACGCTCCCGTGCAGAATCTGATAGCAGAGGAGGATGATCACCTCGATCGACGAGGCGGCAAAACCTGTGACAAAGATGGTCTTCTGAATCATTCCGATACGATACAAATAGAGGGCGCACAGGATCGCCGCCACGAGAAGTCCCGTGCCATGGCGTTCCTGGAACTGGGCCAGCCATCGCCTCATCTGATAAAGATAGGCCCAGGGATGAAAATCATCATTTGCCGGAACCTGCGGCATCAGGCTCTCCCGAAGAAAGGCTGCCCGTTCCTCCGTCACGCGCCCTCTCAAATAGCGTTCGTTCACATAGGCCGTCTCGATGCCCCGCCTTTCCGCATGTGAGGCGATATCGGCGGAGAGAGGATGATCGGAGGCGATACAGACGATCCGCTCCCCCGGAATGAAGAGGACCTGCCCCCACACTTCCTTCAGGGCATTTCCGATGGTGGAAAGAAACAGTGCCAGATCGGGGCTTATGTAATGCTCGGCGCCTGAAACCGAAAATGAGAAGACGCCTCCCGGTGTGAGAATACGCCTGACCTCACGGAAAAACTGAACGGTATAAAACCGATTCAGTTGAAGCGAAAGCGGATCGGGAAGGTCCACAATCACGGCATCGTATCGAAACTGCGTGGTGCGTACAAATCGGCGCCCGTCCTCCGCGTGAAGATGCACCTCCCCGGGAAAGGAGTCCCTGAGATGTCGCGAGGCGGCATCGATAATCTCCGGGTCGAGTTCCACATAATCGAGCCGGACCGGACGGTATTTCATTATCTCGCGCACCGTGCCGCCGACGCCTCCCGCCACCAGCAGGACCTCATCGATATTTTCCCTCTGCAGCAGAGCGAAGTGCACCGCTTCTTCGCTTTCGACAATATTGGGAGTTGAAAAGAGGTGTCCCCCGTTTTCGAAAAAGGATATCTGTTCGCGGTCCTTCGTCACAACGATGCGCCCGTAAGGCGATTCCCGGTAATCGAGGATTGTCTGTTCCGGATAGAGCCACTTGATTGTCGTTGCATCGAGGGGAATCAGCCACATCACACCCATAAGGACAAGCATGCCCGCAACGGCGGGGGCGCTGCGCCGGACGCGCCGGGACGGCCCGTCACACCCGATGAAAAGGGCGGCTGCCAGGCAGAGAAGGGCAGGAACAAACAGAAGGTCTAAATTTGTCATCCATCGGACCAGCAGAAAGGTAAAGAGAAGTCCTCCCAGAATATCGCCGATATTGTCAAAGAAATAGACCTCTCCGACGCTTCTGCCGTCCGCTTCGCGGGAAGGCAGCACGGCACAGGCCAGGGTCAGAAGCCCCCCGGTGACGAGACAGTAGGGGGCAAGGAGGAGGGCGGCCCAGAGAAACAGTGCACCCGGCGCCGGCAGTTCCCCCGGAATAAATGCGACATTCCGCACGAGCCTGATCAGGACAATATGTGCGATGGGAAAGAGGGCAACCAGGGGAAGGGAAAGGCGAAAGAGGGTCATCTGAAGTGCAGGCGCGGTCACAAAACGGCCGAGCCATGCACCCAGACCGGAAAAGAGGAGCCAGAGTGAGATGAGGATCCCCAGGACGAGTTCATTCCCCGCAAAACAGTTGATGAACTCCCGAATCACCGTAATCTGGGTGATTACGTGTGAAATCCCCAGGGCCGTCACGGCACAATAGAGGGGAATCGACGCATTTCGATACCGCACCGGAAAGACCTCCGCCACGAAAATGGATGGACTTGCCTGATTCGCTCATTGAACTCCTGCAGAATATCTCTAATACCGGATTTTATCAACACCGGACTGGCACATAGCCAGCGGACCGTTACTGAAATAACCGCCGGTATTCCCCGTAGCCTTCCTTTTCCAGATCCTCCAGGGGAATGAACCGAAGGGCCGCCGAATTGAGACAGTATCTCCTTCCCGCAGGGGGTGGGCCGTCGGGAAATACATGCCCCAGATGCGAGTCGCCCCGCCTGCTGCGCACTTCCGTCCGCAGCATCAACAATGTGCGATCCTCCCGCTCCACGATATTGTCCGGCTCCAGCGGCCTGGTAAAGCTGGGCCAGCCGGTGTTCGAATCATACTTGTCGAGCGAACTGAAGAGGGGCTCTCCGGAAACAATATCCACGTAGATTCCCGCTTTCTTGTTGTTCCAGTACTCATTGTCAAATGCCCGTTCCGTCCCTTCGCGCTGCGTTACCTCGAACTGGAGCGGGGTGAGCCGTTTCCGCAGCGCCTCATGACTCGGTTTGGCGTAGCCGTCCGATCCGGACGCACATTCCGGGCGCGGGCGCTCGTCGCTCCATGCCTTTTTCAGAAAGGCATCCCGGCCGGAACCGCTGCGGTAGTTTCTGTAGCGAATCGCCTGTTTCTTGTAAAAATCCTGATGGTACTCTTCAGCCTTGTAAAAAGTGGTGAATTTTACTATCTCCGTGGCAATGGGTTTCGTAAAGAGACCTGTTTTTTCAAGGGCCTGCTTCGATTCTTCCGCCAGGCGCCTCTGCTCCTCGTCATGGTAAAATATCGCACTTCGATACTGCGACCCCCTGTCGACAAATTGACCCGACCCGTCGGTAGGATCGATATGACGCCAGAACACATCGAGCAGTTCCCTGTAGGAAATTCTGCGGGGATCGTAAATCACCTGCACCGCCTCGGCATGCCCCGTGGCGCCGCCCGCTACCTCCTCATAGGTTGGATGTTCCCTGTGACCGCCGGTATACCCCGATATGGCTTCGAGCACACCCTCCACTTTCTCAAAATCGGACTCTACACACCAGAAACAGCCCCCCGCAAAGGTCGCCACGGCAGTCTCTTCAGCTTGTACGTTCATGATATCCTCCTTCTTTTTTTCAGTCCCTTCATCCGCAAAGGGATACAGTCTCACAATAAAAAGCCCCATGATCAGGATAACTGCCACAAGGGCCATTCGGTTCCTTTTCATCGTGTTCCTCCTCCATGAAAGACGGGGATGGTGTGCACAGGCGCCCATCATACCGTTCCCTGTTTTTTCTTTCACCTTAATATAATCACCCTTTGCGTCATTGCATAATCACAACACCCGTATCAGGTTCTTGCGCACTTCCTGAAGGAAGAATCGCCATCGCCATGGGTGTTCGTCCTGATGGGGAAACTGACTATTTCTAAAATGCCGTTGACATCATAATGGTCATCATCTATAGTTCACGGCAAGGTTCTATTCATCAATTCAAAGAGATATAAAAATACGTTGACATGACCGGGTTGGCATATTTTTTCACCATTGAAGGACATTGAGAAACTGGTGCTTGGCGAAGCGGCGGAACGGATGGTTCCTGCGGGGGACGCCGGCGATAGGGGAGTGCTCATTCATCCCGATGTGCTGGATGCCTTTCAGCTCCTGCGCAGTGATGCGGGAAAAGAGGGATTCGATCTCAGAATCCATTCAGGGTTCCGGTCGTTTGACGGGCAGCTCACCATCTGGAACCGGAAAGTCCGTGGAGAACTGGCGGTTCTCGATGATCATTCAAAAAAGATACCTGTCGACACCGTACACAAAAAGGATTTACTGTTTTACATTCTGCGCTGGTCGGCATTGCCGGGTGCAAGCAGGCACCACTGGGGGACGGAAATCGACTACTACGAATTTAACGGGTGCGCGGCCGGCAGAAAAATCGATCTTATTCCCGAAGAATATCGAGACAGCGGGCCCTGTGCACGAGCCGACCGCTGGCTCAATTCCTGCATTGCCGAAAAAAAGGCGCACTCCTTTTTCAAACCCTATGCCCGTGACAGGGGAGGAGTGCACCCCGAACCGTGGCATCTGAGCTGGGCGCCTCTGGCCGACCACTGTCAGAACGCACTGAAGGCCGATCTTCTCCTTGCAAAACTGCAGGCCTCTCCCATTCTGCTGAAAGAGTTCATTGTCGACGCCTATCCTGAAATATGGAACAGGTTCGTCATCAATGTGGAAAGTTCCGGATGATGCTGACCAGTACACTGCCCTACCCTTCAAAAATATTCGGCACGACTCGCACCGGTCTGCCGCTGGAATATTTCACCGGATCGGCACAGGAGAACCGGAAGGGCGGCCTGCTTCTCATCGCCGGGACTCACGGTGATGAAGCTGACGGCGTGTTCGTGCTGAGCAGAGCGCTGCGGGCTTGCGCCGCTCTGAGAAATTGCACGGTGGTGCTGTGCACCAATCCCGAAGGCCTATTGAGGGGAACAAGGGCAAACAGAAGGGGCGTGGACCTGAACCGGAACTTTCCGTCACGAAACTGGAGATCGCAGCCCGTGATGGTGCGGTCCTTTGCCGACGGACCGAGAGATCTCGCCCACTCTCCCGGAGACAGTCCCTCGTCGGAACCCGAAACGCGTCATCTGCTGGCACTGTTGAGCGAACTCAAGCCCAACCATATCATCTCTCTCCATTCGCCGCTGGGCTGCGTCGACGCGCCGAAAGAGAACCGCCTGGCCGATTTTCTGGCAGCAAAAACCGGTTTACGGCGGGTCTATGAAATCGGATACGAAACTCCCGGATCCTTTGGAAGCTGGGCCGCTGAGAACGGCCACAGGCTCGTCACCTTCGAGCTGCCGAAACAAGGCGGTGAAGATCTGGTCAGAAACTATTCACCGGTGTTCGCCGGATTAATGGAAAATGGAATGGATGGCTGACATGGCACTCAATTACATTTGGGTCGGTTTTTTCATAATCGCCTTCGTGACGGCCTTGATCAAACTCATTTTCCTGGGCGACCTGCAGGTTTTCTCCGAGATAATGAATGCAACCTTTTCGATGTCTAAAACGGCCTTTGAGATTGCGCTGGGCCTGACAGGCGTGCTGACCTTCTGGATGGGGATAATGAAAATCGGTGAAGCCGGCGGCGTAATCGGCCTGTTGACGAAACTTGTTCGGCCCTTTTTCAGCCGGCTCTTTCCCGGAGTCCCGGCGGACCATCCCGTACACGGTTCGATGGTGATGAATTTCGCGGCGAACATGCTGGGTCTGGACAACGCCGCGACACCGATCGGGCTCAAGGTCATGCAGCAGCTTCAGAAACTGAACCCCTCGCGGGTCGAGGCCTCGGATGCGCAGATCATGTTTCTCGTTCTGAACACTTCGGGCCTGACGCTGATACCTGTCGGCATTATGGTCTATCGGGCACAGGCCGGCGCTGCAAATCCCGCTGATATCTTTATTCCGATACTGCTCGCGACGTTCTTTTCGACACTGGCCGGATTGCTGGCGGTCGCGGCATACCAGAAGATCAATCTTTTCGACCGGGTACTCATGGCGTATCTGTTAGCCGGGTGCGCGGTGATCGGCGGTCTGTTATGGTATTTTTCATCCCTTCCGCAGGAGCAACTGTCGCTCCTGTCGACCGCCGTCGCCAGCGTGATTCTTTTTTCGGTCATCTCATTGTTCATTCTGACGGCAGTCGTGAAAAGGGTCAACGTCTACCAGTGCTTTGTGGAAGGTGCGAAAGACGGTTTTTCCATCGCCGTCAAGATAATCCCCTATCTGGTGTCGATGCTGGTCGCGATCGCCGTCTTCCGTGCTTCCGGCATCATGGATGTGCTCCTGGAAGGGGTAAAGGGGTTCGTGAATCTCTTCGGATTCGACAGCAGATTCGTCGATGCCCTGCCCACGGCGATGATGAAACCACTTTCGGGCAGCGGCGCACGCTCAATGATGGTCGATGCAATGACGGTCCACGGTGCGGACTCTTTCGTCGGCCGCCTGGCTTCGACCTTTCAGGGGGCGACGGACACAACGTTTTATATCATCGCCGTATACTTCGGATCGGTCGCTATCAGAAAAACACGTCACGCGGTCGTCTGCGGGCTCATAGCCGATGCCGCAGGCATCATCGCTGCGGTTTTCATCGCCTATCTGTTCTGGGGATGAAGAGGCCGGCCGGCTTTTTATCCATGTACAGCGGTTGCGCAAAAAAATTAAATCCGGCGCACATTTTACCCCATTTCGCAATTCCCGCGCTTCTCCTTGACAGACCTGCGGCAATCCCATATATTTTCACCCATTATTACTTATGGTTCAGACATGCCTGACGGGATGAAGACACATGGCCAAAATCACCGCAATTCATTCGTTTCGCGGCGGCACGGGAAAATCGAACACCACCGCCAATATCGCCGCACTGATTGCCGCACAAGGCATGCGGGTAGGCGTGGTGGATACGGATATCCAGTCCCCCGGCATCCACGTACTGTTTCGCTTCGATCCGAACCGGGCAACCTATTCCCTGAACGACTATCTCTGGGGGAAGTGTGATATTATCCATACGGCCCATGACGTAACGTCGCTGGTGGACAGCCGCATGGAGGGGAAAATTTATCTTATACCCTCCAGTGTAAAAACAGGCGATATCGCGCGGGTTCTGCATTACGGCTACGACGTGAATCTGCTGCGAGAGGGCTTTCTGAAACTGATCGACGCGCTGGCCCTCGACTATCTTTTTATCGATACGCACCCGGGACTGAATGAGGAAACACTTCTGTCGATCGCGCTTTCCGATACCATGATTATCATTCTCAGACCGGATCAACAGGATTATCAGGGAACGGCGGTAACCGTCGAAATATCGAGACAGCTCGATCTTCCCCGGATTTTCCTTGTGCTCAACAAGGTTCCCCCTGCCTGGAGCAGGCAGACCTTGGCTGCAAAGGCCGCTGAAACCTACGGCTGCGAGGTGGCGGGCGTGCTTCCTCACAGCGATGACATGATGACACTGGCAAGCGCGGGGATATTCATAACAAAGTACAGGGATCACACGCTTACGCGGGAATTTGAGGCCATCGCCCGCAAAATAGGAGAGGCATAACGACATCGGGAAGTAAATCCGCCGTCATTACAGGACGGCGGCACCGTTCCGGAACGCACAGATTTGTGAAAAACGTGACATACTATGATTACACCGGCAACACTCATCGGGTTCAATAATGACAACTCCCGCAAAACCCTGTTCGCGGCGGGTCTCACCTGGGCCTGCCTGTATGGTTTCCTGAACCTCCTGTCAAACACGTTCGTCCTTCCCGCCGCTCCGGTTATTGCCCTGCGACCTCAGATTGCCATTCCCATGACCGTAGGAATTATTTTCGGCCCTGCGGCGGGGTTTCTGACCGGCTGCCTGGGGAACATACTGGGGGACGCGCTTTCCGGATACGGAATTATGACCTTCTGGAACTGGCATATCGCCAACGGTCTTATGGGATTTGTACCCGGCCTCATCCGTTATCTCAAAGTACAGGACATTTGCACCGTCTGGGATTTTGCGATACTGCAGATTGCCGTCGTCGGCGCCAGCGCCTTTGCCGTGGGCGCCGCCGTAGTGCTGGATATATGCTGTATTCACGTGATGAAGTTTCCCGAGTCGGTAAATTCGTGGATACTTCCTGCGTTCATTACCGATGCCGTCAACGGATTCGTGCTGGTCCCGCTCCTGCTTCTCGCACTGCGACGGGTCGTCGTCACGCTGGAAATCCGCACAATCCTCATGGTAAGCTTCCTGCTGGTAGCAGCCATACTGAGCACATCGATGGCCATTACCTGGTCCGTGTGGGATATACTGATTTCAAAGGCTGCCATGATCGATACGTTTTACTTCGCCGGCATCCTTTCGGTAGTGCTGCTCAGTGCCGGATTTACCGCGGCGGTGTTCTTTGTGCGGCGCATTACCCTGCCCATCAAGGGACTCACCCGGACAGCGCAATCGGTGGAAAAGGGGAACTATGACACGGAGCCGCTTGATTCCCTTTCTCAACGCTCCGACGAACTGGGACATCTGTCGAAGGTGTTTCAGCATATGATCGAAGAAGTACACGGCCGGGAGGAAAAATTGCAGCGCCAGGTTGAAGAGCTGCAGATCGAAATAGACAGGAAGCAGCAGGCCCGGGATGTTGCGGAAATCGTGGATTCCGATTATTTCCAGCACCTGCGAAAGAAGGTAAAAGAATTCAGAAAACCCTGAAAAGGAGTGCAGAGCAATGAGAGCAGTCCTATTTGACGGCGCCCTTCGCTATGAACCTGACCATCCGACGCCATCGGCGCCACCGGGATGGGCACTGATCCAGGTCAGAACGGCGGGCATCTGTAAAACGGACATGGAACTGACAAAGGGGTACATGGGATTCAAGGGTATCCTGGGGCACGAATTTATCGGCACGGTTGCACAGTGCGACGACCCGCAGTGGATCGGAAAATCGGTGGTGGGAGAGATCAACGCCGCCTGCGGCTCCTGTGAATGGTGCGCCCGCGGACTGGGGCGCCACTGCCCCCATAGACGCACACTGGGGATCGACCGCCTTGACGGATGCATGGCCGATTACTGTATACTGCCGGTGGCCAATCTTCTCGAAATTCCGTCCGAGCTCTCCGAAAACCGCGCGATATTGACGGAACCGCTTTCCGCTGCCTGCGAAATCCTGGAGCAACTGCCACTGAGCGGCACGGAACGGGCGGTGGTGCTCGGAGACGGACGCCTCGGCATTCTCTGCGCCTGGGTGCTGGCCACGATGCTTTCCGATGTCGCCATTATCGGACATCACCCGGAAAAACTCGCCCTGGCGGCCTGGCGTCATATACAACAGGCATCTTCCCCCGATGAAATTGCCGGGAATGTCGATATCATCGTCGAAGCCACCGGTTCGGGACAGGGCATTGTGGAGGCGATGGCCTTGTGCCGTCCGCGGGGAACGATTGTGCTGAAATCAACGGTCGCTCTTCAGGGCGACGTCAATCTCGCGCCGATAGTCATCAACGAACTGACGGTGCTCGGCTCCCGTTGCGGACAGTTCAAGGATGGGCTGCAGGTGCTGGCTGACTACCCGGATATGCCGGTGGAGCGGCTCATCACCGCACGATATCCCATCGAAGAAGTCGAAAGGGCCTTCACTCGGGCCACCGAGCGTGACGCTCTGAAGGTGCTGCTGGATCTTACATAGAGGACTGGTATCTACAGGACAAGGATGACGGCTATGGCAGGCAATGTGGGCGACCTCCTGCAAAAACTGATTCGGGAAGAGCGGCAGGGTGAAAAGACGCTGTCGGGGACTTTCTCCGCTCCGGGACATCTTACCACCCTGGGCGCACCGCTCATCCCGGTGGCGGAAGGACGCTACAGGATAGATATTACGGGAATACGGGTATTGAGAAACCTTTCGACCTTTATTCACCTGCTGACCGGCGAGGTGCTCGAGCAGTGCGGCTTCGGCGTCACCGATATCATGGTAAAAAGAAAAGTGGATGCCCATCTGACTCCGGAACTCTCGGAGGCCGGAGTAGATTGGGTGATGGTCTACGCCAGACTCGACGCCGCAGAGCATCTGCCGCGTTATCACAATTCATTCAACCGGGACATGCAGCTCATCTTCAGCATGCTCCAGACCGTCCGATGGGGCGGACTTCTTTTCCCGGATTTCTTCAATCTCGATGCCGGCGCGAAAGACGCCCCTCTCCCGGCCCTCCTTTTTCCTTTTCACCTGGATATCGCCGACAGGGAAGAAAGCCATTACATGCTTCTGGAGTTCAACCGTCCGGGACGGTTTCTTCGTGTGACAATCGAGGATGCCCCATCGTCACGATTGCAGTTGAAGCATATTTCTCACCGGGTCGTCGACAATATACATCGTGCGGCCTATCTCCCCCCCGATATGCACCATATTGCCGGACAGATTCACCAGGGCATTCTGAGAGAATGCTTCAACAATCGGACCGAATACAAGGAAACGCCGGATCGGCAATCGGCGCTCTTTGACCACCTTCGACAGGGGGGGTTGGACAGGCTGGGATCACTCTATTTTCGATGGACCATCGAAGATATTCAACCGCTTATTCTCAGGGAAAATGAGGGCCCATCCCTCAATGAAGCGCAGGCGCTTCTGCACAAAGAACTCATGCTCCTCCAGGACCCGGATGTGCGTTTCCAGTTGCACGAGGGACACATCATCGAAATGCAGGCCGATCAGTATCGTGTCTTTTTCTCCCTCTCCCGTCGTCACACCTGTCTCAACATCAGCCTGAGCGAAGAACCCCATTTCACTACCCTGAACGATTATTTCGAGAAAATGCCCCTCCTGAAAGAGGCAGCCGTCCAGCGGGAAGGATCACTTCATGGTGTGCGTCTTTTTCTGATTCATCATATTACGGCGGAGGTGCTCGGGCTTATCAGGGCCTTTCAAAAAGCCGGATGTGAGTTCATCACCACCCTGTTTGTAAAATACGCCGGCGTCGTACCCGACGAGTACTTTGAAACAATCCTTTCCCTCCCCGACGATTCCTTTCGGTTCTGTGGAATTCACAGGATAGAAACGCCGCGCACCATGGAAAGCCGTTATGTGATATCACAGCAGTATTCCGATATTTCAGACCTGCAGTTCCTCGACACAATACTGTGGGAGGAACGACGCGATTTCAAGGATGCCATGCGTCTGGTAGCGGGTCATCTCTTCTTTGAAGAGGCGATTCGCTGTAGAAAAGCGGGAATCACCCTTCTACTGGTGGAGGACGGCGGATATCTGTCGCCTCTGATCAACAGATTCTGCCTGGAACAAAAGACGCTGGGCGACGTGCTGCGCGCTTTTCACGTTGATGCCGCCGCCGAGGGGAATCCCGATCTTGCATTGCCGGAAGAAGACTGTGAGGCGCCCGTGGCGGAGTGGCTGGCTGAAATATTTGCAGGCACTGTCGAACACACAAAAAACGGTCACGACGAGAACGCAGAGGTAATGCATGAATACGGAACACTTCGCTTTCCTCTTGCGAGCATTGCCGTATCCCGTCTCAAACGGGGCCCGGAGGCAAAGGAGTGTGCGATTGCCATACTCAACGCCGTCGAAAACATCCTGCACCGTCAGGGATTGCTCCTGTCTCGGCGGCGGGCCCTGGTGATCGGTTCATCAGGCGCAATCGGACGGCGCCTTATAGATGAGCTCTCCCATCGCCTGATCGAAGCACCTCCCGCCGGCGTCGACATCGCCGCATCAGACATCGCTACAACGCACCTGGAAGTCAGGACCCTTGAAGAACTTGACAGAAGTATCCTTTATGGCATCGATATGATAATCGGCGCCGCCGGCAGGTCCGTGATGACGGCAACGACACTTGCGGATATGCTGATAGAGGGCGCGCAAGAATTCCTCTATTTTGTGAGCGGTTCGACGAAAACGGTGGAATTCACCGAAGTGGAAACGTGGCTTCACTCGCTGATGGCGCAAAAAAATCCCCGCATTGCAGGTCATCATATCGAGATCGCCCACGCACCGCTGCGGGACCTGCAGACATCGGCACTTCTGGGACATGAGGTACGGATCGCATTTTCCGACGGCGCCATCCCGCCCAAACGGCTCTACCTTCTGGGCGAACTGACGCCCATTAATTTCCTCTACTACGGAATCCCCAGAGAGATTCTCGATGACGTCATGCGCCATCTCTTCCGGGTATCCGTCGGGTTGATAGAAAGAAAAAAAGCGGGGGAACCGCTTCCCCGCCGGCTCCTCGCCGTCGATCACGACATCGATATGGATGCACGGCGGATCGACGCCCCGTTCTCTTGACACGCGAGAAACTGTTGCAAGGCGCATCAAAAAAAGAAAAGGATAAAATCGCCATGAAAAAAATTACATTGGTCGTTATCGTGTGCACTGTGCTTTCGCTCCTCTATGTCGCCTCCCCTGTCCTTGCCGCCGAAAAAATCGTCTGGCGGGCCCAGTCCAGCTATTCGGCGGGACTTCCCCAGCTTTACTCGCCTGCCGCCTATTTTGCTAAAAATATAGAAAGGCTGACCGATGGACGTCTCGTGGTCCGGCTCTCGCCGGGAGGAGCCGTCGTCCCCGCCCTGAAGGTGTTCGACGCCGTCAGCGCCGGTACCCTCGATATAGGGTTTACCTGGGCCGGCTGGTGGGTGGGTAAATTTCCCGCCTCGGTCCTCTTCGCCAACTCCTATCCCAACGGTCTTCAGACGCAGGAGATGCTCGGATGGATCTATACGGGAGGGGGACTTGATCTCTGGAACGAGCTGTACCGGGGGCATGGTGTGAAGGTGCTTCCCCCCTACGGCATGCTGGGATCGGAAAATTTCTGCTGGTCCCACAAGCCGATCAGATCACTGGAGGATTTCAAGGGCTTGAAATTCAGGACCGTGGGCATCTGGGGACAGTGTCTTGAACGCCTGGGCGCCCGTGTGGTCACGCTTCCCGGCGCCGAAGTCTATCCCGCGCTGGAACGCGGAGTTATCGATGCCTGCGAATTCGGCACCCCGGCCATCGACAAAAAGTTCGGCTTTGAGGAAATCTGCACATATCTCCTGCTCCCGGGCATTCATGAGCCCTGCGCCCCCCTGGAAACGCTGGTCAACAAAAAGTCATGGGAAAAACTCCCCCCCGACCTGCAGTACAAGGTACAGATCCTGCTCCGCGAATCCTGTTTCCAGGCAATGAATCGCGCCCTGAAAGAAGACGCCGAAGCTATGGAGTATTTCAGGAACTACAAGGGGCTCCATGTTTCGAAACTCTCGCCTGAAATGCTTGCGGGAATCACCCGTATCGGTGATGCGGTACTAAAGGAACATGCGGAAAAAGATCCCCTCTTCGCCAAAATTTTACAGTCGCAGATCGCCTTCAGAAAAAAGGTGGAACCTTACGCGGAACTGGTGCGAATCCCCTATCCCTATGCAAAGTAAGATAGTATGGCCGTTATCGCAAAATGTATTGACCATGTAAGCGCCCTGTCGGGAAAAATCGCGGCATGGCTCTGCCTTGTCCTGATAGGAGAACTCGTCTACGATACAGTTGCCCGCTACGGATTCAACGCCCCGACCGAGTGGTCCTATGACATTTCCTACATGTTCTGTGGAACACTCTTTATGATCGGCGCCTCCTGGACCCTGCTTCAGGGTGAACATGTGCGCATAGGTATTTTCTATGACCGGGCGTCGCCTCGCGTCCAGGCGGCACTTACCATTGCCGGGTATATTGTATTCTTTTTCCCCTCGATGGCAGCGCTTCTCTGGTATGGGGCCGACTTCGCGCTCGCCTCCTGGCGGATGCAGGAACATGCCGGCGTCAGTATGTGGTCGCCGCCGATTTATCCTTTCAAGACCATCATTCCGATCGCCGCGCTGCTGTTACTGCTTCAGGGATCGGTGCTCTTCGCGCGCACAACAGTCCGGCTCGTGAAAGGCGAACCCTCATGAGCCTCAGCCCGGGAATGCTTATCATCATGCTCTTTGCCGGCCTGATTATCGGTCTTGCGATGGGATTTCCCGTACCCTTCGTCATGCTCGGCGTTTCAATGGCCGTGGGAGTAGCGGGGACCGGAACGGCATATTTTCCCATGATGATTCTCCGCATTTTCGATACCATGCAGAACTACATCCTGATCGCCATCGTGCTGTTTGTCTTCATGGGCATTATGCTGGAGCGGTCGGGCGCGGCGGAACGCATGTTCTCGGCGGCCCATATTCTTCTGGGCGGTCTGCGCGGCGGTCTTGCCGTCGCCGTTGTGCTTGTCTGTACGATTATGGCGGCCGCGACGGGCATCATGGGCGCCCCCGTGATCATTATGGGACTCTTTGCGCTGCCCGAAATGTTGAAACGCGGATACGATCCCACCCTCAGCTCCGGAACCATCTGTGCGGGAGGCACCCTGGGCATTCTCATACCGCCCAGCATCATGCTGGTTGTCTACGGGCCCATGGCCGGTCTTTCGGTAGGAAAACTCTTCATGGGCGCGGTCATTCCCGGCTTGGTCCTGGCAGCCCTCTATACTGTATATATTCTGGGAGTGTGTCGGCTGAACCCGGGAAAAGGACCGGCGCTGCCGCCGGAATTACGCAGAACCCCGGCAAGAGCGAAGATTTTCATGACCGTCACATCGCTCTTCCCGACGCTCATCCTTATCTTCTCCGTACTCGGAACGATTTTCTTCGGCATCGCGGCGCCTACGGAAGCGGCCGCCGTTGGGGCGGCGGCCAGTCTGCTTCTGGCGCTTGCCTATGGAACACTCACCTGGCAGACTCTCAGAGAGGCCCTGTACCGAACCGTGACCGTATCGAGTATGATCATGCTGATCGTGGCCGCCGCCTTCGTCTTCACGGGAACGTTCATGCTTGTGGGCGGCGGCGATCTGGTGAAGGAAGGGCTTATGGAGCTGCCCATAGGGCGCTGGGGCATCTTTCTCGTCATGGCTGCGGCCTTCTTTGCCTTCGGTCTCTTCATGGAGTGGGTCGGCATCGTGCCGATCCTGGTGCCTATTTTCGCCCCCCTTATCATCGAACTGGACTTCAACCCCCTTTGGGCAGCTGTTATTTTTTGCGTGGTGATGCAGACATCCTTCCTGACGCCCCCCATGGCGCCGGCCCTCTTTTATCTCAAGGGGGTCGCCCCGGAGAACATCGGATTCGGACGTCATATTGTGAAGGGTGCGGTCCCCTTTATCGCACTGCAGCTCATCGGCATCATGCTGCTGATCCTCTTTCCAGAGCTGATCCTGTGGCTCCCGGAAATGATGTTCCGATAAAATTCCATTATTGAACATTCACCATCGTTATGAACGGCCTATTCAGCCGCCCGTTTTTTTTGCATCGGCTGAAGCAACGAGGCGGTAATATTACATTGACAATCATTACCATGCGCATTAGTATTACCGTATTACCTACATATGAGAGGAGCACATCATGCAAACAGTCATAAGCAAACTTACCACTAAGTATCAGGCTACTGTTCCTAAATCAGTGAGAAAAAAACTGAATCTCAATTCTGGCGACATCATTGCCTTTGACATCGATGGCGATATTATAAAACTCAGAAAAGCAACTCCCACGGATGTTGATTTTTTCAATGCCCTGGTTCCTACGCTCAATGAATGGAATTCAGAAAACGATGAGGATGCATACCATGACCTATGAACCGTTTGATGTGGTGATTGTGCCATTTCCATTCACTGATGCAGCTCAGACAAAAAGAAGACCGGCCCTGGTACTGTCGCAAAATACGAATTTAGGAAATAAAATCGGGCACTCCATATTGGCCATGATTACAAGCCTGAAAAACGCTCCTTGGCCATTGGACTGCGAAATCAAGAGCAGAGACCAGTCGGGATTGACCGCACCTTCGGTTGTCAGGATGAAGCTATTTACCCTCGACAATAGGTTTATAATTAGAAAAATCGGACACTTATCTAAAGACGATCAAAAACAAGTTAAACAAAGCCTCTCACAAATTTTCGATTACCTGTGATTTTAAAATCCAGCACGCCTTTCCCGAAATTGCGAAAGGTTGTTTTACATATCAGAGAAGATGGGGTATTAGTGTTTGATATCGGAGAGATCAAAGAGAATACGCGGGCCTTCGAACGCTGCGTGAAAGAGCCCCCGGGAGTCACAAGATAGATGAACAAACTCGTGATGTTTTTTCTGTGCTGCGTCCCGCTTGCGGCGGGTATGCTCGCATCCGGCGCCGACCGTGCATGGGCGGAGGGGACGGCTCGTTATTCAGTTACGATGGCGCCCCTTCATCAATTCAAGACAGACCTTGATCAGGGCGGATCCTATGAGATGTCGGGCTTTCTTCTTCATTCGTCGCTCACAGAGCCGATGAGCGCGCGCGTTGATGTCGGCGTCGCCCTGCGGTATGCCTACGAAGAGTACAGGTTCGAAAATCCTGTCTTTACCGGCCAGGCGCGACCCTGGTCGGAGGTTCATACCGTTCAGGGAGCGTTCTTCTATGTCCGCACTATGGATAATGGCTGGCGCATGCGCCTTTCACCGTCCCTCCGCTTTTCCGGTGAATCAGGGGCAAAAACCAGTGACGCTGTTGCCTGGGGAGGTTCGCTGTCCTTTTCCCGCCTGGTGAAGCCCGGCTTGATGCTGGGAGCGGGGATCGCCTACGTTGACGATATCGACAGGCGATCGGTGCTTCCCATCGTGATGGTCCGGTGGGATATTACCGATCGTATGACGCTGGGGACGGCGCCCGGATCGGGTCCGGCAGGCCCTGCGGGAATGGAACTTACCTATAGGATTGACGACAAGTGGACCATGGGGACGGGCGCTGCCTGGCGTTCACAGAAATTCAGGCTTGACCGGCATGGATTTTTCTCCGATGGCGTGGCGCGATCCCGCTGTCTGCCGATCTGGGTGCGTGCATCCCGCTCCCTTACCGGCAATGTCAGTTTTGATTTCTACGGCGGCGCCCTGCTCGCGGGAAGTCTCCGCATTGATAATGCCGGCGGCAACCGAATCGCCGACGACGATTACGCAAGCGCGTTCTTCCTGTCGTGCATGCTGTCGGCGCGGTTTTGAGGGATAATTCGCAGGCAGTGATGGGGCAGTGAGGCTTTGCAGAACCTCATACTGCACACCGGTGATGCGTTATGACCCGATTTTCAAGGCAGAAACAATTTATCGGACTTGTTGCATGGCTCCTGGTCGCCTACAGTGCCTCCGCCATCGGCGGTATCGCCTCGGTCAGCGCGGGGGAGTTGTACGCGCAGCTTGTTCGGCCGGCATGGACACCGCCGCCCTATGTCTTTGGCCCTGTGTGGATGACACTTTACACCCTCATGGGCATTGCATCCTGGCTGGTGTGGCGTGTCGGAGGATTTGCCGCGGCATCGAGCGCGCTTACCCTCTTTCTTCTACAGCTGGCGGCAAATGCCCTGTGGACATGGCTGTTTTTCCGATGGCGCCTCGGCGCGACGGCCTTTGCCGACGTACTGCTTCTCTTAGCCTTGATCATGGCAACGATCGTCAGCTTCCGGCGCGTAAGCGCACCGGCAGGCATACTAATGATTCCCTATCTTTTGTGGGTAGCTTTTGCCTCAGTACTGACGTACAGCCTCTGGCACATGAACCCCCGGATTCTGGGCTAATTCCGGGGACAGTACAGGCGCTTTTTCAGTTTCATGATTCTTGTATACGATTGGTCGATTCGTTCCGCCCGCACCCTCCCGCCATGGACCAGCTTCCTGATGATTGCACCGGCGCGGGTGGCGATGTCCTCTTCATAGACGGAGTTATTGCCGAAGATGAGGATATCGCAGCCGGCCGTGATGGCCCGTTCGATTGCCATTTCAAGGCCGTAGTGCAATCGTATCGCTCCCATCTGCATGTCGTCGGAAATGACCACCCCCTCATAGCCGAGATCCCGCCGCAGTATGCCCCCGATAATTGCGCGGGAAAGGGTGGCCGGCCAGCGGGGATCGAGATGTTCGTTTACGATATGGGCCGTCATCACCATATCGGCCTTCCCCGATCCTATGAGGGCCGCAAAGGGCTCCAGTTCGCGGGCCGACCAGGTGCGGGTCACATCAACGAATCCCCTGTGAGAATCAGCGGTGGAACTTCCATGCCCGGGAAAATGCTTGATCGCCGAGAGCACCCCTCCGGCGTGGAAGGCGTCGATCATTGCCTCGGCATGGCGGATCACACAGGCGGGATCGGAAGAGAAACTCCGCTCGATCTTTCCGATTATCGGGTTTTCCGGATTGACATTGAGATCGACAACGGGCGCGAAATTCAGATTTATTCCCAGGTGTCGGAGCGTTTGAGCCGTAATTTCGGCAGCCTTTCCTGTCTCCTCGACGTTGTCGCGCCTTCCCAGGCACCCCTCAGAAATAGAGGGCGGAAAGCCGAACCGGTCCTTCAGGCGGCAGACCTTTCCCCCTTCCTGGTCGACAGCCACGAAGAGGGGGGCTGTTGAGGCTTCCTTCAGCGTACGCACCAGTTTTTCCACCTGCGCAGGAGAGGAGATGTTTCTCACGGGGCTTTTTGACGGCACGTCATAATCGAAAAGTACGACGCCGCCCACTCTCCCCGCACGAATATCCTGTACAATGGGACTTTCTTCATCGACTTCACACCCTCGAAATCCCACCATGAGCATCTGGCCGATTTTCCCATCGATGTCCACCCTTTCGGCGAGAACCGGCGATGGGGGAAAAAGGCAGGGCACAAAAATGCCGAGCAGCAAATAAATATATCGTATCGTCATGCACGTGTTCCTGTTCGGTAGATCATGGAAAAGGCATCACATTGTGCGTCATTTATCGCGCCTGAAGGGAAAAGGATAGGCTATTTTTCCTTCATGACCCAGATGCCATTCCACTCGGCGCCGGTATCACGCTGCTTCAGTGTTTCGCAGCGCTTGATGTACATTTCCACCAATCCATCACGGCAATTCAGGCAGAGCGCCTCATTGAAGGCATCAATCGCCTTGTTCCAGGTCCCCTTCCGATAATACTCGAGACCGCTCTTGAACTGGCTCACCGCCTCCATGAGATTGGGAAAGCTTTCGTCGGTATGGTAATCGAGCACTTCATATATCGCCACCGGCTCGCTCTTCCCCTTGACGACAACCCGGTCGACCTCGCGGACACGATAGGTGCCGCGCAGTTTCTTGTAGGTGTTTTCACTGATGAGTATCTGCGCATGGTACTGCTTGCAGGCGCTTTCCAGTCGTGACGCCAGGTTTACGCCGTCGCCGATAAGGGTATAATCCATCCGCTTCGGCGATCCGATGTTTCCTGACACTACTGCATCCGTATTGAGGCCGACGCCTATGCGAACCTCCTTCTTTCCCTGGGAAAGCCGTTCGCGATTCCAGGCATCGAGATGGTTGATCATGGAAATGGCGGCCCGCACGGCGCGGTCCTCATCGTCCCCGTGAGAAACAGGAATGCCGAAGGCAGCCATGATGGCATCACCGATAAATTTATCCAGCATACCGCCTTCCTGTTGAATGCACTCCACCATAATCGTGAAATACTCATTAAGAAGCGACACTGTCCCCTGGGCGCCCAGTTCCTCCGTCAGGTTGGTAAAACTCCGAATATCAGAAAAGAGAATGGTGGCCGTCTTGCTTGTGCCTCCCAGAATATCCTCGCCCCCCGCCAACAGCTGATCGGCAAGATCGGGATCCATGTAGCGTGACATGGTCGATTTCATCCGCTTTTCGCTGGTGATATCGTCAAATACGATCATGGAGCCGAGTTTCTTTTTTTCCGCACTCACAAGCGGCAGTACCGTCAGATTTACGGAAATGTTCTCACCGCCGAAGGCAAGCAGGGCATCCATGGTGACATCGGAGGTTTTACTCTCCTCGACACGGGTCACTTTTTCCAGAATCCAGGCATTGTTGCCGGCAAAAAACTCATCGGCCTTACGCCCGATAATATCAACCTCATGGACCTTCATGATCTTCATGCCCGCCGCATTGCAGGTGACGATTGCACCCTCTTCATTGAGGGTTACCACGCCGTTGGTCATGCTTTCGAGGATGCTTTCGCTGTAATTCTTCATATTCTGCACATCGTCGAAGAGCTTCGCGTTTTCGAGAGCGATCGAAATCTGTGCGGTAAACGCCTTGAGCCGGGCCTCATCTTCCTCAGTAAAGGGGCCGCCGATTTTGTTCAACACCTGGGTCACGCCGATTGTTTTTCCGCTTTTGTTGACTACCGGCACGCATAGAATTGAACGGGTAAAAAACCCCGTCTGTCTGTCGAATGACGGGTTGAATCGAAGATCGGCATAGGCATGGGGGATATTAACTGTTTTTCCCGAGGTAAAAACAGTCCCCGCAATACCCAGGTGATTGGGAAACCGAATCTCCGTGGCGCCCAACCCTTCACCCACCTTTGAAAAGAGTTCCTTTTTCTTTTCGTCATTGAGAAAGAGTGTGGACCGGTCCGCCTTGAGCATGCGCGTCGCCTCCGACATAACTTTCTGCAGAATCGCACTGAGATCGATTTCCGAAATCACGTCGGCGACAATATCGAAAAACTCCATTTCCTGCAGGCGTGCACGCTGCATCTGCTCCACGAACTGCGTGCTCTGGAGGGTCACCGCCGCCTGCGTCGTCATTGCCTCGAGCAATGCAAGATCGTGCGCGGTAAAACGACCCGTTTTTTTATTTAGAGCCTGTGCAACACCGATAATCTCTCCCTTGGCCGTCTTGATGGGAGCGCAAAGAATCGATCGTGTCACAAAACCGGTTTGTTCGTCGACAGTGCTGTTGAACCGGGGATCGGCATAGGCATTGTGGACGATCGTTCCTACGCCGGAGACAAAGACATCACCGGCGACTCCGGAGTTATTGAGAATTCGGATTTCCCGTTTGAATGATCCCTGGGCCACACGAGAGTACAGTTCGTCCGTTTCTTTATCATTTAAAAAAATGGTGCCGCGCTCTGCGTCAAGTTCCCGCGTAGTTATCTCAACCAGCGTTTTGAGCATTTCATCGAGGGTTTCAAAGGCGGAGATCGTTTTCGACACAGTGAGCAGCATCTCCGCCTGATGCAGCTTTATGCCCATCCCCTCCGGCGCCGCGTCGTCCTGGGGACCGGAAACCGCCACGTTATGCCTGTCAGCCTCTTTCATGAATTTCCTCTAATTTCATTCGCATCTGCTGAATAGTTTCCTTCAGATGTTCACATTCGCTCCGTGCATCCCGCCTGAAGGCCTGAACGCGCTCATCGCAGTCGGCTCTGGTACGTTCAAGTTCGGCTCGAAGCGCCATAATTGTGTCTTTCAGTTGCTCGATTTCGGCATTTGCCGCCACCACTGCTTTTTGCACACTCTCGGCCTTTTCAATAGAGGCCTTTTCCAGCTCTTCGCGCAATGACACGATGGCCGCTTTCAGTTGGGAAATTTCACTATTCGCACCTGCAAGGGCGCGCTGAACCGCCTCTTCGCGGGCAATCTGCATCTTTTCCAGTTCGCTGCGCAGGGCCTGAATCGTCTGTTGCAGGTCTCGTTTTTCGGTATGCAGCTCATAGAGCTCTGCTTCCCGTTCTTCCGAAGATTTCATGCTATCCGCACCCTCGCGCGTACATCCAAAGCCCCCATGTCATGATGCCGCGCCTCATTAATAGGGGCAGTCTAAAACAGTTTTGATCTCCTGTCAAAGCGATACCCATGGACGTATATATTCCGGAGATGTGCACTCTTCAGGAGACGCTCCGCTTTTCACCCTCGGTATCGCCGCACCTTCATCTCGCCGTTCAGAACCCCGAGGGCGCTCATCGCCAGCGCACGCATCTCGTCTTCGCCGGCAAAGACAAAAAGGGGAGCGATAAAGCGTGTGTCGCCAGTGATCCATCGCAGAAGCATCCTTGAGCGGGCCAACCCTCCCGTCAGCACAATGCCGTCCACCTTCCCCCTGAGCACCACGCTCATAGCGCCGATATATTTGCCTATCTGATAGGCCATGGCACGATAGACCAGGCGGGCCTTTCGATCGCCCGCCTGTATCATTGCTTCCACCGTCTCTGCCGACGCCGTTCCGCAATAGGACACCAGGCCGCCGGCGCCGACAACCATCCTTTTCAGCGCCTCTTTATCGAATCGATCCGATGAAAGCAGTTCTATTACCTCAAGCACAGGAAGCCCACCGGCACGCTCCGGAGTAAAGGGGCCTTCGCTGAGACCGTGGGTGCTGTCGATCACACGCCCCTTTCGATGAGCGCCCACGGTAATGCCGCCGCCCAGGTGAGCGACCACAAGATTGACTTCTTCATATTTTCGGCCCAGCCGCACCGCCGCTTTTCGTGCCGCCGCTTTCTGGTTCAACGCATGAAGGGCGCTCTTTCGTTCGATATCCCTCAATCCCGATATGCGCGCCACCGGTTGAAATTCATCGGTGCTTGGGGGGTCGGCGACAATCGCACCTACCCCCCGGCTTCGGGCAAAGGCCAGGGCTATGGGCGGCCCCAGGGCCGACTGATGAACTCCATAACGCCCCTCGCGCAAATCATTACACATTCTTTCATTAATCTCATACACCCCTGCCGGCCCGGGACGCATCAGCCCTCCCCTGCTGATCACAATATCGATCCTGTGGCCGTCGCGCTCCTGCCTATGGGCAAAGCGCAGGAAATCCTTCCTTCGTCTTTCAAACTCCTCCTGCGGCCCGCACTGGCAGTTCCTCTCGGTAGACCTGTAGTAAAGTGATTCCTCTGCGATCCGCTTCATACCCTTGAAAAATGAAAGCTTCGTCGACGTCGATCCTATATTGAGGACAAGAATCCCTGCGTCAGTTTTTCGTGGTTTCATGAGCACTCTCGCACATCAGGGAGGCCAGGGCCAGATCGGCCATGCCCGTTCCTCCGGGAATAAAAGGAACGTTGAGGATCGCCGGACAGCGAACCCCGGCGACAATTCCCGCAACCTGAAACCTGCCGATAAAGGTTAACAGTTGCGCAAGGGCATAGCCCGATTCGATGTCGGGGGTCATGTATATATGACAGTCTCCCGCCACCGGACTGCGCACCCCCTTTCTTCGTGCCGCATTGCCGTCGAGGGCGCAATCGATATCGATAGGCCCTTCGACGACGGCTCTGCCGAATCGCCCCCGTTCCGACATTTTGGACAATGCCGCCGCATCCAGGGTTGAGGGTATCTGAGGATTCACCTGCTCGATCGAGGTCAGAGCCGCGACATGGGGGCGCTCCATGCCAAGCATGGCGGCCACGGCAAGGGCATTTTCCACGATCATGACCTTTTCCACAAGGGAAGGGGAATCGTTAAGATAGGCATCGGTGACCATGGCCAATCGGTTTCTTGCCGCCAGTTCAAAAAGCGCCACATAGCTGGGAAGGCAATTTTTCTTGCCCAGTCCCTTCGGATCAAGCACAGTCCTCACGAATGCCGCCTGCGCGACGGCGCCCTGCATAATCATGTCGGCGTTCCCGGATTTCACGATTTCCACGGCTCGGCAGAGGGCCTCTTCTTCACTTTGCGTTGTTACTGTTTCCGCCTGCATTTCCGAAAGGATTTCGCGGCACCCCTCCAGATCCTGCTCTCTCCCTACAAACAGAGGGCTGATGAATCCCGCTGCAGAGGCTTTAAGAATCTCATTGACCACATAACCGGAGGGACGACAGACTACCACGAGCCTTCGGCATGGTCCCTTTTTCGCTTTTTTGATGATATCGGCAAATGATGTCAGCATGTTCCCTGAACCACTCCTCCTTCAATATGATCAGGAGAGTGTTGCCCGTCTTAAATCATCCCGTGTATTGAGGTTCCGAAACATTTTGCCCTCTTCGTCGAAGGATGTAATTACCGACTCCGGAATTTCCTTCGTTTTGCACTGTTTATAGAACCCCCGGATCTTCAGCAGATCCTGATCAATAAGCCTGCGGATGAAGGGAAGACATTTTTTTGAATAGATCGCATGAAGGGGCTGAAGCCCCGAGGCAAGGGATGGAACCAGAATATCGTAGGTACGTGGCTGCACCTTCATGTAAGAAATAAATTCTTTATTAAGGAAGGGCATGTCGCAGGGTGTCGCGAAGGTGTGTTCGAAGGCGGCGTAAAAAAGCCCCGTATAGAGCCCGCCGAGAGGACCCTTGCCGGGGAAGATGTCAGTGACGATTTTAACGTCAAACTCCACATAGGCAAGGGGATCGTTGGTCACCACAATCGTTTCCTCGAATGACTCGCGGAAGATTCCGATAGTCCGCTCAATTATACGCGTACCCTCCACTTCGAGAAAGGCCTTGTTTTCACCCATGCGCCGGTTCTTTCCCCCGGATAGAATGATCCCCGTCATGGCCTCACTGTGCTTCTCGGACACCGTCGCTCACTCTCTTTTCTATCAATATCCGTGGCTATACACAAGCTCGCTCAGCCTGTCAACATTTCTTCTTTTCTTACCGATATTCCCATTTTTCGTGAGAGAACGCCTTACCACATCTGAAACGGGTTTCTTTTTCATCTAATCTGTGCTTATATGTGGCCGTCTTGTTCCGACAAGGCATCCTCTTCGAGAGGAATGGCCATGAAACAGAATACTATTACTAAAAAAGCATCTGTCCATATCAGCTCATCGCTTCAAGGAAAACCCGACGGCGACGCTCCGCACCTCGACGGTCCCTTTGATGAGGATTTCTACAAAATTCTGGCCAATAATTCCCAGGTCGGCGTGTATATCATGCAGGAAGGGAAATTTCTCTTTGTCAACACACGCATTCTCGATTACTCCGGCTATGTGGAAGAAGAGCTGCTTGCACTGAACTCGACCGACATCATTCACCCCCAGGACAGAGCGATGGTAGCCAAGCAGGCAAGCCGCATGCTGAAGGGCCAGAGGTTTTCCCCTTATGAATTCAGAGTCATCACCCGGGACGGGCGCGTAAAGTGGATTATGGAGACAATCACATCCATAAGCTTCAGGGGATCGCAGGCCATCCTGGGCAATTCCATGGATATTACCGAGCAAAAGGAAGCGCGCAAACGCCTTGAAGAACTGGAAGCCCTGGAATCCTCTATTCTTGACGCCATCCCTCAGGCGGTGGTGGGGCTGCACAACCGACGCATCAATTTTGCGAATCACGCCGTCAGAAACATATTCGGCTGGAGCAGGGAGGAACTCATCGGTAAATACGTAACCATATTCTACCGCAATGACGATGACGCCGATACGATTGCCCGTCTTTTCTACACAACACTGGAAACACAGAGAACCTTTATTACCGAATTCCCCTGCAGGCGAAAAGACGGCCGTGAAATTCTCTGCAGGATGAAAGCGTCCCGTATCGGTGAGAAACTTCGGGAACGGCGCATTGTCATAACCTACGAAGACATCACCGAGCAGAAAAAGGCGGAGGAAGAACTCGAGCGCTCCCATGAAGAACTGAGAAGTCTTTCCACGCACCTGCAACTGGTACGCGAAAAGGAAAGCACCCGCATCGCCCGCAGGATTCATGACGAGCTGGGGCAATCACTGACGGCTCTCCAGATGGACCTTTCCTGGCTGGATAACCGGCTGCCGAAGCGATCAACTGTCCTCCGGGAAAAGGCAGGAAAAATGGCCCGTCTGGTCGACTCCACCATTGACAGTGTGCACAGGATCTCCACGGAGCTGCGACCGATCCTGCTCGACGATCTGGGACTTCTTGCGGCGATTGAATGGCAGGCCAATGACTTTCAGAACCGGTCGGGCATTGCCTGCGAGGTGACCTTTGACTGCAGGGAACGGTCGATCAACAAAGATGCGGCCACCGCCCTGTTTCGCATTTTTCAGGAGACCCTTACCAATGTCGCCCGCCATGCCAGTGCCACCGCTGTCGCTTTGACATTGAAGGAAACGGGAAACGAACTTATCATGGAGGTTGCCGACAACGGGCGCGGCATTACGGACGAACAGATTGAAGATTCCAGTTCCTTCGGAATAATGGGCATGCGGGAACGGGCCAACTTTTTGGGCGGCGCCGTTCATCTTAAGGGACAACACTTCAGGGGAACGACGGTCAGTGTCACCATTCCACTGCACCAGGAAGGAGCATCCGATGATACGCATTCTCGTGGCCGATGATCACGCCGTTGTGCGCGAAGGGGTAAAACAGATAATTGCCGATGTCCGCGACATGGAGGTAAAAGACGAAGCGACCAACGGCCAGGAAACACTGCATAAAATATCGAAGCACTCCTATGACGTGATCCTTCTGGATATTTCAATGCCGGGCAGAAGCGGCCTCGAAGTCCTGGAAGAGATCAAGAATCAGTACCCCCGGCTTCCCGTACTGATACTCAGTATGCATCCCGAAGAACAGTACGCCGTAAGAGCGTTACGCGCCGGTGCATCGGGCTATCTTACAAAGGCAAGCGCGCCCCAGGAACTGATCGGCGCCATACGCAAGGCATCTATGGGAGGCAAGTATGTCACCCAGTCTCTGGCGGAAAAACTGGCGCTGGAGCTCGATCTGGGAACCGAGAAGCCTCGTCACGAACTGCTCTCAAACCGCGAATATCAGGTGATGCTCATGATTGCTTCCGGCAAATCGGTCACGGAAATAGCAGCCGACCTGTGCCTGAGCGTGAAAACCATCAGCACCTATCGGGGACGCATCATGGAAAAGATGGCCATGAAAAAAAATGCCGAACTCACCCTTTATGCCGTAGAGAACAAGCTGCTCTGAACCGCTCATCGTGTAAGATAAATCCCGCCGATATCTCAGGCGCCACTACACTAAAAGTCAGACAAATACCGTCATACTGTGTATCGACCTTCCGACAGAAGAAAGAGACACCGCCCGATAGATTCTCTATGACAGTCGTGCTAGACACTCTATACTCCTTGATTTCATGGAACCTACGGTCTTAGGGGGGGCGGAAGACCTTAGAGCAAATTGATGCAGAGGTAGAGTCATGGCACACAGGATGAGTAAATTTTCTGACAACATGGAAAATGCACCACACTTCGAAAACGTGTCTCCCGGAACAGAGCAGACGCTTCTGGGCGCAGAGGAAAAGGCAATCCTCCGCCGGGCGGTGCGGGAAAATCGAAGTTACCTGATGGAACACGAATGCAAAGAAATCCTCGAAGGAATGGGCATTATCACCACGGGATTTCTTGTAGCCGCCACGGAGGACGATGCCGTGGAAATGAGCAGGCGTGTGGGATATCCTGTGGTCCTGAAGATCGTCTCGCCCGACGTGGTTCATAAAACCGACGCCGGAGGCGTCACACTTAATCTGACAGACGATGAGGCCGTAAGGGCAGCCTATCGGGATCTCATGGAGACATTCAAATATCAGCATATCGTGGGCCTCTCCGTTCAGAGGATGGCGGCGCCGGGAATCGAAGCCATCATTGGCGTGACGCGCGATCCATCCTTCGGACCCGTCCTTATGTTCGGCCTGGGGGGCGTTTTCGTGGAGGTGCTGAAAGATGTGTCCTTCAGGGTGCTCCCCATCACCGAGCGGGATGCCGACGAGATGATCGAAGAAATCAAGGGAGCTGCGCTTCTCAAAGGCTATCGGGGCCATTCCGTTGATATCCCCTCTCTGAAATATCTGCTTCTCCGGATTTCACAGCTTGGCGTCGAGCACCCCGAAATCAGAGACCTCGACCTGAATCCCGTATTTCTCTATCCCGACGGGTACCTGACCGTCGACGCACGGATTTTTGTCGAAGAAGTCCCTGAGAAAATCCATGAACAGAAACGTGGCTCGGGAGATCTGCGCGACTTCTTCTACCCGCGAAGCATCGCCGTCCTCGGCGCCACCGATACACAACACAAGCTCGGCTATAATGTCTTTCATAATCTCATTTCTCATGATTTTAAGGGAGCGCTCTATCCGATCAATCCCCGGAAAGAATCCGTGCTCGGCATCAAGGCCTACGCCTCAATTCTCGATGTGGAAGATCCCGTCGATGTGGCCATTGTTATTGTGCCTGCTGATGCGGCTACTCGGGCAATAGAGGAATGCTGCGAAAAGGGGGTGCGCTACATTGTTGTTGAAACGGCGGGTTTTGCCGAAACGGGCGACGACGGTAAACGGGCCCAGTCACACCTCGAAGAGATCGTGAGGAGCAAGGAGTGCCGCATTCTCGGCCCCAACTGCTCCGGCGTGATCAATACCCATCACCATATGGTGCAATCCCTTGGCATACTTGACGATCTCGGCAAGGGAAACGTCGGGCTGATCGCCCAGGCGGGCGTCTATGCCGCCGGCATTCTCACGGGACTTCGCCACATTATCGATTTCGGCATCGTGGCAACCATCGGCAACAAAATGGATATCAACGAAACGGACATCCTTGAATATATGGGTGACGATGAACACATCGATGTTATCGCCATGTATATGGAAGACGTGAAAAGCGGCAAACGCTTTGTCGATGTCGCCGAACGGGTGTCAGCCAAAAAGCCTGTGGTGGTCCTTAAGGCGGGAAGAACGGAAGCGGGTAAAAAAGCCGTTTCGTCCCATACGGCATCGATGGCCGGCAATGACAAAATAAACAGCGCCGCCTTCAGACAGAGCGGCATTATCAGGGCCCGGGACAATGAACATCTGTTCGCCCTGATGCGGGCGTTCTCAAAACAGCCCATCCCCTGGGGCAGCAGCGTGATGGTAATTACCTACACCGGTTCGCTGGGAGTGGCCGCCACGGACATGCTGTACCTCAGCAATCTGAGGCTCGGCGCCCTGGAGCCTTATCTGCAGAACAGACTGCGAAACGTGCTGCCCTCTTATCTGAATATTCAGAACCCCGTCGACTGTTCTTTCAGCATGGACCCGGCCCAGGTGAAAAGCCTGATCGAAATCGGCGTTGAAAGCAGCGACGTGGACAGCTTTATCGTCATTATACAGGGCGAGATGATGGCCTCTTTCGTGGACACCCTGAAACATATCGATTACCGGGGAAAGCCGATTGTCTGCTGCGTGGCCTGTAAGGAATTCATGATGGACAACGTAATAAAAATGGAACAGGCCGGCATCCCCGTCTACTCCACCTCTGAAATGGCGGCGGAGGTGCTGGGTGAGATGTATCGGTACGGCGTCAGACAGCGCACGACGATCTCCGATTCCATTGCCCGGCATCTGAAACAGGATAGGCTGGTGATTGACAATGTCCCTCTGCGCCTCCGCCTGATCAACCAAAGCGACATCGACTCATGGATGAACTTCGTCAACGGCTGCTCTCCTCGTTCCCTGTGGATGCGCTTTTTGTCTCCCTTCGTGCCGACCCCCCAGAGGGCACGGCGTTTCTGTGATCTCGATCCAGCGCGCGAAGTTGCGGTGGTGGCGGAGATGACCGAGGACGATCACAGCAAATTGGTAGGGATTGCCCGTCTTCTCAAGGATCCCGGATGCAAGGAGGCTGATTACGCCCTCATAGTAGCGGACCCCTGGCAAAGAAAAATGCTCGGGTGCCTCATGTCGGAACAGTGCCTGGAGCTTGCCCGGCACTGGGGCGTCAACAAGGTCAAGGCGGAAACGATTCAGCAGAACTTTCCCATGCTTCGGGTGTTGAAGCACTGTAACTTCTCTCTTGAGTTCAAGGACGGCAACATGGTCTTCATGTCGCGCGATCTGGAATAGATTTTACTGTCCGCTACGGGAGATTCGCCCCTCGATCATATTGATCGACTTCTCCCCGAAAGGGAAGCTGCTTCCTCGGAGGTTGCAGCTTTCCTTTCTTTTTTTGCAGTCAAACCTTATTGGCCATCAGGTCGTTACGAAAAAAACTTGCGAAAACGCACGCCTGGTATTAGCATCATCCCTGTTCCATCATTATTGCAACATTGAACCGTTCGATCCGGGAAACCCTATCATGCAAAGGGCAGAAAAGGAGGTACCCATGAATTACACCACTATTTTTGTTACGATTGACGAAGGAATCGCCATCATTACCTTGAATCGCCCTGAGGCCATGAATGCCTGGAACGCAGCCATGGCGATCGAAATTACCGATGCACTGACTACTCTCGACCGGGATGATACGATTCGCGCCATTGTCGTTACCGGGGCCGGATCTGTTTTTTGCGCCGGCGCCGACCTCTCGGGCAACGATGCATTCCCTACCGATGAACAGGACTATGCCGGCCTGCGAAGGGCCCTCGGCTTTCCCTCCATCATGCCCCGGCAGCTCAGGAAGCCCGTACTCGCTGCCATTAACGGCCATGCCATCGGCGTGGGCATTACCTTTCCCATGTCCTGCGATATCCGTTTCGTGGCCGAAGATGCCAAGATCCAGTTCGCCTTCGTACGCCGCGGCATTCTGCCGGAGCTTTCGTCCCACATAACCGTGGCGCGAGTGGCGGGCTTTTCCACGGCGGCCGACCTGATGCTGACGGGAAGAGTGATCAGGGGAAAGGAATTTGCGGCAATGGGGCTTGCCTCCGAGGCGCTTCCGGCAGCCGACGTGCTTCCGGCGACGATTGAACGGGCACGGGAGTTTCATAAAGCGGCCCCCGTTTCGGTCGCCATATCGAAACGCTTCCTCTGGGAGGGACTCACCTCATCGGCCGCTGAAATCGACGCAAGGGAATTTCCCCTCTTCGTATGGATATGCGCACAACCCGATGCAGCCGAAGGAGTCATGTCCTTTCTGGAAAAACGGAATCCCCGATGGACCATGAAGGTAACGAGCGACCTTCCCGATCTGCTTGATAAAAAATAATGTCTTCTACGAATACACCTACTGTTCATTTTACCGATACAACGGGTGGAGCGGTTGCGGCGCGGCAATGGAATTTCGGGGACGGCGTCACGAGCACCGATCAGAACCTGATCCATACCTACAGTCAGTACGGAAAATACTCCTCATGCCTCACGGTGACCGCACCCTGCGGATCCCGCAGTACAACGAAACATCACTACATCTTTGTCTTCCATCAGGGAGTTGACGTCAACGGTGACTCCACAATAGATCTGGCCGATGCGATCACGGCTCTGCAAATCACCGCCTATCATAAGGATGGGGTCATTCGAACGAATCAGGCACCCGACGTCAACAGCGACGGGAAAACGGGAATCGAAGAGGCGATATATTTACTGCGATGGTTATCGGAGGATTAATTTTTTATTTACATTTTCCGCAGAATCTGTTACTGACCATCCAGCACTATGGTCACAGTAATGCGGGCGGTCACCCACCTCCTTCTCCACGCCCGCATTACACCTCCTATCTCTTCGATACAATTGCATATCATTCAACATTCTTCCGAGTACAGCTTCTTTGAATGCGTTCCTACATCAAGGTCATACAGTGACCCGATTTACATATTTTTTTAAATTTACAAATATTTCGGGATACAGGAACTGCCGTTTTCGAACGAATATTATCGGCAAAACCGGAATAAAGGAATGGAAAAGAAAAGATAGGGCCTGCAGCTCACGCCGCAAGCCCTTGAAATCATGGTAGGCGGTACTGGATTTGAACCAGTGACTTCTACCGTGTGAAGGTAGCACTCTCCCGCTGAGTTAACCGCCCGGATGAGGCCTGTGACATTATCCTAAAGTGTCGTTGATTGCAAGCCAAAAATCCATGGGAGGCATGATTTTAAAGGAAGATTGTGCGGTTCAATACCCGTTCTCAAATTGACTTAATTCCTATTTTTTTCTATTATATAGGTGCGGACAAAAAAAGGCCGACAGCGGCCGGAGGGAGGTTACAGATGAAAGCGAGTATCATTTTTACCGGTACGGGCCCTATTCTTATTCTCACCTCATACGCATCCTTAACTGATCCGGATTTCGTCGATAAGCTTGCGGCAAAGGGAATCAAAAAGTTCATCGCCTCGGAGCTTCCGCTTGAGGAAGTCAAAAAGAAGTACGGAGAGCACTTTACTATAATTCTGAATGACCTGCACCAGACCGACGACCTTCGGGTCCTCGACTACAACGGCTACAACATATTCAATTCTTTCTCCTTTGCAGAAATGGGCAAACCGATTTACTACGAACCGTAAGATCTTCTATTGACCGGGCAGCGTGCCGAAAGGAAAAGACAGCATCAACAACGTGCGGGGAGCATTATCGCCAAATCTCCCCGAATGAGGGGGTGTGTCTTTAAAAGCGCCCTTTTCTGCCCTCCCCTTTTTTGAAACGTCGGGCGCCGGCCTGTGATTCGCCGCTTCGAATCACGCCCATGCCGAGCTGGAATTCAAGGGCAAGGGCCTCGTCAAAGGGGAGATCGAAGCCGCGATAGACCGCCTCGCGATCGCTGCGAAGGCAGCGCTGGGGAAACGCGGCTATTTCGGCGGCAAGCGTTTCCGCCACCTGCCGTGCCTGCCCCTGCGGGACCACACGGTTCGCCAATCCCATGGCGAGGGCCTCCTCGGCGTTGACCGGGCGGCCCGTCAGGATCATGTCGAGTGCCCTGCTCATTCCGATCAGCCGGGGAAGACGCAGGGTTCCCCCATCGATAAGCGGCACACCGAAACGACGGCAGAAGACACCAAAAACGGCATCTCTCTCTACCACTCGCAAGTCGCAGAGACAGGCCAGTTCAAGTCCGCCCGCCACGGCATAGCCTGACACGGCGGCGATAACGGGCTTGCTCAGTCTCATGCGGGTGGGTCCCATAGGACCATCGGCATACATATTTTCCTGAAGACGACTGCCTTCATCTTCGCGCGCCTCGGCGAGCGCCTTCAGGTCGGCGCCGGCGCAGAAGGTTCCGCCGGCGCCCCAGAGAACTGCCGCTGAAAGGCCCCTATCGCTCTCAAAGGCACGAAAGGCATCGGCCAGCAGCCGGGCTGTTTTGGCATCGACGGCATTGCGCGCCTCCGGACGATCGATAATAATGGTACAGACAGCATCTTTCCGTTCAATCCGGACTTTCACGGCATCGGCCTCTTCGTGAGAAATTAAAAGAGAAGCCGGCGCCCCCACTGTAGAAGGGAATCCGGCCGTACATATCCTGCTCAGGCGCCTTTGAAGTTGGGCTTGCGCTTTTCGGCGAATGCAACCATTGCCTCTCTGCAATCGTCGGAATTGAGCAGCAGCATGTTCTTGTGAACGGCCAGCGCGATGCCGTCGCGAATCGAGGCGAACCGGCTGTAATTAAGCACTTCTTTTGTGTTCTGGACAGCCAGTGGCGCACTTTCCTTGATTTCTTCGGCGAGCTTTTGCGCTGCGGCCATGAGGGTGTCCTGATCGGGACAGACTTCAATCACCAGCCCCATCCGCTCCACCTCCGCGGCGGAGAAGAAACGGCCCGTGTAGGCCATCTGTCGCGTAGAGGCCTGACCGATGATAAAGGGCAGTCTCTGAAGCACGCCCATATCGGCCACGATGCCTATGCGCGCTTCGCGCAGTGAAAAACTGGCATCTTCCGTACAGAGACGCAGATCGCAGGAAGTGATGATGTCGAGCCCGGCGCCGACGCACATGCCATGAACGGCGGCGATAACCGGTTTTTTGCACTCTTCTATGGCATGGCAACATTCGAAGATATCCTTATCGTGCAGGGGGATGTCAAGCATGTTGCGTGGATTGCCGATCAGACCGCGCGACATGGCGTCCTTCAGATCGAGTCCCGCCGAGAATATGCGGGCATTGCTTTTCAAAATGACGACCCACACATCATCCATTCCTTCAAGCTCATGAAATACCTCAGTAATCTCCGTGGCAAGCTCCATGCTCAGTGCGTTTAAACTTTCCTTTCTATTCAAGGCAACGGTTGCGACATGATCTTCCGTGGTGACCTCGATCCATTTATATTCCATAAGGACCTCCTTTGCGGGGTGTGGTAGTATTGAAGAGTCTCTACCACCAAAATAAAAAAAATACAATCCAAGATCCCAGGGACGCGATTCTGGCGATACCGTTTCGGCTGTGCTATGGTAATTTTTTGGAGGAATTGTTATGAAAAATACTGTTGCAGAAGATTATGCAAAGTTGGACAGGCCCGAAATTCTGTCCGTCCTTTTCTATCCCCGAAAGGAAGACGACTCTTTCGACCGCAGGAAGGGTGGTTTCGAAATGCTGATTCCCGTGGCTGAGCACGTGTCGGTGGGCGCCTGCCTCTACCGCGCATCGAAGAACGCTCCCACCATCCTCTTCTTTCACGGAAACGGAGAAATTGTGGCGGATTACGAAGACATCGGTCCTCTCTACGCACGGTGCGGGATTAATTTTCTGGCAGTCGATTACCGGGGATACGGCCGCTCGAAGGGATACCCGACGGTGACGGCGATGATGGCGGACTGTCACGCCATCCTCGCCTGCCTGACCGAATGGTTCCGCAGAGAGCATTACACTGGGCCTCTCATCGTCATGGGACGATCGCTGGGAAGCGCCTCCGCTCTGGAACTGGCATATCGCCACAGCGATACCCTGGCGGGGCTTGTGATCGAAAGCGGGTTCGCCTATATGATGCCCCTGCTGCGACTGATGGGAATTCCCTTCGCCTCACTGGGCATCTCTGAAGAGGACGGGTGTCGCAATATCGAAAAAATCAAAGCCGTGACGATACCCACGCTGATTATTCATTCCCAGTACGATCAGATTATTCCCTTTTCCGACGGAAAGACGCTCTATAACGCATCGGGAACCGACGACAAGCGTCTCCTCATGATCCCCGGCGCTGATCACAATACCATATTTGCCCAGGGATTACGGGAATATATGGCGGCGATCGAGGATTTCACGAAATCGCTGACTCCGGCACAGTCATGACGAAGGAGCTGCTTCTCTGAGGTTCTGCAAAGGCCTCTCCCCATACCGCCGCCTTTGCATACTATTTTTGCCCGCGTTTCTCCGCTATCTTCTTCTGCTCGTCGAGGATAATGCGGGTTGCCATACGCGCCGTTTCACCTACAAGCGTGGAGCATTTTTCGGGCATTCCCGCTTTGAAGGCCTCTTCCATTTCTTTGGGGTCGTACAGATTGTAAAATCTTCCCACCAGCTTCTTCTGAATATCACAACACCGACAGGTACCGTATTTTTCCAAAAATTCATCATGCAGTTTTTTTGACAGCATGCAGGCCTTCAATTGTTTCATTATATTGCCGAAATCTTCAAGTGAGCGCCCGAAAAAGTACCCGATGGCCAATGTGCCGCCCGACAGGGCGCCGCAGTGACCGTTGCCGGTAAGCCCAACCCCGTCGGCAAGTCCCGTGGCGGCCCTGAATACCGCCCCGTCCTGAACTCCCAGGGCTTCGAACACACCCGCAAGGGTGCATTGCGGACAGCCGCCGCTTGCGAGTTCATAGGCTTTCGCGCGATCGAAGGCACGCTGCAGAATATCTTCTTCTCGATCTCCCATCATAGTGTTTCCTCCTCTTTCATAAGTATAATTTCTGGTTTTCATGCCCCGCGACCGGCGTCGCCGCCGGGACTCATATCGCGGTGGCGTTTACAGCACTTTGAATATTTCCAGGGCAAGATTCCCTTTTTGCATCGCCGCCTCTATGGCATCTGCCGAACCGAGCACCTTTATCGACCCTCGATGGCACACTTCGGCGAGTACCTCGGCAAATTCGGTGAAGTGTGCCGCGGTGGTGGCGCGCACCTCGTCCCGGATCTTCTGACGGTCTTCGTCGGTGCTCCCTGCCAGCGTCCGAACCATCGATGCGTATCCCTTGGCATCGGGCAGCATGTAGGCATCCATATCGCCGATAGCGCCTATTATGGCCTTTGTCAACTCATCCTGACTTAGGCTCAATTCCTTTAAAAACCGGGATGTCTCATCAAATATTTGCAGCGTTTTGAGAAGATTCGGGTCCCGATAGGAAAGGAAGGTCAGCACGCCGGAAAGCCGGTCGAAAGAACAGAACGCCCCGTAGGCGCCCCCCTGCACCCGCACACGTTCCCATAACCAGGTGGTGCGCAGATAGCGGGCAATGACCCCGACGGATCCGTGATATCGATAGCCCTGCCGGTATAAATCGGCCCCTTTGCCCACATAGTTTACCTGTGAAGGGGCCACCATCGCCTCGTGAGGAAGGATCTCCTCCCGATTCCAGGGAGCTCTGGAAAAGGCGCGCTCAGGCATGCAGTCCATAAAGTGATGAATCCGGGGCTCTATTGCCTGCCATCCCTCTTCGTCAATGGTGACATTGACGAGCATTGCCTTCCGGTTTATGATAAGCGCTGACAGTTCATTCAGGATGCGGAGGACCGATTCCCAATCCTCTTCAATCATCGTTACCAGCCTGCGCAAAAAGAAGAGATAGCTTATTCCGCCCATCTGCTCAGCCGCCCAGTCCGCCTCGTTAAACTGGGCGCGCAGGCGAAGATTGACCACCTGATGGCCGCCCGGTATCAGCCGCTGTTCCATCCGCGCCTTTTCTTCCAGGGCCATCTGTTTGAATCGCCCTTTATCGTCAAAGCGGGGTGTAAGGAGCAGATCACTCATAATATCAAGCAGATCATCTACCTGATGACGCATCCCCTTTCCCCTCAGGAAAAGTTTTGCCGTTGTCTGATCGCTTCCGTGGACAAGGGACAGGATGGAAGAAGTGTGAATGCCCCCCGTTTTTCTGCCGATCCGCTGGAATACTTTGACATAATCCTCCTTTTCGGTACCCATCTCCAGCAGGGCCCTGCTGAAAAGGGGAAGGTAGGGGATATAGCCTTGGGGCACGGTATGGATGTCGAATCCCGCATCGATATAGGCAATCCCGCTGGTAAAGAGATCGTGATACAGGATGGGCGCCCCGGCATGGTTCAAGGTGACGGAGGGGATGATTTTGTTGTATCGATCAAGATCGGAAAGCGCAAGCGACGGTATCGTCCGGAGCGCCTCCGGCGGATCGGGCGCTTCCTGCATCGCTTTTAAGACCTTGGCTTCCTGCACGATTTCATCGAGGCGGCGACCATCCATTTCAGCCTTTATCCTGGCCAGTGATTCTTTTTCCTCCTCTTCTCTTTTCTTTCTCAATGCGGGATCGGGGATGAGATTGACCCGCGTCCGGTGTGGATTCTCCAGAAAATAGCGGCGGATAAGAGTCTCAAAAAAGGCCCTGTCCGATCGTATCTGCTCTTTGAGCGCCTCAAGCGGCTTTTCGTAGGCAACCAGCGCAAGCGGATCGGCGTCATAAAGCCAGCCGGTCAGCGCCCGCAGCATCAGAATCAGCCCCCGGGGATAACTGCCCGTGTTGTTCTCCCGCAACCCGAATTCCAGGGTATTGACGGCTGCTTCTACGGCATCGGCCTCTATGCCCGATTCGGCAAGTTCAGCCAGGGTCTTCATGATCAGATCTTCAACGGCCTGTATCCGTTCCTCGGGAACCCCCTTCATTCCTACGGAAAAGAACATCTGGCGCAGTTCATCCTCCAGGCCGCCGCCGACAATATCCTCACCGAGCCCCGATTCAATAAGGGCCTTTCTGAGGGGTGAGCCGGGCGTACCGAGAAGTATGTAGCTCAACACATTGAGGGCCATGTTGGAATCTACATCCACTGTTTCGTCAAAGAGCCAGTTGAGAACGATCATCCCCTTCTCATCCCCTTCTTCACCCGCGTCAAAGTGACGGGTAAGACTTCGGGGCCCCTCGAATTTCGGTTGCAGGGGTATCGATGAATCGATGGAAAGGGCATCGTATTCCTTAAGATATTCATTGACGAGCCGCAGCCGCTCTTCAGGATCGTCGTCGCCCCAGAAAAATATACGGGCATTCGACGGATGATAGTACCGCCGATGAAACTCACTGAACCGCTCATAGGTAAGATCGGGAATCTTCTCGGGGTCGCCTCCGGAATCGAACCCGTAGGTCGTATCGGGGAAAAGCGATTGCTGCGAGTATTCGGCCAGAAGACTTTCCGGCGAGGAATAGGCCCCCTTCATCTCGTTGTAGACGACACCCAGATACTGAAGGGGATCTTCGGGATGTTCGAGATCAAAGTGCCATCCTTCCTGTTTGAAAATCTCCGGCGTAATGCGGGGATAGAAGACAGCATCCAGATAGACGTCGATCAGATTATAGAAATCCTGTACATTCTGACTTGCCACGGGATAGCAGGTCCGATCGGGGTAGGTAAAGGCGTTGAGAAAGGTCTGGAGGGAACCCTTCAGAATTTCCACAAAAGGTTCCTTCACGGGATACTTTCTCGACCCGCACAGCACCGAGTGCTCCAATATATGGGCCACACCGGTCGAATCCCCGGGAGGCGTGCGAAAGGTAATGCCGAACACCTTGTTTTCATCGTCATTTATCATCGAAAGCAGTTCAGCGCCCGTTTTTACATGCCGGTACACGCGCGCCTTCGTTCTGAATTCGTTAATGTCCTTTTCATAGACAAGCTGAAATCCGTGCAGACTTTTCATTATGTGTGAGACCCCTTTTCTTCGATCCCCTTTCATACTTGATTTTTTTCACTGCTTCAACACTCTTCTGAACATTCTTTCCGCGGGATGCGCGAAATGAGAAAAGATTGACTTGCTGCCATACAGCCGGTATCATTCCGGTCAGATTCCAATTACAGGGGCTGCCCATGACTGCCGATGAATATCAAGAAGCCCGCGGGGTCGCGCAGGAAATTGCCGATTCTCTAGATCCTCCCCTTTTTTACCGTGACAAAAAGGAAGAATGCGCACTCTCGCGGCGCCTAATGGGGGAAACCCCTCTGGTTGAAGCCTGCGTCTCTATATTAAAGGAAAAAAAGGCCTCCTACGGTCATGGGCTGTCCCATGCCTGTAAGGTTGCCGTCGATGCCGGGGCAATAATTATCGTGGAAGGGTTTGACGGCGCACCCGGCCTGCGGAGACTTGTCTTTCTTGCCCACATTGCCGGAGTGCTTCATGATATCGCCCGTTCGAATCCAGATCACGCCCACCTTGGGGCGCAGGAAGCGGGAATCATTCTGGCCGGATTCAGTCTTCCCGGCCCAGACATTAAGGCAATCACGGGGGCAATTGAAAATCACGAGGCCTTTCAGCCCTCCAAACCACTGGATACCAAATCCGCCCAGCTTCTTTCCGATGCACTCTACGATGCCGACAAGTTCCGCTGGGGTCCCGATAATTTCACGGAAATGATCTGGGACATTCTGGCCCCCCGCAGGGTTCCCGTGGCAAAACTGATGGAGCGATTCCTTCCCGGCCTGAAGGGAATTGAAAAGATTCGGGATACCTTTCGCACCGAAACCGGCAAAAGATACGGTCCCGATTTCATCGACAGGGGCGTCATGATAGGCCTGGAACTCTACCGGCGTCTCGGCGGAACCGATACCTACAGACAATAAGTCAACTGACAATTCTTTTCCGGACAATCTCTCTTGCCTGATACTGTTAAGGGGAGGGACACCGTTCATAGCATTGGACTTTCACGAGCATTCGCGATAGTATTGGATAAAAATGTTGTGCACTGAAGTAAGAGCCCCTTGGGGAGAAGCACCGCCCCCCGATAACGCTACCAATGAGTGAGGAGGGATAGTATCATGTTGACCGCTCGCGATATCATGACCAGCAACATCGTGACTGTAGCACCGGACACGGAAATTGTAGAAGCGGCGAAACGCCTGCTTGAACAGCACCTCAACGGTCTGCCCGTAGTGAATGAGGCGGGCAGGCTTGTCGGCATCATATGCCAGGAAGATCTCGTCATGCAGCAGAAGAAAATTCCCCTTCCCTCATTTTTTATGCTGCTGGACAGCCTTATACCCCTCAAATCCTCCAAATCCATTGAACGGGAGATTGAAAAAATCGCCGCCGCCACCGTGGAAAAGGCCATGACAAAGAACCCCGTCACTATCGGCCCCGAAACCAGTATTGAAGATATCGCCACTCTTATGGTTACCAAAAAAATTCATACGCTTCCCGTGGTGGAAGGGGAAACGCTCATCGGCATAGTGGGAAAGGAGGATGTGCTTCGAACCCTCATGCCCTGACCCTTCATTGCAAGGCCTCGTCACGGCTCCTGCGGCGGGCAGGACGCAAGCCATCGATCGAGGGCGGCTGCGGCAAGGCAGGCTCTCAGCTGATCACAGACGCGCAGGTCCGTGGGAAAGGCCATCGCTTCGGGAAGCGCATCAAGGGGAAAAAACTGAACCTCGCCTGCATCCGATCCTGCATGCGGGATGCCGCCCTTTCGCGTCCCCCAGAACCAGATTCCCACTGTCTGACGTTGGCGGTCATGAAAATTTGAGTGCACGGCAAAGACAGGACCGAGATGTACATCCAGCCCCGTTTCCTCCTTGAATTCCCGTGCCGCCGCACCGCGTACATCCTCGTCCCATTCCAGATGCCCGCAGGGAATGCACCACATTCCTTCATAGGAGCCGAGACGTTTCACCAGGAGAATCTGGCCGTTCTCGACAAGAATAACCGCCACCCCCACCGTTGGATTGCGATAGTACACAACATCACAGGAGGGGCAGTACTTTCTTTTTTTATCGCCTGATGTCTTGACTGCCAACTGAGTCCCGCAGGCGGGACAGTAACAAAATTCCATAGCGGCGCCTCGCTCCGCCAACGGGAAGAACCTTTTCCCGATCGCGTATTTATATACCCCCGGACGGTACGCGCCAATCATAGGAAAAAGAACCCTGTCCTGTCAAAGGAAAGATTCTCCACCCACCCGGGGACTGCTATCTCTTGACAAAAGCGGGCCGCTCTCATATATGCAGGGGAATAACAAGGAGACGATTCACCATGCGCATTGATGAACGCACCATCGAGGCAGTAGGTAAAAAATTTTCACGAGAGCTTGTCGATCCGGTAGAGGTTGTCCTTTTTACCACTGAGCTGCCCACGGGCAGTTGCGACAACCGGGGATACAATGAATTCGCAGAGGACCTTCTTGAGGCATTTGAAGAAATAAGCGACAAGCTCTCGATTACACGACTGGATCTCTATGGTGCGAGGGGAAAGGACCTCGGACTTATCATATCCCCCACCCTTCTTATCGGCGTCGAAGGCCGTTATCCCGTCCAGTACTGGGGGGCGCCCACCGGTGAGGAAGGGGGAATTTTCATCGAAACGATCGTGACGGCTTCCCGCCGGGAGACAGGTCTCAGCGCCCGATCGCGGGAGAAAATAGACGCCATTGACCGCAGGACCCTCATCGAATGCTTCGTGGCGCCCGAGTGCCCCCACTGTCCCCGCGCCGTTTTCCTCGCACACAGGATTGCGCTTACCTCGGGCGGCATAGTCACTTCACGGTGCATCGACGTAGTCGAATGCATGAACAGGGCGCTTGAATTCAATGTGACATCGGTGCCGCACATGGTCATCAATGAAGATCCCTCGTCGATGCTGAGCGGCGTGCAGGATGAACGGACCATGGTCAACAGGGTGCTCGCCTACGGATCGAGCCGGGCGGATGAAATTCTCAGGGAAGAGGAACGACGTCGGGCCGCCTTTCCCGCCCACCCGGGACATCCCGTCGATCTGACCGACGCCACCATCGATCATGCACTCGACGCCTACCCCTTCCTGGTGGTTGACTGCTGGGCTTCCTGGTGTGCCCCCTGCACCACCCTCCGTCCCGTTATAGATTCACTGGCCCGGACATTGAAAGCACAGGTCGTATTCGGCAGGCTCGACGTGGACACCAACGGCGAAAGCGCCACACGCTTCGGCGTCCAATCCCTGCCGACGCTGCTCATTTTCAAAGAGGGCATCCACGCAGGCACGCTCTTCGGCATCATGACGGAAGAAAGCCTGGCGGAAAAAATAATAGCCTACCGGTAAGACAAACCGCAAATTGACACGAATGAACATAAATAGACACAGAGAAGTCATAATCATTCGCGTCCATTAACGTTCATTCGCGGTGCCAGTCCCAAATATTTAACCGCGAATTGACACGAATAAACATAAATAGACACTGAGAAGTCATAATCATTCGCGTCCATTAACGTTCATTCGCGGTGCCAGTCCCACGTATTTAACCGCGAATTGACACGAATGAACACTGATATAAAAACAATGAATTCGAGTCCATTAACGTTCATTCGCGGTTGCTTTCAGGTGTCGGCTGACGATGTGTCAGGGGCGTGGTGGCAGTACTTCAAAGGGGGAATCGTGAAGCCATCCTACCTCCATCACCCCCCAGAGGCCGGCGAGGATGGCCTCGGCGGCATCGTGGCGCAGTGAGGTGGGGTTGGGGGCGCCGGACCACTGGATAACGCGGCGGGCGATTTCGTCGGCATGCTCTTTCGCCTTTTCTCCGCTTCTGCGGTTCCGGGGGATCAGAAAGCGGGTGCGCCAGGTTTCCGCTGAAATCTGAAGCACCGCAATGTCGTGCTTTCGCGCCTCTGCGATCCATAGATCAGCCGGGTTACCCCCTCCTTCAAGTACAATCCATTGCAGATCCGTGAGGGCCTTCAGGACCCCGGGAATCCCCCTTTTCAGGCGAGAGGCGGCGCCGAAATTCTGGGATCGATACCACTTCAGACGGCCGTCGTCGCCGAAAATGGCGAATCCCGTTTTCACGCCGCAGTCAACGGCAAGCAGCGAGGCCATGAAAAATCCTTATTCTGCTTCTTCTTTCGCGGGCAGGTCGGCATCTTTCAGCTTCGTGAGAAATGCCTCCACATCTGTCTTTTCGTCATCGAAGGTCACTTCGGCGACTTTTTCATTATGATCGGTGGTCACTTTCACCACACCCTCAATACCCTTCAACAACACCCGCACCTTGGTCGCCAGACCGGCGCTGTCCGCTGCGGGAACCTTCAATGTGACCGTCCGTCTGGCCGCCCAGACCGTCTCCCCTGCGGCGGCAAAGACGATAAGGCACAGACCGGCTAAAAGCATGGCGCCTCGTTTCCTGTTCATTCCGGATTCCTCCCCTTCCATTTCTGGACACATGGGCAATTCTCAATCCTTTACAGGCAGATACAATGGCACCTGCCCCTTATCATCTGCATCGGCGGCAGAGGCGGTTTCGGCGATAGATCAAGGCATGCCAAAGCTCCGAAGATTCCTCGGCACTTTCAAGCGCCTGATCCACCAGCACCATTGCCTTTTCAAAATCACCGGCGCGGTGCTCACACCACTTGGCCATCTCCTGCAGGGCAAAGATATCGGCCGGATCATCGCCGATCATACGCTCCCAGATTTCTACCGCCTCTTCCCACCGGCCCCGGCGTTTGTGGAAAAGGGAAAGGGCCTTGTGCGCCTCTTTCCTCAGCAATCCTTTATCGGCCAGTATTTCAAGAAGTTGCACACCTTCCGCGTGCGCTCCCCGTTCTATAAGGAGTCGGGAGGCCGCAAAAAGATCGTCATGAACGGCGCCGCCGTCGCACCCTGCCGGATCGATCAGTTCCGCAAGATGCACCGCGAGCACCGCCATGGAAATCACATCGAAACGATTGTGGAGAAACACATCCTCCAACACCCCGGCGTCCCGCCTTCGAAGCCAGTCGAAATAGCGCTGAGGTATTTCGTATCCCGGAACGTCTCCCCGGCGGCGAAATCCGAGAATTTCCGCTTCCAGTGTCGCAAGCCGGCTGTTTTCCAGGCGGTGACCGACCAGACGCCGTGACGGAAATAGGAGATCCAGGTGGGGCATATCGGCAAAGGGATCGCTCCGGCGGTTCAGTATGAAACGGGTCCTGAGAAGACCGATATCGAAGGCCTTCCCGTTGAAGGTAATGACAAATTTCCGGGTCTTTACGATGTCGTTCAGGAGCGCCAGCGCCGCAGCTTCATCGGAAAAGTCCCGAAGAAATATCTGCTGCGTGACAAAAGACCCTGCATCCCACCACCCGAGACCGATCAGAAAGGCCGTTGTTCCCGTTCCCCCGGAGAGACCCGTCGTTTCCGTGTCCAGAAAAAGCCCCTCGACTGCGCTGCACCGGGCAATCCGCTCGTCCCCGGCAAGAAGGGCGGCACGACCCATATCGAGGGCGGCGCCATCGCCGACGGGGCGATGACCATGGAAGATCGAAGCCGCTGTTACCGCCGTGGACACAAAGCAGGCACCACAGTCATTCCGCCTTTCCTCACCGTCGATCACCCTTTCCAGCGGACGCGAGTCAGGACGGGTTTTCGCCGGTGCAGGCATCTGCTGCGGCCGGCGCGCCATGATCGCGTCTATTCGCCTGCGGAGCGCGCGCATCTCTTCTCGCGGACCTACAGCTTCTCTTTCTTTGTGTCTGTGGGCATTTTCGCCGGTAAGACGATTCAGCCTGTCTCGCACGTCCATGATCAACTCGCGACTATCTCCAGGATAGCCAGGGCAACCTCCTTGGCCATCGGTCCCACTTCCAGGGTCGGGCCGACACAGGTGGGACACCCGTGGGTGCAGGGGCAGCTCTTGATGAGACCTCGCGCCGATTCGACAAGTCGGTCGTGGGACTCGAAAAGCAGCTCCGAAAAACCTATCCCGCCGGGATAGGCATCAAAAATAAACACGGTGGGATCGAAATCGTCAACCCCCACGGAACCCTCTCCGGGTCGTGGCGCAACACCCGCCGCGAGAGACCGTCGCCCTCCCCCCCTCTGGACAAACCATTCACCCGATTTATCGCCGATACATCGGTCGAGATCACGAATGTCGGCCATAAGCAGCATGGCGGCCAAATGGTGGAGTCCGTAGGCGAGACCGTTCATGCCGTCGATGATATCGGCCTGCGTAAAGGGGAGCCGCGCCAGATCATCACGGGGAACGGTAAACCAGTAGCTGGTGGTGTGCATGTCCTTTTCGGGCAGTGTCACCTCACCGTAGCCGACATTTTCGGCGGTATAGAACTTTATCTTTTTGTAGCCCACCACCTTGCGCACCACTTGGACCTCGCCGTGTTCGACGATGACCCGCCTACGGCGTTCCGCCTGGAAGGCATCGATCACCCGGACATTGGTGTAGGTCATGGCGTCGGTGAAATAATCCACCTCCACCTTTCGCACGTAGGCCTTCTTCCGTTCCAGATCCAGCATATCCACATGGTACTGCTGCGATTCCACCATATAGATCGCCTCATCGTGCACCGTGGTGTAGGCGCTGTCCCAGTCCACCTCGGCAATCACCCGGTGGTTGCCCCGATCCGTCGTATCGACTACCACCACATTTTCCGGGTTTATGCTGCGCAGGCTCACTTCGTCGGCGGGATAGCTTTCGGCGGCCCAGTGCCATCGGTCATCCACCCGATGGAGCACCCCCTTTTCCTCCAGATAGTCCAGCAGTTCCTCGATCGGTTCGGCGCCGAACCTTTCCCCTCTCTGGAAAGGAAGTTCAAAGGCAGCGCTTTTCAGATGGTGGAGCAGGATGAGCAGATTATCGGGATTGACGCGGCAATGTTCCGGTGATTGCGAAAAGAAGTAGTCCGGATTTTCCGCCAGGTACTGATCCATGGGATTGCTCCGGGCAATCAGCACGGCGAGACTGTGCCCCATCCGGCGGCCTGCTCTTCCCGCCTGCTGCCAGGTGCTTGCCACGGACCCCGGATATCCCGCCATGATGCAGGCCTCCAGATCGCCGATGTCGATGCCCAGTTCCAGCGCATTGGTGCTGACCACTCCCATTACCTCCCGTTCTCTCAGGCCGCGCTCGATCCGGCGCCGCAGATTCGGCAGATAGCCGCCGCGGTAACCCGTCACGAACTGACCGTCTACGGGCCCTTTCTTGCGAAAAAGATCCTTAAGATACTTGGTGAGAATCTCCACATTGAGACGGCTCGTGGTAAACACAATTGTCTGGATGCCGTTTCCGATAAGTTCCGAGGCCATTTTCCGCGCCGGCGTGAGTGCAGACTGACGGATGCCCAGTTCCCGGTTCACAATAGGGGGGTTATAGAGTATGAAGGTTCGTCTCCCCCGGGGCGCACCGCTTTTGTCAATGCACTCCACCGGTCGTTCAAGGAGTCGTTCGGCGTGTTCCCGGGGATTGGCCACGGTAGCGGAACAGCAGATGAAGAGCGGATCTGCGCCATAGAACCGGCAGATGCGCACAAGTCTCCTCATTACATTAGTGAAATGGCTGCCGAAGACGCCACGGTACACATGGAGCTCGTCGATCACGACATAGCGAAGATTTGCAAACAGTTTCTGCCATTTGGTGTGGTGGGGCAAAATACCGGCGTGGAGCATATCGGGATTCGTCACCACTACATGCCCCTGCTTGCGTATCGCCTGACGGGCATCGTCGGGGGTATCGCCGTCGTAGGTGTAGGTTCTGATATCAACGCCCAGTGCGCCGATCAATCCGTGTATCTCATACATCTGGTCCTGGGCCAGCGCCTTGGTCGGAAAGAGGTAGAGGGCCCTCACGGCCGGTTCCTCGAGAATTTTCTGTACTACGGGGATGGTATAGCACAGGGTTTTTCCGCTTGCCGTAGGGGTCACCAGAACGAGATCGTTCCCTTGACGCACGCACTCAATTGCCTCGCCCTGATGACTGTAAAGCTGATGGACACCTCTCGCCTCCAGGGCGGACCGGAGACGGGGGTCAACCCACTCAGGATAGGGAACGAAACTCCCTTCGTCGGCGGGAATGTATTTCAAGGCCCTGATGTTTTCCGAAAAGCGCCGCTCGCCCTCTTTTCGGGCCAGCCACTCATCCATGGTCAGCTTCGCCATTTTCTCCTCGCCCGCACAGGGAATGAATTGAAGGGGTACGCCCGGGTGTTCCTTGTTCTTCAGGGCTGAGTATATGAGGGTGGCAGGGGCCTGTCAAGCTCTGTTCGCAGCCCCGGGAAGACAGGCGCATACCGAAGGAAAAAACAACCCTGCGCAGGGTTGTTATCATTCCACACCCTGCGCAGGGTTTCTCGCACAGATACTATTTTTTCGCATACAGGAGACATACCGGACGGGGATAATTTCTTCCTGCCCCGGTGTATGCGTATACCCGGAGTCCTTTCTTGTGACTCCTCTACTTCGTGACCCTGCCTTTCAGACCCGGATCGAGGGGCGCCTGGCAGAACTCGGGTGGAATGACGGTAACGGCGCCGCAATAGGCGGCATCTTCCTGGAACTTATTGGGAAACTCGTATACCGTGGCAAAGAGTTCCTGAATGATCTGATGATCGTCGGCGCGCATCTTCATTATTCCGCCCGTAATTACCCTGAATTGGTCACCTTCCCAGGTTTCGATAACCTTATCCGCATCGGTGGTGCCAGCCCGTTCTATGACACTGTAGAGCCAGTAGTTCGAATTGATTGTCTGCCCGTACACTGTGCCGGGCCATTTGTACTGCACTGTATTGTAGGGATGGGTCCACCCTTTCCAGGATTCGTGAAAGAGCTTCACAAAGGCGTTGTTGCTGGGCCTGTCGAGACTTATGGTATAGTCGAACACATTGACGCAGCCCACGCCCGCCGGACCGCCGATTGCTTTATAGGCGGTTGCGTCAGTCACATAAATGTTTGCAACGGGGAGATTCACCCCAAGCTGGCGAGTTGTCTTCAGCAGGTTTTCCGCATCTGGTTTCCAGTCGCCCGTAAAGATCACTTCGGCATCGGAGGCGGTGATTTTGGTCACATAGGGAGCGAAATCCTTCAGGAAGAGGGGATGAAACGATTCGCCGACAATCGTCGCATCGGGAACATATTTCTTTAATCCGTCCTTGAATTGTTCGGCAAGGTCGTGACCAAAGCTGTAATCCTGGTTCAGGATATAAAATTTTCGCTCCGGACGCGTTTTAAAATAATATGCCATCGCATGGGCAAACTGTGTCGAAGTAAGGCAGGGGCGGAAGGTATAGCGGTTGAAATTATCCGCATTCATCGTACTCTCGGACTGGCTGTGGGGATTCACATAGACGGTCTTATACTTTTTGGCCACATTCTGCGTAATAAGGCAGAGATGGCTTCCCGAGTTTCCCCAGAGGAGATCGACTTTGTCTTCCAGGCAGAGCTTTTCGCTTACTTTTTTGGTCTGGGCTGCCTTGCCCTGATTGTCTCCCTTGACGATTTCGATCATCTTCCGCTTGCCGTCGACCATGACCCCGCCACGTGCGTTAAGATCGTAGGCGACAAAAGCATTTGTCATCCAGTAGATCTGGCCGTTCCCCGCCGCAGGCCCCGAAAATGCATCGATAAGACCGACCTTAATGGTGTCCACGCCACTTGGATTTTCATAGGTGGCAGGATTAAACTTTGTCATATCGGAAATCTTACTGACATCCACTCCCGGCACATCCGCATTGGCAGCCATAATGCCGCAACAGAACACTAGCGCAACAGTCAGGCACCATGCCGCCATAACTCTGGAAAAGCGAACCTCACGCATCATCCTATCCTCCTTTGTCTTTTGTTAGTGTAATGAATTATTAATGATGAAGAATCCCTCATGTACTCCAATAGCGCACTAGAGCATAAGAACATGGATTAAGGAATATGAGATAATTACCTGCACAATGGGAGCTCAATGCTACCATTACGCCAGTGACAGGAGATAGGATCGCAGATTCACGCCCCGATTTTGCAGTCCCAGCTTCCGTCGGATATGTTTTCGATGAAATGCAACGGCGTGAGGGCTTACTCCCAGAATAGAAGAAATTTCCTCTGTCGGTTTTCCCTCCCTCACAAGACCGGCGATCAACAACTGCTTGGGGGTAAGCGCCGCATTGAGATTTTTCATTCTTCGCACAAGGGGGAGTGCAATATTCTTAAGATTCTGCTCAATGACGTCTAACTGCAAGAGAATGTGTTCATCCCTAAGATTGGCTTTCAGAAACTCGATTGAGGGAACGATTAATTCCCATATATTTGAGATGAACTGCTCCTCGGCCTCATTCTTGTCTGCTTCGATTTGCTGCAGGAACGCCTTCAGCGCGGTGTTGGTATCTTCAAGCGTTTCGGTGCGTTTTTGTAACTCCTGTTCCACCAGTTTCTGCTGCGTGATATCCCGAATGGACTCTACCGCACCCACCACGTTTCCGCGAGTGTCGTAAAATACATTCGCTTTTGCCCAGAGATAAAGCTTCTTCTTGGTAAAAAATCTGTCAATTTCGGCAACCAGTACATCCCGGGATTTTTCTATGAAGCGATAATGACAATTTTCCGTCGTCGGAAGGTTCCGGGACAGCACATAATCGATGAGCATGGGCCTTTTTTTCTCGTAAAAGGGAATCGCGTATTCATAGTCGCCCTTGCCCAGCATATCCTCTGCGCTCACATCGACAAGCGACTCCATGGCTCTGTTCCAGACAATCACGGTTCCCTCGCGGTCTACGGCAAAGACGGGATCATGCATTCCATTGATGATGTTCCTCATGAGAGGTTCAGCGTCTTTGATGATCATTGATGCCCTTTCAATATTTCCCTGGTGATGCGGAACAAAAAAGGCCCTGGTGCACCGGTACTGCCGACCTCTTACTAGTGTTCCGCTGTTGCCCGACAATAGATCATCTTTGATTCACGAGGTATGACTTGGATAGTATGGGATCTGAAATCACTACCTGTCAAGAAATTTTTACGGGCCGTCACATCCCCGGGAGTACAATATTCACAAAACTCCTATATGCCCTCAGCTTTTTCCCTGAAAGTCTTTCAGGTTTTTTCACCTATGAATTCAAATATCTCCCGATAGTTCTCTTTCGAAGAGAAGTGTACAAGGGCATTGACAGAATGATTACAGGGTAATTGACGCTCCGAGACATTTGCATAATTTCCTTTTCTGTTATTCCGGCACTGCCCGGGATCCCGGGAGTATCTGAAAAACCGGATACCTCCAGGGAAGGAATCGAAGCGATTTAAAAAGAGGGAGACGCTGCAATGGAAGAAAAGATTTACCAGCCGGGGGAATGTTATGATTATCAGTTAACGCTGGACAAGCTGCTCATTACGCCGATTATCTACTCGCCGGATCAGGAAATCCTGTATCGCGACAAAAGCAGATACACCTATCGAACATTCTATGAGCGGATTCACCGGGAGGCGAGCGGTCTTGAAAAGCTGGGGGTAAAAAAGGGCGATACGGTCTGTGTGTTCGACTATGACAGCCCCCGTTTTCTGGAAACCTATTTTGCCGTCCCCATGATGGGGGCCGTTATGCACATGATGAACTGGCGCTCGTCGCCTGAACAGATTCTGTACATGATGAATCATGCCCAAGACACCGTCGTATTGATCCACGAAGATTTTCTGCCCATCCTTGAGGAAATATGGGATGAGCTCGCCACGGTAAAGAAGGTGGTGCTCTTTTCGGACAGCGGCGCTGCACCGGATACGACGATTCCCATCGATATTGAATATGAGGCCCTGGTCGCAAGGGGTTCGGCAGATTACACATTTCCTGAACTGAACGAAAACACCCCGGCCACTCTCTTCTACACCACAGGGACCACGGGACTTCCCAAGGGCGTTCATTTCGCCCACAGGCAAATAGTGCTCCATGTAATGAGCGAAGCAATCATGACGGGAAGTTATCACTCCGACGGACGATTCCACTCCAACGACGTGTACATGCCCATCACTCCCATGTTCCATGTGCACGCCTGGTGCTTTCCCTATGTCGCCACACTGCTGGGGGTAAAGCAGGTCTATCCCGGCAAATACGAACCGGAAATGCTGCTGAAACTGATTCGCGACGAGAAGGTCACCTTCTCGCACGGCGTCCCCACGGTGCTCCTCATGATTTTGTCTCATCCCCTGGCAAAGGAAGTGGACCTCAGCAACTGGAAGGCCATTATCGGCGGTTCGCTCTTCCCAAAGGCCCTTGCAAAAATGGCCCTTGACATGGGCGCCCAGGTCTACGACGGATACGGCATGTCCGAGACCTGTCCCATTCTCTGCCTGGGAAACCTGAAGTCTCACATGATGGACTGGGATAATGACAGAAAGGCGGAAATAGTTACCAAAACCGGTCTCCCCATTCCGCTTACCGATCTCCGCATTATTGATGCCGAGGGGAAGTTCCTCCCCCATGACGGCAAGGCAGCCGGCGAACTGGTCGCACGCACGCCCTGGACTACGAAGTCCTACTGGAACGAGCCGGAAATGACGAAGGAACTGTGGAAGGATGGCTGGCTCCACACCAAGGATATCGCCGTTATTGATGAAGAAGGGTACGTCAAGGTGACGGACCGCCTGAAAGACGTAATCAAGACGGGCGGCGAATGGATCTCCTCTTTGGATCTGGAGAATTGCGCAAGCCAGCACGAGGCGGTACATGAGGCGGCGGCCGTGGGAATTCCCGACGAGAAGTGGGGAGAACGACCCGTCATCATGGCAACGCTGAAGGAAGAATACAGGGGAAAGGTCAGCCCCGACGAATTAAAATTATTCATGAAGAAATTCGTTGAAGAGGGCGTGATTCCCAAATACGGCATGCCCGACAGGTTTGAACTGGTCGATGCCATCCCCAAAACCAGCGTAGGAAAATTCAATAAAATTGAAATCAGGAAAATCATGGCTGCTGCCTGAGACCCTGTAAGGACGGGAATGACATTTGGGTGCAAGATTTTGTTATTCCCGTCTTTTTGTATCTTGAAGTCCTTATTCCCCCGTCCCTATTTGTCTTGTGATCAAAGCACATATTGCGTATAATGGCGACGCATTGAAAGAGCGGTGTGTTGTATGACCGGCTTTCGCGTTTCGACTGATTCGCAAAAAAACTGAAGGAATTGAAAAATGAAAAGAGTGTTGCTGTTTCTGCTGACAAATATCGCCGTGCTCATTATTCTGAGTATTGTCTTGCGATTGTTGGGTGTTGACCGCATCCTGGACCAAAGCGGCACAGGTTTGAATTATTGGAATCTGCTGGTTTTTGCGGCCGTGTTCGGCTTCGGAGGATCTTTTATCTCATTGGCCATGTCCAAATGGATGGCAAAAAGGATCACAGGCGCCCAGGTTATCACCCAGCCGCGTTCCGCCCATGAAATGTGGCTGGTGGACACGGTGAAAAAACAGGCGCAGATGGCGGGAATCGGGATGCCGGAGGTCGCTGTTTTTGACTCTCCCGCGCCCAACGCCTTTGCCACTGGAATGAACAGGAACAAAGCGCTGGTGGCTGTGAGCACCGGGCTCTTGCGCACCATGAATCGCGGGGAAGTCGAGGCGGTGCTCGCTCACGAAGTAAGCCACGCAGCAAACGGCGACATGATTACGCTGACGCTGATTCAGGGCGTTGTCAATACATTTGTCATCTTCATTTCGCGCGTTGTTGGTCATTTTGTTGATCGCGTGATTCTGAAAAATGAGGAAGGCCATGGCCTTGGCTTTTTCATCACCACCATCATCGCCCAAATCGTTTTCGGTATTCTGGCCAGCATCGTTGTTCTTTGGTTCAGCCGCGCACGTGAGTTTAGAGCGGATGCCGGCGGCGCAAAGCTGGCGGGCACATCCAATATGATCGCTGCACTGGAAAAACTCAAAAAAGGTGTCCAGGAGCCCCTGCCGGAACAGATGTCCGCATTCGGCATATCCGGAAAGCCCGCGAAGCACGGCCTGATGCTTCTCTTTATGAGCCACCCCCCCCTTGACGATCGCATCGAAGCGCTGAAACGCTTCGGCGGCATATAAAAACAGTCGGTCTGGAGCAAAACCATGCACACATTAAGAGCCCGCACCTTGCGGGAACTCAAGAGCACAACAGCCCGCCTTCCCGGCGTCAGGGAAGAGATGCGGATCAATCTTATGAAAAGGCTCGCCAGCGGCGAACATCTGTTTCCGGGGCTTATCGGATACGATGACACGGTGATTCCCGGTCTCATCAACGCCCTCTTGTGCGGCCATAACATCATAATCCTGGGAGAGCGTGGACAGGGGAAAAGCCGGATCATACGGCAGATGATGGATTTTCTTGACGAAGAAATTCCCGTCATAGAAGGATGCCCCATCAATGACAATCCCTTTGCCCCGATTTGCAGGGACTGCCGAAGGAAGGCCGCCGAGATGGGCGATGATCTTCCCATCGACTACATCCCCCGTGAACAACGGCTGGTTGAAAAGCTGGCCACTTCCGATGTCAGCACCGCCGATCTGATCGGCGAGGTGGACCCGATTAAAATCGCCGAGGGAAGAACCCTCGATGATGAAACCTCGATCCACTTCGGCCTTGTCCCTCGGGCGAATCGGGGCATTTTCGCCGTCAACGAACTGCCCGATCTGGCGGAAAAACTGCAAGTGGCTTTTTTCAACGTCATGGAGGAAGGAGATTTTCAGATCAAGGGATTTCCTGTCAGGCTTCCCCTGGACATTCTGGTGATCGCCACAGCAAATCCCGAGGATTACACCAGCCGCGGCCGCATTATCACTCCTCTCAAAGACCGCTTCGATGTGCAGCTTCGCACCCACTACCCGAAAAAACGGGACGAAGAAATCGCCATTATGGAGCAGGAGGGGCGCATTCCTGCCCTTGATGGAATTTCCATGCACATGCCCTCCTTTATAAAGGAAATTATTGCAGAAATAACGCTGATGGCGCGTCACAGTCCCGAGATAAGTCAGCATTCGGGCGTGAGCTGCCGTGTGTCCATTCGGGCCTTCGAGTCCATTATCGGAAGCGCCGTCGCACGCTGTCTGGAAACGGGAGAAACCCGTGCCGTGCCCCGTATCACCGACCTTGAGTCCACATACCCCGCCATGAGAGGAAAGCTGGAACTGGAATATGAGGTGGACGAGGAGAAAATAGAACAGATACTGGAAAATTTGAAATCAAGGGCGCTCAAAACCGTCTTTGACGAGCGATTCTCCATTGAAGACCTCTCTTCAGTGGTCAACACCTTTTCAAACGGGATGTCCGCCGAAGTCTCCCGGTCGCTTCCGTCAAAGGACTACCTCGATGGCTTTTCCGTGATACCCGGTTTGAAACAGGCGGTGGGAAGGGTTGCCGATCCTGACAGTCACCCCGAAGCGGCCTCTGCCATTGAATTCATTCTTGAAGGACTGCACCTGTCAAACAAGCTCAACCGCGAAATCAAAGAGGGAAGGGCCGTATACCGATGAAAAAGTCCTTCGTCTATAAAAAATGGGACGGCATGCAACATCCCTTTGACAGCAGGGAAAAAGAAATCGTCGATGCCTTCATGGAGAATATCCTGAAGGGGCTGTCGCCGGAAACATCGATGGCCGGCATGTTCTGGGACGGATTTACTCTCGCCGGCATGGATTTCAGGGTGATGGGGCTCGAAGAGATGCTGGGCGAGCTGCAGGAGGCACAGGCGCAACTCTTCAACCGGTACAGCCTGGATAAAATATTCGACCGCCCCCTGGAAGATATCAGGACGCTGCTGGAAAGAGAGAACAGCCTTCGGGAGGAAGAGGAAATGGAAGCGCTCCCTTCATACGGGGAGCTTCCCCGCGGTCTTCTTGAAAAGATTCGCTCTCTTGCCCAGGTATCCTTTATTGACGAGGAAAGTGAAGCGCTCTTTGAATCATGGCGGTCGCGACAGCAGGAGATCGTCGACCTTTATGAATTTTACGGCGCCTGGGCGTCGAAATTCACCGGCGATGAATCGCTGGATTTCGATCAGGCAGTGGAACTGATGCGCCGGATGGAAGAACTCACCAGGCTTCAGCGAAAGTTGCAGATGGGAAGAATCGGTGAAATCGACCAGAAAGATATCCTCAACCTTTTAGGCGAGCATGCCGGCCGGTCCTTCAATATTCTTCTGCAACTTCCCCGCATCGTCAACGACGCGGGCATCGCCACCCTCGATCACAAGGGACTCCGCGTGACCCCCCGGGGAATGCGCCGCCTGGGGGAAATGGCCTTTGGCGGGCTGTACCGCCACATCAAGAGGGATGGGGCGGGCGACCATCGAGGAAATGCGCCGCTCGGAGGCGAAATCGAACCGGACACGTCACGACCTTATCAATACGGGGATCGGTTCGACCTTGACATTACAAAGACTGTCATAGAGGCGGTGACGCACCGGAGAGGCGGTCGGGACGGCGTCACACTTGCCCCTCAGGATTTCTACGTGAGAGAGCGGGAAACCCAGGTGGTGTGCACCACCGTGGTGCTTCTGGATCTTTCCTGGTCCATGGCCTGGGGAGGGCGGTTCGAAGCGGCGAAAAAGGTCGCCCTGGCGCTGGACCACTACATAAGAACCAGATTCCCCAATGATCGCCTTCACATTATCGGGTTCTCCACCCTGGCGCGTGAGTTGAGAGGCCGGGACCTTGCCCTGGCTGTCTGGGACAGTGAACGTCCCTTCACAAATCTGCAGGACGGGCTTCGCCTTGCCATGAAAGTGATAAAAAAAAGCGGGGCGCGAAACAACAGGGTCATTGTCATTACCGATGGACAGCCGACCGCCTATTTCCGGGGGCCTCATCTCCATGTGGAACTGCCCAACGACAGCCTGGGCATAAGCCCCAGCGCCTGTAAAGCGACTCTGACGGAGATACGAAAGGTCACCGCCCAGGGGATGCACATCGATACCTTCATGCTCGACACCAACCCGGCCTTAGTTGAATTTACGAGGGAACTTTCACGATTGAACGGCGGAAAGGCCGTCATATGCAGACCCGATACATTGGGAGAACTGATCCTGGTGGAGGAGATTCGACGACGGCGGGGCAGAATATAACAAGGAGACGCATATGAACATTCTGGGAATTGTCTGCAGTCCCCGAAAGGGGGGCAATACGGAGATACTGGTCCGGGAGGCCCTGGAGGCAGCCCGTGGATCGGGAAGTGAAACGGAGCTCTTTCTGGTGGCCGGCACACACATTACCCCCTGCGACGGATGCGACGCCTGTATGAAAACCGGCCTTTGCGTCATCGATGACGACATGACGCCGCTCTATCGCCTCCTCGAAGCGGCCGACGGCATTATATTCGGCACACCCGCCTATTTTATTAACGTGAGCGCTCAGGCGAAGGCCATTATCGACCGCACCTACTGCATGCTCCGGTCCGGGGCACTTAGAGGCAAATCAGCCGCCGCCCTCGTGGCCACGCGCAGAATCGGCGGCGGTCAAATCCTGAGTCTTTTGTACAGCTATTTTGCCGTGCAGGGCATGTTCATCGCCGGCGGGGGAATCGGCTATGGTCGGGAAAAGGGAGAAGTACGCACCGGCCCCGGAGGAGCGCCCGTCTTTACCGCTCTCGAAGAGGCTCAGGCGGTGGGAAGAAGGATGGTGAAAACCATTCGGAAGCTCTCCGGTTCACCCCAGTAGCGAGGAAAGGAGCATTGCTCATGGCCGTATCGTATAAAACGCTGGGATTCGTCAATACCCGCCCCATGTTCAAAAGAGCGCTGAAGGGCGGTTTCGCCATTCCGGCGTACAACTTCAACACCATGGAACAGCTTCAGGCAATCGTCATCGCCTGCCTCGAAACCCAGTCACCGGTAATTTTACAGGTATCGAAGGGCGCGCGGGAGTATGCCGACGCGACACTTCTTCGCTATCTGGGACAGGGCGCCGTGGCGATGATGCGGCAGCGGGCGGCCGACAGCGCTGCCGGCGAGATCCCCATGGCGTTGCACCTCGATCACGGCGATTCTTATGAACTCTGCGTTTCCTGCATAGAACAGGGGTTTTCATCGGTCATGATCGACGGCTCTTTCCTCCCCTATGAAAAAAATATTGCCCTCACCAGAAAAGTCGTCGACTATGCCCGTCAATTCGATGTCACCGTTGAAGGCGAACTGGGGGTTCTCAAGGGCATTGAAGATGATGTGCAGGCGGAGGAACACGCCTACACCCGCCCCGAAGAGGTGCAGGATTTTGTCGAACGAACCGGCGTCGATTCCCTGGCGATTTCGATCGGCACATCCCACGGCGCCTATAAATTCACCAAGAAGCAGAATCCATTGCTCCGATTGGATATCCTTGAAGAAGTCCAGCGCAAGATCCCCGACTTTCCCATTGTACTTCATGGATCATCATCGATTCCGCAGGACGCCGTCGACACTATCAACCGCTACGGAGGCTCGCTGAAAGACGCCATCGGGATTCCGGAGGAGCAGCTGCGCGAGGCAGCCCGCTCCTCCGTGTGCAAGATTAACATTGATTCAGACGGCCGCCTTGTCATGACGGCGGCGATTCGCAAAGTGCTGTCCGCCGCTCCGGAGGAATTCGATCCGCGCAAATATCTCGGACCGGCGCGTGAGGCATTGAAGAAACTCTACGCCCGGAAGAATATCGCTGTTCTGGGAAGCGCATCGAAGGCTCCCGAGATCATGGCGCTCATCTAACCGGGGCAGTCGGGGCTATTCCCCCCGCAGGTAGGCGGGAAGGTCTTTTTCTTCCATGCCCTGGAAACTGCAGAGAAGGGGACAGGTCTTGCAGGGCTCCTTCACCGCCCTCAGTGGCGGCTCCCCTTTTATGCCTTCGATAAAATCGACGCATTCGTTCACGTCCCCGTCGTTGCCGTCGATTATAATGGTCACGGACCCTTCAGCGCCCCCGTATCCCCCCGATGCAAAGTGAACGGCGTCCACGTCGAAGAGATCCTCCAGTGCGTCAAGTTCGGTATAGACAATCCCGTCGGCAACGCATACCATGCCCACCCTGGCGCCGATGCTCCGTTCGATGGCAAAAATACCGCCCATCCGCGAGGCCTCTTCCACCGATGGTATCATTTTTTCTAGTCCCACGGGGTAGACGATCATGCCCCCCCGCGCCTGCATTGCCAGATAAAACTCACCCATGGTGCCCCCGACGGGACTTGCCATAAAGACGCCGACCTTCCCCGTGTGATCCATTGCATTGACCCCTTTGAGAAGAATATCCCCTGGTCCCAGTTTGTCCAGCACCGACGAGGGCTCCACCTCGAGAATTTTACCCTTGTGGAAGGTAACCGGCTGGAGCCGCACCCCCTGGACCAGCGCGCAGAGGACCCCCCTGATTACCTGGCCGGCGACATATTTTTCCTTTTCAATCGTCTTTTCCAAAAGCTCTTCAGCGATGTAGGCATTGGTGGACCCGCGCCCCACAATCAGATACCCCTCGTTCATCGCTTCCTGAACTTCGGGCATCGCAGCCACCGCCTTGGCAATAAGTCGTTTTGATTCCGAAGACGTCAATGTAAACAGGGCCTGCATAGCATAACCTCCTTTTCACTGTTGTTGGCGGGACGGACAGTCCCGTCACCCCCGATATTTTCACTGCAGCCGTGTGGAAAACTCCTGTAGGTCCGGCAGGACAGTAATTATGACGCCACCGTAAAAAGACCCATTCCCCTCCCCCGGGGGGAGGGGATGAAGGGAGGGAAATCTTAAGCGCTCGTAATAACCTCACCCCAGCACTCTCCTCTCAAGGGAGAAGGTGATATCCGGCTTTTTACAGGATCGTCAATTATAACGGATGTCACTATACCACCTTTTATTCCCTTTACGCAAAAGACTATCGAAGCACTTGCAATGAAATTCTGAAGAGGGTACAAGGTGGGCAAGCACAGTTCGGTGAAAGGCAGGAGGAACGGTTTATTGAGATTGACACTGGTGCGGCACGGACAAACACCATGGAATCGAGAACAGAGGGTGCAGGGAATCAGCGATATATCCCTGAGCAACCGGGGACTGGCACAGGCGAACAATCTTGCGCTGGCCTTAAAAAATGAGCGGATTGCAACCATCCTTTCAAGTCCCTTGCGGCGCGCGCTGCAAACCGCCGAGGCAATCAACCGTTTTCACGGTCTCGCCATAGAAAGGGATCAGAACCTGATGGAGCTCGACCAGGGGGATTTCGAGGGACAGACCTTCCCGGAAATTATGAAAACCCATAAAGCGTTCCTCCAACGCTGGGCTGCCGACCCTGCATCGGTGATCATGCCGAACGGCGAATCACTGGAGCAGCTTCAAAGGAGGGCATGGACTGCGGTGGAACGCATTCTCGCAACAGAAACACACCACGCGGTCCTCGTCTCGCACAATTTCACCATTATGACCATCCTCTGCAAAATTCAGGACCTGAGCCTTCGCCATGTCAGGAAGGTCCATGTGGATGTGGCGTCGCGAACGACCGTGCAATTCAAGGAGGGGAGGGGGGAAATCATCCTCTTTAACGATGTGTCACACCTGAAAGGATCTGAACAGGTTAAGGATTAGCCGGTTTGATCAACCTCAGAGCATTACCTCCAGCACGGAATCGATGCGTCGAAGGGCGGCGGCAACAGCCGCCGCCTCTCCCTGAGAAAGACCTTCGACAGTCTCCTCTGATACAAGTTCAACAATTCCATCAAAGGCCTTTCGGACGTTCAAGTCGTTATCCATGGCCTCGGTGAATACTTCCGTCATCTCGTCGGCAAGGGGAGACAGCTGCGCCTTTTGTAGGGCGGCGCCCTTTTTCGCAAGCTTCCCCATCACCGACCGGAACCGGCGAAGCAGGCATGCCTTTTCCTTCATGATTGTTTTCGAATAATTGAGGTTCTCCCGATAGTGTCCGTAAATCAGGAAAAAACGAATTTCTTCCGCGCTGAAACCCTCATCAAGAAGGGTATCAGTGTAATATACATTCCCCAGGCTTTTGGACATTTTTTTCCCCTCCACAAAGAGATGACGGCAATGCATCCAATAGCGGGCCATGGGATAGGGCCGTATCGATTCAAGAACAGCCATCGTATAGTCATGATGGCGGATAAGATTGTCAACGCCGCCGCAATAAATCGACAGAGGCTCTTCGATATAATGCCTGAGCACGCTGGCATCCTGAATGTTCCATGAGGGCCTCCCCGGACCGAGAGAACTGTCCCAGCAGACCTCGCCAAGGTCTGCACATCCGTGCCAGAGTATGAAATCACCCCGGTTCCAACGCATGCCGGGATAGGTGTCTTTGTGGAAACGACGTCTCTTCTTCGGCCATGTGCGCATATCGAGGCCGTAGAGTGTTCCAAAAAATGGATATTTCAGGGGGTCGAAATAAATATTTTCACGGTGCCGATAGGCAATTCCCCGGGCAAGCAGCTCTTCGATGATCGCAACTGCGTCGTCCACCGCTTCGGAAGCCCGTCCCAGATAATCGGGAATTGTCATTTTGAGCAGGTGCATTTCTTTTAAGAAGGTTTCAATATTCATCTCCGTCAGAAACTTCACATCGGTTCCTCTTTTTTCGGCTTCGGCGATCGCCTTGTCTTCCACGTCGGTAAAGATGATCCCGCGCCGCACCCGGTACCCAAGAAAACGAAGGTACCGCACAAGAATATCCTCAAAAAGAAAGGTGCGATGATTCCCTATATGAGCCCGCTGGTACACGGAGGGTCCGCAGGTGAAGATATTGACAACATTCGAATTCATCGGGGTGAACTTTTCCATCTTCCGTCCGAAGGTATTGAAGAGTTGAAACATTGCACAATCTCCCATCAATTGGTTTCTCTGTTGTATCATTACCACTGCAGTTACATAACATCAAGGTCATGAACTCAGCAGGAATCGCACCACGCTCTTGACATGACCAAAGGAAAGATGCATTATTCGTGAGGCTTACAGGCAGTCGTCACAATGCCGTTCCGACGCCGGGTCCGTGAGCCCGGGCCTATGCTCATAGCTGAAAGGAAAGAACCGTGAAAGAAACCGAATCACAGCGCGGGACCTTGGCGGGTGCGCTTTTCCCCGAAGGCATCCCCCGACTCTGGTGCCCCCTTCTCACGCACTACCGGGAAGACGGAACCATCGATATCGATCGCATGATTGCCCACATGCACCAAATTTCCCCCGATGTGGAAGGGTTTCTCATCCCGGGGTCCACCGGTGACGGATGGAGGCTCGATGACGAACAGTCCCTCATACTGGTCGATTGTGCCGTATCGATGGCCCGCCGCACGGGAAGTCACCTTCTTTTAGGCGTGCTGAGGCCGGATGCCCGAAGCATGACGGCTCTGATCGATTCAATGCTGCGTTTCCTCAAGAAAAAAACGGGAATCGAAGCTGACATGGACTGCCTTATCGCTGCTCATGTCAGCGGATTTACCGTCTGCCCCCCCTCAGGCCGGGGCGACGATCAGGAGGCAATCTATGACGAACTTGCCGCGGTGGCCGATACGGCGCTGCCCCTGGCGCTTTATAACATTCCCTTTATTACGAAAAGCGAACTGGCGCCGGCCGCATTTCAAAGACTGGTGGCACGCTACTACAATATTTTCCTTTTCAAAGATTCCAGCGGGAAGGACCTGATCGCACATGCATCTGTCGATCATGGCGGCGTCTTCCTTTTCAGGGGCGCCGAGGGAAATTACGCCGACGCACTGAAAGATAACGGCGGCGCCTACGACGGACTCCTCCTCAGCACGGCAAACTGCTTCGCCGGAGAACTTGCCGCGATTATCGACTACGTGGAGCGCGGCGCATTTCCCGCCGCCGCACATCTTTCAGATGCCATTACCCATGTCCTGACCGAGGTCAACCGGCTTACGGCGCCCCTTCACAGCGGCAATCTTTTTGCGGCCACCATGAAGGCGATAGACCATTTTTACGCCTTCGGTCCCGGCGCCGTTCGTAAAAAGGGCCCGCTCCTCTATGGCGGCCTGCGCATACCGGAAGGGGTAATCAGAACTACGGGTGAACTGCTGCGTCAATTCGATCTTATGCCGGCGCGGGGATACACCGCCTAAATACCGCGGTAGGAACTGCTGGAAAGGCCGAAGAGAAGTACCACCAGCGCAAGGAGAATGCCGCCGCATCCTACCGTTGCCGGTGCGCCGAAGGCGTCGGCAAAGAGGCTCATCACCATGTTCCCCAGGGGCAATGCCGAAAAGGTAAGCATATAGACGCTCATGACGCGGCCATGATAGCGCCGGTCGGAACGGTCCATAAGGAGGGCGGCGTTCAGCGCCAGATAGGATGAAGACACGATGCCCACGATCACCAGTAGTGCCAGGGCAACATAGAAGGAATCACTGAAGGCGAAGAGAGCCACCGTCGCCCCGAAGAGCACCCCAAGAACAAGCTGCACGATCCCGGGACGCTCCAACCTGCGAATCGAAGCGATCGCGAGAGATCCGATAAGGGCGCCGATGCCGTTTGCCATCATAAGCATGCCCAGTCCGCCGGGACCGACTGAAAATACCTTTTTCGCAAAGACGGGCATCAATGCTTGAAAGGGCATGCCGAGTATAATGGGGGCAATGCTCAAAACCAGCAGGACCAGCAGAACCGGGTGCCTCCAAATATAGAGTATGCCTTCGCCCATTGCGCTCCACCCTTTTGTGTCCTCTGCATTCGAAGGAGACCCGCGGTCGGGAATGTACAGAAGCGTCGCTATTACCAGCGCATACATACCAGCCATAAGGAGATAGACGCCCCCCACATTCATCCAGGGGCCGCCGATCAGCCACCCCGCAAGAGGGGGACCGATCACCCGGCAGGCATTGAGCCCGGCCCCGTTTAATGCAACGGCGTTCATCAGCCGCTCACGACTGATTATCTCGGCCACGAAGGATTGACGGGCCGGCATGTGAAAGGTGAAGGCGCTTCCCATGAAAAAGGAAAGAACCACCATGTGCCATATTCTGATCGCGCCGCATATCACCAGCACAGCCATAATCAACGCGCCGGCGGCAGTGATCCACTGAGAAATCAGGAGAATACGCCGCCTTGAATTCCGGTCGGCAACGACTCCCCCAAAAAGAGAAAAGACGAGCATGGGAACCCCGAAGCCCAGTGAGATGAAACCGATCGACGAAGCTGCCCCCGTCAGTTCAAAGGCAAGGTAGCCGTTGGTGAAGAAATTCATCTGCATGGCCAGAACGCCCGGCAGCATCCCGATCCAGAGTACGCGAAAATCCCGCTCCTGAAGCGCCGGAAAGGCCCGTAACCAGGACGCCGGAGGCTTTTCTTTCCCACCACTCTCCGCTTCAGCGGCCCGAGACCCCTTCTCGGCTTGATTGCCCATTTCGCTCGTCGTTTCGTCCCCTCAGTTTCTTGTCTGCACTCAGACACTGAACCGTATATTCAATATGTCGCCGTCACCGACAATGTATTCTTTCCCCTCGAGGCGAAAACGGCCCTGATCCTTGACGGCTTTTTCTGACCCGCACTCGATGAGATCCTGATAGGAAAAACACTCGGCACGGATAAATCCACGGGCCAGGTCGGAATGGATCGATCCGGCCGCAGCAAGCGCGGTATCTCCGCGGCGGATGGTCCAGGCCCGCACCTCGTCCGTACCCACCGTGAGAAAGCTGATATAGCCGAGGGTCTCATAGGCAAAACGGGTCAGCCGGTCGCGGGCGGAATCGGTGATCCCCATGTCGTCCATAAACAGCCTGGCCTCTTCCTCATCGGTCAGTCGGGAGAGTTCCATCTCGAAAGCGCCGGCAAACTCGATTACCCGGCATCTTTTTTCAATTTCTTGAAGCAGATCGCCGTTGTTGCCGAATGTGGCCTCACCGGAATTGAGCACGATGAGCACGGGTTTTTTCGAAACAAACTGAAAACCGGCAATGATCTTTTCTTCGCCGTCACTGAAGGCCATTTCTCTGATCGAACGATTATCGTTCAATTGTTCCTGAATTTTCCCGAGTATACGCTCCTCGGCCTCCAGTTCGGCCGTCTTTTTGCCTCGCTTATAGCTCCACTCGATGCGTTCGAGACGGGTTTCGATAACGATAAGATCGGCCAGAATAAGCTCCGCTTCAATTGTTTCGATATCCTGCAGGGGGTTCGGTTCTCCCGAAAGGTCGTCATGAAAGTTCCGCAGCACCAGCGCCAGCGCATCAAGGGTTTTTATCAACGCCATCTGACCGGCGGAGAACCCGCCGCCCCGGACCGAACCTCCCGAAAATCCGACGAAGTCAACCACCTCGACGGTTGCATAGGTTACCTTTTTCGGTGAATACATTCCGGCAAGGCGCTCAACCCGCTCATCGGCTACGGTGACTACGGCGATGTTCGGTTCCGCCTTGGCCGATGCATAAGCGGCGACCTCCGCGTTCGATTTAGTCAGGGCGTTGAATATCGTTGTCTTACCGGAGTTGGGAAGACCCAGTAACCCGATTTTCATTCTCTCTTTACTCCTCCATGTATCCGGTCAATTGCTGTCATATCAAAAGGATGGAACGTAGGTCCAACGGGGCGGTTTGTCAAGGATTATTTACCGGCAACCGGCGGGCCGGCATGGACATTCCCGCGGATGGCTTGTGTTTCGGACATGCATGACTATATTATAGGGACAACGGCTTCAAGGAGGATGTGTGCGCATAATCATGTCGCCCCTCTGATCCCTTGAATCCTCAAGAGGAGGCATTATGCAGGAAATAGTAATTCTCATCCTTATTGTGGGCGGCTGGTTTGCGCTGCAGAAGTGGATCCTTCCGAAGATGGGGGTGGACACCTGAATGAGCAGGGCCTGTCAGGTGACAGACAAAAAACCGAAAGAAGAAACAGGAAAAGACTGAGGCGTCTCGCGGCGCGACATCCCTCAGATCCCTCAGGGCAATTTTCTTTCTCCCTCCGCAAGGGCCTCAAGGCCTTTGCGGTTTTCAATTTTAATGCGGGCACCATGGCCTTCGATCAGGCCCGCCTCTTCCATTCTCGCGAGAATTCGGGAAAGCGTCTCGGGAGTGGTCCCCAAAAAGCTCGCCAGATTGCCCTTTGACATGTCAAGGACAACCATGTCCCTGTCCGGCTGCTGCGCTTCCAGAAAGAGGAGATATGCGGCAAGCCGCCCCGGCGCCTCGCGCAGAGAAAGCCCCTCGATCACCCGCACAAAACGTCGCAGGCGAAGAGAAAGCACCCCGAGCATGGCCATTGCAAACGAGGGGTCGTCGCCGATAAGACCGATCAACGATTCGCGGCCGACAAAGAGAAGGCGACCGGCCTCGAAGGCCTCGGCATAGGCGGGAAAGGCCGTCCCCGAAAAGAGGGCGCCCTCGCCGACGGTTTCTCCCGGGCCGGCGAGATGGAGGATCTGTTCCTTCCCCTCGGGGGAAAGCTTATAAATTTTGACCCGCCCCTCCAGCACCATATAAAGACCGCCTGCCCTCTCCCCCTCCGAAAACACCGCCTGGCCCCCGGCATAGGAACGGACCAGGGCGATCTTCGCCAGCCGCTCCCGCTGGGCGGAAGAAAACCCCGAAAAGAGGGGAACGGAAGATATATGCTGAAGAATATTATTCCGGTTCATTCGACTGAGAGTTTTTTGCGCTGCCCGGACAGTCTGTCGTTAATGAGTTTCAAGACATGGAAATGATCACCCACTGGTTGCCTTCGTAAGATGACAAGATACAGCACTGATATATGCGGAAGACATATACATGGTGATGGATGCAACCCATGAAAATCTGAAAATCCGGGGTACATGCCGGATCAATTTATCTTAGCCCGATCTCGAGTAATGGACAGCTACCTGGTCCCCGTAAATATACACTCGTGTCACCGAATAACCGTTATTCCTATAGCACTCGGGAATATTATAGGTGATCGTAAATTCGGGATCGGGAATATTGCCCGTCATACCCTGGGCATCAAGATCCTGACGGATGCAGGAATACTGATCCGCAACGGCCTGTGGCGTGCTGAAAAGCCACATCATCAGCATCGATGCAGCCAGCGCCCCGGCCAGAAAATACGATATCCCCCGAAATCGTTTTATTGTTTTCATGGCTGCCCTCCTTTGAGCGGTTTTCACTGTACAGGTAAAATTATTGCACGGGATTTCCGGTTTTTTCAACTATAAAAGCAACATGTCAGCCTGATGAACGATATTTTTTGACATACATCAAAGCACTTCGCCTCAGGAATGATTATTGTACGAACAACAGTGCAGGGACCGACAGGGAACAGTACATCGAAAGGGGAAGACGCCATGAAGATACGAAGAAAAATCATTACCATAGATGAAGAAAAATGCGACGGCTGCGGGCTCTGCACCGAGGCGTGCAGTGAAGGCGCCATCAGGATCGAAGGCGGCAAGGCCAGGCTGATCGCCGAAAAATATTGCGACGGCCTCGGCGCCTGTCTGGGAGAATGCCCGCAGGGTGCAATCACCATCACCGAGCGGGATGCGGAGGCCTTTGACGAGATCGCCGTGGAGGCCCACCTGCAACAGCACGTGGCGCCTGTCGCCGACGCGTTACCCATGGCCTGCGGTTGTCCCTCCTCCCATATCGAGACCTTTTCACGCCCCTCTGCAGGCGACGCACCACCACTATGTGCCGCAGCACCTCGAGGCGGCTCATCGGAACTCACCCACTGGCCCGTCCAGATCAGGCTCGTGCCCCCCACGGCGCCGTTCCTTGAAAACGCCGATCTTCTTGTAGCGGCCGACTGCACGCCGGTGGCCTGCGGGCGGTTTCAGGAGGACTTCGTGAAGGGACGGACAGTGATGCTGGGATGTCCCAAATTCGACGATGTCGAGGACTACGTGGAAAAATTCGCCCGGATATTTCAGCAGGCGCACATTCGAAGCATCGTCGTCCTTGTCATGGAGGTTCCCTGCTGTCAGGGACTGCCGATCATTCTTCAAAGGGCCATGGCGCTCTCGGGAAAGCGGATTCCCGTGGAAAGGGTGGTTGTGTCAACCCGGGGCGAAATTGTGGAAAAACAGACACTATGACAGGAGCTTTGCACCATTCCCTCGGGCGTCACTCTCGTCATGGGGGCAAACGGTCTTACCTGCACGGACACGTGCATCGTTCTGCATCATCATGCAGCTCCTGTGACGTATTTCATCAGAAAGGCCGCAGAAATGGCCCTGTTGACGTCACGGCTCGAGTTGCGCCTTTTTGATTTCCTTCAGTGCCTTTGGAATCGTGTCCTTGGGACTGACTTTATACCAGGCGTTTCTCACCCTTCCGTTCTCGCCTATCAGAAAGGAAGAGCGGATTATGCCCATGAATTTTTTCCCGTACATATTTTTTTCGCCCCACACATCGTAGGACCGGGCAACGTGGCGATCTTCATCGGCAAGCAGAGGAAATCCCAGTGCCTCCTTGTCGTCGAACTTCTTCTGGGCCGACGGGGCATCGGGACTGATGCCGATTACCGAGACCCCCAGAGACTCAAGCTCATCTTTGGCATCCCGCACCGCCCGGGCCTGGGTGGTACATCCCGACGTGCCCGCCTTCGGATAAAAGTAGATCAGCAGCTTGCGCCCCTTGTAGTCGGATAGTCTGACCATGTGTTCGTTCTGATCGTTAAGCGCGAAATCGGGCGCCCTGTCTCCCCGCTTGAGCTGAGCCATCGCTTCACCTCCCTTGAATAGAGTTGTCAGCGGCCAGGTACTCGTCAAGATAGCGGATGATATCCTGTTCTCGGCCGAAATAAAAGTGGTCGGCGCCATCGACCACTGAAAGCAGGCCCCCCGCGCGGGGGGCCTCGTTGCGCAACACATCGAGGGGGCAGAATTGATCCCGGTCGCCGCATATGATAAGCCCGCATTTTCCTGAAAGGGTCGCAAGATCGAAGGGAACATACTCGATGGGCGGCGACACCATAATACAATCGGCAAAGACCGCCCCTCCGGAGAGAACCCGCGAGTTCACCCAGGCGCCGAAGGAATACCCCGACAGGATAATGTCGCCGATCCCCTTCTCTTCCAGAAAGGACCGCGCGCCCCTGACATCCTCCTGCTCTCCGATGCCGTTATCGAAGCGCCCCTCGCTTCTGCCGACCCCTCTGAAATTGAAGCGGAGCGTCGCATATCCCCGTCCCTGAAAAGCGGCAACCATGGCTTCCACCACGTTGTTGTGCATGCTGCCCCCCATCTGGGAATGGGGATGGGTAATCAGTGCCCCGCCGGTGCCGGCGCCGGATTGGTAGAACCCTTCAAGAGATAGTGATCCGCTTTTAAACCACACCTTCTCTTCGTTCATGATCATCATCCTTTATACGAGATAGAGATCCTCCGCCTGGCGCAGCAGTTCTTCCCTGAAATCGGGGTGCGCGATGCCGATGATGGCAAGGGCCCGCTCTCTGGTTGACTTCCCCTTAAGGTTGACGGCGCCGTATTCGGTCACCAGATAATGTACATCCATCCGGGGCGTGGTCACCACCGTTCCCGGCGCGAACCGGGGAACGACACGCGAAACCGCGCCCTTCTCCGCCGTGGAATAGAAGGCGAGCATGGATTTTCCATCTTTGGAATTGAAGGCGCCTCTCACAAAATCGAGCTGCCCCCCCGTACCGCTGTACTGCGCTCCGGCCAGAAATTCCGCGTTTGCCTGCCCCAGAAGATCCACTTCCAATATGGAGTTGATGGAAATCATGCGGTCGTTTCGTGCAATTACGGACGGGTCATTGGTATAGGAGACGGCATAACTCTCCATACTGGGATTGTTGTCCATAAATTCATACATGCGGGTGTCCCCCTGGGCTACAGTAAACACGTTTTTCAACGGATGAAGGGTTTTTCTCCGCCCCGTCACCACCCCCTTCTCAATAAGGTCCACCATGCCGGGAACGAAGAGTTCCGTGTGAATACCCAGATCCTTGTGGTCGGTAAGATAGGCCGTAATCGCATTGGGAATCGCCCCGAAACCAAGCTGAAGCGTTGCACCATCGGGAACCATCTCGGCGATGATGCCACCTATCGTTTCGGCCTCCGGTTTCGCATCGCCGAGACCCATCTCCAGCAACGGCCGGGTATTTTCAATCACGGCATCCACTTCCGAGATGTGAAGAAGGGAGTCGCCGAATACACGGGGCATCCGTTCATTGACCTCAACAATAAGCCGCTCGCAATGACGGGCCGCGGTGGAGGTGAAATCATTCGCCGTGCCGAAGCTGAAAAAGCCTGCCTTGTCCATAGGGGATACCGTCGTGACCATGCAGTCAATTTCCATGAACTCTCGACAGAGACGGGGAACCTGGTGAAAGTAGTTGGGAATAAAATTATCGAGACCCACCCTCACCATGCCTCTGTCCTGGACGCTGACAAACCAGGTATAGGCTTCTATGCAGTCGCTCAGTTCCGGCGCCAGCACCGTCGATGCGGCATGTGCGAGGGGAAGCAAAGAATAGACCTTTATTCCCCTGAGATCGCCGGCCCGCGCCCGTTCAGCAACTGCCGCAAGCAGAGCGGGCGGTTCGGCGATGCTCAGCCCGTGGACGAGCGTATCTCCGTTTTGTATCGCCGCAACGGCCTTCTCGGCCGTGGTGAGCTTGCTGCGGTATTCCGCGTAATAGTCTCCCATGGGTCGCCTCCTTGTTTACCGCATTATAGTTAATGATTGATTGTCAGGTGTCAACAAAATAATCTGCGGGAGCTAAGCGCGGCCTACTAGGGCTCTTTTATAAAAAACTTTACAAACAAAATGTGCCAATCCTTTTCAAAGTAGGATGCTTCAAAGTACAGAAGGCGACACATGGTAAACACGGGGCGAAGCCCAGAAGGAATTGCATTGAGCAAAAAGGGCCTGAACAGTGTGACTCCCATATTCACTCCCGTTCTATCTCAAAGAGGCTGAGTAATCGCTTCAGTATAATTCCTCTGCCACAGTCATGCGAGGAAGAGACTATATGTTGGAACAAAGTTCTTGACATATCTGTTTGTTGTTAAGAATATCCCCGATTATTTTACCAGCATTTTATTTGTCGTAAGAAACAAAGGACTTGCAATGATGACAGCTAGAATGAATGAGGACCTGATTAGAGAGAACAAACAGTTGCAAAGACAGATTAATGAATTAAAATCATTGATTAAATGTCCATTTGACAATGACGAACATAATATTCAGAAACTTCCTATAGAATTAATCGCAGAAACAGCTCAAGAGACTATTGTGGTGATACAAGATGAAAGATACATGTATGCCAATAAAAGAGCTGCAGAAATAACTGGTTATTCGGTTGAAGAAATGTATAGCAAACATCTCAGAGATATAGTGTATCATGAAGATTATGATAAGGTAATATCCAGTAATATTAAAAGGATAAATGGATATAAAATAAAATACCGGCACAGGATTATTGATAAAAAAGGACAGATGAAGCATCTGGAGAGCTTCGGAATAGGCATCTTATGGGAAGGACAACCAGCAACCTTGTGTTTTCTAAACGACATAACCGCTCAAATTAATGCAGAAAATGCATTACGCAAAAATTCACAGATACTGGAACAGACAAACACCGCCTTAAACGTATTGTTGAAACATCGGGAAGAGGATCTAAACGATGTCGAAGAAAAGGTGATAAATAATATCAATAAACTCATTCTTCCATACCTAGAAAAAGTGAAGGCGTTTCCCTTGAACTCTGATGTTGCCTCTTATATAGATATTATCGAAAGACATGTACATGAAATTACATCTCCTTTTTTGCAAAAGCTGTCCCGACAATTTTTAAATCTTACGCCTCGAGAAATTCAAATAGCTTCTTTGATTAGAAGTGGCAAGCCAACCAAAGAAATCAGCACAATAATGAACATTGCAATCAGCACAGTAGATAATCACAGAAAAAGCATTCGGAAAAAACTGGGATTAAAATCTAAAAAAGACAATCTTCAATCCTTTCTCATGTCACTTAAGTAACAGCTATATCATATAGCTAATATTATACCAATATTGGCTTATTGCCTTTTCTATTCCCATATGCTCATACTCACCGAAACATTACTAGAGGTGAGATTATGGAGTATAGGTCATGGCATAAGCATTATGATTTTAACGTCCCTCCATCAATTCGATACCCCCGCATACTCGTGCAAGATCTAATTCAAATCCCGGCAAATACATATCCAGACAAACCGGCACTTATTTTTGAAGGCCGAGAAATTAATTACTGGGAGCTGAGGCAACAGACACTTCGATTTGCGAATGCATTATCTCGATTGGGAATCAGCAAGGGAGAGAGGGTCGGGATTCATTTACCTACCTGCCCTCAATATATTATAGCCTATTATGCTGTCCTGTCACTGGGAGCGATCGTTGTTAATTTGAACCCTCTCTATACCGTAGAAGAGTTGCAAGGCACAGCACATGCGACGGGAATGTCGTCTCTTATTACTTCGGATATGTCACTTGCCACATCTCGCATTCTTGCCAAATCGGCTGACATCAGAAAGGTTGTTGTGACCAGGGTTTCCGATTATGCAGGGAATCGAGTACATTCATCAGAATCATCCCTGGAACTCGAACCCGGATGGCATTTGTTTGATAAAATCCTTGAAAGCTGCAGCGATACACGAAAGCCTCGCGTGAATGTGAATTCGGGAGATATCGCCGTGATTCAATTTACTGGGGGAACCACAGGCATTCCAAAGGGCGCCATGTTAAGTCATGAAAACATTATTGCCGCAACAGTGCAGTACTCTTTCTGGCTATCTTCGCTTTTACAGCTTATCCCACCGGAACGTCGTTCAGTTCTGGTTATTCTGCCTCTTTATCACGTATATGGGAATCTGGTGATGAATTGGTCTATTTTCAATTGTGCCATGCAGATTCTGGTGCCCCGATTTCAGATTGACGAACTGATAGATCTGATGGCGGGTTTTAAAGAAATATCCTTTTTCCCAACAGTGGCAACCGTGGTGAGCGCGCTCCTTAACCATCCCAAAATCGACCCTTTGAATCTGGGAAAAAAATTAACCTACATCAATTCAGGAGGTGGTCCCACTGCACTGAGTCTGATAGAAAAAATAGAGGATATGGGCCTGTATTGCAGCCAAGGGTGGGGCATGAGTGAAACAGCGGCACTTGGCACAAATAACCCTATTTTTGGTCCCAAAAAGGTCAACAGCATTGGAATACCTTATCCTGATACAGATATAAGGGTTGTAGACCTGGAAAATGGCGCCGATGATGTCCCCAGGGGCAAACCGGGTGAAATTATAATAAAGGGGGCTACTGTAATGAAGGGATATTGGAATAACCCTGAAGGTACTGCGGAACAGATGAAAGACGGGTGGCTCTACACGGGAGACATTGCCATTCAGGACGACGACGACTTCTTATATATAGTGGATCGCAAAAAGGATATGATCATCTCTGGCGGATTCAACATATATCCGAGAGAAGTGGATGAAGCACTATTCCAGCATCCTAAGATCGAATTTGCTGTTGCCGTGGGGATTCCCGATGATTACCGGGGCGAGACCGTAAAAGCCTTCATTGTCTTAAAAAAGGGAGAAAAGGCCACCGAAAAGGAAATTATCACCTTTTGTAAGGAAAAACTTGCTCCCTATAAGGTGCCCAGATTTGTTGAATTTCGAGAATCGCTGCCGCAATCTTCGGTAGGAAAGGTGCTTCGCAAAGAGCTGAGAGCTGAAGAGGAGGCAAGGTTAAAACGAACAAGATAATATTTTCATTATGGTATGAGCATTAAAGCAACAAAGGATGGTTAGCACTAACAAAAGGAGGAACAAATGGTAAAAAAAAGATTTGAGTGTTCAAAGAATGTTTTTTGGTCTGTGATGTGTATCTTTCTTCTGATGGGGTTTTTAATTACCGATTCGGTGTGGGCTATGCCAAGCTTTGACCCTAGTAAAATGTCTGACATGTCAGATTTTGATCCCAACAATCCAGTTGAGTACTCTGGAGACACTGTCAAAATAGGACTCATGGACACGTTCTCCGGTCCGGCTGCGGGCACTGGGTATCTCTATTGGTTGACATCGCACTGGGTTGCCCATGATCTCAACAAGAGAGGGGGCATCATGATTGATGGGAAACTGAAAAAAATACAGATCATCAAAGGCGATACCCAGGCAAAGCCGGCAGTAACAAAGAAAATTGCAGAAAAACTCTGCCTCATCGACAAGGTTGATGTGTTATGGGGACCGTCAGGGAGTCATCTCGCACTGGTTATGCAGACTGTTGCAAAAAAATACAAAATTATCTATCAGAACCCCCATAATCAGGCGGATGGCACTATGGATGGGGTAAATTTCAATAGATATACGTTTCGCACCTGTCTGAATTCAAGCATGTTCGGTCTTGCTATGGCCTACTATTATTCCAAGCAGCCTGTAACAAAATTTTACATTTTGTGTCAGGATTATTCCTTTGGTCATGAAATGGCAGATCGCTTTAAGAACGGATTGAAAAAGTATAAACCGGATGCCGTCATTGTTGGAGAGGAATATCACCCACTCTTTATGAAAGACTTTGCGCCTTACATGACAAAAATCAAAGGAACTGATGCACAGGTGATTTACACGGGAGACTGGATGCCTGACGGTCCTAATCTGATCCGTCAATCTGTGGAAATGGGTGTCAATTTACCTGTGGCAAATCTTTACTGCGATGTGCCAGAAGCCTATCAGACCATTGGCGGAGAAGCAGGTCGAGGGCACATAAATGGTAACGATTATATGATCACTGTGGACACACCAGAAAACAAGTTTTTTGTGAAGCTATGGCATGAGCAGTGGAAGAAATGGGGAAGTCCTTATAATTCTGATCAGTATAAGCACCCTGGTGGCGTACTGGGATCAACATCAAACCAATATTACTGGCTCTATAGTGTTATCGAAAGGGCCGGCACAACTGACCCTGAAAAGATCATTCAGGTATGGGAAGATGACGAATACAAAGGATTTACCGGTGTGATGAAGATGCGGGCCTGTGATCATCAGGTGGTAAAGGATATGTTTGTCACTGAATTCGAATATCCCAATCCATGGTTTGAGAATGCTGCCTTTTACGGCAAAACTATGGTGATTCCCTCTGAGTATTGTACCCCTCCAGTTCCGCAGGATCTTGACCGGTGCAATAAGTAATCACTGGAGGAAAAAGTTTCCTTGCTACTTGTCCTGTTCGGATGTCTTCATTCTGACAGAACCGAACAGGACAGCCTTCTTCTCTGTCATTGCTCATTCCCACTACGCCGCCTTCGGCAGATGCGGTTCTCGCCACGAATCGGGAGTCAGCGGCGCCATTCCCCAGGCGGCGCGGGCCTTGTCACAGCGAGGATTGTGCAGGCCGTTCTCCCAGGATGGGGAAAAGGAACGGCAGATTGATGACCTGGAAGGATAGATGCTGCAGTAGACCGCAGACCCGATGGTCCCTTGAAGGGCGACACAACGGGGATTCGCACCCCGTGTCCCCCTCATAAGAACGCGAAACTCATCCATTTTCTCCGTAAGAGCCACGGGAACGCCGCCGGCGGTCCCCTCTTCGGTTTCAGCCCAGTAGAAGGATGCCCGGTAAAAGGCGCAGCAGGCGCCGCAGGTAAGGCAGGGGTTGACAATCTCCATATAAAAGCCGCTCCTTCAGGACCGATGGTGAAAATCGCGCAGACTATACTCTTCTTTTTACAATTCACAAGCATTATTTTTATGATGCCGCCTTCGGGAACCCCCATGGTAACTCACTTCTTAACTGTAAAAATATAGTTGTGGTTTTCTCCTTCGGTTTCTGCTACAAAGCACCGCTTATATCTTGAAGGCATCTCAAGATAAAATGAAACACAGACATTGAATGCAGGTGCCGCAGAAGGCACTACTTTATAAAGGTACACTATGAGAAAAGAAACCATCAGAAATATCGCAATTATCGCACACGTCGATCACGGAAAGACTACGCTGGTCGACGGAATGCTGAAACAGAGCGGCATCTTCCGGGACAACCAGCAGGTGGCCGAACGGGTCATGGATTCCATGGATCTGGAACGGGAGCGCGGCATCACCATCATGGCAAAAAACACGGCCGTCTGGTACGGCGACACAAAGATCAACATTGTCGATACGCCGGGGCACGCCGACTTCGGCGGCGAAGTTGAACGAAGCCTCAATATGGTAGACGGCGCGCTCCTTCTGGTGGATGCCAGCGAAGGACCGCTTCCGCAGACCCGCTTCGTCGTAAAAAAGGCCCTCGCCAAGGCACTGCCCATTATCGTGGTGATCAACAAAATCGACCGCAGTGACGCCCGCATCGACGAGGTGGTCAACGAAATCTACGATCTCTTCATCGATCTTGACGCAACGGAATCGCAGATAGAGTTTCCCATTTTTTACACAAACGCAAAAACGGGCGTGGCCCATACCGTGCCGGGGGATGACTCCGATTCTCTGCGCCCTCTTTTTGAAGCAATTCTTTCCTATATTCCCGGTCCCGAAACCGACGACGACGCCGTTCCCCAATTTCTGATAACCAATCTCGAGTACGACGCCTACGTGGGACAGATAGCCGTGGGGAGATTGTCAATGGGAATGCTGGAAATGCAAAAATTCTACGCCCTTTGCGGCGCCGAAGAAACGACAAAGAACATAAAATTTTCCGCCCTCTATACCTTCGACGGCCTGGGCAGGGTAGCCATCGACCTCGCAGAGGCGGGCGACATCATTGCGCTGGCAGGCGTCCCCCAGGTGGCTATCGGCGACACGATTTCCGCGGCGGAGAATCCTCTGCCGCTTCCGCGCATTAATGTGGACGAACCGACGGTCGCAATGATTTTTTATGTCAACACCAGCCCCACGGCGGGCAAGGAAGGAAAATTCCTCACCTCGCGCCACCTCGGCGATCGTCTTCAGAAGGAAACGCTTCACAACGTCGCATTAAAGGTCAAATTGCTCGAGCGAAAAGACATGTTCGAAGTTTGCGGTCGCGGCGAATTGCAAATGGCCGTGCTTATCGAAACCCTTCGTCGCGAAGGATACGAGTTCATGGTTTCCAAACCGCGGGTCATCACAAAGGAAGAAAAGGGCGCAATCCTCGAACCGGTGGAGCGGCTCCTGATCGACATTCCCGAAGAGTATATCGGAACGGTAACGGAAAAACTGGCCGTCAGAAAAGGGCGCATGACCAACCTGGTCAACAAGGGAAGCGGCCGGAGCACCATGGAGTTTCTGATCCCCTCGAGAGGGTTGATCGGATTCCGCAGCCATTTTATGACCGATACCAAGGGCGCCGGCATCATGAATACGCTTTTCGAAGGGTATCATCCCTGGTTCGGCCCCATTCCTCAGCGGGCAAACGGCGCCATGGTCGCCGACAGGGCAGGGCGGGTCACCGGCTATGCCTGCTACGCCATGACCGATCGGGGTGAACTGTTTGTAGAGGTGGGCTCCGATGTCTACGGCGGCATGATCGTAGGGGAACGGAACAAGCCGGGCGACCTTCCGATCAACATCACCAAGGAAAAACATCTCACCAACATGCGAAGCGCCACCTCCGACGCCACCATCACGCTTCGCCCTCCGCGGCGGCTCTCGCTGGATCAGTCCATTGAGTTCATCGCTGAAGACGAACTCATTGAGGTGACCCCCCTGAGCGTGCGCCTGCGGAAAATGGAACTGGACAAGGCGAAGCGGCCTTTGAAAAGCGCATAAGACAATTCCGGGGACAGTATACATAATTAACTGCAAATCCCTCCGGTGAAGGGAAACGAGACAGATTGAATTATGTATACTGTCCCCGGAATTGTACCGTTACGGCTCGCACTCTAAACGTTCATTAGTGTCATAATCGTACCTGTAGTTACAGGTGTCATCATCGTTGTAATATGTCCATATGCCGCTTCGTACCCAGTTCGTGAACTGTCCCTCGGTCTTGCGAGCTCCGTTGTCGTACCATTGTTTGTATGGTCCATGCGGCTCGCCGTTGACCCAGTAGGCCTCCTCTTGTATGTTTCCGTTTTTGTACCAGACCGTCCAGAGCCCATCCCTTGCTTGTTCTTCTCCGGTTCCCCACGTTCCCTCCTCACGCTTTTGCCCGTTATCCCACCAGGTAGTTTCAAGACCCTCCACTTTACCCATATTATAATAATACTCTTGATTTTTTACGCCGTTCTCATGCCATGTTGTACGGCGTCCATGAGAGGTGTTTTCATAATAACACTCCGCAACAAGGAGCTGGCTTCGAGAACTGTCCCACCACAAATAATAGGGCCCGTGTTTTACATACACATAACCATACCCATCGACCCATGTTCTCTCTTTGTAGTAAAATAATTCACTGTTATAATCATAAACCAATAACCCGGCAAAGTCCACATCCCACCCGCAGTTATGTTCGTAAGGGGGCGGCTCAATGTCTTTGACATCGCCGCTTTCCTGTAACAGGAGATCGTCACCGGAAAGATTCGGCAGCAGGGTTCCTGCAGTGGACGCGGTCACCGTAAAGGATGTTTCCGTTTCATTTTCATCCTTGGCCGTATAGTCGCCGTTGGGCAGCATATTGTCCGGTGAGAGGCGTTTGTAGACCAGATCTTTTCTGATCGATTCGCCTGCGGGATTTTCAGGGCGCTGAACGGCCTGTGTGAGATTTCCCCCCGGGGTCTGCAGAATACTGATAATGTGACCCGTGGTATCGACGGTGGTTTTGGTGAAATCGGTCAGATTCGAAATAACCAGTTTCGCCTGGCCGGTGAAGGCGTCCTTCACCGAAAGCAGGCAGTACCCGTCGTAGGTCAGCCCCTTGGCAATGCTCAACCCGCTCCAGATGGTTTTCGCCGTTTGCAGATTTGCCTGCCCGTCGGGACCGAAGGCGCCCTCCAGGGCGGGATTTGTGAGAACGCCCATAATGCCGTCACCGAAGCTGAACCCGCCGTTTATCGCCCCCTGAATAATATTTTTCCCCTGGGTTCTCAGTATGTAGTCCGCGGTCCTGTACCCCAAGGCGCCCGCCTGGTACATTTTTGTCGTCGTGCGGATTGTCTGGGCGGCCTTAAACACGCCCAGGGCGGCCTGCCCGCCGGCAACGAACGAAAGGGCCGTGTTGGCCGTATCGGCGGCTATTTTTATTTCCGTGGCCGTCTTTTCCGCCGCTTCATACTGAATTGCCTTGGCGTTTTCCTGCTCCGCCACGACACTGTAATGTGTCTTCAACACGGAATAGGCCTTCCGGACACTTATTTTATTGCGCTCGGCAATGGTCTTGACATCGATCTTGTGCCCGCCGGGGGTGGTTTTCCCATAGTTATCGATATACCATTGCAGTTTGGGGTCCACATTCAATTCCAGCGCTGCGCGGGGCAGTTGCTGCGCTGTCCGTATGTCGGCGGCTTCAATGCCTTCGTGGATGCGAATGATTTCATCATACTTCCCTTCGGCAATTTCGAAGCTTTTCATCATGGCCCGGTAACGGTTCAACAGCGTCGCCGCAGGGGTGCTTTCGGCCACCATGTAAAAGGAATTATAAAGAATCACACTCTGCAAGTCGGCCTCATTGGCCGCCACTATCGCCCGGGCCAACGCGTCTTCATCTGCCGGGGAAATGCCCGAGACGGCGCTGTCGCGGGGTGTCAGGGTTTCTTCTTCCAGTGTTTCGGCAACGGCCAGTTCCGTCGCCGGATCAGCCCAGATCTGTCTGACCACATACTGCATGGAATAGAGCGCGTCGCTCATGTCGATCTTTCCGTCGTTCGTGACGTCCCGTGCCTGTGGAACCGTCCTTCCGGACACCACCTGGAGCGACATGATCACATCGGCCAATTCCGGCAGGACCAGATCCGCGGCCCGTGCCGTCGAAGGAAAAAAAAAGAGCGCAAGGGATATGAGGCTGACAAGAATCAGCGCATGTCGAGAAAGTCCCGAAGAACCTCCGGCACGGCGGCGCCCCCTTGCATGGAACTGAGTGGATGGTCTGTGGTATGGTGGCTGGTCGGAGGGCATGCCCTCCCCATCGAATCCGTCATTTGCGTAACCCGACATGGCTGGCGTTCCTCCTGAAGCGTAGGATACTTTTTCCCGCACTATAAATGAAATATCCCTTACAGGTCAATGCCTATTTAAGAAACATAGAGGATATATTGCCCCCAAAACCGTTATTCTGTATACTGATGTGAAACCGGCTTATAACAAAGGATCGTTCGACCATTCGGAAAGGACGCATTGCCATGGCACACGTTCAGTATTGTTTCTGGAGTGGCGGCGGTATTCACAGGGGTGCCTTCACATCATCACTATCGGCGCTGCGCGGTCTGTGCCTCGCGATCGCAGGTTGTTGTATGCTCCTGTGGGCACTCGATTGTCGGGCCGATGCCGATCCTCCAGATACCTATACCCCGGCGAGAGAACGCATGGTAGTCGAGCAAATCGAAGCCCGGGGAATTCACAACCCGCAAGTCCTCACTGCCCTGAGAACCGTGAAACGGCATCTCTTTGTTCCCGAGGAACGCCGCGACGAGGCATACGAAGACTATCCCCTCCCAATCGGCGAAGGACAAACGATTTCTCAGCCCTACATCGTCGCGTTGATGACGGAAGTGGTCGATCCGAAACCGCATATGAAGGTACTTGAAATCGGGACCGGCTCAGGCTACCAGGCGTCGGTACTGGCCGAGGTGTGCGGAAGTGTGTACACGATCGAGATAGTCGAAACACTGGGCAGGCGGGTGGAAAAGATGCTCTCGGAGCTTTATAAAAACGTGCATGTCAGAATCGGCGATGGCTATCAGGGATGGCCGGAAGCGGCGCCTTTCGACGCGATTCTCGTCACCTGCGCACCGACAAAGGTTCCTCAACCGCTTGTGGACCAGCTGAAGGAGGGCGGCAGGATGGTCATTCCCGTGGGAGGCGCCTGGATGCAGAAGTTGGTGGTGCTTACGAAAAAGGAAGGTCGCATTCGGGAGCACGCGATCATTCCGGTCCGTTTCGTGCCCATGGTGGATCGCAAAGGAAAAACATATTGAAATAGTGGCGGGAAAAGCAAGGACAAGTCACAGGATATTACGGATACTGTTCCCGCACTATTCGTTCCGGGTGAAAAGTTAAATTACTGCCGTTGCTTCAATTTCGAGCAACATACCGTCGAACATAAGCCTCTTGATCTCCACCAGGGTACTTGCCGGATAATAGTCTCCGAAGTATTTGTTATAAATCCGGCTGAGCTCTCTTCCTTGTGACAAAAACGCGTCCCGGTCGGTGCAGTATACCGTCATTCTGACTATATCGGTCATCTTTGCACCCCCGGCCGCCATTACCTCCTGAATATTTGACAGTATCTGTTCATACTGGCGGCACATGTCCCCTTCGCCCACGAGATTCCCATTGACGTCGGAAGCCCCCTGACCTGCGGCAAACAGAATCGCGCCACCTGCAGTCTTAACCAGATTCGAATATCCGCGGGGACTTTTCCAGGCCGCTGGATTCAAGACTTCCTTGACAATGCTACTGCTCATACTTTTTTATCCTCCTTATTAGTATGCAATTTAATAGCAGTGAAAGGAGGATAAAGTCCAGAAAATAGAAGTTATCGCAATTTCCGGAATAGTGCCACAGCCATGCCCGCAATGACCAGCGCCGTAAGTCCGTAGAGAAACAGGTCGCCCCAACGCGCATAGTCCTCCAGAATTCTCTTGCGCTTCTTGCGAACGATTCCTCCCTCTTTAATCAAACGGGTCGTCTTCTTTCTCGACAACCCCAGCGCATCCGCCGTCTGGCGAATGCTCAAGCCCTCCACTTCCCGAAGATGACGCACCTGATTCACTAAATGATCCTCCATTTCCCGAACTCCTTTCCTGTGGATTCTCTCCCCAATAGGGGCGTCACGGTTCGGTGTAAATCACGCCGCCTCCTTTCGTCCATCTCGTCTTGTATCACCAGCCATGGGTCACAAAAGTAATGCCGTCAAGCTTTCGCAGAATGATCTCGTCTTGTATCACCCCCGTCTTCTCTTCCGGGATCAGTAAAGCATACTGCCTTACTGGCTTTGCGCGGGGTCTCTCGTCTTGTATCATCTCTTGACATTTTTTCCTCCGCCGCCATTCTTTCACGTACGCATACCGATTCTTGAAGTAGCCTTCGTTCTGTGCCACCCATCGCTTCTGGGCCTCCTGCTTCCGCTTCCGTCGACAGTCCGAACGGCTGCATGCCTTCTGCCGCTCGCCCACTCGTCGATCAGGCGTAAAATACCGCCCGCAATACACACATCGCTTTCTCAACGGCCGCCTCCCTTTGCGTTGCTCCCCCCGGGGCAGCCTTCGTTCTACCTGCTGAATATTATTTTTATAAATATGGATTTTAAAAAGATTGTACCTGAATGCGAATGCTTTGGTTGGGTAACGGGTGTCTCTATGCTCTCTAAATCCTCATCGTAATCCCCCGCATATCTTCTCTCCCCCGAACCCCTGGAACCGCTCCTGCCGTTTTTGGCCTACTTTTCTCTACCGCTAACACACACGAAGGGATTGCGACTTTATGCCAGTCGCTAAAGCCTTCCCATGTTCTAGGGTATAGTTCTATCGGAAACGACCTGACATACGAAGGGATCTTATTATTGAAAGTACCTGATGTCATTGCAAGTGACCGAAGGAAGCGCGGCAATCTCATCCGTGCACTGCACTCATGTTATGAGATTGCTTCGCCGCTTCGCGTCTCGCAAAGACAAGAGGGGAGGGTCTTTCGTCGCTGCGCTTCTCCAATGACCCATATGTGTTATGCCCATAAAGATTCTCAGGATAGAGGACCGATGTGCGCTTTGTGAGTAAGCCCTTCATTTTCTCCTGAAGAGACGCCATTGAGGCAGAGAAAAATATTTTTTTCTCTTTTCCTCAGCGCCTCTGCGTAAAGAAATATGATGGTATGATGTGTGCTGTAAATTTATAAGGAGCATGATGACCGCCGTCTACAGGCGCGTATCATGCTGTTATAAAAGAGATTAATAGAACGCTGAACGGCGAGGATGGAAAGAAATGTCGAATATTTTCTGTCTACTGTTCCGATATCTTCATTATTTCAATGATGTACCGCGTATTCGCAATTTGAGACAGTCGACAAATTCGTCGAATAGAGGACGGAATTCAGGCTCGTGAGATGCACAGTCAGCACATACTGATCGTTGAGGATTGGGAATCACAGCTTTTTTTACTCAAGGGATTTCTTATTCGAGAGGGATTCCTGGTTGGCGAGGCGGAAAACGGTCTACAGGCCATCCAATGCGTGAGTAAAACGCATTTTGATACCATACTTCTCGATTACAAGATGCCGGGCATGGACGGCCTGGCAGTGCTGAGAGCGATCAGAAAAATCGACCCCTCACTCGACGTTGTGATTATTTCCGCATATGGAACGATCGAGCGCGCCGTTGAGGCGATGGAAACAGGCGCCTATTCCTACATGACAAAGCCCGTTGATCTGGACACACTGCTCACGCTTCTGGACCAGCTGTCGAAACGTCGCGTGCGGCGTACACAGGCGCGTAACCCGAAGGCGCCGTAAAATTTCGCGGAGATTGACGGTTCAATATCTGAAGGGTTTTGTGGTAACTACTCTGTTTTTCAACTCCTTGACATTGAGGCATTTATTGTCGTAAGTTCGAATCTCAAGGGCACTGCTTGTATCACATCAACGGCCCTGTGGTCTGATCGGGGGAAGAACAAGGGAGAAAACATGAAGACAATCATCGGGATTGCAGGTAGAGTGTGTATCGTCCTTATCGTGGGATTCATAGCGGCCTATCCCGCAATTCTCAATGGAGGAGGCTCCATTCACCACACTGTCTCGGTTTTGAATGCCACTGACAACACCATTCTGGTGGTGGTGGAGCGGGGGGCCTTGCCGTCGCCCGTCAGCGGAGACCTCGGGCCGCATGGGGAAATTGTGCTCGATTGCGGCAGCCTGTGCCCCACGAAATTATACGGCGTAATAGCAAGTACCGGAGAGACGGTTGAGCCTGTGTGCGTCAACTTCGGGAACTCGCCTGGCCCGGCGGGAGTGTGCGGCGCCGCCTGCTGGTCATCAAAATGGATGGTCGTGACGCAGCAGAGTGGTAGTTATCACTACGGCTTTCGGCCCCGTTCGTGACGGGAAACTGCCTTTGGCCGAGACAGGCGTCAGGAATTGCAAAGGGAATAAATGCTATGTTCGGACTTTTGAACAAGAAAAAAATCGAACGGCCCGATCCGTGCCGGGACGACCGGTGGGAGGACCTGCTTGACGAACCTCTCGGCGGCGGATGAAGCGCCTCTTTTGACGGGAGGTCGGTCGATTTCTCATTTCAGTTCTTCCGGAACATCAAGCTTCTTATTCAAAAATTGAGGAAGAGGGGGCGCTGAATCCTCATCTTTTTTTCAGTACCACCTCAAGTCTGTTCGTTCCGTTTACTCGTCGGAATGCGATAGCCTGCGCTTTTCTTTCGATAAGCATCCGACCGATATCGTCATCCCCGGCGCTCTCCAGGATCTGTCTTTCTTCACCGGCGAACTCGAAGCTGATTTCTACGGTGTCCTGTTTTTCGGAGTAGGCGACCTGCAGATGCGCGTCGATGGTGTCCACCTGCGATTGATAGAGCACCAGCAGTTCTTCGACAATTAAGACAATGTCATGAGCCGTTTTTTTCGACAGCGCATGCTTCTCGCAGAATTGCTCGATTTCGGCATTCATTGTGTAGAGATCGTAGTGAAGACCGAAAATGTGATAGTTGAAACTGCGCACTCGATGGATAAATGCCCTGGTTTTTTCCCTTTTCGGATGTTCAAAAATCTGCTCCGGTGGACCGTCTTCGTAAATGAATCCCTCATCCATGTACAACACCCTGGTGGCGACGTCGCGGGCAAAGGCCATTTCATGGGTGACGATCACCATGGTCATTCCCTCCCGGGCGAGACGCCGAATGACGGCAAGCACTTCGCTTGTCATTGTCGGGTCAAGGGCGGAGGTCGGCTCATCAACGAGCATAATTTCGGGGTCCATTGAAAGGCATCGGGCAATGGCCACTCGTTGTTTCTGGCCGCCCGACAATTCGTCGGCATAATTCTCCGCCTTTTCTGCAAGTCCCACCATTGCAAGCAGCTCCATCGCGTGCGCTTCTGCTTCGCGGCGCCCTTTCCCCAGCAGTTTTACCTGTCCGATAGTCAAATTTTCCATAACGGTAAGGTGGTTGAAAAGATTGAATGATTGGAAGACCATCCCCATTTTCCGGCGCATCTTCGGCACGTCAGTATTTTTATCGAGCATATCAATGTCGTCGATCCATATTTTTCCCTCCGTGGGCATCTCAAGCAGATTAAGACAGCGTAAAAAGGTGCTTTTTCCCGTGCCGGAGGGACCGATGACGGCAATGATTTCTCCTTTGCGTATTTCGACGGTCACGTCCTGCAATACCGTAAGGGCGCCGAATCTTTTTTTCAGATGTTCCACCCGTATCATGTCACTGCACCCGACCGGTTTCAAGTTTCGGATTTGTTTTCCGCTCGATGTACTCCAGCAGCAGCATGAGCAGCCATGCGATGAGAAAGTACAGCACCGCGACCATCACGAGGGGGAAGAAGGCATCGAAGGTGCGGCTTCGTATGATGTCGCTTGCCTTGGTAAGATCCTGGACGGCGACATAGCCGACCACGGAGGTCATTTTCACCAGTGAGATCATCTCCCCCTTATAGACGGGCACTATGCGCCGCACCGCCTGGGGAAGCACGATATACACAAACGTTTCTATCCTGGAAAACCCCATGGCGATGCCCGCTTCCGTCTGCCCCTTGTCGACACTCTCGATGCCGGCCCGGAACATTTCGGATACATAGGCCGCAAAATTCAGACCGAAGGCAATGACGGCGACAAACAAGGGATCGATGTCTATTGATGCAAAGACGACATAAAATATGATCATCAGCAACACGAGCACGGGGGTGCCGCGCAATATCGAAATATATATCCGTGCGGGGACGTGCATAATTTTTTTTCGTGACATCCGCAAAAAACAGATTCCCCCACCCAGCACAGTACCCAGGAGGATGGCAAGCACCGAGAGTAGTACCGTGGTCCTTAACCCGTCGATTATAAGCAAATAGCGATTTTCCTTGATAATATTGTTGTGAAAACTTTCGACGACGGCGCGGAGGACCGAGGCGGTCCCGGCGTCGGCCGATGGCGCGGCATCGCCGCACCCCGCGGCACAGAAGAGTGCGACGAGCACCAACAGTATGACGATACCGAAATGTTTCATTGCTTCCGGGTTATTCTTTCACAAGGGCCGCGATGCCGCCGGTATAATAGGGCTTGGAGAACAGTACCTTTTTGGCGCGCTCTTCGCTGATGGTGATGCAGGCGCCGATCATATCCACTTTACGCGCGATCAGCGCCGGAATCATGGCGCCGAAATCCATGTTGACCACTTTCAATTTTTTGTTGAGCTTCCTGGCAACAAGGGCGGCGATTTCAATGTCGAGACCGACGATTTTCTGCGATCCGTCAACAAAAGAGAAGGGTTCCGTAATCGCCGACGTGCCGAATCGCAACAGGCCCTCCGTCCCGGGTTCTATGTGTGGCATCGGTCGAGGGGCGCCTTCATCGGGCAGCCAGCGCTTCAGCATGAGATCGTAGGCGCCGCTGGCCTTCATATCGTCCACCACCCTGTCGATTACTCGCTTTAATTCTTTATCTTCCCTGCGCACGGCAAAACCGTAATTGTCGACGGTAATCATTTGTGGAAGCACGACCAGGCCGGGATTTTTGGCGGCAATATTCTTGAGGAGCGGTTCATCGTAGGCGGCGGCGTCCGCCTTTCCCCCCTTCACCGCCATACAGGCGTCAAGAACGCTGTTGAAATACTTGAAGGTGGCGTCCGGAAAGGTAGACAACACCAGCTGATCGGCAATGGTGCCTGTCGGTACGGCAAATTCCTTGCCTTTCAGTTGTTCAAATTTCGTGATTTTTTCCCTTTCGCCGCAGCCGCCGATCGATAAGAAAATAAGTGCCAGTACTCCGACACATACTAATGTCGCCTTGCTGTAGGTCATTGTTGCTCTCCACTGGTGTAAACTATATTGGCACGAACCGGCGTCATCAAGGAACTATCACATGCGTGAGCACCAATTCGGCAGGAGTGTCATGGGAGAGTCGAAACAATCAATGCAACGATATTATTTACCTATTTGCTCTCCCCATGGGAGACTCTATACACTCCCGGGAGATGAGGCGCAATATATTTTTCCATTTTCCTTTGCCCTTTAAACATGAATGACGGTATCGATGATTTGACAACGGGCGCCCCCTTCTGCTATTTTTTGTACAGAAGCCGGTGGGGGTAACGGGGAATACATAATGTGCAAGCCGCGATATACACGCCGCCTCGACAGAGAGCGGAGAGATCCCCGCAGGTTGGGATCTGTGCTCATCGTCACCGTGACGGTGCTTGCTTTTTTTACGCTCACCTCGTGCAATAATTCCGACTGCGTCCAGTGGGGACCCTGCGGGGACTATTTATTTCTCGAAAAATCGGCCGAATGCCGGACCTACGCGGTACCCCTCGATTACAACACACCGGGTGAAGCCTCCATCTACATCAATACCTTCAGATACCCGGGAACCAGTGAACCGATCAAGGGACAGATCTGGTTTCTCGAGGGAGGACCGGGGGGATCGGGGCGCCTGCTGTCGCGGGCGATGGTGCGAGTAGCCGAGTACTATCCTGATTTTGATCTCTATTCGATGGATCACCGGGGCGTCGGATTCTCGACGCGTTTCGGCTGCGCCTGCGACAACGATATCGGCAATGACTGGGAACTGTATAGAGAGTGTTACAAAAACCTTGACAACGACTGGGGAGCACAGATCAGGTTGTTTTCCACCACCAATGCGGCCAGGGATTTGCATGAAGTGATTGCCCGTTCCCGAGAGAAGGGAAAAAAGGTCTTTATCTGGGCCACCTCCTACGGCACCTACTGGCTCCTGCGATATCTTCAACTCTATCCCCACGAAGTGGACGGGGTGATTCTCGACTCCATCTGTACCCCCGGAGACTGCTATCTCGATCGTTACGATCAGTGGAATGACATGGTTGGCGCACAATTCCTTCAATTATGCGAAGCCGATCCTCTATGCAACGCAAAGATGCAGACCATCGCCGAGACGCCGCAGAAGGCACTGCAGGAGGTGTTCCGCGAGATCGATGAAGGCTCGTTGCCCTGCGAATGCACTGGCCTGTTCACCAGGGAAGAACTCCGTCACACCCTGGCGCCGCTGCTGAACAACTGGTCCACCAGGATTCTGATACCGCCGCTGATCTACCGGCTTCACCGATGCAACGCAGAAGATCGAAAGGTCCTGGACTTTTTCCTGCAGGGCCTGCACGTCGAGGGACCGGACAAAACCTACTTGAATTCGCCCATGCTCTGCGATCTGATCTCTCTGTCCGAACTATTCAGCGGCAGCACCTCCGAAGAACTGAACGCCTTTCTGCAAAGTGCCTGTTTCGCCGAAGATGTCTCGCTGCGATTTGCCGAACTGTACGAAAGGGGGCTTTGGGACCTTTACCAGGACGACGAGTACGCGCAGAAACTACCCGAAACCGACATTCCCATGCTCATGCTCAACGGCACTACCGATCCCCAGACCCCTCTCGAAATCGCCGGGAAAATGAAGCTCCATTTCACCGGCGACTATCAGCATTTCGTCACCATCCCCTATGCAACCCACGGCGTGCTGGTCAATTCACCCATCACCCCGCCCAACTGGGCCTTCGGCGGCACCGATCAGACCTGCGGCTCGTTGCTGCTCGGCCAGTTCATCAACAATCCGAAGGGTCCTCTTGACACATCCTGCACCGGCATGGTGTATCCGGTGGACTTTGATCCCGCCACTGCGAACAACAGGTTGATAAGCAAAGATACCTTCGGCGCCGACGACATGTGGGAGTAAGAAACTATTGAGAACCCCTAAGCGGAAAACGATTCTTATTTTGACAGTGTGTCTCTTTATCGCCTTTATTTGCCTTCTTGGGTGTGAGGGTGGAGGCGGGAACGGCGTTCTTTCTCAGAAAAAGTGGACGGTAATGCTGTATCTGGATGGAGATAATAATGAAATGCAGACTGATTTTCTCAAGGCCTTTCAGGAGATGATTCAGGACGGTATCGGGAGCAGCGACAAAGTGAATATTGTGGCTCAGTTCGACAGATACCCCGGGAACAGTGCCTACGGAGGCTGGGAAATCACCCACAGGTTTTTCATAAAGGCGGGGATGGAACCGACCGAAGAGAACGCAATCGACGACTGGGGTGACGGAACGGGAGGAAGGGAAGTAAATATGTCTGATCCTGGCGCCTTGCGGGATTTTATTACCTGGGCTGTGAGCACCTATCCCGCTTAGCATTATGCACTTTTTCCTGCCGATCACGGGTTTGGCTGGCAGGGCATATTGATTGACGACACGAATTATCGACGCACCATGTCGGTACAGCAATTCCGAAAGGCGCTCATAGATTCACAGGTTTCTTTAGACCTTCTTGGCCTTGATGCCTGTACGATGCAGATGATCGAGGTTGCATATGAAATGAATGATGTGGCCATCGATGTGATAATTGGATCCAAGAACACGGGAACCACATGGCCGTTTGCGGAAATTCTCGATGCTGTTATCGTCACCCCTCAAATATCGGCAGAAGATTTCGGAAAAATCATTGTTGACAAATATAATGTCTATCATGAGGGAAAAACAGGGATCACCCTGTCTGAACTGAAGCTCGGGAATATCTCCATGGTGGTGGACGCCGTGGATGAACTTGCTGCAGGTATCCTGAACGAATCCCCTTTCTCAGAGATCCAGGAACAGGCGGCGTGCGTTATGGAACAGATACAACGCACGGTCTTGTACGTAAAAAACAGTCCCGACTGGGAACGTGCAAGGGGCATCTCAGTGTATTTTCCCCCCGTTGGCGGAATTGGTGCTACGATACCTCCTGAACTGCAGTATTTTTATAAACGCGACGTCGTGAGCTTCTCTGAGGACGCTTCATGGCACGATCTCATCGCCTCATTATTGGGCACGCAAGAGCCGTCATCAACAGCGATAAAGATGATGAAGATACGGTCTTCTATGGCTACCTTTGATGATGACAAGATTGATCTGTATGATTTCTGTAAACGTATAGTAGAGTATGATTCGTAGTTCCCGGTGAGGAAAGATGAGTATCGGGGGGCCTGACCGTTTTCCTGAAGAGCCTGTACACCGAGGAACCGGCCACAACCTGCGTGAATTCGCCCATGCGCTGCACTCCTGTTTCGCTGTCCGGGAACGCTAGAAAAAGAATTGCACGCCCACCTGGAACCCATGGATGTGGATGGATTTTCCATAAAGGGGCGCTCCCCCCGTTTGAAAATCCGGGCCCTCCATGCCCAGCAACCGGTAGCCCATCAGCAGACGAAGGGAGTCCGTCAGGGAATAGGTAACGCCGGCCGTGACATTATATGCAAAGAGCGTGCTTGTACCGTTTGTCGGTGGAAAAGCGGCCAGCGTAATATCGTCGGCCTCGAAACGGACGCCTCCCAGTCCCGCTCCCACATAGGGTCTCACTCCGACGCCGGTGGGGATGTCATAGTACAGATTGATCAGGGCGCCTGACCATTCATAGCGCCCCGTCACATCGCCGCCGCCCCCGGCAAAAGAGATATCATTGCCGTCGTTCCGGCCATAGAGGACTTCACCCTCGACGCGGAAGTCGCCGTATCGATACCCCAGCCCTCCGCTGATGCCCATCCCCCATTCGGATTTGACTTCTGCCGGCGAGAGACCCGGCGAAGTGGTATCCACAGAAAAAGGACCGAGCACCGAAGGAGTGAATGAAATATACCATCCGCTTTGCGGGGCGTTGCCGTGCCCCTGGTCGGCCCACACCGCTCCCGCCGTCAACAAGAAACACACCACCGACGTGACAACCATAAAAATTCTCATTACTTTCTTTTCACCTCCCTGTGCCGCAGGTATCAGTCGCGCAAAATCGACCTCGCAGACACGTCATATGCCTTTAAAATATCAAAAAATCCACTCCCGCCAGGGGAACCGTGACGCTTTTCGGGTTCATCATCCATTTATTCGTGCAGGTGCATGTGATGCACCTGAGGATTCCAGTGTTCTATTTCCGGTTTTATTTTTAACAGCCCCGCTTCCTGACCTATCTCAAATATGAGGCAGAAAAAGAACAGACAAAGCATGAGAATCCCAAAAGCCTTTTTCGCGGCGCCGGCGTTCTTCATAATAAAGATCAAACTCGGCAGTATGCCAAAAAGTATCACAATGCCTACGCCCCCCACCACATTGATGGCGGCGAGAAAGATTTCGGGCCAGATGAGGGTTACCGCCAGAGGGGGTAAAAAGGTAAGGCCAATTTCGAGGGCCCCGTTTTTGACGCCCACATGATTCTCGAGCATATCCGCGATGAACCCCCGCAGCCCGATCCCGTTTGCAAGGTAGGAACTTATAATTGCCAGCAGCGAAAAGGCCAGCGCCCATATCATGAAGAATTTTGATTTCACTATATGGAACAGGGGAACCGTTGCGGGAAGGCTCTTTGTAAAGGCCTGGAGCAGGCCGTCCTCTGAATTGTCCATAGGCAGCACCCCGATGCCGACCTGCACCCAGAGTGCGTTCATCACAAGACCGATTATCACTCCGATGAGCATCGACTTCCAGACAAGGCTGAAATTCCAGTCCAGGCTCCGGCAGATATTGGGAATAATATTATGAAAATGAAAGGCCGTGACGATGATGGGCGCCGCCACGGGCAGGAAATGCCAGTCGGAAAAACAGTAGTGTCGGCTGTCAACCTCGGGTTCTCCCATCACCACCATCATCAGAAAAAAAATAAACAGGCATATCATTATCAATGTGTTGTATTTGAGTATCAGGCTCACGTTCATAATGGTGATGCCCGTCACCACAACGAAAAGACCCAGGGTAATCAGCGGTGTATATGTGGCCGGCACATCAAAGAGATTTGCAAGAATAGTGGCGCCGCCTGTTAAATAGGCAACGAGCAGTCCGTATAATATCAGCATGTTCGTAACGACGGCAATCCATTTTCCCCCGTTGCCCAGGTAGCGCTGATACAGACTCGGGTAATTGAAGGTTTCCTTCTTTGCCTCCACAGCCTCTCTGCCGAGAATCAGCGCGGAAAAGAACATGGCGCCGCCGAGCACGAGCATGCCCGCAAGCGAGGGCAGCAGACCGGCCAGCCCTGTATTGATAGGCAATGCCAGAATGCCCACGCCGATCAGGTTTCCCACAATCAACAGACTTATCGTAACAACAAGAAACGCCTGTGATGTTTTCTTCATAGCATCGGCCCTGGTCCTCCCCCATGCAGGGTGCTGACGTTCCGCGAGTCACTCACACTTTTCTGTCAAATAAATTTAAATGTGTATCGACCTCCATGTTCACCCATGATTTCGCACAAAGTAACATACTCATACTATATGTCAATTGTGAAACTCCGAGAGCACTTCTTTCAGAAGTTCATCGAGATACTTGATATTTTCCATGACGTCTTCCGGAGCCCTGCCCTGCATGCAGATTTTTATGATTAAAACAAATGAAGGCATCCTTCGTAAATTGCGCACCACCTCCCAACTCATCGCTTCATCAATGTGAAATATGACACGATCCCAGCCTTTAAAGCCTGCCGACGCAACCACAGAGTCTCGCAATATACTCCATGCACCTTGAAGATCGGAAAGGATCGTTTTGTCGTATCCTCGCGGTCTTTGTAAAAACGGCATATTTTCACCTCACCTCTATCATGCCGCGCAACGGGCAGGCCACACAGGGCGCCGGTACAGTGGAACGTTCTTTCGATTCTCTCAATATTTAACGAAGGGGCTTTCGGGAAAGCGCTCCACAAGCTCGATGAGACGCATCTCCTTCGATTCGAGGGCCCTCTGAAGCGCCGCCTCCAGCGACTCAGGTGAATCGACCCGGGTCGACGTAACGCCGAAGGACCCCGCAAAGGCGCAAAGATCGGGGTTGTCCAGCTTTGTTTCGTAGCCGCGGTCGTAATTCAGCCTTTGCAGAAAATCGATCACGCCGAAGGCCCCGTCATTGACCACGATCAGGGGAAACCCGATACCGTGACGCACACATGTGGCAAGTTCCTGTGCTCCGTAAAAGAATCCGCCGTCGCCGCTGATCGCAACTACGGGACGATCGGGGCAGGCGAGTCTGTGCCCTATGGCTGCGGGAAAGGAAAACCCGATGATGGAGGAACCCTTGGCGGTCACGAAGCTCCCCGGTTCGTAGGAGGGATAAAAGTACTCCGCCCAGTATCCCAGCATGGTATTGTCGATTACCAGATGCCCGTCTCGGGGAATTACCCGGCGAATCGCATCAAGATAGGCAAGCTCTTTTCTCTCGGCGCGAATGGCTTCCAGTTCTTCACCGGCTTTCTTTTTCAATGCTTCCACCCAGCCCCGCTCCCTTTCGGCCGTCCCGCCGGCGGAGGAAAGCCCTTCGGAAAGCCGGCGGGCAATCTCGCCTATGTCGCCTGTCAGTTGTATCGTGGCGGGAAAATTCTTGTCTATCCATGTATCATCCCAGTCGACATGGATAAGTTGCGGGAGCGTGACCCCTCGCCTCGTGTAATCGACATTGCGAAGCCTGGTGCCCAGGGCAAGCGCCACGTCGCAGGAACGCACCATTTCGCGCACCACGCCTCGTCGCGCCGCATTGCCGAAGGCAAGGGGATGATCTTCGGCAATAGATCCCTTTCCTTCGGCGCCGGTCACCACCGGCGCCTGCAGGGCTTCGGCAATTTTTGTAATGGCGGACCCGATGCCCGCGCGCACTGCACCGGCGCCGGCGACAATCAGGGGCCGCTTCGCCTGTCGCAGCAGAGAAAGTGCCTCGTCGCAATCGCCCTTGACGGCGTCTCCTCCCGTATCATTTTCGATATCGCCCTTCGTAACGGCATCCAGATCCCACAGGTCGGCAGGCACTTCGAGATAGACAGGGCCCGACCGTTTTGCAAGGGCCGTTGCAACGGCGCGGCGCACCGTCGATTCGGCATCATCCGCGTCGCGCAGACAGAAGCGCTCCTTGGTGATGTGTGCAAACATTCTGTCCTGCTCGTCCAGTTCATGCAGGGTTCCCGTGCCGGCGCCGATCTTTCTGGTTGCAATATTCGATGTCATCGCAAGGACGGGAGAGGAACTCCACCACGCTTCGATGAGAGGCGCAATCATGTACCCGGCCCCCGGTCCCGTGGAACTTATTATCGCACCGACGCCTTTTCCCGCCCGGGCATAACCGTCTGCCATATGCGTGGCGCTTGATTCGTGCCTGCATAGAATATGGCGAATCGACGGCGCCTCCCGAAGGGCATCGTAGAGCCCGATATTGTGTATGCTGGGTATGCCGAATATGTGGGTAACGCCAGCCTCCTTTAACGCACGAACAATGACTTCCGAAACCTTTGCCATTTCTATCTCCTCTGGGATGTTTTCCCCCTTACTTTGGTTCTCCCGCAGAGACGCCGAGAGGCAGAGAAAAAAATTATATTGCCTCTTGTCCTCAGCGTCCCTGAGACTCTTTGCGAAAATTTGTTCTTTTTCCCCGAACTCTGCCAGGAAACTGTAAGTCATTTTCCATTATAATGCAGACCCGGTCGGCTTAGTGACGCTTTTTAAATTACCGGTTGACTATCCAGAAACAGAAATCCTCCCATTTCCTTTGTATGATGCCCTTCCGTCGTTTCTCATAGTGCGCGGCGACCTCGCCCCAGAGTTCCGAAGGCGGGGTGACGACGCGGTCGCAAAGCGCCATTATCCCGGTATCCGCAAGCAATCGCGACAGAATGAGGTCATCCATGGACGATCCCTCATAGCCTTCGGTCACCGTAAGTCCGTTGGCCAGAAACGTGTCGGCGACGGATTCTTTCATGGTTCGTCCCGGTGACGAGGGATAGGATATATTTGCAACAATCCGTCTGACGGCAATTCTCGCAAAATGGGAAGGACGAAAGACCCTTTTCGATCCGGCAATCATTGCCAGATACTCTTTTCTCCCGAAGGCCGGCATACGAACCTGATAGAGGAGAAAGATCTGACAGATAAGCGCCCAGGACAGGCTCTTCACCCCTCCAAAGCCAATGGGAAGATCCTGTTCCAATGATTTCGCACTGAGGGCCTCAAAAAGGGGAGGCAATGCACTCTCGCCTCGGTGCGTGACCGCCCTTGCAACCAATTCCCAGAATTGAGAATCTTTCGCATGTGTGAAGGATCTGTTCGACATATCAACACGCACCGTTTCTGCGTTATTCACATTTCTCGCAGTGCCCCTCAAGAGAAAAGAGCGCTCGCGCTTCCGCCGTGGTCACCGCGGCTACTTCTGCCGGATCAGCGCCCTTGATCCGCGACACCTGGTCAAGGGTCACCAGCACGTCGGAGGGGGTGCTTTCCCGCCCGCGGAAGCTGACGGGACAATCCGTCTCCAGCAGTATCCGCTCAAGGGGCGCCGTCCTTACGGCCTCGCGATGGGGCTCGCTGTAGAGGAGCGCCGGCGTTGCGGATATGTAATACCCTGCCGCGAGCACATTCTCAAGGATATCGGCAGGACCCGCGTACCAGTGAAATACGGCCTTCTTGACGCCGTACTTCACCACCGTTGAAAATACCCTCTTATAGGAGAGCCTGCTGTGGAGGATCAGCGGGGTGTCGGAGTCGGCGGCCAATTGTACGATCCGTTCAAAGACCTCCCGTTGCAGTGTTTTTTTCACCTTCACCTTGTAATCCAGCCCCACCTCGCCCAGGGCGACGACCTCACCGAGGTGCGCTTCGAGAAAGGCGAGAGTTTCATCGACCCTTTCCTCGCGGATATCCCAGGGATGAAAGCCGATGGCGGGAAAGACAAACCCCCGGTGATGACGGGCGATATCGAGGATTTTTTTGTTTGACTCAAGATTCATCCCCACACCGATAATCGCATGGACCCCGCTCGCCTGTGCATCGGCCAACCGATCATCAAGGTGAGCAAGCCCGTCGAGGTGGGCGTGACCGTCCACAGGCCCCATCAGTGAGAGATTTTTTTCCATTTTCATACTCCTAGAGCTTTTTCTTTAAGACCTGCGCCGCCGTCTGCATCACATCCCAGGCGCCGCCGAACGGGGGGGAGTAGGCGAGATCCATATAGCCGATCTGATCGAGATCCATCTCGGCCCAGAGGCAAGCTGAAAGGGTATTGATGCGGCTGACGGCGCCTCCCGTACCGACGGCCTGGGCGCCGAGGAGCCGTCCCGTCGATTTGTCAGCAATAAGTTTAAGATCCAATGAGGCATCGCTGCTCATTGAGCGAGCAATGTAACTTCCCTTTACAATCGTGCTTACGGGATGATAGCCGCTTCTGACGGCGTCCCGTTCGTCAAGCCCCGTGGCTGCCACCTGAAGATCGAAAATCTTGAAACACTGGGCTCCCACCACGCCAGGAAAGATCATGGGTTGCCCGCCGATGTTGCGGCCGGCTACCCGTCCCTGCCTGTTGGCAATGTCGCCCAGGGGAATACTGACCCATGATTTGCTGATGCGGTGAAATACCTCGGCGCAATCGCCGACGGCATACACCGCTTCGGTGTTGGTGCGCTGAGAAAAATTCACCTGCAGCGCCCCCGATTTTCCCAGGGCAATGCCTGCCTCAGCTGCCAGAACCGTTTCGGGTTTTGTACCCAATGCCAAAATTATGATATCGCCTTCCACGTCGCCGTTGTTGGTGATAAGCCTCAGGGCGTCGTTGTTGCTCTTTTCGATTGCAAGGGGACTCTTGCCGGTAAGAAAGGATACTTCATTCCGTTGAATCTCGTCGAGCACGCGTTTCGAAAAGACCTGGTCCCACTTTTTAACGGGCAGCTCCCCCCGATAGACCACCTTGGTTTCCATACCTCTCAGCCTGAAGGCCTCGCTCATTTCCATCGCGATGAAGCCCGCGCCCACGATGACGGCGCTTCGGCAGGAGTTGCGTTCGATGTACCGCTTGATCGCAATGCCGTCAGTAAGATTTTTCAGAATAAAGACGCCTTCCAGGTCTATCCCCGGAATGTCGGGCTTCGTCGCCGTTGTTCCCGTCGCCACTACCAGCACATCGTAGGGAACCTGTTCACCGCCGTTGAGTAGAACCTGCGCCTTGTCAGTCTCAATGGCTTCTACCGTTGTATGGAGCCGTACCGTGATGCCCTGTTTGGCAAATTCCTCCGGTGTTCTCGCCTGAAGCATTCGTGAATCTTTTATTACATCACCGATGTAATAGGGCATGGGTCAGGCTGCATAGGAGACATATTCCCCCGCCTCCAGTATCGTCACCTCGAGAGATGGATCTCTTCGTTTCGCCTCGGCCGCCGCAGAGGGCCCGCCAGCCCCTCCTCCGACTATTACCAGGTTTCTTTTCATTTCCGTCCTCCTGTAATTTTTCCTCATCGTTACTATTATCGACGATTCTCATGCAGCATGATGGAACTCCGCGAAAGAAACACCGCCTAAAATTGTAATTCTCTTTTCTTTGTCCTGTGTAAGCACTTCAGGATTGAATTGTATATACCTAATCACCACATCACGCATAAAGAGCGACGTATCGTAGGCATTACCCGCTTCCTTCAGAGACGCATACCCGTCTCCGCCGCTCGCGAGAAAGCTGTTCGTCACTAGCCTATATGTCCGCTCCGAGTCAAGCGGCGCACCGCCGATCATGATGTCACGGCAGACACCGGCCCCATGGTCAATGGTAAAGGACATGCCCGCCACCTGAGGGAATCCCCCCTCTCCGGGACTGATCGTCGCGATATGATCAAAGAGGCTCTTCAGCTCCGTTCCTTTGAGAGCTACAAGAACCACCGTCACGTCAAAGGGAAGCACATTGTAGATATCCTGTTTTGTGATGGTCCCCGCGGAAATATCGTAACGGATGCAACCGCCGTTGACGAGCGCGCACTCCGCCTTGAGCGGTTGTGCATGCCAGAGCAGTGCATCGGCCACAAGATCTCCCAGAGCCGTTTCGGCGCTTCTCACCTCCCGAAATGACAGTCGCTTCGTACTTATTCCCACCACCTCGGAAAGGGTCGCCGCTGCCTTGTGCGCATAAGGCTCGAGCAGTGCCAGCAGTTTCTTGTCTTCTTCAATCCTCTTCCCCTTGTAGTGAAGGGCGGTGTGCCCCGTGGCATCCTTTTCAATTCGCTTCAGGTTAACGGGGAGGGAGGCAAACCGGTAATCGATCACCCTGCCTCCCTGAATCGAAAGATCCAGCCGCCCCAGCACCAACCCCCACATCCATGCCTGGACGATGATGGTATCCCGATCGTCGCCGGGTCGTCGAATCACGATGGGCGCATCCAGCTTCGTGTGAGAATGTCCGTCCACAATGACATCGATGCCGGCCACCTGAGCGGCCAACCGCCGCGATCCCCTGTCGTTCGACGGATAGATCCCCAGGTGAGTCAGCGCGATCACGATATCGACCTTGTCGCGAAGCTGAGGTACGATTCGGCGTGCCGTTTCCACCTCGTCATCGAACACAAGACCCTTCGTGTTGGCGGGATTGGCCGATGTGCGTGTTTCCACCGTTGTCAGACCGATGATGGCAACCTTCACTCCATCAAGCTCTTTTATGAGGTAGGGCCGTGCCAGCAACGTTCCGTCGGACCTGCGGATATTCGCCGAAAGAAAGGGAAACTGTGCCTGTTGCATCTGCTTTGCGAGTATGTCAAGGGAGTGATCGAATTCGTGATTGCCGATGGCCATGGCATCATACCCGATATAATTGAACCCCCTTATGTCCGGTTCGGCATCGAAAAGATTCGATTCGGCCCGTCCCGTATTGATATCACCCGCATCAAGAAGAAGAACCCGCTTTGACTCTTTGCGAATCTTAGCGACCAGGGAGGCCCGCGCGGCGAGTCCCCCCACGTCAGGCGCTGGATACTTATAGAATTTAAGGGGATGGCCGTGGGTATCATTGGTATGCAGGATCACCAGGTCGACGGCGGTGGATCCGCTCCGGTCATCTGAAGATCCCCGCCCGTTCACTGCACATCCCGCGCCAGCGAGGATTATGAAAAGGAACAGAACGATCGCCCTTCGAAGGAAAGGGTGTCCGCTTTTTATATGAGGTAGCCGTACCATACAATGAAATTCTTTCTTGTACACTGGGCCTGTTTTTCAACTATGCTCTCGAAGAACATCGTCACAGGGCGTCGCTTTCACTGCCATCTCTGCGATCAGGCATGTCTGACGAAGGGATGGTATCAATTTGTTGAGAAACTGTAAAGGCGACTCTTTACTGCTTACATCGCCCTGTTGGTCACGGCATGTCCTCCTGACCGGTTCCGGGGGACGCTCCGTAAAAATATTTTCCATCCCGCCAGCATTGAGCCCGGCCGTAAATCGAGTGCCTTCGAAGCTTCAGCAACCGGCGTAAATCCGCATTCGTCGCAGCATATTTCCCCCCGGCTCTTCACATAACACCCTGTGGTGATGCCTCCGTCCGGATCAACGTTTATCAGTAGGTCGTCATGGCATTTCCATCGGTTATCGATCATCCCGAGAAGCGCACCCTTTGAATTGGCAATGGGGTACCCCTGCTCCTTCAGGGCGATTACCCGTTCGATGGCCGCTCTTCGCTGATGCGGCAGCAGCGTCAGCGGCGCTTCTCCCTGCCCGTAAGGATAAAAGAGCTGCACCGTGACGGCTCGGACCGAGGAAAGATTCCGCAAAGACCGGCACAGTGCTTCCGTTTCGGTCCAGTTTTCCCTGTTGAGGGTGAGATGCACCATGATATTGCGATGATCCGTCCGTTGCAGATTCGACCACACCCTGTCGAAGGAGTCGCTTCTCAGTCGGTCATGGGTGCCTTTCAGTCCATCAAGGCTCACCCACACTATGTGAGCAGGCACATTGAGCGGATAGGTGCCGTTGGTGGTGGCGGCGACGCGAAGAAAACGTTTTTTGGCATAGGCGACAAGATCGCTGAAATCGTAACCGCCGTCTCTCCACAGGAAGGGTTCGCCCCCCTCGAATACCACAATTCTGGTCCCCTTTCGGGACAGTGCAGAAAGAGCCTCTGTCGCCTCCCCCCAGGTCATCTGTACCGTGCCGCTTTCAAAGGAGCGCTGGTGAAAGGGACATCCCGCACATCGGAGATTGCACCTGTAGGTCACTTTGAAACTGGCGATAAGAGGTATCGGTCTTCCCAGCACCTTTCTTCTGAAGTAGAAATCGATAAGACTCACTACCCAGTTCACTTGTCGCTCCCCGGTGCTGCATATGCTGGGAAATCACCGTAACGCGGGAACAGGGCACCTGCAGAAGGGGCACACAAAAAATGCCAATAGTCGAACGGTCTCATCGTGAAGACATCTTTCCGGTCATGTGATCGATGGTCAGGCAGATCACCTCCATCTTTTCCAACAGTTCATCGGGATACTCATATGCGGAGTTGCCCGAATAGTGCGCCATGATCAGATCAAGCCCCCGTCGTTTTTCCTCGGGATCCGTGATAAATCTCGCATGACCGAAGCCGATGACGCTTTGATACCTCGTCGTCCACTGACATGCGCGGGACGCCTCGACAATTGCGTCGCACAGATCAATTTCGACGCAGACGGGGGTGTGCATACGGAGAATCTCTATTTTTTTACCTTCCCGCGCCGAATGAAGATAGAACGATCCCTCTTGATAGCCGAAATTCATGGGCACCACATAGGGGCAGGCGCCGTCGAACAGGCCAAGCCTCAGAACCTTTGCACGGGCAATGATATCTTCAATGAGGGTATTGTCTTTGATTTCTTTGTCTTTTTTTCGCATCGATCATTTTCTCTACAGGAACGTTCGTGCTGTGACCGATCATCTCAACTTTTGCGAGGGCCTATGCACTCCGGCCTTGCACTCTTCGCCAGGTCAGGAATAAAAGGCCGGCGATTATCATGAGAAGGCAGAGAATCTGTCCCATGGTGAGACAGCCCCAAAAGAGCCCCAGCTGGGGATCGGCCTCTCTGACAAACTCGATACAAAAACGGGCCGTACCGTAACCGATACTATACAGCGCCAGCAAGGAACCGTCTCTGGGAATTTTTTTTCGCACCATCCAGAAAATTACAAAGAGTGCCAGTCCTTCAAAAAAGGCCTCGTACAGTTGCGACGGATGGCGAAGCCTCCCGGTCCCGTCCAGGGGAAAGTACATGCCCCAGGGAACCGTGGTGACCCTTCCGAAAAGTTCCCCGTTCAAAAAATTTCCTATTCTGCCGAAGGCGTACCCCAGAGGCGCCGCCGCAGGAAAAAGATCGGCGAAGGGCAGAAACTCTATGTTACGCTTCCGGCAGAAGATCACCGAGGCAAGAAGCACCCCGACCAGACCGCCATGATAGGACATGCCGCTTATACCGGTAAACTGCATACCGTCGGAAGAAAAGGTGAAAGGGAGTACAATTTCCAGGGGATGCTCCAGAAAATAGGCCCCGTTATAAAAGAGTACATAGCCGAGACGGGCGCCCACAATAAGCCCGAGCATAGTCCACATCAAACAGTCCTGAATGGTTTCTTTTGAATATTCAAGATGTTCCGTACGGATGCGGTACATGACCAACCAGTAGGTCACGAAAAAGGCGACGAGATACATCAACCCGTAATAGCGAATCTGAAAGGAACCGATACTGAAAAGTGTCGGATCGATATGCATCGGCAGATGTTGCCAGCACTGTAGAAGATCTTTCATGGGCGCTCTCGCGGGATAGGGTAGGGGACTCTTTACGGGTATCGCCGCTGCTCCGAGGCCCCCTCAGCCTCCGATATCAGCCCGGGGCCGGCACGCAGCCCATTCCCCTGCAGAGTGTGAAATGTCTCTGCGCCTCTGTCTGTGTGCCCTGCCGGAATCACAGGATCATTTTGAAGAACATCCGCTGCAGGAGGCGGCCGTACAGCCTGAACAGCTACTGCTTGAGCTGGAAGAGGAGGCGGCCATATTCTGGTAATCGGAAAAGGACATCTCCATCTTTGATTTGCAAATCGACATCAGCTTTTCCGCCGCTTTTGCATTGCATCGGGGACACTCGATATCGGCATCAAGATCCTTTGTCGAACGGATCATTTCAAATTGATGGTTACAGCTTTTGCAAACATATTCATAAATCGGCATTGGTTTCTCCTCATATCTTCCAAATAATAGTACTCGTTCATCCTCTCTTTGCAGAGGCTTTTTTCCTCCCGTGATACAAACCGTCCGGTGGACCACCGGAACGTCTGTCAGCCTCAGGTAAAGGGCGACGAGGAAGAGCAGGCTGCTCCTCCGTCCCTCGAAGGTCCCGATCCGAAAAGGGACAGCTTCTTTTGCGCCTTCTTTTCACCGCAGGAAGGGCAGACGACTTCGCAATCCTCATCTTTCGACGATCGAATCTCCTCAAATTCATGGCCGCAGTGACCGCATCGGTATTCATAAATGGGCATCGCATTCTCCTTTTCTTACGAAAAAACCTCGAATCATTCAGCCCCTAATAGGCCTGACCCTTTAATTCGTCGACATAGAGTTCCGCCTCGTGAGCCGCGGTGGCGCCGTCGCCACAGGCGGTTACTATCTGTCTCAGGGATTTGACGATACAATCGCCGCAGGCAAAAATGCCTTCTTCCGAGGTCTTCATCGCGTTGTCGGCGATAATATAACCATTCTTATCGACGTTGACAACCCCCTGCACAAAATCGGTAATCGGATCGAGGCCGATAAACACAAACACGCCGTCAACAGGGATTTTCTTAATCTCATCGTAACAATTGATGTTTCTTACTCGTACACCGGTCACATACTCCTGTCCTTCTACCGCATCGACTTCGGAATCCCAGGCGAAATCGATCTTTTCGTTTGCAAAGGCCCGCTTTTGAAGAATATCGGCGGCCCGAAGACGGTCCCTGCGATGGATGATCGTCACTTTATCCGCAAATTTTGTGAGAAATATCGCCTCCTGCACCGCCGTATCTCCCCCGCCGACCACTGCAACGTTTCTGTTTCGATAAAAGGGGCCGTCGCAGGTGGCACAGTAGGAGATTCCTTTTCCGATGAAGTCCTCTTCTCCCGGCACCCCGAGGGAACGCCATTTGGCGCCGGTGGCGACAATCACCGCAAGGGCCTGGTATTCGGCCCCATCGGTTACTATCTTCCACCCCGGATATTCTCCGATCCGAATTTTTTCAATGGAGTGCGCCTCTTCTGCTTTGGCGGTCGCACCGAAACCGAGGGCCTGTGTTCTTAGACGGTCATGCAGTTCAAATCCGCTCACATCGGGAACTCCCGGATAATTTTCGATTAAATCGGTAATCGTAATCTGACTGACCGTCACCTTTCCCTCTAAAATAACGGTTTTCATACCGGCCCGCGAGGCGTAAAGCGCCGCCGTCAATCCTGCCGGTCCTCCCCCGATTATTACAAGATCCTGTGCCGAATCGGGCATCACTATCGCTGTCATAGTACTCCTCCTTTGTCGTTGTATACACTATATAACTATAGGGCAGGGGGCGTCTGCAGTGCACAGGGTCATCAGCGGCCGCCTGCCGTCCCTTATCCCTTAATGCAGCCGAGGGATCTCAGACGGGCCACTTTCCGCGACAGACCGCTTGCCTGCACTATCCGCACTACCTCGTCGATGTCCTTGTATGCCTCGGGAATCTCTTCGTGAAGCGTGCTTTTGCCCGCAGCCATCACCACGACGCCGCGTTGTGCCATATCCCGGGCAATCGATCTTCCCTTACTCACCTTTTTTGCCATCGTCCGGCTCATGACGCGCCCGGCGCCGTGAGCGGTGCTGCCGAAGCTTTCTGAAAAGGCGCGCTCCGTCCCGACGAGCACATAGGAACCTGTGCCCATATCACCGGGGATCAAGACGGGCTGACCCACAGACCGATACCGCACAGGAAGATCGGGATGTCCCGGCGGATAGGCCCTGGTGGCGCCTTTCCGATGCACACAGACCCGCCTGCGGACTCCTTCGACCGGAAGGTCCTCCATCTTTGCAATGTTGTGACATATGTCGTAGACGAGCCTCAGGCCTACATCACGGGGAGAACATTGCAACACCCTCTGAAGGGTTTCACTGGTCCAGTGCATTAGAAGCTGACGGTTCGCCCAGGCATAGTTTGCCGCACAGGCCATGGCTGCAAGGTAATCCCGCCCTTCGGGGGATTCGATATAGGCGCAGGCCAGCTGGCGATCGGGCAGTGCAAAATCGAGGCGCCCCATCCCCTTGACCATGCGAGCCAGGTAATCGTCGCATATCTGGTATCCGAGGCCCCGTGATCCCGAATGGATCATTATCACTATCTGCTCCGCCTCGAGGCCGAATACCTCCGCAACGTGGGGATCGTAAATCTTCTCCACCATTTCTATCTCAAGGAAATGATTGCCCGAACCGAGGGTGCCCAATTGCCGACGCCCCCGCTCAAGAGCCCGTTCACTTACACAGCCGGGATCGGCGCCCTTCATGCACCCGCCGTCTTCCGTCGATTCCATATCCTGCTCAGTTCCAAATCCTCTGTCCACTGCCCATTGCGTCCCTTCCCGCAGCACCTTTTTTTCTTCGGCAACGGAAAGCGCAACTGGGCCCGTGGATCCCACTCCGCTGGGGATTTCACGGAAAAGCCCACCGACCAGATCCTCCAGCCTGTCAGTGATGTCATGGAGGCACAGCTTCGTTGCGACAAGTCTGACCCCGCAGTTAATATCATAGCCGACGCCGCCGGGAGATATCACGCCTTCGACGACGTCGAAGGCAGCCACCCCGCCGATGGGAAACCCGTAGCCCCAGTGCATGTCAGGCATGGCCAGGGAGTATCCAAGTATTCCCGGCAGGTGTGCCACCTGCGCCACCTGTTTCGGACTCTCGTCCCTTTTCAGGACCTTCATGGTCCGATCGCTTCCGTAGATCATGCCGGGGACGCGCATCCCCCCTACAGGTGGAATAATCCACCGATTTTCATCAATTTTTTCAATCCGCACTTCAGACATCGAGGATCACTCTCCCTCTCCACCCTTCTTTCGACTCGTTCACTTCCGCACGGTGGTAGGTGACGGCTTTGATTTCTTTTCTTACCTCATGCCGTGAGGGGTCAAATCCCTCCCCCTCGACGCGGCACCGGAGCTGTCCTCCTTCGATTTCGATAGACGAAATCCTGTTGATAAAAAACCACTCACCTTCAATCAGATACAAAAGTTCTCGCAGAAAATTGACCAGAAGCACTGCCCTGTCTTCACCCTCGACCTCCAGGGACCGCCGTTCTTTTACGGTGACGGAGGTTCTCTCCGTAATAAGATCGACAAGGGCGTAGGCTGCGTTGGTGAAAAAAACCCGCTCGTTCTCACCCACTATCTCCAGTCCCACATCAGCGGTATGGTCAAAGAGCCGGTATGTTGTGCCCATCGTCGGTTCCTTTTTCTTCAGTCTAGTAGTAACGCCGTTCTTTGGCAAGTCAAATCACAACAGCGGTTTCACGCACAGATAGAGGGCAATTAATGCCGTAGCCACCTGCATGACGCGATCGAACAGCCGTTGCGGTATGCGGTGTACTGCGGCAACACCGAGCAGCGCACCGATTACGATAAAGGGGGCCATGGCGAGATTGGTCAGAAGAGAGGCGGAGGTGATGAGATCAAGTTTGGAACTGAACGGCATTTTTGAAAGATTGAGAAGCAGGAAAAAGACGGCCGCCGTCCCTATAAAATTTTCCTTATCCAGTTTCATCGACAGGAGATAGATCACCATAATGGGACCGGCGGCATTTGCCAGCATGCTGGTTGTTCCCGCCATAATGCCCATGATGGCCGCAAACCACCAGTTATGGGGTATGCGAGCGCCGTAGTCCGGTCTGCTTTGCTGCCAGAAATGCATAGAGACCAAAAAAAGGACGATGGCACCGATCTCGGGCATAAGGAACTGATCGGTAATGCGTCCAAGCCATAAAAAACCGAGATACACCCCTATAAGCGTCCAGGGCATGAGGCGGATGAGCTTTGGCCAATCGGCGTGCCGCCTCCAATAGAGTGTTGCCGTGATGTCGCCGATGCTCAACATGGGGAGCAGAAATCCTGTCGATTCGCGGGCCGGCATGATGGCGGCAAGAAGGGGCACAATCAGGGCGCCGGCGCCCATAATTCCCGCTTTGGAAAAACCTATCATCATGGCACAGCAGATAATAATAACCCAGCTGACTGCATCGAAGTGGAGCATGGAATACCTTTAAAAAAAGATCCTCCCGTGCAGGATAGACACGGGAGGTTAATTGCAGTGATACTAATGTCGCCTATAGCGGTGCTTATTCCGAAGGCTCCGTGGACGAGTCATCATCGAACAACGCCGTTTGTATCTCCTGTTCAAAGATCTCCGCTATGGCGGATGCCTCCGATCCTTCCTCCCGTTCCACCCGGGCAAGGCCGACCAGCCGCTCATCGTCGTCAATCTCTATCAACTTGACTCCCTGGGTGCTCCGGTGAAGAAGTGGAATTTCCGAAGTATTCAACCGTATGATTTTACCGGTATTGCTGATCAGCACGACGTCCTCCTCACCGGATACCTGCAGTATCTTGGTGACAAAGCCCACACGGGGCGTCGTTTTCAGGTTGATGATGCCCTTGCCGCCCCGCGACTGCAGCCGGTACTCCGTCACGTCGGTTCGTTTACCATAGCCGTTTTCCGAAATGGTAAGAATTGAATTCCCGTCGGTGACAATTTCCATTCCCACGACTTCGTCGTTCTTTTTCATTCTTATGCCGGTTACACCCCGTGCGGTCCGTCCAATGCCTCTCACATCGGTCTCCTTGAAACGAATGGAATTCCCCTGTCGCGTACCGAGAAACACTTCCTGATCGCCGTCTGTCTGATCCACTTCAATCAGTTCATCTTCTTCATCGAGGGTGATGGCAATAATGCCTCCCGCTCTGGGACGAGAATAGGCGGTGAGTTCCGTCTTTTTGACCACGCCGCGTCGTGTTCCCATTACAATGTACTTGCCTTCTTCAAAATTTCGGACGGGAAGTACTGCGGTGATGCGTTCACCGCTTTCGAGCCCGATGAGATTGACGACCGCCTTGCCTTTTGCAAGCCGTCCCGCTTGGGGGATCTGGTAAATTTTCAGCCAGTGCACACGGCCCCTGTTGGTGAAAAAGAGAATGAGACTGTGGCTTGAGGCGATAAAGATGCGTTCGACAAAATCGTCTTCCTTCGTCCCCATTCCCATCTTTCCCTTTCCGCCTCTATGCTGACTGGTATAGAGACTGACGGGATTGCGCTTAATGTACCCCTGATGCGATATGGTCACGACCATATCCTCCTCGACAATCATGTCCTCAATGTCGATGTCCTCGCTTTCATGTACGATTTCCGTTCTCCGCGGATCGCCGAATCGCTTTTTCAGATCCTCAAGTTCATCAATTATAATCGCTTTGACTTTTCCAGAATCCGCAAGTATGCCTTCCAGCTCAGACACAAGGGCCGTGACTTCACGGTGCTCATCCCTTATTTTATCCTGCTCGAGACCGGTGAGGCGCTGCAGGCGCATATCGAGAATTGCCTTTGCCTGAATCTCGCTTAGTCCGAATTGCGCTATCAGTGCATCAGCGGCTTCTTTCGGACCTTTCGATGCCTTGATAAGGGCGATGATTTCATCAATGTGGCTAAGGGCCGTCAGAAGACCTTCAAGGATATGAAGTCGTTCGCGTGCTTTTCTCAGATCAAAGCGGGTTCTTCTGATCACCACTTCCGTTCTGAACTCAACAAACGTATCAAGGTAGTCTTTCAGATTGAACAGGCGCGGCTGTCCCCGGTCGATGGCAAGCATAATGATGCCAAAACTGGATTCCATCTGCGTTTGCTTGTAGAGTTGATTGAGAATGATGCTTGACGCCTCGTCCCGTTTCAGATCGATGACAATTCTCATGCCTTCACGGTCGGATTCGTCTCTCAGATCGGCAATACCGCTTATTTTCTTTTCCTTGACCAGTTCCGATATCTTTTCGATCAGCGAGGCCTTGTTGACCATGTAGGGAATTTCTGTGACCACAATGCTTTCCCTGTCGTTTCGCGCCTTCCGTTCAATAATGGCGCGAGCCTTCATTCTGATGATTCCCCGTCCCGTTTTGTAGGCGGATACGATTCCCGACCGACCGTTGATAAAGCCGGCGGTGGGCAAATCCGGCCCCTGGATGAATTGCATGAGACCCTCTATGGTTATGTGGGGATTGCGAATAAGCGCGATAATGCCGTCACAGAGTTCTCCCAGGTTATGCGGGGGAATATTGGTGGTCACACCCACGGCAATGCCCGATGAACCGTTTAAAAGCAAGTCAGGTATTTTGGCGGGTAACACCATGGGTTCCGTGAGCGATTCGTCGTAATTCGGCTGAAAATCGACTGTCTCCTTATCGAGATCGGCAAGCATCTCCTCAGCAATACGGGCCATCCGCACCTCTGTGTACCTCATGGCGGCCGGCGGATCGCCGTCGACGGACCCGAAGTTTCCCTGGCCGTCGATCAGGGGATAGCGCATCGAAAAGTCCTGTGCCATACGCACTATCGTGTCATAGGCGGCCGAATCGCCGTGAGGGTGGTATTTACCGATAATGTCGCCGACGATACGGGCCGATTTCTTATAGGGCCGGTTCCAGCGATTCCCCAGTTCGGACATGGCAAAAAGCGCCCGTCTGTGAACCGGTTTCAAACCGTCTCTCACATCGGGAATCGCCCGTCCTATGATGACGCTCATGGCGTAATCAACATAGGACTTTTTCATTTCATCTTCTATATTGACTGGTAAATTTCGTTGTCGAAGCTGATCCATTCTTTCTTCATCCTCCTGACAAAAAGAGGGGCCGGGCGTTCCATTGCGTGATTGTCCTGAAGGCTGCGCCGACCCCGAAAGGGTGCATTACACCCCGATCCTCAATCGCTACACATCGAGGTTCGATACATTCAATGCATTCTGAAATATGAAATCCCGTCTCGGTTCCACCTGATCGCCCATGAGAGTGGTAAATATCTGGTCTGCATGAACGGCATCTTCGACTTTTACCTGCAGCAGGGTTCTTTTTTCCGGATCCATGGTTGTTTTCCACAACTGTTCCGGATTCATTTCTCCGAGACCTTTATAGCGCTGAACCGAAACCCCTTTTTTCCCGTTTGAGATAATGTGATCGATCAATAATTTCAGACTGTCAAGGCGCTTTTCGACAACCCCTTCGCCGTTGCTTTTGTCGAATACGGAATAGGGGGCTTCACCCAGAACGCTTATCTGTTTGATGAGCGACCGCGCCTCAGCGAATTTCGGCTGGCTAAAAATATCCTTATTCACCCAGGTGACATTTTCATAGCCGTTATTGTTGATGTGGAAGATAAGTCGGTAGCCGCCGTGCTCCACGTCATTCTCGGTCCGAAAAGACTGTACGTCATCTCCGACGGCACCTGCAAGCCTCTTTCCCAGTTTGAGAAGCGCTTCATTATTGCGAAAATCATCAACTGAAAAGGCGGGGTCTCCTGCTAAGAGTTGGATAATGTCCCTGTGCTTCCCCTGACGGTGATATTTTTCAAGTATCGTATCGAAACGCAACGCCTTCTTTATCACCGCCAGAAGTTTGTTTCCCGTAATAAGACTTCCATCTTCCGTGGATACATGAACCTTGTCAACACCGTTCTGAAGAATGTAATCCTCCATACCTTCTTCACTTGCGATATACAGTTCCTTCTTATTTTCACTGATCCTGAAAAGCGGAGGTTGGGCGATGTACAGATATCCCCGTTCAATAAGTTCTCTCATATTTCTGAAGAAAAAGGTTAAAAGAAGGGTCCTGATGTGAAGTCCATCCACGTCGGCATCGGTCATAATGATAACCTTGTGGTAACGGATTTTGCTGACGTCGAAGTCCCCTTCACCAATACCGGTGCCCAGCGCCGTAATGATTACGCGAATTTCATTGCTGTTCAGCATCTTATCAAAACGGGCCTTTTCCACGTTGAGGATCTTTCCCCTCAGGGGAAGAATGGCCTGATTTTTCCGGTCGCGACCCTGTTTTGCGGAACCGCCGGCGGAATCACCCTCCACCATATAGATTTCGCTCCTGGCAGGGTCCTTTTCCTGGCAGTCGGCAAGCTTTCCCGGCAGCGCCGATACTTCGAGCGACGTTTTTCTTCTTGTTAATTCCCGAGCCCTCCGGGCAGCTTCGCGGGCTCTCGCCGCTTCGGTTGATTTTGTCACTATCTGTTTTGCAACTGCGGGATTCTCTTCAAAATATTCCCCCAGTTTCTCATAGACGATGGCCTCGACCAATCCCTTCATCTCGCTGTTTCCCAGCTTCGTTTTCGTCTGTCCTTCAAACTGGGGCTGCTTGAGCTTCACACTGATCACGCAGGCAAGCCCCTCTCTCACATCCTCCCCTTTCAGAGCAACCTTTCCATTTTTCAGTAGGCCTGTATTGAGGGCGTAGGTATTAATAACGCGTGTGAGGGCCGATCGAAATCCGATCATATGCGTGCCCCCTTCGGTCGTATTGATGCTGTTTGCGTAGGAAAAGACATTTTCCATATAGGAATCGTTATACTGAAGCGCCAGTTCTACCTGGGAATCTTCACGTTCACCACTGATGAATATCGGTTTTTTGTGGAGGGGCCGCTTGTTCCTGTTGAGATACTCCACAAACGACACAATGCCGCCCTTATATAAAAACTCCGCGTCCTTGTCGGATCGCTCGTCCTTGAGGGTGATTTTTACGCCTCTGTTCAAAAATGCAAGCTCGCGCAGCCGATTGGACAAAATTTCAAAACTGAATTCGGTTTCGCTGAAAATTTCCGCATCGGGAAGAAAGGTGACTATTGTTCCCCTCCGTTTCGTGGTACCCACCTCTTTAAGCGACATCAGAGGAACTCCTCTGCTGTAGTTCTGACGATAGACCGTACCCTCCCTTCTCACCTCCAATTCCAGGTAGCTCGAAAGGGCGTTGACCACCGATACGCCCACACCATGGAGACCGCCGGAAATTTTGTAACTGTCGTTGCTGAATTTCGCCCCTGCATGCAGCTTGGTCATCACGACCTCCGCCGCAGACACCTTTTCCGTCTTGTGCATATCGACCGGTATGCCCCGCCCGTTGTCGCCGACGACGATACTGTTATCAAGACGAATCTTCACCTCTATGGTGTCGCAATATCCGGAAGACGCCTCATCTATACTGTTGTCTACCACCTCATAGACAAGATGATGAAGCCCTTCTTTTCCGGTACTTCCTATATACATGGCAGGCCGTTTCCGCACTGCTTCCAGCCCGCCAAGCACCTTAATATTATCAGCTCCGTATGTTTCCGACACTCCTCGCCTTTACTCCTTTCCCAACTTAATCGGCATTACGACACAGCAATATGCGTCGGTTCCCGCTGCCCTGATAACACCGGGTCCTTCATTACTCCTCATCTCAAAAGAAATCAACTCTTCCTCTATTACCTCAATTGCATCAATAAGATACCGCACATTGTATCCGACGGTCATCGGCGACTCTCTATAGTCCACTTCAATTTCATCGTTCGCCTCGCCCACATCGGGATTAATTGAGTTCAATGTCATTTTACCATCGGTCAGATGAATCTTTACGCCATTGAACATTTCAGTGGACATAACGCTCATCCTTCTCAGCGAATGCAGCATCGTGTTCCTATCCACCTTCACGATTGTTCCCCCATCCTTCGGTATCACCTTTCCATAGTCAGGATATGAGGCGTCGATGAGACTTACCCTGAGAGTGACGCCGTCCCTTTTCACGATACAGACATGATTTGAAATACCAAACTTAATGGAGTCAGCTTCTTCCTCCACTAATCGTCGTATCTCATTGATACCCTTTTTCGGTATAATTATCCCCTCCACATCCCTGTCTGAGGGTTCAGAAAGCGCAATCTCCTGGGTAATCATCGCCAACCTGTGCCCGTCTGTGGCCACCATTTCCATTTTCTTTCCCTTTTTGAGAAAATAGGCCCCATTCATACGGTCCTCATATCGTCCGTTGACATGGCAAAATAGGTTTTTCCCACCATTTCTTTCATAAGGCGACAGGGAAAAGAAAAAAAGGACACGTCCTCATCTTCACGCACTTCAGGAAAGTCGTCCGCCGTGATGCCCGGAATTCGATAATGCACCTTATCACAGGTAATGGACACCCAATTGTTAGGATTTGTTTTAAAATTAACGGTGTCGCCTTCCATTTCGCGCACCATTTCATATAATTTTCTTGCCGCCACGGTAATATCGCCAGGCTCTGTTATGCGGGCATCGTAATCGGCAATAAGTCCAATCTCCCGGTCGGTTGCCACCACACGAATTTTACCGTCTCTTGCCTGAATGAGAATATTATTCAGGATTGCGATAGTAGTCTTTCGCTCTACTATTCCAAGCGTCTTTTGCACTGCTTCCTGAAGTATGCCTCGATCAACAGTAAATTCCATTTTATCACCTTAAGTTTTTCTAAATTAATATAATCAGTAATAGTAATAAGAACTGTGAATTTGTGCACTGTTACTGAAAAACACTTATTTTTACTTTCTTATTGACCACACCATCCTGTGGGCAACCTGTTAACCCCTTGTTTGCAGTTTCTCTTCAATTTCCTCTATTGCTTTTTTTATTTCAAAGTCCTTTGCTATCACCTTCTTGATCTTATTGTTTGCATAAATCACGGTCGAATGATCGCGACCTCCTATTTTCGTTCCTATGTCGGGAAAGGAGCAATCCGTGAGTTTGCGTGCAAGAAACATCGAAATCTGGCGTGATAATACAAGATCTTTGTTTTTTTTCTGTGATTTGATATCGGCGACTTTGACGCCGAATTTCACTGCCACGGTCTTTACAATGTCTTCTATTGAGACATTCTGTTTTTGCACATGCTTTAAAAGCTTCCTTATTATGTCTTTTACATTGTCTATGGTGATTTCACTTCCCGTTAATGAAGCATATGCCGCGATTCTTGTGAGTATTCCTTCCAGCTCCCTTATGTTTGAGTCCGCCACCGATGCGATATAGTGAATGACATCACTGGACAATGCAATTGTGTTTTCGGCGGCCTTTTTTTCGATGATAGCGATTCTTGTTTCTATTTCAGGAGGTTGTATATCGGCAATCAATCCCCATTCAAAACGGGAACGGAGACGCGCCTCAAGGTTTTGAATTTCTTTTGGAAATTTATCACTTGTGACCACAATTTGTTTTCCCGAATCGTGGAGGGTGTTGAAGGTGTGGAAGAACTCCTCCTGTGTTCTCTCCTTGCCGGCAATGAATTGTATGTCATCAATGAGAAGGGAATCGATTTTGCGGTATTTTTCTCTGAATTCCGGCATTTTGTCGTAACGGATCGAGTTGATAAGTTCATTCATAAACTCTTCAGCTGAGACGTAGAGCACATTTTTCTTAGGATACAATATCGTGGTAAGAAGTCCGATGGCATTGATAAGATGTGTTTTTCCCAGTCCAACGCCTCCGTATATAAAGAGAGGATTGTAGTTATGCGCAGGGTGTTCGGCGACGGATCGAGCAGCCGCATGGGCAAACTGGTTTGAAGCACCGACGATGAAGCGTTCGAAGTTGTAGTTCAGGTTCAGGGACGAATGAGTGCGCTGCACAGTGACGTTCTGATCAGATGCCGCCACAGTAGTGTTTTCAGGTGGTTCGGCAGGTATCGGTTCGGATTTTTGAATGATGAAATTTACTGAAACAGGGGCGCCTGCGACATTGGACACCGCTTCGCTGATGACGGTAAAATAATTTTCAACGAGCCAGTCACGAAAAAATTTATTCGGTACCGATAAACCGGCGCGACTCTCCTCAAGAGAGACAATTTTGATCGGTTTAATCCAGGTATCAAAATTCTGTTTACTAACTTTTTCTTTAATAATTTTAGTACTTTCAGACCAAATAGCTTCCACGTCCCCGCAATCCTATAAACAATATTATAAACACCTGTTGATAAGTGTTTACGAGACCTTGTGCCCTGTTGTGTTCCTGTGCGATCCTCTTACCCATCCGAAGCATTTAGAATGTAGTGTGCCAGTCTGCTGAGCTCGTCCTGGGAAAGATACCGGATTTCGATAGCACCCCCGCGTTTTTTTTCTTTTATACTGACCCGCGTCATCATCTTTTCCGAAAGTATATTCTCAAGATTCTTTATATTTTGATCTTTGTTCCGCACGATGCTTCCGTGATCAGATTTAGACGTTTTTTTTACTTCCCTTTCGGTTTCTCTCACACTCAGTTTTTTTCGTATGATTTCTCTGAGCAGTTGTTTCTGCAACTGTGCGGAATCAAGAGACAGAAGCGCCCTCGCATGTCCTGACGATATGGCCTTTCCTGTAATTGCGTCCTTTACTTCCTGAGGGAGTTTCAATAAACGTAAAGAGTTGGCAATAGTTGATCGATCCTTCCCGACACGCAGGGCGATTTCTTCCTGGGAAAGGTGAAACGTGTGAAGCAGCGTATTGTAGGCTTCCGATTCTTCTATGGGATTTAATTCTTCGCGCTGAATATTTTCTATAAGTGACAGCTCAGCCAAATCGATATCCCGGGCCTCTCTTACAATAACGGGCACTTCCTGCAGTCCCGCATCCTGGGCAGCTCTCCAACGGCGCTCTCCTGCAATAATTTCATAGCCCGAATCCGATCTTCTTACGATAATCGGCTGAATGATTCCGTTCTTCTTTATTGAGGCCACGAGGTTTTTGATTTCTGTTCCGTCAAAAGAGCGTCTCGGCTGAAACTGGTTCGGTCGCAATTCTTCAATGCCGCACATCACGAAGGAGGATCTTGACGGTTTGTTTTCAACAAGGTCGGTGAATATAGCACCGAGACCCTTGCCCAAGGCGTTCCTCTTTACCATTTACATTCTCCCATTGGCGAGAATTTCCTGAGCGAAACTCATGTACGAGATTGCCCCACGAGAATTAACGTCATATTGAATAATCGGCAATCCGTGACTCGGACATTCGGAAAGCCTGACGTTTCTCGGGATAATAGTGTTAAACACGTTTCGACCGAAATATTTCTTCACCTCTTCCGCGACACGGTGGGAAATGCGATTGCGCGTATCAAACATGGTCAGGAGTATTCCCGCCAGCGAAAGAGATGGATTCAGCCGTGTTTGAACCAGCTTGACCGTGTTAAGCAGTTGACCAAGCCCCTCGAGCGCAAAATATTCGCACTGAAGGGGAACAATGACACTGTCGGATGCAACGAGAGAATTTACGGTCAAAAACCCCAAGGATGGAGGACAATCGATTATAATAAAATCGTATTCTTTGTCAATGTTTTTCAAAAGCTCCTTCAGCTTCTTTTCACGATCCTTCAGTGACACAAATTCCACCTCAACACCGATAAGATCCTGGCTTGAAGGAATGATATCGAAACGCTCCACGGCAGTATTCAGTATCACCTCGCAGGGAGGAATCCGTCCGATAAGTGTGTGGTACAGGTTGCGGTCCTTCACTTTTTCTTTTTCAATTCCTGAACCGCTGGTTGCGTTTCCCTGAGGATCGCAGTCGATAAGAAGGGTGCATTTCTCCGCGGCCGCAAGTGAAGCCGACAGGTTTATGGCAGTCGTGGTTTTACCGACCCCTCCTTTTTGGTTGGCAACGCATATGACTTTTCTCACAGTATCAAAACAAATCTTTCATGTGGATTTAGGGTGCGAATTTGAGCTATGATGCTAACACAAAAAAAGGAAGAAGAGAAGGTGTAATTTTCCCGGTTGCCTCTCTCAGATTCGTCCGAATACAAGAATTGTTCTTCTGTCTCCGATGATCGGAAGTGCAAGCTCATGCGATTCAATCACATGAAAATTCAGTGATTTAATTACATCATGGGCATCGCGCAACTCTTCTTTCCATGTCCTCCCTTTCATGGCAATCATCCGCCCGTCAGGAGAAAGAAAGTAATCAGCCATAGGCAGCAACTGAGCAACTTTAAAGGTCGCTCGTGTAATCACATAGTCAAAAGCGCCCCGAAGGCGATCTTCCCTCATGAGATTTTCTATGCGCCGCACCATTACGGTTGCGCCTTCCATACCGAGCGTCCGTATGACATGTTTCAGGAAGGTTCCTTTTTTGCGGGACCCATCCACAAAGGTAATTGAGAGATCATCCCTCATGATTTTTACCGGAATCCCGGGAAAGCCGCCGCCGCTCCCCAGGTCGATCAGTGAGGCGTAACGGCCTGCCAGGTAGGGAAGAATTGTCAGGGAATCAATAATATGCTTCACCGGCAGATCGGAAGGTTCCTTAAGAGAAATGAGCGGCATTTTTTCATTCCACAGAAGCAGCTCCCGACGGAAAACGTGGAATTGCATAAGCTCCTTCTCCCCGATTGAAATGTGGGCCGCCTTCGATGCACGCGTAACGATGTCCTGAAAGAGTTCCATGAATCTATCCTGTAGACTTTTGTAACCTGTTGGTGATATTAGGCGAAGATGCAAAGTCGTGCAATGATTTACCACAGGCCTGTGAAAAAATTGAAGGACAGGCTGCAAGGGCCTGTGTAACGGCGGAGGAGTGTGCAATGGGTGAAGGGACGGCTATGGATCACATTTCCATCGTCCTTGTGAGACCAAAATATGCGGGTAATATCGGTTCCGTGGCGCGGTGCGCGAAAAACATGGGCATTACCCGTATTATCGTGGTCAATCCACGCGAAATAGACAAAGATGAGATGAAAAAGATGGCGACTCACCTGGCCGCCGATGTCGTCGAAGGCATTCATTACGAAGATGATCTTGCCGAGGCGCTGTCGCCCTTTCAATTCATAGCGGGAACGACGGCGCGGGTAGGCGGCTCTTCATTGAGAAACGCCATGATTTCCTCGGCCGAGGCCGGGATGCGCATCGTGGAGGCTGCGCGCAGCAATCGTGTTGCCCTTCTCTTTGGGTCGGAGGACCGAGGGCTTGCCAACGATGACATCAAGCACTGTAATATTCTTGTGAAGATTCCCACCTCTGAAATGTTCAGATCCATCAATCTTTCTCATGCAGCGATGATCCTCTGTTATGAAATATTCAAGGCGTCGCTCGAGTCCAAACCGACCTTCACCCCGCGATTAGCCACATCGGGGGAGGTCGAGGCCATGTACGATAATTTGAAGGATATATTCGTTAAAATCGATTTCATAAGAGATGAAAATCCCGATTACTGGATGGGAGCGATTCGAAGATTCTTTGCGCGACGGGGAGTTTTGTCACGGGAGGTAAAGATAATTCGTGGTATCTGCCGCCAGATTGAGCTTTTCGGGAAAGGCATGACATCCGGAGGAAGGGAAAGACAAAAGACTTGACTTTCCCCCTGGTTTATAAAGAATAAAAATTTTTACGGGAAATCGCGGAATCTTGAAGGTCTTTCTTGGGGCCAAGAAAAATACGATCAGAGAACGGAAATAAAACAGAGGAAATAATAGAGGGGTGCATACATGGGTAAGATATTTTCTTTTACGGGCGCCGGTAAGATTGTCTTTGGGCAGGGGGCGATCGCACAACTGGTTGATTGCATTGATGAAATGGGGAAGAAGCGGCCCTTTGTGGTGATGGACAGGGGACTAGCCGCATCGGGCATAAAGGAGATGATTGCTGAACTGTTTTCAAAATACACCGGTCAGTATCAGCTTTTTGACAAGGTAGAAGGGGAACCGCCCCTCGAGCTCGCTGACGAGGGCGCCGCTCTCGCGTCCAGAGAAAAAGCGGACGTTATTGTCGGTATAGGAGGGGGAAGCGCAATGGATGTGGCAAAGGCTGTTGCCGTGCTGGTTGCACAGGGAGGAAAGGCGGTGGACTATCTCGGACTCAACAAGGTTCCCGGTCCCGGACTTCCCAAGATTATGGTTCCCACCACTGCCGGAACGGGAAGCGAGGTCACGTTTACATCGGTGTTTATACGAAAGGATCTTAAAAAAAAGGAGGGCATGAACAGTCCCTTCCTCTATCCGGAGCTGGCACTCCTCGATCCGATGCTGACGCTGACCGTGCCGCCCGAAGTGACGGCCTCGACGGGAATTGACGCACTCTGCCACGCCATCGAATCCTACACATCCGTCATTTCCAGCCCCATGAGCGAAATGATATCCCTGGAGGCAATCGGGCTTATCGCGGCGAATCTTCGCAGCTGCGTGCACAACGGCGCCGACAGGGACGCCAGGGAGGCAATGCTTCTGGGCAGTCTCTATGCAGGACTCGGATTGGCCAATGCCGGCGTCACGGCTGTCCACTCTCTTTCTTACCCGCTGGGCGGAAGATTCGGAATTCCCCATGGGCTTGCCAATACGGTGCTTCTCCCTGCGGTCATGAGATTCAATCTCCCCGGGGCGCTGGAAAAATTTGCGATAATCGCCGATGTTATCGGGGAGGCGACCGACAATATTTCAACAAGGGACGCGGCATACCTTGCCGTGGAGGGAGTGGAGGAGTTGATTTACGACTGCGGAATTTTGAGTACCCTGGAGGCACTGGGCATAAAAAGAGAAGATTTTGACGATCTCGCAGATGTGGCCATGACGGTGGCCAGGCCCCTCGCAAACAATCCTCGTACGATATCACGGGAGGATGCCCTGGACATTTACGGGGATGCATTCTAGAGGATCAGAACAGAACAGAGGAGAAATAACCCATGGCAGGCAATGAACTGATAGGAAAAGAAGAAAGAGAACAGGTGATGGAAGTCCTGGAAACGGGAGTTCTCATGAGATATGAATTTGACGCCCAGAGAAAGGGGGTCTATAAGGTGCGTCAATTCGAGGAGGCCTTTGCCGGTTATCTCGGATGCGGCCACGCCCTGGCGGTCACGTCCGGTTCGGCGGCCCTGAAGGTCGCCCTGACGGCCCTCGACGTGGGTCCCGGAGACGAGGTCATCGTGCCGGCCTTTGATTTTATCGCCACCTACGAAGCAGTGCTGGAAACAGGGGCGATACCGGTTATGGCCGATATCGACGATACCCTGAACCTGGCGCCTCAGGCGATCGAAGATCGACTGACCCCCTATACGAAGGCGGTGATCCCTGTCCACATGTGCGGTGCCCCGGCACAGATTGATGAAATCATTGCGGTGGCGCAAAAACATAATCTTCTGATACTCGAAGATAACGCACAGGCCTGCGGGGGCAGCTTTCAGGGAAAGAAGCTCGGCACCTTCGGTCACATGGGTATACTGAGCTTTGACTTTTTCAAGACCATCACCACCGGTGAAGGGGGAATGGCCATCACGGACGACAAGCGCCTCTATGATCGCGCGGACTGGTATCACGATCATGGCCACGATCATAATCCTGCCGTGGGGAGAGCCCTGGAGGGGAGATCCATTCTGGGCTTCAATTTCCGTATGAACGAATTGCAGGGAGCCGTCGGTCTGGCACAGTTGGGAAAACTCGATTACATCATTGCCGAACAGAGAAAAAATAAATCACGGATCAAAGAGGCGTTGGGAGGCATTGCCGGCGTAGGGTTCAGACGTCTCGCCGATAGAGAGGGCGATACAGCCACTTTTCTTGGGTTCAATCTGCCCGATGAGACGGGAGCGCGCGCTTTCCAGAAAGCGCTTAAGAATGAGGGTGTCGACACCATCTACTATAAGGACAACGCGTGGCATTACGCGTTGCGGTGGGAGCATCTGATCGCAAGGGCGACGGCGAACTCGAAGCAATTTCCCTTTACAAATCCGCAGTACAAGGGGAATGTGACCTACGATGCGTCTTTCATACCGAACGCCGAGACGCTTCTGGGGAGGACGCTCTTCATGACCATACCGGTGAAAATGTCGGAAGAGCGCATGGAATCGATCGTCAGGGGAATCGAAACGGCGGGTGCGGCAGGGAGATAGGAGAGGAAGGGAACAGAATGATTATTGTAACGGGAGGCGCCGGGTTCATTGGAAGCGCCTTTGTGTGGAAACTTAATCAGGAAGGGGTTGATGATATTCTGATAGTCGATAATCTCGGCACCTCGGATAAATGGAGAAACCTTGTGCCCCTGAGATTTACCGATTATCTGCCCAAAGATCGTTTTCAAGAAATGATCCTCGCCGACCGGGCGCCGATGGATGCGACGGCGGTGATCCACATGGGCGCCTGTTCATCTACGGTTGAGCGCGACGCCGGATATCTGATGGAAAACAATTATCGTTACAGCCGCAACATTGCTGAATGGGCAGTGCGAAAGGACCTGCGTTTTATTTACGCAAGCAGTGCCGCCACCTATGGAGACGGCGCCATGGGATTTTTTGACGACAACGAAACAAGCGTTACCTTGCGTCCCATCAACATGTACGGATATTCCAAGCAGCTATTTGACCTGTGGGTCCTGCGCAACAGGCTGGATTGGAAGATTACGGGAATCAAATTTTTCAATGTCTTCGGTCCCAATGAGTATCACAAAGGGGAAATGCGCAGTGTAATCCACAAGGCCTACGGGCAGATTCGGGAAAGGGGCGTAGTGAAACTGTTCAAGTCTCACCGGCCCGATTACGAGGACGGAGAGCAAAAGCGGGACTTTGTATATGTGAAAGATTGCGTGGAAGTGCTCTGCTGGCTCTTGGACCGGCATGACGTCACGGGCATATTTAATCTTGGCACGGGAAGCGCGCGGTCATGGAATGATTTGATCGGCGCGGTCTACGCGGCCATGAAAAGGGCACCTTCTATTGAGTATGTAGAAATGCCGGAGGCAATACGGGCACACTATCAGTATTATACGGAAGCATCGATGGAGAAGCTCAAAGCCGCGGGTTTCCCCATGTCCTTTCATACGCTGGAAGAGGCGGTAAAGGACTATGTGGTCCAGTATCTGGAGAGAGGTGAGCGATGCCTCGAGTAGTCTGTGTTATCCCCGCACGATATGAATCGTCGCGCTTTGCCGGCAAACCCCTTGCCGATATAGGGGGAAAGCCGATGATACAGCATGTCTACGAGGGAGCACTGCGCGCAGAAACCGTTTCTTCGGTAGTCGTCGCCACCGACGACGAGAGAATATACAGGGCAGTAGAACGCTTCGGCGGTCAGGCGATCATGACTTCCAGACGCCATCGTTCAGGAACCGATCGCGTTGCAGAAGCCGTGGGGTCCATGGCGTTGAACGAGCGCGACATCGTGGTCAATATTCAGGGCGATCAGCCGCTCTTTGAGCCTTTGCATGTAGATGAAGTGGTGGGGCCGCTTCTGGAAGATCGGGATGTGTATTTTTGCACCCTCATCTATCGTATTCGACGGCCCGAAGAGATTCATCATCCCAATGCCGTCAAGGTTGTCTTTGACAAAGACCATTATGCACTCTATTTCTCACGGGCCACCATCCCCTTTGTTCGAGACGGAGGGGTTGAAACCCACTATTATAAACACCACGGCATCTATAGTTACAGACACAGCTTTCTGATGAAGTTTGCCGCATTGCCTGCCGGGAGTCTCGAAACACAGGAGGCCCTCGAACAGCTCAGGGCTCTTGAGCACGGGTACAGGATAAAGGTTGTGGAGACGGACTGCGATTCGGTGGAAGTGGATACTCCTGAGGAATTGGAAAGGGTGAAGGACCTCGTACTCAAGAAGCGAAGAAGTGTAAAAGGTGAGTAAGAATGCAAATTACGGAACGCCTTCATGGGTTCATTTGGCGCAATCCAGGAGAAAACAACTGTAATACATATTACCTTGAAGGTGAGCAACGCATCATAGTCGATCCGGGCCACAGGCATTTATTCGCCTACGTGGAAAGCGGCCTTGCGCAAACAGGCCTGTCAGCGGAAATGATCGATGTAGTCATCGCCACCCACGGTCATCCGGATCACATGGAGGGGGCATTGCGATTTCCTCCAGCGACGCTCTTCGGTATGGGTGGAGGGGAGTATCGTGCAATCAAGGAGATAGCAGGTGCCTATATGAATATCCCGAAACCTGCCTTTTTGCTTAAGGAGGGTACGCTTATCCTGGGCGATATCACATTGCACGTTATTGAAACCCCCGGCCATTCCCCCGGCTCTTTATGTTTTTACTGGCCCTGGGAAAAGGCGCTTTTCTGCGGAGATGTGCTGTTTAAAGACGGGATCGGACGAACGGACCTGCCCGGCGGCTCGGGAGCGCTTCTGAAGAAGAGCATAGAGACGCTTTCAACGCTCGATGTCGAAGTCCTGCTGCCGGGACATGGAGATATAATACGCGGAAAAGAGGCCGTACGGGAAAATTTCAGGAATATCGAGAAAAATTGGTTCGCCGTTCTTCGCTGAAGATGGTCGGCCTGTTACGGAAGAAAGAGTGGCTTGAGACGTTCGGTAAAACGGTCTCGTGCATTGCTGTACCATTCTTGCCAGCGTTCATCATCCTCTAAGTTGGGATCAACCGCGGACCCGGAAATGCCTTGCGAAGCCAGCGATGCGCGCATGTCGCAGTCAAGATCTTTTGTAAAGGCCTTGCAGCGTTCAGTAAACTGATGTAGTTCGAGGCGAATATCCGAAACGGATATAAAAGGAATAAGATCTAATATATCAAAAAGTCTCTCATTATCTCTGTCGGGGTCGATCCGTTCCAGCACACATTCGGCAAGTACCGCATCGGCAGTGGCGCCTTCATCCTTTTTGATGTGTTCGAGAGAGGCAGTCAGTGCGGTTTTATCGGTGAGTTGATCCAAATACCGCTGGAGATGGCCTTTGATTTTTCCTTCAATGTCTTTTCGCTTCAAGGCGGTTTTTTCATCGTCTGAAAGGGTCAAGCCTTTCGTTTTTTCCATAATGAGATCGAGAGTGCTTTTTATTTCAGCCATAGTGCCGCTTCCGGGTGGCATGATATTTAGGGTATAGACCCATAGATCCACACTGTGCATTCATAAGGTGACAGCGCCCCTTTTGTCAATAGGTAATATGGCGTTTCAGGAAGACCCGTGGTGTGTTTGCCTGTTGAAATTTGCCGGGTATCGTACTATAGGAGCAGGGTATTTACGAAGAGGAAGAGCACGATATGAAGATAATCCGATTCAGTACAAAAAAAGGAACTACCTGTTTCGGCGCGGTTGACGGAGCGGGAGAAATAACGGCACGAATAATCGAGGGTGATATTCTGGGAGACTTTACAGTCACCGATAGAATCGAAAGGGTGGACAAAATATTGGCGCCGATTGATCCTCCTAATGTATTTGCCCTGGGATTCAATTATAGAAAGCATGCAGAGGAAGCCAATGCCGAACCACCTGAAATACCAGAAGTATTTATGAAAGCAACAAGCAGTGTGACAGGGCACAGGGCTCAGATAATGCTCCCGAAGGCAGGGCCCCAAGAGGTGGATTATGAAGCGGAACTTGCGGTAATAATAGGAAAAACAGCAAAAAATATCACCCCGGAGGAGGCATACAGCCATATAGTGGGATATTGTTGCGCCAATGATGTTAGTGCCAGAGACTGGCAGTGGAAAAAACAGAAGATACAGTGGGTGAGGGCAAAAAGCTTTGACACGTTCTGCCCCCTTGGACCCTGGATTGTGCCGAAGGAAGACATCGCCGATCCACACAATCTGGCCATTCGGATGTTGCTCAACGGACAGGTGATGCAGGATTCAAATACGGCCCACATGATATTTGATGTATATCGGATCGTAAGTGACCTGAGCGCATCGGTGACACTCCTTCCCGGTACGGTCATTCTGACGGGAACCCCTGAAGGAGTGGGATTTACACGCAGGCCCCCTGTGTTTCTTTCGGAAGGGGATGAAGTGACGGTACACATAGAAGGAATCGGCATGCTTACAAACACAGTGACGACAGAAAAGTGAAGTGCGCAAGAGAGCGCTCGCTGAGAGACAGGAACGAACGGAGAAAAGAAGACAGAGGCTAATGGAAAAAATGACGAAACAGGGATTCATTCAGTCAATAATGGTGTCTATGATTGTAACGTTCGCGATTTCGCTCATCGGAACCATGCTGTGTGTAACGACATCGAAGGAACCGTCTTTTTTGGATGCCCACGCGGCCGCCTCTGAGGCCGTGAGAGTCAATCCCTTTTCCTTTGCCGACCTGGCCGAGCAATTGCAGCCTGCCGTAGTGAACATCAGCACCACAAAAATCGTGTCGGCAGGAGGCTTCGGTCGGCACGACTCGCCCTTTCGAGGATCGCCCTTTGAGCAATTTTTCGAAGACGATTTTTTCCGAAAATATTTCGGAGAAATGCCGCAAAGAAAATATAAAGAGCGGAGCCTTGGTTCGGGCTTTATTATCAGCAAGGACGGCTATATATTCACCAACAACCACGTAGTGGAACAGGCCCATGAAATTACGGTAAAACTCTCCGACGGAAAGGAATACAAGGCCGAGGTGAAGGGGGCGGATGCAAATACGGACATCGCCCTTTTGAAGATAGATCCGAAGGACGATCTTCCCGTGGCGGCCCTGGGTGATTCAAAGGCGCTCCGCGTGGGAGAATGGGTGATGGCGATCGGGAATCCCTTCGGCCTGTCGCAGACGGTGACCGTGGGCATCGTCAGCGCCACGGGACGGGTGATCGGCGCCGGGCCCTATGACGATTTTATACAGACCGACGCCTCCATCAATCCGGGAAACAGCGGTGGTCCCTTGTTTAATCTGTCGGGCGAGGTGGTAGGGATCAACACGGCGATTATTGCACAGGGCCAGGGGATAGGCTTTGCCATCCCGGTGGACCTTGCGAAGTCGATACTGCCCGGCCTGAAGAAGGAGGGGAAGGTGACCCGCGGCTGGCTGGGCGTATCAGTGCAGGATGTCACCGAGGAGATCGCCGAGAGCCTGGGGCTGAAAGTGAAGGAAGGCGTGCTGGTGGCGGATGCGTTCAAGGGTGATCCGGCGGAAAAGGCGGGGATCAAGAGTGGCGACGTTATTGTGAAGGTGGACGGCAAAGACGTAAAGGATACCCACGAGCTTCTGAAAGTTGTGGCCGCCATTCCCGTAAAAAAAACAATTTTGGTGATCGTAATTCGAGGAGGTGAGAAAAAAGAGTTTTCCGTCACTGTGTCGGAACGACCCGAAAAAAGCGCTTCCGTCAGGTCGCCCGAGAAGGATGAACATTCCTATTATTGAAAAGAGGCGCGTCGAAGTTCTTTGCGGCGGTGCGCCCATAGGGGGAGCGGTTGAAAGTGAGGGTATTTGACGACGGCGGCACAAAGCGTGCGGCTGGTGAATCCGGGAACATGGCACACAGACTCGTGACCATCTACAACGCGATGAACGATCATTTCGGCGATCTCTCATGGTGGCCTGGTGAAACCGCCTTTGATGTGGCGGTAGGAGCCATCCTCACACAAAACACAAACTGGAAAAATGTCGAGCGCGCCATTGCGAATTTACGAAAGGAAAATCTTCTTCATCCCGATGCCCTCTATAAGACGGATCCGGGACGTGTGGCGGAACTGATTCGGCCGGCAGGGTTCTTTAACGTAAAGACACGCCGGCTACGGGCCTTTCTCGAATTTCTGCAATGTAATTACGAAGGAAATATGGAAGCAATGTCCGGCGAGGAGACAGGGGCCCTTCGTAAACGGTTGCTGTCTGTCAACGGTGTCGGGGAAGAAACGGCTGACAGCATCCTGCTGTACGGATTTCAAAAGCCGGTGTTTGTCGTTGACGCATATACGCGAAGAATATTTACGCACCATGGCTTCATCGATGAACGATGGACCTATCACGACGTTCAGCGGTTATTCATGGATAACCTGCCGCAGGACAGCGCGCTTTACAATCAGTACCATGCGCTCATTGTAGAGACGGCAAAGCGGTTTTGCAGGACGCAGCCGCTATGCATGGGGTGCCCACTGAAGCAGTGAGAAATGTATGACCTATTACGATCATAGCGGAGCGATTCACCTTCATTCGATCCATTCTTTTGATGGAAGAATCGCAGTGGCCGATATCATAGAGGCTGCAAAGAAATGCGGGCTCGACTTTATCATGCTTACGGACCACTCGAATCTTGATGCGAGGGCAGAGGAAGGGTGGCACGATGAGCTCTTGCTCGTTGCAGGACAGGAGATTTCTCCCCGTTTCAATCATTATATTGCTTTTGAGTGCAGGGACGCTATTTACGTTGAGGGGGAAGAAGACCCGGCGCCGCAGCACTATATTGATGCCGTTAACGAGCAGGGAGGATTCGGGTTTATTGCTCATCCCGACCATGAGGGCACCCAGGTGTTTCACGTGAAACACTATCCCTGGCGGGACTGGTCAGTGTCCGGCTTTACGGGGATGGGGATATGGGATTTTATGACGGACTGGCAGGATACATTGACCAGCTATCCTCGCGGCCTTGTCAGCTATCTCTGTCCGGTCCTGGCGCTGACCGGACCAAAGAAGAAAACATTGAGCCGCTGGGACGCTCTTTCGATGAAACGACCTGTGGTTGGTATCGGAGAGCTCGACAATCATGACACGCTGTACAAGTTGCTGTGCGTACGCCTTCGTGCATTTCCTTTCGAAAGAGTGTTTCGGTTGATCCGTACCCATGTGTTGACCGACAGACCTTTTGAGCGGTGCAAAACCGATATTCCCTTGCTGCTGGACGCGCTTCGCCGAGGTCATGCCTATGTGGCAATGGAATATTTCAACGAGGCGAAGGGGTTTTCTTTTGCCGTGACCGGGAGGGGGTTTCAGGGGATCATGGGGGATGAATTTTCACTGAACGGAGCGGCAACGCTGACGGTTCAACTGCCGGGGGAGGGAAGGGTGAGAATTCTGAAAAACGGCATACCCCTGTGTGACTGCACAGGAAAGGGATGGGAAGTGGAGGTGACGGAACCGGGGGTGTATCGCTGCGAAGTCTATCAAAAACGCTGGGGACGATTGAGGCCCTGGATTTTTTCTAATCCCATATATCTGCGGTAGTTTCCTTCGAGACTTTCCCCCGCCCGGAGGTGCTCGTCCTTCGAGATCCTTTTACAGAAGAGTGATGATTACCTCCCGTCGTGGGCGGGGACCGTCAAATTCACAGAAAAAGATGTTTTGCCACGTGCTGAGAAGCAGTGTGCCCTCCTCTACCGGAATGGTTTCGGAAGGCCCAATGATACCCGCCTTAATGTGGGCGTCTCCGTTCCCGTCTATGCGATCATGCAACCATTGCCCACGGGGGACGATCCGGCCGAGACAGTTGATGACATCGATGCCGATATGGGGATCCCAGTTTTCCTGTATCATGATTGCCGCTGTCGCTCCCAGGGCATAGAGTGAACAGATTTCGGAATCACGACCGTATCGGGATACGACCCTGCGCACCTGATCGGTGATATCTACCAGTTCTTCACGGACGCTCGTCTTGAAAGAGATAGTAGTTTTCATTGAACTTCCCTTATCGTCTTATTTCATCACTCCATATTTTTTCAGTTTCAAATGCAGTGTACGCCGCGTAATTCCGAGCTTCCGCGCCGCTTCGCTTTTGTTTCCTCCCGTCGCCTCGAGTGTTTTCAGAATTGTACGCTTTTCGGCTTCTTCAAGGGGGACCAGTGCTGTGCCGGTCGACATGAGCGCCGCTCCGCCGCTCATGAGAAAGAGATCCTCCTCATCCAGATATTCCTTTCGGGAGAGCACCACTGCGCGTTCAATTACATTCATCAGTTCTCTCACATTGCCCTGCCAGTGGTGCTTGAGAAGTCTGTCCATAGCCTGGGGAGTGAATCCCCTGATGGCGCGCTTATTTTTTTCTGCAAACAGGGCAAGGTAATGCTGCGCGAGAAGGGGAATGTCCTCCGGACGCTCCACCAGCGGCGGCACTACGAGAACGACGACATTGAGGCGATAGAAAAGATCCTCCCGAAAACGGCCCGCCTTTACCTCTTCCTGAAGATTTTTATTTGTCGCTGTGATAATGCGCACATCCACTTCGATGACGGATTCACCCCCCACTCTGACAAATTCCCGTTCTTGCAGCACGCGGAGCAGTTTGACCTGCATGGGGAGCGGCATTTCACTGATTTCGTCAAGAAAAAGGCTCCCTCCGTGGGCCTGACGGAACGTGCCTTCTTTCCTCCTGTCGGCGCCGGTAAAGGCGCCCCGTTCGTGACCGAAAAGCTCTGATTCCAGAAGCGTTTCGGTCAAAGCGCCGCAATTCACCTTGACAAAGGGGCCATCTCGTCGAGGACTGTTAAAGTGAAGTGCCCCGGCGATGAGTTCCTTGCCTGTGCCGGAATCGCCCATGACAAGCACTGAGGCGTCGGATGGAGCAACCTGCGCTACGGTATCCAGAAGCCTTACCATGGCATCGCTCCGACCGATTATATTGCGCCTGTCGAACCGTGCGGAAAGGTTGCTTCGAAGCAGGCGGTTTTCCTCCTTCAGGCGCCGGTGATCCATGGCCCGTTCCATGACGATTTTCACTTCGTCAAAATCGAGCGGTTTCGTCAGATAATCATAGGCGCCTTTTTTCAGCGCTTCGACGGCCGTTTCTACAGACGAATAGGCGGTCATAATAATTACGGGTATGGCGGGGTTGATTTCCTTGATGGTCTCCAGCGCTTCGAGACCGGAAACCCGCACCATGCGCACATCCATGAGAATAAGATCAAAGGGCCGCTCCCTGACCAATTGAATGGCTCGGTCGCCGTCGTCGGCCTCGGTAATGCCGTACCCCCACTCTGAAAGGAGGGTTCTCAACATGGTTCTGTGGGCATGATCGTCATCGACAATTAATAGAGAACCCCGCACTGTCATGACTGTCGTTCCTCAGATCCGCATTTCGTCAACACCGGAAGGGTGAAGACCACCGTTGTACCCTTTCCCGGGGTGCTTTCCACATGAATCGCGCCGTCGTGATGTTCTATTATCTGATGCACAATGGCCAACCCCAGGCCCGTTCCCGATGATTTGGTGGTAAAATAGGGATCGAATATTTTTGCAATATTTCCGCCATCTATGCCGCCGCCCGTATCGGATACCGCGAAGACGAGACGTTGTGATTCATCAAAATCGACTCTGATGGAAAGGCTTCCTCCCCCCTCCATGGATTCAAGGGCGTTCAAATAAAGATTCAGCAATACCTGGTTGATTCTGTCTGCATCCACAAGAATCATCATATCGTCATCGGGCAGCGCGTATGAGATGACTACGCCTTGATTCTGCGCCCTCTTTTCAATCATTTTGACCGAGTGATCTATAAGCTGGGCGAGAGACGCCGGTTTCTTGTCGAGTTTCATGGGGCGGGCAAAATCCAGAAGCTGTCCGATCACACGATTCAGACGCTCCACCTCCTGTATCATAATATCGGCAATCTTCTGATCGTCCGGAATATCTCGATACCGCTCCTTGAAATAGGTGGCGAATCCCTTGATTGAGCTGAGAGGATTTCGTATTTCATGGGCGACTCCGGCGGCAAGTCGTCCAAGAGAGGCCATCCGCTGGCTTCGGTCGACTTCCTTCCGGAGGCGCTTCACCTCAGTGAGGTCTCTGAAAAGGAGTACGTGACCCTGGAACGTATCATTTTCCATCAGGGTTGTGGCGACCATGTCAAGTGGCAGCGATTTTTTATCTTCGCCAGTGACGATTATTTCCCCTTCCCGCAGTGAAGTATCATTTCTGAGTTCATTGAGAAAGTCCACAAATGGCGGCGGCAGCACCTGAACTCCCGATTTTCCTTTCATCTCCTTCGACTGCACCTGCAGGATTGATTCGGCCACCTGGTTGAAGGAGGTAATGACGCCATGACTGTCGGTGGCGATAAGAGCCATAGGCATATTTTCCACGAGATTGTCTGAAAAGGCCTTTACCCTGGAGAGTGAAACCCGTGCCTGGCGGTATCCCTGGGCAACCAGAAGAGATATAACGCCGGTGATGCCTATAAGAAGCAGTATGACGGCAGTGATTACGGTATCTCTGGCATCGGTCAAACGCGCCTTTTCTATCGTATCCATGTCGAGTCCCACAAAGATTACAAGACGGGAAGGCGGGGCATCTTCGCCTCGTGGATGCAGTCGAGATCTGAACCAGTCATCGGGAATGGCCGTACCGAACGGGGTGGTCATAAAACCGGGAGTTGGCGCAAAATAACGTGTTATTTCAAAAGTATCGGGTCCCTTTTCATGTGGTATTTCTCGGTAGTAAAGGGATTTGCTGCGGGCAATTTCCTTTATATTTAAGTCATTGCCGTGATATTGACCGATCATGGAAGGATCGTTATGAGCGAGAATCCGGCCCTGAAGATCGGTAATCAGGAGGTAGACAATGTCGGGCTGATGAGCTGTTTCTACAAGAAGTTTCTGTATCTGCAGTCCGCCCCAACTCATTCCCAGCACACCCGTTCGCGCGCCCGCCTCGAATGATCGTATCAACGCGGCGCCTTTCTCGATAAGAAGCTTTTCCATATACACCTTCTGTGTTTGAATGCTGTGAAAGGCGAAATAAATCACGATCGGAACGAGCAGAATCACTGTTCCGATGACTATCCAGGGGGAAAGCATGATCCATGATCGTGTCGGTGCTGACTGCATGGCGCCGATGAATCCTTTCGGATATTTATTATCCACCTGTATACCACATCCGGATATATTTTAGCCATCTCTTTGTGAATATGGAAAAAGAACCTGTTGTGTATAACCACCCTATTTACTATAATGTGCGTCGTAAGTACACAAATGGATTGAGATTCCCTGAGGATGGCGGGAAATATCTCTTTGTGGCACAAGGGTTGCTAAGGTACATGACGAAGTAACACACACATATTCGCATTAAAAAGCAAGGAGGAATATATGAAGGAGCAACATACGAACACAGGACCCATACGTTCCATGTGGGTAAAGTATCTTCTGGTCGGCGCGATCATCGCGTCGCTCTTCGGCGCGGTCTATTTCATTCCGGGGAATGGAGGTCTCACTTCCACCGGAGTTGCGGTAGCCGGTGAAAAACAGGGCCTTGTGCAGCCCTCATTTGCGGACCTTGCCGAAAAACTGAAACCCGCCGTAGTAAATATCAGAACCACGAAAATCGTGGGAGGAGGCGGATTCCCCCATGCGTCACCCTTTAGGGGATCGCCCTTTGAACGATTTTTCGGCGACGATGAATTTTTCAGGAGATTTTTTGGCGGTCAGCCAGGACGGGAGTTCAAACAGCGGAGTCTCGGTTCGGGCTTTATTATCAGCAAGGACGGCTATATCTTTACGAACAACCATGTAATCGAGAAAGCCGACGAAATTATGGTCAAGCTTTCCGATGGCAAGGAGTACACGGCCGAGGTAAAGGGGGCCGATAAAAATACGGACATCGCCCTTTTGAAGATAGATCCGAAGGACGATCTTCCCGTGGCGGCCCTGGGTGATTCAAAGGCGCTCCGCGTGGGAGAATGGGTGATGGCGATCGGGAATCCCTTCGGCCTGTCGCAGACGGTGACCGTGGGCATCGTCAGCGCCACGGGACGGGTGATCGGCGCCGGGCCCTATGACGATTTTATACAGACCGACGCCTCCATCAATCCGGGAAACAGCGGTGGTCCCTTGTTTAATCTGTCGGGCGAGGTGGTAGGGATCAACACGGCGATTATTGCACAGGGCCAGGGGATAGGCTTTGCCATCCCGGTGGACCTTGCGAAGTCGATACTGCCCGGCCTGAAGAAGGAGGGGAAGGTGACCCGCGGCTGGCTGGGCGTATCAGTGCAGGATGTCACCGAGGAGATCGCCGAGAGCCTGGGGCTGAAAGTGAAGGAAGGCGTGCTGGTGGCGGATGCGTTCAAGGGTGATCCGGCGGAAAAGGCGGGGATCAAGAGTGGCGACGTTATTGTGAAGGTGGACGGCAAAGACGTAAAGGATACCCACGAGCTTCTGAAGGTTGTGGCCGCCATTCCCGTAGAAAAAACAATTTCGGTGATCGTAGTTCGAGAAGGTGAGAAAAAAGAGTTTTCCGTCACTGTGTCGGAACGACCCGAGAGGGATGAGCTGGCCCGACAGGAGGAAGGGGAAATGCGGTTCGGCATGACGGTGCAGCCCATTACACCCGATATGGCAGAGCACCTCGGCCTGTCTGAAACCGCCGGCGTGATTGTCACACAGGTGGAACCGGGCGGTATCGCCGGTGAAGCGGGAATTCAACAGGGCGACATCATTATTAAGGTTAATCGGATGAAGATAGATTCCATGAAGGATTATCTGGGAGCGCTCTCGAAGGCAGATCCCAAGAAAAGCCTGCTCCTTCTCATTAAGAGAGAGGCCTCCAAATTCTTTGTGGTGCTGAAACCTCAATAAGCCGTCAGAACGTAAACGGCTCGGCGCCTATGTATCCCGGGGCTGTTGCACAGAAGCCCCGGGATATATGTATGGATAATCGCATGCATCTTTCCGATGGTGCATGACGATCTTTAAGGTCTTCATGTTCCTGGATATTTCTCTGAAAAAGGTATTGCCCTTTCACTGTGCCCGTGATACAAGGCGACCGTTATAGCGATCCCCATCCACACCTGTGTGTGCCGTTTATGAAATGAATGTGCGGCATCGAAGGAACGACGATCGCGGCGAAGGCCTTGCAAAGGATACGCCTGATAGCATATAATAAATCAATAGCACTAAGGAAGAACATCCCATGAAGAATACCGCCCTGCATACGTATAAAGATGAGGAAGATCTTCGCTACAATAATATCAGAGAAATTATCTATCTGATCAGAAGATTGATGCAGGCGGGGTATCTCTACACCAAAGAATTGAATAAAAAGTACAATATCAGTGCTCCTCAATTGAATTGCCTACTTGCGCTTCACGAAAACGGCCCGCTTCCACCGTCTCAGATTGCCCGGCATGTGATGGTGAAATCAAGCACGGTCACCGGTATTATTGACAGACTGGAGCAGAAAAAACTCGTCAGAAGACTTCGCAACTCCCCGGACCGGCGCGTCATTACAATCGAACTGACGGAAGAGGGGGAAACGCTGGCCCGCAATGCTCCCCCGCCAATTCAGCAAACGATTGTGGATGGTCTGAAAAAGCTGTCGCAGGAGGAAACCGAACAGATTATTCACGATCTCACCTTACTTACAAAAATGCTTGACGGCCATGATCTGGTGGTGACGTTCCAGAACGGAGAATCACAGACGCTTCTATAACGTCAGTGATTCTGAAGACTTTTTCAACCGTCACTTCGCGCTGTGTTCCGTAGCGCGATGCCATGTTCCCTCTCGAGGGCTTCTATCGATTCTTCCAGTGCCGTCCACTCTTCGTACAGTGCCTCAAGACGGCTGTGGAGCGTCGAGAATTCCTTCTGCAGCGAGCGAATAAGGCCGTCATCGGCGAAGGTTTCCTGTCGGGAGAAGGCTGCTTCGATATCGCCTTTTCTTTTTTCATGTGCGGCAATTTCCTTTTCGATCTTCTCCCGGGCGTCATTGAGCGGTTTGATCTTTCGGTGTTTTGCCTGACGGAGCGACGCTTCGCGACGCTTTCTTTCCTTTTCCTCAATTGATGCGGACAGTCTGGCCGGTCTCTCTGAAGAAGCGTCGGCCTGTTCCTGTGCGCCCCGGTGTTTTTCCAGATAGTCGTCCACCGAACCCTGATGGATTTCCAACTCCCCGTCTTTGATTACCGCAACCTTGTTAATGAGCGGCGCCATGAAATCTCTGTCGTGAGATACAATAAAATAGGTGCCGGAGAAGTCGCGAAGACGATCCTGAAGAACGGCTTTCGAACGGATATCCAGGTGATTGGTCGGCTCGTCGAGGATGAGAAAATTTGCCGGCTGAAGAAGCATGCGCGCAAGGGCAAGCCTGCTTTTTTCACCGCCCGAGAGGACCGATACAGGTTTAAAAACGTCATCTTCGGTAAAAAGAAAACACCCGAGGAGCGATCGCAACTCGCTTGAAGATTTCATGGGCGCCTGCACGTCAAGCGTGCGAAGCACCGTTTCATCGGGATTGAGCGTTTCCGTCATATCCTGTCCATAATAGGCGATCGCTACATTGTGTCCCTCCGATCGGGCGCCTTCCTGAAAGTCTTCCATTCCCGCGATGATTCGGGCCAGGGTAGATTTTCCCGAACCGTTCACTCCCAGACAGGCGATACGGTCGCTCCGCTCGATGGTGAGGGAAATATCATTCAGGACCATTGATGTTCCATAGGATTTTGAGACGCCTGCCAGCTCCATCAGTACGCGTCCTGATCGGGGCGGATCGGGAAAGGTGAATCTGATCGCCTTTTCTTTCCCTTCCAGCGTGATTGCTTCGAGTTTTTCGAGTGCTTTAACGCGACTCTGCACCTGTCGCGCCTTGGTGTTCTTGTAGCGAAACCGTTCGATAAATCGGCTGGTCCGCTCTATCAGCTTTTGCTGATTTTCATAGGATGCTTCCAGGATTGTCTGTCGTTCAGCCTTTTGGATAAGATAGGCTGAATAGTTGCCACTGTACAGTGTCGCTTTTCCCAGGGATATTTCTATGACCTCCCGGACCAGGTTATCGAGAAAACGGCTGTCATGAGAGACAAGTATGATCGATCCGTGATACTGTGCCAGGTAACCCTCGAGCCATTCGAGAGATTCCATGTCCAGATGGTTGGTAGGTTCATCGAGAAGCAATACCGACGGTTCTGCAAGAAGAAGTTTTGCAAGCTCGATCCGCATTTGCCAGCCGCCGCTGAATTCGTCAGTCATTCTTGGAAGATCTGACTCTCTAAACCCGAGGCCGAAAAGAATCTGTTGTATCTTCGTCTCTGTCTTGTAACCTTCTCTATGCTCCAGGATGTGCTGGAGCTCACCCAGTTCTTCCAGAAGGTCTTGCAGCCGCGGTGATTCGGAACCCGCCGAGTGCGTTTCGCTTTCGATTTCACGGCTGAGGTGTGCCATTCGTTGTTCCAGACGGGTAATATCCTCAAAGGCCTTGGCCGCCTCTTCGAAAAGACTTTTCCCCCCGTGATAGATGCCGTCCTGCGGAAGGTACCCTACCGCGGTGTGACGCGACCTGGTCACTCGCCCTGAATCCGATTCGCTATCTCCGACTATTATTTTCAACAGTGTGGATTTTCCCGTGCCGTTGAGTCCTACCAGCGCAATGCGGCTTCCCGGATTTATCTGAAGGGAAAAATCCGCGAAGAGCGTTTTCTGCCCATACTGTTTCGTAATGTTCTGAAGCGATATCACTTTTCTATACAAAACCTTTCATGCCGTCGGTCAGTCCTTCAATATCCCGAGACGCCGATAAAATCAAGGGGGAAGGCACGCGCACAATGTCTAATATACCGAGCCTTTATTTGAACATAATTTAATCATTATAATTATAGGCTATCTGTGATAAATATACACGCAGTCCGAGATGTGGGCGTGTTGCCTGGACTGACACAGGATGGTTGACATCCTCTTTTCAATAGAGTATCTATTGCGTATTCCTTGTGCGACTCCCACGGCGCGCTTTTGCCATTGTTCGGTTTCGGTGCGGTTTACCTTCGATAATTCCACCGCGATAGTGTGTAACGATGCGACGGTTTTTATCGAGTGCATTTTTATTAAATCAAAGGAGAGAAAAAAGGATGATTAAAACAGTAGAGCAGTATCTTGAAAGCCTGAATGACGGACGGGAAGTCTGGTGCATGGGGGAAAAGGTCGCCGATGTGCGGACCCATCCGACGGTCAGTACCATCATCAGAATGGCTACCATGGACTATGTCCTGCCTAATCATCCCGATTACCGGGATATTTTTGTCACACAGGATGAAGATGGGGAGGACATCAACTTTCTCCTCACTTCGCCGAAAACGTCTGAAGACATGCTGCGGCGGCGCGAATGTTATACCGTCGGCATCAGATCCGGCGGCGGCGTCATTGTGCACTGCATGGGCGCCGACGCACTGGCCGCCTTCAGTGTCGCCGCCCAGGTTATGGACAAAAAACTGGGCACGGAATATACCGCACGGGTAGAGCAATATCGTAAATATCTGCAGAAGAACGACCTTGCCATCACCGGAGCCATCACTGATGTGAAGGGGGACCGCAGCCTCCATCCTTCAAAGCAGAAGCAGCATCAGGACTTTTACCTGAGAGTAGTGGACAGACAGAAGGACGGTATCGTGGTCCGGGGCGCCAAGGTGCACATCAGCGCCTCTCCCTGCGCCAATGAACTGCTCTGTCTTCCCTGCCGGACCCATGGAGAAGCGGACAAAGATTATGCTCTGGGTTTCGCGGTATCCGTCAATACGCCGGGGGTGAAGCTTCTCGGTGTGGAACCGAATGTGCGGCTCTACGGGGAGGAATGCGAATTCGACTACCCCAGTTCGGACCACATGCAGCCTTCCGAATCGTTGATTATTTTTGATGACGTATTCGTGCCCTGGGAGCGGGTCTTCATGTGTGGCGAATGGCAGTATTCACAGGTGCTTGCCTACGCCTTTGCCAGCTACCACCGGCTCTTCGGCACCTGCAAGATGACGGGAACTCTCGAAACTATGACCGGTGCGGCGAGTCTGATCGCCGAATATAACGGCGTCCGGAATGTGCCGCACGTACGGAAGAAACTGGCCTGGATGGCCTACATTACCGAAACGGTACAGATGCTGGGAAAACAGGCCTGTCTCGAGCCGATGACGGAATTCGGCATGGATGTGATGATGCCGAACCGCATGGCCATCAATGCGTCGAAATTCACCTATGCGAGCAATTTCCACCAGATGGTTCAGAACATGCAGGATATCGGCGGCGGCTTGACCACCACCGTGCCCGCCTTCCGCGACTGGAAGAATCCGGAGATACAGCCCTTCATTGAGAAATACCTGGCGGCGAAAGACGGAGTTCCCACGGAGGAGCGGCTTCGTATTCTAAGACTTATCAAAGATCTGACGGGGAATCACTGGGAGGTCGACACCATTCACGGCGAAGGGTCCATGGCGGCGCAGGAGATGTTTCTTTTCGGTAGCGCCGACTGGGATAAACTCCACTCGGCGGCGAAGCGGGCGGCCCATATCGACGGCTGGCAGGACAACCCGATATACGGAAAGCTTCCTTTGCGGAAAGATTACGTAAAGATGCCTGCCATAGATGAGTCATACGAAAGCATCGCCCCAACGGCAAAGAAATAACAGTTCAAAACAATGCCCGGGAATACCACATCCCCGGGCATTCTATATTATAAAGGAATGTATGCCGGTACTCCAAGCATAGTGTAAGGAGACATCAATATGATTAAGACGGTTGAACAGTATCTTGAAAGCTTGAACGATGGAAGAGAGATCTGGTGTCTGGGAGAAAAGGTGTCCGATGTGAGGACACACCCGACGCTGAGTAGTATTATCCGGACGGCGTCGATGGACTATGTGCTTCCGAATCACCCCGATTTCAGAGATCTTTTCGTTACGAAAGACGAAGAGGGTGAGGATATCAATTTTCTCCTTACCTCGCCCAGGTCGTCGGAAGATCTTCTGCGACGGAGAGAATGTTATATTAACGGCGTTCGCGCTGGCGGCGGCGTCATGGTTCACTGCATGGGCGCCGACGCGCTTGCCGCCTTCGCCGTGGCCGCGCAAGTCATGGATAAAGCGTTGGGGACAGGCTACAGTGAGCGCGTCGCGCACTATCAAAAACACCTGCAGAAAAACGATCTTGCCATTACCGGCGCCATTACCGATGTGAAGGGCGATCGGAGCCTGCATCCGTCTCAACAGAAACAGCATCAGGATTATTATCTGCGTATTGTGGATCGGCAGAAAGAAGGGATCGTCGTCCGTGGGGCCAAGGTCCATATCAGTTCGACCCCCTGCGCAAATGAAGTGCTGTGCCTGCCCTGCCGTACCCACGGCGAGGCCGACAAGGACTATGCCCTTGCCTTTGCCACGCCCGTCAATGCCCCGGGAATCAAGCTTCTGGCCGTGGAACCCGTATCGCGCACTTACGGGGAAGAAGGGGAGTTCGATTACCCTTCGACAAGCAAGAAACAGCCCACAGAGTGCCTGATCATTTTCGATGACGTCTTCGTTCCCTGGGAACGGGTATTCATGTGCGGTGAATGGCAGTATTCAAGAAATCTGGCCTATGCCTTCGCCAGCTACCATCGCCTTTTCGGCACCTGCAAGATGATCGGCAAGCTCGAAATAATCACCGGAGCGGCGGGCCTTATGGCTGAATACAATGGTGTGGAACAGGTAAGCCATGTCCGTAAAAAACTGGCATGGATGGCCATGATCACCGAATCGGTGGCCCTACTGGGGAAATCAGCCTGTCTCGATCCGGTGACCGAATTCGGAATGGATACCGTGATGCCCAACCGGATGGCCATAAACTCGGCGAAATTCACCTTTGCGAGCAACTTCCACCAGATGTGCCAGAATCTGCAGGATATCGCCGGCGGTCTCGCCGCGACGGTTCCCACCTTCCGGGACTGGAGCAATCCCGACATACGGCCCTATATCGAAAAGTATTTAAGTGCGAAGGACGGCGTTTCAACGGAAGACAGGATTCGGGCCGTCCGCCTTGCCAAGGACATGACCTGTAACTTCTATCAGATTGACACCATCCACGGCGAGGGTTCCATGGCCGCCCAGGAGATGTTCCTCTACGGCAGTGCCGACTGGAACAAGCTTAAATCGGCGGCGAAACGTGTGGCGCACATCGACGGCTGGCAGAATGATCCCATCTACGGGAAGCTTCCGCTCCAGAAAGATCATGTCGATCCCAAAATGCCCGCTGTTGAAGAATCCTATGCGAGCATACCGGTAACGGCGAAGGGATAATCTATCAACAACATACCCGGGAGCAGGCGATCTCCCGGGTATGAGTTTCCGACAATCCTTACGCCACCAGCGCTGCTGCGATTGTTTCACGGGTCCGCTTCATCAACTCATCCAGGCCGCCTTCTTTGTAGTCTGCGACATCGATGGGTTGGTGAATGATCATGGTTGCCCGTCCCGGGAACAGATCGATTGTTCCCGGCGGAAGGATTTTGCGGGTGCCGATGATCGTAACGGGAAGAATGGGGATCCCGAGGTCGAGGGCCATGGTGAAGGCGCCCCGTTTGAAGGTTTTGAGCTTGCCGTCCCGGCTTCGGGTTCCCTCGGGAAAAAAGATCACCGAGGTACCGTTGACTATCCTGTCTTTTGCGGCCTTGATTGTCGCAAGAGCCGCGGCCCCGTCGGACCGGTCGATAAATATATGGCCGATCTTTTCGCACCCAATGCCCAGGCCCGGTATTTTTCTCAATTCCTTTTTTAACACCCACCTGAAATCTACTCCAAGCCAGCCGTAAAGAACAAAAATATCATACTGACTCTGATGATTGCTCACAATTACATAGGACTGGTTTCTGTCTAGATGCTCTCTTCCTTTTACGGTGACCCGCATGGGCGTCATATATCCATTTAGTCTCGCCCACACAGCCCCGCCGATAAAACTGGCAATCCGCGGATTGGTCAGAAAGACCAGGCAGACCGTAAGGCCGCCGAAAAAGAGGGTGGAAATGATAAGCCAGGGGGCAAAAATGAGCCATTTGTAAGGCTGGTAGAGTATGTAGAGCGCTTTATTCATTCGGGTAGGTTCCATCAAATTCGGTGTTTCTTTTCGAAAAGATAAAAAAGCAGAAGATAGATCACCGTCACTATTGCTATGACAATCCAGTGGTTAAGGCCCAGCACATCCGGAAGGGTGATTTTCCCGTAGTTTCCCCATGTCAGTATAGACGATTTAACGGCCGGGTAGACTTCCGCGTAAATGGCGGCGCCGACGATCATGCCAATAAGAGCGAACAGCGCATCCCATCTGCCTTCCCCCAGGGCGCCGGCGGCGGTGCCGGGGCAGTATCCCACAAGGGCCCAGCCGATGCCGAAAATGATGCCGCCTATTATATTTGCTCCCAGTGAGGTGCCTTTGACACTCAAGGTCACCATACCGAGATCCTTCAATAAATAGATACCGATCATTGCCACGATAATGGTGGATAACATGAATTTCACGATCGTAAAATCGATCAACCGCATTGCGCCGAGCTGCTTGTCGTAACGAATGACCTCGGCCTTTTGCATGAGAAATCCGAAAAGTATACCCGTCACAAGGCCGTATATAAGTTCCATGGTGCTATTCCCCCCTTCCGTAGACTATACGCGCCGTGATGATGCCGCCGATAAAAAAGCATATCAACGAAACGAACCCGCTTACCGACATCTGAGCAAGACCGCTCAGTCCGTGTCCGCTCGGTCACCCCCCGGCCATGCGTGCACCGAAGAGCGCGACAATCCCCCCTGCGAAGGCGACCAGGTAACGCTTCCCCGCACTGTCGCCGAAGCGCCGCCGCCACATAGGAGGAACAGGGGTGGATGCAAAGGTTCCCGCAATTTTCGATGCCGCCAACGAACCGACTATAATGCCGGCAACGAAGAGCATCTGCCAGTCAATCTTGATTTTCGTTTTGGTAAAGTAGTCCGAATTGGCTACATATTCCGTAGCCACCGTTTTTTCAATCAGCCCCGCAGAACGGACGAATGTGGTGGATGCGCCGAAATACTTGCCTGCGATGAGCACGGAAAGGCACAGCACCAGTCCCGCCAGGGCGCCCGCCCAATAGGGTGACCAGGTGGTTCTTTGAAAAAAGTTCATAGCATTCTCCTTCCGTCTGACCGTTTAAACAACTTTAAACAAAGACGGAGGAAATGGCAATAGATCTTTGTATGATCATTGGAGTTCGTAATTATTTGACATCTTGATGCAAGTAATGGTTTAAAGTAGAAAATCACTCTATTAATAAAAAAGGAAGAGACATGAAAAATCTGGCCCATCTGTTACAGCCGCTAAAAATCAAATCGTTGGAACTTTCCAACCGCGTAGTAATGCCCCCCATGGGGACGGGGCTCGCCAATCCGGATCATTCGGTGAGCGATGCCACCATTGCCTATCTTGCCAGGAGAGCAAAGGGGGGCGCCGGTCTGATAATTACCGAGATCGTCAGCGTCCACCCCGACGGGGCCGGCGGTCCGGGAGTGCTGGGAGCCTGGGACGATAAATTCATTGACGGAATGACGCGGCTGGCCGAGGCCGTACATGCACAGGGAAGCAAAATCGCCATGCAATTCTACCACTGCGGTCGCGAAAGCGTCTTCCAGCTTGCAAACAGGACCGCCGTGTCCGCCTCGGCAATTCCCAGCGTCGTACTTGGCGGCATGCCGCGGGAACTGAGCCGGGATGAAATTAAAGCACTCGTGGCCGACTTCGGCCACGCCGCCGCGCGAGCACAAAAGGCCGGGTTCGATGCCGTGGAGGTTCATGGCGCACACGGGTATCTCCTCTGCCAGTTTCTTTCCGCCCTCTCCAATCAGCGGACCGATGAATACGGAGGCGACAGCCTGCGGGATCGTTCGCGTATTGTCATTGAGGTATTGAGGGAGATACGTCGCAGGGTTGGCGACGATTTTCCCATATCCCTGAGGATATCCGCCGAAGAAGATATTGAGGGCGGTTACACCATCGAAGATATGCAGGTTGTTGTTCCTGATTTTGTTGATGCGGGCGCCGACATTATCCACGCCTCTTTTGGCACCGCCGGGAGCCCAGCCGGCCGCATTATACCTCCCATAGAATATGCAGAGGGATGCAATGTCCGGCTTGCACGAAAGATCAAGGAGGTGGTCGATGTGCCCGTTATTGCCGTAGGACGCTTTACCTCTCCCTCTCTTGCAGATGAAGTGATTGCCCGGGGAGATGCCGATCTTGTGTCGTTCGGAAGACAACATCTGGCGGACCCCGATTTCCTGATCAATGCAAAGGCGGGTAAAGAGGAAGCGACCATTCAGTGTATCGCCTGCAAACAGGGCTGTATCGAGCGGCTGAAGTTCGAACAGCGATCAGTGCGCTGTGCCATCAATCCGGAGACGGGACAGGAACTGATCTATCCGCGGACGCCTGCCCCGGTAAGCCGCCGTGTCTGGGTGATCGGCGCCGGCCCCGCCGGGTTGACGGCTGCCTCGGAGGCTGCCAGACTGGGGCACAAGGTGATTCTTTACGAGAAGGAGACGGAGACAGGAGGACAGGTGAAATTTGCCGCCAAGGCGCCCTATAAAGAGGCCTATGGCGAATGGATTCAACGCCTGTCCGCCCGAGCGCGGCGTATGGGTGTTGACATACGAACCGGTACGGAAGTGACGGAAGAAATACTCAGAAAGGGGATGCCCGAAGCCGTCATTCTTGCCATCGGCGGGGAAAAGATTATACCCTCCCTGGAGGGCATCGACCAGCCCCATGTCTGTGATGCCTGGCAGATTCTCAGTGGCGATGTTATGCCCGAGAATGATGCGGTGGTCATCGGCGGTGGCCTCACAGGGATGGAAGCGGCCGATTTTATGTGCGCGAAAGGCTGCCGGAACGTGACGGTGATTGAGATGCTGTCTGAAGCGCCCGTCTCGCCGGCTACGTCACACGGCTACATGCTGCACGAGAGATTAAAAAATGGTGGCGGTTCGCTGCGACTGGGGACGAGGCTACACACAATCGGCAGTGACTATGTAACAGTTGTAGCGAATGGCCGAGAGGAACTGATTTCACCGATTGCGCAGGTGGTGGTGGCCGTGGGAGTTCAGGCGCGTGATACTCTAAAAGACTTTATCGAGAAAAAAGGCATTTCCTGTGAGGTGGTAGGTGACGCAGGGGAACCCCGCCGTATCATAGAGGCGACAGAAGAAGGGGCGCGGGCCGCCTGGAATCTATCGTCGTTGAAATAGCCGATCGATAGGTTATGCAGTCACGTGCCGCATCATCTGCCGGCTTAATTACAAAATCGCTAGAGGGTTCAGCCTGTTTGACCATCCCATTGCGGGCAGTGTTTTTATCAACGATGCCACGATAATGTTTGATGACGTATTTATTCCACATGAGAGGATCTTTCTGAAAGGGGAGTGGGAATTTGCCGGGCAGGTGGCCCACATGTTCGCCAATTTCCACCGCTTGAGTGCGGAGACCTACAAGGCCATGGAACTGGAACTCTTTACGGGCGCCGCCGTTCTGATGGCTGAATACAACGGCATAGAGAAGGTAAGCCACGTGCGGGAAAAATTGACCTGGCTCGCCATGTATACGGAAGCCGTGGAAATTCTCGGACGGGCAGCTTCCGAGAATTGCATCAGCGAAACGGATTCCGACCTTGTCTATCCCAATCCCATGTATGCCAATATCTGCAAATTTTTCTTTGCCGACAACTGGCACCAGGCAACCAAGTTCATTCAGGATATTGCGGGAGGTATTGTCGCCACCTGTCCGTCACCGAGAGATTACTTCAATCCGGAAATTCATGGTCTGCTTGACAAATATCTGGGAGGGCGCGCCGGAGTTCCCACAGAGAACCGGCTTCGTATGGCCAAGCTGATACGGAATCTCACGTCGTCCTATGAGGATGTCCTTACCATCCATGCAGAAGGGTCGCTTGAAGCCCAGAAGCTCTCCATTTTTGTGCGGGCCGATTTTGAGCGGTATAAGGCCGCGGCACGCAGGGCCGCCCGCATCGGGGATGAAAAAGTACATGCTATCTTTAAGGAGCTGCCGGAGTTTCCCCCGAAGCTGTAAGAGTGGGGGATTATACATCGATTGATGCAACCAGCTGTTCCATTTCAATAGTGCTAAGTCCGAGCCATGTGCAGGCGACATCGAAACTGCCGAAGACGATGGTATTGAGGCCCAGCGCCGCGGTTTGTTCAGCGAATATGTGCGCCTTGGCAAAACTATCTTCATCTTTTACAAGCACGGCGCACTTTGCAATGTAGGTTTTGTTGTCTGGTTGTTTGTGATTGTCCGACATTTCGCTTACCCTATCCGCAGTCGTTTCAAAGGTGACGGCCCGACAGTCGGCCAATACTATTGCGCCCGGACTGATGAAAGAGTCCTGCAACTGTTCTCGCTCATGGGCCATAAGTTCCTCATGGGAGATCAATCCTGCCCATCTTTCGATGACCACATGTCCATCATGTACCACAATATACTTGACTGGCATAGGTGACTTACGCTTTCCACGGCGACAGACCAAAAAGCCCCGCTCTAATCAAAACGAGGTATTGAGTTTGTTGTGAAATTACCGCATATCCCTGTGATTCCAGCGATGCATGGTTCGGTGCGTGCCTGGAGAGCATGCATATTCAAACTACATGCGCAGAAATACCAGACTTTTTGTCTGTTCGCAACAGGAAACAGTGGCAATGAAAACAACAACGCGTGTGCATTCTTTTTCTCACGAAGAAATTTCACGGAACTTCCGATTAACCGCCGTTTTTACGACAGGCAGTCCTATGCCTGTACGTGCTTGATAATCCTCACATGTGCGCTTTTCACAATTGCATAAACCCTGTCGCCCGATTGCACCTCAAGCTGTTCGACGGCGCTCCTGGTTACCAGGGCCGGTAGTTCTACGGAATCGGCAAGAAGATGTAAATAATACATTCTGCCTTCCGGGACGATGTCCTTTAGTGTGGTTTCAAGAACATTCCGTGCTGACAGGTGGTGTGGTTCTTCTTTTGAAACAATAATATTTTCCGGTCGAATCGCCACGGTCACCTCGCTTCCGTTTTCCGCGTTATCTATGCTCGCCAACTTCATGCCGTCTACATTGACAAATGTGTCGTCGCTGCCGTTTTTTTCAGCTGTTCCTTGCAGAATTGTGGCGCCCACGAAATTGGCAATGAAGGGCGAACCGGGTCTGTCGAATATGTCATTGACCGATCCGAACTGCAATAGCGCCCCTTCTCTGAAAACTGCAATCTTGTTCGCAAGTGCCCAGGCGTCGTTCAAATCGTGGCTGATATGAATTACCGTCGTGTTGCTTTTTGCGATGACCCTTTTCAGGAGACGCCGCGTCTCTCGTCTTGTCTGCGGGTCAAGCGCCGAAAAAGGTTCATCCATAAGCAGCAATTTGGGATTGACGATCAAGGCTCGTGCCAATGCAACCCGCTGTTGCTCGCCGCCGGAGAGGGTATCCGGTTTCCGGTGAAGCAGATGTTCGATATTAAGGGTTCGGGCCATTTCTCTAATTTTTTCATCCCGATCGCGGATTTTTTTCTTTTTCAGACCGTATGCAATATTGTCAAACACAGTAAAATGGGGAAGAAGGGCGTAGTCCTGGTAGACAATACCGATATTTCTCTTTTCCGGAAGCTCATCAGTGATATTTATTTCCTCAAGATAAATGGACCCTTGCTGGGGTTTCCAGAATCCCACAATACTTTCCAGGAGAATGGTCTTCCCGGCGCCTGTAGGACCGATAATCATCAGATAATCGCCCTTTTCCAGGCTAAAGAAGACCTCGCGTAAATAAAATTCTCCCAAAGAGATGTGCAGATCATCGACACGGAGAAAACTCATTTTTACAATCCCACCTCCGCTTTTTCAAATACGAAAATCGCCAGAAAGGAAACAATCATAAGAACGATTCCGCTGGTCAGCGCCATTCCCATATTTCCGTAGGAAATATTCAGATAGAGGGTAATGGGGAGAATTTCGGTTTTCATGTATGAACCGCCCGCCAGAATCAACACCGTTCCGAAGGTGCCGATGCAGCGTGCGAATGAAATGACTGTCGAGGCCATAATCCCGTTTCTTGCCAGGGGCAGCGAGATGTTTTTGAATGTTTCAAACATCGAATACCCCAAAGATCGGGACACAAATTCCAATCTCGGATTTATGTAATCAAAGGTAGATTTCATAATGCGTATCGCATAGGGCAGTGCCGTAAAAAACTGGGCTGCCACGATGCCCTTCTTTGTAAAGACGAAATTCAATCCGATGGAGGCAAGTACGTCTCTCATAAAGGTGTTGCCGAAAAGAAGAAGAAGGCACAGGCCGAGCACCAGTTCAGGAAATGCAATGGGCATGTCGATAACAGTTTTAACTAGTCCTTTGCCCCAAAAACGAAAACGAGAAAGTGCATAGCCAATGGGCAACGCAAACAGCATCACCAGAATCGTTGAAGTAATTCCCGTAATGAGTGACAGCTTTAGAGAAAACCGCATTTCCGGCGACCAGATATTTTGTCGTATATCTTCAAAGCTTGGGACCACAAAAAGAGACCCGATCGCCAGTACCAGCAGAAATGTGACGAAAAGGGTGATTGTGATAAAACTTACCTGAAAAAAACTTATTTTTCGCAAGGTTCAAAACCCCATTTTTTCCAGACATTCATCCCTTCGGGAGATGCTATATACGCATTAAATTTCAGCGCCAGCTGCTTATGAGGAGCCTTTGTGCAGACAGCCGTCGGTATCGTTTTGATCATATTATATTGTTTCTCTATGCGGACGATTTCCAATTTGCCTTTTCCCTCGGCCCATGTTACCAGGTCTCCCCAGATTATAGCGGCATCAACCTGGTTGAGTGCTACATAGATCAAAAGCTGATTCACTGTGGGTGCGTAGACGCGTATGTTGGGTTTTACCTTGTCCCAGATGCCGGCGTTGGTAAGCATTTTTTTTGCCACGCGGCCGATTGCCGGGGCTTTGGGGTCGCCGATGGCAACGCGGACATTAGGTCGGGTAAGATCCATGAACCCGCGTATCTTTGCGGGGTTTCCTTTGGGAACGGCAATAAGGGGCACGTGCAGAACCAATTTGGCAATGGTATCTTCGAGAACCCAGCCATTCTTGAGGGCATCTTCCGTGTACTTTGCTGCACCGGGAATCAGGACATCACAGGGCTGTCCGGCCGCGACACCGGCGAAGATTTCACCGGAACTGCCGTAATGAACATCAACGGCTACGGAATGTGATTTTTCAAAATTAGTCTTCAGCTCTTCCATCGGTTTTATCAAACCGGCGCCGCTAAAGACCAAAAGATCTGCGGCGATACAGTTTGCGGAAAGGAAAAAAAAGACAATCAAAACAAACAAAATTCGCTTCATGAGAACTCCTCCATGCATTGAAGTAGTATTTTTAAATCGTTTTCTTACATATTAGAATACTATTGTCAACTATTTGTATTATTTGTAATAAATTTGTATTGTTGGTTATTATGAATGATTAATGGCGTTATTTTGGACGAGGGCAGAGATACAAATGAATTCATCGAATCCGGAAAACATACCTGAAATAAAGGTGGAACAGGGAGGGGCGGGTTTACGAGCACACCTTGCCCCCATCCTCGTTCTCGTGGCAATCTTCTTCTTTAACTTTATCGCCAGGATTGTGCTTTCGCCGCTTACTCCTTCAATCGAAAAGGATTTGAGCCTCAATCACTCCGATATGGGATCCTTCTTTTTCTATATTACTGTCGGCTATTTTATCTCGCTTGTCGGATCCGGATTCGTTTCTTCGCGCCTGTCTCACAGGATGACAGTTGTTGTATCCGCCGCTGCAGTGGGAGTAACGCTGCTCGGTGTGTGTCTTTGTGCCGAGACGGCGAAGGGCTTTGGCCTTTGCATGTTTATTTTGGGTCTCGTGACGGGAATGTATCTTCCCTCCGGGATAGCGATCATTACGCATCTGGTGCGTCCGAGCCAGTGGGGTTCGGCAATTGCCGTTCACGAACTGGCACCGAACCTGGCCTTTGTCGCGGCGCCGCTTCTGGCGGAAGCGCTTATGTATTGGTTTTCCTGGCGCTCGGTTATGGCGGCCATAGGATTTGCATCGCTTGTGTCGGGCGCTCTATTCGCGGTTTTCGGTCAAGGAGGTTGTTTCAAGGGAGAACGCCCGCATTTTGAAGCCTTGCGCCGGCTTGTGCTGCACCCGTCATTTTTCCTAATGGTAGGACTTTTCAGCATGGGTATCGGAAGCACGATAGGTGTATATGCCATGCTTCCCCTCTATCTTGTGGCAGATCACGGCATTCCACGACTGGAAGCAAATACGCTGATTGCGATTTCAAGAGTGAGTACGCTTTTCGTTGTTTTCATTGGTGGATGGGCAACGGATCGTTTCGGGTCCCTGCGAACTTTGAAGAGTGTCTTTTTTTTCACGGGAACCGCCACAATACTGCTCGGCGTTGTTTCGGCCTCGTGGATAAAGATTGTTGTCCTTATCCAGCCTGTGTTTGCCGTCTGCTTCTTCCCCGCCGGTTTTGCGGTACTTTCGTCGATTGTACCGCCCAGGAGCAGGAACCTGCTGATATCACTTGTAGTTCCTGTTGCCTTTATGATCGGTGCAGGGCTTGTCCCCACCGGTATCGGCATTTTGGGAGACGCCGGTGCCTTTGAAGCGGGGTTCGCCGCGGTGGGAGCCTTTATACTGGCGGGAAGCCTGCTTGTAGGCCGTGTAAAGACAAGGGACTCCCACAAAGAATCACTGTAACGGTGAACAGTTTTACATTTCACTCCTAAGCCGCCGGTATGTGAACCCTAAAAGCTCGGCTTGGCCATCACTGATCCGGTATCGATTTGCTTCCCGCTTTTGCGATCTTCAACTCCCGTATAAAAACTTGCCGGCGGAAGTTTTTTCGGGATTGTATCACCGCTTTTCACCATCTTCATGGCCCGCGCATCGGCAGGGCACGTGATGACGCAAAGACCACAGCCGAAACACGTATCGGGATTGACCCAGGCTTTCAGTTTCTCCTGTTTGTCAGACCCGGGGTGGTGCCGCATTTCAATGGCCCCGAATTGACAGCGCGTCACACAGACCTGACATCCGGTGCACTTGCCCGGGTCAACGGTCGCCTGATAGCAGCTCGGGGCGATCATTTTGTGAAGAGGAAACCCCATCATGATGGTTGATGCGGTGGGATCGCAGCAGCACCAGTGACAGTGGCAGATCATAGTCAGGCGGGTCGGCCTGGCCTCGTTGCTCTGGGGCATGCAGACAAGACCCGCCTCATTAGCCATATCGTGGATTTCAAGGGCCTCTTCCACGCTGATGACACGGGCCGCTCCTCGGCGCAGGTTGTGTTCGGCCACACGATCCATGATCAGACAAACCTCGGTCGGGCTTTTGCAGGCCCGATCTCGAACCAGCCGTTTGCAGGGGCAGTGTTCGACGGCGATGGTGCTGTAAAGTGTGAGCACCGCTTCTATATTGTCTTCAGGAATAATATTTTCAACATTTTTGAGAGACTTTCTGGCCGGCATGATGCGAAAATGGGGCGGTTCTCCTGAATTCGCCACCGATGCCAACCTCTGATAGTAGGAGGTCGGATAGGCCTCAATCTTCAAGAAGGCTTCCCACAGGTCAAAATATTCGTCTCCAAGCCGTTCGTCGTACTTGGGATTGGACTGCGAGTCCTTGGCTTGATCGGCGGTGCGGGCCCAGCGCCATCCCCGCCTGGTGGGAAAGGCAAAACCCAGTTCAAACATGTAGTGAATATCCTTTTTAACTCTGTCTCTGTCGGCATTGAGCTTTCTTGCCAGCGCTTCAATCTGGTAGTGCTGAGGCTGTGCTGCCAGCGCTTCTTTCGAAAGTTCCAGAACGTCGGCTATCTCATCATCGGAGATATCAAGAGCCAATGCGAGACGGGCCTGTTCAAGTGAGAAAGCCCGTTTGATGATTCGCGGCAAATACTTGGAGCCGCCAAAGTTCATATGGGCGGCCAGTTCCTGGTACTCTTTCTCCACCTCGTTCGGATTGATTGCATACTTCTTCTCTTCAGCCATTACCTTTACCCCCCTTTGTGTTATCCCACGTCCTGTAGTATTCGTTTTACTATTACCCCTATGTCCTCCTTTGCCTTCGAGTCCCCCAGAGGGTTCCCTTCAAGACCGGCTGCCGCAATCTCGTCATCGCTTTTGATTGCTCCCGCCTGACTGATATGTTTCAGCGCCAGGGCTTCGACCATCTTCCTTCGAGTCTCTTCCGAGGGGACCTTGTTCAGGATGGCCTTGACCATTCGCACACCGATTCCTTCCGCCATGTAGTCTATCTTTTCTGCAACTGCCATCGATTCAAAGGAGGGCTCTACTACAATCAGCACCGTATCGACGCTTTGTTCGACGCCGCGTCCGAAGCTTTCGACCCCTGCCTCGGCATCTATCAGTACTATCTCGTTATCGCCCAGAATGAGCTTGTCGATAAAATTGCGGCTCACATCGGCTAGCGAGCAGGCACACCCCTGAAAGGGATCTTCGATCTTGCCCACCATCATGAACTTGAGACCTTCCCGTTCCACAATGTATTCCCTTGGAATGTCGGCCACGGTGAATTCTTCCCGATTTATCCATTCAGGATCGGCCTCCTCCTCGTCGATACCGAAGCGACTCAAAAGCTTCATAAGCGGTTTCGGTTCCCGGTCGAACCCGAGAAGACGCCGGAGACCCGGGTTGGACTCATCGGTGTCGACTACAAGGACGCTCATGTTTTCATCCTGAAGCACCCGCCCCATGAGGGCGGTCACCGTACTTTTGCCTACCCCCCCTTTGCCGCAAATCGTTACTTTTTTGAACCTGCTGGTCCTGTCAGACTGCGATCTCAAGTAGGCCCGTATCGCTTCTGATGCCTTGATTCTGTCTTTTTTGTTGTCGGCGATGCAAAGACCGCAAAGAATACAGCCATCCCCGTCATAAAAAGGGCTGCCCAGAGGGCAATGAAACGTTCCCATCTCAACTGTGTGCTCCTTAAATATGAATGTATTTGAACTCTAAAAAAAAGAAACCGCCCTGTCAACGACAAACACATTCGCCGGCACTATTGCGACGCGCAACGGGAATAGGCAACCATACAGTCATTACAAAGCACGATAGTATTTGTGCATCATATCGGTTGACCGGCGAATCGGATTCGAGTAAACATTGCCTTACTGTAACGAACAAAGGAGGAGAATTCATGGAAAACAAAAATGATCGGCCGAAGGTGCTCGCTCTGCTGGGAAGCCCGCGTAAAAACGGCAACAGTGCCGCTCTTGCCGGACAAATTATCGCCGGAGCGGAATCGGCGGGAGTGAAAACCGAGACGATTCACCTTCATCGTCTCGAAATATCCCCCTGTCGCGCCTGCTATACCTGCCAGAAAAAGGACAGCGCCGGCTGTGCAATCGACGATGATATGCAGTCCCTCTATCCCAAGTTAATAGAAGCGGGGGGCTGGGTTTTGGCCTGTCCTGTATACTGGTTTTCCATGTGTGCCCAGATGAAACTGTTTATGGATCGCCTTTTCGGGCTTGTTGCTTACGACCGTGATCCCTTTCGTCGGAAACATATCGCCATTGCAATGAGTTACGGAGACACGGACCCCTTTTCTTCCGGGTGCGTGAATGCATTGCGCACCTTTCAGGATGCCTTTCGATACACCGGTTCCCGCATCGTAGGGATGGTCTATGGCAGCGCCCTCGAACCAGGGGAAATTGCCACCAACACATCTCTAATGAACGAAGCAGAGGAGATGGGCAGAAAGCTGGGATCACGCCTCTTGGCCCCATCGTCTTCTGTGCGGTAAGAAGTACCCGAAGGCCGGTGCCGGACACAGAGTCCAGTGAGGATAAATATAATAAATTCATAACATTATGCCAACAAAAGGGAGGTATGTTCCAAAGGTGAATTACACTATTATGGCTGCCGTTATTGAGTGATAATTAATCTTTTCTGGGATTTTTTTGTAATCCTCCAAAAAGTAAAACCGATACATCATGCTGTAATTGTTTGGCTATTGGTTGTCCGGTATGGTTTCAAAAATATCTTGACATAAAAATAAAGATTCGATAGCATTTTTCCGTCTTTGTTTTTTGTTTTTTTTGAGGGGGGTTCAAATGTCGTGCGCTTTCTGATGCAGGGGAGCACAGAGAGGCGCATATTCAATTTTATGTCTTACCTTTAAGAGTTTCACTACATATTCGGAGAGTAAAAAGGCAGTGTGTTGTATCCTTTTGAGCGAATAGTTCGTGATGAAGGGTCAAGGACGCTGAGAAACGTCACTTTTCGTGTGTGCACAGTGCTTCCCGCGCTCAGATTGTAAGGGGGCTTTTCCCACACCACAGTGAATAGTGACGTTCCTCAGATTGTTGCAATACCGTCCATTGCATCAATGAAGGGAGTTGGTTCATGGAACTGCTCATCATTGGCACCATTAGAGGCGCCCTTTATTCTCTAATTGCCGTAGGTTTCGTACTTATATTCAGCGTCGGCGGAATTCTCAATCTCGCACACGGCACCTTTTACATGCTGGGGGCATACTTAACGTACATCTTTTTCGTCCTCGTCTTTGGCGGATCGGGCGGCAGCGTAATGCTTGTTGTGTCGGTGATCTGCTCCGTGCTCTGCGTCGGTTTTATTTCCTGTCTTGTATACAAAGTCATTCTGAAGCCTCATATTGAGAATCTGATTTACGTCATGGTCATGACCCTTGCACTTGCGCTCTTTGTAAGTGAAATCATGTCCCTGCTGTTTGGGGTTACCGGCACCTATGTTCCCAGTCTTGTGGAGGGAAGCGTTGTTGTGTTCGGAGTGCGGGTAATTATTCAGCAGCTTATTCTCATTCCCATTGCGCTCGTGATGCTCCCGGCCCTTTGGATTTTTTTAAAAAGGACAAATTTAGGAAGGGGCATCGATGCAGTTGCACAGGAAAGAACGGGCGCCGTACTTATGGGAGTGAGCGTCGAAAACGCCACCATGATTACCTCCGGTCTCAGTGCCGGATTTGCGGCACTGGCAGGGGCGCTTATCGCTCCTGTGTCCTCGGTCGTTCCCGAAATGTGGCTTTTCCCCCTTATTAAGGCCTTTGCCATCACCATCCTTGGAGGCATCGGGTCGCTTGTGGGGAGCATTATTGCGTCCTTTATTCTTGCCTATGCGGAAGTCCTGAGTTCGTTTTTTATTATGGAGCAGCTTTCGGATCTGATCGCACTGGTCGTCATTGTGCTGGTTCTTCTCTTCAAGCCGTCAGGCATTATGGGATATAAACTGGGGTGAGGCATATGCACGTCCAATCAAGGCTAATTTCGGTAACCAGGGCTCAATCACCGGCCGCAATGGCCCTTTTCGTGGTATTGGCGCTTTTCTCATTTTTCAGTGACAACATCTTTTACATAGAAGTGATACAACTGGCTGCAATTTATGCGATATTTGCAATGAGTTGGGATATACTCACCGGATATACGCACGAAGTGAATTTCGGCTTTGCCTTTTTTGTCGGCGGGGCAGGGTATCTGTCGGGGATCCTGAACTCGTTCTTGTCGTTTTCGCCGTTTCTGGCAATACCGCTTGCTGCTGCGGTTGCCGGGATCACAGGGATCATCATAGGGTATCTCACTCTCCGCCTCAATGGCCCCTATTTCTCCATGGCAACGCTGGCATTCGCCTCAATCTTATTTAAATTAAGTTTTGTGTTTTACAAGATAACCGGTGGTGAAGAAGGGATATCCAGCCTTGATCCCCTTACCGAAAGCGTGAAATCGGGAGTGTTTGTGGTTCTTGCCGTAACGCTCTGCGTGTATTTCCTTCTGACTCTCTATGCCCGATCGAAGCGGGGAACAATTCTCAAGGCAATTCGTGCCAGTGAAGACGCCGCGAAATCCTCGGGTATCAATACCGCCTATTATAAAATAGAAGCATTCGCCATCAGCGGTTTTATGGCGGGCATCGGCGGAGGGGTGTTTGCCCATTCTCAGATGGCGATAGGTCCCACAATGCTGTCGGGCTACATATCCATTATTGTGGTGCTCATCGCCGTTATCGGCGGCATGGGAACCATCGCCGGTCCCTTGATCAGCGCCGTCATTCTTTCCGTTATAAATGAATATTTGAGAATAGTTGAGGAATATAGAATAGTTATATATACGGGTCTCTTGATTGTGCTTATTTATGTCGCACCGGAGGGACTGTTGAATTTAAAGATAATGAAACGCTCGCGATTGGTATCGTATTTCTTTCTTGGGAACAGGAACAACACATGAGTCTTCTTCACATTGCGGGATTGACGAAAAGATTCGGCGGCCTTCAAGCCCTTAATGAAATAACGATCACTGTTGAAGCCGGTGAAATTGTGGGGGTTATCGGGCCGAACGGGGCGGGCAAGACCACATTGTTTAACTGTATAACCGGGTTCATGAAATTTGATGCGGGATCAATCAGGTTCAACAATCGAAACATCGCCCGCAAGCAGCCCCATGAAATCGTGAATCTCGGTTTTACGCGCACCTGGCAGTTGCTGAAACCCTTCTTCGGAATGAAGGTGATGGAATCAATGATGCTGCCCTACTATTCAAAATCACCCCGCCTGAAAAGGATTGCCAGAACGCAGTATCTCTCAACGGTAGATGAGATCCTGTCGGATATGGGGCTTGGTGAAAAAAGAACGGCCGAGATCGATGATCTGAATCAGGGTGAATTACGGCTTCTCGATATATCCCGTGCCCTGGCGACATTTCCATCGGTGCTGCTCCTGGACGAGCCGTTTTCAGGATTATCTCAAAAGGAAATTCTGAATATCGGCGGAGTGATCCGCACGATGAATGCACGAGGCCTGACCGTGATTATTATCGAACATCGACTTCGAGAACTTATGAAACTGGCGGAAAAAATAATCGTGATCAACTTCGGCCAAAAAATAGCGGAGGGAAATCCTGAATATATCGTTCAGGAACCGCAGGTAATAGAAGCGTACCTGGGAAAGAAGGGGATCAATCTTGTCACTGCTTGAGATCAAACATCTTAGAGCCGCTTATCACGATATAGAGGTGCTTCATGGCCTGAATCTCTCGATGGATAACGGCGACTTTGTTGCCGTTATCGGCAGTAACGGGGCGGGAAAGACCACTTTTCTGCGCGCAATTTCACGACTTGTGTCGGCAAGGGGGAGCATCCTCTTTCAGGGGAATGAAATTCTCACGCTCAATCCCCGTGATGTCATAAAGGGAGGAATCATTCACTGTCCTGAAGGACGGCTTCTGTTTCCGAATATGACAGTCTATAACAATCTTCTCATGGGCGCTTTTTTGCGACGTGATAGAAATTCCATTTCAAATGATCTCGACCGTGTGTTTGCCTATCTGCCGGTGTTGTGGGATCGCAAAAATCAGTTGGCGGGGACTCTGTCAGGCGGAGAGCAGCAGATGCTGGCCGTAGGAAGGGCGATTATGGGACAGCCCGTTCTTCTCACCCTCGATGAACCCTCTTTCGGATTGGCGCCCATGGTTATAGAATCGATTTTCGAAGTGGTACAAAAACTAAACGACGAGGGTGTCGCGATTCTTCTTGTCGAGCAAAATGCGGCCCTCGCCCTCGATCTTTCATCATATGCCTATGTGCTGGAACAGGGGCAAATCATCAACCAGGGGGAGAGCGTTGTACTTACCGAAGATCCTTCAGTGACTGAAGCATATCTTGGTATGAACTGAGTATGACAGGAGAAAGGAGGTGTCCATATTTTACCGTAAGCGTGCAAGGGGGATGAATAATACAGTACATATAAGGAGGGGAGAGTATGAAGATAAAACAGTGCGTACTATCGATAGTGTGTCTTTGTGTGATGTTGGGTGTGTGCTTTTGTGCCAACCCGGTGATGGCGGCCGATACGCTCAAGATCGGCCTCATCACTCCCTTTAAAACCACCTCGGGTGAAATCATGATCAACGCGGCAAAGCTCGCCACGGAAGACATCAATGCCGCGGGCGGCATCCTGGGCAAAAAGGTCGAGCTGATTCTGGGGAATACAGAATACAAACCTGAAAAAGGGGCGATGGCCTACAAAAAGCTGGTTCTTCAGGATAAGTGCGATGCTGTGATCGGAACCAATTCGTCGGGGGTTGCCAAATCCGTGATGGACCAGATGGCCCGTTACAAAAAGGTGTTCATTTCTACGGGCGCCGCATCCGAAGCGCTCAGCGATACCTATTTTGCAGATAAGGAGAAATATAAATACTGGTTCCGGGTGATGCATCTTTCCCAGGAACTTTCCAGTGCCAGTCTTGACTTTGTCTATAACATTCCTGTGCTGAAAATGGGCGCGAAACGCATGGCCATAATAGCGGAAAACGCCCTATGGACAAGGGGAATTGTGGCAAATGCCGAGAAATTTTTCAAAGAGAAGGGACTCGAAGTCGTCTACTCCGAATTTTTTGATACGGAGACGAAAGATTTTACCACTATATTGACAAAAATCATGAACGCGAAGGCTCATTACATTTATGAGGTGTCCGCACATGTTGATGGATCGATCTACATAAAGCAGTGGTATGATCTCAAGGGTCCCATGATAGGCGGTGTGTCGGGCACAAGCGCTACCGATCGCTATTGGCAGGACAGCGCCGGAAAGGCGGTCAGTGAAACCAATTTATGCATGGGCGCGGCCCCCGTACTCTACACAAACAAATCAAAAGCCTACTATGAGCGGTATCAAAAAAGTTTCAATGCCGCGTCCGCATACCCCGGCGGTTACACCTACGATGCCTTTTATGTCTATAAGGCAGCCGTCGAAAAGGCGGGAACCACCGATTCGGACAAGGTTGTGCAGGCGCTTGAAAAAACCGACTGGGTGGGAGTTGCCGGCAGATGGGTCTTCGATGATCACCATAATTCAATCTATGGAGAAGGCTATCGCCAGCTTCCGATGGTGCAGTTTCAGAAAGACGGAAGCAGGGAAGTGGTATGGCCCAAGAATCTGGCAACGGCAGAATTTTTTGTGCTGCCCTGGCAGGCGGTTAAATAGAAATTTAACAGCAGGTCCATACATGCCGTGCCTGTTGGAACGGATGCAAGGAGGATGATGGTATGAGAAAGACTATCGGAATAATTTTTGTTGCCGTTGCAATGTGTTTTCTTGTGACAATTCCTGTGTGGGGTGCAGACGCCGCACCCATCAAAATAGGATTTTTGCATAGCCTGAGCGGAGGAATCGGTCAGATATACGGAATTCCCGACCTTGCCGGGGCGGAAATTGCGGTCAGAGAGATCAACGCAAAGGGGGGTGTTTTAGGAAGAAAATTGGAGATAGTATCGAGAGATGACAAACTGAATCCGGAGGTAGGCGTCAGACAGGCCAAGGATCTGATCCTCAATGAAAAAGTCGACTGGATACAGGGCACTATCAGCAGTTCGGTTGCGCTGGCCGTTTCTGCCTACTGCGGACAGGAGAAAGTGCTCTTTATTGATACCAATGCACAGTCCGCCGCAATAACAGGTGAAAAAGGCCATCGTTATGTGTTCAGAATAAGCACGAATACCAGCAACTATACCTCTTCCGTGGCCCATGCCGTGGCAAAGTATTGGCCGGGCCTGAAAAAGGTCTTTGTAATCGGACCCGATTACGAATACGGCCATCGGTCCCACAAGGATTTTATGGATACCTACACAAAGCTTGTGCCCGGTGCGACGGTGATAGGTGAACTGTGGCCGAAACTGGGCAACAAAGACTGGACCGCCTACATCTCCAAAATTATGAATTCAGGAGCCGATTTCGTGTATTGCGCACTCTGGGGAGGCGATGTGTTGTCCTTTACAAAAACGGCCTATGGATTCGGATATTTCAAAAGAATAAAGCACGCGGGACAGGATTGGGGAAACATCGAAGTTCTGGCAAAAATGACCAAAGATACCTATCCCAAGGGTGTGCTTGGGGGAAGCCACTATCCTTTCTGGCTTCTTGACAATCCCATCAACAATGCCTTCTGGCCACAAGTAAAAGAAGAAACAAAGGGGATGTACCCCGGTCTGGGCGCCACCTGTTCCTATGCGACAGTGTATGCAATGAAAGCGGCAATTGAGAAGACCGGCACGGTCGACATAGAAAAAATTATAGACGCCCTTGAGGGTCTTTCCTTCAATGCACCTGTGGGCAAGGTAACGATCAGGGCATGCGACCATCAGGCCATGTGGCCCTTTTGGGTAGGCAAAGTCAGTACCAGCGACACACTTCCCTGGCCCCATATTACCGACGCGGTGCTGCTTGATCCGGAAAAGGGGTATCAAACCTGTGAGGAAATTGCCGCGGAAAGAAAGTAAGTGAACTGACACAAAGACTAAGTGCCAGAGGAGTGCTTGGGAAGGAACCAGGAGACATACCTGTTGCCGTGGATATTGCGGCGATACGTAACAAGGGTGACATAGCGCTATGAATATTCAGGGACTTACAATACAGCTTCTTGGTGGCATCAGCACGGGAATGGTCATTTTTCTCATTGCAGTGGGCCTGTCTCTTGTATTCGGGACCTTAGGGGTATTAAATCTTGCCCATGGCGCCCTCTATATGCTTGGCGCCTATCTTGGCTTCACGGTATGCTCCCTCTTTTCTCAATGGAGCGGGTCCTTCTGGTGGGCGCTTCTTTTGGCGCCGATAGGGGTGGCGATTTTCGGAGGCATCGTTGAAGTGTTGCTCCTGCGACGGATATATTCACGAGAACAGCTGGATCAGTATCTGCTTACCTTTGCGCTCATTCTCATTATCGGAGACCTATGCAAGTTTTTATGGGGGGTGGACTACCACATGGTGGACACCCCCTGGCCTCTTAACGGACCCGTTGCAATCATGGGCGGATATTTCCCGCTCTACAACCTGTTCCTTATTGTTTGCGGCCCCGTTGTGTTTCTTGCCATCCTGGCGCTTATACACTACACGAAATTGGGGAGAATAATCAGGGCAATGACCCATGACCGCGACACGGCGAACGCTCTTGGGGTGAATGTGCCGGTGGTATACACGGCGGTATTTATGCTGGGATGCTGGCTTGCCGGATTGGGAGGCACGCTGATTTCCCCCGTGTCCTCCGTTATGCCGGGAATGGACATGGTTGTCCTTATCGAATGCTTTATCATTGTGGTAATCGGAGGATTGGGAAGTCTTACGGGCGCCTTTCTCGGTTCTCTGATTCTCGGTCTGGTCAATGCGTTCGGAATTCTCGTCGCACCGCGGCTGGCTATTGCCTTCGGGTTTATTCTAATGATTATCGTGCTTGTTATCAGACCCTGGGGCCTCATGGGGAAACCTGAATGACGGAGTTGTGCGCATGAAAACGTACCCGAAATCGCTTATTATAGTGATCGCCGCGCTGATACTGATATCCTTTGCACTGCCTCTATTTCTGGGGAGGGGATGGATCAGTCTTATTAATGAAATGATCATTCTCGCATTGGCTGCATGCGGATTGAATCTGATGCTCGGATACGCGGGAATGGTATCCTTTGGGCCTGCAGGGCCTTATGCGGTAGGCGCCTATACCACGGCACTCATCCTTGTGTACACGAAGATGCCTTTCGGCATCGCCTTTATTGCAGGACCGATCGTTGCGGCACTCATATCCGCCGCAATCGGGTGGTTCTGTGTACGCAGAACCCATGTGTATTTTGCACTTCTCACCCTGGCCTTTGCCCAAATAATCCATACGATTATTTTCGGGTGGTATGATTTTACGAAAGGGGATGACGGCATCGTCAATATACCCGTACCGTCCGTACTGCAGCCAATAGTGAATTATTATTACTTCAGCCTGCTCGTCACGTGCCTTTCCGTATATGTTCTATGGAGGATCGTAAAATCACCCTTCGGCAAGGCGTTGCAGGCGTTGAGGGAAAATCCAAATCGAACCGAATCGATCGGCATCAACGTGCGACGATACCAGCTCACGGCATTCATTATCTCCGGTTTTTTTCTTGGTCTCGCCGGTTCATTGTTCTGCGGATTCAACAAAAACGTCTTTCCCGATTATGCGCACTGGATGAAATCCACTGAAATGCTGGTCGTGTGTCTCCTCGGAGGGGTATACAGCTTCCTGGGGCCCATATTCGGTTCAGTGGTGTATGTGCTTCTTGACAAGGTTATCACCGGTTACACGGAGTATTGGCCCTTTGTGCTTGGGTGCGTCATCATTGTGCTGCTTCTTTTCCTCCGAGGGGGAATCAGCCCCTTTGTGGCGGAAAAAATCACCCTTTTTACAAAAAGGAGAGTCTAGTGCCTGGAACCATTTTCAGCGTCAAAGGCATACATAAGTCGTTTGGAGGACTGATTGCAGTAAATGATGTGTCCTTTGAACTGGAACGAGGGGAAATAAGTTCTATCATCGGTCCCAACGGCGCAGGCAAGACCACGCTTTTCAACATGTTGACGGGGCATCTGAAACCGGATTCCGGCCGTATTATCTTTGAGAATGAAAACATTACGAGCTTTTCACCGCATACAATATGCAAAAAAAAGATAGGGCGGTCCTTTCAACGCACAAACATTTTTCCCCGATTGACGGTGTTTGAAAATGTTCAGGTGGCCGTGATGGCCAGCTATGGCAAAACGGAAAATTTTTTTCAAAGGTCTGATAGTTTATTTGAAAATGAAGTCGAAAGAATTCTCGAAAGTATCGGTCTCATAAGCCAAAAAGATGTACAGGCGGACCTGCTCGCCCATGGCGATCAGCGGTTGCTTGAAATCGGCATTGCCCTTGGGAGTCACCCGATTCTGCTTCTTCTCGATGAGCCGACGGCGGGAATGAGTCCGAAGGAATCGGGCAAGACGGTGGAACTCATCAAAAAAGTTGCCCGTGAAAACGATCTTACCCTTCTGTTTATCGAACATGATATGAATATAGTGTTCAGTATCTCTGAAAAAGTACGGGTAATGCATATGGGAAAACTGTTTGCCGAGGGAAATCCGGACCAGATAAGAGCAAATAGAGAGGTGCAGCGCATATATTTAGGTGAGGAAACGTAAAATGCTCTTGGAAACACAAAGGATCAACACCTATTACGGTGCAAGTCACATCCTCTTTGATGTCTCGATGGGTATTGATGAGGGAGAAGTGGTCTGCCTCCTGGGCAGAAATGGGATGGGCAAATCGACATTGATCAAAAGCATCATAGGATTAACGCCGCCCCGTTCAGGGAAACTCTATTTCGAGGGGGTCGATATTGTCGGGAAGCGGCCTTTTGAAATCGCCCGCCGGGGGGTCGGATTTGTGCCAGAGAACAGAGCGATTTTCCCGAACCTTACGGTTCGCGAAAATCTGGATATGGGTGTGCATAGGAAAGAAAGCGGATCATGGTCCCTCGAGCGAATCTACCACATGTTTCCCATTCTTCAGGAAAGAGCCGGGCAGATGGGCGGCACCCTCTCGGGGGGAGAACAGCAGATGCTGACAATTGCAAGGGCGTTGATGGGAAATCCCCGGCTTCTTTTGATTGATGAACCATCGGAAGGTCTCGCGCCGCTCATTGTGAACCAGATAGGCGCACAGGTCCAGGAAATGAAAAAAGAGGGCATGACGATTCTTCTTTCGGAGCAAAACACCGGATTTACGCTCAAATTGGCCGATCGCGCCTACATTCTTGAGAAGGGCGTCATAAGCTGGCAGGGAAGTGTCACGCAACTGGAGGATGACCCTCAGATTTTGGAAACCTACCTCGGTGTGTAATATGGCGGCAAGAAACGATATTAAATTAGACGACAAGCGATCTCAAATACTTGCCGCTGCCGAAGCTATAATATCGATAAAAGGACTGGAAAATACGAAGATATCGGATATCGCCCAGCAGGCGGGTATTGCCGATTCCCTCATATATCAGTACTTCCGGGGGAAGGAAGATCTGATGTTTTCAACTGCCGACGCCCGTATGGGCGAGGTTCTCAGGCTTGTGAACGAACACCTTCAGGGAATTATAGACGCGCGCAGCAGAATCAGTAAGCTTATCTGGTTTCATCTTCATCATCATGACACTCACCGCGGCTATGCCGGCATTCTGCTGTTCGAGTGCAGATCCTCTCCCAACTTTTACAAGACCGATGCCTACACAAAGGTGCAACACTACGCGGCGCTTTTTTCCGACACTATCGAAGCAGGCATCAACGAAGGGCTCTTCAGATCCGATTTAGATGTGAGGCTTGTCAGGGACATTATTCTCGGGACGTTGGATGCGGAAACAATATCCTGTCTCGGTTCCCGTGAAATAGAAGAAAGTGTTCCCGATCTGGAAGACATCGTGTCTCTTATCAATATTATGCTTTCAAAAAAGCCGGAAGCAACCTTTGATAAATCGGACAGAATACTTTTGGCTGCGGAAGAGGTATTTGCAGAAAAAGGATTTGCAAAGGCCAAGGTCATTGATATTGCGAAAGCTGCCCATGTTTCGGAGGGAACGGTCTACGAATATTACGAAACCAAAAAGGGGTTGTTGCTTTCCATGGCATGTAATCGTCTGAAAGAGCGCATGGATCGTTTGTCGGAAGAGTTCGAAAACGAACATCCGGTACAGGAGCTGAGAACGCTTATGAGATGGTATTTTTCCTCTCTCTTGAAAGATCGAGGGTTCCTGAAAATATTCCTTCTCGACCTACAATTGAAAAAAGATTTTTATTCATCCTGCGCCTACCGCTATTTTAAGAAATACATCTCTTCGATTGAAAATGTCATCACGAGGGGCGTTGCCCGGGATTATTTCCGTGCTGATGTGAACCCCCGCGTGTTTCGAAACATGGTGATTGGTGCGTTTAATCATTGCGCTCTCAGATGGTTCATTTTCGGATTTGACAGCAAGATTGACAAAATGACGGAAATTGAAGATTTAATAGATCTTCTCTCGTTTGCAGTGATTAAAAACTGATAGGGGATCAGTCGCAGCGTTTCGGTAGTAATGCGAAAAAAGGAGGATATCGCAATGAACATTACATTGACTCAGGTGAGGTTTCTGGAACGGTCCGTCAAGCTATTCAAAACGAAAACGGCGGTAATTTGCGAGGGGAATCGGTGGAACTACAAAGAATTCGGCGCACGGGTGGAGCAGCTTGCCAATGCATTGGAAGATCTCGGCATACAACCGGGGGTGCGCGTCGGCTACATCGGGTACAACTGTCACCGTCTTCTGGAATGTTACTATGGTGTGGTGAAAATGGGGGCGGTGTTGATGCCTCTTAATATTCGGCTTGCCGCGCAGGACTTCGAGTATGTGATAAACGATTCAGAGCCGGATTTGATATTTATAGATCCCGACTTTCTCGACAAGATAGGTCCGATACTGCAGAACATCAAGCCGGTAAAATATTTTTACCTTCTTGAAGGCATGGAGAATCCGCCGGACTGGATCACCGGTCAGTACGATGAACTAATTGCGGCGGCGTCGCCGATTCCCAGACGCGCGACGACGGAATATTCTTTTCATGAGGACGATATGGCCGAGCTATTCTATACGAGCGGTTCCACCGGTCCTCCCAAGGGCGTGATGCTTACCCATAGAAACCTCTACCTCCATGCATTGGTTACCATGGCGGCCGCCCCAATAGCCGAAACGGACATACAACTGCACCTGATTCCTCTCTTTCATGTGAATGGGTGGGGTACGCCTCATTATCTCATTGCAAAGGGCGGCACCCATGTGATGATGAAGAAGTTTGATGCGACGGATGTGCTGGAGATAATCCAGAAAGAAAAGGTCAATAAATTCTATGCGATTCCCACCATGATAAGTGCCCTTATGGACCATCCCCATCTGAAATCCTATGATCTGTCAAGTATGAAGGATATTTTGATCGGAGGTGCCCCCCCGCCGACGGGAATGTGCGAGAGGGCCTCCCAGGTCTTCGGATGTATGGTCCATGGCGCCTTTGGGATGAGCGAGACCTGTCCGCTGATCGCCTATCCTGAATTGCCGCCCGATCTTGATCCGGAAACACTTCGATACCGGGCTCACGAAACATGGGGGTTTCCCGCTATCGGCGTTGAGTTCAAAGTAGTCGATATGGCGGGAAATGAGCTGCCCTGGGATGGAAAATCGACGGGCGAGCTTCTGGTACGAGGCGACATGGTGATGAAAGGGTATCTCAACAAGGAGGATTCGACACGCCGTGCGCTGGAAGGCGGGTGGTACCACAGCGGGGATGTGGTGTCCATGGGTCCCGACGGCTCACTGTTTATACGGGATCGCATGAAGGACATCATCATCAGCGGGGGTGAGAATATCTCGTCTCTGGAAATCGAACAGGTGCTCTATTCCCATCCTGATATACTGGAATGTGCCGTTATCGGAAAGCAGGATGAAAAATGGGGAGAAATTCCAAAGGCGATTGTCGTACTGAAGCCGGGAGCGACAGTGACACCGAACGCAATCGTCGAGTTTACCCGTGAACACATGGCACATTTCAAGGCACTGAGAGATGCTGAAATCATAGAAGAAATGCCGCGCGGCGGTACCGGGAAAATATTAAAGAGTGTGTTGAGGGAACGATACGGTTAAAGAGGCGCCCCCTTCGGCCCTCTGCGCCGTAGAGAACCCTTCGCAATGATGACCTCAAAGGGCGGGTGGCCGGTTAGGAGTTTTCATGGCCTTCCGCCTTTGTATTCATGAGCATCCCTTTATCCGACATGACAGAAGGGATTTGACGAAAGATTCAATCTTTTTTGGAATAATGGGATCTCGAATTTGTGGGACAAGGACGGCGCCGGCCAATGACATTGACAGGCGTCCCTGTTCAGGTTGTCCGGTATGATGGTGTTTCCCGTATTTCGCCGGCGAATAGGGTGAAAGAGTGAAGTGCGAGTTCGGACTTTTACACCTGGCTCATATCTGACGGTGAAATCGCGATCTTTCGGAGCAAAGATGCAATAGGTAGAATGAGGATGTATGAGAGCGCACTCCACCCGGGGACAATAAAGGCAACGCATATCGCAATTAGAGGGACGATTATAAAGACTGAATTTACCCTTCGTTCTTTTGCAATAATCGAAATATCACATGAGTCCTCTTGAAGCAGGTGTCGGTTTCGGAAGATGTAGTTCCACCTGATGATTGAGAATATTCCAACACAGAGAAGGTTGAGATGAAAAAACAGTTCCGCTGCAATCAATCCGTGATAATCACCCAGCAGAGATGTGGAAAAGGGAATCAGTATAATGAACATCAGATTCCATAGACAAAGCCAGAGATAGGTCCGTTCCGTTTGTTTAATATAGTGAAATTGATGATTATCGTTGACCCAGAGCGCGGCAAGGATTGCGAAACTGATTATATAATTGAGAAAAGTCGGTATCATGGTTCGAAGCGCATTAAATAAATCGCCCGATTCCGATATTTTTACCGTTGTTGGAACGGTAATATTGAGAACCAGAATGGTCATGGCTATTGCAAATAAACCATCAAGCAGCGCTTCGATACGGTTTTTACTCATTTCCTCTTTTGTGTCTTGAAAAAATAGCATGAACCCTCTTAAGAATTGCTTTATAGCAGCAATCCTATCGATTCTTTTTCTTTTCTGCCTTAGCCTGTTTCTTTTCCTTCGCTGTTTTCTGTGGCTTTTTCTTTTCGTTTTTTTTAGCGTCTTCAGATTTGGCCATGCTGCATGTGCTCCCCTCAGTAGTGAATATTTCTTTCACAATACAATATTCCCACACAAAAAGCTAAATTAATTGGGGGGATTTTCTAAGACTTCAACAGCGGCAAAAGAAAAATGAATCGGCGATCCTCTTCCTTTTCTATTTGAACGTAAAAAGCGATGATCCCGAGCGTACTCTATTGCGGTTCGACGAAGGAAGCACCTACTCGGGAAAGAATTGATGTTCTCCCTCTAACCGTCGTTTTGCAGACTATCCGGTCGAAATCGTTTCGTCGCCTCTGCGCACAGTGTATGAAATAAAAATAAACAGGCTAGAATATCTCTTTGACTCTCTGAAAGGCTCGTAAAGGAACGTGACATGGTTCCCACTAAAAAGTATATGGTAAAAATGACACGCCCCCCTTTAGCGTAAGTCAAGAGCAGACTTGCCCCCTTGTTTTGGTTTTGTTACCTCTTCTCCATGCTTTCTATAATAATCTCTGCGGCAATTCTTGCACCCACCCCGGGAGCGACGGGGCACTTTTCACGGGCGCCAGACTTATTAAACGCATCCAGCTCTTCAAGTCCGGCAAAGGGATCATAGGACTTTCCCAGTAAGCATTTCTGAATTTCCGGACATAAAAGGCTGCCCAGAACATTCTCAAAACGCTTTATGAATTCTCTTGCGGCAATATAATGAGCGGGATTTTCATAATCAGCCAGATTTTTATCTGAAAAGTAGAGGCCCAAGGCTGTCAATCCACCTGCAACAGGTCCGCAGATTCCCCCTGTCATGGCAAGACCGGGGAATGGAGACAGTGCTCTTATATTCTCCATGTTACCCAGGCCAAACTCCTCTAGTAGAGCCAGCGCCGACCCTTTGGCGCAACTGCGAGTAAGATAACAGTACTCTTCACCCCTGTGTTGGACTCGATTCAAGATTTCATCCTTTTGACGCAGTATTTCCTGGCTGTTTAAATTTTTTTCAGGAATACCCTTTTCAACAAGATGTTTGAACCGTGCCTCAATAGCGGGCAAATCCCACTCCCGATGAGCTAACTCTGCAACTCTTTCCTCAAATTGTTGAAAATTTGCCATACGTAACAAGCTCCTCTCCGATTTTTTTGATATGTACCTGTAAAAAGAACATATACTTGCTTGGCAATCTCTTCGCCGATTCGATAGACCTCGGCCATGGTGGGGCCGTCGTGATGGTTGCGCCCGATGATGACGATTATGGATTGTGGATCCATGCTGGCGGCCGCCATGGTTAATTTGCAGGTACTATAGCGGATAAAAGTTTAAAAATAAAGTGAGTAACTGCTTGCTCCAGAGCAACTCAATGGAGGGGACTATTTTTATGAGCAGTTGATTACTCTTCTGCGGAGCGCGAAGTGCACGGTTGCTATACTGCCCCTCACTTCCTCCGAATAAACTGCCTCATTAATTTCCCCGCCGAGGTGTCCCGGGCGTGGAGCGCACCCTGAGGGCAGATTTCAATGCAGCAGTAGCAGCGGATGCAGCGGTCGTAAGCGAAAGCAAGGGTGTCGCCCTCGCGGGTGATGGCGTCTGCGGGGCAGAAATCTACGCATTCTTCGCAAAGGATGCAGGCGTTTTTGTCGACGACGGGGCGCTGCAGGAGGTATTTACGAATCATATGCTGCAAAGGTTTGGGACCGTAGATGAGCGATGTCTCGCCGGGAAGCTTGAAGTTTTCCACTTTCGGAAGCACCCCGTCAAGGTCGATGCTTTCCGGAATAAGCCCAAGCTGTCCCGCTGCTCTGGTGCTGGGGAGGCTGTCTGTCTGCATGCCCAGCATGGTGCAGACGGCCATATCCAGAGCAACGGCGCTTTCACTTGCCAGGATAACGCCGATGTGGCGAGGTTCGCCGCCTTTTCCGGGACCGTCCCCCTCGAGACCTACAATACCGTCGAGAACGGTTGCGGTAGGAGCTACGGTGTGATGGATCTGGACGAGAAGACGGGCGAACATGTCGCTGTCCACGCCCGCCTTCATGTGCCACTCCACCTTGCGCAAGCCCACAACGCAGCCGAAGGTGTTTTTCACGCCCAGGGTCAGAAGCATCTGGCTGTGGCTTTTCAGCTTTGGCAGGTTGATGATCAGTGCCGTTTCCAGCGCCTCCCGGGCGATTTCGATCCTTCCGAAGGGCGCCCCCACATCCACTTCGACGGAGTCGGTGAATTCCTGCAGTTCCACATCGAGGTCCTTCAGGGTTTCCCTGAATCCGCCCGCGTTCATAATGCGGCTGAAGGTTCCCATGGCGGGGCTGTCCGACAGGGTAGGCCGAGCGCCTTTTGAGAGGACGTATTCCGCCGCCGCCCGTGCCACAAGTGGGTGGGTCAGGATCGCCGTCTTCGGTGCCGACGGTGAAAGGAGATTCGGCTTGAGCAGCACCTTGTCACCGGCGCCGATCCGTTTGCCGCAGATGGATTCAAGCATGAAAAAGATCGTTTCTTTCAGCGATTCATAGTGGTCGTACGAGGCCTCCCGAATAATAACCTGCGCCACTTATATGCCCTTTCTTGCCATGTAATCGGCCAGGTCGGTGACCCGGCAGGAATAGCCCCACTCATTGTCGTACCAGGTGACCACCTTTGCCATGGTCCCGCCCAGCACCTGGGTAAATTCGATATCTACTATCGAGGAATAGGGATTTCCCTTGAAGTCCGATGAGACAAGCATTCCCTCTTCGCAGGCCATGATCCCCTTCAGTCTGCGTTTTGCGCCCCTGCGGAGGGCTTCCCGCAGTTCTTCGGTGGTGGTTTCCCGTTTCAATTGGGCTACAAAGTCGACAATCGACACGGTAGGTGTGGGGACACGCAGCGAATAGCCGTCAAACAGGCCCTTCAATTCCGGAATCACCAGCGCCAGCGCCCGGGCCGCCCCCGTGGTGGTGGGGATAATATTTTGTCCCGCCGCCCGCGCCCGGCGCAGGTCGCGATGGGGCAGGTCGAGGATGCGCTGGTCGTTGGTGTAGGAGTGCACGGTGGTCATCATGGCCCGTTCAATGCCGAAGGTCTCGTGGACGATGAGCGCCGGCGGCGCCAGGCAGTTGGTGGTGCAGGAAGCGTTTGACACGATGCGGTGTTTCGTTGGTTTATAGTCCTTATGGTTGACCCCCATTACGACGGTAAGGTCCACGTCGGCGGCCGGCGCCGTGATGATCACCTTTTTTGCACCCGCTTCAAGGTGAACCGCCGCTTTGGGACCGGTATTGAAGATTCCCGTGCTTTCAATAACGATATCGACCCCCTCGTCGTCCCAGGAGATCGAGGCGGGGTCGCGGTGAGAGAAGTTCTTTACCTCTCGGCCGTCGATGAAAAAATTCCCCTTTTTCAGCGATATGTCCCCTCGCAGCCGGCCGTAGTTGGTGTCGTATTTGAGAAGATGGGCGTTCGTTTCAGCGTCGAAGAGGTCGTTGATGGCGACAATCTGCATCGTGTCGGGGTACCGCTCGTGGACGGCCCTGAAGACCTGCCGTCCAATTCTTCCAAAACCGTTGATGCCGAGGCGAATCATGGTGTCCTCCTTAATTGTCGTCAAGACGGTACTTGTGCTCCGTCATGAGGTCGCATTTGATCTTCAGATGTTCGTGGTGCCGGGCGTTGTCCAGGGCGATGGCGCTCAGATTGGCCACGGCCTCGAGAAACTGCACATCGTGCTCGTCAAACTGACGCACTTCTCCCGCATACACCCGCAGAACCCCGATGGCCTTATCATCGACGATCAGCGGCGCCGCCAGGACCGATTTAATGCCCTCCGTTCGTGCCTCGCCCCGGTACTGAAAGGCCTCATCGGTCTGGGTGTCCTTTATCCATACTGTTTCTCCTTTGATGATCCGCCGGTCCAGCTCGCTTTCCGAAAGTTCGATAGGACCCTTATGGAGATAACCTTTGGAAAGACCGTAACTTGCCGCCAGGGTAAGTTTTTCTCCCTTCGATTCCAGAAGCCTCAGAATACTTGCCTTGGCGTGCATGGCCTCGGTGACGCATCGAACAATCTCCTGAAGGACCGAGGATGTTTCAAGCGACCGGTTAATCACACGCGCCACCTGGTAGAGAGCGTTAAAATACTCCATCAGATCGACAGTTTTTTCTTTTTTCATGTTGAGTCCTCCTGTTCTATGCAAGAAGGTTGGTTTCCTTCTGTCGGCAGGCGAGATGCCGACAACAGCATAGCCTACGATCATACCACAACCGGAAGGTGAGGCAATATGTGAAAAAAAGAGAGAGGGTGTAAAAAGTAAGAACAGTAGGAAAAGTAAGAACGTAGGAAAGGTAAGAAAAATAACATCAGATTTAAGGCCATATTATTTTTCGGGGCGGTTGCGATCTTTGCCTAATTCTGTCATTGTGTGAAATATTCTTTTCGAGGAGGGGTGCAATGAGTGACAGCCTGAGGCGGCAGTTGGATTTTACCGTGGAGATCGACAAGCTGAAGGGGATTGTGCGTCAGACTCTGCTCACCGACGGGTCTCGTAACGAAAACTCGGCGGAACATTCCTGGCACCTTGCAGTGATGGCGCTTGTTCTTTCCGGCTATGCCCGGGAGAAAGATCTCGATTTGCTCCGGGTGATGACAATGGTGCTGATCCACGATATTGTGGAAATCGATGCCGGCGACACCTACTGCTATGATGAGGAAGCCAGGGAAGGGCAGAACGAGCGAGAGGAAAAAGCCGCGGCCCGTCTCTTCGGATTGCTTCCGCCGGAACAGGGTGAGGAGTTTCTGCATATATGGCGTGAGTTCGATGCACGCCAGACGCCGGAGGCACGGTTTGCCGCTGCGCTGGACCGTTTGCAGCCCATCATGCACAATTACCTTACCGGCGGGGCCATGTGGCGGCATCACGGCATAACAAAGGACCAGGTGGTGGAACGGAACAGGCCCATGGAGGAAGGCGCCCCTGAACTCTGGCGCTACGCCTCGGCGCTTATCGACGATGCCGTGGAAAAGGGAATGCTGGCGCCTTAGAACGGTCAAGACATTTTCTGCGCGACTGCTTCGATGAGGATGATCCGCTTTTCGGCGAGGTTGCCCATGACGTTGCGGGACATGGTGCGAATGTCCGATCCCATAATCAGGTGAAGCCCCAATGCCGGTTCCCCTTTTGCTTCCCGCTTGTTTGCTTTCAGATTTTCAAACCATGCCATGCCCAGGTCGGAAGTAGTGCGCCAATGGCTGACGGTAAATCCGGTCCCTTCAAGCATGTGCTTCAATTCATCGGGCGACAGAAGAAAATTCATCGACGCATCCTTTGCCCAGGGCAGGGGAAAACGGGGGGGCGATTCCGGGCCTGCGGCTACATCGTACAGCGCGAGACGGCCTTCCGGTTTCAGTACACGATACATCTCGGCGTAAAGAGTTTTTTTATCGGCAATATTCATTGCCGTATGTTGTGTCCAGACAATGTCAAAAGAGGCGTCAGAAAAAGGCAGGGCGAGTGCGTCTCCCTGCGTGAACGTCAGTGTTTCATCCAACCCCACCCTTTGGGCCAGCATGCGTGCCAGTTTGCAGTAGTCCTCCGTCAAGTCGATGCCGATCACAGGGCATCCGTAGTCCCGGGCGAGACAGCGGGAAGGCCCCCCGATACCGCTTCCCACATCCAGAACCCGCTGGTTCGGCGACGGGTTGAGTATCGCAGCCAGATCGCGTGTGGCCGCCCTTCCCCGGATGTGAAATTCATCAAGGGGGGCAATGTCTTCCGGTGAGAGCGGCCCTTTCTCTTTTTCCAGTGCCTCAAGGGCGGCGAGAACGCGTTCTTTGAGACCGGGACTGGAATAGTGTCTGGCAAGATTTTCGTTCGAAACTATTAAATTCTGCACTGGCAGGGTGTCCTCTTCGATCATGCGGCTGTGAAGAAATATATGAAAGTGAAATTATTTCAAAAAATTAAGCCGTATCAAGCGTAATGGCTTGTCAAGGCGACGAATTGTACTCGAAGGCACGGCGTTTTTCAAGCTCTCTGAGATATCTTATTCGGCCAACATTTCATGCTGAACGATCTTTTTAATTTCTTATGATACCGTCATTATTTGACAAGATTCACAAGATGGCCTATGAAGAGATGTCAAAAGGCGGATACAGCCTTTCCTGAATGAAAAAAAGACGAGGGAGACCGAGGAATGACACCCGCAAGTGAACGAATCGATAACCTCTATGCCCGCAGAGATGTTCGGGCCAGGGAGCTGCGAAAATCGGGAGAGAAGATTGTCGGGTACTTTTGCTGCTTTGTGCCCGAAGAGATTATTGATGCTCTCGGCATGGTTCCTTACCGTATTCAGGGAAGCCAGCGCGATTCAATAGATCAGGCCGACGCCTTTATAGAACCGATGGCCTGCCCCTTTGCCAGAAGCTGTTTCAATAAGGCGCTCAAGGGCGAATACAGCTTTCTCGAGGGTTTCGTGGCCCCCCACAGTTGCGATACGATTGAGCGCATGTATCACATCTGGCGCCATAATACGCCTTCTTCGTTCAATCACCTCATAAATGTACCTCATATGATGGGGCCAAGCTCGACGGCATTTTACCGGAACGAACTGGCCTATTTTATAAAATGTCTTGAAGAATGGTCGGGCCGGACACTCGATCCCGAAAGGCTGAAGGAGGCGGTCAAACTGTATAACAGGCGACGCGCGGTCCTTCGAACACTGTATGAATTGCGAAAATACGATCCGCCCCTGATATCGGGCACGGAAATCACCAAAGTGCTCGTGGCGGGCATGGGTATTCCGGCAGCGGAGCATATCGAACTGGTGGAAGCATTCATCGATGAAGTGAAAAACCGTCCCGCACTTGCAACGGACGGTATTCCCCGCATCTTCATCTGGGGGAACGAAATCGACGATACGGCCTTCATCACACTCGTAGAGGAAAGCGGCGCCCATGTGGTTATGGACGATCTTTGTACCGGAAGCCGCTTTTTCTGGGACGATGTGCCGGAAACAGCCGATCCCTTGGACGGGATTGCCGAGCGGTATCTCGCGGTCCATTGTCCCCGCAGCTACACCCCCCAGGCGGGAGCCCGGAAGGCGGACCTGAACAACCGCTACGGCTTCATAGGCCGGTTTATTGAAGAATGGAACGCAGACGGCGCCATTTTCTATATCGTCCGCTACTGCGATACCTGCGAGCTTGAAGGACCTGACCTTCGCGAGTACCTGAACGACAGAGGGGTCCCGTCACTCATGATCGAAGATGATTATTCCATATCGACCATCGGCCAGTTGCGTACCCGGGTCCAGGCGTTCCTGGAAATGATTGTGTGAGAGGGGGAACAAGCATGCAGGAAAATGAACAGAAAAAAACGACGGCAGTAAAAGGCACTGAAACGGCCCGCAAGATCCGGGGGCTCGTAAAAAATATTTATAAAAGTGCCCACGAGGCAAAAGCCGAGGGGAAGAAGGTGGCCTATTTCATGGTCTCCTCCCACTATGATGAAATCGTGCGCGCCATGGACATCGTTCCCCTTCCCACGGAAAACTATGCGGGGCTCTGCGCCGCCAAGCGGGATATGGACCGCTTTCTCCTGCAGGCGGAAGCTGACGGCTATTCGCAGGTGCTCTGCAGCTATGCCCGCATCGGTCTGGGATTCGACAGCATGCGCAAGGAATTGGGCGGCATCCCTGAAAACGCCCCTGACGGCGGCATGCCTCTTCCCGACATGATGCTGGGAAGCAGCGCCGTCTGTGATCCGCGCTTCAAATGGTACCAGGCGGCGGGACGCTATTTCGATGTGCCCACCTACGGGATGGACGTGGTGGCGCCCCCGGTCTATTCGGATTTGAGGGCAGTCCGCGATTACTACATCAGATACCAGAAGGAGCAGATGCGGGGGCTCATCGAATTCCTGGAGAGGCAGACGGGGAAAAAGATGGACAAGGAGCGCCTCTGGGAAACAATTCGACTCGGTGACGAAGCCTGGCGGCTCTGGTATGAGATCGACCGGCTGCGTGTGGCCGTTCCCTGCCCGATGCCGGCCCAGGACCACTTCAGTATCATGGTGGCAGGACACTACTACTCGGGCACACAGACGGCGGTGGACTTCTACCAGGAGCTCTACGACGAAGTGAAGCACAAAGTGGAACAGGGAGTCGGCGTCATTCCAGAAGAAAAATACCGGGTATTGTACGGCGGCGGGCTCCCCCCCTGGCACACGCTCTGGATATTCAATTATTTTGAAAGTTTCGGCGCCGTATTCGTGATAGAAAATGTTTACCGGGGCTTCGATCCCGTGGAAGTGCCCAACCACGTGAAAGATCCAATCGACTATCTGGCCTGGAGAACCTTTCTCCGCTACACGCAGCGTCACGAGAAGGCCAGGGCCAATAGCGGCAATCCCGTGGTGGAAAAGCTTCTGGAGATCATTGACGATTATAAGATCGACGGAGTGGTGTTTCACGCCTGCCGTTCCTGCAGGGCCACGACGGTAGGGCAAGTGCATATGAAAAATGTTTTAGGAACCTATTCCGATATTCCCATGATGCAGCTCGTCTCCGACATGGTGGATCTCCGGGACTATTCCGAGGCGCAGTGGAAGGCGCAGATAGGTGCCTTTATTGACGCCCTCGCTTCACGTGCGGATTAAAGCAGAGGACAGGATTCGCGATGATTTTTGCAGGTATCGATATAGGATCCACCATGACCAAGGTGGTGATTGTCGACGGGGAAGAGGCACTTCTGGCTTCGGTGGTCGGTCCCACCGGACCGGAGCATCGCCATTTGGCGCACCAGGTAATGCGCCAGGCCATGGGCGAGGCCAGCCATACCATAGAAGAGCTCGATTTCATCGTTGCCACAGGCTACGGCCGGATCAACGTCCCTTTTGCGGACAAGCAGATTACGGAGATCACCTGCCATGCCCGGGGCATCCGTGCCCTGTTCCCGGAAGCGCGCATCGTCATTGACATCGGCGGTCAGGATTCAAAAGGAATTAAACTAAATGGGACCGGGAAGGTGGCAAATTTCGTCATGAACGACAAATGCGCCGCCGGCACGGGCCGTTTTCTGGAAGTGATCGCCGAAACGCTGGGCATCAGGCTGGAAGAGATGGGGCCCTTGTCCTGTGAAACTGACCGCTATGTCAAGATATCAAATACCTGCACAGTGTTTGCCGAACATGAGGTCACGTCGCATCTGGCGCAGGGGGCCTCTGTGCCGGAAATCGTCGCCGGGCTTCATGAGGCGATTGCCGGCCGGGTGGTCAACATGGTGCGCCATCTGGGTATTGAAAGGGATGTGGTGGTGACCGGCGGCGGAGCGAAAGACCGGGGTCTGGTGAAGGCCATCGAGGAAAAGGTCGGTTTTCCCGTCCTCATTCCGGACGATCCCTTTTTGACGGGCGCACTCGGTGCGGCGCTGATGGGAAGAGATTTGATCGCCAGAGGCATTACGCCTGACCATGCAAGAAAACTGGAGAGGGTGACGTTCTTCGGATGAACAATGGTGTAAAATACTATGCGGGTCTGGATATCGGATCCGTATCGACCAAGGCCGTCCTGATCGCCGATGGCTGTGTAAAGGCGGCCGAACTCATGCCTTCCGGTGGAAATTATCGGGATTCGGCGCAAAAGGTCATAGAAAGTGTCCTTTCCAAGAGTGGAATCGACGGGATAGCACACCTGTCAGGTATCGGTAAAACGGGCCTGGGCGCCGAAGGCTCGACAATTGATGGGAAGGTCTTTTCCGATATTTCCTGCCAGGCCATGGGCTGCTATTTGATGTTTCCAGGGGCAAAGACAGTGATCGACATCGGCGGTCAGTTTACCAAGGCGGCGAGGATCACTCCCCGGGGCGCCGTTTCGGACTTTCTTTTGAGTGAGAAATGCGCCACCGGTTCGGGCCGCTTCCTGCAAATAATCTCCCGTATTCTCCACATTCCCCTTGATGACGTCGGACCGTTGTCGCTGACCGCGGAGTCTCCTGTTGAGTTTTCCACCAACTGTGCGGTCTTTGCCGAATCGGAAACGATCTCAAGAATCGCCGAAGGGGCCAAGGCCGCGGACATCCTGGCCGGCGTACATCGATCCATGGCCTCGAAAGTGGCGATGCTGGTACGACGCTTGAAAATGGAACCCGACGTTGTGCTTACCGGGGGCGGCGGAGAAGACGAAGGCTTGGTGCAGGCAATAGGTGAAACGCTGGGTCTTCCTATCCGCGTACCGGAGCACCCCCGCTTCACCGCAGCCTACGGCGCCGCCTGTCTGGCGGAGAAACACGGTGTGGTAGTGTAACGATTACATCGCCGGCCAACGGTCGTTCCAGGGCCGCACTCTTTCATAGGCCCGCGAGGCCTGGAGCACCAGGTCGTCCCGAAGGCGGGGACCCACGATCTGAAGACCCGTCGGCATGCCGCTTTCGGTAAAGCCCGCCGGTACGGACGCGGCGGGATGGCCCGACAGATTGAAGGGATAGGTGAAGGCGACTACATCCAATATGTGAATCGGCCGGCCGTCGATTTCCGAAGGTGGCGGCCCCCCGGCGGCGAACGCCTCCGTGGGCATTGTCGGCGTCAGAAGCAGATCGAATCTATCGAAAAGATTCCACAGCACCTGGTTTTGTTCCGTCCTTATTTTTTGCGCCTCCACCAGGTCCGCCAGCGTCAATTTTCTGGTTTCTTCGAGCGAATATACCAGGGCCCTTCCCATTTCGGGTCCGTATTTGTCTATGTTTTCGCTCAATGTTCCGTAAATATTGAGGCTGAACAGTTTTGACCAGGCATTTACCACGTTGGGAATTGCCTCTTCAAGCAGGACCACGGTGTGACCCATCTCTTTAAAAGCGTCTGCCGCCTTCTCCACAGAGGCCATTACATCGTGCTGTACTGTGGCATATCCGAGGGTTGGGCTGAAGGCGATGGTAAGCCCTTTGGGCAGATTGTCCAGAGTGTCAAGATAGGAGTACTCGGGACGGGGAAGCGAGTCCGGCGCCGCAGGGTGGTATCCCGCCACGCAGTCGAGAAGCATCGCCGCATCCTCCACGGTTCGTGTAAGAGGACCCAGGACGGCGATAGGACTCATGTAAAGCATCGGTACAGGGCCCAGAGGAATTCTGCCTGCCGATGTCTTCAGTCCGTAGCACCCCGTATAGGAAGCGGGGATGCGCACGGAGCCTCCCCCATCGGAGCCGGTGGCAAGAGGCACCATGCCGGCCACAACCGCCGCGGCCGATCCGCCGCTTGATCCGCCGGGGGTCTTTTCGAGGTTCCAGGGATTGCGCGTCACTCCAAAAAGGCGGTTTTTGGTAAAACCGGTTGAACCGAACTCGGGCGTGTTTGTTTTTCCCACCACGATGGCCCCGGCCTCGCGCAGGCGCGCCACCTGCACCGAATCTTCGGTCGCGATATTATTCTTAAAGGGAACGGAGCCGAAGCTGGTCACCATTCCCTTTACATCTTCCAGGTCTTTCACTCCCAGGGGAATGCCCGCCAGAGGACCCGGCGCCCCCTTGCGGGCAATCAAATCGGTAAGGGCCTTCGCTTCATCCATGGCACGATCGGCGTCGAGCGCTACGAAGGCGTTCAGCTTTGGGTTTACCTGCTCAATCCGTTGCAGCGTATGTTCCATTACTTCCAGGGGGCTTATTTCTTTGGACGCGATGAGCGTGGCCAGTTCCCTTGCGGACCGGTACTGAAATGACTGCATGGCGGGATTCCTCCTTTAGTGTAGGCAGGGTATGCCTTTGAAGAAGCAGGGTAATAAAAAATAATCCGTTGGTCAAGTGAATAGGATAGGATGGAAGGAGATATTGGCAGAAGAGAATGCGCTAGGTTGATCCATTGAAATGAGCGGAGTACTCACCGCAGCGGAGTGCGTCGATCAAATCCCGTTCGCTCCGAATCGGCACGGAAAAAAGGGTGTAGGCCTTTCCTACGGTAAAAAGCCCGTGGGCGTCGGAACCGCCGGTGCCCCTGATTCCCATCTTGTGGGCCGCCTCACGAGCCCTGCGATTTCCATCGGCCGATACGCTCCCGTTTGCGGCTTCCAGTGCATAGAGTCCCTTGAGATCCAGCACTTTGTCGCCCAGCGATCCGCCGACCATGTCTTTCTGGTAGGGATGGGCCGGAATCGCAACGCCGCCCCGGGTATGGACCCAGTCAGCAACCCCCTGCATCGGAAGGCCCGAAATCATATCGCTGCGCCCTACGGGGACGCCGAAAATAAGAAGGTGCCCGTCTGCGGCCCGGTATTCCATGCCGCGAAATATGGGGAATGCCGTGTCTTTCGCAATTTTCTCGAAGGGAGCGCTGAGTGCATGGTCATGGTGCTCGGTGACGCAGACCGCATCGAGTCCTGCGGCCCGCGCCGCCGGAACGAGCTCTTCCGGATGTATATTAGAGTCGCCTCCCAGGGCACTGTGAATATGAAGATCAATCTTAAACACAAAAACTCCATGAAAAAATTCGGGCGGGGTGTGTACCCCGCCCCTGCTTCTTTCCCTGTGAACGAGGGGACCCTTTCTACCATATTTTCTATCATGCGGGAAAGGATTTTTCGCCCAGCGCCATCCGGCAGAGATCGGTAATATAAATTTCCTTCAGTCCCCGCTCCGACGTGGGGCGCCGCAGAATGCGGTGACAGACGGGGCAGAGGGTAATCAGGGCATCGGCCCCGCAGGCGATCGCATCGTCGATGTTTTTCAATTGGAACTCTCTGGCGTGTTCCTTGTCGATGCGAACCATCGGCGCGGTGCAGCAGAGGGCGTTTTCCCCTTCATAGGTTCGCTTCGGTCGTTCCGCACCGATCAACTCGAATATTTCATCGAGCAGGGCGTCTTTTTCGGGTGTGTAGCGGGATGCACAAGGACGCTGGTAGGCAACCTTTATATTGAGCTTTTTAATGCGGTCCTGGTGCTCTTTCAGGTAGTCAAGAAGATATTCAAAAATGTGCCTGTAGTTAAAAGGGACCGAAATACCGTAATCCTTTACCTTTTCCTTTACCATGGCATAGCAGTCGTCGTGCAGAAACACAATATCCTTCCCGAGCGCTGCGAGGTTGTCGATAAATGACTGGGCGTGGTCCTCAATGGGGCTTTCCATCCCTCCATGCACATACCCGATAAGGCAGAAATAGTCGCCGCCCTTGACAATGGTCATCCCTTCGAAGAGCGGTCCATCGAGGGCGCCCGGGGGGATCTGACTTTCCATTACACAGAGGGAAAGGGCCGGTTTGTCCTTATCACCCAAAATGACTTCGGTCGGCAGCTGAAACGCCAGATCATACATGGCGGCGTCCTGTTCGCTTATCGGAAATGCTTTGAATTTTTCCTGCGCACGGAGAATCAGGTCGTAGGGATCGGCATCAGTGGGGCAGTATTCGCGACAGGCGCAGCAGGTGACGCATTGACTCAAGATTTCAGCCTGCTGTCCTTCCATCAGACGCTGAATTTCCTCGACCGCCTTGGCTTTATCGTAATCGACGTATTGACATCTGACCAGGCAGTCTCCGCAAAAATCACATTTTGACGCATTCCACATGTGGTACCTCCTATTTGGCATTTACTTCGCGTTTGGTTCGAATCTTCGTCAGGCAATGAGATCGCCTAACATTCTTTGTGCGTTTCCTCCTAAAATGGCGTTGATTTCCTCTTTTGTGAAGGTAATTCCCCCGGAGGCCTGTTCCGGAAGCGTCTGAAGGATGTGAATAAACTCCTTTACGGGGATTACCGGCTCGAAGACGGGTCCATCGGAGCCGAAAAGAATCTTTTCCACACCTACCTTGTCGATTATTTCGCGTAATTCCCGGCAGAAAAGAGGAAACGTTCGCTTTGCCATAAGCTGCCATTCGGCGAGGTCACCGTAAAGGCGGGGCTGTAGCGCGGCGAGACCCGCCCATTCGCGCCACCAATACTGGCCCATATGCGCGGCGATTACGGTCAGGTCGGGGAAATCGGCGGCTAGAGGGTCGAGAAGCAGGGGGTGGGCATAGGTGCCCCCTTTGCCGGGCGGTATGATGGGACCCGTGTGAATCAGAACGATGCCGCCGGCCTCCTGAACGATTTCGTAGAGACGGTAGGCGTCCTCTCCATTCGGATAGTAGCCGAGGTCGGGGTGAAGTTTGAGCCCCTTCAATCCGTACTCGTCAAAGCAGCGCCGAAGCAGATCGGGCGCTTCCGGACGCCGCGGGTCAACGCCTGCAAGTCCGATGAACCGGTCCGGATGATGTTTTACGATGGCGCCGGTCTGTTCGTTGATTTCACGGGCTACTTCCAGGGTGGCGGCCTTGATGGATGAGTTATCCATCGCACAGAAGACAGTAATATCGATACCGGCACTGTCCATAACCCTGAGCAGGTGATCGCCGTTAGGACTGGCAAACTCTTTCTGCGCCCGCTCAACAAGTTCCTCAAAATCGAGATTCATGCCGAGCTTCTTGCCCGTTTCGTAGGTCCATTTCGCAACGACTCTTGCGGTGCCTTTGCCGAGGCGGTGCATCATATGATAGTGCGTATCGATTATCATCGAGACTGTCCCCCCTTTATTCTTTTTTGAAAAAGCCCTTGCGTGTGACGCCTATGGTACGAACCCCGGTGGTGAAAGTCAAGCGGCAAGAACTGACAATCAAAAATTGGCACATTGACAGAGGGGCTTTCATTCACTATACTTTTTTCGAAACTCGCCGTTCTTCACGGCTAGTTCATCTTGTGGAAGGAGGGATTGGTTGATGAGTCTGACCTTTGATTTTGGGGGAAAAACAGCAATCGTGACCGGCGGCGGCCGCGGAATCGGGCGTGCCATTGCCTTGGGACTTGCAGGAGCCGGCGCATCCGTTGTGATTGCCGGCAGGACAAAAGAGCAGCTGGATTCTGTGGCCGCCGAGATTCGCGCATCGGGGGGAACGGCGCACCCGGTAGTCACGGATCTCACGGTGAACAGCGAACTGGACAATCTTGTGGCGGAAGCCATACAGACCTTCGGCAGAATAGATATCCTGGTCAACAATGCCGCCCGAAGCTTTTTGCGAAGCCTTATAGATCTCCGCGAAGACGGGTGGGACAAGGTATTCGATACAAATGTAAAGGCAGTCTGGCTTTTAAGCCGCGCCGTGGCGAAGCACATGATGGAACAGAAGGGCGGGAGCATCATCAATATCACCACCGTGGGCGCCGAGAAGGCAGAGCTTGGGATGGCGGCCTACGGGTGCAGTAAAGCGGCCCTCAAGATGCTCACCCGGTGCATGGCGCGGGAATGGGCCCCCTTCGGCATTCACGTCAATGCCGTCGGTCCCGGCTTGACGCGCACCGATTTCAGCAAGCCCATCTGGTCGAACCCCGATATCGCCAAACATGTGGAATCATTGCTCCCCATGGGACGCCTCGCTGAACCGGAAGAGATCGTGGGGGCGGTGCTGTTCCTGGCATCGGAGGCCGCCAGCTATATCACGGGACATACCATTTATATCGATGGAGGGGCACTGACAACGTAGTACCACCATGAGAAAGGGAATTGTGTATTCCTCTGTATATATTGACTAAAGCTGTAGTGTCAGACGTCCCTCTTCATCAAAAAATGAGGGGTAGTGTACTCTGAATCCCTCGATGATTTTGTCCTGGGGCAGGTCTTCAAAGGTGCCGTGATAGCAGACATATTCGATATGCAACCGTCCTCGACGGTCATATTGCTGAAAGACGGCATTTTCCTTCCCGTTGAACTCGACGGGATGGATATCCTGCCGTTCGCAGAGAGCTATATCGAAGGCGGGTGTGGCCTTGATCCATCTTCCGCCCAGAAACAGTTCCGCATAGCCGTGATAGGCGAAGATGTCCGTTTTCATGTACTCTCTCATCTTATCGGGTATCAGGTGATTACGGATATCGGCAAAGCCCAGCCTGCTGGGTATGTGAAGACTGCGGGCCGCCGCTGCAAGCAGCAGCGCCTTCTCCACGCAGAATCCCTCCCTTTTGGCAAGTACCCTGCCGGCGGTGAACCGGTTGCGTGTGGGATCAACGCCATAGGGATTGTACCGAATGCCGTCGCGCACGGCATAAAAGAGTTTTGTAGCCGTTTCTTCTGCATTCTTTGACTCCCCTGCAGCCTGACGGGCAAATTCCATTACGGCAGGGGTTGTGCAATCGATTGCGTCGGTGTGACGGAGATAGGGGGTAAAATCTTGCGGGTCGGGCATAATGCTAAACTCCTGTCATGCGTTTTAGGACTTTTTAGTATTGATTCTTTTTCTCCCGCAGAGGCGCAGTGATGCAGAGAAAAACAAATGTTTATTTCAATTTGTCCTCAGTGCCCCCCGCGCCTTGCGAGAAAATCTGGTTTTTTATTCCCGGTGCGCTGTGTAACTCACTGTGAGTTACGCTCCATTATAATGTCGATCAATCGGCATAGAAGAGCTTTTTACGAAACCGGCATTGTTGCCCTTGTGCCACAGGGCGCCGGGTTAGGTCAACGGATATTTCCCAGGCGGCCTGTGAGAAACGGTTCGAGGCTATTTTTCTTGATTCAATGCCGGAATCGATGGTACATTCTGCGTCGTCTAATGTCATACAAGGATAAATGGTGCCGACATGGCGAAAGATTTTTACGAAATTCTCGGAGTAAAAAAGGACGCCTCCGAGAGTGATATAAAGAAGGCCTACAGGAAGCTGGCGCGAAAGCTCCACCCCGATCTCAATCCGGGGGACAAAAAGGCGGAACAACAGTTCAAAGAAGTGTCCCGTGCCTATGAATGCCTGGGAAATGCCGAGAAGAAAAAGCTTTACGATGAATTCGGAGAAGAGGGGCTGCAGCCAGGATTTGATGCCGATCAAATGCGGCAGTACAAAGAATGGCAGTCGGCAGGCGGAAGAACGGGCGGCGGCCATGAGCAGGAGTTCGGCCGCTATCACAGCTACGAGGACATATTCGGCGATCTCTTCGGCGCTGGCGGATTTCGGCGCACCTCGTCGCAAGAGCGTTCGACCCAGGGGAGAGACGTGGAGTATGAGATGACCATCGACTTTCTCTCGTCGTTGCGGGGAATGAAAACGGACCTGTCCATGGAAAAACCGACTTCCTGTACCCACTGTAACGGTTCGGGGAACGAGCCGGGTACAAAGCTGATCCCCTGTGAAGCCTGTGAAGGATCAGGACGGCTCAACGTGGCCGAAGGACCGATCCATTTCACACAGGTCTGCCCCCACTGCAACGGACATGGCCGTGTGGGAAAGCCCTGCACTGTCTGCAGCGGTACGGGGACCCTGCGGGGCACGGAGAAAATTCGCGTGACTATCCCGCCCGGAGTAAGCGAAGGATCGCGAATCAGAGTGACCGGAAAAGGAGAGCCGGGGGCGAAGGGGGGACCGTCGGGAGACCTCTATCTGATTATTCATGTGACATCCCACCCCTTCCTGAAGAGAAAAGGGGATGATATTTACATGGATGTTCCCATCTCGGTTCGGGAAGCACTGGTCGGCGCCACAGTGACCGTGCCCACCGTCGATGGCGATATCAAGCTGAAAATTCCACCCAAAAGCCAGAACGGAAAAGTGCTCAGGGCAAAGGGGAAGGGCGCCAGAAACCTCAAAACGAAGGTGCAGGGCGATTTGCTGGTTCGGCTGGTGGTGAAGGTTCCCGAAGCCGACGATGAGGCGGTGATTGAAGCGGCAAAGGTAATGGACCGCTATTACAAGGAAGATCTTCGACAAACAATCAGGTTGTAAGGCATGACCAAGGAGTTTTGGACCATATCGGAAGTAATTGAGATCTTCGAGGTGGAAAGGGGGTTTCTATCCGACCTTGAAGAAGAGGATATCGTCTGCCCCTGTGTGGCCGAAGACGCAACGGAGCGCGGCTACCGGTCCGATGAGATGGATACGCTGCGCCTTGTGAAGATTCTCGTAGACGATTTTGAGGTCAACCTTTCGGGGGTTGATATCATTTTGAGGATGCGCCGGCAGATGATCGACATGAGGCGCCAGTTTGACGCAATCCTCGAGGATCTGGCGGAAAAGCTTCGCCAAGAGCAGTGAGTGGTCTCCTTTCTAATCTCTGCTGAAATCAAGGGACGAAAGGGCGTCAACTCCCTTCGGGCGCTACGGGATCAGGTGCGTCCTGATCGAAAAAAACGCGGTCCTTTCCCTCTTGCTTGGCACGATACATATTTTTATCGGCCCGTTTGAGAAAGCTGGAAAACTGTTCTTCGAAGGTATATTGCGCAACGCCTATGCTCACGGTGACCTGAACCACATCATCCCCCTGGGGGTAAAATCGTTCCCTCCTGAATTCTTTCCGTATCCGCTGGGCAAGCACCACGGCTGCCTCCCCCTCCGTTTCCGGAAGAATCGCCGTAAATTCCTCTCCGCCGAAACGAAAGGCCAGATCTGTTTTCCGAAGGCACTGCAGCATGACCTCGCCGAGCCGTACAAGCACTTCATCCCCTTCCAGATGTCCGTAGGTGTCGTTATAGTTTTTGAAGTTGTCAATGTCGAGAAAGAGCAGCGTCAGCGGGTGATGATATCGATTGGACCGTTCAATTTCAGTGCGCAGCTGTTGATAAAAGTAGCGCCCGTTGAAGAGTTTCGTCAGTCCATCGGTAATACTGAGGGTCCGGTATTTTTTTTCGTTCGCTCTCAGGGCTTCCTCGGCAAGTTTTCTTCCCGTAATATCTTCCAGTGTTTCCATGGCGCCCAACAACATTCCTTCGGAATCCCTCAGCACAGCCGCGGTGAAGCGTAGCCATTTCCCCGTATCTCCCATGGCCGGAAAAAAATCCGTTCCTTCGCAGGCCTCGTCAATCAACTTTGATTTTGTATAATTTTCCGCATACCAGAGGGGGATTTCCTCGATTTGTTCTTCCACGAGAATGTCGGCCATGCAGGGGCGTTCCTCATTGTAAAAGGCCTTCCAGTGATTTCTTGTGCCGTTGATTTCTTCCGCCTTGATCTTACTGATTTCTTCGAGCGCCCTGTTCCAGTAGATGACCTTGTGGTCCGTTCCAATGACGAAGGTCGGAATGGGGGAACCCTCCAGGATGGCCTTGAGCCGTTCTTCGCTATTTTTCAGTGCCTCCTCGGCGTTTCTCCGATCCGTAATATCTTCCAGTGTTTCGATAGAGCCGAAAAGCTCGCCTTCCCCATCCCTCAGCACTGCCGCGGTACAGCGAAGCCATTTTCCTTTCTCACCCAAATGGGGAAAATAGTCGGTTATTTCATAGGCTTCATCGCTCAGATCGGACTTACGCCATCGGCCGGGGTACCAATGATCCAGATCCTCGATATGCTGATTGACCATAAGGTCGGCCAGTGAAGGTCGCCTGTCGGAATAAAAACGCTTCCAGGGAGATTCCGCCTTCGGAAGCTGCGCCGCTTTCACCCCGCTCAGCGCTTCCATCGCCTTGTTCCAGTATATTATTCTGTGCTCTTTCGTGATAACGAAAGTCGGTATGGGAGAACCTTCGAGAATAATTCTCATTTTTTGATCATCTTCCCGGCGGTCCCGACGCTGCTTTCTCCGCTCCACAAACACGCTCCTTACTTCCCTGATTACACCATGCGACCCCTTCTCGTCGAGCTTTTCCATGTCCCCTCCGTAAACGGTTGCTTCTCGCTGCGGAGAGACAGTCTCTCCGCGCCCCGATTACCCACGATCGATATCACGAACAGGAAGATCAGAAAAAAAGAAAAACCACGTTACATTCGGACAGCTTCAGTATAGCAAAAAATATTCTTCAGTCAACAGAAGAAGATTGGAATGCCCTGAGGCGGCTTCCTTGTTCTAACAGCAGAAAATGCCCTTTTCATATATGGTGATACTGCCGCCGCCTGTAAGTTTCGCCGTGATCCGTTTGTCCTCGGTGTTGACCAGGTCCCAGTGGAGTGCGGAGTCGTTGAATCCCAGGGCCCGTTTTCGTTCTTTCGTTAGCTCTCCGGGATCGCCTGCGTAAGTGTCCGAGTAGGAAGATCCAAGGGCGATGTGACAGTTCCCGTAACGCCCACCGTGATTTTCATCGAAAAGCGTATCGGCCATGAAGGTGTCGATTCTTGAAAAGCGCCTGTCGGTGAGTGAAAATTCTCCTACCCGGCCGGCGCCGCGATCCATGGCGATTTGTTGTTTGACGAAATTTTCCCCCTCTTCCGCCGTGACGTTGACCACTGACCCCCTTTCAAATTCGAGCCGCACGCCTTTGACGTAATTGCCGCTTCTGAAGGAAGGCTGGTCTGCATAAAAGACGCCACGGGTTCCGCGCCAGTCGGGAGAAACAAAAATTTCGAAGCTTGGGATGTTGTGGCCGGAAACACCGATCCACTTTCGCTCTTTTCCCTCAGTGACCCAAAGATCCGCGCCAGCCGACTCAAGATGAATCGACTGAATATCGAGGCTGTTCAGCCACCTTTTAATGGCGCCGGCCTTTTTGTACACCTGTGCCCATTGGGACAGGGGGTTTTCATGGTCGAGAAAACAGGCCTTTATGATCTGCCGTGAATATTCAGCAAAGGAAAGTCTCGCCTGCCGCGCCAGTTCCTCTGTGGGATATGTGCACAGGGTCCAGCCGTAGCGTCCCTCCTCCTCGCGCGCGACAAGTCGTTCCCTCAGCGGTTTTCGTGCCACCAGAGCGGCGCCGATCTTTTTGGGGTCCACCGAGGCAAGGTGGGTGAGCGATTCAGGGGCATGAAGATAGATGCTGCCGTTTAGGGAATCGATAAGCTCCCGGTCGCCCGGGGGTTGGAAGATAATCTGTCCCCTGGAGGCCTTGTCGTAAAAATCAAATTCCATGCGTGACGTCAGTGTCATGCGCGGAATTGCATGCAGTTTCCTGTCCAGAAGGTGGCCGTAGACGACTTCTGCCAAGGGAAGCGCCGCATGATCGAACCGGAGTGTGACGATGTCGCCGGCCTTGAAGGGCCGGGTGCGTGACGTGCGGAGGCCCCAGAGCAGTACGTCGGCGTAGCGCTCCATCTGTTCCGCGGTAAGTCCTTCTGCGTGTTTCATAGATGTCGTCCTGTATAATGCTCCTATTTTTCGGAAAAAATCTTATCGAAGAAATCCTTTTGATCTTTGGGATAATAGATGGTCGTGCCCCTGTCGATAATAAGCGTCCCCTCGAGATGATCGATTTCGTGCTGGACCACGCGGGCAAGGTAGCCCGTGTAGCGCTTGTTGATTTTCCGCCCTTCCCGGTCCAGGCCCTTTACCTTGATGGATGTGGAACGCACCACGTCGACGGTGATGGAAGGGCAGGAAAGGCAGCCTTCACTGTCCTTTTCGGTATCTCCTCTGGTCTGGGTGATGCGGGGATTGATCAGCACCTCAAAGTCGTCGCCGTCTTTAGAAAGCGGTGTTCGATTGTTGAGGTTTTTGCTTCGGAACACAATGATTTTTTTGCTGATTCCAATCTGCGGCGCCGCAAGACCGGCGGCGTCGTCACGACTGCAGAAGGCATCGATCAGTGTGTCGATGTCTTCCTTGTCTTTCGCGGTGAACGGCAGGGGAAGCTCGGCAGCCTTCCTTCTCAGCAGCTTCGATTCCTCTTCATTTATCTGATTATCTGCCCAGAGGCGCCATGTTTTGTGTGACGGCATGTTCTACTCCATCGAAAATTTTTATGCCACCGAGTATATCACTAGAGGGTGCATATTTCAATCATGTTGAATATTATGTGCAATCTTGATAGTAGAGGTGAAAACAGCGAAGGGGTTGCAGGAGGGAAGAGCAGTGCGGGAGAGGATATAGAGGTGCTTGGCGAACTGATAACACGGGCGGCGCGGCGGGAGTTTTCCCGCGCCATGACTTTCGGGGATGGAGAATCTCCCTGCATAGAACGGGGAGACGGCGAACCTCTGCGACTTTTGTACCTTCATGTTCCCTTTTGCGAAAGTCTTTGCCCCTATTGCTCCTTCAATCGAGTTCCCTTTGAAGAGACCCTGTGCCGAAACTATTTCAAGGCCCTGCGGAGGGAAATATCGCTCTACGAACGATTGGGCTACGATTTTGGCGGCGTCTACGTCGGCGGGGGCACCCCGACGATCCTGATCGACGAGCTTGAAGAGACCCTTGCGCAGGTACGACGGGTCTTTTCAATTCGGGAAATCTCCGTCGAAACGAATCCCAATCATCTGACCGGAGACAATATAGCCATACTCAAGCGGGCGGGAACCAACCGGCTTTCCGTGGGGATACAAAGTTTTGACGACAGCCTTCTCAAGGCGATGGGCCGATATCACAAGTACGGCGACGGCGCCTCCATTGCCGCGCAGTTGCGCAAAACCCTCGGGTGCTTCGATACACTGAACGCCGATATGATCTTCAATTTTCCGAGCCAGACCGAGGCCTCGCTCGCCGCCGATCTCGATATACTGGCGGCAACGGGGGTGGACCAGGTGACCTATTACCCGCTGATGGTGTCGGATTCGACGAAGAAAGACGTGACGCGGGCTTTGGGGAGAGTTGATTACGGGCGGGAAAGGCGTTTCTATGCCCAGATCGTCGCTCGCCTTGTGCCGGAATACCGGTTTTCGTCGGCCTGGTGTTTTTCAAGGAAGAATGCCATGATCGATGAGTATATCGTCGATTACGATGAGTATGCCGGGTTGGGAAGCGGGTCCATCGGCTACATGAAGGGAAGGTGCTACGCCAATACCTTCGGCATTCAGGAATATATCGATCGCCTCGAAGGGGGTGCACTGCCCCTGATGGCGTCGCGCACCTTTAAAAGAAGGGAATTGATTCGCTACGATTTTATGATGAAGCTCTTTGGTTGTACCCTTCCCCTTCGATCGCTGCTCGAAAAGTACGGTCCCGCATCGATTGTGCTCTTGATCGGCGATATCGCCCCCTTTGTTCTGGCGGGGGGGCTGCGCTACCGCCGCGGTGCGTTCCACCTTACGGCACGGGGCCGGTACTACTGGGTAGTGATGATGCGTGAATTTTTCACTGCCGTAAACAACTTTCGGGATTTTTGCCGCAACAGTCAGGGAATGTGAGGCTGCCATGAAGAATGACACACAAGAGGCGTTGCGATTGCTGCCGAAGATGGATGAGGTGATTCGCCTTTTGGAGGGGACCGATCTGGCCGAAAGGTTTCCCCGGCATCTCGTCGTGGAAGCCTGCCGGTCGGCAGTGGACCGGATGCGGGGGGCCATTATGAAGGCAAAAAGGGGTTCTGTCCCGCATCCCTCTGCCGAGGGCGCTGCCGCACTGGCAAGGGCACGCCTCGAAAAACTTGCCGGCCGCAGTCTTCGAAGGGTGGTGAATGCCACAGGAATTATTCTCCATACCAACCTGGGAAGGGCGCCGCTCTGCGAAGAGGCTCTGGAACAAGTCGCTTCGGTAAGTGCAGGCTATTCGAATCTGGAATTCGATCTTGAAGAGGGCGCACGGGGTCTGCGGTACGATCACGTGCGGGATATGCTCTGCGCGCTGACCGGCGCTGAGGATGCCCTTGTGGTGAACAATAATGCCGCCGCCGTGCTGCTTGTGCTCAACACCCTGGCCGAAGGAAAAGAAGCCATTGTATCCCGGGGGGAACTGATCGAGATCGGAGGGGAGTTCCGCATTCCCGAGGTAATGCAGAAAAGCGGGTCCATCCTCGTAGAAACAGGCACCACGAACAGAACGCATTTGTCCGATTACGTAAATGCCGTCAGCGACGCCACAGGTATTATTCTGAAGGTGCATACCAGCAATTTCAGGACCGTCGGATTTACCGAAGAGGTGGAATCCCGGACCCTGGTCGAGCTGGGAAGACAGCGGGGAATTCCCGTAATGAACGATCTCGGCAGCGGCTGTTTTATCGATCTCGAGCAGTTCGGGCTCGTTCACGAACCGACGGTGCAGGAAGTGGTCCGCTCAGGTGTGGACGTGGTGACCTTCAGCGGCGACAAACTGCTGGGCGGCCCCCAGGCGGGGATCATTGTGGGAAGAGAGGAAATCCTTTTGAAAATAAAGAAGAATCCGCTTAACCGGGCCCTTCGGATCGACAAGCTGACACTGGCTGCACTGGAGGCCACCCTGAAACAGTACCTCCTTATCGAAGAGGCGCCCCTGCATCTTCGTGTTCTTCACGCCCTCACGGCGCCTCTCGCAGAGATTCAGGGGCGGGCTGAAATGCTGCAGGCCCGTCTTGAGGCACTTCACGATGGCCGGTTCACCTTTGCGCTGAAAAAAGGGGCCTCCCTCGCCGGAGGCGGATCGCTTCCCACCCAGGAATTTCCGACTGTGGTCGTCGCGATCAGGGCGGAACACCTTTCGGCGAACAGGCTCGAGGCAAGGCTTCGCCGACTTCCCGTACCCATTGTGGGAAGGATCTATGACGAAGAGGTGCTCCTTGATCCGCGCACGATTTCCGATGATGAAATCCCTCTTGTCGTGGAGGGCTTTACCGCACTCGTCCAGGAACAGCGCGTGCCCTCTTCCTTGGATACTCCCTGAAGAGAAACGGTCAGGATAGAAGGTCATGACAAGGGCTGAAGAAACAATCCATCGTTATGCCATTGGAGAAAGTGAGGGGGGAATTCGGCTGGATCTCTATCTCGCCGCGGGGGATCTCAATCTTTCGCGATCCCAGATAAAGCGGGCGATCGACCAGGGACGAGTCAGCGTCAATGAGGCCTCCGTAAAGCCGGGCTATCATCTCAGGGTGGGCGACAGGGTGAAGGTTGCCATAGAGCCGCCCAGGCCCTGGGACCTCAAGCCGGAAGAGATTCCCCTTGCGGTTGTCTTCGAAGACGAGTTTCTCGTGGTGATAGACAAGCCCGCCGGCATGGTCGTACATCCCGGGGCGGGAAATCCCGGGGGCACTCTCGTCAATGCACTGCTGGCCCATTGCGACGATCTCTCCGGAATCGGGGGCTATGTACGGCCGGGCATTGTCCATCGCCTCGACAAAGATACGTCGGGCCTTATCGTAGTTGCCAAAAAAGACAGCATTCACCGGCATTTAGCCGATCAGTTTAAAGAACGGCGCGTAACCAAGATATATCAGGCGATTGTCCATGGCGTCATGCGTCAGAATGAAGGAGTAATCAATGCCGCTATCGGACGGCATCCCGTCGATCGAAAAAAAATGTCCACCTCAAGCAGACAAGGGAAGACGGCGCTTACGAGGTGGACGGTTCGAGAACGGTTTCATGGCGTGACCTTTCTCGATGCGCGCATCGAAACAGGAAGAACTCACCAGATACGGGTCCATCTGAGCGCGATCGGGCATCCCCTTGTGGGAGACCCGGAATACGGCGGTGCGAAAAAAAGAATAGCCATGATTGCCGATCAAAGAGTGCGCACGGCGCTTTCGGTCATAGGAAGGCAGGCGCTTCATGCGGGATATCTGAGTTTTCGTCATCCTCACTACGGAACGGCCGTTACCTGCAGAGCGCCCCTGCCCGCCGATATGCGCGGCGTCCTGGACGCGCTCAGAGTCGGCGCGCCGTCTCAAACCGGGCAATGATATGAGCGAGACAGCGCCCTGTGGAACAACTCACGGTATCCGATCGAGGATTCTCGATGTCTTTGATGACGTAGTGCATGCCTTCGGTACTCGATGGGCAGGAGATGATCTGCACGCCTATGCAGCGCATTTCCATTTGGACCCCGACTGTTTATTTACAGCAACACAGGTCCACGGCACTGACATTTTCGTGCTGAACGATTCGGAATATGAAGCGATTCCACGAGGGGAAGTGTTCTGTGACGGCATAATCACCACCCGCCGCGGACTCGCCCTGGGTGTGCGAACGGCCGATTGTGCGCCCTTACTGCTTTTCGATCCTGTGAACGGGGCAATCGGGGCAATTCATGCGGGATGGCGAGGGACTGCCGGGGAAATTGCGGTGCACGCTGTCCGGTCCTTTATCCGTTTCTTCTCCTCCGATCCTTCCGGCATGTATGCAGTGATTGGACCCGCCATAGGGCCATGCTGCTATGAGGTGGATCTTCCCGTGTTTCAGGCAATGAGAAGACACCGGTGGTCTGAATCGGTCTTTGCCGCAGGCCGGAATCAGGGGGCATGGACGCTTGATCTGGGCGAGGCCAATCGCCTTCAGTTGATCGGCGCGGGCATTCTCGATGAACACATCGCATTGATCTCCCTTTGCACCGCCTGCCGAAAGGACCTTTTTTTCTCATACAGGGCCGAGGGGACCACCGGAAGGCAACTGAGCTTCATCATGAGAAAATAAAGGGTTTGCGCGAACAGGAGCTGATTTTGCGGATTCTATTCAAATGGCACAAATTGTTTGAGAATTGTCTTGACACAAGGGTCGGACTTCATATATATTAATCACCGTCGAAAATACGTGTACGCCACATCCTTCCCAAGTAAGTACGCCGGGAGTTCACGTTAATTACCGAGAAAATAGTGTCCGTAAAGCATAATGATTATCGTTGAAGAGAGGAAAAATTTTTTTCAGCAATTCTGCACTTTCCTTTGCAAGTGGATGTAACAGGGTCTTAATCCACTGATTTTAACCCCAGTCGATGAGAATTGTTATCAAAAATCAATGTGTGTTCTTAAAATCCGGTTTCCCGAATTTTCAATGGTGGCTGGTGCCGGTTAAATGGTACAGGCCGGTTCAAATTCGCAGGAGACAATAAAAAAAGACCATCTCCGTTCTCTGAACGCATAAAGGGCGTGACGCGATATCAGGGCGGGGAAGTATACTACGTAAGGAAGAGGGTATGAACATTTCAGAATTAAAAAAACACTCCATAGGGGAACTGAATCACCTTGCCAAGGAGTTAAATGTCCCCGATGCAAGCGGGATGAGAAGGCAGGATCTCATCTTCTCGATTCTCCAGTACCAGTCGGAGAAAAACGGCTTCATCACGGGAGAAGGCGTACTGGAAACGTTGCCCGACGGATTCGGATTCCTGAGATCCGTTGATTACAACTACTTGCCCGGCCCCGACGATATTTACATTTCTCCGTCACAGATTCGAAGATTCGGCCTTAAAACGGGTGATACCGTTTCCGGCGAAATACGGCCCCCCAAAGAGGGTGAAAAATATTTTGCTCTTCTCAAAGTCAACCTGGTGAATTTCGAAACGCCCGAAATGGCCAAGGACAAAATACTTTTCGACAATCTTACCCCCCTCTATCCCGATGAAAAGCTCAATCTCGAGTCGGACAGCGAAAACTATTCGACGCGAATCATGGACATTTTCACTCCTATCGGCAAAGGGCAGCGCGGTCTGATCGTCTCGCCGCCGCGGGCCGGGAAAACGGTCCTCCTGAAAGATATCGCCAACAGCATCACCGCCAAACATGAAGAAGTGACGCTTATGGTGCTGCTCATCGATGAACGGCCCGAAGAGGTCACCGATATGGAACGCAGCGTCAGCGGGGAAGTGATTGCTTCGACCTTTGACGAAACGGCGGCGCGACACGTCCAGGTTGCCGAGATGGTCATAGAAAAGGCCAAACGGCTGGTAGAGCACAAAAAGGACGTAGTGATCCTCCTTGACAGCATTACCAGGCTGGCCCGCGCCTACAACACCGTCGTGCCGCCCAGCGGCAAGGTGCTGTCCGGTGGCGTTGACTCCAATGCCCTGCATAAACCGAAGAGGTTTTTCGGCGCCGCCCGGAACATAGAGCAGGGAGGAAGCCTTACCATCATTTCCACGGCCCTTATCGATACGGGAAGCCGCATGGATGAAGTTATCTTCGAAGAATTCAAGGGCACGGGCAACATGGAGCTCCACCTCGATCGGAGAATTGCCGACAGGCGCGTTTTTCCCGCCTTCGACTTGATCCGTTCGGGTACGCGAAAAGAAGAAATGCTGATTCCCAAAGAACACCTGAATAGAGTGTGGATACTGAGAAGGCTGCTTCAGGAAATGAATCCCGTTGATGCAATGGAGTTTATCATTGACAGAATTAAGAGAACCGAAACCAACGTAGAGTTTTTCGATGCCATGAATCAGTGAGACGGGCAGGGCAAGGGCAAAAGAAAAATAGCTTGATTTTTACGAAAATATTAATATAATCCTTCGCTTTCTAAGAAAGGACAGAGAAAGAGATCGTCATGAAAAAAGATATTCACCCGGAATATAAAAAAGCGACAGTCACCTGCGTATGCGGCAATGTCTTTGAAACACGCTCGACGAGACCGGAAATCAAGGTTGAAATTTGCTCCAAGTGTCATCCCTTCATGACCGGCAAGCAGAAAATTATGGATGTAGCCGGAAGGGTAGAGAAATTTAAACAGAAATACGCCGGAATCGAAACTCAGAGGCGGGGAAAGTAGTCGCACTGCCTGGAAGATGTCACGCACCGTAGCGGCATGCTCCCGGAGTGTGGTGCTTCGCGGTTTTCATCCTGCGCCCGCAGGGTTCTCCTTGTGTATAATTCCCCAAGGTCATCAGTGTTCTAGAGATTGTGATACGTTTCCATGCTTGACAAGCTGAAAGAAATAGAGACGCGCTACGACGAACTGGAAGCGCTGCTGAGCGAGCAATCGGTGATCGGAAATTTCAGCCGGTATCAGCGCTACGCCAAGGAACATTCCGATCTTTCCGAAGTGATCGAAACCTTCAGAGATCATGAAAAAACAAGGGACCAGATCGATGAAAATAACGCGCTGCTGAAAGAGGCGGACCCGGAGATTCGCGCACTGGCATCGGAGGAACTGGTGCAGCTCGAGGAAAAACTCGACAGGCTGGAAAGGAGGCTGAAATTTCTTCTCCTTCCCAAGGATCCCAATGATGAGCGGAATGTGTTTCTGGAAATTCGGGCAGGCACCGGAGGTGAAGAAGCCGCCCTCTTTGCCGCCGACCTCTTTCGCATGTACTCGATGTATGCGGAACGGTGCGGCTGGAAGACGGAAGTGATCAGTACAAGCTGGTCCGGCGGCATGGGGGGCTTCAAAGAAGTTATCGTGCAGATGGAAGGTCTGGGCGCCTACAGCAAATTAAAATATGAAAGCGGCGTGCATCGCGTCCAGAGGGTGCCGGTTACGGAAGCACAGGGAAGAATTCACACGTCCGCAGTGACGGTTGCGGTGCTTCCCGAGGCGGAGGATGTGGAAGTGACGATCGATCCCAATGATCTGCGCATCGATGTGTACCGCTCCACCGGACATGGCGGGCAGAGCGTCAATACCACCGATTCAGCCGTTAGAATCACGCACCTGCCCACAGGGATGGTGGTGACCTGCCAGGACGAAAAATCACAGCATAAAAATAAGGCCAAGGCGCTCAAGGTTTTGAAAGCGAGGCTCCTCGACCAGGTCGAGGCGGAACAGGCGGCGGAGATATCGGAAACAAGGAAAAAACAGGTGGGAAGCGGCGACAGAAGCCAGCGGATCAGGACCTATAATTTCCCTCAGGGAAGAGTGACCGATCATCGCATAGGGCTTACCCTGTACAACCTGAATGACATTCTTGACGGCAACATAGCGCCCATCGTTGAGGCGCTCATGACGCACTATCAGACGGAGGCGCTTAAGGGGCTGTAGTTCGGCAAAAGGAGGCGCGGGGTGGATACAATTATCATAGAGGGTGGTCGGGAACTCGCCGGTGAAATCGAGGTCAGCGGTGCGAAGAATGCGGCCTTGCCCATTCTCGCCGCATCGCTTCTGGCCGACGGATGGTGTACCTTTCATAATATCCCCGATCTGGTGGATGTGCGCACAATAAAGAAACTGCTGGTCAGTCTCGGTGCGGAGGTGGAAGAGGGTGATCCGTTGCGGATCAACGGGGGCGATATAAAAAGCGGTCTGGCCTCCTATGATCTCGTCAAGACGATGCGCGCATCCATACTCGTACTGGGACCGCTCGTGGCCAGAATGGGCCGGGCGCGGGTATCGCTGCCAGGGGGATGCGCCATAGGTGCCCGCCCCGTGAATCTGCACCTGAAGGCCCTTCGGGCCCTCGGCGCCGAGATTGATATTCGCGACGGGTATGTGGAGGCGAAATGTGACAGTCTTCGGGGGACTACGATCTATTTTGATATCTCCACAGTGACAGGCACGGAAAATATAATGATGGCCGCGGTGCTGGCCAAAGGGACGACGGTGCTGGAAAATGCGGCGCGCGAGCCGGAGGTCGTAAATCTGGCGACTGTGCTGAACGGCATGGGTGCAAAAATTCGCGGCGCCGGCACCGATCTGATTACCATCGAGGGAGTGGCGTCTCTTCATCCCGTCGAGGCCCGGGTTATCCCCGATCGCGTGGAAGCGGGAACCTACATGATCGCTGCGGCGTTAACCGGCGGGGAAGTGCTGCTGCGAGGGGCGGAATCGACGCACCTTGAGGCGCTTATCACGAAACTTCGTGAAGCCGGCGTGTCTATCGATGACGCCGACGGGGGGCTCAGGGTTTCAAGAACAGGGAGGGTGCAGGGCGTCGATATTACTACCCTTCCCTATCCGGGGTTTCCCACGGATCTCCAGGCCCAGATGATGGTGCTCATGACGGGGGCGCAGGGCATCAGTGTGATCCGGGAAACGGTCTTCGAAAACAGATTCATGCACGTCAACGAGCTAATGAGAATGGGTGCTGATATTCTGATCGAGGGAAACCGGGCGGTGGTAAAGGGAGTGGAACGGCTGAGAGGGGCACCGGTAATGGCGACCGATCTTCGGGCTTCCGCATCGCTTGTCCTTGCGGGACTTGTGGCGGAAGGGACCACCGAGCTTTCACGAGTATATCATCTCGATCGCGGCTATGAGGGGATAGAAAAAAAGCTTGCCGGCCTGGGAGCGCGTATCAGGAGGGTGCGGGAATAACATGAAGATCATAGAATCGGGTTCACCGGAATTCCAGGGGGAACTGCAGCGCATCACAGGAAGAGGCGAGACCTTTGACAGTAAGATTATGGAGATCGTCAGCGACGTTCTGCGCAATGTGGCCGCAGAGGGAGACAAGGCGCTGTTTGAGTATGTCGCGCGCTTCGATGGTATAACGCTCGATGAACGCACCGTTGCGCTTACCGACGAAGAGCGGGAGGACGCATGCCGTCGCGTCGATCCCGCGAATATGAATCTATTGCAGTTGGCGGCGGACAGGATCGAACGATTTCATCGGTCTCAGACGATCAATTCATGGTTTACCGTCGATGAGGAGGGAACGGAACTGGGACAGCTGGTGCGTCCGCTGGAACGGGTCTGTGTCTATGCGCCCGGCGGAAGGGCCCCCTATCCCTCGACGGTCCTTATGGCGGCAATTCCCGCCCGTGTAGCGGGAGTGGAAAAGATATTTCTCGCCACGCCAGAAAAGGCGGGGGGCATCGATCCGCTTATTGTTGCAGCCGCCCAGGTGGCGGGAGTCGATCAGATTTTCAGAATTGGCGGTGCACAGGCAATTGCCGCCTTTGCCTACGGAACGGCGTCGATTCCCCGGGTCGATAAGATCGTCGGTCCGGGCAATATCTATGTGGCAACGGCAAAACGCATGGTCTTCGGCGCCGTGGGAATCGATATGATCGCCGGGCCCAGCGAAATCGTGATCATCGCCGATGCATCGGCGCCCGCGGCCTATGTGGCCGCCGATCTCCTGTCACAGGCGGAGCATGACGAACTGGCCGGCGCCGTGTTGTTGACGCCGGAAAAGGAGGTTGCCCGGGCGGTTGCCGCTGAAATCGATCAGCAGTTGCGGGAGCTTCCCAGGGAATCGATTGCCGCGCAGTCTCTGGAAGGGTATGGCGGAATCGTGGTGACCCGGGACATGGATGAAGCGGTTGCGCTCGCAAATCGATTAGCTCCTGAGCACCTGGAACTGATGGTGGAGAATCCCCGGGAAATGCTCGGCAAAATTAAAAACGCCGGTGCGGTATTTCTGGGCTGTCGCACACCCGAGGCGGTAGGAGATTACATCGCAGGTCCCAACCATATCCTCCCCACGGCGGGAACGGCTCGCTTTTCTTCTCCTCTGGGGGTCTATGACTTTGTGAAAAGAACCAGCGTACTTTCTTTTTCTGCGGAATCCATGGAACGATTCGGCGGGGCGGCCCTTCGATTTGCCACTCTTGAGGGGCTCGATGCGCATGCACGTTCGGTTGAAAAACGCATGCAGGGGAAAGAGAAACGGGGATCCTAAGAATACGTTTTTCACAGCCCGTTCCTCTTCCGGAGCATCAAAAAAGGCTTGACAAAACCTCTTGATTATTCATAAATAGCCCCCGCTGTTAAAACGGATGAAAACAAGCGGGCGTAATTCAGCGGTAGAATGTCAGCTTCCCAAGCTGGACGTCGCCGGTTCGATCCCGGTCGCCCGCTCCATTTTTTTACGTTGCAATAGCGATGCTTTTATGATAGGGGTTTCGTCAAGAAATTCACTTGATTAAAAAGTGGGCGCCGCCCACTTTTTTAGTTTGATGGTATATATCTATGACATCTCTTACATATCGGGATACAATATGGGAAATGATCGAGCCGGCAATAGAAGCGGCGGGTTTTGAACTGATAGAACTCGAATGCCAGAGAGGCAAGGTCCGCTGGCTGGTGCGGGCATATATAGATTGTGAAAAGGGTGTGACAATTGACGATTGTGCCACGGTGAGCGGCGAAATCGGCGATATTCTTTCTGTGTACGATGTTCCTCCCGGACCCTATGATCTCGAGGTGTCTTCGCCCGGCCTCGATCGTCCCCTCTCTCGAGACAGGGATTTCCTCAAATACAGGGGATCAACGGTGAAAATCAAGACACGCGAACCCTTGGAGGGGAGAAAGAACTTCAGCGGCCGTCTCGTCGAATATGTCGATGAAGAAGGGCAAAAAACGATTGTCCTGGAAGTGGATGGAACTACATTTCGCATACCTCGAAGGGTTGTGGCCAAGGCACACCTTCAGTATGATTTATAAGGCGGAGGAAAAAATTCAATGTTGCCAGACTTGAAGCGTCTTATCGAACTTATGGGAAAAGAAAAGGGGATCGATAAGGAAATAATAATCGATGCGCTGGAAACGGCCGTGCTGACTGCTGCAAGGAAAAAGATGGGGCAGGACCTGGACCTGGAGGCCGCCTACAACGATGAGGCGGGCGAGGTAGAGGTTTTTCAGTTTAAAACAGTCGTGAATACGGTAGTAAATCCGGACACCCAGATGTCGCTGGAAGAGGCGAGGGCAACCCTGGACGAGGACGCTGAACTGGGCGACAGCCTCGGCATGAAAATAGAAACAAACACCTTCGGAAGAATCGGCGTGCAGACGGCAAAGCAGATAATCATTCAGAAGGTAAAGGATGCCGAGCGGGACAACATCTACGAAGAGTTCAAAGATCGGAAGGGAAGTCTCGTCAACGGATCGGTGCAGAGGTTTGAAGGGGGAAACATCATCGTCAACCTGGGGAGAACCGAGGGCATAATTCCCACGTCGGAACAGATTCACAAAGAGGCTTTCCGCCGGGGAGAGAGAATCAGGGCCTATATCTATGATGTAAAGAGGATATCAAAGGGCCCGCAGATTATACTTTCCAGGACTCACCCCGGTTTTCTGAAAGGGCTTTTCGATCTGGAAGTACCTGAAATATCCGAAGGACTTATAGAAATCGTCAGCGTGGCGCGCGAGCCGGGAAATCGATCGAAAATAGCGGTTCGTACGAAAGACCGCGATATCGATCCCGTGGGCGCCTGTGTCGGCATGAGGGGATCGAGGGTCCAGGGAGTGGTGCAGGAGTTGCGGGGAGAAAAGATTGACATTGTTCCCTATTCGGAAGATTCGGTAGCCTATGTGTGCAGTGCCCTTTCGCCTGCCAAGGTAGATCGCGTGATCATCGATGAAGAGGGTCGTTCCATCGAGGTTGTTGTTCCCGATGATCAGCTGTCGCTGGCAATCGGCAAGAACGGACAGAACGTGAGGCTTGCCGCACGGCTTACGGGATGGAAAATAGATGTCAAAAACGATACAACAGTGGCGACTCAGAAAGAAGAGGGCGTCAAGGCGCTGGCGGCTATTGAGGGTCTGGATGAGCACACCGCCGAGGTGCTGTATAACGAGGGATTTAAAAATATTTCCATGGTCGCTTCAGCAAAACCTGATCTGCTCGGCGGCGCCGGCGGCGCCACAGGAGAAAAAGCGGAAGAATGGATTGCTGAGGCCGCGAAGTTATTGAAAAAAGGTAAATCAAAGGGATCGGATATGTAAGTGAAGGAGTGCATCACTGCACCGATTGTTATCGTCAGTATGAGCAGGAGTTTCCGGGATGTCTAAAACGAGAGTGTATGAATTGGCCAAAGAGCTTGAAATCGACGCGAAAGATCTTATCGCCCGTCTGGAAAAACTCGGCATTGCGGTGAAATCTCACTCGAGCACGCTCGAGGATGATGATGTGGCGCGGGCGCGGCGCGAGCTTGCCCTGGGAGAGCGTGACAAGATTGTCGAGAAAAGGGTAAAGGCCACCGTTATACGGCGCAGGGCGATTCGAGATCGTGCCGGGAAGGAAATTTCTCCGGAGGCGGTGGAACCCGGAACACCGGAACAGGAAGAGGCGGTGTTTCAGCCGGTGGAAGAAGCGAAAAGTGAGAAACCTTTTCCTCCGGCCGAAGAGAAGATGCTGCCGGAGAAGGAAAGGCCGCCATCAGAGAAAGAGAGCCCTCCTGAGACGAAAAAGGAACAGGAAGAGGCGAAAGGGGAAGTGGACGCTGCGGTGCTCCCGCAAGAGGCGGCGCCCGGTGAAATGCCGGCCGAAGAAAAGTTGGAAGAGGGTGTGTCGAAACAGGAGGAAGCTCCGGTCGAAGAGGCGCAGCCGGTGCTTGAAAAGGAAGAAGGGGCGCCTGCGGTTGAGCCGCTTCAGGAAGAGAAAGCGACGGCGACTCCTGTCGCGGAATTAAAGAAATCGGCGGAGGTGAAAACACCTCCGGAAGTAAAGCAACAAGAAGGCGCCGAAAAGAAGGAGACGGCCGAGGAAAAGGAAGCGAGAGAAGAAGCGGCAAAGAAGCGCAAACGCCCCGTTTCGGTGGTAGTCGAGGAGACGCCGGTTCGGAAAAAGGCCTTTATAAAGCAGATCGTCGAGAGAAAAGAACGACGGGGAGGGCGAGAGCGCGATGCAGAACACATAAAAAGCTGGAAGGAAGAGAAGAAGCCCGTTGCCGTGGTGATGAAGAAAACGGAAATCACCACACCCAAGGCGATCAAGCGGAGAATCAAAGTCGATGAGGCGATACGGGTCGGCGATCTGGCAAAAAAGATGGGAGTGAAGACGAACGAAGTCATGAGTAAACTGATATCGCTCGGCATGATGGTCACCATCAATCAATCCATTGATACCGATGTGGCCTCTCTCGTCGCCGGTGAATTCGGCTACCAGATTGAAGCAGTCAATTTAGAAATGGAAGAGGCAATTCCTCAAATCGAGGCGTCCCCGGAAAAACTGAAGCCGCGCGCACCCGTGGTGACCGTCATGGGACATGTCGATCATGGGAAAACGTCGCTCCTCGATGTGATAAGGAAAACAAGCGTGACGGAGGATGAAACCGGAGGCATCACACAGGCCATCGGCGCCTATCATGTCACCATCAACGACCGTGAAATCGTATTTCTCGATACGCCGGGACACGAGGCCTTCACCACTATGCGTGCACGCGGCGCCAGGGTTACCGACATTGTCGTTCTTGTGGTTGCCGCCGATGATGGAGTGATGGATCAGACCAAAGAGGCAATTAACCATTCGAAGGCAGCCAACGTGCCCATAATCGTGGCCGTTAACAAGATTGACAAACCGGGGGCCGATCCGGCGCGGATCAAGCAGCAACTTTCCGAATATGGACTGGTGCCGGAGGAGTGGGGAGGAGACACCATCTTTGCAGAAGTATCGGCAAAACAAAAAACAGGCATTGAAGAACTGTTGGAACTTATTCTCCTCCAGGCCGACATCATGGACCTGCAGGCAGATCCCGACAGGCCCGCCAAGGGAATCGTCATAGAAGCAAAGCTCGACAAGGGCAGGGGGCCGGTGGCAACCGTGATTATACAGGAGGGTACGCTTTCCGAAGGCGACGCCTTTGTGTGTAAAACGGAATACGGAAAGGTCCGCGCCATGATGAATGATAAGGGAATGCGTATGCACACCGCAGGTCCGTCCATGCCGGTCGAGGTAATCGGATTTTCCAGAGTGCCTGCAGCGGGGGTTGATTTCGTCTCGGTGGAGGATGAAAAAAAGGCCCGCGGCATCGGAGAATATTGGTTGCGGAAAGAGCGTGAAAAGAAACTTTCAAGCACCTCAAAAATAACGCTGGAGCAGCTCTATGACCGCATCAAGGAAGGCGCCAAGGAGCTCAAGGTTATTCTCAAGGCCGATGTGCAGGGGTCCGTTGAAGCCCTGTCGGAAGCACTGGTGAAGATCGGTTCGGAAGACATCAGTCTCACTATTATTCACGCGTCTACGGGTACGATCACCGAAACCGACGTCATGCTTGCCTCGGCATCGGATGCCGTCATCATCGGTTACCGGATCAGGCCGGAAGCGAGAATTATGGATCTGGCCGAGAAAGAGGGCGTGGATCTGAAATTTTATGAGGTCATCTACGATGCAATTGCGGAGATCAAGGCGGCCATGGAAGGACTCCTGGAGCCTGTTTTTGAAGAGATGCATGAAGGGTATGCCGAAGTGAGAGAACTGTTCCGTGTTCCCAAGATAGGCATGATTGCAGGAAGTTATGTGACTGACGGGAAGCTGGTGAGAAACGCGGAGCTGCGGTTGATTCGAGACGGGGTGGTAATTTTTAAAGGAAAATTCCTTTCGCTGAGACGGTTCAAAGACGATGTGAAAGAGGTGCAGTCCGGGTTTGAGTGCGGAATCGGAATAGAGGGATACGATGATATCAAGGTGGGCGATGTCATCGAGGCATTCACAAAGAAGAGAATTGAACGCACCCTGTAAGAGAGGCGTGCCTCATCGCCCTGGAAAGGGAAAATGGAACTAGCCCGGGGGGCTCATGCGGGGGAATGAAGCCTGGCCATTTCCTCCCCGAGAGGGCGCGCGTATTCCGACAGAGGTGGGGAATCGGAATCATGGTGGTCGGAATAGGCATTATCGAGATCCTTATCGGTGAAAGCCGATCGCTGAAAGAAAAGCGGTCGGTACTGCGGAAGGTGATTCACAGAACCCAGAACACTTTTTCCCTTACGGTTGCGGAAGTGGGGTCACAGGATAACTGGAAGCGCGGCACACTCGGTTTTGCGGTTATAGGAAACGACAGGGGATTTATCGAATCCAAAATGGAGAGCATCGAGCGATTTATCGAGCAACTCCACCTTGTCGAAGTAATAGACTTGAAAAAGGAAGTGCTCAACATCTCTCACAAGATCGATGGGCGCTATGCCCGAGAAGGCAGGAGTGATGACGATTAAGAGGGCCGAGCGTGTTGCAGACCTCATCAAAGAAGAGGTTTCACGCATAATGCTTCGTGAAATACGGGACCCGCGCATTCAGCAGATCACGATCACCGATGTGAAAGTGACTGATGACCTGCGGTTCGCAAAACTATTTTTCGTTCCCCTGGGACAAAACAGTGTACACGAAGAGACACTGGCGGGATTGCGGCAGGCCTGCGGTTTTTTAAGGAAAGAATTGGGAAAGAGATTACGGCTTCGATATGTGCCGAACATCGAATTTTTATTTGATGAATCCTTTGCCTATGGCGATCGTATCGAACGGATATTGGATGAACTGCACAAGGCGGAGACCCCTGATGCTGGAGAAGATAGTTGATGCGATAGATGCCTGCCGAAACGTGCTTGTGGCGTCCCATGTGCGCCCCGACGGGGATTCCGTTGGATCGGCGCTTGCGATGTACCACCTGTTGAGCGACATGGGCAAGGAGGTGGTTGTCTACAGTGAAGACGAGATTCCACCGATATACCGGTTTCTTCCCGGGGCCGAAAGGGTGGTGTACAGCCTGGGTTCGATCGATCGTTTTGATGCGGCGGTGCTCCTTGACTGCAGCGAGATCGACAGGGTAGGCGCGGAGGCATCCCGCATAGGCACAATCGAGCGAATGATCACCATCGATCATCACATATCAAACCGCACATGCTCGCCGCTTGCGATGATCGATACCGCCGCCAGCTCCACCGGGGAGATACTTTTCCGCTTGATTGAAGCACTGAAAGGCGACATTACGGTGGATATTGCGGTGAACCTTTATACAGCCATTCTGACGGATACGGGATCCTTTCGATATTCCAACACGGGGGCCGACACGTTAAGGACAGCGGCCGAACTGGTGGAGCGGGGAGTGGAACCCCACATAGTGGCGCAGCATGTCTTTGAATCAAAGCCGCGTGTACAGCTTCATTTGATGGAGCAGGCGTTGAGAACCCTGGAAATGGACCTTGGCGACAGGGTGGGTTCCATTCATTTGAACCAGCGCATGATGAAGGAAACAGGGGCAAGGCCGGAACATACGGAAGGATTTGTCGATATGGTCCGCGCTATTGAAGGAGTGGAAGTTGCAATTTTTTACTATGAAATGCCCGATCATCAGTATAAGATAAGCCTGCGATCAAAGGGGTCCGTTAATGTTGAAAGGGTGGCCGCTGCCTTCGGCGGCGGCGGGCATGTAAACGCAGCTGCCTGTAGAACGGCCGGTGATATTGAATCGGTAAAAAAGAAACTCCTTGCCTTGGTGCTCGAGGCGCTCAACCGTGCCGGGACGGCTGATGCCTGCAATGGTCTGGAGGGAGGCAACGAGTGAGAAGGGCGTGCAATTTCAGGAACAAGGTAAGCACACGATGAATGGGGTGATTGTAGTTGACAAACCGCCGGGGAAAACATCCTTCGACATCGTGCGTGATGTGAAAAAGGCGCTTGGAATAAAAAAAGTCGGCCATACGGGCACCCTCGATCCCCTGGCGACGGGCGTGCTTCCCCTGTGCATCAACGAGGCGACGAAATTGGTGCAATTTTTTGCAACGGACGACAAGGAGTACCGGGCGACCATGCTGTGCGGGATCACCACCGATACCCAGGATGTGACCGGCACAATAACGGGACGGTCTGAGGTGCGCCTGACGAGAAACGATCTGGAGGCCGTAATAAAGGAGTTTACAGGGACCGTCACACAAAGGGTGCCCCGGTATTCAGCCTGTAAATATAAGGGGAAGCCCTATTATAAGTGGACGCGGGAAGGCCTGTCCCTCGAGACGCCGGTCAGGAATGTGGAGGTGTATGACATCGTTCTTGAGGAATTTGTTTCCCCCGCTGCAACGTTGCGCATCTCCTGTTCGAAGGGGACCTACATAAGGACTCTTTGTGCCGACATGGGTGATCGCCTGGGGTGCGGCGCCTCCCTTTCCGAACTGAGAAGAATACGGAGCGGCCGGTTCAATGAAAGAGACGCCCTCTCGCTGGATCATGCCGGTGATGAGGAGAAGGCGCGTCTTATCAGTGAGCACATAATTCCAATAAGTGAGGCCCTCGACGACTTCACCGCCATTTCCGTCTGCCGGGAAGTGGCGGAAAAAATCAGGGATGGGTATCAGCCGGAGATTGAAGCATTCACAAAATCGTCTGTTCCTCCGGTGAACAAAGGTGCGATGGTGAAGATTGTAACGGAATACAATCAACTTATCGCGGTAGCCGAAATGCTCCTGTCTTCCGAAGAGTTGCCTCAGGCACACGAAAAGGAGCAGGCGGTAAAGCTTATGAGAGTCTTTAATTGCTGAATAGTTATTAAATTGACCGCATTAAGGGAGGATACAACACAGTGTTAGATGAAGAGAAAAAAAAGGAAATTATAAGCGATTTCAAAAAGCATGAGCAGGACACGGGTTCCCCGGAGGTGCAGATCGCCCTGCTCAGTGCACGTATCGCCTATTTAACGGATCATTTCAAGGTACACAAGAAGGACCATCATTCCCGTCGGGGACTGCTGAAACTTGTCGGGCAGAGAAGAAGACTGCTTGATTACCTCAAGAAAAAAGACGTGGAACGTTACCGCGACATTATTAAGCGTCTCGGTTTACGGAGATAACGTCCCTACTAAGGAGAGAGTGCATACAATGAGCGAAGTGTTTACTGCGGATTTTGCAGGGAAAGAAATAACCATTAAGACCAATTACGTCGCCGGCCAGACGAACGGCGCCGCCTATGTCCGCTACGGCGATACGGTGGTGCTGGTCACCGCCGTCGCCCAGGCAAGCAAGCGGGAGGGGGGCGATTTTCTGCCTTTGACCGTCGATTACCAGGAAATGACGTCGGCAGCAGGAAAAATTCCAGGCGGGTTTTTCAAGCGGGAAGGCCGTCCCAACGAAAAGGAAACCCTTACCTCCCGTTTCATCGATCGGTCCATTCGCCCCCTGTTTCCCGACGGGTACAGCGACGAGACCCAGATTGTTGCAACGGTCCTTTCTTACGACAGCGACAGCGGTTCCGATATTGCCGCCATGCTGGGAACATCGGCCGCACTCACCATTTCCGATATTCCCTTCAACGGGCCTATTGCCGGTGTCAGAGTAGGACGGGTAGAGGGTACGCTGGTCTGTAATCCGTCCTTAGAGGTCCTTGAAAAAAGCGAGTTGGACCTGTTTCTTGTGGGAAGGAAGGTGGAAGTCGACGCCGCCACGGGCCAATACCAGGTCAACCTTGTCATGGTGGAAGGGGGCGGTTCTGAAGTATCGGAGGATGCGGTTGTCGAGGCGATTAATTTCGGACTTGACGCGCTGAGATCGGTTATTGATCTTCAGGACGAAATGCGCAGGGCCATAGGAAAACCGAAAAAGCAGGTCGCGGTTGCAGAAATCGACGAAGCGCTTCGCAGTAAAGTGCGTGATTACGCTTTTGAAGGGCTCAATTCGGCCTACCGCATCGCCAAAAAACAGGAACGCTACGAGACAATCGGCGCCGTCAGAAAGGCTGCGATGGAAGAGATCGCCCCGCCGGACGAGCCGCTTGCGGCCGGCCAGGTGAACGCGATACTGGACGGAATCGAAAGGGATATACTGAGAAACATGATTCTGAATGAGGGTGTCAGGATCGATGCACGATCTTCTACGGAGATACGGCCTATTGCCTGTGAGGTGGGAGTGCTTCCACGCACCCACGGCTCGGCGGTTTTTACCCGCGGCGAAACTCAGGCACTGGTGATCATGACACTGGGCACCTCCTCGGATGAGCAGCGGCTGGACAGCATCGGTGGCGAAGAGCTGCGCACGTTCATGCTTCATTACAACTTTCCCCCCTACAGCGTTGGTGAGGTCCGTTTTCTCAGGGGGCCGGGAAGACGTGAAATTGGTCACGGCGCCCTTGCCCGTCGCGCATTGCTTCCCATGATTCCTTCGACTGAGGAGTTCCCTTACACGATACGGGTCGTATCGGATATTCTTTCATCGAACGGCTCGTCGTCCATGGCCACGGTGTGCGGAGGCACTCTCGCCCTCCTGGACGGCGGTGTTCCCGTGAAGGGCATGGTAGCGGGTATCGCCATGGGTCTCTTGAAAGAGGGGGAACGCCTCGCCGTGTTGTCGGACATCCTCGGTGATGAAGATCATGCAGGGGATATGGATTTCAAAGTATGCGGCACCCGCAAGGGCATTACGGCCATGCAGATGGATATTAAAATCGACGGCATTACGGAAGAAATTTTACGAAAGGCCCTTCTTCAGGCAAAGGAAGGAAGGCTTCATATTCTCGGTATTATGGAAAAAGCCCTGTCATCGCCCCGTCCGGAGTTGTCGGCCTATGCCCCGCGCATTACCACGATGAAGATCAATCCTGAGAGGATTCGCGACGTAATCGGCACTGGCGGAAAAAATATTCGCCATATCATCAGCGAGACAGGCGTGGTCATGGATGTCGAGGATGATGGAACGGTGACCATCGCGTCGAATGATGCCGATGCCGCACAGCGCGCCATTGCCATGGTAAAGGCGCTGACCGAAGAGGCGGAGATCGGGAAGATCTATACCGGAGTGGTGAAAAGGGTCGTCGACTTCGGCGCCTTTGTCGAAATTCTGCCCGGCATTGACGGTCTTGTGCACATATCGCAGCTTGAAAACAGACGGGTAAGCAAAGTAACCGACGTGATCAACGAAGGTGAGACGGTTTCCGTAAAGGTCATCGACATCGACAAAAACGGCAAGATCAGGCTGAGCAGGAAAGACGCTCTGGAGGAGAACTGACAACAAGGGGTTCTATCTATGTGAAAATGAAATCCCTTATTGTCCCCATCAGAAGGGTAGGAGACGCGGAGGATATTCCCCTGCCCGGCTACATGTCCCCCGGCGCCGCGGGAATGGATCTGTATGCCGTAATCCCCCGGGAGGAGGTGCTTCATCCCGGGGCGCGCATGCTCGTGCCGACGGGCATTGCCGTTGCCCTTCCCGAGGGATATGAGGCACAGATACGGCCGCGAAGCGGACTTGCGGTGCGCTACGGCATTACCCTGCTCAATTCCCCCGGAACGATCGACGCGGATTACCGGGGGGAAATCAAAATTATCATGATTAACCTCGGTGCCGATCCCTTTACGTTGCGCCGGGGAGATCGCATTGCGCAAATGGTGGTGCATTCGCTGTGTCGCGTTTCATGGCATGAAACAGAACTGCTTGAAATAACTAAGAGAAACGAAGGGGGATTTGGTCACACGGGATAGGAGCGGGGGACGCTGAAACGGCATATCAAAGGGAAAAGGTGAGGGTTTCCGGGTAACACTAAATAATTATTGAATTTATATATTTTTTTCTGTTATAGTCATCCCAATCCGAGGGAAACGGGTACTCCATGAAAACACACGCGGTTTCAAAGACATATCAGGAAATAAACAGAAAAATAAAAGAAGGCAAGGCTGTTGTCGTTACTGCCGAAGAGATAATCGATATTGTTGAAAAAAAGGGGGAAGTCGAAGCCGCGCGCACTGTCGATGTCGTCACTACGGGCACCTTCGGCCTTATGTGTTCTTCAGGGGCCTTTCTCAACTTCGGGCATACGTCGCCAAAAATAAAGACGTCAAAAATATGGCTGAATAACGTTCCTGCCTACGGGGGAATCGCCGCCGTCGATTGTTACATCGGTGCGACGTCGGTTGTCGAGGACGATCCTCTCAACAGCATACATCCCGGCGAATTCAATTACGGCGGAGGGCATGTCATTGAGGATCTGGTGGCGGGAAATGTAATAAAGCTGAGAGTTGAAGGCTATGGAACCGATTGCTATCCCGCGCGAAAATTTGAAAAGAATCTTACCATCCACGACTTGCGGGACGCGATGCTCTTCAATCCCCGAAATGCCTATCAGAACTACAATTGTGCCGTCAATATGTCGGACAGAACGATTTACACCTATCTGGGAGTGCTGCGTCCAATGATGGCCAATGCCAATTATTCCACCTCGGGGCAGCTCAGTCCGCTTATAAATGACCCCTATTTCATGACAATCGGTGCGGGAACCCGCATTTTCCTTGGGGGCGCCCAGGGATACATTGCCTGGCAGGGGACGCAGCACAGTTGGGATGTGCTGCGGGGGGCGAACGGAGTGCCGAAAGAAGGCGCCGGCACCATTGCCACAATCGGCAATCTCAAGGACATGAGTCCCCAGTGGCTTGTCGGCGCCAGTGTACTGGGATACGGAGTGTCGCTCTATGTGGGCATCGGGGTTCCCATTCCCCTGTTGAATGAAGAAATCGTTCGCTACACTGCCGTCAAGGACGAAGACATATATGCGCAGGTCTATGACTACGGCATGGATTATCCCAACGGACCGGCACAGAGTATCGGGGAAGTAAGCTACAAGGAATTGCGAAGCGGTTCGATTACGCTGAACGGAAAAAAAATTGACACGGCGCCCATGGCCAGTTACTATAAGGCTCGTGAAATCGCGTATATTCTGAAAGAATGGATTGCCCGGGGGGATTTTCTGTTGAGTGAACCGCATCAGCGGCTTGCCTGCGCTGAGCGACCGGAATAACCGGCGCCTGTCCCTGCGGTCCATTGCCTGGTGGGTGTATGAAAATCGGCAGGGGAATTTTACTGGGATGTCTTCTCGGGGGACTGCTGATTGTCTTCGGAGATAAGGGGCTTGTCGATTACCACGAATTGAAGGGAAGACTGGCATCCCTGCAGTCTTCAAACAGAGCGACCGTGAAGGAAAACGGGCAGCTCAAAGAAAAGATACTGCTGTTAAGAAGTGATTTACCCTATATAGAAACCGTCGCCAGAAAAGAACTGGGCATGGTAAAAGAAGGGGAGATAGTCTACCGCTTTATCGATTAATTCTTTACTGACTATGTAAGGACGATGCATGAAAGTGATCAGCGGTCTCTTTTCCGGAGGGAAAAACATTGTCGGGCTTGATATTGGATCGCGCGCGCTCAAGCTTGTTGAATTTGCAGACACACCGGGCGGCTATAAGCTAAAAAGCCTTGCCTGGACGCCCCTGGAAAAAGGGATTATAGAAAAAGGTCTGCTCAACGACAGCGTCATCCTGACAAAAAAGATCAAGGAACTCTTCAAAAAGGCCAAGTGCAAGACTTCTCAGGTTGCGACGGCTCTCTCCGGCCATTCAATCGTCATCAACAAGGCAAATTTCCGGAATATGGACGAAGAGGAACTGATTCAGGTCATCAGTGACGAAGCGGGGGAGTATCTTCCCTTTGACAACATCGAAAATGTCGCCTTCGATATTCACGTGCTGGGGGCACATCCTGAAAATCCGGAGCAGATAGAGGTAATCATCGCCGCCGCTGGCAAGGAAACGGTTGCAGAGTACCGAAGCGCCATAGAGGGGGCGGGATGCCGCGTTGCAATCATGGATGCCGATTCCTTCGCGCTGGAAACGGCCTATGAAGAAAATTATGAATTTAGCGACGAAGACATTGTGGCACTGATCAATATCGGCGCCAGCATTACCAATATCAACATCGTCAGGGGAAATCAGTCGGTGTTCACGCGAAATATCCTTATGGGGGGCAATGCGATCACCGAGATGATTCAGGCACGGACGGGCGCCTCCTTTGACGAAGCGGAAACCCTGAAAATTGAGAAACTGGGGCGGGAACTCGTCGGCGATACGGACATGCTGGACTACCTGGAGCCGATATTTGCCGAGATTGAGCGATCCATCGACTTCTTCAGCTCCTCCGTAAGTCTGGCCTTTATAAAAAAGGTGCTGATCTGTGGCGGCTGCGCCCGGCTGCCGGGTGTCGTTGACGCCCTGGCACAGCGATTGCGTTGTGAAACCGAGCTCTTTGATCCCTTTCAGGCCGTTGAATACGATCAGAGCGTATGGAGCCCCGAATATCTCGATGAAATGAAATCGATTGCCGTGATCGGCGTTGGATTGGCACTCAGGAGAATAGAGGATCTATGATAAAAATCAACCTCGTTCCCTACAAGGAAGAAATGAAGAAGGCCCAGGCCATGCGCCAGATAGTGATTATAGCGGCCTCGGTGATTCTTCTTGTACTGGCGCTTGTGTCGGTCCATGTCTTTATGACCCTGAGCGTCGGTTCGCTGGAGGCACAAGTCAAGAACGCCTCAAACGAGCTGGAACGGCTGAAGGCAATTACGGGCAATCTTGATAAATTCAAGGAAGATAAGGCACTGGTCGAGAAAAAGCTTTCCATTATAAAAAGCCTTGAAGGAAACAGAAAAATTTCCGTCCACCTGCTGCAGGCCTTGTCGGAACAGGTTCCGGCGGGGCAGATATGGCTTACACTGTTTTCAAAAAATGATATGAGCATCACTATCGAGGGCATGGCGAAGGATAATGATGCAATCGCGCTTTTTATGAGCCGTCTTGAGGCGAGCCCCTATTTCGAGTCTATTGACCTGGTGACATCGCAGCAGGCGGTCTATGCCGAAAAAGTCGAACTCATGAAGTTTACGCTGACCTGCATGGTCGGTGCGAGGTAACACATGGCGATTACTGTTGATGATCTGAAGAAACTGCCCACCATGTACAAGATCCTTATCGGGGTAGGCCTGGTGGCGCTCATTCTCTATTTCTACTATTTTTACTTTTTTCAGGCGGCCCTGGAAAAGAAGACCGCCCTTGCCGAAACACTGGAAAATCTGGAACAGCAGATAGCCCAGCGGCGTGTGGTGGCCATGAAGATCGAGCAGCACAAGAAGGAGATCGCGGAACTGAACAAGAACCTTCAGATCGCTCTGGCAAAACTTCCCGAAAAAAAGGAAATTCCCGCTCTCCTCAGGTCCGTGTCGGAAGCGGGACGTACGGAAGGCCTCTCTTTTCTGCTCTTTCAACCCCTCGAACCCGCCTCGAAAGAATTTTATGCCGAGCTTCCCATAAAGATTCACCTGCAGGGAGGATATCATGACCTGACGGCCTTTTTCCTGAGAGTGGCCGAACTGCCCCGTATTATCAATGTTGCTGATGCAATAATTCGAAGGGTTGTGACCGAAGAAGAGACAGAGGGGAACCCTCTGAAAACAGAGTGTCTGATGAAAACCTACATGTTTTTGGAAAAAGCCGATGAAAAACCGACACAAGCGCCCGCACCGCAGGCCAAATAGCCTTTTCTTGTGCCCCCTGCTGCTGGCAGGCGCATTGACGATGATGCCGCCGGCAATGTCGGCCTCTGCGCAGGCCGAAGCGGAGGCGGTCGCCAAAGCGGAAAAGCCGGCGATATCCGATGTCCGGGGGTTTGATCCCTTCCTCCCTTTCATCAAAATCGTGACGGAAAAGCCGAAAACGGCCGCGAAAAAGGATAAACTTTCTGCAGACGCTGCCAAAGAACCGGTCTTTGTGTCCCCCCTCGAGCGGTACGATGTCAAGGAGTTCCGTCTTCGAGGGATTGCGGGCAGCGGTTCCCGGAACATTGCTGTCGTCGAGGATCGAAGCGGCAAAATATACACTCTCTATCAAGGATCGGCGATCGGCCTCCTGGGGGGACGGGTGACGGCCATTCTTTCCGACAGGGTTATTGTCGAGCAGATGGAGATGGACGCCTACGGCAAGGAATTAGTGAAACAGATAACGCTCAGGCTGGAAAGAGACGAAGATAGAGGTACATTATGAAAGTGCGCTACGGAACATATCTGATCATGGCGGCGGCAGCCGCCGCACTTTGTATCATCGCGGGATGCACGGCGGGCAAGGGAGCCGTCAAGGCGTCACCGGTCTTGCAGGGAACCGCGACCGAGGAAAAGGCGGCAGCGCAGCCGGCCGATGTACGCACTCCATCAATCACCGCCGTGACCGCTATTGACTTCCAGCAGTTGACGGGAAAGGAACGCATGGCCGTGAGATATTCAGGGGCGCCGCCGGAGGTGGTACTTTCCCGCAGGGGGGAGAATGTCCTGATTCTACGGATGAAAAATGCGGTGCAGGGCCCTGGAATAAAGGGGAGGTACGAGGCGCCCGACCTTTCAAATCTTAAGCGTGTGGTGCTTGGGTCTCCTCATGGTGACGACAGGGGCGGGGTCGATATGGAGATCACCCTCGGCGCTATGGCGCCCTACCGCGTGTACAAGGAAGACGGGAGCATTATTGCCGACTTTGACGTGACGGCACTTACCGATTCCCTGAAAGCTCCGCCGGCCGCCGCAGAAACGGTAAAAAGCGAAAGGGCGCCGCAATCCGGCAGTGTTCTGGAGTCCTATCTTGAGCGGGAAGCCGAATCGCTCCTGAAAGAAAAGACCACGCGCTACCAGGGCGAAAAGATGTCCATCAGCTGCCAGGACGCCCCCATCGAAAGCGTGTTCAGACTCATCTCGGAGATCAGCGGGTTCAATATCGTAGCGGGCGCCGGCGTCAACCAGCGGGTGACGCTCAATCTCAACAAGGTTCCCTGGGACCAGGTGCTTGACACGCTCCTGGAGGTGCAGGCCCTGGGCATGAAAAAGACGGACAAGGTCATTACCGTGCTGCCCCTGGAAAAATTAAAAGAGGCGAAAGAGGAAGAACTGAAGAAAAATGTGGCGGAAGGGCGGATCCGCCAGATTTCCATAGAAGCCAAAATTGTGGAAGTATCGACCTCCTTTTCGCGTCAATTGGGCGTCAAGTGGGGTTACGGCTATCTGGACACCTGGAAAGGGCGTGACATCGGGGTTATGATCGGCAATTCGGCTGCGTCGAGCTTTACGGACGTGGCCACGCTCCCCAGCGGCATCGGCATCAGCGGCAGCAACATCGCCGTCAATTTCCCTTCGGCCGCCGCCGCCGCCGGTCCCGCACTGGGCATTATTGCGGGATCGAGCAAATATATTCTCGACGCAAAGCTCGAGGCCCTGGAGATCAACGGCACGGGTAAAATCATCTCTTCGCCCAAGGTGACCACTGTCGATAATGTAAAGGCGACCATCGGCCAGGGAGAGGAAATCCCCTATGTGAGCAGGGATGATGACGGCAATCCGGAAGTGGAAATGAAAGATGCCAAACTCGAATTGGTGGTGACGCCCAAGATTACCCCGGAGGGGAAAATTTCCATGGCCATTCTGGCTTCGAACAAGTATGCCGATTGGGGTAAGACCAATGCAAACAACGAAAATCCGCCTCTCGTCGCCAGCAATGTCGAATCCACGGTGATTGTCAGCGATGGAGACACCATCGTGATCGGCGGCATATATAAAAGCAGTGAGATCGACGGCGAAAGCGGGGTGCCCTGGGTGTCGAAAATCCCGATCCTGGGCTGGCTGTTCAAGGAACAGTCAATCGTCAAGGAACAGAGAGAGCTGCTCATTTTCATCACCCCCAAGGTGATCGGTTCCATGACACAGGGCTGATCGATTAAAAAGGCAGGTTTCCATCCCGTGAGGGAGTAGGAGGAAGGACTTCCTTTCCGGGACCAGGAGTGACGAGAGATACACCGCACTATCGCGAAGGATGCATAGAACAAGAAATACGTCCCGCTGTGACACATAAAAGCTGAAGGAGTTTTCGATGAAACAGTCCCGTAGAAAAAAAGGTTTCATTTTCGCTGTTTTGATCCTTGCCCTATCTTTTCTTATTTCCTGTGGAGGCGGGGGAGGCGATGGCGGAGCAGCGCCCGCCCCTGTGAAGGCGCCTCTTTCGGGAATATTCAAGAATAGCCCTGTCCATGGCGCCTTCTACGAAACACTGACACTGACGGGACAAACAAGTGATGCGGGCGCCTTTTCCTACGGAGAGGGAGAGACGGTCACCTTCTACGTCGGGAAGATGGGCGGTCTGAAACTGGGAAGCGCCTCGGGCGCCGATGTGTTGACTCCCGTTGACCTTGTGCCGGGTGCCGCCAACGTGCTTTCTCCCCGTGTGACCAACATTTCCCGGTTACTGCAGACCCTTGACGAGGATGGTGACCTCAGCAACGGTATTAAAATAAATACTGCCTGCAATACCCATATCGCTGCGTTCATCGCGTCCAATTCTATTGATTTGAGTGATACGGTGGACTTTGAAGCCAAGATGACGGGGCTTCTTGTCACCCTCAATGCCGATCCTGCAGTGTTCACGGCGGCGACGCCTCGGACGCTTAAAACCTCCGCTGAAGCGCGGTTGCAACTGGAAACGTCGATGAAGGGGCCTGTTGGTGAAATTCAGGTGACCACGGGCGCCGAAAGTATCGTTGCCGACGGAAGTAATGCGGTTGCGGTTCAGGCCGCGGTGGCGAATGTGGAGGGAGATGCGCTGATCGGCGTGCCCGTGACGTTCAGCGCCACCTACGGCGCGTTATCATCATTGACGGCGTATACAAATGCCTATGGCGTCGCTGAGGTCATGCTCACGTCGGGGACGACAACCGGTTCGGCGGTGGTGACGGCATCGTCGGGTGGTTTTACGGACACCGTTGCCGTGCAGTTTACCTCGGGGGCGCCGGCGGGCGTGACCGTGACGGCGACGCCGTCCACAGTGAACCCCGGGGGCGCGTCGTCATTGACGGCGCGGGTGGTTGACGGGAACGGGAACGCCGTGGTGGGCGAGACAGTGACCGTTGACATCACGACGAACGCGAGCGGCGGTTCATTGTCGGCGATCAGCGGGACGACGAACATAAACGGCGACGTGACCGTGACCTACACCGCGGGGAGCGGCACGGGGAACGACGTGATCCGTTTCCGTGCGGCGAGCAACAACACGGCGGGGACCGTGACGGTGACGGTAGACGCATCGGCGCAGGTGGTGGGTTCTCTTGCCCTGACCACAGGCGCGGCGAGCATCATCGCGAACGGGACCAGCACCGTGGCGGTGCGGGCGCTGATCGCGGACACAAGTGGATCCGCCCTGAGCGGTGTGACGGTGAACTTCGGCACGACGCTGGGGACCCTTTCGGCGGCATCGGCGGCGACGAACGCCTTGGGAGTTGCGGAAGTGACCCTGACGTCGGGCACGGCGGCGGGTACGGCGTCGATTACGGCATCAGCAAGCGGCTTTACCGACACCGTTACCGTGCAGTTTACCTCGGGCGCCCCGGCGACAGTGACCGTGACGGCGACGCCGGCGACGGTGAACCCGGGCGGCGCGTCATCATTGACGGCCCGGGTGATCGACGGGAACGGGAACGCCGTGGTGGGCGAGACAGTGACCGTTGACATCACGACGAACGCGAGCGGCGGTTCATTGTCGGCGATAAGCGGGACGACGAACGTGAACGGCGACGTGACCGTGACCTACACGGCGGGGAGCGGCACAGGGAACGACATCATCCGTTTCCGTGCGGCGAGCAACAACACGGCGGGGACGGCGACGGTAACGGTTGACGCGTCGGCGCAGGTGGTGGGTTCTCTTGCCCTGACCACAGGCGCGGCGAGCATCATCGCGAACGGGACCAGCACCGTGGCGGTGCGGGCGCTGATCGCGGACACAAGCGGATCCGCCCTGAGCGGCGTGACGGTGAACTTCGGCACGACGCTGGGGACCCTTTCGGCGGCATCGGCGGTGACGAACGCCTCGGGGATCGCGGAAGTGACCCTGACGTCGGGGACGGCGGCAGGGACGGCGGTGATAACGGCGTCAGCAAGCGGTTTTACGGACACCATTACCGTGCAGTGTACCTCGGGGGCGCCGGCGGGTGTGACCGTGACGGCGACGCCGTCGACGGTGAACCCGGGGGGCGCGTCATCATTGACGGCCCGGGTGGTTGACGGGAACGGGAATGCCGTGGTGGGCGAGACGGTGACCGTGGACATCACGATGAACGCGAGCGGTGGCGCCCTGTCGGCGATAAGCGGGACGACGAACGTGAACGGCGACGTGACCGTGACCTACACGGCGGGGAGCGGCACGGGGAACGACATCATCCGTTTCCGTGCGGCGAGTAACAACACGGCGGGTACGGCGACGGTGACGGTAGACGCGTCGGCGCAGGTGGTGGGTTCTCTTTCCCTTTCGACGGGCGCGGCGAGCATCATCGCGAACGGGACCAGCACCGCGGCGGTGCGTGCGGAAGTAAGGGATTCGGAAGGCGTTGCGCTGAGCGGCGTGACGGTGAACTTCGGCACGACGCTGGGGACCCTTTCGGCGGCATCGGCGGCGACGAACGCCTCGGGGATCGCGGAAGTGACCCTGACGTCGGGGGCTGCGGCGGGGACGGCGGTGATAACGGCGTCGGCAAGCGGTTTTACGGACACCATTACCGTGCAGTTCACCTCGGGGGTGCCGGCGGGTGTGACCGTGACGGCGACGCCGTCGACGGTGAACCCGGGGGGCGCGTCGTCATTGACGGCCCGCGTGGTTGACGGGAACGGGAACGCCGTCGTGGGCGAGACGGTGACCGTGGATATCACGACGAACGCGAGCGGTGGCGCCCTGTCGGCGATAAGCGGGACGACGAACGTGAACGGCGACGTGACCGTGACCTACACGGCAGGGAGCGGTACGGGGAACGACGTGATCCGTTTACGCGCGGCGAGCAACAACACGGCGGGGACCGTGACGGTGACGGTAGACGCCTCGGCGCAGGTGGTGGGTTCTCTTTCACTGAGCACGGGCGCGGCAAGCATCATAGCGAATGGGACAAGCACCGTGGCGGTGCGGGCGCTGATCGAGGACACAAGCGGATCCGTCCTGAGCGGCGTGACGGTGAACTTCGGCACGACGCTGGGGACCCTTTCGGCGGCATCGGCGGCGACGACCGCCTCGGGAATCGCCGAAGTGACCCTGACGTCGGGGACTGCGGCGGGGACGGCGGTGATAACGGCGTCGGCAAGCGGTTTTACGGACACCGTGGACGTGCAGTGTACCTCGGGGGCGCCGGCGGGCGTGACCGTGACGGCGACGCCGTCGACGGTGAACCCGGGGGGCGCGTCGTCATTGACGGCCCGCGTGGTTGACGGGAACGGGAACGCCGTGGTAGGCGAGTCGGTGACCGTGGACATCACGACGAACGCGAGCGGTGGCGCCCTGTCGGCGATAAGCGGGACGACGAACATAAACGGCGACGTGACCGTGACCTATACGGCGGGGAGCGGCACAGGGAACGACGTGATCCGGTTCCGTGCGGTGAGCAACAACACCGTGGGGACCGTGACGGTAACGGTTGACGCGGGAGCGCAGGCAGCTCTCATTAAGCTCAGTGCATTGCCTCTTGCTGTTCGATCGGACAATTCGAACAGCGCCACGATTACGGCAACGGTTCTGGACAGTAAAAATGCCGTTGTGGAGGGGCTGACCGTGCAATTCGAGGCGACCGGCGGGCAGATAAGCGCCTCGTCGGCCGTGACCGATGCGCAGGGTGAAGCCACCGTCACCTTTTCCGCCGGAACGGTGGATCCGAGCAATCAGGTAGCGACCGTCACCGGCAGGGTGTCGACGCTGTCATCCATGGTGCCGGTCCGGATTGAGGGTTCCACCGTGGAGATGGAACATACGACACTGACTATCTACGATGACGGCAGTACGAAGGATACGCTTAAGGTGACGGCGCGCGATGCCGCTTCAAATCCGGTCTATGGCGTTTCCGTGACCCTTACCGTGATGCCGGGCACAGGGAACGCCACGGTGACGCCCGCGTCAGGGACGACGGACGTATATGGAGAATTTACGGCGACCGTCACGGGCACACTGGCGGGCGATGTGACAGTGGAGGCGACGGCACTGGGGGATACCGCCGAGAAGACCTATGACGTCATCGCCTCCGGCACGCCGGTGTTTGAGATTACCTCGCCACCACCGGAAGATCCTGATGATCCGAAGCCCTACGCCATGAAAACCAGCGATCCCCCTCTTTCCGTGACGGCCCAGGCGCCGGGACTTGCAACGGTCCGTTTTGCCACGTCGCTGGGAATTCTCACCAACACGGCGCTTGCGGCGGGTAACGTGGTTGACGAGCCGGTAGTGGGCGGTATCGCAACGGTGACCTTTACCCCGACCGAAGCGGGGCTTGCCCTGATACAGGCCTTCGATCCGGATGACCCTGATACGAGGGACACACGACGCATCGCCATAACGGCGCCGGTCGGAGCTGCCGCCTTTATAAACCTGCAGCCGAGCGCCACCGTGGTGGCCCGGAATCTCACCGAAATGACCAATACCGTCACGATCAAGGCGACGGTCATGACCACGGAAGCCACGGGCTACCAGGTGGTAAAAGACGCCCCGGTGTTCTTTTCCCTGGAAAATCCAGCCGGCGGCGGCGAGGGGGTTTCCCCCGTCGTGGTCTATACCGATGACAAGGGTGAGGCGAAAACCACCTTCACCTCGGGGAAGCTGAGTTCGATGACGCCGGTGGTGGTGGCGGCCCGTGTCCTGGATGAAGGATCGACGGGACCGCTGGCGAACGTGATTTCGTTCAATGACAACAATCCGGCGGCAGATACCATTACCCGCGCCGACGGCGGATCATTCGTGGGCGATGGCTTCGAAGCAGGTGAGAAGATCCGGGTGAAGGGTTCGCAGAGCAATGACGGGACGTATATAATCGAGACCGTCGCCGTGAATACCTTGACCCTCAAGGATGGCGAGTCGCTGGCGACGGAAGCCGCCGCGGCCGGGGTGACGGTGACGATTCTTGCCGTGGCCGACAGTACGGAAATTACCATCGGGGGGACGGCCGGAGCGGTGGTGATCGGTGTCGGGACGGTGATTGAGGCGCCCGATCCCGCCTATTATAAACTTCCCATGGCGGTCCAGGTGGCAGATCACAACGGGCAGGGGATAAAAGATGCGGTGGTCACACTGAATCTGTGGCCGGCATTTTATCGCACCGGCGGCTGGTACGATGAAGATCCGAAAGGGGATATTTCCTATGCATCCTACGTGTCGGGCACCTTTGCCAACGAGGATGTCAATGAAAATCTCATTATGGAGCCGGGGGAGGATGTCAATGGCGACGATTTCCTGACGCCGCCCAACAGTGCCGGGGGGAGTGTGCCCCCCACTGTTACCACGGATGAAAACGGCGTGGTCACCTTTGAACTGGTCTATCTGAAAACCAACGGCAGGTGGATTACCGATCGCATTACCGCGAGCACCGTGGTCCTGGGGACGCAGGTCTCCTCTCAACGGTATGTGCCGCTTCAGATCCTCGAATCGGATGTGACCTCGGGCGATCTGCCGGCCACCTCGCCCAATGCGCCCTACCCGCTGCAGTTCAAGATCCCCGTAGGGGGAACTACGGTGCCCCATCGATTCCCCGTGTTCAGAGGGACGATCGATGCGACCCATGATGATACCTATACGGCATCGGAGGGGTCCACGGTGGGCAACGTCTACACCTTTACCGATCCGGGCGGGCATGCAAGCGGGGACGTGATCGAGGATACTGTGACCATTTCAGGATGGGTGCTTGACGATGAAGGAAATTTAGGCAAGGTGTACCGCTTCGAGCCGGTATTTATCGTCATAGAGTAGACAGGAAGTTTTGCCACACCGCAGGGGCTGAGGGTGCTGTGCCGGGACAACGGCACAGGCCTTCAGCCTTCGGTCTTGTGCTTTGATGCCTCCACAGGGTGCCGCAATGAAAAAATTCACTGTGACGGTTCTCCTTCTTCTTGCGTGTCTGGTCGCTTCCACCTGTGCCGACGCTGCCTGGCGTGTGGTGCTGAAAAACGGCGGAGAATTCACCACGCTCCGCTACTGGAAGGAGGGGGGAGAGGTCAGATGGTACATCCGGGGTATGGTGGTGGGGGTAAAACACTATGCGGTCCGGAAGATCGAGCAGACGCCCTGGGAGTACGTCGCTTTCGAAACGCCCCGACCGAAAAAAGAAGACGTGCCTGCAGTGGCAAAAGAAACGCCTCCTCCTCCGCAGGGACAGGTCGATATCAAAGCGTACAGAAAAAAGAAGGAACAGCTGGGAGGCGCGCTTGAACTGGCGATGAGCAGGGTGCATGCGGCAACGAAAAAGGGGGATCATAAAGCGAAGGAGCGGGCGCAGAGGGAAGTGAAAAAGATATCCGCCGAGATTTATGATCTTACCGATGAAGTAAAAAAGGCCAACAAAGGATCGCTTCCCGAGGATTGGTGGGAGAAAAAGCACTAATAACAATGACGTTGCGAAACTCACAGTCTCCTTTGGCGGCAGGGATGCGGGAGCCATGAAACAACATATCCTGTTCGCTGTGCTCATGCTGACGGTGCTTATGGCGCCCGTGGCAGGGTGGAGCGATTATATTATTCACCTGAAAAACGGGGGCCGGCTTACGACCCCTCACTATTGGCGGGAAGGCGGGGAAACCCTGTTGTACACCGACGGCTGCGTCGTGGGAATGGAAACGCGCGCCATCCGGCGGATTGAAAAAACGGAGGAAGTGTTCCGGCGCACACCGCCCGTGCCGGCGCCGGTATCCGTCCCTGAAGCGGTGAAAGAAAGTGCCGATGCAGAAAAGGGTGAACAAAGTGGCGAGAAACCCGCAAAAGAAGAACGGCTGGACATCGAGGCCTATCAGAAAAAAATGGAGGCGCTGAAAGCGCGGTTGAACAGCACGCTGCCCCGCATCAGGGAGGCGGCGCTCGCCAGGGACGAGGAGGCGCTCAAGGCGGCGCGGGAGGAAAACCGCACGATTTCAGACGAAATGCAACGGCTTACGGAGGAGCTCAAGGAGAAAAACAAAGGGCAGCTTCCCGCCGGATGGTGGCAGGGGATAGGAGCAACGGAACCTGCTGTAAAAAATAAGACGTACTCCCGTCACAACGACGAAATCTTTGCACACATCCCTTTTCTGTTGAGCTGAACGTGACCCGGAATTCAGAACGTGCTTGGAAAAAACTGGATACCTGCCGGACTTGATCCGGGATCTGCCGGTATGGCGACATTGATGATTCTATAAGGTTCTGCACACCAGATCGCACGACGGCTTCTATAACACGTCCCGCCAGGCCGTCGGCGTGGTTCTGGTGAGAGCGTTAATATTGGCAAGATTTGCCAGTGCTTCGGAACTGAAGAATAGATCGACGGTGCCTGTCACATCGATCGTTTTACTTGAATGGCCGATGGTGATGACGGAACCGAACACATTGCCTGTGCCGCTGCCCCTCATTTCACCGGTGCCCCGCATGATGATAAGCCCTTCAAAGGTGAAGGTGCCGTTGAGCCTCAGTTCACCGCCGTCGTCAACAATAATGATGCCCGCATAGTGGCCGTTGCCGTTGAGTGTCGAACCGCTGGGAATCACCGTGACGGCCGGGTTGGTCCGCGTGCCGAAGGTGGTCTGGTAGAGGTTGTTCGCCAGCACATAATCCACGAAGGCAGTCCATGACGCCTCAGTATTTACGCCTCCCCCGACCTGCCTTGTGGGACTGCCGCCCAGATGAGCGGACTCATTGCCGTTGATGGTTGGGGACATGACCGTGTACAGTCCCGTGGTGGCGCCGGTAGCATGGGGCGAGGTGTTGCATCCGCTTCCGGTACAGGGGTTTGATGTCGGAATAGGGTAGTCATGGCCGTCGATATTAAAGCCGCCGCCGCCGCCCGTTTTAAAATCTACTTGCGGGTTGCCGCCGTACATAGCCACGGCGCCGTCCGCGCCCTGGGGGTAGAGGGGTGTCCTCTGGAAATATGCTTCAATAGTCCTTGACGCACTATTGGCGGCTGTGCCGGTCATTTGAAACCGGTACGTGCCTGCCGACACATAGTGCAGCGTGACTGACGTATTGAAGTTATAACCCGTGGGACAGCTTACGGTAATTGTCGTTGTCGGCGTGCCGGCGGAGGGAAGGGTCACTGCGTTGGTGCTGAGGTAGTTGAAGACCTGCGCCATACCCGCCTCGGCATTGTAGAGGGCTACACGGCTCTGCCGGTAATTACCCGATATTTTGATGTCCGTCGAGGTCTGGAGGATGGCCGTCGTTCCCAGGGCCATGAGCACGGCTACCAGGAGCACCACGGTGAGCAACACCATGCCCCGCTGGTTCGATGGGATGGTATGTGAAGGCAATTTGTTCATGGGATTTCCTCTCGATGTTCCATCATGGCACCGTCGCAGAGTCCGATCCCCCGGTATACCCGGCTTTTGACGCCGTGACCGTAACAGTGCATGTGCCGCTCATCTTGCTCGACGTCACGGCGCAGTCGCTTCCGATGCCACAATCCGAACTGCTGCCGCCCCCGTAGTCGCCACCGCCCTTGTCTGAGAGTGTGCCGCTCGTTCCTCCGATGCTCCAGGTGACGGTGCACCCCGCCACGGCGCTTCCGTCTGTTGCGCTGGTGACGGTGGCCTTCATGTATACATAATTATTGCCGGTATTTTTCTTGCAGGCGGTGAGCGCCACATTCAGCGCGGGCGGCGCCAGGGTTGTGGTAGTCGTACTCGTGGTGGTTGTGGTTGTGGTCGTCGTACTTGTGGTGGTGGATTCTTCTGTCGTCGTGGTCGCTCCCGCCCCGTCGGTCGTGGTGGTTGTGGTGGTGGTAGTCGTTACCGCCTCTGTTGTGGTCGTCGGTGTCACTGTGGTTGTGGTGGTAGGCGCAGTCGTGGTCGTGGTGGTGGGCGCCGTCGTGGTCGTGGTGGTGGCCGCTGTTGTGGTGGTTGACGAGGTGGTCGTGGTAGTGGTCGTCGATGATGGTGCCGCCGACAGTGCGAGATTGCGGCAGACGACCGTGGTGTCAAGGGTGTAGCGGCGATAGTGGTCACTGTGAACCGGGTGGGTATAGCGGGGATCGGGTTCGCCTGTCCGGCCTGTCAGTGATATGGTGATCGTCGCGATCGCATCATAGGTAATGGTCAGACCGTCCATGTTCTCAACCACCGGCTGGATGGAGCCGCTGTCAACCCTTCGTCCGAGGTTCGGCACGCCGCTGCTGCTGTAGATTTCGTAGACTACTTTCTTCGGGGCGGTGCCTTCGATGTAATAGAAGGTGATGCGATCATGATTCGTGGAAACGGTTTCGACGGTTATCACATTTTCACCGAGGGCTGTCAGAGAAGCAGCCAGCGTGCCGGTGGGGTCGAACCCGGCCATGCGGATTTCCCGCACCATCATGTCCATGCCGGCCCGTACGTTCTGCTGCAGTTCCGCCACCTGGTCTTCTACGTTCAGGGATCGGTGCTGGACGGTGAAGACGCCGAACATGGCGGCGAGGAGAATCGCCCCTACCGCAAGGGCGATGACCAGTTCCATGAGCGAAAAGCCGCCTTCGTCAGGCCCGAAAACTCTTGTTGCACTAGCCGTGATTCGCATGCTCACTCCCGCGTTACTGTGACCGCAGCGTTGAGAGGGTGACGGTGCGCGTCCCATTCCAGGGGAACGTGACGGTCACCACGATCGTTGCCATATCCGTCGCGGGTGAGTCCGGCGTGACGGTCCAGGTCCGCTGGAAACCCGCCGACGGGGTGTCGTTTCCGGACGTCATACTCGCATAGGACATGCCCTTGAGCTCCTCCATCTTGTCCTGGGCAAGGGTGGTCGCCTGGGTCATCCGGTTGCTGAAGGAGTTTCCCTTTATCACGGTGGTCGTCACCGCCGCCGTCCCCAGGAGGGCCGTTACCAGAAGAAACATGGCGATGAGCACCTCCACCAGGGTAAACCCATTGCTGCGTATCTCTTGTTGAGTAGCGTTCATCTTCATATGCTCACTCGATGCGCGCCCGTCCCACCATGGACACGATGACGCGGCGGGTGCCGCTCGGGTTCGTGAGGGTCACCGTGCCCGACGCGGCAACGGTGCCGTTTGTTTGAAACAGGAAATCCTGGTTGCTCGACATCGATACGTCGACGTATTCATCCCGTATATTGCGGGATCTGTTCACTGCGCTCGTGTCGGTGCGAATAATGCTGTAACTGTTCCCGGTAAAATCCACCTTAAAGGTCACGTTTTCGCTCGCCGCCAGCCCCCGGGCGTACATGAGGTCGGTCATGACCAGCCGGGCCGCGCCGCTGAGGCGGTTTTTCGTCATGTACGTCTGAAAGTTGGGCGCCGCGATCAACGCCATGATGCCGGCAAGGGCAAGCACGATCATCAGTTCAATAAGAGTAAACCCCGGGTTATTTTTCCCTTTTACCATTGTTCCTGCTCTCACGAAAACCGATTAATGCGAGTCTATCATATGGAAATCGTTAAATCTATATAAAATAATGCGGCTCACTCACCTTTATGACGGCAACGCTTACGTACCTGCTCATGGTTCACACTATAGAACATCGACGGGAAAAGGGCAATGCCGTGGATCACCGCGACGATGTGAAATGGCACACACCTGTGGCGAAGAATCGTGTCGGCGCCTGAGATCAGGGATAGGATGCCTCGACCGTGGTATATATACCGCCCCGGACATTGAAATTCCCGGTAACGAGGACCCGTTTCGGTTGAACTGCAGCAATAAAATCATCCAGGATCCGGTTGACCGCTTCTTCGTGAAAGATCCCTTCAGTGCGATAGGAATTAAGGTAGATCTTGAGTGATTTCAACTCAATCAACCGTTCCAGGGGGACATATTCAATGATGATCTCGGCAAAATCCGGCTGAGACGTCATGGGGCACAGGCAGGTAAACTCCGGAAATCTGATGCGGATCTCGTAGTCCCGTTCCCTGAATTTGTTTTCTATTGTTTCCATACTCCCTCACAGAGTGCGTGTGAATTGAATATTTGGGTACACTATGCGACTTTCCTGTTGAAAGATGCATATAAATGAGGTTTAAAGGAATATCACCCGGCGGTGAGAGGTGTCAATTGATTTTTGCTCGCTTTATCCTTGACAGGCGTTGAGGCCGATGTTAGGCCGGTGCAATGGTGAAAAGACAGAGTTGTTATGGATGATTTGTTTCTGAAAGAGCGGGAAGCCTTCCTTTCGAAGGCCGCCTCCGATATCGAAATCGGTGAATACCGTCACGCAAGAGAGTGCGCCGAGGAGCGCCTCAGTCGTTTCCCCGGCGATGTGGATGCGTGGATCGTCTGTGCCGCCTGTGCGGTGCGGGAGGGAAGATTTGCGGAGGCCCACACTATATTACAGGACCTGGATTCCATCCTGCCGGGATGGCCCCAGATTCAGGAGTGTCTCGGCGATATGTTCACACAGAGGGGAATGAAGGCCGAGGCGCAGGAGTGTTATTACAAGGCGTTGCACCCCGATGAGACGCTGCGGAAGCGGATCGCACTCAAGGCGGCGGAGGGCGGCGATACCGCCGAGGAAAAAGGCGAGGGAGGTCCTGTCTGCGGGAAAAGCGGGGTTACCCGCGATTTTCACACTATCGCCCTGGCCGATCTTTACCTCGATCAGGGCGATATCGAACGGGCCCATGATGTGGTGGAAAAAATCCTGAAGGACGACCCCGCCAACAGGGAAGCGGATCGAAGAATGAAACGGATAGACGCGTTGAGAATGTCAGGGAATGCCGCGGTCATCCGGAAACTGGCTCAATGGCTTACACGGCTGGAGCGTGCAAAGGAACTCCATGGGTAAGGCGCCTGTTCCGTACACAAGAATTGAAAAACTCCGAGCGCAGCTTCAATCGTTCGGCGTTGAAGGAGTTCTTTTTTTTGACCTTTCCAATATCCGTTATCTTACCGGTTTTACCGGCAGCGAAGGGGCGCTTTTCCTGGGAAGGGATCGCCTGGCCCTTATGGTGGATGGGCGCTATACGACACAGGCGGGGCGGGAGTCGCCCCATGCCGACATTGTGCCCGTGACCGATAAGCTCGAAGGGATCACGGATCTTCTTACTGCCGAAGGAGTCGGGTCTGTCGCTTTTGAATCGTCGATTCTTACCTATGACGGATATACGATTCTTCATAATCGTCTCCCTTCCGTGGAGTTGCTTCCCCTCTCTTCTCAGCTCAGCGAACTGAGGGCGGTTAAGGATGAAGAGGAAGTCGGGCTTATAACCGCGGCTGCGGGGATTGCAGCCCGGGCCCTGCGAAAAACTCTTGAGGGTCTTGTCCCGGGGATTCGCGAAAGAGAAATTGCCGCTTCATTGGAAGCGGCGATGCTTCGGGAGGGCAGTGAAAAACCCGCCTTCGAGACGATAGTGGCCTCCGGAGAGAATGCGGCCCTCCCTCATGCCCATCCGGGCGATCGGGCGCTCCGAAGCGGCGATTTCGTGGTGATCGATTACGGCGCCGTCTATGGGGGATACCATTCCGATGAAACCTGTACCATTGCCCTTGGTGCATTGTCGTCGGAACAGGAAAAGGTCTATACCATCGTAAAAAGCGCCCACGACAGGGCACTGGAGGCAGTGAGGCCCGGCGCTCTTGCCCGGGAAATAGACGGTATTGCCCGCCGTTACATAGATGATGCCGGCTATGGTTCCTGCTTTTCCCACGGCACCGGTCACGGTGTCGGACTTGCCGTGCATGAAGCGCCGGTACTTTCTCCTCGAAGCCGATCGGTGCTGGAAGAGGGGATGATCATTACGGTGGAGCCGGGCGTGTATATTCCCGGATCATGGGGAATCAGGATCGAAGATATGATCCTTGTGACCGCCGGGGGCTGCAGAATTTTAACAGAAATGCCGAAGCATCTGGTGATATTATAAGGGAGGTTGTTTCTATGGCCGCGTTTCCGGATGATTTGCTGTACACTCGAGAACATACCTGGGCGCGGGTGGAGGACACGATAGTGACGATCGGAATTACCGATTACGCCCAGGAAAATCTGGGCGAGATTGTCTCTATCGAACTTTACCCCGCCGACGCCTCGGTCAAACAGGGGGAACCCTTCGGCGTCATTGAGTCGGACAAGGCGTCGGCGGAGCTTATCTCTCCGGTCTCCGGAGACATTATAAGCGTAAACGACGATCTCTATGACGATGTGGGGATACTTGAGTGCGATCATTACGATACGGGATGGATGATCGCCGTCGATGTTCGCGACCTCAGTGAACTGGACAATCTGCTCGATGCGGAAGAATACGAGGATTTTGTCAGCCAGGACGTAGACGAGGATTAGTCCCGGTGAATCCATGGAGGTGCATCCCCTTTGAGCGCTTGAGCTGCTTTGAAAATATGGCCATAGATGAGGCGATTCTCCGTAATGGCCGGGTGCATGAAGGGGTTCCGACACTCAGGTTCTACGGGTGGGTGCGACCGTCGGTGACCCTCGGGTATTTTCAGGATATGGCGAAAGAGGTGGATCTGGGTTTTTGCAGAGCGCAGAACATCGATGTCGTCCGGAGACCCACGGGAGGGAAAGCGGTCTATCACGATGCCGATGTGACCTATTCGGTAGTGGCGCGTGAACGGGACGAAGGCTTCTCATCCGACATCATAGAGACTTACCGGGTTATCAGCGCCTGTCTGCTGAAGGGACTTAAAAAGCTGGGAATCGAGGCCGCACTTGTTGAAGAGGGAAGAACACATCTTTCATCCGCCGGAGAGGCGTTCTGTTTCTCCGTGCCCTTCAAAAATGAACTGCTGGTGAAGGGCGGAAAAATCTGCGGGAGCGCTCAGATGCGTTCGCAGGGCCTTTTTTTGCAGCATGGCTCGATACTGATCGATTTGGACCTGCAGCGGGTGGCACAGGTAATGGGTGGGGGCGCTGAAATGATCGAGTCGATGAGGCGGTCCGTGACCGCTCTGAACAACCATACCGCTCATCCCGTTTCTGAAGGGCGCCTCGTCGAGGCATTGCGGCAGGCCTTTGAGGAGGAGATGGGGGCGCCTGTCCGCGAGGATGCGCTGACGGCAGCCGAATGTGCTCTGAAAGATTCTCTCTTGACAGGGAAATATCTGACCGATCGGTGGAATATGAAAGGAAAGGGATAACCCAGTTTTTTGTTGTTACGAAGAAAAAAATAGTGTATAGGGACACACTGTTCCCCGAGGGATATCGATACTGACTTCCCTTCGCAGAACCGGTGGCCTTTGCATCATTCCCTTACCTGTCATTCCGGGTGTGACCCGGAATCCAGAAAATGATTGAAAAGCTGGATACCGGCCTTCGCCGGTATGACGAAATTGATGATTGTATGAAGTTCTGCAAAGCGTCTCAACCGGAGAGTGCCTGTGTGAGGGGCGTTGTTTCAGCGAAGGCAGGGAATAAGAGAATTTGTGAAGGCGTTGGAAGACGCTGTTCTTCGGTAAGGAGAGTGATATAATTTAGCGAAAACAGGGGTGGAAAGCGGCGCGTTACGTGGATGTGTCGTTCTGCCCCTTTTTTATGTATGGCCGCTGATTCCTCTGCAGGTGACAAGGAGACGCAGCGGAGGGAACCTGGATTATTGTGTGAGAAGTAAGAACGCATACCACTAACCGTATATAAAAGAGGAGGAGTATAGTTGGAAGTAAAAGTTATAGACAACGATGTCGAGAAGGCGCTAAAAATTCTGAAAAACAAGCTTTCCAAAAACGGATTTTTCAAAGAGCTGAAATTGCGCAGGGCCTATGAAAAGCCGTCGGTGAAGAAAAAAAGAAAGGCCCTGGAGGCGCGCAGAAGAATGGCGAAGGCGGCCAGACGGCGCACGCGGTAGCAACAGGAGTTTTCACGTCAGCGATGATCGGATGAGCGCATATCCCGCGCACAGGAGAATCTATGGAAGAGAAGCAGTTTATTGTCGATGCCCTGAATATTGAAGAGTCCTGGCGGGTGTTCCGCATAATGGCGGAGTTCGTGGATGCGATTGAAGAGTTGTCCCATATGGGGCCCGCGGTAAGTATCTTCGGGTCGGCCCGGGTGGCTCCCGGCGATGATTACTATGAAAAGACGGAGCGGCTGGCGGGAATGCTGGCCTCAAGCGGCTTCAGCGTGATCACGGGGGGAGGCCCCGGTATCATGGAGGCGGCCAACAAGGGTGCCAGTGAGGCCGGCGGCGTTTCCGTGGGCATGAATATCCACCTTCCCTTCGAACAAACACCGAACCCATATGCAAACATCAAGATCGAATACAAATATTTCTTCATCCGCAAGGTGATGTTCGTCAAATATGCCGTGGCCTACGTGATTTTACCCGGCGGGTTCGGGACGATGGATGAACTCTTTGAAGCGCTTACGCTCATTCAGACAAAGCGCATCAGAAGTTTTCCCGTAATATTGATGGGGAGCAGCTATTGGAAGGGACTTCTGGACTGGCTGAAAGATACCATGTACGTCGAGGGGAAAATCTCTGAGGAGGATCTCGATCGCATTCAGGTAATTGACGATCCCCGTGATGTGGTAGCGCATATAAAAAAGTTTGTTATTCTGTAACGCCCTGTATCGTTGGGTGAATGGTTGAGACAGACGGCCGCAAGGAATGGCATCGACAAAAGAAACACTCGAAAATGTGCTCCAATCAATAGATCAGGGAGCCGTTCCCTCCTGCATACTCATATACGGTGATGAATCCTACCTCGTCGGCAAGGCCCGTGATCGGATCATAGAAAGAATTTTTCCCGCAGGGGTGCCGGAACTCAATCTTTTTTACATGGACGGCGAGCGCGCCGATGTGGAAAGGATTTGCGAAACCATTCTCACCCCTTCGCTCATTCCTGGAAGAAAAGTCGTTATGGTCACACAGACCGGCCTCTTGACATCCAAGGCGTCGGCGCCGACACTTCTCCAGGAAGCTGCAGGAAAGCTGCAGGAAGATCCCCCCGCTGCGGCGCGACTTTTTCTTCGGTTTGCCGGTCTTATGGGCTGGACCTTCGAAGAAATGGCCGAAGGAGATTGGAAAAAGATTACCGATGCCGAGTGGCGTTCCTTGATCGGTGACGAAGGGGATGTCGCGCGGGAAGAATTTTTTCCCGGAATACTGTCCGTCTGTCGTGAGCATAATATTACCACCGTGCCCACGGTGAGCGATACCGACCGCCTCGAATCTATCCTGAACGGCCAAATGCCCGATACCATCAGCCTCATCCTCACGGCCTCCGCGGCGGATAAAAGGAAGCGGCTTTATAAAGTCATTTCGGAAACAGGCGTGGTGCTCCACTATCCACGAACCGCCAAGGAAGGCCAGCAGAAACAGCTTTTCTCTGAGGCCGCCGCCGCGTTTTTGTCAGAAAAGGGGAAAAAACTTACCGCCGATGCCTTTGCCGCACTCGGTGAAAGGGTGGGGTATGCCTATCAGGACGCCCTTGGGGCGCTTGACAAGGTGGCGACCTACGTAGGCGATCGATCGCGCATCGAAAGAGCGGATGTAGAGGCAGTCACGGGCGCCACAAAAGAGGAAAAGGTCTTTGCACTGACCACGGCGTTGGCTGAAAAAAAACTGGAAGAGGGCCTTCTTGCCCTGAACCGGCTTTTGGAGCAGGAACTCCATCCTCTGATGATTCTCGCCATGATAATAAGGGAGATCAGACTCCTCGTTCAGGGAAAACTGCTGCTTGCGTCGGGGATTATTCCTTCGTCGGTGCCCGCCCGCTACAATGACTTTCAGAATCGCATCTATCCCATGATAAAAGAGGCGGCCGGCAGGGAAGAGAAGAAAACGGTGCAGCTCTACAGCCAGCATCCCTACGTCATGTACAATGCGCTGAGAAACTCCCGCCGTTTTTCCTGGGATGAACTGATGGGCTGCATGGACAGGCTGGTTGAGACCGACATCACCTTAAAATCGAGCGCCGCCCAACCCCGCCTCGTTATGGAACGCCTGGTGATCGAACTCTGCGGAAAGTGATCTGGTCTGTCTGGTTCATTTGGTCTATCTGGTTCATTTGGTCTGTCTGGTCTTTTTGGTCTGACTGTTTCATTTGGTCTGTCTGGTCTGTTTGGTAGAATGAGTCGTTTGGATCGTTGTGAGCGTTAGAGTTTTTTTAACACTCTCCTTGCCTGCCGTTCCCGTTTCGACGGTTTTCGTGAGGGCCCCTTTTTTCTGGCGGCGCCGGTTCTGTCGGATTCACTGTCGTCCGGTTCGTCCGGAAAAAAGTCATCCTGCCCTGTCGGGGCAATTTCATCCAGGGCCATTTTCATTTCAAAATCCGCGGAGGCCAGTGCCACCTTTCCCGATCGCACCGCCCCATCCGCCACATCGCGATCGGAGGTAACCACTACGATTTCCTCCCCCCCTTTCCGGGCCATGCGCTTTATCACTTCATCGGCCCGTTCGCCCCGCCTTGAGTAGACGATCTGCAGTCCCCCCTCATTCAGGCGCGTTTCCCGGGATGCGCCATCGATCCATCCGTCAAACACCACGGTAATCCTGTTTCCCCGAATCTTTCGATAGGCGGAAAGGCGCCGGATCAGCCCTTTCCTTCCTTCCTCCAGGCTGATCCTTTCCAGCCGGCTCAGCGATGGGGACTGCCTGATAAGATTATATCCGTCTATAATAATATGCATGATAAAGGCCTCGTATGTGTTCTATAGAAGTGAAACGAATAAATCAAGGGCCAGGCTAAAAAAGTCTTGACTAATCAAGAAGAAAGAAGGAATCTTTTTCAGCGATGTGCCGTGAATGGCGAGCCTGTGCGGGTCGCCGAAGGAGCAAAAGAACGGAAGATCTTTACTGAAAGATCAACCCAGGGGGGACGATATGAATCTTTCGAAGTGCAGGGTTATAGTGACGGGCGGCGCCTCCGGGCTGGGAGAGGCAACGGTGCGCATGTTTCACCGGGCCGGTGCGTCGGTGGCGATTTTCGACATAAAGGCGGAACAGGGCGAGCAACTTGCCGGGGAATTGGGAGAATCGGTGCGTTTTGTTCATGCCGATGTCACTAGTGAAGAAAGTGTGCGAGAAGCCGTTCGCTTTACCGAGGAGGCCTTCTCGGGCGTTGATGTGGCGGTCAACTGCGCCGGCATCGGCTTTGCCGAAAAGATTCTCAGCAAACGCGGCCCCATGTCGCTTGCCAACTTCAATGCGATTGTGCAGCTTAACCTGACGGGAACGGTGAATATAGTGATCAGAGCCGTGGAATCGATGGTGAAACACAGTCCCAACGAAGAAGGCGAACGGGGGGTGATCATCAACACGGCATCGACGGCCGCCTTTGACGGGCAGATCGGTCAGGCCGCCTACAGCGCGTCCAAGGCGGGCGTTGTCGGCATGACCCTGCCCATTGCGAGAGAGTGTGCCGAATACGGCGTCAGGATCATGACCATCGCCCCCGGTGTGTTTGAAACGCCGCTGCTTGCAATGCTTTCTCAGGAGCAGCGCGACGCCCTGGCAGCCGATGTGCCCTTTCCCCGGCGATTGGGAAGACCCGAGGAATTTGCCCGGCTGGCGCTCCACATCGTAGAAAACCCGATGTTGAACGGCGAAGTGATCCGTCTCGACGGCGCCCTCAGAATGAAGGCCCGGTGAGCGGATGTGCGCGATTCAGGGCGGCCTGATGAGCCTCATGCACTTTACCTGTCATCCCGAGGGCATAGATGCTCACCACTCAAATAGCCTTTCCTGCAGGGGTAAATGCCACATCTGCAGGAAGCGGGCAGGTAAAAATTTTCATATTTTCTCTTGACAGTGAGGATGTAAGTGGGTATGAGACACTTGTTATTTGTTCCGCTGTGGGGAGTCAGCGTGCGATAAGTCAAGATAGAACGTAGCGAAGCGCATTCGGGGGGGTGGGTGTTCATGGTTTCTTCTATCAGCAGTCCTTTTCACCTATGGAAAAACGGGCAATACGGCAGCCTGCGCGGTGTATGTTTCTTCGTGTATTCACCGGTGTGTCGTCCAGTGTTTTCTTTATATCAAGGCAGCAGCAACAGTATCTCGTCGGAATTTTCTCACTGAACAGGTGAGGGAGGCAGGGCGTTGCTGCGGCCGGCAATCGACAAGGCGCGTTCTTAATAAGTACCATTCATTATTCATTCGCACATTTTTGTGAGGTGATGCCTATGGACATGAAGCGTGAGTATTACGAGGACATTCAACTCTTCTCAAGCGGCGTCGTTCTTTTCTGGACCGTTGCCCTTCTGGCGGTGCTTTTTACGATACCCCTCTATGCACAGAACTATTATATTTACCTTTTTAATCTGATTATGGTGCATATCATCCTGGCCGTGGGTCTCAATATCCTGGTGGGATCCACGGGGCAGATGGCCCTGGGGCACGCCGGTTTTTTTGCAATCGGCGCCTATGTCACGGTGCTGCTCATGACGCAGTTCCATGTGCCCTTTTTCCTGGCAATTATTATCGCCTCATTCATTGCGGCCTTTTTCGGGTTTCTGCTGGGCCTGCCGGCCCTAAGGCTTGAAGGCCCCTATCTGGCAATCGCCACGCTTGGTTTCGGGCTGGCCATCATGCATGTGATCGGCCACTGGGAAATCTTCGGAGGCCGCAACGGCCTCTCGGCGCCGCCCCTCGATATCGGCATTCCGCAGCTCGGCCTCAGCTGGGTCCTGGAATCGGACGTAAGCAAATACTACCTCATTCTGGTGATCATGATTCTTATGGTCGTCGGTGCGGTCAATATCCTTAAAACCCGTGTCGGGCGAGCCTTTGTCGCGATCAGGGACAGTGACATCGCCGCCGAGGTCATCGGTGTCAATCTCACTATCTATAAGACCCTGTCTTTTGCGGTAAGCGCCTTTTACGCCGGTATCGCCGGCGGGCTTTTCGGATTTGTGCTCGGATTTTTCGATCCCTTTACCTTTAACCTGCTCCTGTCAATCATCTTTCTGGTTATGATCGTGGTCGGCGGGCTCGGTTCGGTCATGGGATCGATTACGGGCGCGGCCCTCATTACCTATCTCCAGTATGACCTCCTGAAGAACGTCGATGAAGTGCCCTACCTGGGAGATCTTCTTATTGGGATATCGAGGAAATGGCTGACCGTGACGGGTCTCGACAATTTCAACAGCATCGCCCTGGGGCTCATCATGATCGGCATTGTGGTGTTGGAGCCCCTGGGAATATTCGGCATATGGATCAGGATGAAAAAATACTGGATGACCTGGCCGTTCTAGCAACGAGCGTGCATGTGGCGCGTACTGAAATTTAACAGACATCCTTGGATGTGACGATCTCACGGAAAAGGCACTCACAGATTTCATGAGGAGGGACAATGCCAGTAGGACAACTGATTATCGAGGGGTTGGCCATCGGCGCCTGTTACGGTCTTTTTGGAATTGCCGTGGTAATTATCTATAAGACATCGGAGGTGGTCAACTTCGGTCAGGGAGAAATGGCCATGTTTTCCACTTTTGTTGCCTATCACATCCTTACCTATTATCACTGTCCCTTCTGGATCGCCTTTATCATCACGCTTGTCTTTGCGGCGCTTCTGGGGATTGTCATCGAATTCTGCTTTTTGCGCCCCGCGAAAGACCCCAGTCTGCTCGGTCTCATCGTTATTACCCTGGGCGCCGAGATGCTGCTCATGGGACTTGCGAGCTGGAAGTGGGGCGCCGAACAGAAAGAATTTGTGATGCCCATGTCATACCAGGTAACCCACGAACCCCTGCCGGGCATAATGATAAGCGACTGGGCCATTGCAGTGTTTATTACGGCGGCGATTGTCATGGTGCTCATGTTTCTGTTCTTCAAGTTTACCAATCTGGGCATGGCGATGAGGGCAACCCAGCAGAATCAGCATGCCGCAAAGATCATGGGCATACGGACCGAACGGATCTTTTCTTTTGCCTGGGGAATGAGTTCGCTCATTGGTGTGATTGCCGCCATGTTTTTTTCGGCAAAGGCGACCCTCGATCCCCAGTTTATGATGGAGCCCTTTCTGCGAACCTTTGCGGCAGCCGTTCTCGGCGGGCTCATGAGTATTCCCGGTGTCTTTATCGGCGGGGAGATGCTCGGTCTTATTGAGAACTTTTTCGGGTATATATGGCCGGAGTGGAAACCGATTATCGCCTTTGTAGTGATCGTGCTTGTGCTCTGCATCCGTCCCAGCGGACTCTTTGCGCGGCATTATGTGAAAAAGGTCTGACCCGTTATTGTCTCTGTTGCCTGGTTTTGAAGTTAAAGGATGGGCAACGCAAAGAGGCGAGGCGGCAAGAAGCGCCAATATGACAAAAAGTCGTTATTAATATAAAGGAAATAACTCACAGGTGCGTGAGGAGGACCCTCGGAACAAAAATAATTGAATTTCGCCCATAGACGCAGGGGCGCAGAGGATAAGAGAATGTAAAAATGTGTGGCGTTCCTGCGGGGGTAAGAATGAATCAGGTGCTGAGAAGGATAGGCAATGCGAAGAAAGACATTTGGCAAGACCGCGCTATGCATCATTGGAGTGATTCTTTTCGTGGGGCTGTTTAGTGGCGGTGCAATCGCTTCAGCGGAGCAGGGTGCGCGTTCAGAGGAAGCGGCCGTGCTGGAGGCGGCGCGAAACTATCTCGATGCCGAGGTAAAGAAGGATTATCCCCGCATCTATGCCTGCCTCAGCCCTTCTTCGGCCTATTGCGCCTCTCACACCTATGATGAGTACCTCGAGGAGGCTCGTTCCGCAGCCAGCTCGGTCAGTGAGTATCAAATAATTGCCATTACCTATATACGAGAGAATGAGGACCGGGACAAGTTTCCCTCAGTCGAAAAGTTTGCCGAGGTCGAGGTCGAAGTAGTGGTGCATTATTCGGACACAAATACATCGTCCGAATACAATATAGGGTTCATTTTTATGAAAGAAGGTGGAAAGTGGTACAAAAGCTAGCCACAAAAGAGTGGAGCTTTAACCAAACGAACCAAATAAACTAAATGGACCAAACAAACCAGACAGACCAGACAGACCAAAAAAGGAGGAAATCGTATGGATCTGAGAAAAACTTTATTCGTCATGGTGGCAGCGATCCTGGTACTTTTTCTGATGGTTCCTTCCTGCTATGCAAAAGCGAAGGGATTTGACGACAAGGAAATAAGGATCGGCCAGTGGGGCCCGCAGACGGGACCGGCCGCACCCTGGGGTTCCGTTGCGCGGGGCAGCAAGCTTCTTTTTGATATCATCAACGAAGAGGGGGGAATTCACGGCAGGCAGATTAAATACTTCATCAGAGACGACCAGTATAATCCTTCACAGACAAAACTGGCCGTCAAGGAACTGGTTGAACGAAAAGGCGTATTCGCCTTTGTGGGCGGCGTCGGATCGTCCTGCGGTCTGGCAGTGAAAGATTATCTGAGCAAAAATAAAATCATATGGGTGGGTCCCTGTTCGGGCGCCAAGGATTTCTTCGAACCCGTCGATCCCTACGTGTGGGTGCTCTGGCCCCCCTATGACGATGATGCCAGTATTCTTACCAAATACGCAGCGGAAAAAATGAATTTCAAAAAGATAGGGTTTTTCTACCAGAATGACACCTATGGAATAGACGGTCTCGAAGCCGCGAGGTACCGGTTGGGAAAAATGGGAATGAAGCTGGTCGCCGAGGTGCCCGTTGAACCGACGGAGAAGGATCTTTCCTCCCAGATGGCGAAGTTTCAGGCTGCCGGCGCCGAGGCAATCGTTGCCTTCATCTCCCCGGTGCAGGCGGCAATTGCACTGAAAACATGCATCACCCTCGGATACCATCCCCAGTGGATTCATTCCTACAACCTTTCAGATTATCTCCTTATGAACATGATTACGGGAGGGCTCTGGGCGAAAGAAGGGGTCATTACCAGCGGCTTTACGGAAACTCCCTATTCCGATTCCCCGCTGATGACGAAATACCGAGAAGCAGCGAAGCGTCTGGCCAAGGAAGAGCGCTGGGCGATTTTCTATATGGCGGGCATAGTCGTCGGCGAACCGCTGGTGTGGGCCCTGAAAGAAGTCGGACGGGATCTGAGCACCGAGGCGGTCAGGCAGAAACTCGATTCGATCAAAAACTTCCAGGGCATTGGTCCTCCGCTGAACTGGACTCCCGACAATCACCGGGGCCCCAGTGCCGTTGTCATATGGAAATGCGGTCCCAATGCGGAAACCATTTTACTGCAGGATTGGGCGGTGAATGAAATCCCCCGCTATAAAAAATAATGGCCCCGCAAAAATCACATTCCCCTCCCCTTGCGGGAGGGGATGAAGGGGAGCGGGTATTTTAAGAACGGGTAATAACGTTATTTTTCATTCTCTTCCCTCAAGGGGGATTTTGGACTTTTTGCGATGCCCTTACTGTTGCCTTTCCCTGTTTCGGGACGGGTAATGAACAGTGTTGAAGGAGGGATACAATGAATCATGGAAAGGCACTATTCATTGCGGCATTGGTGCTTATCGTGGGAATTTTTATGGCGGCGAATGCCTGTGTTGCAGGCAAGCCGGGATTTGACGATAGCGAAATAAGGATTGCGCAATTCAGTCCCCAAACAGGTCCGGCGGCGCCCTGGGGGGCGGTTGCCCGGGGCAGCGGATTGCTCTTCAAGCTTGTAAACGAGGAAGGGGGCATTCACGGGCGAAAGATCAATTACTTTATAAGGGATTCTCAATACAACCCGGCATTGGCGAAATCGGCGGTCAAAGAGCTGGTTGAACGGCAGGGCATATTCGCGGTTACGGGCGGCGTATCTGGTGCGGGAGGCCAGGCCGTAAAGGACTATCTTGCTCACAATAAGGTGCTATGGGTCGTTCCGGGTACAGCGGCCCTTAACACGGTCGCCGACAGGGATAAGGAATTTCCTCCCAGTCCCTACCGATTCTGTTCCTACCCGCTCTTTGAAGACGAGGCAAGCGTGGTGACGAAATATGCGGTGGAGACGCTGGGATACAAAAAGGTAGGTTTCCTTTACCAAAATGATGTGTTCGGCAAGGGGGGGTTGACCGGGTGCAAGCAGCGGCTTGCCGCCTACGGCATGGAGCTGGTTGCGGAGATCCCCGTAGAGCCGACGGAGAAAGATCTGGTGTCACAGTTGCTTCGGTTTAAAAATGCGGAAGCGGAGACCGTCCTTATGTGGGTGAGTCCCACACTTGCGGTGATTGCGCTTAAAACCTGCGCCAGCCTTGGATATAAACCGCAATGGATTGCCTTTGACGGCCTTTCCGATTATCCCCTCATGTATAAAATTACGGGCGGACTTTTTGAGGGGGTGATTACCGCGGCCTTTGTGCCTCCTCCCAATTCCGATGAGCCGCTGGTGGTGAAATACCGCGAGGCGGCCAAAAGACTGATGCCGGAAGAGCGTTGGGGGTCCTTTTTCATAGCGGGAATACAGTTTGCGGAACCTCTCGTGGAAGTCCTGAGGCGTGTGGGGAGAGATCTCAGCACCGAAGCCTGTATAAAGGAACTCAATACCTTTACCAACTGGAAAGGTCTTGGAGGGGCGATCACGTGGAATGAGAATTGTCACCAGGGGACCGATTCCGTCCAGATTCAGAAATGCGGTCCCGGAGGGACACACATATTGCTGCAGGATTGGACGGCCAACGAACTTGCGACATGGAAGAAAAAATAGCTCACAGGTGTGCCGTAATGCCGGGACTTCGGATAGGAAAGGGAGAGGGATTGATATTCGATGGACTATTTTCGCGTTGAAAATTTGAGCATCAGCTTCGGCGGTTTGAAGGCGGTAAACAACATAAGCTTCAATGTCGAGGAGAACAAAATATTTTCGATCATTGGTCCCAACGGATCGGGGAAAACCACCATATTCAACCTGATCAGCGGCATTTACAAACCCAATGACGGCAAGGTTATCCTTCAAGGGCGGAATCTGGTGGGCAAAACCCCCGACCGCATTGCCAAACGGGGTATCGCCAGGACGTTTCAGAATATCGAACTGTTCGGAAATGCCACAGTCATGGATAATCTGATGCTGGGACGGCACATTCATATGAAAACCGGTGTCTTCGGCGGCGCCTTCATGTGGGGCAGGCGCTCCCGGGCGGCGCGCGAGGAGATTGCCAATCGGGAGATTGTCGAGGGGATCATCGATTTCCTCGACCTTCAATCCGTCAGAGACAGTTTTGTCAGCAATCTCCCCTACGGAAAGCGCAAACTGGTCGAGCTCGGCCGGGCGCTCGCTCTGGAGCCCAAGATACTGCTTCTCGATGAACCGTCGGCGGGCATGAACACAGAGGAGAAGGAAGATCTGAATATCTGGATAAAGGACATTCAGGAAGATTATCAGGTGACTATCCTGTTGATCGAGCACGACATGAACATGATCATGGGAATTTCCGATCATGTCTTTGCCATGAACCAGGGCGAAAAGATTACGGAAGGTCCCCCTCTGGAGGTGCAGCGTCATCCGGAAGTAATCAAGGCCTATCTCGGGGAGGAGGGGATCTGATGCTCAAGGTACACAATATTGAAACCTGGTATGACCTGATTCGCGCCCTCCACGGGATTTCCTTCGAGATCAGGGAGGGGGATGTGGTGGCCCTGCTCGGGTCCAACGGCGCCGGGAAAACGACCATTCTGAAGACAATTATGCGTCTTCTCTACGATCTCAAGGAGGAGCAGCCGGAAAAGGGCGCCATAGAATTTCTGGGGCAGCGCATCGACCGGAAAGATACGGACCAGATCGTACGGATGGGCATCAGCTATGTGCCTGAGGGGAGAGAAGTCTTTCCCGAAATGACGGTGCTCGAGAACATACTGATGGGCGCCTATACAAGAAAGGACCGCAAGGCGATAACGGAAGATGTTGAAAAGGTGTATGCCCATTTTCCCATCCTCAAGGACAGAAGAAATCAGCAGGCGGGGTATCTCAGCGGGGGAGAGCAGCAGATGCTCGCAATCGGAAGGGCGCTGATGAGCAGACCGAAGCTCCTTATGCTCGACGAGCCCTCATTGGGGCTCTCTCCGCTCCTGACAAAAGAGATATTCAATATAATTCAGGATATTAACAGGAAAGACGGCGTAACGATTCTGCTGGTCGAACAGAACGTCAATATGGCGCTGAAATACTCAAATTTTGCCTATCTGTTGGAAAACGGCAGGATCGTGCGCGCCGATAAGCCCGAAGTGTTGCGTGAGGACGAGGACGTCAAGGAATTTTATCTCGGCATATCGACCGAGCAGTCGGTGAAAGGGTACAAGCGCTACAGGCGAAAGGTGCGATTCCGATAGCTGACAAAAGGTGCATGCATAAGTGAACTGACCTCAAGGGGGGAATTACATGGCAGTTGATACGTTGCCTAAGGCCTTGGTGGCTATGGCGCACAGGCAGCCCACAAGGGTTGCGATGCGGAGAAAGGATTTCGGTATCTGGCACGACATTACCTGGGAGGAGTATCTCGCCAAGGTCAAATATGTGGCGCTGGGGCTCAATGCCCTGGGGGTAACGTACGGCGATCATGTGGCGATCATCGGCGAGAACCGCCCCGAGTGGCTCTACTCGGCGCTCGGCATTGTCTGTGCCGGCGGGTCCTGGGTAGGGGTCTATACCACGAATCCGGCCGCCGAATGTGAATATGTGGTGGGGCACTCGGATTCGGTCGTCTATATCTGCGAGGACGAGGAACAGCTGGATAAAGCCCTCGTGTTCAGGGATAAGACGCCCCTGTTGAAAAAACTGATCGTCTGGGAAATGGAAGGACTCAAACATTTCGAAGATCCCATGTTTATGAGCTTCGACCAGTTGCTCGAGCTGGGAAGGCGGGAGGATGAAGCACATCCCGGACGCTTCGATGAACTCATCTCGCAGGCCAAACCGGAAGACGTGGCGGGGATCATTTATACATCGGGGACCACCGGTCCGCCCAAGGGCGCCCTCTTGACCCACGAAGGCTATCTCTGGGTGGGCAAGGCCTCACAGCAGGTGATAAAGATGACCGAGAAGGACGAAACCATCTCCTTCCTTCCCCTCAATCATGTCTATGAACAGATCTTCGATATCATGAACCACCTCACTGTGGGGCAGACGGTGAATTTTACTGAAAACACCGACACCGTGATGGCGGACATGCGCGATATCTCGCCAACGTTCTTTCATGCCGTGCCGCGGATCTGGGAAAAATATTATTCCGGCATTGTGCTGAAGATGGCCGATGCCACCTGGTTCAAGCGCACATGCTACAACTTGGCGGTAAAGATCGGCGGCAGATACAACAGCATGAAGCTTGCCAAGGAGAGGATTCCTTTCTGGCTTGCCCTTGGCTACAATCTGGCCTATTTTTGCGTCTTCTGGAAACTGAAAGAGCGTCTCGGCTTCGATCAAGTGCGCCTCGGGTTCTCAGGGGCTGCGCCCATATCAGGTGAAATATTGAAATTCTTTCAGAGTATCGGCATCCCGATCCGCGAGGGCTACGGCATGACGGAAACGTCGGGTGTCACCCATATGTCCGATGAATTCAATTTCAAACTGGGGACCGTGGGGAGGGCCCTGCCCGATACGGAGGTGCGTATTGCCGATGATGGAGAAATCCTGGTCAAGCACAAGGGAATTTTCAAAGGGTACTACAAGGACGAAGAAAATACTCGTGAGGCCCTTATCGACGGCTGGATGCACACAGGGGATGTGGGGGAAATCGACGAAGAAGGCTATCTGAAGATCACGGATAGAAAGAAAGACCTGATCATCACGGCGGGCGGTAAAAATATCGCCCCCCAGTATATTGAAAATCTATTGAAATTTTCGCCCTATATCAATGACTCGGTGGTGATCGGCGACGGGAGGAAATACCTGTCGGCCATCATCGTTATCGATGAGGAAAATGTGGTGAAATACGCCCAGGACCATAAGGTTCAGTTTACCACCTTTGCCACTCTGACCAGAACGGAAGAGGTGAATGCCCTGATTCAAGAGGAAATCGACAAAGTGAATCGGCAGGTCGCACGGGTAGAGAATATACGAAAATTCAAAATCCTCGACAAGAAACTCTACACGGAAGACGGCGAGGTCACGCCGACCATGAAGGTTAAAAGAAAATCCATCAACGAACAGTTTGCCGATCTTATCGAATCCATGTACCGGGACTAACCCTTTGCAAATAGGGGAAATTGTCTCCCAGGAACGAATGAACGGATGCCACAGGGGGCAGGATATCTCACTATCCTGCCCCTTTTTGTAACAATCGGGCTTGGTTGGAAAAACGAGTGCCGCAGGTTATGTCCCCGAATACTTATTCACAAGCTCGAATTTAATCGCCTTCCCCGTGGGGGTGCGAGGGATGTCGTCGAAGAAGATCACCTTCGGGGCCTTGTAGCCGGCCATGCGTTCCTTGCAGAAGGCGATAAATTCTTCCTCCGAAGCGGTTGCTCCCGAATCGAGTCTGACCACGGCCGCGACCTTTTCGCCCCATGTGTCATCGGGCAGTCCGATTACGGCGCAATCGGCCACCTTCGGATGCGCCATCAATATATTTTCCACATCGATGGCGAAGACATTGTAGCCGCCGGTGAGGATCATATCCTTGACCCGGCCCACTACATAGAGATGGCCGTCGTCGTCTATCTTCGCGAGATCTCCCGAATGGAACCACCCATTACGGAGAGAGTCGGCGGTCTTTTCCGGATTCCGCCAGTATTCGCCCGCGCCGTCGGGGTATTTGAAAATCAGTTCCCCTACCTCGCCCCGCGGTTTTTCCGCTCCCTTTTCATCGACAATTTTTAATTCGTGGAAACAGGTAGGCGGTCCTACGGCGGTTGGCTTCTTTCGCTTCATGTCCGGTTTACTCACGGCGAGAAACCCCGTTTCCTGAAGTCCTATGTGATCATAGACGTTCGGCGTGATCTTTTCCCAGATTTTTTCGAGTGTCGGTTGCGGAAGCACCGATCCGACACTTGCCACGGCGCGAAGCGAGCTGAGATCATAACGGTCGAAATCGGGAACCGCCATCATAAAGGCAAACATGGCGGGAACGCCGTACATGACAGTCGCCCGATAATCCTGGATGGCCTTCAGTGTTGCGGCGGGATCGAAATCGATGTTGATGACCGTTCCTTTGGCGAGCATTATGCCGGCATCCCAGCTCAGGCCGGTAAGAGGAGGCACGGCGTTGAGCGAGATATCGTGGCTGGTCATGTCGAAGCTGATCGTGTAGCAGATATGGTTTAAAAAATTTGCATAATGCGTTCTCAGATAGGATTTGGGCACGCCGGTAGTCCCGGAAGTGAAGCCCAATGTGGCCAGCGTGTCGTCCCGTATCTCCACATCCGGTTCCGTTGCATCATATGCGAGCAACTCATCGTAGCGATTCTGTGAGCCTCCTCCCGATCCTATGCAGTATTTGTCGATTTCAAGCGCTATCTGGTCGACTGTCGACTGAAAGGCTTCATCAAATATGAGCGCTTTCGCGTTTGCATAGCGCAGGACGTTTTCTATCTCGCCGGGAGAAAGACGGTACGACAACGGGATGGAGGTCATTCCCGCCCGGACGATTCCAAAATAGCTCTCGAGCGATTCGATAATGCTCAACCGCGTAAGCACACCGACGAAATCCCCCGGTGCGCCCCGTGCGAGAAGTCCCTGTGCCACCCTGTTCGCCCGGGCATCCACCGTTCGATACGTCCGCGCTTCCCCGGTGTTTGCGTTGATGATTTCCTTGTCCGGGTATGAAATGGCGGCGTTCTTGAGAATAAGCCCCACATTGAGAAATCCCGGCGGTCTTGGTACGTTCCAGCAATATCTGTTCCCCTCCTTCATAGCTCATTTCCCCCTTTTACGTTGATGTTCCGAGACATTGTCACGAGCTTGAAACGTCTGTCTCGAATGCGTTTCGATAAGTGTGTATCATAATTTTATGTGAATCCATAGTTTGAAAAGGTGAAAAAATCGGTACACGCCTTCATGGGCGAGATTGAATTTGCTTCCACGGGTGTCTTCACAGAAAACGGGAATTTCCACGATAGAAACGCCGTGACGCCACGCGTGACATATGATTTCAATGACATAGGAAGAACCATGATTGATATGCGCAAGGTAAGAGCCTATGGCAGTGCGTCGGTAAGCCTTGGCTCCTATTGAATAGTCCCCAAAGGGAAGTCCCAGCAGAGATCGCACGCAGAGGATGAACCCGCTGCTCCCTGCAATACGGATGAGTGAACGAGTCTGTCTGCCGATCTTCTTGGAACCTATCACAATATCATAGTCATCAAGAAATTTCGCTGCACGAGGAATAAAGTCCATGTCGGTCGTAAGATCGGCGTCGACAGTCACGATACGGTCATGGACGGCTCTTCGGACTCCCTCACTAAAAGCGGAGCCTACACCCTTCCGGGGCAGTTCGAAGCAGTTGATGCGGGAATGTGCCTCGCTCAGTTTCCTGGCAATAGCCGCAGAGTTGTCGGTTGACCCGTTGCAGGCGATAAGAATTTCATATTCCGGCCAGTTGGTTTCAAGATAGTGTTTGAGAAGATGGATATTTTGATTGAGGATCAGTTCTTCATTGTAAACAGGAATAAGAACGGTTATCGGTGCGGAAGCTGGGCATGGATCGTTCACGGTTGCTTCCTCCATTCTTTTGAATAGGCGGCCCAGACGGTGACGGGGTATTCAGTGATAATGAGGTCGAAGTATTCATTTGCCTTCTTCTGGTTTTTCAGAAAAACATGGCATTTGCCGATGTGAAAGAGCGCCTCGGGCGCCCAGGGGCTGTCGGGATAGGTGTTAACAAGGGTGGTAAAAATTTCAATGGTTTTTTGCCAGTTTTTTTCTTTGTAAAAGCAGATGGCCAGATAGTAGTAGGCCTCGTCCACTTTGGAAAACCCCGGGTGGTCTGAAATGATTCTCTGGTAAATGTGCCGGGCCTCCTGGAAGCTTTGGTCATCGCGGAGGCTCATAGCCTTGTTGCAGAGTCTGAGCGGATCGTTCTGGGCCGACAGGATGATATGTGCGGCAATGATGACAAAGATAAACGTGACGATTCCTCCTGTCAGGGTGTTGCGGGCCTCGAGGGCGCCGGCGAGTGTTCTCAGTCGAGCGGCAAAGGATGTTGCATTGATACGGACGCGCAGTGCTTCAGCCGAGCGGCTTCCACCCGCCAAGAAGAGACCGAACCCGATGCTTGCCAGCCCCAGCGCAGTAAAAAGGAAGCCGATACAGGTCCACAGCGTATGTCCATAATAGAGGCGCACTTCTCTGGCCTTGGGGTAAATCAACATGAAGGAGGGAGAAGCCAGATATATTTTGTCGGCCCCTTCCACCCGCCAGCCGGGATGATAGGAAACTTTTATCAACAGAGGGATCCCCGGCTTCGTGGTGGTAATAGAGATTTCTTCATTTTCAATTTTTTCTGTCACAATGGGCTGTTCCTCAATCGGCACGCGGGGCAGCGTTGTTCCCGTTTCGTAACGCACGCCTTGTACCACCGGCGCCTTTGCCGGGGGTGGATCATCGTCAAAAACCACGTGCACGCCGGGATGCTTCATGTATGTGCGGAACCACTCATAGGAACGGGTTTTCCAGCCATCGCGATCATTCCATACCGGTGCGTATGCCAGAGGAACCACATAGCGGTTTTCATTGCTGGAAAGCCTGTAAATACTGTAAGGGCGAACGTCTTTTTCCCGTATGAACTCGGGGAAGGCATGCAGTTTTTCCCGGATTTCATCGCTGGCGACAATAAAATCGCGCACGTTGAAAAGTTTCAGATGCTCCATCCCGGCAGCAATGTCCACATTGGTGCAGCGGTAATGAGGGAGCGGGCGCGATGACTGTTTCGACATCTCGGATTGAATGTAGAAAATAAAGGGAGACGATAGGCTGGACTGCAGATAGAGTCCTTCCAGGGTATTTCGTCCCGAAAACAGAGGAAGCGATTCAAAGGCGCGGATACTACCGGCTCCATTGTGTATGTCGGAATGCTCGAAGATTACTCGCGGGTCCGCCACCGATCCGGACAGATAGTGATTGGTTTCGATGAAGGGTTTCCAGAGGGGCTTGTTTTCGAACCCTCTGTAATTCCAGTTGATCCAGGCATGAATGTTTTTTTCAAGCTGAGTGACCGTGAAGACGACCAATAAAAAGAGGATGACAGGGACAAGACCCTTTCCTCTAAGGGGTGCGGTAAGAATCCCCAGACCAACAGCGCCGGTTATCACAATATAAACCTGAAAAAAGGGGACAAATCGTATGTCTATGACACCGATAGTCGGACCTGCCAGGAATAAGAGCCAGGCCACCACCATGCCATAAAGGAGATACAGACAGGTTTCGAGCTTCGGCGTCGGTTCATTTCTTGCTGCTCCTCCGTCGGGCTGGGGTGAAGTGAAGAGGCGTTCACTGGATGCCGGTTTCCTGCGCTTTCTGAGCATCACCCCTGTTGCCCGGGCAATTGCGCCCAGGATGGTCAGGATGGCGCAGGGCCACAGGATGGGAGGGATGATTTCCAAAAACGACGCAACAAACCAGCGGTCGGGAAGCGCGGTGGTCCATGCAGTGCCTCCTATAAGGGGAATTAGCCAAAAACCCAGAAGCATAAAGGCCAATCCGTGAATTTTTATCAGGTATATACAGTTTTTAAGCACACGGCGGCGGTCGAAAAGAAAGAACGAGGATACAAAGCCTGCAAAAAGGAGTGTATACCCGTGGCAGAAGCCGATAAAAAAAACCAGGACGCCGTTTAAAATGACGTACTTTCCCATGGTAATTCCCCTGTGGAGGGTTCCCACGAAGAGTATGGCGAAGGACAGGCCGATGCTGTATGAAAACTCGCCTGCCAGCGTACTCATGATATTTCCTCCCCACACGGAATTGGCCTCCATGAAAAGGAAGAAAAGAGAAAAAAGGGCCCCGCTGATGGGAATGGGGAACGGCTGCCGCAGCAGGCGAAGCACGGTGTATACGGCCAGGGGAAGCGTAAAGATGCCCCACACTGTCACCACCTTGAAAGCTGCCTGCAACGGAATCAGACACGAGAGTGCGGTCATGGCCAGAAAGGGGAAGGGAAAATAGAACAGCAGGATCGGAAATCCGGCATAGTTGCCCATGGTCCAGCCGGAAATCTTTCCCTGTGGAAGGAGGACGTCATGCAAATATTGAAGCGTGTAGTAATGCGATCCCGTGTCACCGCCGGTGGCAGTAGTTTCGGACGATAAATATTCAAGCCTGAAAAAAGAGCAGAGAAAAAGGAGTATTCCGATGTGCACAAAGATATCGATGATAACTCCGAATTTCAGGCTCTTTGCTTCGCTGTTTGCGGTAAAGAAGTGCACGTTCAATGTAGTATCGCATTCCCGCTTTTTTACATGTGAACCGTCGATTCGCGTACCCCACGCCGCATGCCGCGAATCTGAAATTTTAACCCATTGCAATGGCAGTGCATTCTTGTTAGCATTATCGCACTATGAATCGATACTTACACACTTTTTTCTTTACTTCAATAGTAATGCTGATGGCATCGGAGTCGCTTGCCGGCGCCATACAGTTACAGTCGCACCTGACAATACAGGTGAGGGGATATGAGCTTGAGGCTGTCCTTGAGCTACAAAACCTGGGCGACGAGACGGCACGTGATGTATACGCCTTAATTCACATTGGAAACAGAAAGCAGGAGATGAAATTGGCGGAGCGGTTGCAGAAGGGGGATAGAGCAAAAGAACCCATAGTGATCGCTCTCGACAGAAAGGACGGGTGTTTCCCCATTATTATCGAAACTACCTACGGTGACGACCATCATAATCGCTATTCCGATGTTGTTGCCGCTGTCTATACCGTGAGGGGGAGACCTTCTCAAGTGAAGGTATGGCATCAAGAAACAGGGGGCGTGGAAGAAAAGGCCTCGATCATTCTTGCCGGTGTCGCGAACCATGCATGCAATGTGTGCGTGGAAAACAACTCCGACAGCGAGAAAACAGTTGCGGTGCGGCTTATTGCATCCTCCAATCTTCATGTCTCTCCCTTGGTGCACCTGTGCACTCTTCAGCGCCGAGAAACCAGGGAGATACGTTTTGGACTGTCCAACCGTGCGCTCAATCCGGGATCGGCCTTCACTATCTATGCAATAGCGGAGTATGATGACCCGGGATGTCACTTTACCGACATTGCTCCCGTGCACATTGCCGTTGAGGCGCAGGGAAACATTTTCAAAAGATTAAATTGGGGTATTTGCATTGCCGGCCTTGTCTTATTGATTGCCTTTATCCTTTACAATATCTGGGTAAAAAATCGATTCAACACGTGACTAAGGGAAAAATTGCAATGAGAAAGCCTTTACAGCTTTGATTGTTTCCCCAACGTTCTGACGTTTTTTAACGAACAGTTGCTGAAGGGTATAAAGGCCAGTCCCAAAATAATGATCACGCTCATGTTGAGGAAATGGTGCACGATGGCAAAAGCCATCGCATCGGCTTTGGGGATGCTGAAAATAGTCAGGCCGAGGATACAAAAATAGTGCCAGGTTCCTATGTATCCCGGCGCAGCGGGCACGGTGGTGCCGACAATGACGATTGCCAAGACGGCGAGAGCGGCAACAGGGGGCAAAGAAAAGTCAAAGGCAAAAAAGAGAATGTATATGACCAAAGCGCCTACACTCCAAATCAACAACGAAAGCCCCATTACGAAACCTGCTCGCTTCGCATCGACCATCACCTCAAGCCCATTGAGAAACTGCGACAAAGGCTTTTCAAGTATCAATGAAATGCGTTGAGGGATCTTTTGCAGCAAACGCCTTACAAGGCATCTGGCTCGCCTTCGGTTTAAGATCAGGGTAATTACCATGGCCATGACGATCAGTGCCGACGCAGTCGCTGCCAAGCTCGTCTTCACTAGCCGGGATGGAAGAGGAATACAGCAGGCCACAACCGAAGCCATGATCATTATGGACAGGACATCAAAGAGCCGCTCGATAAAAATGGAACCAAGAGCCGTCGATGCGGTTATCGTCGTTTTACGGGAAATAAGGTAGGGCCTCGCTAATTCGCCTACCCGTGCCGGAATGACGGTAATCGCCAGAAATCCCACACTTGTCACTGACAAGAGAGTCAAAATGCCGATCCGTTCAATCGGTTTTAGAAGCACTCCCCAGCGAAAGGCTCTCAAACAGTGCATGACAAGCAGTAACATCAGGATGGGAACGAGGTATATGCCGCGCACCGAGCGAAAAGCATCGAGAACCTCCCGAAAATCGATATTTCTGACGGCGAGAAGGCAAAAGAAAAGACCCAGCAGAATGCCGACGACCACTTTTCTTTTCAAATCTGTCCTCCTGCCCGATTAAACCGGTATTCCCTATAATGATAAAATAGGCATGCTTCGCGAACTCAACAGGTTCACCTTTATTCACTGTTGTAATGAATGTCACCACTGCTGTCAATAGACGGAACGCATCCCTGATTTCTCTTCGGGTAACTTAGCCCTTGACAGTTCCAGCCTTCGCGTAGTATTCGACAGACAAGGTGTAGGCAGTTCGGGGTTTTCAAAGGTAAACCTTATTTATGTGATCGGGAAAATAAACCGTTGAGGAGGGGGGTATGGGTGCTTCCTTAATCCGAGGGTGTTGTTTCTCTTTGATCGCTGGTCTCGGTCGATCCCCGCCGGGTCGATTCCGTGAGTAGTAACCATTCCATACATCAACTGAGAGTATGCATTTCAACAGGCAATCCGCGTTGCGGATTCCAAAGGAGGGAACTATGAAAATGCGAAGTATTCTATGTGCAGTATGTGCGGCTGTATTTATGCTGTTTCTCATTGCACCGATCCCGGCCGTCTCTGCCGCCGATGATGTTATCACCATCGGCTACAGTGGACCGCTAAGCGGTGGAGGCGCCAAGTTCGGGAAAAATCTGCAAATGGGGCTGGATCTTGCGGCAGATCAGGTCAATGCGATGGGCGGTCTCGATGTGGCGGGAAAAAAATACTCCGTTCGCGTGGTAAGCATGGACGACCAGTTCCAGACGGCGCTGACTGTAAGCAATGCCAAGAGGCTGGTCCACAAGGAAGGGGCGAAGATGATCTTCAATCCCTCCAGCGGCGGCATTTTCGGCCTTATGTCGATCAACGAGCGTGAAAAGTTCATTATATGTGCCTACACGACCAACCAGATTTGTGTGACCTCCGGTAACAATCTCCTCTATCGTGGTCCCCCTTCCATGCTTGCCTACGTGCAGGCCTGGGCCGACAGGGCCATGGAGAAACACGGATGGAAGAAATGCGCCATGATGCAGGGGGCCTACGATTATGGAAAGATCTGGAGCGGTCTCTTCGAAAAATATTGGAAGGAAAAGGGGGGGACCATTACCTGTAATATTCCCGTCGACTGGATGAGGGTGTCCGATTATTATCCCCTGCTCACCAAGGCCCTTGCCACCAATCCGGACTGCATCCTCCTCGGCTCCTCCTCCGAACCGGATGCCATGCAGATTCAACAGGCCCGGGAGCTGGGATTCAAGGGGGGATTCATCATCATCGAGCGCGGAAAACTGGACGAAATGGAAAAGTTCGTGAAGGACACCAATGTGCTTAATGGGTGTATCGGCACGGCGCCCCTCTATTTCTATCCGCAGAAGAACGCAAAGAAATTCATAAAGCGTTTCGCGGAAAAATACGGCAAGGATGTCGTGATTGCCCACGAATCATCCATCGCCTACGGCAGTGTGATGTATTATCTTGGAGGCATTCAGCTGGCGGGCACCACCACGGATGTGTACAAGATAATGGAAGCCATGAAAAGCCCCGAATTGATGAAGGTGCCTCTCGTGAAAGAAAACGACGTGTACGAAAACGAGAAGATCTATCCCAACGGCGCCGTCAAGGGTCACATACTGGGTGTTGAGTTCGAGAAGGGAAAGTATTCGGAACCTTTCCCTGTCGCCACGCCCGAATGGATCTGGACGGAAAAATATTAAACCGGGACCTGTGCAATAGTTGAAAAACGGGGAGGGGGGGCGCCCCCTCCCGGTTTTTTGCGGGGTCTTCATCATTCAGAGGAGGTTGTTCCTTGGGTATCCTTTTGCAGACGATTATAAACGGCATTATGCTCGGGTCCATTTACGCCATGGTCGCATTGGGGCTCACCCTGATTTACGGGATCCTGAATATTCCCAATTTTGCCCATGGCGCCCTGTACATGATTGGCGCCTATATGGCCTTTTTTGCAATTACCTCATTCGGCGCTCCCTACTGGCTCGGATTGATCATTGCCATGGTGATTCTTTTTGTGATAGGGATGCTGGTGGAACGACTCGCCTTTCGTCCTCTCTATGACAAACCGCTGATCAATTCCTTTATCGTGGCCGTGGGACTCATCCTGATCTTCGAGAACGGCGCCCTGGCGATATGGGGACCGGAATTTCGTCAAATTGCACCGCTCAGCGATGCCGTCATCAAAGTTCTGGGAACCACGATCACCATGCAGCGTATCATTGTCATTATCACCGCAATATTGCTTATCGTGGCAGTCCATCTTTTCATCAAAAAAACCCGTCTCGGTGCGGCGATTGAAGCGACGTCGCAAAACCGGGAAGGTGCGCAGCTAATGGGAATCAATGTGCGTATGATGGGCGGCATCACCTTCGGAATCGGCACCGCTCTGGCCGCGGTGGCCGCTGTGCTTGTGGCGCCCATCCTTCTGATCTATCCCATGATGGGGGCGCCTGTCATCGGCATGGCCTTTGTCATCATCATCATCGGCGGCATGGGGAGCTTTTTCGGCGCCGTGCTGGGAGGATACATCATCGGCCTGCTGGAGACGCTCGTTTCCTCATATGTAACGAACTATTTCACTGAAGCGATAATTTTCGGATTGCTGGTAGTGGTGCTTGCGATAAAGCCAACGGGACTTTTCGGAAAGGAGCATTGACAACGGTGAGTACGAATGGACGAAAAAAAGCGATCATATACGGCCTGCTTTTACTGCTTGCCGTTGCCGCGCCGCTTGTGGTCAGGGATGAATACCACCGGCACATTATGGTCATGTGCGGTATCTGGGTCATTGCGGCGCTGGCGCTGAACCTGATACTGGGGTATGCCGGACAGCTCAATCTTGCCCACGGGACCTTTTTCGGGATCGGGGCCTATGCGACGGGTCTGCTGATGCAGAAGGCCGGTATTCCTTTCTGGGGGGCCCTGCCCCTGGGGTGTCTGATTACGGCCTTTATGGGGGTGGTCACGGGAATTCCCACATTGAGAACAAAGGGTCATTACTTTCCCATTGCCACCATGTGTCTGGGCATTGCCATTTACTACGTAATCGCCCGCTGGGACGATTTCACCGGAGGCGCCCGGGGGCTCTTCGGTCTGCCCCGTCCCGAGGCGATCCCGCTGCCCTTCGGCAAGGAAATATCTTTCGACAGCACCATTGCCTGCTATTACCTGGTCCTCTTCTTCGTGCTGGTAACCATAGTGGTGATCTCCCGGCTTGTGCGGTCCCTGACGGGCAAGAGGCTGATTGCCATTCGCGGCAATGAAGATCTGGCTCAGTCGCTGGGCATCAATACCATGCGGGACAAGGTGGTGTGCTTTACCATCAGCACGTTCTTTGCCGGGCTTGCCGGCGGTGTCTTCGCGGCCTACATGGGAACGCTGATGGCGGAGAATGCCCACTTTCTGGTCAGCTTCGAGATGCTCCTTTTTGTAATGATCGGCGGAGTGGCCACCATTGCCGGTCCCGTGGTGGGCGGCATTGTGATTCCGCTGCTCACGGAAGAGCTGCAATTTCTGGGAGGAATGCGTCTGGTGGTATTCGGTCTGATTTTGATTCTTACCATTCGATTCCTTCCCTTCGGCATTGTCGGGGGAATTCGTGTGGCCGTGATGCGCATTACCGGCCGGGGAGGGAAGACCCAATGAACGATCTTCTGCTCGATGTGCGAAAGGTAACAAAGGATTTCGGAGGCCTGCGGGCAATCGACGAGGTGAGCTTTCATATCAAAAAGGACGAAATATTCAGCATTATCGGTCCCAACGGCGCCGGTAAAACGACCATGTTTCATCTCATTACGGGGTTTCTCCTTCCCACGGCGGGAGAAATCATATTCAAGGATCAAAGAATTTCCGGCCTGAAGCCCTTCCAGGTTGCGAGAAAAAAGATAGGACGCACCTTTCAGCTGACGACGCTGTTTCTCCAGAACACGGTGATGGAAAACCTGATCATCGGCCAGCGCGTGACCCGCGAAGCAGGGGTGCTGCAATCCATATTCGGGGGAAGGAAACGAAGGGGGCGTCAGCAGGAGGCAGAAGATCGGGCCTCGCAGCTTGCCGAATTCGTGGGGCTCGGCGGTTTCAAAGACGTTCCTGCGGCCCTGCTTCCCCATGGCGCGCAGAAACAGCTTTCCATCGGTCTCGCGCTTGCCGGCGGGCCCGAGCTGGTGCTGCTTGATGAACCGGTGGGCGGGGTGGACATGAATGAGATCGATGTGATCATTGATCTTATAAAAAAAATCAGGGGCATGGGCATTACCGTCTGCCTCATTGAGCATAAAATGAGCGTGGTGATGAATATTTCCGATCGCATTCTGGCGCTCAACTATGGTGAGAAGATCACCGAAGATGTGCCGGAGGTGGTCTGCCGCAATGAAGAAGTGATCAAGTCCTATCTGGGGGATAAATATGTTGCTTCAAGTTAAAGATCTGGAATGTTATTACGGGCAATCCCAGGCACTGCAGAACGTTTCCATCGAGGTGGATGAGGGAGAGTGTATCTGTGTGCTGGGGGCCAACGGCGCCGGCAAAAGCACCCTCTTGAAAACCATTGCGGGATTGGTAAAGCCGAGAAGCGGAGAAATAACATTTTCCGGCAAACACATCGATCGGATGGACGCCCACATGGTGGTGAGAGAGGGGATCACGCTGTGTCCGGAGGATAAGAAGATCTTTCCTCAAATGAGCGTGTATAAAAATCTCTATCTCGGCGGCTGGGTCCATGGACGCGATATGGAGCGGATCGAAAGCAATCTCGCCGATGTATACGAACTGTTTCCCATACTCAAGGCACGAAGCAACCAGGATGCGGGTACGCTGAGCGGCGGCGAGCAGCAGATGCTGGTCATCGGGCGGAGCCTGATGTCCAATCCCCGGCTCCTGATGCTCGACGAACCCTCGCTGGGCATTGCCCCCCTGGTGGTGGACAGCATATTTGAAGTGATAAAAGAAATAAACGCACGCAAAACAACCATACTGCTGGTCGAACAAAACGCCTCCATCGGTTTGGACATTGCCGCCCGGGGATACATAATGGAGACGGGTGGCATCACCATGAAAGGCGCATCGCAGGAATTGCTGAAAAACGAGAAAGTAAAAAAGGCATACCTGGGATTATAAAAAACAGTGTATAGGTGATGGGTAATAGGTGATAGGCGATGAACATTGCCATGTTTTGTGTTTGCCTCTCACCTATAACCCCGAACCCATAACCTATCACCCATCATCGGCATCAGGAGATTGCTATGCAAAAGGTGTCACTCTTTATTCCCTGTACGGTTGATCTCTTCCTTCCCGAGATCGGCGAGGCAACCGTAACGGTGCTTCGGCGCTTGGGTGTGCACCCGGTGTATCATGAGGAGCAGACCTGCTGCGGTCAGCCGGCCATGAACGCCGGATATCGGGACCAGGCGCGAAAGGCGGCGAAGCATTTTATCCGCATCTTCGGCGACGACGAGGTGATCGTCAGTCCCTCCGGGTCCTGTGTGTACATGGTCACACATCACTATCCGGAACTTTTGAGCAATGAGCCGGGGTGGCTGCGACGGGCGGAAGAGCTCTCGGGCCGCGTGTACGAACTGACACAATATATTGTCGATATCCTCGGTGTCGACGATGTGGGCGCCCGGTTCGAAGGAAAAATAACCTATCACGAATCCTGTCACATCCTTCGCGGTCTCGGGGTGTCGGCGCAACCTAAAAAATTACTGACCGGTATTGCCGGCGCTGAAATCGTGCCGCTTTTTGCGGCGGATTTCTGCTGTGGTTTCGGCGGCGAGTTTGCACACACCTATCACTACATATCCGAAGAGATGGTAAAGGAAAAGGTGCAGCATTTCATCAACAGCGGCGCCGACGTGCTGACATTATGCGAACCGGGTTGCCTTCTCAATATCAACGGATATCTCAGCCGCCATCACCCGGAGAAAAGAGTGATCCATATGGCGAACCTCTTGGCCGGTGCGGGGAAGGAGGGCTGACATGAAGATTAAAACAGAGCAGTTTAATGAGGTTGCAAAAAAAGAAATCAAGAATGAATACGCCCGCGCCTTCCTGGGATTGCTCCCGCCTGTCATCGCCATGCGGCGCCAGCAGGTAATGAGTTCCTTCCCCGATCCCGACGCGGCACTTGCCTACGGGCAGGCCATTCGTGCCGAAGCCGTGGAGCGATTACCCGAGTTGCTTGAAGAATTCGAGAAAAATGCCTGTGCGCAGGGCGCGCAGGTGCTGTGGGCCCGTGATGCGAAAGAGGCGAACCAAATGGTGCTTGCCATCGCGAAGGAGCGAAATATCGACTATCTCACCAAGGGAAAATCGATGGTGACGGAAGAGATGGGTCTGAACGAGATCCTCATTAAAGAGGGGATCGATACCTATGAGACGGATCTTGGCGAGTTTATCGCCCAGCAGCTGGAACGTCCCCCCTTTCATATTGTCGGTCCCGCCATTAATGTGCCCGTTGAAGAAGTCTGCGATCTCTTCATGAGAAAAGCCGATATGAAAGAAGCCACCACCGATCCGGTCGAGCTGGGGTATGCGGCGAGGCTCTTTCTTCGGGATAAATTTCACCACATCGAAATGGGGGTCACCGGCGTCAATATGGCGGTCGCCGAAACGGGCACGATTATCAACGTGGAAAACGAGGGGAATATCCGATTCAATAAATCCTCGCCCAAAACGCAGGTGTCGATTATGAGCGTTGAGAAGGTCGTGCCCACCATGTCCGACGCCATGCACCTCCTGCGCCTGCTCTGCAGAAGCTGCACGGGACAGAAGATATCCGCCTATGTATCCATGGACAGCGGTCCGAAAAAGGCCGATGAAATCGACGGCCCCGAAGAATTATTTATCATTATAATCGATAACGGTCGCTCGGACTTCTATGAGGATCGCATGGCCCGCGAAGCCTTGAGATGCATTCGCTGCGGGGCCTGTCTGAATATCTGTCCCGTCTATTCGAAAATAGGGGGGTATCCTTACGGGTGGGCCTACTCCGGTCCCATGGGACAGGTGCTCAATCCGCTTCTTCTCGGTCTCGACAAGACGCAGGATCTTTATCGCGCCTGCACGCTGTGCGGTACCTGCCGGGATGTCTGTCCCGGAGGTGTGGACCACCCCTCGCTTTTTCTTTATTATCGAGCCAAGGATGTGGAAGGGGACCGGAAGTTTAAGGGAAAACGGCGCAGTCGGAAGGAAATGCGCTTCTTCGATCTATGGAGCCGGGCCGTTTCTCACCGCTGGCTGTGGAACCTCGGCGTCAAAGGGGTTCGTCCCTTCCTCAACAGATATGCCCGGGCCGGAGTGATACACAGCATGGGCCGATTTTTCGAGGGATGGTTCAAGGAACGGAACTTGCCCGCCCTGGCGAAAAAGTCCTTTCATGAACGGTGGAAGGAAATAAAGATCAAAACAGAACCCCCGGCATGATCGGGTCGAAATACAGGCCCGCTCTATAGGAGGAAATTACAAATGAATCGAAGCGCACGTGATGAAATTCTGACCAGACTGAAAGGGACGTCCCCAGGGGAACTCCCCCCAAGACCGGAAATGCCCCCCCTGAGGGAACTGGCTTTGAGTCCTGAGGAAATGATTGCAAAGTTTACCGAAGAGCTGGTGCTTCAGGAAGGAGTGGTGCATCGGGTAAAGAGTAATGACGAGGTTTTGATGAAACTGACGGAAATCGCCGCTTCGGAGGGATTGAAGGAGGTAATCGTTTCGACTGACGATGTTGTCGCCGCCCTGGACCTGCCCTCGTGGGGGAAGAATCACGGCGTGACCGTTCGCTCGTCCGCTGATTTTTCTGACAGGAACGCCTTTAAGGATGAGGCATTCACGAAAGCCGATGCCGGCATTACCGGCGCCGATTATGCCGTAGCCGAGAGTGGAACGCTCGGTAGTATTCATGATAAGGATCAGCCGCGACTCCTTTCGCTGGCGCCGATTATGCATATTGCCATAGTACCCGTTGCCCGCATGGTTGCCGTCTATGAGCAGGCGACCGAGGCCGTGTACGGCGAGAAAAAAACCATTCCACCCCACTTTACTTTTATCACGGGACCGAGTATGACGGCGGATATCAAGGCGACCCCATTCAAGGGGATGCACGGTCCACGCAGGTTGATCGTGATCCTGATCGGCTAGAGTCAGGACTGTGCTCCGACAGCTGACTGCCGGCAGGGACTGAGAAAGGATTGTGCCATGAAAACAGTTTCGATTCCATCACGTCTCTGGTACGAAAACGAAGAACGGGAACTCACCTTTCCCGATCGATGGGATGTGGATAATCTGACATCGCCGGGGTTCGACAAGCCCGGACTTTCACCGGAAGAAATCGGGAACAGGGTGGCGCACCCGATCGAAGGGCCGACCCTGGAAGCGCTTGCGAAAGGAAAACGCCAGGCCGTGATCGTCTTTGACGACATGACCCGCCCCACGCCGGTGAAAGACGTGGCGCCCCAGGTGCTCGATGCGCTTCATGAGGCGGGCTTTCAGAAAGACCAGATACGGTTCATCTGGGCCTTGGGCAGCCATGGCGCCTACGATATGATCAACGCCCGGAAGAAACTGGGAGATTACATCGTCGAAAATTATGCCGTGTATAATCACGACCCTTTTCAGAACACCGTCAGGGTGGGAAGAACGCCGACGGGTGTCGAGGTGTGGCTGAACCGGGAGTTCATGCACTGCGATCTGAAGATCGGGATCGGCTGCATCACGGCCCATGTCCATGTCGGGTTCGGCGGAGGGGGTAAAATCATTCTTCCCGGTGTTGCGGGGATAGAATCGATAAACCAATTTCACAATCAGCTGCATCGGGATCAGAGCCGGACCGGCCTCGGCAAGTTCGACAACAACATCATGCGGGCGGAATGCGATGCCGCAGCCGAAATGGCGGGATTGGGCTTCAAAGTCGACTGTCTGCTCAACCGCAGGGGAGAGATCACCAATCTCTATGCCGGGCACTTTAAGGCGACCCATGCCGCCGGCGCCGAAGAAGGGAAGGAGCATTACGGAATTCCCTACGCGGGCGGGTACGATGTCGCCGTCTGCAATTCCTATGGGAAGGCCAATGAATCGGCCATCGCCCTGCTTTTGTCGCTCATGGCCCTGAGAACGGATGGCGCCGGCACGGCGGTTCTTGTCGCGGATGCACCGGAAGGGCAGGTTCCTCATTATGTCATGCGGGGCTGGGGCTCCGATTACGGCGGCCGTCATTACGTACCCAAGGTGAAAGGCCAGAGCATGATCACACCCTTTATGAAACGTCTTATTGTCTTTGCCCCCCAACCCGACAGGACCATGCTCGACCTGATATGCCATATTGATGACGCCGTCATCGTGAAAACCTGGTCCGACGTGCTAAGGCTGCTCGATGAGGATTATCCGAACAGCGCCCGCGTCGCCGTCATTCAGGACGGCACGATGCAATATATGAAACCGCCTCAATCATAGGGTGATGTCGTGAAGAACAATGCACTGATCGTCAACAAAAAGGATAATGTAGCCGTTGCGCTCCGCGATCTTAAGGCGAAGGAAACGGTAATAATAGAGGGCGAGGCGCGCTTCGCCGTCGTTGAAGATATTCCTGCCAGCCACAAGCTGGCATTGCGGGATATTGACGCAGCGGAAGAAATCGTGAAGTACGGTGAAGTCGTAGGCGTGAGTGTCAAGACAATCATGAGAGGCGCCTGGGTTCACACACACAATCTGGAGAGCCGGCGGTGGAAGAAATGAGAGGAATTACCGGATATAGGAGAAGCGACGGCCGCGTGGGCATTCGCAACCATGTATTGATTCTCCCCACTGTTTCCTGCGTAAACGGTGTGGCGAGCCGTATCGGGAAGGCCGTTCCCGATGCCGTTGCGGTCACGCACGGCCATGGCTGCGGCCGGGGAGGCCCCCGTGATATCGAAATACTCTTTCGTGTGCTTACGGGTATGGTAAAAAACCCCAACGTGGGGGCCGTGGTTCTGATAGGACTGGGATGTGAGGTGTCGAACATAAAAAATCTGATGCCCATGATCGAAGATGTGGGCAAGCCCCTTTCCATATTCAATGTGCAGGACGATGGCGGGTCGCTGAAAACGGCTGAAAAAGGGATCGAGGCGGCGCACCGATACGTACAGGAACTGGCGGTACAGGAACGCGAACCGATTTCCTGGGATGAACTGCTCGTTGCCATCGAATGCGGAGGGTCCGATGCCATGTCGGGCGTGACAGCCAACGTGGCCATGGGGGCCGTTTCGGACTGGCTGGTCGCCCGGGGCGCCACGGTCATGTTCGGCGAAAACACTGAAATGATCGGTACGGCCCATGTGCTGTCGCGGCGCGCCAAAGATCCTGAAACCGGTGAAAAAATCGAGCAAATGGTGGACCGGGCGGAAGCCCTGACGCAGGATATTATGGGCGAGCTTGCCGGCCTGGTGATCTCGCCGGGCAATATGGACGGAGGGATGAGTACGATTGCCGAAAAATCCATGGGGTGCATCGTCAAAGGGGGCACGACCACTATCAATGAAGTGGTGGATTACGGAGTGGCCCCTACTGAAAAGGGCCTGGTGCTGCAGGATGGACCCGGCTACGATGCCGATTCGATGGGAGGCTTTGCGGCAAGCGGGGCGCAGTTGATGTTTTTTTCCACAGGCCGGGGTACGCCGGCGGGATTTCCGACGGTGCCGGTGATCAAGGTTGCCAGCAACAGCCGCGTGTACCGGGCCATGGAAGACGATATCGATGTCAATGCGGGGCGTTTGGTGGAAGGCGCGTCGCTGGAGGCGCTGCGCGACGAAATGATCGATCTGATGATCCGGGTCATTAACGGCATGCAGACCAAACCGGAGGCCAACGGCATGGGCCTGTTTACCTTTATGACAGTCCACCCGCCCTTTTAAGATAGCGGACTCTTTTCAGCTCCTGCCGAGGCGCAGCGTTCGCTGAAAAACCCTGCGCGAGATGCGTTTCTTTTTTGTCTCCCGCAGGGACGCTGAGCCCGCAGAGAAAAGCCTTTTAATATCTCTCAAATCCTCTGCATTCTCCGCGCCCCTGCGCGAAATGCTTTTTCTTTTTTGTTCTCCCGCAGGGACGCGGAGCTCGCTGAGAAAACCTATTTTATATGCTTCTTTTTTCTCTCTCTTCCTCTGCGCCTCTGCGTCTCTGCGCGAGATGCGTTTCTTTTGTGTCTCCCGCAGGGACGCCGAGCCCGCAGAGAAAAGCCTTTTTATATCTCTCAAATCCTCTGCATTCTCCGCGTCCCTGCGCGAAATGCTTTTTCTTTTTTGTTCTCCCGCAGGGACGCGGAGCTCGCTGAGAAAACCTATTTTATATGCTTCTTTTTTCTCTCTCTTCCTCTGCGCCTCAGCGTCTCTGCGCGAAATGCTTTTCTTCTTTTGTTCTCTCGCAGGGACGCCGAGCCCGCTGAGAAAAGCCTTGTATATTTTCCCTCTTACACTCTTTGCAGTTCTGCGGACTCTGCGCGATATTTCCTACCCTTCCTACCCTTCCTACTCTTCTTACTTTTCCTACTTTTCTATTCCCCTGCGCGATCTTGCGTCTCTTTCTTTTACCTTTTTGTGCTCCCGCAGAGCCGTAGTGACCGCTGAGAACGCCAATTTATTTTTTTCTTTTCTCTTTTCCCTTGCGCCTCTGCGTCTCTGCGCGAGATGCGTTTCTTTTGTGTCTCCCGCAGGGACGCCGAGCCCGCAGAGAAAAGCCTTTTTATATCTCTCAAATCCTCTGCATTCTCCGCGTCCCTGCGCGAAATGCTTTTTCTTTTTTGTTCTCCCGCAGGGACGTGGAGCTCGCTGAGAAAACCTATTTTATATGCTTCTTTTTTCTCTCTCTTCCTCTGCGCCTCTGCGTCTCTGCGCGAGATGCGTTTCTTTTGTGTCTCCCGCAGGGACGCCGAGCCCGCAGAGAAAAGCCTTGTATATTTTCCCTCTTACACTCTTTGCAGTTCTGCGGACTCTGCGCGATATTTCCTACCCTTCTTACTTTTCCTACTTTTCTATCCCCCTGCCGAGAATTCAACCAGACAGACCAAACAGACCAGACAGACCAGATCGACGTCCTTCACTTTGGCATGGAAATTGATAGAATTACGCTGATAACTCAATTCTTCATGCCGGGAGAAGTGCCGATGCGAGGTTGTGAGAACGCAACTATCCGAAACAAGAGTGAAATAATTCATGACATTGCCGATTTTATTCCTGATGCCCTCTTTGCGATTAATGCACACCGGGAAATAATTTCCTGGAACAGGGCGATGGAGGAGATGACGGGCATAAAGGCAGAGGATATCGTTGGAAAGAACCAGGGGGTCTGTGCCGTTGCATTCTATGGAATCTTCCGTCCACTGCTCACCGATTACATCTTTTCAAGCGATGACTCGTTACGGCAATATTATTCCCATACTTCACATCACGGCGATTCTGTCTGTTGCGAATCCTTTGCCCAACATCTCTATGACGGCAGGGGCTCCTATCTCTGGATAAAGGCGGCTCCCCTGCGGGATGCCTCCGGTAATGTGACGGGGGCAATCGAAACCATTCGCGACATCACGGAATGGAAGAGGGCGGAGATGCTGACAGAAAGCCAGCGTGATCTGGCGGCAGCGCTCAACACCCTGACATCTCTGACGGAAGTGTTGAACGCCTGTGTCGAGACGGCCCTTTCGATATCTCAGATGGAATGCGGCGGCATCTACCTGGTTGATGAAAAAGCAGGAGGCCTGCGGCTCGTCTATCACAGAGGATTGTCCGATGATTTCGTTGCGCGGTCTGCATATTATCGGGAGGATTCTCAGAACTGCCAAATCGTGAAGAAGGGAAAACCACTATACTGCCATCATGGGGAGTTGACGGGCATCCTCGGTGCCCAGCAGATGCAGGAACAGCTTCAGTCCGTTGCCATAATTCCTGTTCACTACGAGAAGCGGGCAGTAGCATGCCTCACCATTGCATCACGTACCATGAAAGAAGTGCCCGCCTTTGTGCGCATTGCCCTTGAATCGTTGACGTCGCTGGCCGGAGCAGCGATTGCCCGGGTCAAGGCAAAGGAGGAGTTGAGAAAGAGCGAAGAAATGTTCAGGGCGCTGGCGGAAAATTCGAACGATACCATCATGCGGTTTGATGGACAGTGCCGGCACCTCTATGTAAGCCCCAAAGCGGAAAAGGAAGTGGGTATCCCCCGAGAGTTATTCATCGGAAAAACGCATAAAGAATTGGGATTCCCCGATGAACTCGTCGAACTGTGGGAAAGGGCGATTCGGGGGGTGTTCTTAGACGGAGCATCCAAAAGAATTGAATTCATGCTGCCCTCCCGGATATGGATAGACTGGCTGCTGGTGCCGGAGTTCGACGAAAGGGGCAGCGTGAAAGCGGTGATGACCACGGCCCGCGATATTACGGAAAGAAAGCAGAGGGAACAGGAAGCACAGGAAGAAAGAGACCGTCTGGAGAAAGAAAACCGGCAGCTTCGATCGTCAATGAAGGATCGCTGGCGTCTCGGCGCCATCATCGGAAAAAGCGCCGCCATGCAGGAGGTCTATGAATTGATTCAGAGGGCTGCCGCCTCGGATGCAAACGTGATTGTCTATGGTGAATCGGGCACGGGAAAGGAACTGGCGGCCAGAGCCATTCATGATATGAGCAGCCGGAAAGACCGGGAGTTTGTGACGGTAAACTGCGGCGCCATTCCGGAGCATCTCCTGGAAAGCGAGTTTTTCGGGCACAAAAAGGGCGCCTTTACGGGGGCCCATATTGATAAGCACGGCTATCTCGATATTGCCGACGGGGGCAGCCTGTTTCTCGATGAGATCGGCGAACTGGGCATGAACATCCAGGCAAAACTCCTGCGGGCCCTTGAGGGAGGGGGCTACAGTCCTGTCGGGCATGCCAGAGCTGAACAGTCCGATTTCCGCATTATCGCTGCAACTAACAGAAATCTCATCGATCATGTGAAACGGGGGATGCTGAGGGAAGATTTCTTCTATCGCATTCATGTGCTTCCGATACACCTGCCGCCTCTTCGCGAACGAAAGGAGGACATTCCCCTCCTGCTGGAGCATTTTATGGAAACTCACCATTTCGCCGACAGGGTCCCCATGATACCGGGGAAAATCCTGGATGCGTTTTTTGCCTATGACTGGCCCGGAAACGTGAGAGAACTGCAGAATGTGTTGCTTCGCTATGTGACACTCAACAGCCTTGACTTCCCTTTGCCACGCATCTCCGATGCCCCTTGCCGGAAAGACCTGCCGGTTATGGAAGGCGCCACTCATGAATCCCTTGCTTCCTCTGTGGAGTATTATGAGAAGGATCTTATTGTAAAAACATTGAATGAAGCCAGATGGCATAAGGGGAATGCGGCATCCAGACTTGGAATATCCCGCAAAACGCTGTTTCGAAAAATGAAGACCCATGCCTTACTCTAGTCCCACACTGGGTCATTTCTGACCCAAAAGACGATATTGTTAGTGTTTTCAGCCAGTTCAATTCATATTCTCCCCGTGGATGGGTCATTGTTGACCCGTCTGTCACTGCTGTCCTGCGGACAGTGAAAAACGGCTATACCTGTATATTCCCATAATTTACGGTATGTTGCGCGCTCCTCCTCCGGTGTGGCATGCCTCTTGCCTTTGATGACGCTATGAAAAACCCGTCGGCTGCTCGAAAGGTGCTCTATGAATGTGCTGATTGTAGATGATGATACCGCTCTGTTGGATACGATCGTCGATACCGTGAGAAGCTGGGGTCACCGGGCCGATGGGGCCGCAACCGGTCAAGGCGCACTGCAGAAAGTGGAGGATCGTTATTTTGATCTGATCGTGTGTGACATCTTTCTGCCCGACGTGAAAGGGCATCTGTTGATATCAAAGATAAAGGAGCGTTGGCCCCAGAGCCGTTTCATCAGTATGACCGGCTATAACACGCGGGATCTCGAGAGGGAAGTCAGAAGAGAGGGGGTCATGTACCACATGATCAAGCCCTTCGATATGGAGCATCTTTGCAGCATAATCAACCATATGAGCAAAAGAAAAGTGAATTGATATACAAAAGGAGGCATAGATCATGAAAATGAAAAAACGATCGTTGGGTTTCAAGCTTACCGCCGGAGGGATCATCATTGTGTTAATTCCTCTTGTGGTCGTGGGGCTGTTTTCCCTCATGAAGGCATCAACCGCCCTGGAAAGCATCGCAAGGGAGCGAGCTGTCAATGTTGCCGGCGATATTGCCGGGATGGCGGATCTCGTGATGCGGGAGGAGATGAAGGTCGTTGCGCAGTTGTCCGTCAACGACGCCATAGTCGAGGCTGCCACGCACGTCACCGACCAGGGTATTGCAGCCTCGGCCCCGGAAATTAAAAGGGCCGCAAAGGAGTTGAAAAATGCAATGAATAAAATGGGCGGCGATTACGAGGACCTTTTTATTGCCGACACGCAAGGGATTATTTTTGCTGATGGGAAAGGGAGGCTGAGTGGACTCTCAGTAGCAGAGCGCGATTATATTCAGAACGCACGGCAGGGAAAGGCCGCCATCGGCAGGATAGTCCTTTCCAAGGTGAGCGGCAATCCCATAGTCCCGGTCAGTGCCCCGGTCTATTCCACTGATGGAAGGCTGGTGGGTGCGATAGCAACAATCATAACCGTTACCTTTTTATCTGACAATGTGATGAACATTAAACTTGGGGAAACGGGCTATCCTTTTATAGTGGATAGTGCGGGGGTGTTTATTGCCCATCCCAAGAAAGAGTATGTCTTGAAGCTTAATCTCAAAGAACAGGACGGCATGAAGGACATTACGGAAAAAATGCTGGCCCATCAGACCGGCACCGCATCATATACATTCAAGGGTGTTGATAAAATCGCCGCCTTCGCGCCGGTGTCGATAACGGGCTGGAGCGTCTGCGCCACGCAGGATGCGGCTGAATTTCTCGCATCAGCCCGTTCCATGCGTAACTTTATTCTCATCATAGGGGCGGTGTTTCTGGCGTTGACAATATGCGCCGTACTGTTCTTCGCCCGCGGCATCACCGGACCCATCACGAATGCCGTCGCCATGCTGAACGAGGCGGCCGATCAGGTGGCTTCGGCGTCGTCGCAGGTATCGTCGGCGAGCCAGTCTCTGGCGGAGGGTTCGGCCGAATCGGCCTCGGCCATTGAAGAGACGTCATCGTCGCTGGAGGAGATGGCCTCCATGACGCGGCAGAATGCGGATAATGCGACTCAGGCGGACAGCCTGATGAAAGAAGGTAATCAGGTGGTGGTGCGGGCGGACCAGTCCATGACCCAGTTGACGGGGTCCATGGAAGAGATATCCGGCGCCAGTGAAGAGACGTCGAAGATCATCAAAACCATCGACGAGATTGCCTTTCAGACAAATCTGCTGGCCCTGAACGCCGCGGTAGAAGCGGCCCGTGCCGGAGAAGCGGGGGCGGGCTTCGCCGTGGTTGCGGAAGAGGTGCGGAACCTTGCTATGCGGGCGGCCGATGCGGCGAAGAACACGGCCGATCTGATCGAGGGATCGGTGAAGAAAATAAAAGAGGGTTCCGAGCTGGTGGCGAGGACCAACGAGGCCTTCAAGGAAGTGACGGTAAGCTCCACCAAGGTGGGAGAACTGGTAGGCGAGATCGCCGCGGCGTCGGCGGAACAGGCCCAGGGGATCGACCAGGTGAACAAGGCCATCGTGGAAATGGATAAAGTGACGCAGCAGAATGCCGCCAATGCGGAAGAAACGGCCTCGGCGTCGGAAGAGATGAGTGCTCAGGCGGCCCAGCTGAAGGATGTGGCGAGCCGGTTGTTGGAGACCGTAGGCGGCAATAACGGCTACAACGGTAATGGATCGCGGCGGGTCAAGGAGTTGGAAAAATCGAACGGGAAGGTGCCGACGCTGTCCGCAAGAGAGGCGGCCGGTCACTCTCAGTACAGGAAAGAGAATCCCAACCGCCTGATTCCATTGGAAGACGAAGATTTTCGCGACTTTTAATGACGCCCCCCTAAGCCCCCAACCCCGCAAGCGGGGTGGGGGCTTCCTTCCTTCCGGTATATAAGAGCGCTCTTCTCAATTATGCCTTCCTGTATAAGGAAATAATTGCGGCGGTTGATGGAATATGCTAGAAAATGGACATGCCTGCGCCTATTTTAGATCAGAATGAACTGAACAATGCCTGCCGAGTGCTTTTCGGGTTGGATATAGAGGCAACGCAGGATTTTTTTCAGTATTTACAGGAATCGGGATTAAAGACGGCATACCGCAAAAGGGTCCTGGAAACACATCCCGACCGGGCGAAAGCCCTGGGGCAGGATGAGGCCGTCATGAGCCGGCGCTTTCAGGATGTGGTGCATGCCTATGAGACGCTCAGTTCCGTGATTGCCAACGGCAGGAGCGTCATTATGCAACAGGCGGCCCGGCATGACAGGCAGGCAACGGCAACCAAAAGACCTTTCAGTGATTCCCCTGACCTGTATTATACTGCCGCGGTTCCTCAAAGAACATTGCTTCTCGGTCAATTCCTCTATTATTCCGGAGTAATTTCCTGGAACAGCCTTATTAAGGCTGTCGCCTGGCAGCGGATTCACCGTCCCCGCATGGGTCAAATCGCAGTGGAATGGGGAATGCTCTCGCTTCCTGACATTCGTGAAATTCTGGCATCCAAAAATTCAGGGGAAAAATTTGGAGAATATGCGCTCCGAAAGGGTTTTCTCACTTCCTATGAGCGTATGGCCCTTTTGAGGCGACAGCGGCTGTTGCAACCCCGTATTGGAGAATATTTCACGCGCATGGGCATGCTTGCGCCAGAGGAAATCGACCGCATGGCCGGGCGGATGAGAATGCACAACTGGAGCGTGAGCGGCACCTGGAAGCGCACTGTTCGGTAACAGCCATCACAGGTAAAATCACTACTCTTTTCTATTCTTTCTGCTTGACACTGACTTGCCCCGACCGATAGACTGACTGCCTACACACAATTTTAAGGACAGGTGACAATGAGCGAAACAATCAGAATCGGAATCATCGGGTATGGAAACGTAGGAAAAGCGGTTGAACAGGCGATCGAACAGAATCCGGACATGGCGCTTTTTGGAATATTTTCCAGAAGAGATCCGGCCGCAGTCATCTCTGCCGGCAAGGGACGCCTCTTTCACATTGAGGAGGCCAAGGCGCATGTCGATGATATCGATGTGGCCATTCTCTGCGGCGGGTCGGCAACGGACCTTCCCGCACAAGGTCCAGAATTTGCAAAGCTTTTCAACACCGTTGACAGTTATGACACCCACGCGCGAATCCCTGAATATTTTGCTGCGGTCGATCTTGCCGCAAAAACGACCGGGAAGACTGCCGTAATATCAACGGGCTGGGACCCAGGTCTTTTTTCACTTATGCGGGTTATTGAAGAGGCGGTGCTTCCCAACGGAAGGGCCTATACGTTCTGGGGACCCGGCGTCAGCCAGGGACACTCCGATGCGATCAGGCGGGTAGAGGGGGTCGCCGATGCCCGCCAGTACACCGTACCCATAGAAAGCGCCGTGGAGCGCGTCCGCGCGGGAGAGGCGCCCGAGCTTACAACCCGTGAAAAGCACCTGAGAGACTGCTATGTGGTAGCACGTGAAGGCGCCAATCTCGAAAAAATCGAAGAGACCATAAAATCGATGCCCTACTATTTTGACGAATACGATACAAAGATTACTTTCATCAGTGCTGAAGAGATGGCGGCGAATCATTCCGCCATGCCCCATGGGGGATTTGTGATGCGCACAGGCAAGACCGGCGATGACGCACGGCAGGGCATCGAATTTGCACTGAAACTGGGGAGTAATCCGGGCTTTACGGCGGCCGTTTTGATTGCCTATGCCCGTGCGGCCTACCGCCTGAACCGTGAAGGACGGGTGGGTGCGCACACGGTCTTCGATATCGCGCCGGGATACCTGAGTCTGCGCTCTGCCGAAGAACTCAGGGCAGGACAGCTGTAGTCGGACGCCACTGAGAACACAGGGGCTGTCCTTGATATATGCAGTGAGATCTTCATCCGCCCCCGCCCTGTAATGGGGGATACACTTCAATGGCGGACCTGCGCCGCCTTGAGGGTCAGGGGGTGTGCATGTGAGCAAAAGAGCCGAAGAGAAATATGTCAGAGGAATCAAGTACTGGCCCGTATCTGAGCGGCCAAGGGAGGTTCTTCTTGAAAAAGGGCCGGAATTTGTGTCTGACGCCGGACTCCTGGCAATTATTTTACGAACCGGCGTCAAAGGGAAGGATGCCGTATCGCTGGGACGGGAACTGATTGAAAGGTTCGGCGGCCTTCGGGGAATCCTGAGAGCCGACAGAGCCGAACTTCAAAAAATCAGAGGCCTGGGTGCGGCAAAGATTGCCCAGTTGATGGCGGCTATCGAAATAGTCAGGAGACAGCTCAAGGAAGACATTCTCGATCGCGCGGTGATAAAGGGGCCGGGAGACGTGGCGGATTATCTGTCGCTTACCATGGCGGACCGGAAGGAAGAGGTCTTTCGCGTCCTGTACCTCAACAGCGCCCATATGGTCCTCACGATCGAGGATGTCTGCAAGGGCACTATCGATCAGTCGGCCGTCTATCCCCGCGAGGTGATCAAGGGGGCCTTCGATGTGGGGGCGTCGGCCCTTATTTTTGTGCACAATCACCCCTCCGGCAATCTGGAACCGAGTGAACAGGATCTATTGCTGACGCGAAAATTGGTCGAAGCCTGCCGTGCCGTGGACCTGAAACCGCTGGACCATGTCATTGTCGGCGCTGCAGGCTATACATCGTTTAAAGAACGGGGGTTGTTGTCTTTTTAACGAGGTGGACAGCGTTGTCATGAAAATAAAGGCGCCCTGTGCCAATGTCGCGGCCCTTCTCGCGGGGCTGCTCTGTGCTCAGATCATTGCGACGATCCAGGTCCGCTGCTCGAACACCCTCCTCTATCGCTCTCTTGAAGTCCTGAGGGATGAGGGATATCTCATCGTGCCCAACGAGACCGTTATGGTCGGACTGAAGGGCATGGGTCCGTCCTTTGTAGGCGGGCTCTTTTTTACGCTTACCCTCGGTGCGGGACTTGCCTGTGCCGGATTGGCCTGCGCCTGGCTCTGGGATCGACTCTGCGCTCGTCGCACTGTCGCGCTGGCGCCGATATTCCTTCTCTGGTGCCTGGGCGTTGTCTTCGTGAACCGGGAGGGATGGTCGCTCTTCGGGACGCTCTATTTCGGCCTGGTTCCTCCCGCAGTCTTTCTGACCGCGCGGTGGATCATGCCGCGGGGTGCCCGAGGGAGATTTTCTCTGACGGAGCTGATTCCTCTTCTCCCGCTTGTTATTTTAGCGGTACTGTGGGCGCCGCGCATGGAGGCGAGAACTTTTTCCGACATCAGGGATAATCTGCTTCTCAACTCGTCGACCGGCATTGCAATCGCCGAGGGTTATTACCGCTATACCCTCTACCCCGCCCAGGCCTTCAAGTCTCTGGATCAACGACTGTTGAAGACCTGCCGTCTTGAAGGCTTTGACATCCCCTCGATAAAAAAAACAGTTGCAGGGAGGCTCCTGCACTATGACTATCTTCCGGTGACGGATAATGTGCACTCAGTCGATTGCGTTGTCTCCGGCAATGCAGCGGGGACGGTGACATTTTCACATAAAGGGCGGACAGTGCTTGCGCGACCGCTGGGGAAGTTCCTGGCCTTTCCCGGAGATGCGCTGAAGGAATACTCCCGTCGTCTCGATCGCTGCCGGTTCCTTCGCGCCGCCACCTTCGGGTCTCTTCTCTCGGCCAGCCCGCTGTTGCTCTACATCCTTATCTATGCCGGCCTGTATGCCCTTTGTATGGTCCGGCTGAGGGCGCTCCCCTCGTCGATCATTGCTTCAGGCCTCTGCCTGGCCGTTGGGGTTGTGTTTCTGGGGTTGTCGCTGGTTCAGGGCAGTGCTGCACCGGAGGATATGAGAGTGGCCCTCACATCACCCCTGGTGAAGGAACGGATCAGCGCATTGCGGGTAATCGAAGGGCGAAACGCCGTGATTGACGAATATCAAAAGGCTGGCAATCCGGCAGGAAGCTCCCCTGTAGCCGAGCGCTACTGGCTGGCGCGCGCCCTTGCATCAAGTGGCTCATCCGAAACCTGCCGAATGCTCTATTCATTTCTTGACGACCCGAATCCGATGGTCCGCTACGTTGCCTTCAACAGTCTCGGGAAGAGGGGAGGCTCCGATGCCGTAGGGGAGATAGCACGACGCATTCCCCATTTAGAGGACTGGTACAGCCAGCTTTATGCCTACAAGGCATTACGGAAACTGGGATGGACGCAAAAATATCCTCATATACGCTGATGCTGGCATGCGCGACCGTCGTTGCCATCGAGGGGACGGCTGTTATGGCACTTTCAAGGAGCGCCATTCCGCCCCTGATGGTCACGGGCATTGCCCGCATAGCCGATATGATCGCGCTCCTTTTGATACTTGCAAAGGCACAGGAGGGGTGCGAAAGAATCGGGCTTGCTGCCGGGCAGCGGTGGAAAGGGCTGCAGCGGGGCATGGTCTGGTCCTGTGGTTTTGCCGGCGTCGCCGCGCTGACATTTGGGAGCGTCTTTCTTGCGGGATACAACCCCCTGCTGCTCTTCCATGTAACCATGCCCGTCGATACCCGGAGCATTCTTATGGTTTTTTTAGTGGGTGGACTGGCGGCGCCCGTTGCGGAAGAGCTGTTTTTCCGGGGCGTCATTTTCGGGTTTTTCAGGCGGTGGGGATTTCCGGCTGCCCTTGTGCTCAGCACAGGGCTCTTTGTCTGCATGCATCCGCAGGCGTTTTCCTTTCCCATTACCCGGATTGTGGGAGGAATCGTCTTTGCCGCCGCCTACGAGCGGGAAAAGAATCTGCTGGTTCCCATTATCATTCATGGACTGGGAAACATGGCCCTCTTCTCCCTTTCATTGATATCCCGTCTTTTCTAATCTCAGCCCAGACAGATTTCCCCCGTGAAATGCGAAGCCTATTTCACCGGGACCAGACAGACCAGTTCTTCCTTGACACAGGGGGACCGTCGTGTATATGGTTACTGCATTGCTATGTTCTTGCAGACGAATCAGCATGCCGCTGGATATGTGGAAGAGGGGTGAAAAGCCCCCGCTGCCCCGCAGCCGTAAAGGGAACGAAAACCCATGATGTCACTGTTGCGCTTGTGCGCAATGGGAAGACGGGTGAGTAGGTCGCCCTGAGCCGGAAGACCGATCCATTGGAAATTCCTCGAGGGAGGGTATCATGAGAAAGATCCTACCATTTCCCGGCCAAAGGCTTGTGTGGCCCATTCCCCCATATTCAGTGACCACTATTGAAAGAGGACCGGCCGGTTTCATCAGCCGCGTCTGCGTCGCTTGATCTCTAAGGGTGTATGATTAATGAGAAAAAAGCCGGTGACACTGCCTCTTGTGATCAAATATTCACTTATTCTTATGGCGGTCTTTGTATGCGTCGCCTTTCTGTCACTGCTTGTGGGTCCCGCTCATATCGAGGGGATCAGAACGGTGAAAGCCCTCGTGACGGGATGGCGCGACGGCGCAGCGGCGCTGACACCCGCCGAAAAGACCATTGTCTTTTCCATTCGGTTGCCTCGAGTGATTTTTGCGGGATTCGTAGGGGCGGCGCTTTCCACCGCCGGTGTTGTGTTTCAGGCCCTGCTTCGGAACCCTCTGGCGGAACCATATATTCTCGGCATTTCCGGCGGGGCGGCCGTAGGCGCCATTTGCGCGATCAGCCTGGGATGGCAGGCCTTTGCCTTTGCGGTCCCGGGACTGGCCTTTCTGGGCGCCCTTCTGACAATTCTCCTGGTCTTTGCCGTCGGCCGGTCAGGGGGTGAAGCGGGCGCCACATCGCTTCTTCTGGCAGGGGTTATTGTGAACGCCTTTTTTTCCGCGATTATTATGTTCCTCATTTCGATAAGCAGGGGCGCCGATCTCCACAACATCACCTTTTGGCTTATGGGGGATCTGGGACTGGCGCGGGGCATAAAGATTGTATTCCCCGGTATATGCGCCCTTGTGGGAGCGGCGGCAGTCTATTCCCATGCCCGATCGCTCAACCTTATCGTTGCCGGCGAGGAGACGGCGCTTCAACTGGGGGTTGACGTTGAAAGGACGAAAATAGTGCTGCTCACGGCGGCATCGGCCATGACCGCCGTTGCCGTAGCGTTCAGCGGCATCATAGGATTCGTCGGGCTCATTATCCCGCATATCATGAGAATGCTTCTGGGCCCCGATCACAGGCTGCTGCTTCCGGCCGCCTTTCTGGGGGGGGCGTCTTTTCTGGCGGCGGCCGATACACTTGCACGGACGGCCGTTCCTTCTGCGGAACTTCCCGTCGGTGTGATCACGGCCTTCTGCGGCGCCCCCTATTTTATCTATCTGCTGAAAAGGAGATCACTCTAAGGCATGCCGGCAATCGAAGCAAGGGACGTTCATTTCGAATATGCTGAAATCCCTGTACTGAAAGGGCTTTCCTTTACCGGCGTCAGGGGTGAAATATTGGGCGTCATAGGACCCAACGGAGCCGGTAAAACCACGCTTCTCAGGATTATAGACGGTATTTGCGTTCCCTCTCGCGGAACGGTGCTGCTTGACGGGATCGATATGACCGCAATGACGAGAAGAGAGATTGCCAAAACCATTGCCGTTGTTCCTCAGAACAGCCCCATGGTATTTTCCTTCACGGTGGAAGAAACGGTGATGATGGGACGGGCGCCTCATCTGGGCCGGCTTCGGTTCGAGGGGAAAGAGGATACGGCCATTGTCCGCAGGGCCATGGAACGGACGGGGATCTCGCAATTGGCCGGCCGGAGCATAGACGAATTGAGCGGAGGAGAGAGGCAGCGGGTCTTTATTTCCCGGGCCCTCGCACAGGAGCCCCGGATCATGCTTCTCGATGAATCGGCGGCCTTTCTCGATATAAAACACCAGGTATCCTTTTTCGAACTGCTGCGTATGCTGAACAGAGCGGAAGGCCTCACGGTGATGGTCGTGACCCACGATATCAATATGGCATCGCGCTACTGCGACCGGGTGATGCTCCTGAAGGACGGGCGGATTCATGTCATCGGAACGCCCCTTCAGGTGATTACAAAGGAACATATAGAGGAGGTCTATGAAACGGAGGTCCTGATCGATGCTCACCCACTCGAGGGTCTTCCGAGAATGACTTTGGTATCAAGGCGTCTTTCGGACTGAGGAAGCCGGTCGAAATCCGGCGCTGCCCCGCAACTGTTGGCGGAACGAACCCCACATAGAAGTCACTTTCTCGACATATTCGAGAGGGGAAGGCGTGGGAAGTAGGTGAGAGGTAAGCCGCAAGCCAGGAGACTTGTCCGAAAGGCAGAAATCAACATTTCCGACCGAGGGGAAAGGAGGTTGTGATGAAGAAACGATTCCCTGCGATTCCTCCCTGATGAGGCTGCCGTTGGTACCTGTAATATATTCCGACGACAATTTAAATACTTATGAGGAGGAAGAGAAAAAAGATGAACCGGTTACGGTATGGTGTGTGGTTGTCCATAGTCGCGATAGTTGCAGTTTTCGCGCCCTCATGCGGAGGGGCGGAGGAGACGGCATTGAAGGAAGTGGTGGTCTCGGCCACCCGGATCGAGACGCCGGCGGAGGAAATAGGAAGTTCGATTACCGTGATTACCGCGGAGGATATTGAGGCAAAGGGCTGCACGACCGTTGCAGAGGTGCTCAGGGGTGCGGCCGGTGTCGATGTGGCGGTTGCCGGCGGTCCCGGTCAGGAGAGTTCCCTTTTTCTCCGAGGCGCCGAGTCATATCAAACCCTGGTGTTGATCGACGGACTCGAGCTGAATGATCCCTCCGGCAGGAATCGGGGCGTAAATTTTGCCAACCTTACCGTCGATAACATAGCGCGGATTGAAATACTGCGTGGTCCCCAGGGTCCGCTTTACGGGGCAGATGCCATGGGCGGGGTCATAAATATTATTACGAAAAAGGGGGAAGGCCGCCCCCGCTTTTTCATCGAGGGCGAGGGGGGGTCCTATGGAACCTGGAGAGAATCGGCAGGCGCGAATATGGGCAGCCAGCGATTCAACGCATCGATCGAGGCCTCTCATAGGAGCACCCGGGGGTTTTCCTCCGCCGACGACAGCCTGCCCGGAAACAGCGAGAAAGATAAATGGGAAAACACGAGCGCCTCGGCGCGCCTCGGGGTCGTCTTTTCCGAGAACGTCAAACTCGATTTCTCCGGCCGCTATCAGGATGGTCGCACCCATCTGGATCAGGGGGGCGGCCCCAACCAGGACGCCCTTGAGTACCTGCTCGATGAACGCACGATGCTTGGCCGGGTGAAGGCCGATATACGCGCTCTTGACGGGCTCTGGGAGCAGACCCTTGCCTTCGGCATGGCCGACCATAAAAGGGCTTACAAGGATGATCCCTGGTCGGGGGACTATCGCTACGACGGGAAAAAAGAAGAACTGTCCTGGCAGCACAATCTTTACATCCACGATGCGCACACCCTGACCGTGGGATTGGAATATGAGAAGGAAGGGCTGGACGATCAACAGGCCCTGGATGTGACGGCCGATACGAAAAGTGTCTTTCTGCAGGATCAGATCACAGTGAAAGAGATATCATTTACCACCCTGGGCGTCCGGTATGATGAGCACGAGAATTTCGGCGGGGAAGCCACCTTTCGTGTGACCCAGGCCGTTCTTCTCAGAGAATGGGATACAAAAATAAAAGGATCCTGCGGCACCGGATTTCGTGCGCCCAGCCTGAACGAACTGCATTACGTCAATCCCTGGGGTGGACCCGGTGGGAATCCCCACCTCAACCCCGAAGAGAGTACGGGATGGGACGTGGGAATTGAGCAGTCGTTCCTCGCAGGGAACGTCACCATGGGACTCACCTATTTTCACAACAATTTTAAAAATCTCATCGAGTGGAACAACGGGTATGAAAACACGGAAACTGCAAAAACACAGGGGGTTGAGTCGTTTCTTCACATAACCCCTCGACAGGACCTGTCGTTCACGCTGACCTATACCTATACGGATACGAAGGACAAGGAGGGGGCACAATTGCGGCGCCGGCCTTTACATAAGGCTTCTCTGAACGCGGGATGGCACTTCCTCAATCGAGGGAAGCTGAATGTCGGCGTGCAGTATGCAGGTGCACGGGACGACAGCTACTGGAATGCCATGACGTTCACGACGGACGACGTTGTACTTGATGACTATATCATGGTACATTGTGCAGGATCATACGATATTTCAGATCGCCTTACATTGTTCGCCCGTGTTGAAAATTGTTTCGATGAAAAGTACTATGATGCGTACGGCTACGGGACGCCCGGATTTTCGCTCTACGGGGGTCTTAAGGTTTCCTTCTAAAGAGCGTTTATTTGGTCCTTCTGGTCTATCTGGTCCTTTTGGTCTATCTGGTTCATTGGGTCTGTTTGGTTCATTTGGTCGAATGGGGGGGGTTTTGGTTCTCAACGCAATTAACCATTTAGGGGTTTTCTCAGCGATCTCAGCGCCCCTGCGGGGGAACAAAAAAGAAAAAGCATTTCGCGCAGAGCCGCCGAGGCGCAGAGGAAGAGAGAAAAGAAAAATATAAATAGGTTTTCTCAGCGGTCCCTGCGCCTCTGCGGGAGGAAAAAAAGGTAAAAGAAAGAGACGCAAGATCGCGCAGGGGCATAGAAAACAAGAGAGACCAAGGAAAATATCTAAAGGTTTTCTCAGCGACCACAGCGTCCCTGCGGGGGAACAAAAAACAATCTCGCGCAGAGACGCAGGGATGCAGAGGATAAACGATTTTTTAAGCATCTTGGCGGGAGGAAAACAGAAAATAGTTTTATTTGGGGAGATTGAAATGAAGAAGGGTTATGTGCAGGTCTATACGGGAAACGGCAAGGGCAAAACAACGGCGGCGCTGGGACTCGCCCTCCGTGCCGCCGGGGCCGGCTTGAAGGTATACTTTGCCCAGTTCATCAAGGGATCTCGCTACAGTGAGATCAAGGCGCTTGAAATGCTTTCCGAGTATGTGACGCTCAGGCAGTACGGCCGCGGCGGCTATATACGCGGGACGCCGCAGGATGAGGACATTCGACTGGCCCGTGAAGGTCTGAGAGAAAGCAGAGAAATAGTGCAACGCGGACACTATGACGTTGTCATTCTTGATGAAGTCAATGTGGCCGTCCATCTGGGCCTGCTTACGGCAGAGGAGGTGCTCGAGGTTGTCGAGGCAAAGCCGGAGACGGTCGAACTGGTGCTGACCGGCCGGGACGCCGATCCGCGGATTGTGGAGAGGGCCGATCTGGTAACGGAGATGATCGAAATCAAGCACTATTTCAATCAAGGTGTGCAGGCACGAAGGGGCATTGAACAGTAATTTGGTCCTTCTGGTCTATTCGGTCCTTTGGGTCTATTCGGTCCTTTTGGTCTATTTGGTTCATTTGGTCGAATGGGAGTTTGGTTCGCAACGCAATTTACCATTTTGGGAGAGGGTTGTCTCGACGACCACAGCGTCCTTGCGGGAGAACAAAAAAGAAAAAGCATTTCGCGCAGAGCCGCCGAGGCGCAGAGGAAGAGAGAAAAGAAAAATATAAATAGGTTTTCTCAGCGTTCCTGCGCCTCTGCGGGAGGAAAAGAAGGTAAAAGAAAGAGACGCAAGATCGCGCAGGGGCATAGAAAACAAGATAGACCAAGGAAAATATCTAAAAGTTGTCTCGACGACCACAGCGTCCCTGCGGGAGAACAAAAAAGAAAAAGCATTTCGCGCAGAGCCGCCGAGGCGCAGAGGAAGAGAGAAAAGAAGCATATAAAAAGGGTTTTCTCAGCGTCCCTGCGCCTCTGCGGGAGGAAAAGAAGGTAAAAGAAAGAGACGCAAGATCGCGCAGGGGCATAGAAAACAAGAGAGACCAAGGAAAATATCTAAAGGTTTTCTCGACGACCACAGCGTCCCTGCGGGAGAACAAAAAAGAAAAAGCATTTCACGCAGAGCCGCCGAGGCGCAGAGGAAGAGAGAAAAGAAAAATATAAATAGGTTTTCTCGGCGTTCTCCGCGCCACTGCGGGAGGAAAAGGAGGTAAAAGAAAGAGACGCAAGATCGCGCAGGGGCATAGAAAACAAGATAGACCAAGGAAAATATCTAAAGGTTGTCTCAACGACCACAGCGTCCCTGCGGGAGAACAAAAAAGAAAAAGCATTTCGCGCAGAGCCGCCGAGGCGCAGAGGAAGAGAGAAAAGAAAAATATAAATAGGTTTTCTCAGCGTTCCTGCGCCTCTGCGGGAGAAGAAAAAGGCAATAATAAAGGGGCATTCCAAGTGGAAAATAAAGAAGATGACATTTTGTATGAGGTAAGGGACCGATTCTCCGAGGCGGTGAGGAGAACCCATGCCCAGGGCATCCTCTTTTCCGGGGGGCTCGATTCCGCCCTGGTAGCGGCCTATGCACGGGATGCAGTTGCCCTTTCCGTGGGGCTCCTCCCGGGCAGTGACGATGAGCCCTATGCCGAGGCCGTGGCAACGCATCTTGGTCTCGATCACCGCCCTGTGCGGATAACGCCTGATGAGGCGCTGGAAGCGATTCCCGCCGTTGTCACGGCGCTGCGAAGCTTTGACCCGGCCATCCCCAATGATGTGACGATCTATCTCGGTCTTTCCCATGCAAAGGAGAGGGGTATGGCGAGTGTGATGACCGGTGACGGCAGTGACGAGGTTTTTGCCGGCTATTCCTTCATGCGGGAAATGGACGACCTTGAATCGTATATGGACAGAATGCATTCGTCCATGAGGTTCAGCGCCTCTATACTCGGGGCGGCTCTGGGCATCGATGTGCGGCAGCCCTTTCTGGACGAAGCATTTTTTACCTTTGCAAAAACGCTTGATCTTTCCTGGAAGATAGGCAAAGAAAATGGCACTGTCCGGGGAAAGCTTATTCTCCGCAGGGCCTTTGAGGGGGTGCTCCCGCCGGCAATACTATGGCAGCGCAAGCGGTCTCTGGAGTATGGATCGGGCATGACACGTCTGAGAGGGATTATTGAATCGATGATCGCCGACAGTGAATACGAGAAGGCACAGGAAAAATATTCCATCCGGTTTCGCAGCAAGGAGCATTTTTACTATTATCGTATCTACCGGGATGTGGTTGGTGAGATTCCCGCGCCTGAAACGGGGCAGAAGCGCTGCGCAGGATGCGGCGGCGGCATGAGCCCCGACGCCTTTCACTGCAGCATATGCGGCAATGTAGAGAACTGGAGGACAGGGGCATGAGCGGTTTCGTATTCTGGAGCGGCGGAAAAAGCGCGGCGCCGGCCTGCGGGGGTGTGGAGGGCTATCGCCCGTCCTGCCTTTTCATAATGGCCCGGAAGGAAGAGGGACTGTGATTATTTTTGTGACCGGCGGCGCCCGGAGCGGTAAAAGCGATTTTGCGCAGGATCTGGCTGAGAAGAGGAGCGGGAGGCGCCTCTTCGTGGCGACGGCGGAGGCCTTTGATGACGAGATGCGCGCCCGCATTTTGAACCATAAAAAGCGGCGGGGAGATCGCTGGGATACGGTGGAGGAGGCGATTCATCTCGGAAAGGTAATGAAAACGTCGGCCCAAGGCTACGACACTGTGTGTATCGATTGTTGCACCCTCTGGATGTCGAACCTTATGGGCGCCTACCCTCAGGAAACTGAAAGGGCGGAAACTGTAATTGACGAATTCTTCGCTGGTCTCGAGGGATTCAAAGGCACTCTTATTGTGATATCAAACGAAGTCGGCCTGGGGATCGTGCCGGAAAACGCGCTTGCGCGGGAATACCGGGATCGACTGGGATTTCTGAACCAGCGCATGGCCAGAAGGGCGGACAGGGTCTATTTCATGATTGCGGGGATGCCGCTGGCAGTGAAATAAACAGAGGATTGTCTGGTCTGTTTGACCCCGGTGAAATAGGCTTCGCATTTCACGGGGTAAATCTGTCTGGTTCGTTTGAAGTTGTTACTATACACTGTGGGTGAAGTGGGTATGATGCAAGAATTGGAAAAAGTACTTAAATCTATCGAGCCGTTGGACAGCGAATGGCTCACGAGGGCGCAGGGCAGGCTGGATTCGCTTACAAAACCGCCGGGAAGTCTGGGAAAACTGGAGACCATCGCCCGTCGCTATGCGGCAATCAAGAAGGATTTGAAACCCTCTACGGGAAGGAAAATGATCGTGACCTTCGCCGGCGACCATGGTGTGGTGGTTGAAGGGGTAAGTGCCTTTCCTCAGGCGGTGACGGTGCAGATGGTGCGAAATATGCTTGAGGGCGGGGCCGCCGTGAATGTGCTTGCCCGTCATGCCGGTGCGGAAGTGACCGTGGTTGATATAGGCGTAAACTATGATTTCGATCCGACCGAAGGGGTGTGTATCAGGAAGATCGGCTACGGGACACGGAATTGCGCCCTCGAACCGGCCATGACCCGAGATGAAGCCCTTCGGGCCCTTATGACGGGCATCGAGCTGGCAAAGAATCTGGCACGGGAAGGATACGACATGCTCGGAACCGGTGAAATGGGAATCGGAAATACAACTCCTTCCAGTGCCCTGTTTGCCGTGATGGCGGGGTTGCATCCCCGGGAGGTGACGGGAAGGGGGACCGGTGTTGATGACGAGGCGCTGAAAAAAAAGATTGCCGTGATTGAAAAGGCGATAGCCCTGAACCGGCCCGATCCGACGGACCCTCTGGATGTGCTGGCCAAGGTGGGGGGCTATGAAATAGCCGGGATCGCCGGGCTGATCATCGGGGGGGCCGCCTCGCGACTGCCCGTGGTGGTCGATGGATTTATCTCCACTGCCGGTGCATTGATCGCCCTGGCGCTGAATGCCGTCATCGACGACTATGTGTTTTACTCCCACCTGTCGGCGGAGGCGGGGCATAGACGCATGCTTGACTATCTGCATCAGGCGCCGATCATGAACCTCGACATGCGACTGGGGGAGGGAACAGGGGCCGCGGTGGCCATGACGGTTATCGAAGCCGCCATATCCGTCATGAAGGATATGGCAACCTTTGAATCGGCAGGTGTCGAGGGAAGGCCTACGCGGTGAGGGGACTGATAACGGCACTGCAGTTTTTGACGATCATTCCGCTTTCCCGGAAGAGAGAGTGTTCCCGGGAGGAACTGGCGCGATCCATGGCCCTGTATCCCCTGGCGGGTCTTATTATCGGGATGTGTCTAGCGGCGGTTCATTGTATCTGCCGTCTCGTATTTCCTCCCCTGGTGACCGATGTGATGATCATCGGGGCGCTGGTCGTGATAACGGGGGCGCTTCATCTCGACGGGTTCGCCGACACGGTGGACGGACTGGCCGGCGGCGGTGACCGGACCCGGGTGCTTGCCATCATGAAGGACAGTAAGATCGGGTCCTTCGCTGTGGCGGGGATCTGTCTTCTTATGGTTCTGAAAATTTGTGCGCTCGGCGCCGTTCCCGAGGCGGTAAAGATAGAGGCCCTTATTGTGATGCCGGTGGTGTCGCGATGGTCACTGGTGCTGCTTGCAGCCTCTTTCCCTTACGCCAGAGACGAAGGGGGCACGGGGGCGCTCTTTGTCAGTCGTGTCGGAGGTTTTGAAATGGCGGTATCATCCATAATTGTACTGGTGATCGTGGCGGGATGTTTCCTTTTAAAAGGAATGGTGATATGGGTGGCCGCAGCCGCAATAACCGGCGCCCTGGGGTTGTGGTTCCGAAGGCGGATCGGCGGGATTACGGGGGATATTATGGGCGCCGTCAACGAGGTGAATGAAGTGGCGGTGCTTCTCGCCGTGGCGGCGATTTTGCCATGAGAGCGCCCGCTGCCGTCACCAGGGCATTGTGGGGGATGCGGCAAAAAGATGGAATCCTTTTTAAACGATCTGTGCACATTATTCCGCGGGACCGCGATGGTAAAAATATGAGCATTGTGCCTTACAACAGAATGGGCGGCATCCTGTGCATGCTGATAGTGTGGTGTCTCTCGACAAATCCGGCCTGTTCGGCAACGATCACCGATGAAATGGGGAGGGAACTGACCCTTTCGTCCCTTCCCGTGCGGATTGTCTCACTGGCGCCGAGCATTACGGAGACGCTCTTTGCCCTGGGACTCGATCGCGAAATCGTCGGGGTGACCCGTTTCAGCAATTATCCCGAGGCGGTACGGTCAAAACCGAAAGTGGGCAGCTTTATAGGCCTTTCTCTTGAGAAGATTGTCGCCCTGAGGCCCGACCTGGTGATCGGTACCGCCGACGGAAACAAGCGGGAAACGATCGATCAGCTTGCGCAGATCGGCATTCCTGTATATATTACCAATCCTACCACCCTGGAGGGTATCTTCGAAACAATTGCCGGCCTTGGCGCCATCACGGGACGGTCCGATGAAGCCCGCGCCGTGGTGAGAGAGCTTCGGCGCCGGGTGGAGAAGGTCGGTAATGCGGCAGGAAAACGCGCCCATCGGCGGGTCTTTTTTCAAATCGGCATACATCCCATTGTGTCGGTGGGGCGCGGAACACTGCACGACAGATTGATCACGCTTGCCGGCGGGATCAATGTGGCTGGAAATATCGACGTTACCTACCCGAGGATGAGCATTGAACAGATAATCGCCGCCATGCCCGACATCATCATTGTTTCGTCGATGAAAAGGGGGGGCGATTTTAATGAGGTCGGCAGGACCTGGGAGCGATGGAAAGAGATCCCTGCGGTAAAGAACAATAAAGTATTTACCATCGACAGTGATATTGTCGATCACCATTCGCCGCGCATTGTTGACGGCCTGGAGGCCCTTGCAGCGCTGATTCATCCGGAGTGCGCCGCTGCCGGGGGGAAATGACGGTCTGGTCCATTTGGTCCCGGTGAAATAGGCTTGCATTTCACGGGGTAAATCTGTGTGGTCGAATGAGGGAGAACAAGTAAATTCCCTGGGAGTCGAAAGATCAGGCTCATTGCAGATTTTTCCGGGTGTGAAAGGAAGAAAAAACCATGCTGGAGTACTTTTATCAGGGAGGGCCGGTTATGTACCCCCTGCTCTTCTGTTCCATCCTTTCCCTTACCATCGTTATCGAACGGGGAATGTTCTGGATCAGAGAGAGAAAAAGGCGGGATCGGCGACGCCTGGATCTCATGATGGATCTTTTTGAAAAAAAAGATCTCGAGGGGGCAAAAAAGGTTGCTGCGAACACGGCGGATTTCGTAATCCGGGTGCTGGTATGCGGCATTGTGCACCGGGAGTTTTCCCTTCGCGACGCCCTCAGGATGGCTGCCGACGAGGAGATAAGCCGCATGCGCCGCTATCTGCCGATTCTGGATACGATGATTACCCTGGCGCCCCTGCTGGGCATTCTCGGAACGGTCACCGGCATTATCTTTTCCTTTAATATGCTGGGAGTCGTGGGGGTGGAAGATCCCCGTGCGATTACGGCAGGCATTGCCCAGGCCCTTATTACTACGGCCTTTGGACTGGCCGTGGCCATTTTGAGCCTGATTCCTTACAACTATTTTATAAGCCGGGTGGAAAAGGCGGCCCTTGAAATTGAACAATACGCCACCAGTCTGGAAATTCTTGTTGAAAAAAACAAAAACGCTTCGGAGTTCCTCTCATGAAGCTGGATACACACTATATGAAAAAGGCGCGCATCGAAATGATTCCCCTTATCGATGTCATTTTTCTTCTCCTCGTAACCTTTATTCTCTTTACCATGTCTATGACGGTGCACCGGGGCGTGCCGGTTGCGCTTCCCACGGCTTCGACAGGAACGATTGAGAAAAAAAATGTGATTGATATCTCGGTCCGCCAGGACGGCAGCATCTTTATAGAGGGGGAGAAGATTCTTATTCCCCGGCTGGCGGTCAGGATTGCGGCACTGCACCGGACCGCGCCGGAAAAGATTGTCTTGATTTCGGGGGACAGGAAAACCTCCTACGAAGTGATGGTTGCCGTGATGGATGCGGTGAGAAAGGCGGGCATCGCCGAAGTGTCTCTGGAGACGGTGTGGAAGTAACGCGTGTATCTGATCTGTGCGTAGCGGTACTGTGTGCCCTGGCGATTCACGGGGGTATTGCCGCGATGCGAGTTTCTTTTCCCTCTGTTATGCCGGAGGCGGGGCCTGCCGTTAAGAGACCCCTGAACGTGCGGCTTGATGCCGCCATGATCGAGGTGCCTGAGGAGGAACAGGCGATGCCTCCCGAGGAAAGGATTGTTCCGGTCGTTGAGAGACGGGAAAATATTGAGAAACAGACGCCGGCCCTGCCGGATGTCGCCGTCCCGATGGATCGGAAAGAGATGGTAAAAGAGGAGGCAGCCCCCATAGCGCAGTCTCCCGCAGTTGATGAGGGAAGGGTGAAAAAACCCGCCGAGAGGGCGATCACAGAATCATCGGAAAAGGCTCAGCCGACCACAGAGGTAAAAAAGAAACGCCCCGTCGCATCCTCCGAAAAGCATCCAAGTCAGGTTACGGCAGAACCTGTCCCACCGCAGAAGGTGTTGACCGCAAAGAGCCCCGCCCGTCCCGATGTGGTGGCCGCCGTTCCCCGATACCGGGACAATCCGCCCCCCCTCTATCCTTCCGTTGCACGACGGAGGGGATACGAGGGTCTGGTGATACTCTCCGTGGTGGTGCGTAGCGATGGCACGGTAGGCGATGTCCGGGTGAAAGAATCATCGGGAAAGAAAATACTTGATCGCGCCGCGGTCAGCGGTGTACGGGCATGGCGTTTCGAGCCGGGTTCACGTGATGGAGTGGTGTGCGAAATGACTGTTGACGTGCCGATCCGTTTCGTCTTACAAGAATAGGGAGATGACCACAGGAGGAAAAAATGGAAAGTAATGATATGAAAATGCGGCTTGCTGAAATGATTTTGAAGAAATCCTTTCGCTACAGCGACAATCCCCCCTTTACCCTGGCTTCGGGAAAGAAGAGCAATTATTATTTTAATTGCAAGCCCACCACGCTGGATCCCGAGGGAATGTACCTGATCGGCAATGTCATCTTTGCTATGCTGGAAACATCAGACATTACCGCGGTGGGGGGGCTGACCCTGGGGGCCGATCCCATAGCCAACGCAATTTCGATTATTTCCTACCAGCGGGGACGGCCCATCAAGGCCTTTATTGTGCGCAAGGACGTCAAGGCCCATGGCACGCGCAGCGCCGTAGAAGGGAATGTCGAAGCGGGGGAACGGGTGATCGTGCTTGACGATGTCATCACTACCGGAGGATCAACGATTCAGGCAATCGAAAAGGCCAGGGAGGCAGGACTCATTGTTGACGGGGTAATCGCCCTCATCGATCGTCAGGAGGGGGGACGGGAGAATATAGAGCGCGTTGTTTCCAATGTGCGGGCGGTCTTTACCCGTGAGGAAATCATGGAGCATTACCGGCGGGAAGACTGAGAGTATAGCACGCTTTGCATAATGCATCTTTCTGTCATTCCGGGCGTGACCCGGAATCCAGAAAGTGCGTGAAAAAACTAGATACCTCCCGGACTTGATCCGGGACCTGCCGGTATGACGAAATTGGCGATTTTATGAGATTCTGCAAAGGTTTCGGAGTAAACGGTCAGTATGCCGAACGCATCCACAGGAACGTCTCCTGCGGAAGGGGTGGTTTCACATCGAGCAGTGAATCCTCTTCCGCAGCATGAAATCAAGTTTTTATCCGGAAGTTTTTTTATTCGGTTTTTTTCGCTTTTCTCCCCCGGCTTTCTTTCTTTAGTATGCCCATATTAACAAGGTATTTTTTCAAAGGCACTATTTCCTTGTCGATTTCTTCCCTTTGCTTCAATAATTCTTCGTAGCGCTTTTTTGCAACGTTTCTGAATTCACTGTCCATTATTTTTTTACCTCCATTTTTTATGGTCAAACGAAAGGTGATATTATCACATATTATCTCAAAAATACCACCAGCTTTTTAACCGTTAATAAATGCACTTTATTGCATGTTTTGAGTGTGCTAAAATTACGTTCCGACAAAGAAAAAAGGAGGAATGTATGTACGATGTCAAATGTACGGTGAAATCCGTAAAAGGATTCTGTTCGGCGGGGTACAAAGCGGGTGATTATTTTTATGTAAAAGATGGATTGATGATAGAGGCGGCAACGCCGAAGGGCATATGCATGTACGCCCTGCCCGCGCTGCTCCCCTATCTTACCGCCTATTGCCGTGAAACGCCCGAAGGCGACTGGATCAACACGGTCGGGGAATTGCAGTGCCCCGACAGTGCCAATACGGTGATATTCGAAATTGAACGAATTGAAATATAGCCAGGATTTGGGAGGGTGTACTATGTGAAAAAAGCCGGAGACCTTTGAATCCGTCTCCGGCTTTTGATAAAAACACCAGTGCCTAGCCCACAAGTTTGGACATATTTGCCAGCACTGCTTCCGCTTCTTTTGCGATAGTCTGAACCAATTCATCAACCGTGGGCATGCTGGTGATACGCTGGGCAATTTCACCGCCAGCCATCATGGCCTTTTCTTTGTCTCCCGTGTATACGGCATCAATTGACTCGTCCTCGTATTCAATAAGTGACCTGTCTTCCATGTCCATATAGCTGTCGGGGGTCCCGAGGTACACTCCGGGCGACTTTTTCAGGGTGTTGATCGCGTGCGCTTCACTTCGGGCGTTTCTCAACCACCGGGCCGGGCCCACATAACCCCGTGCGACTAAGGTGCCACGGTCTTGGGCGTCTACGACGGCTTGTTTCCAGAGCGGGGGGAAATCACTTTCCTGCGTGGCGAGGAAGCGGGTACCCATCAGTGCTCCGTCGCAGCCCAGGGCCAGAGTGGCTGCCAGGCTCTTGCCGTCGCCGACTCCTCCGCCACCGACCACGAGCGTGTTCTCATCGGAGACAGCATCGACCACGGCGGGGAACAGCACCATGGAGTGAAGCGGTTCCCAGTGTGTATGGAAGCCGCCTTCATGACCCGAGGCAACGATTACGTCAACACCCGCCTTCTTGCAACGCTGGGCGGCTCTAACGGAAGGAATGATATGAATCCATTTGAATCCGGCCCCCTTGATCATGTCTCCCCAGCCCATCGGGTCGCCGGCGGAGGTGTACATTACCTTGAGGGTGTCTTTCATGTCGGGATTCTCTTCCCGCACCTTGATGGCCGTTTCGATCATAACTCTCGAGTTCTCTTTGAGCTCCGCCGATACCATTACATTGGGTCCGAAAATGCCGCCTTTGTCTTTGACCAGGCGGTGGGTTCGTTTCAGAACCGATTCCAGCACCGTCGCCATATCGTCATCAAAGTTTGCCTCACCGGTCTCGCAAAAGGCTTTATAGACCAGGGGCTGAGTTTCTTTGTTGAAGACGCCGGCGGTGGAAAGCAGTCCGAGACAGCCGGCATTGGCGGCGGCAACACAGAGATTGTTGTTGCTGAAGGGGCCCATTCCCGCCTGAATGATGGGATATTTGATTCCAAGTAAATCACACAGTCTTGATTTAATCATAAAACATAACCTCCAAGTTATACGTATTGCAGTTTCACAACCATTCTTCGGGTATTCACAGTCAAGGAAGGCCCTTTACTTAAAAAGGAAGAAGGCAAATGCCTCCGTCATATTCGAGGGTGAAAGAATGAAAAATGAACACAGCGTAAATGAAAAATAATGTATCAAAAGCCGGAAACGTTTGAAAACGTCTCCGGCTTTTGATTAAAACACTAGTGTCTAGCCCACAAGTTTGGACATATTTGTCATTACTGCTTCCGCTTCTTTCACGATAGTCTGAACCAATTCATCAACCGAGGGCATGCTGGTGATACGCTGGGCAACTTCGCCGCCGGCCATCATGGCCATCTCCTTGTTTCCTTCGTATACCGCCTTAATCGACTCGTTCTCGAATTCGATCAGCGACATGTCTTCCATGTCCATATAGCTGTCGGGGGTGCCGAGGTACACTCCCGGTGACTTTTTCAGGGTATTGACCGCATGCTCTTCACTTCGCGGGGTTCTCAACCACCGGGCCGGGCCCACGTAGCCCCGTGCGACCAGGGTGCCCCGGTCTTGTGCATCAACCACGGTTTGCTTCCACAGCTGGGGGAAATCGCTTTCCTGTGTGGCGAGGAAACGCGTACCCATCAGCACTCCATCACAGCCCAGCGCCATGGTGGCTGCCAGGCTCTTGCCGTCGCCGACGCCGCCTCCGCCGACCACGAGTGTGTTTTCATCGGATACCGCGTCGACCACTGCGGGGAACAGCACCATGGAGTGCAGCGGTTCCCAGTGCGTATGGAAGCCGCCTTCGTGACCCGAGGCGACGATGACGTCAACGCCCGCCTTTTTGCAGCGCTGAGCGGCTCTGACGGAGGGGATGATATGCACCCAGATAAATCCGGCGCCTTTGATCATCTCTCCCCAGCCCATCGGGTCGCCGGCGGAGGTGTACATTACCTTGAGAGTGTCTTTCATCTCGGGGTTTTCTTCACGCACCTTGATGGCCGTTTCGATCATAATTTTCGAGTACTCTTTGAGTTCCGCCGATACCATAACATTGGGTCCGAAGACGCCGCCTTTGTCTTTGACAAGGCGATGGGTTCTCTTCAGCACCGATGCCAGCACCGAGCCCATGTCGTCATCCGGATTTGCCTCTCCGGTTTCGCAAAAGGCGTTATAGATCCAGGGCTGGTCGTGTTTGTTGAAGAGACCGCTTGTGGAAAGCAATCCGAGGCAACCTGCATTTGCTGCGGCGACGCAGAGATTGTTGTTGCTGAAGGGACCCATTCCCGCCTGCATAATAGGATACTTGATCCCAAGCAGATCACACAGTCTTGATTTAATCATAAAAAAACCTCCAAGTTGATATAGTTATTGCAGTTTCATAACCACAATTGTTGGTGTAACGGCAGTTACGGTGTCCTCTAAGTATAACCTGTCCACCCGTGATGACATCGGTGAGATGCGATGGTGCGATCCGGTTGTTTCATTTTTTTACAGGTCACTTTGTGACCGAAAGAACATATACAATAACAACACCCGTTGTCAAGAAATATCAAAGAGAATTGAGATCTTTTATTGAACCCGGTCCTGTAAAAAGTTTGCAATCATCCTCTCCCCTGGGGGTGAGGGTGATAAATAAATAAATTAATTACGAATGATTAAAAATCCTCTTCACCTTCCACCAGGGGAGGGGGGGTATACTATGAATTTTTACGGGTCCGTCAAGATTCCGATTGCCCTGCCCGAAGTCGAAGTCTGTTGACGGCGAGGTGCGCCTGTCGTGTCGGTTCCGGAAGTTTATATCCCCTCATGGAGGACAGGACAAGGGCAATCGCCGACTCGAGGCCGATTTTGTGCCCCTGCGACACAAAAACAGGTTTTACCCCCTTTTTGGTCCTCAGGACGGCGCCCACGGTGTTGCCTTTATGCCGGAGGGGCGACCAGTCCCCGGGATTCTCGCCGGGAATGTCGCCTGCGCCCACGAGCCTGCGCTTGGCACAGCCGATTGTGGGAATGTCAAGAAACAGCCCAAGGTGAGAGGCAAGGCCGACACCACGGGGATGGGCGATTCCCTGGCCGTCGAATATAGCGACGTCGGGTCTGTGGCGAAGTTTCTCCCAGGCCTTCAAAAGGGGCGGTCCTTCCCTGAAGGAGAGCAGGCCGGGAATATAGGGAAAATCCACGGGCCCCTGCCATGATGCCTCTTCCATGACCTCCATGCTGTGGGCATCCAGGGCAACTACCGCGGCAAAAAAGAATTTGTCGCCCCTGGAATAGGAGATATCGGCCCCGGCGATACAGGTGATGCGGTCAGGGCGCCCCCTGTCTTCAAGAACCAGTTGTCCGGCTATGTCGCGCTGAATTGCCGCCGCTTCTTGATATGTCACATTCCAATCGTGAAGATATCTTATATTCATGGGGCTGCACAGGTTTCACGATGAATGATTCGTATCATCCCGGGCTTCGACGGCAAGGATTTCTTTTCCCCGCAGGATGTCCCTTTGAATCTGCGCCATCAGTTCCTCCGGTCCGGTGAATTTCATCTCGTCCCGCAACCGTTCTACAAAAAGGATCGTCACTTCCTTCCCGTAGATGTCGCCCTGAAAATCAAATAAATGGCCTTCCACGGACAGTTCGTTGTTCCCGAAGGTGGGGTTGTACCCGATGTTGAGCACGCCTTCGTAACGGCTCCCCTCGATGAGTGCGTAGATTACATAGACGCCCTTTTTCGGGATCACCTTTTCCGATTGTATGTTTGCCGTGGGGAATCCCATGTCGGTGCCCCTCCGATATCCCCGTACGACTGTTCCGGAGATATCATAATATCGTCCCAGCATTTGAGAAACAGACCGAACATTTCCATCAAGAATCGCCAGACGGATGTTGGTGCTGCTCGAAATCTTTTCGCCGGCGCTCACGGCGGCAATCTGCTCTACCTCGAACCCCAGTTTTTTCCCGTAGCCGGTAAGATAGTCTGCGTTGCCCCCTTTGTCCTTCCCGAATTTGTAATCGTAGCCGATAAAAATCTTTCGAAGACGGAGCTTTTCCCACAGGATGTCTCGAATGAATTCTTCGGCGGTGGTGCGGGCGAATGCCATGGTAAACTCGATGAGTATCACGGCGTCGATGCCGCAGGATTCTATGAGTCGCAGTTTTTCTTCAACCGTTGTAAGAAGAAAAAAGGGCCGTCGTTCAGGATGGATTATTTTTTTGGGGTGGGGATCAAAGGTAATGACAACGGTCTTTCCCCCGTTGGTGTGTGCATCTTCCACCATGCGCGCGAAAATTTGCTTGTGTCCCAGATGAATGCCGTCAAAGTTTCCAATGGTGACGACTGCACCGGAAAGTTCCGCGGGAATGGAGTCGAGTGATCTGTATACGTTCATATGTAATCCATGCGTGGTTTTTATAGTTATTCCGTATGTTTTTAATTAATGCTTGAAAGTGTGAACCATAACATGTATGGCAATATTTTCAAATATATTTTTCTTGACAATGCCGGGGGTGAGAGTATAAGTTGCCTACAATTTCAAGTGCCGAAGTGGCGGAATTGGTAGACGCGCTAGGTTCAGGGTCTAGTGGGCGTACGCCTGTCCGAGTTCGAGTCTCGGCTTCGGCACCATATAAAAAACCAGGGGCGTTCCTCATGCGGGATGCCCCTTTTTTGTGGGCGGATGTCTGGTCTGTCTGGTCTATCTGGTCTGTCTGGAGGATTCTTTCTGCGAGCGATGGCCCGCTGCAGAACATAGAACGCAGAACATAGAACATAGAACATAGAACGTAGAACGCACAACATAGAACATGATCCAAGGGGGACGTGGCATGAAGCATCAAGAGGGAACATTCAAAGGATCGGCTGGGGGCGATATTTATTATCAATGGTGGCTTCCCGATGAGGCGCCGAGGGCGGTAATCCTCATTGTCCATGGATTGGCCGAACACAGTGGTCGTTACGGCAATGTGGTCGATCACTTTGTTCCGCGCGGCTATGCCCTTTTCGGATTCGATCTTCCGGGGCATGGAAAATCTTTCGGAAGGCGGGTGCATGTGCACAGGTTTAAGGATTACACGGACACGGTCGATCGATGTCTCAGTATGGTGCGCACCTCCTTCCCGGACATACCCCTATTCCTCATCGGGCACAGCATGGGAGGCCTGATCGCCGCCACATACCTGCTTGAACATCAGGACCGACCGGCGGCTGCGGTTCTTTCCGCGCCGAGTGTCAAGGCACATGACAATCTATCGCCCCTGACTGTTGCCCTGGGGAAGGTGCTGTCCTTCCTGATGCCCGGGGCCGGGATATTACAACTGGAGGCTGAAGGGGTCAGCCGTGATACAAACGTCGTGCAGGCCTATGAAAAGGATCCTCTGGTATATCGGGGGAAGGTAACGGCCCGCCTTGCCGCAGAGCTTCTTGCGGCAATGCGGCGCCTCTCGGCGGAGGCATCGCGGATCACGCTTCCTCTCCTGCTGCTGCAGGGAAGCGCCGACAGACTCGTCGATCCTGAAGGCGCCCGGCGCCTCTATGACAAAGTCAGTTCCTCCGACAAAAAGATCCTGATATACGAGGGGTTGTACCACGAAGTGTTCAACGAGCCCGAGCATGCACGAGTGCTGCAGGACGTTGATGACTGGCTGGAATTGCACCTCCGGTGAGGGGTCTGTCTGGTTCGTTTGGGCCCGGTGAAATAGGCTTCGTATTTCATGGGTAAATCTGTTTGGTTCGTTGGATGCGTTAATAGCGTTATGATCGTTAAGAACGTTACGATCGTTGAGAACGCTCTTTTCTTTTTTCCTCTGCGCCTCGGCGTCTCTGCGCGAGAAGCTTTTTTTATTTCCCGCAGAGACGCAGAGTCCGCAGAGAAAGCCTTTTTATATCTCTCAAATCCTCTGCATTCTCTGTGCCCCTGCGCGAGCATGTTTTTTTGTTCTCCCGCAGAGGCACGCCGAGAACAACTTGTTATTATCCCTTAAATCTCTGCGCGATATTTCCCACGCTTCTTACTCTTCCTACTTTTTGACTTTTCTTACTTTTTTCCCCCTGCAGGAGAACAAAAGTGTTACTTCAATGCCCTGAGATTTACATGGGCGATCCACTGCCATCGACCATCGGTCTGTGTCCATACACTGAGACGTGTTGCCGGAGCCGAGGAGAGGCGTGTGTTATCGATCGTTTCTTCCACAGATACAAAATAGGTCACGACGATCACCCCGCCCTGTTCCGTCACCTTGAAATTACTCAAGGTGTAGTTTCCGAGCGCAAGGCCCTTTATGAGCGCAATTTCTCCGTCGCGGTCCCGGGCGCCGTCTACATGGGCCGATTGAAATGCTGGGGCAATCTTTTCCGATACGCTGTTCCAGTTCCGCGCCTTAATATCTTTCCACATCTCCCGTTCCAGTTGTTCCCCGAGAGTCATATCGCCGGCGCATATGGGACCGCAGAGAGGTCCCAGCATGAGGAGCATACCAATAAAGAGGCTCGCGAAGACCGGTTTTGTCAATGTCATTTACTGTTTCCTTTCCTGCTAATCGTTGAAAAGATTATCCGTTGCTTCGACGGTAATGCCTTCCGCCGTTGTCAAGGTAATTGCCAGCCCCCTGATCTTGGGCAGCTCATAGCCGAAGTGATACTGCATGGTGAGCAGCTTGCCTTTGTAAAAATCGACGTCTTCCGCCGGAGGGTTGCCGTCGAGGGCCTTCTGGGCGACGATGGAAACCTTGAGCAACTGCCAGGCAATACAGATATACCCGAAAAATTCAAGATAGACCGTTGCGTCGGCCAGAAAGTAGTCGGGTCCTCTCTTCCCGGCGATGTCCGCCAGCGAGGCCGTTACCTGCTGCAGCAGCGTCATGGCCTCCTGAAGCGCAGCGGCGTATTTTTTCAATGAATCAAAGGTCTCGGCTTCCTTTACGGTCTTCTGCACTTCTTCCATGTATAACTGCGCCGCCTTGCCGCCCTTCATCATCATTTTCCTGCCCAGGAGGTCCATTCCCTGAATGCCCGTCGACCCCTCATGAATCGGGTGGATGCGCATGTCGCGGAAATGCTGCTCCAGGGGAAATTCTTCGCAGTAGCCGTAGCCGCCCAGGCACTGGATTCCGGCGCTCGTCGCCAGAATTCCCATTTCCGATGGATAGGTCTTTGCCACCGGGGTCAGGAGTTCGAGGAGCAGATTGTATCGTTCCTTTTCCTCTCCTTCGGTGGCATGATCAAGGTCGTGATACATCGCGCACTGTGTCAAAAGCGCCAGTGATCCTTCCACAACGGCACGCTGCAGCAGCAGCAGCCGTTTGATGTCGCTGTGCTCGATGATGGGAATCTGGGACGTGGTGGGATCTTTCTGGGAAAGCTTGCGTCCCTGCAGCCGCTCTCTCGCGTACTGCAGTGCGGCGTAATAGGCGGCGGAGGCGATGCCCGTGGCGCCGAGACCGACATCGATGCGGGCGCCGTTCATCATCTGGAACATGTAGGCAAGGCCTTTATGGGGTTCTCCTACCAGCCAGCCGCGGCAGTCGTTTTCTTCGCCCAGACTCAGCTGGACGATGGGGGATCCCCGATAGCCCATCTTATGGTAGATGCCGGCGGAATGGACATCGTTGAATTCGAGGCTGCCATCGTCTGTGTAGCGTTCACGGGGCACCACAAAGAGAGAGATTCCCTTGACGCCGGCCGGGGCGCCTTTGATTTTGGCCAGAAGGAGGTGCACGATATTGTCCACGCCGTCATGATCCGCGGCCGAAATAAAGATCTTCTGTCCCTTGAGTTTGTAGTATCCTTCCTCGGTGGGTTCCGCCGTTGTGGCGATATCGGAAAGCGAACTGCCCGCCTGGGGTTCCGTAAGCGCCATGGTGCCCTGCCACTCGCCCGCCATCATTTTGGGCAGGTACTTTTCCTTCATCTCATCGGTGCCGAAGCTGTTGATCAGTCCGGCGGCGCCCGTGGTAAGTCCGGCGAATACGGAGGCCGAGTAGTTTGCGGCGTTGAATATATACGCAGCAAGGAGATTTATTGTGAGGGGGAGTTGCTGACCTCCGACCTCATAGGGGAATTCAGCGCCGATCCATCCGCCGGCCCCGTTTTCTCTCATGATCGTTCGTACGTGGGGGTGGACCTTGACCCTCCCGTCCACCAGTTCTACGGGCAGGCGGTCCATTTCCTCGAAATAGGGCTTGTACAGATCCTCTCCCATTTTCAGCGCCGTATCGAGCACCATATCGAATGTTTCTCTGCTGTGATCCGCATAATAGGGATACTGGGTGAGTTGGGCAACATCAAACACATCATGGATCAAAAACTTAACGGTTTTTTCACTTACGAATTTCTCTGCCATGGCATTCTCCTCCTATTCGACAATTTTTATGATCACGTAGCTTTTTTTTCCTTTGCGTAAGCGTATTTCTCCGTAGTCGTCGAGCTGACCGATTCCGATTATATCGTCAAACCGACCGATTGTTGAGCCGTTGGCATAGGCGCCGCCCTGCGCAATGAGACGCCGGGCCTCTCCCCGAGACGAGCATAGTCCCACTTCTTCAAAAAGTTCGAATGCGGCGATGCCTTTTTCCAACTCTTTCCTGGATTTGTTGATGGTGGTAATTGCCGAGCGGTCGCCGGTGAGCGCCCGGCGAGGAATGGCGCTTGAAGGGAAGAGTTTCGAGTCCACGGGCCGCAGGTTGAAGGCGGCGGCGGAGGCCTTCCATGCCGACAGGGCCGCCTCCTCGTCATGGGTGATTTTTGTCGCCTCAAAGGCAAGTACCGACTTTGCCATATTCAGTTCCGCATCGACCAGCGTCCGCACCACCCTGATTTCCTCCATGGGCAGGAAGGTAAAAAGGGCGAGAAACCGTTCCACATCGGCATCTTCCGTGTTGATCCAGTATTGAAAATAGTCGTAGGGAGAGGTGAGGGCGGCATCGAGCCATACCGTTCCCTTTTCCGTTTTACCCATTTTGTGGCCCTGAGCGGTCGTAAGCAGGGGAAAAGTGATACCGTACACCCTTGTTTCTTCCAGTCTTCGGGTGAGATCGATGCCGGCGACGATATTTCCCCACTGGTCGTTCCCCCCCATCTGAAAGGTGCAGCCGTAATGTTTGTTCAGATAGTAAAAATCGTAGGACTGGAGCAGCATGTAATTGAATTCGATGAAATTAAGACCCGTTTCCATCCGCATACGGTAGCTTTCGGCGGAAAGCATTCGGTTGACGCTGAAGTGCCTTCCGATATCTCTCAGAAATTCTATGTAATTGAGCTCGGTCAACCAATCAGCGTTGTTCAGAAGGAGAGCCTTTTCGTCATTGAAGTCAAGGTACCGCGCCAGCTGCTGCTTGATGGCCCCGGCATTTGTGTCGATTTCATCGCGGGTGAGAATGCGGCGCATTTCCGATTTGCCGCTGGGATCTCCGATAAGGGCCGTGCCGCCTCCCACAAGGGCGATCGGTCTGTGTCCCTCCCGCTGCATGTGGACCAGCGACATGATGGGCACAAGGCTTCCAATGTGGAGACTCGTCGCCGTAGGGTCGAATCCTATGTAGCAGGTGACGGCGTGCCGCGCCAGCATATCTCTGATAAGTGCTTCGTCGGTGACCTGTTCGATAAATCCCCGCTCGGCCAGTGTGTCATAGACGCTCATTATAAATACCCTTCACATATTATAGTGTATATCTAAAAGAGAGACGCGCCTGAGCCGTCCTCTCTCACGTGTACGCGCGTGATGTGCAGGCCTCTTCCGCTTTCATCGTCAATTTCGACAATCACGCCCTGGAGACGTACATCCCTCTTGGCAACGTCGAACTTATTGGGGCGCGAGGTCAGAAACCGTTCGATGACGATATCCGTTCGCATTCCCAGAATGGAATCAAAGGGTCCCGTCATCCCCGCGTCGGTAATGTAGGCAGCGCCCTTGGGAAGGATCCCTTCATCAGCCGTTTGCACATGGGTATGGGTCCCGATAACGGCGCTGACCCGGCCGTCGAGAAACCATCCCATGGCCTGCTTTTCCGATGTTGTTTCCGCGTGTATGTCCACGATTACCACGGGAGTTTCAGTCCTGAGAGATGCAACTTCACGCTCGGCCGCCCTGAAGGGGCAATCCAGGGGGCGCATGAACACCCTTCCCTCAAGGTTGAGTACGGCGATGGGTGGTCCGCCTTCCTTGCACTGCGCCACGATGCTTCCCCGACCCGGCGTACCTTCCGGATAATTTATCGGACGGAGAAGCATTCGATATTCATCAAAGCAATCCACCATTTCCTTTTTGTCCCAGATGTGATTGCCCGAGGTAAACACGTCGATAGGATTTTGAAGAAGTTCATCCATAATATCGCGGGTCACGCCAAACCCCCCGGCGGCATTCTCACAGTTGGCAATCACGAAATCAATTGCATTGCCTTCGATTATGCCGGGCAGTAATCGCTTGATGGCCCTTCTCCCCGGTTTTCCGACGATATCCCCTATAAACAATACCTTCATGTCCCATCGGTCCTATTTCGCAAAGTCGGACACCCTCATTTCCCGTATCACCGTTACCTTAATCTGTCCGGGGTAGGTGAGTTCCGATTCGATTTTCTTAATGATATCTCTGCAAAGTATCACGGCTTCATTTTCCGAAGTCTTTTCGTTTTCCACAAGAATGCGTATTTCGCGGCCCGCCTGAATCGCAAAACACTTATCCACTCCATTGAAGGAATTGGCGATTCGTTCCAGATCGGTGAGACGTTTGACGTAGGATTCCAGCATCTCTCTGCGGGCGCCCGGCCGTGCCGCGGAAAGGGTGTCGGCGGCCTGTACGAGAACGCCCAGCAAGGTGTTGTTGCGGCCGTCGTCATGATGCGAGGCGATTGCCTGTACAATATTTTTTGATTCCCCATATTTTTTGGCATATTCGGCGCCGATGGCCGCATGGGTCCCTTCAATCTCATGATCGAGGGCCTTTCCTATATCATGAAGGAGACCGGCGCGTTTTGCCTCCTTTATGTTCAGTCCCAATTCAGCGGCCATCATCCCGGTAAGATTGGCCACTTCAATAGAGTGTTCCAGCACGTTTTGTGAATAACTCGTTCTGAACCTGAGTTTTCCAATCAAGTTAAGGAGTTCGGGGTGAATGTCGTGTATGCCGCTATCGAAGGCGACACGTTCTCCCGTTTCGCGGATCACCGTTTCTACTTCCGCCTTTACCTTCTGGACAATATCCTCGATTCTGCCGGGGTGAATGCGTCCATCGCTTATGAGCCGTTCAAGCGACTTTTTTGCCACCTCGCGACGAATCGGGTCAAAGCTCGAAAGCACCACCGCCTCCGGCGTATCGTCAATAATCAGATCCGTTCCCGTCGCCGCCTCGATGGCCCGGATATTCCTTCCTTCCCGCCCTATAATCCTCCCTTTCATTTCATCGGAGGGAAGATTCACCACCGAAACGGTATTTTCCGCTACATAATCGGATGCATACCGCTGCACCGCATAGGCGACAATTTCCCTCGACCGGCGTTCCGCCTCTCTCCGGGCTTCGTCCTCTATCGTTCGAATGGTTCCCGCCGCATCCCGTTTTGCGTCGGACACCATGGCCTGCACAAGATATTCCCGGGCTTCGTCGGCGGTAATGCCGGCAATCTTTTCCAGTTGCTGTTGCTGTTCCTGAATTGTCTTGTCAAGGGCCTGATGCTTTTCGGAAAGGAGGGTTTCCTTGCCGACGAGAGACTTCTCCCGGGTCTCGATGTTGCTTTCCTTCTGGGCGAGCGTGTCCATGCGCTTATCCAGATTTTCCTCTTTAAGTCGAATCCGTTTTTCTAATTTATCGAATTCCCCCCTCTTTTCTTTCGATTCCAGCTCGAATTCACTTTTTGCCTTCAGCAGGTAGTCTTTTGCCTGCAGGATCGCTTCCTTTTTTATGTTTTCCGTTTCCTTTTTTGCTTCTTCGATGATGCGCTGTGCAAGGCTTTCCGATGATTCCAGCATTTTTTTTGAAAGCCGCACCCTGAGAAGATAGCCCCCCAAAGATCCACAGGCAATTGCAATTATTACAATTGCCGCTAATAATTCATAACTTACCAATGTGCCTACCTCCTTGCCGCAACCCCTCTTGCGAAGTTGCACTAAATCGTGATACCGCTATGATAGAGGCGATTAGAGGGAAGGTATGTGAAGGGCGAGTTCTCTAAAGATATGCAAGTAATTCGATACACACCACGGTCAAAGCAGGAATTCGACGCACCGCCGCGACCGAAATAATCCCCCGCATATGCCGTGTCAACCCTATTTTTGAACCTTATACAAAGAGTGGATTCTCTGTTGCTGCTTTAGGCTTTCCGCAAAATTCCCCGAAGGGACCGAAACGGACGTGCTCACCACAGGCAAGGAAGAGCTTCCGCGCACAAGGCTGTTGGATCAAAAAACAAAAGTTAATCACGAACATCGCAGGGGATTTCCTTATACTATATGCTCTTTCGTTATTATATAATCTATCAACTCTGCCGTTCTGTTTTCCATTTGGCTGTAAAACCGATCTTTCTGACCTCGCTCTTCAAACAACTCGTCTGCAATATTTAACGCAACCAGTATGGCAATATCTAAATTGGTGCTGTCTTTTACTACCTTCCTTGTTTCCGTTGCCCTCTCGTTTACGTATCTGACGACACGCGCTACATATTCATCCCCTTTATCACTCAGGATTGAAAATTCCTGCTCCATTACCGTGATGTCGAAACGCTTCTTCAATATCACTTTCCTTCCGACTTATTGCGGGACATCCACTCCGCTCAGTCGTTCAAGCAGCGAATCAATCTTAGTACGGACAGTATTCCTTTCTTCGCTCAGGGTCCTAATTCTCCCCTGCGCCTCCTCCAGTTCCCCGGTTTTCCCTGCCAGCAACGCTTCCAACTCTTCATTTCTCTGTTTGAGCTGCACATATTGATCTACAATCGTTTTTATCTTTACTTCAAGTTCGTCGAATTTTTGTAATTCCACGTCTGCTGCTACCCTTCCATTTTTAAATTTTTTGTCTTCAAAATCAACCGTTAGCCCTATCTATACCAGCTCTGTAAGAAAAGTCAAGGCGTTTTCTCCGGCATTATTGTGATGCAATCACTTGATATTTCGGTATAAATCTCTTTGTGACCGGCCGATTGGTATGGGGAAAGAGACCCGTAACGGAGGCGATCTTTTTCAATTATTCGTCCGATGATCCAATGTCTCGCCCCTGAAGGGCGCCGCCATCGATGTCAGGGGAATGAAGAAAAGAGTGGAGAAGGTCGAGTAAGGTTTCAAGATCTTTGATCATGGTGGCGGCGTTCCTGAATTGCGCGCCTCCCGGCAACCCCTTGGTATACCAGAGGAGGTGTTTTCTGAAGCTGCGAACGCCTGCCGTCTCTCCATAAAGGGCGATTGACATTTCCAGGTGTGCAATGATGGTAGCTTCCCGTAACGCCGGTCTCGGAGGCGGCGGATGAATCCCCCTGTTCAAATATGCCTGGATTGCTTCGAAAATCCAGGGATTCCCCAGGCTTCCCCTGGCGACCATAACGCCGTCACATCCCGTCGAATCCAGAACTTTCCGCGCGTCTTCCGGCGTCCAGAGATCCCCGCTGGCAATTACGGGGATTGAGACGGCCCTCTTGACCTCCTCGATCAATTTCCAGTCCGCACATCCCTGAAATCCCTGTGATGCCGTTCGCGGGTGCACCGTAACACTGTCGGCGCCGCTGTCTTCTGCAATTCGGGCGATATCGACCACATTCACCGAATCCCGACGCCATCCCGCTCTCAATTTTACCGTGACGGGAAGGTCTGTGGCACGCCGTACGAGGGCGACGGCCAGTGATACCTTAGCAGGATCCTTCATCATGGCGGCGCCGGCGCCTGACTTTACCACCTTTTTCACGGGACACCCCATATTGATGTCTATCAGATCGGCTTTTTCATCCGTGGCGATGCGGGCCGCCTCGGCCAGTATGTGAGGGTCAGCCCCGAACAGCTGAGCGCCCAGTGGTCTGTCCTCCGGTGAAGAGGCAAGGTAGCGACGGGTGCGCGCCGACTGCCTGGCAAGTCCCACCGCGCTGATCATTTCCGTAAAGCAGAGCGCCGCGCCGAACCTGTGCGCAACTGTGCGAAAGGCGAGATCAGTGATCCCGGCCATGGGCGCCAGAAAAACATTGTGCCTCAACTTCAGCGTGCCGATACGCATATCTATAACGACATTCCCTCTTCTCCCTCAGAGCCGCCGAGCCCGCAGAGAAAACCTATTTTCTATTGTCTTTTCTCTTTTCCTCTGCGCCCCGGCGTCTCTGCGCGAGATGCGTTTCTTTTTTTTGTCTCCCGCAGAGGCGCAGAGTCCGCAGGGAAAGCCTTTTTATATTTCTCAAATCCCCTGTATTCTCTGTGCCCCTGCGCGAGCATGTTTTTTTGTTCTTCCTCAGAGGCGCCGAGCCCGCAGGGAAAGCTTTTTATATCTCATAAATCCTCTGCATTCTCTGTGCCCCTGCACGAGCATGTTTTTTTTGTTCTCCCGCAGCCGTCGAGCTCGCTGAGAAAACCTATTTTATATTATCTTTTCTCTTTTCCTCTGCGCCTCGGCGTCTCTGCGCGAGATGCGTTTCTTTTTTTTGTCTCCCGCAGGGCCGCAGAGACCGCAGGGAAAGCCTTTTTATATCTCTCAAATCCCCTGTATTCTCTGTGCCCCTGCGCGATTTTCCTACTTTTCCTACTCTTCCTACTCTTCCTACTTTCCTCACTCTTCAACTTTTCACTTTCCTTATCATGCGAGGAGATCGAGGCGCAAGATCGGGTTTCGAGGTGCGAGTCCAATCCAATTCTTGCGTGAATAATGTGATTTGTGTAAGATGTGAGCGCACTGCAGATGTTCTGCCGGCGCCTTCCGCCCGAGGCGTTCTCCGGAAGGTGCGTGGGTGTCAAAAATTTTTTGCTGATAAAAAAAGGAGCGAATCATGGATAAAAAAGCACTGATCGATATGTTGAACAGAGATCTTGCCGATGAACACGCGGCGGTACTGCGGTATCTGATTCATGCCTATCAGGAGGGCGAGGATACCCCTGTCGGGGCAAGCCTCCTTTCCCGTTCTCGCGAGGAGATGTGGCATATGCACTGGCTCGGAATGATCATCGGCGGATTGGGTGGCGAGCCCGATTTCACAATAGGACCCTACCCCTTTGATCCCACGTCAAGAGCGACCATGCTCAAATCCTACATTGAGTATGAGGAAAAATTAATTCCCCATTACAACATAGAAGCGGAAAAGGTCGACGACCCCCATATAAAGCGCGTTCTGCAGAGGGAGGCCTGGGAATCGGCCATTCACGCGCGACGCTTTCACCGGCTGCTCGACAAGCTTTCACCGGAAGTTGCCGATGGCCTCCCCGAAGGGGATCATGAGCTGCCGGCGGCATTTACGGACACACTCACGAAGGAACTCCTCCTGAAATATACGGAAATGCTGCAGCACATCCGGACCTCCTGGGTGTTTCAGGCGGAAGATGCCCTGGGGTGGAAAATTATGGATCAGGCCATGGAAAAGATGAAACATCTCGCCATGTTTGCTGAAGCGCTTGCCGAAGACGGGGCCGGACTTTCATTTAACGCGGGGGCGATCGATACAAGCCGGGCGATCGGAGACGCACTGAAAAAGGCGCTGGAAGATCTTCAAAGGGTCGGCGCCCGCTATGAGGAGCTGAGAAAAGACGGAGAGTTTGTAACTCACGCGGGTCTTGTCATGAAAATGGATCTGGCGGTGCAGCAGATCGACTATCAGACCGATGAAATTAAAGAATGGCGAAAGAAGTAGCATATGATAGACATTCGAAGAGCCAAAAAAGAGGATAAAAACAGGGTGATTGAACTTCTCGGCCAGTTTCCACCTGAGGAAATTTCCCTTGACTGGGAAGCCGCGGCTGCCGCATACCTCCGGCTTGTGGATGATCGGGAGCGCTACAGCATTTTTGTGGCAGACGAGGACGGGGAGATTCAGGGAGTGATTACCATGTCCTACCCCATGGCGATCCGGTGCTGCGGCGTCTACAGCTGCATCGAGGAATTCATAGTCGCCGCCGGCGGGCGGGGCAAGGGGGTGGGCGGCACACTCCTTGCCGCGGCGCTGGAAGAAGCCGAATCAAGAGGATGTGACGAACTCCAGGTCAACAATCCCAGTGCGGCGGGCTATCCCGTGTATTTAAAATACGGATTCAAGGATCTGGGCAAACACCTGAAGATCATGTTTCCTCACAATGCCCATCCGGGTGCGTAAGAGCACAGCATGTTTTTTTGTTCTCCCGCAGAGGCGTTGAGAGCGCTTTGATCATTAATAGCGTTTGGATCGTTAGTATCGTTAAGAACGTTATGATCGTTGAGATCGTTATTTTTTTTATCCTCTGCGTCTCGGCGTCTCTGCGCGAGATGCGTTTCTTTTTTTTGTCTCCCGCAGAGCCGCTGGAAGCGTTTTGATCGTTAATAGCGTTTGGATCGTCAGTATCGTTAAGAACGTTCTGATCGTTCTTTTTTCTTATCCACTGCGTTCCCTGCGACTCTGCGCGAATTTTCCTACCCTTCAAATCCCCCTCAATCCCCCTTTACAAAGGGGGAAGTCGACGATTCCAACGTTCTAAACAAACCCAACACTTTCTACCCTTCCTACTCTTCCTACTTTTTAACTTTTTCCTTCGAACGATACGAAATTCAGACCAGAATCCGCGTCGAAGCGCACGGTTCCATTTCGCCCTACCAGTTCGACCTGTTCCATGCGCAGTAAATCTTCGGCGGGCGCATCGATGTGGGCGAGGGTGCGGCGGCCGTTTTCCAGCCGTCCGACAACAGTGCCACGGTCGGGGCGGTTCGCTTTGTCATGGCGAATGACATAGGCCTCTACGGTGAGCATTCCAAGGGCCTTTTCGACCGGTTCGGGGAGGGCCGTTTCGTCGACGGCCCTCTGCTGGGCACTGTTATCAAGATCATTCCACCAGGGTCGCGTGGGCGGCTCTCCACCATAGATGCCGACGGCCTGCTTCGTCAGGTACCACCCGTTTGCGGTGATCATGGCCTTAAGGCGCCGTTGCGCGCGAATGCGCTCCACCGCGGAGGCGATGGCGTGCATGGTGTAGTTGTTGCCCGGTCCGCCGAAATAGGAAAGTCCTCCGGTGACCGAGAGGTCCCGACTGTCTTCTTCGGGAATGCCTATTTCGACCCGGGCGATTTCCACGACGACGGGGAAACAGCTGTAAAGGTCGAAGAGGCCGATATCGTCAAGCGACAGATCCGCCTGTTCGAGGCACCGGCGGGCGCAGATGCCAATTGCCGGCGATCGATGGAGCTGAGGCCGCCGTGAGACGTACCAGACATCATTCAGGCCGTATCCTGCCAGGGGATAGACCCAGCGCGCGGGATCGATCTGAAGCTTCCGGGCTGTTTCCACTGTGGTCATGATCAGGGCGGCCGACTGGTCCACATCGATATTGGCGTTCATCCTTTTGGTATAGGGATATCCGATATAGCGGTTCTCGGCGCTTGTGAAGGCGATGTCGGAAGCCGAATAGGCCTTTGCATACCAGGCATAGGGATTGGACGCAGCAATTTCCGAGAGGCGGGTGCAGAGCTGACCCATATATCGCTGATGCTCTTCAGGGGTGTAACCCTGCCGGGCCCTGAAGGCCGTTTCGAAGAGCGGATACATATAGGAGGGAAGGAACAGGTCGTATCGTCCTTCCAGATCGTTGAGGCCGGACCGGTTGTCCCCCTCGATGTGCTCCGGCGGTTCCGCCTCGGGCCATTGCAGTACAACCTCTCCTTTGAGGGCCCGTCGAAGCGCATAAAAGGCCTCAGCCCCGGTCATCAGCACCGCCCTGCTCTCGCCTGACGCGAGAGACCGGGCCGCCTTTGCCACCAGCATCTGCGGCGTATTGCCGCCGACGGCGGTGTAGTAATTCTTGCGACAATTAAGGGCAAGTCGCTGCGCCAGCATCCCCGGCGCGTCGCGGTACGACCATTGGAACAACTGGATCACATGCAGTTCGTCTATCAACGCGCCTATGCCTGCATTCCCCGTATCGGCCAGGGCCTTCCGGCCCGCCCGTTCCATAAGTCCCAGAGGATCAAGAGGCGCTTCAGCGTCTTTTGCCTGCCGATACTGTGCGGCCCCTACTATCACGGGTATCCGTTCAGGATTCATCATCAGTTGCGTTGGTCTCCTTTTCTTGCTTCCCGGACCAGAGAACGGTTGATAACGGCCTTGTTGTAGGCCGAAAAAATATCTCTTCTGGAGAGAATGCCGATGATCTTGCGAGGATTGGCGTCGTCGACCACGGGAAGCTGTTCTATGTTTTTGAATCCGATTTTTTCAAGGGCCTTGTCCAGACTTTCGTTCTGCCTGATCGTGACGACGCCTGCCGTGGCAATGTCCTTGACGATGATCAGATTGTCCAATTCTTTTTCCATCATGATTTCCTTGAAATCCTGAAAACTGATGATGCCGCTTAAAAGGCCCTTTTCATCAACGACGGGAAAGCTGGCGTGCTTGCTCGAAAGCGTTGAATCCATTAGTTTATTCAGATGCATCTGCTCCGAGACGACCTCTACCTCTTTCGTCATGGCGTCTTTGACGCGGATGGACTTCATGATGTTGACCTCCCGTCCCGCCCGTATATCCGTGCCACGACGGATCAGTTTAAGGGTGTAAATCGATTCCCGTTTTATGTGACTCGCGACGATTGTGCCGATGATGCAGGAAAGCATAAGCGGCAGAATAATCTTGTAGTCGCCGGTCATTTCGAAAAGTATGAAAATCGCGCCCAGAGGACCATGGGTGGTGGCCGATACAAGGGCGCCCATGCCGACCAGGCTGTAGGCGCCCGACGATGCGGTGATGTTGGGGAAGAGAGCGTGTATGGCGCACCCGAAGGCGCCTCCCGTCACGGCGCCGATAAAGAGCGAGGGTGCAAAAATTCCACCGGAGCCCCCCGATCCGATGGTAAGTGATGTGGCGACTATTTTCAGAAAAATGAGAGCAAGCAGGACATACCAGGCGAGCTTTTCAATCAGGGCAAGACCGATGGCATCGTACCCGACGCCGAAAATATGAGGGAAGAACATGCCGATTGTGCCGACCAGTATCCCACCGATGGCGGCCTTGGTATAATCGGGAATTTTGATGGATGAAAACATGTCTTCGGTGCGGTACAGCAGCGTGGTGAATATGACGCCGGCAAGGCCGCTGACCACCCCCAGAAGGATATAAAACGGTATCTCCCAATAACTCACGAGGCTGTAGTGGGGGACGAGAAAGGCAGGATAATTGCCCAGGTAGGCGCGGGAGACCGCCGTCGCAATAACCGAGGAGACCACGATAGGGCTGAAGGTGGCGATGCCGAATTCTCCCAGAATGATTTCCATGGCGAACATGACTCCGGCGATGGGGGCATTGAAGGTTGCTGCAATGCCCGCAGCCGCGCCGCAGCCGACAAGGGTGCGCATCCTGTCCGCCGATACATTCATAAGCTGGCCGAAGGCGGAACCGATGGCCGCGCCGATCTGCACGATGGGTCCTTCCCGTCCCACCGAGCCTCCCGATCCAATGGAGATCGCCGACACAAGAGACTTGATGAGAACCACCCGCTTTCTGATGATGCCCCCCTTGAGGGCGACGGCCTCCATAACCTCGGGAACGCCGTGGCCTTTGGCCTCACGGGCAAAGAAGTACACAATGGGACCCACCAGCACTCCGCCGATGATCGGTGGAATGAGTTTTTTATACCAGGGAAGATTGATTAAAAGAGAAAGGGAGTTGTCCGATCCCATTCCAAAAAAGAGCACATTGAAGAAATGAATCAACCATCTGAATCCCACCGCACCGTATCCGGCCAGAAGCCCCACAATTGTGGCCATGGCGATCATCACCGCGAATTCATTTTTCTTAATGTCCCGGAACATCGTGCCGAGAGGCGCAATTTTCATCAGATCAGCCGTTTCCGAATTGTTGATACTGCGGAAATAAAAAGTCCTTTTTACATAAGCCTTACCTTTCCATTTTGCAACTGCAAAATATTTCCCGGTATACCCCGGGAATTCATTGTGATATGAAAGTGGCAAAAGCAGGAAGAGTGAAAAAAGTAGGAAAAGTAAGAAAAGTAGAAAGAGTGGAAAATACCGCGCAGGGGCGCGGACAACGCAGGGGATTTATGATATAAAAAGGCTTTCTCTGCGGACTCAGCGCCTCTGCGGGAGACAAAAAAAAGAAAAGCATCTCGCGCAGAGACGCCGAGGCGCAGAGGAAGAGAGAAAGGAAAAATATACAATAGGTTTTCTCAGCGGTCCCTGCGCCACTGCGGGAGATAAATAGGTAAAATCAAGAAAAACACATTCGCGCAGTGATGTAAGAGAAAAGAACGATCATAACGTTCTAAACGATACTAACGCTATTAACGCTCTCAACGATCAAAACGATTTATCCCGTGAAATGCGAAGCCTATTTCACCGGGGCCAAACAGACCAAACAGACCAAAATGACCATGAAAATAACATCCGCTGAATTTATAAAGAGTGCCGTCAAAGCCGCTCACTATGCTGAAGGGCCTTTTCCTGACGTGGCCTTTGCGGGACGGTCGAACGTGGGAAAATCCTCCCTCATCAATGCGCTGCTGGAAAGGAAGCGTCTTGCCCGTACCAGCAGTACGCCGGGACGCACGCAGCAGATCAACTTTTTTCTCGTGAACGGGAGTTTCTATTTTGTTGATCTCCCCGGATACGGTTTTGCCAAGGTTCCCCTTGCCGTCAAAAAGCAGTGGGGACCCATGGTCAACGACTATCTGCGGACACGAGCGAATCTCAGGATGGTGGTGATGATACTCGATGCGAGAAGAGACCCTTCGCCCGAGGATATTACCCTGAAAGAATGGCTTGAACATTACGGTATTCCCGTGGCCTATGTGGTGACAAAAATCGACAAGCTGTCAAAGAGCGCCGGCGCCGTGCGCTACAAAAAAATAGGCGCCTCTCTGAATGGGTCGTCCGAGGTTCCCCTGTTCCCCTTTTCGGCCAAAACAGGGCAGGGAAAAGAGTCCCTCTGGAGGGCGATATCCTCCGCGCTGGGGGAAGGTAGCGGGGACGCAGTCGGGCGCTAAGGGATTGGCTAAGTACTTAGTCCATATCCTGATATTTGGAAATATGGCTTGACATAAATTTGAAATTTTGTTAGCGACTTCACGGTTGATGATTTTAAAAACTCTCCGTTGAGAGTACTCATAGAATGTTCCTTAGAAAATACGCACGAGGTGTAAAGGCAAGTGTTAAAAGATAGCGAAAAAATCGGCGCCGTAATGGTAGTGGGTTCGGGAATCGCGGGCATACAAGCCTCTCTTGACCTCGCAAACTCCGGTATGAAGGTGTATCTGGTCGAAAACGACATCAGCATCGGCGGTGTCATGGCCCAGCTTGACAAAACCTTCCCCACAAACGACTGCTCTGCCTGCATCCTTTCACCAAAACTCGTGGAGGTGGGGCGACATCCCAATGTAGAGATAATGACGCAACGAACGGTAGACGCCGTCGAGGGGGAACCGGGGAAATTCACTGTGTCGCTGACCAGGGCGCCCCGGTACATCGATCTCGACAAGTGTACCGGCTGCGGCGACTGCGCCAAGGTATGCCCCGTGACGGTTCCCAACCGCTTTAATGAGGGGCTTGACGAGCGCAAGGCCACCTACCGCAAATTCCCTCAGGCGATTCCCAGCGGATTTGCCATCGATAAAATTGGCACCGCTCCCTGCAAGGCGGCCTGCCCCACGCACATAAGCGTGCAGGGCTATGTGGCGCTCATTGCCGACGGGAAATACAAGGAAGCCCTCAAACTGATCAAACAGGAAAACCCCTTCCCGTCGGTCTGTGGAAGGGTCTGCAACCATCCCTGCGAGAGCGCCTGCAAGCGCGCCGAAGTGGATGATCCGATCGCCATCATGTACCTGAAACGGTTTGTGGCCGACCTCGATCTGAACGATGAGACGAAATTTGTTCCGGAGATAAAAGAAGACAAGGGAAAGAAAGTCGCCATCGTCGGCGCCGGTCCCGCCGGTCTGACTGCGGCCTACTACCTGGCCATCGAAGGCTATAAGGTCGCTGTCTTTGAGGCCCTTCCCGTAGCCGGGGGCATGCTCACGGTGGGTATTCCCGAGTATCGTCTTCCCAAGGACGTATTGAACGCCGAAATAAAGACCATGGAAGAGATGGGCGTCGAAATCAGGCTGAATACAAAAATAGGGACGGACATTACCCTTGAGCAGCTCAGAAGCGACTACGATGCGCTCTTTATCGGCGTGGGCTCGCACGTAAGCAGCAAACTCAATGTGCCCGGCGAGGAAATGGAAGGCGTGGTGCACGGCATCGACTTCCTGCGCAGGGTCGCCCTGGGAGAGAAGGTCTTCCTGGGGAACCGCGTTGCCGTCGTCGGCGGCGGAAACGTTGCCATGGACGCTGTCCGGACGGCGCTTCGAACCGGTTCGAAAGAGGCCTTTGTCCTCTACCGCCGGACCCGTGCCGAAATGCCCGCAGCCGATGAAGAAATTGAAGAGGCCCTTCACGAAGGGATCAATATGGAATTTCTTGCCGCCCCTGTGCGTGTCATCGGCGACGGCAAGGTGACGGGTATCGAATGCATCCGGATGGAGCTGGGAGAACCCGATGCGAGCGGCCGCCGGCGGCCCGTACCCGTGAAGGGATCGGAATTTACGATCGAATGCGACGCCGTCATTCCCGCCATCGGACAGACCAGCGACATGTCCTTTGTCGAAGAGAAAATGGGCCTTTCCATTAACAAATGGGACACCTTCGATGTCGATCCCGTGACATTCGCCACCAATGTGGAGGGCATTTTCGCCGGAGGCGACGACGTGACCGGTCCCGCCACCGTGGTGGAGGCAATCAATGCCGGCAAAGAGGCGGCCAAGTCGATCGACCGTTACCTGCAGGGCCAGGATGTTGCCCTGGGCCGCGCCCGCGACTGGAAGCAGGGTCTTGCCGACAAGGGCGATGTGAGCTGGATGGAGAAGGGCGCCCGTCCGCAGTTGAGGGAACTCGATCCGAGCGAGCGGAGGACCCACTTTAAAGAAGTGGTGCAGGCATACACCGAAGAAGAAGCGGTGGCCGAGGCGAAGCGCTGCCTCAGTTGCGGCATCTGTTCCGAGTGTTACCAGTGCGTCGAGGCCTGTATCGCCGGCGCCATCAACCACGACATGAAAGAAGAAAAAGAATCCATAGACGTGGGTTCCATTATTGCGGCGCCCGGATTCGAGATATTCGATGCCTCCTTGAGAGGCGAGTACGGATTCGGCATCTATGAAAACGTGGTGACCAGCATCCAGTTCGAACGAATCCTCTCCGCATCGGGTCCCTATTTCGGGCACGTACAGCGCCTTTCCGACGGAAAGGAGCCGAAGAAAATCGCCTTCATCCAGTGCGTCGGTTCCCGCGACGTGAACTGCGGCAACAGCTGGTGTTCGTCGGTCTGCTGCATGTACGCCACCAAAGAGGCCATCATCGGCAAGGAGCACGCCAAGGGACTCGAACCGACCATCTTTTATATGGATATACGGGCCTATGGAAAGGATTTTGACCGCTTCGTCAATCGGGCGAAAAACGAATACGGCATCCGCTATGTCCGTTCCATGCCGTCGACCATAAAGGAATTGCAGCAGTCGAAAAACCTTCTCATGACCTACGTCCAGGAAGACGGCACCCTGGTCGAGGAAGAATTCGACATGGTGGTGCTCTCCGTCGGTCTGACGCCGCCCAGAGATGCGGAAAAACTGGCCGCGGCCCTTGGTGTCGAACTGGAAGAGCACGGTTTCTGCAAAACTTCACTGGAAAATCCCGTTCAGACCAGCCGCGAGGGTGTCTTTGTATGCGGCGCCTTCGGCGGGCCGAAGGATATTCCCGAAACGGTCATGGAGGCAAGCGGCGCCGCCGCCTGTTCACAGGGCCTGCTGGCATCGCGCCGGGGCACCATGATTACCGAAGAAGTGCTCCCCGAGGAAATGGATATGCGAGGCGTCGGGCCGAGAGTCGGCGTCTTTGTCTGCCACTGCGGCATCAACATCGGCGGCGTCGTCAATGTGCCCGAGGTGGTGGAATACGCCAAGACACTGCCCAATGTCGTCTACGTCATGGACAACCTCTTTACCTGTTCTCAGGACACGGCGGTCAAGATGGGCGAAGTGATCAAGGAAGAGAACCTGACGCGGGTCGTGGTCGGGTCATGCTCTCCCCGGACGCACGAGCCGCTGTTCCAGGAAAACTGCGAGAAGGCGGGACTCAACCGTTATCTCTTCGAAATGGCGAATATTCGGGACCAGGATTCCTGGGTGCATATGAATGAACCGGAGGCGGCCACCGAAAAGGCAAAAGACCTGATCCGCATGGCCGTCGCCAAGGCGCAGTTCCTGAAACCGCTGAAACCGGGCCAGCTGGGCGTCAACAAAGCGGGCCTGATCATCGGCGGCGGCCTCGCCGGCATTACGGCGGCCCTGTCGCTGGCCGACCAGGGCTTCGAGTCCTATCTTGTTGAAAAGGAAAAGGAGCTGGGCGGCAACTACAGGAACCTGTACTATACGCTTGAGGGACTGGATACGAAGCAGCATCTGGCGAAACTTCTCAAGAAAGTCGAAGAGAAGAAAGATTTGATCCACGTGATGACCGATGCCTCGATCAAGAATATCGAAGGGTTCATCGGCAATTACAAGTCTACGGTGACCGCCGGCGCGAAGGAAACGCAGTTCGAACACGGCGTGGTTATTATCGCCACCGGTGCCTACGAGAATGAGACTACGGAATATCTCTACGGCCGGAACGACAGTGTGCTGACGCAGCGTGAACTGGAAAAGCTCATTGCCGAAGGCGGTGAAAAGGTAAAGTCCGCCAAGAAGGTCGTTATGATTCAGTGTGTAGGCTCCCGTTGCGACGAGCGCCCCTACTGCAGCCGCTACTGCTGCAGCGAGGCGATCAAAAACGCCTTGAAGCTGAAAGAAGCCGATCCTGAGGCCGATATCACCATTATCTATCGGGATATTCGAACCTACGGTCTGAAAGAGGACTACTACAAGAAGGCCCGCGAGGCCAACATCAAATTCGTCCGCTATGAAGAAGATCTGAAACCGGACGTGACAGCCGACGGTTCTAAACTGCGGATTTCCACCTTCGATTACATCCTGAACGAAAAGGTGGAACTGGAAGCCGATCTTCTTGCCCTGAGCGTAGGCACCGTGCCGAATCCTGGCAACGAGCAAATAAGCAAATTCCTCAAGGTTCCCATCAATCAGGACGGGTTTTTCCTTGAGGCGCATGTGAAACTTCGCCCAGTCGATTTCGCCACCGACGGTGTCTTCTTCTGCGGTATGGCCCACTCGCCCAAGATGAGCGACGAGTCCGTGACCCAGGCGAGCGCAGCCGTTTCCCGAGCCTGCACGATCCTCACAAAGGATTTCATCGAGGCGGAAGGGAAGACGGCCTATGTGATCAAACAGCGCTGTATGGCCTGTGGGCTTTGTGAAGCCAACTGCCCCTACGGTGCTATCGAGGTGGATCAGAAAGAGGGCTGTGCAGTGGTCAACTCGGTCCTGTGCAAAGGCTGCGGCGTCTGTACCGCATCCTGCAGAATGAATGCCGTTGACCTGAACGGATTTAATAACGAGGAAATTCTGGCGCAGATTGGAGCCTTCTAAAATTTAGCCGATATTAAACGAGGATGGTATGACAGAACGTAACGAAAACAAAAACTGGGAGCCTAAGATTGTTGCCTTTGTCTGCAACTGGTGTACCTACGCCGGCGCCGATCTGGCCGGCATCAGCAGAATTCAGTATCCGCCCAATGTACGGTTGATTCGGCTCCCCTGTTCAGGCAGGGTGAATCCCTTCTATGTGGTAAAAGCGCTTCAGGAAGGTGTGGACGGAGTGCTTGTGTCGGGGTGTCATCCGGGAGAGTGCCATTATATTTCAGGCAATCTGTCGGCGCGAAGGAAATTTGCCATGTTAAAGAGTTTCCTTTCCTATATAGGATTTGAAGCGGACAGAACCATATTTACGTGGGTTTCCGCCTCTGAGGGGGAAAAGTTTGCCAACGTCATCAAGGGCGTGACCGCAAAGGTGAAGGCCCTGGGTCCCGCCAGGAAGATGATAAAGCAAATCTAGTCCAAATGAGAAATAACAGAGCGAGGAATCAGATACTGTGGAAAATATAGAAAAGAAACTGCGGGAAGAAGCCAAGAAACTGCTTTCTGAAAAGAAGGTGGATGCGCTGGTAGGGTATGAAGAAGGGACACTTCCCTTTCAGGCCTCACCCTGTATCATCACGGAACCGGAAGAGGCCGACAGGCTGGTATGGAATGCCTACTGTTCCGTGAATCTGGCAAAATACGTTCATGATATCATCTATCGGCACCGGGAATCGCAGATGCGGGCAAAGCCGGAAGACCGGACAAAGAAGATCGTGGGCGTCGTTGGCCGGGGATGCACGACGAGATCGATCATCATTCACCTGCAGGAAAAACAGTATGAAAGAGACGAAGTGGTGATTATCGGTGTTCCCTGCACCGGCTACATTGCGAAGAAAAAATTGTCCAGGGCCGTGAAGGGAAAAGAAGTCATCGAATGCGCCGTCGAAGGAGATTCGGTGACCGCCGTTACATCTGAGGGCAGCACCAAAATTCCTCTGAAAGAGATCCTCTCCGACAGCTGCCTCACCTGCCGTTATAATAACCCCGTCATTTCCGATCTGATGGTAGGTGATCCGGCGCCGCCGATGAATCCGGAAAAAGAATATGAAGAGGTCGATGCCTTTGAGGGGCTTTCGGAAGAGGAACGGTGGGCCTATTTCACCAAAGAAATGGCAAAGTGCATTCGCTGTTACGCCTGCCGGAACACCTGCCCCTCCTGCTACTGCAAGCAGTGCTTTGTGGAGCAGAATCAGCCCAAGTGGGTCGGCATGGGCATCGACGAGACGGACACGCAGGTTTTCCAGATCATGAGAATGTTTCACCAGGCGGGGCGGTGCGTCGATTGCGGCTCCTGCATAGAGGTCTGTCCCATGGGCGTTGACCTGCGGAAATTTCTCAAAAAGCTCGATAAAGACGGGTTCGATCTCTTTGCCCACCGGGCGGGAGAAGCGCTTGAGAGTCCCCCGTTCCTGAGTGCACATTCGGCGAATGACAAGGATGAATTTATTTTCGAACCCTAAAGGAGTCGCGGAGATACTATGAGTACCTTTTTAGAAGAAGTAAATACACGAATCAACGGTGTTCCCATCCAGGCCTGTTACCACTGCCGGAAGTGCACGGCGGGGTGTCCTCTGGCCTTTGCCATGGAGTACAATCCGAACAAGGTAATCAAGATGATCCAGATGGGGATGAAAGACAAGGTGTTGAGCAGCTCCACAATCTGGCTCTGTGCCTCCTGCGAAACCTGTGTGACACGGTGCCCGAACAATGTGGATATCGCCCGCATGATGGACGTACTGAGAGAAATGGCGATAGAAGAAAAGGTTGCGCCCAAAGAGAAGAACATCGCGAAGTTCCATGAGGCGTTCCTCTCGAGTATAAAATCGGGCGGTCGTATCAATGAGCCCATGATGATTGTGAATTACAAGCTGAAGTCGGGTGATTATTTCTCCGATATGGCGATGGGCATGAGTATGTTCATGAAGGGGAAAATCACGCTGTTTTCGCCCAAAACAAAGGACATAAAATCGGTACGGCAAATATTTAAGTCAACAAGCAAGTAGCTGGAATGGTAGTCATACAATCGCCGTTTGCGCTATCTTTAAGGAGGCTGTAGTTGAAAGTTTCATATTATCCGGGATGTTCTCTTCACGCGACAGGGAAGGAATACGACCTGTCTGTAAAGGCGGTCAGCAAGGCTCTGGATATCGAACTGCAAGAGGTTGATGACTGGTCCTGTTGCGGTGCGTCGTCGGCACATATGACGAATTATAAATTATCCGTCGCCCTGCCCGCGAGGAATATCATTGCCGCAGAAAAGAACGAGTGGGATGTGATGGTCCCCTGCGCCGCCTGTTTTAACCGCTTCAAAATGGCACAGCACCACATGCGGGAAGATGAGGCGCTGAAAAAAGAAGTGGAAGGCATGGTGGGAGGGAAATTTTCCGATAGCGTATCTATAAGGAATCCCATCGACATTCTTTACAATGATATCGGCGTTGATACCCTGAGCGGAAAGGTCAGAAAGAAGCTGGCGGGGCTCAAACCGGTCGCATACTATGGCTGTCTCCTTCTGAGACCGCCCGAGGTGTGCGAGTTTGATGATTATGAGAACCCCTTTATGCTGGACAAGATTATGGCGGCGCTCGGGGCGGAACCGCGCAACTGGTCCTGCAAAACGGACTGTTGCGGGGGCAGCTTGACGCTCGGTAAAACGGAGGTCGTCGTCCGGCTGGTGGATAAGCTGATGACCATGGCGCGTGAGGCGGGCGCCAACTGCCTGGTAACGGCATGCCCCGTCTGCTTTGCGAACCTGGATACGCGGGCGAGTGAAAACGTGCAGCTTCCCGCATTTTACTTTACCGAGATCATCGCCCTGGCTTTGGGTCTGGAGGGACCGGAATCGTGGTTCAAGATTCATAACGTCGATCCGAGACCGTTATTGAACTCGCTGGGGCTGTTGTAGTGTAGGGTAGAAGGGTAAAAGCTCTACTGTTTTCCATAATGAGATAAAAAAATAATCAGTTCACTAAGGGAAGATATGGAAACGAGAATAATAAAGAAGGATACCCTGGCCGGCATCGTTAAAAAGCTGTCCGAAAGCATGCTGGTCTATGCGCCGGTTCAGGAGGAGGATAACGTGCTCTATAAGGCCCTTGAAAAAGGGGTGGAGCCGCTGATCGAGTTTGACAATGCGAAAAATGCTCCGAAAAACTTTTTCTTCCCCCAAACGGAGACGATGATGCGCTACCTGAAGGGCGAGCGGGGCGAGGAGATTTCGCAGATTCCCGAAGAGGCCCGCGACGCGGTTCTCTTCGGCGTGAGACCCTGTGATGCCCGAAGCTTTGTCCTCCTTGACAATATATTCAACGATCCGAAATACCGTGATCCCTACTATGTCGAGAGGCGTGAAAAGACCACGATTATATCGCTTGCCTGTGTAGAGCCGCCCTATACGACCTGTTTCTGCACCTCCGTGGACGGCCATCCCATGGCAACTGAAGGCGTCGATATTTCGCTTGTCGACTTGGGCGATGCGTTCCTGGCGGAATGTGTGACCGAAAAGGGCGAAGCGCTTCTCGCGAAGATGGGCGACCTTCCGAAGGCGGACGACGACGCGCTCGCAAAAAAGGAAACCCTCGCCGCCGAGGCAGCCGGCAAAATAAAAATGGAGATTCCCGGCCGCGCGATTAAACCGTGGCTCGATGAAAACTTCGACCACCCCTTCTGGGATACCATTCACCAGAGCTGTCTCGCCTGCGGGACCTGTACCTATCTCTGTCCGACCTGTCATTGTTTCGACATTACCGACGAAGTGAAAAAAGAGGAAGGAAAGAGGATCAGATCGTGGGATTCCTGTATGTACTGGCTCTTTACCATGGAAACGTCGGGACACAACCCGCGGCCTTCGCAGAAGGAACGCTGGCGGCAGCGGCTTATGCATAAATTCAAATATTTTGTGGACAACTTCGACGCCATTGCCTGTGTGGGATGCGGCAGATGTGTGATGTATTGTCCCGTCAATATCGATATACGAAAAATCGTTCAGGATATTTCGAAACTATAGTATGTGGAGATCATGATGCAAAGAAATCCCTATGTGCCCATACCCGTTGATGTAGCAAAGATAGTTACGGAGGTGTCAACGAAGGATATCAAGACCTTTCGTTTTACCTTCGTGAACAAGGAAGATGAGGAGCAATTTGCATACCTGCCGGGGCAGTTTGCGGAGCTCTCCATTTTCGGAAAAGGTGAATCGCCCATAGGCATCGCCTCATCGCCCACCCAGCGGGGTTATATTGAATTCACCGTTCAGAAGGCGGGCGTGGTGACGTCGGAGCTTCACAGCATGGAGGAAGGGACGAGAATGGGTGTCCGGGGACCACTGGGGAATACCTGGCCTATCGAGTACCTTCAGGGAAAGAACATCGTGGTGGTGGGAGGCGGATTCGCCTTTACGACGCTGCGATCGCTCATCAACTACATGCTCTATGAGGAAAACCGCTCCAAGTTCGGGAAGATCACCGTGGTCTACGGCGCCAGGGACCCGGGGCTTCTCATCTATAAAGACGAACTTACGCTTTGGGAAAAACGGGACGATATCGATCTTAACGTCACCGTGGACAAGGGGGATGCAACCTGGACGGGAAGAGAGGGCTTTGTCCCCGCGGTGTGCAAAGAAGTGGCGCCCAGTTCAGAGAATGCCGTGGCCGTCATCTGCGGGCCGCCCGTCATGATCCGCTTTACCCTTCCCGAGTTTTTTAATCTGGGATTTTCGAAGGAGAATATTTACACATCCCTTGAAATGAGAATGAAATGCGGCATCGGCAAGTGCGGTCGCTGTAACGTGGGGAACAAGTACGTCTGCAAGGACGGTCCCGTCTTTTCACTGGCCGAACTGGATACGTTGACAAAAGAGTACTAGGCATATGCACACAACAGGTCAGGCGCGCATCAGGGACCGCCTGACCTGTTTCGATACCCCCCTCAACGCGCAGTGTCACAACCCTGCCCTGCGTACATACACGAAGATTTTCTGTAGTGCAGACAATGGCGCCGGCGGCATGCTGTGGGTACATCCGGGGTGGTACATATGCTGCGGGTCTCATGTTGAAAGGAGATACCAATACCATGAATCTGATAAAAGACGCTGTCTATCTCTCTCCGCAGGTGATCAAAATGACCATCGAGGCGCCGGATATCGCCGCCGCGCGAAAGGCCGGCCAGTTTGTGGTGCTCATGACCGATGAGCGGGGGGAGCGCATTCCCCTTACGATTGTCGATTCGAATGCGCACGAGGGGACTATTGTCATCATTTTTCAGATTGTGGGCAAGACGACAACCTGTCTTGCCGATATGAAGGCGGGCGATCAATTGTACAGCGTGCTCGGACCGCTCGGTCAACCGACGGAGATTGAACGCTTCGGCAGAGCGGTCTGCGTCGGCGGCGGCGTGGGGATCGGCGTGGTCTACCCCATTGCCCGGGCTTTGAAGGAAGCGGGCAACGAAGTAGTCTCCATCATAGGGGCGCGCACAAAGGATATACTGATTCTGGAAGAGGAAATGCTGGCGACAAGCGATACCCTCCTGATCGCCACGGACGATGGAAGTTACGGATTTCACGGGTTTGTAAGCCAGGTCCTTCAGGGGATGATCGATGAGGGACAGAACATCGACAGAGTCTTCGCCGTGGGACCTGTTCCCATGATGAGGGTGATCTGCGACGTGACGCGCCCTTACGCAATTCCCACGGTGGTGAGCCTCAACCCCATAATGGTCGATGCCACGGGTATGTGCGGCGCCTGTCGTGTGTCGATCGACGGCGCCACAAAGTTCGCCTGCGTGGATGGACCGGAATTCGACGGGCATCAGGTCGATTTCGACCTGCTTATGAATCGCCTTCGCATGTATTATTTCAATGAAAAAGAGGCGATGGAATCGTTCAAGTGCAGGTGTGATCATGGAAAATAAAAAGAAGCGGGAAAAAGTGCCCCGTCAGGCGATGCCCGAGCAGGACCCGTCGGTCCGCCGGCATAACTTCGATGAAGTGCCCCTTGGATATACGGAAGAGCAGGCGGTGATCGAAGCCTCCCGGTGCCTGCAGTGCAAGAAACCCCTCTGCGTGGCGGGGTGTCCCGTCGATGTGGATATCCCGGGGTTCATAAAACTGATTACCGAACGAGAATTCGCGCTGGCGGCACGGTGGATCAAGGAGACCAACAGCCTGCCCGCAGTGTGCGGCCGGGTCTGCCCGCAGGAAGTGCAGTGCGAGCAGCTCTGCGTGCTGGGCAAGAAACAGGAGCCCGTTGCCATCGGCAGGCTCGAGCGGTTTGTAGCCGACTACGAGCGGGCGTCGGGGGATGTGCCGATACCGAAGGTGGCCGGGGCGACGGGAAAACGAGTGGCCGTCGTGGGATCGGGACCCGCCGGCCTTACCATTGCCGGCGATCTCATCAAGCAGGGGCACGAAGTGACCGTGTTTGAGGGTCTTCACAAGGCGGGCGGAGTGCTCATTTACGGTATTCCCGAATTCCGGCTGCCCAAGGCCATCGTGGACGCCGAGGTTGACTATCTGGTAAGGCTCGGAGTCGAGATACGGGCCAACATGGTGATCGGCCGCGGCAAAACCGTCGATGATCTCCTCAGTGAGGGATATGACGCGGTCTTTCTGGGGGTGGGGGCCGGCGCGCCCGTGTTCATGGATATTCCCGGGGAGAACCTCAGCGGCATCTACTCGGCCAACGAGTATCTGACCCGTTCCAATCTGATGAAGGCCTACCGGTTTCCTGAATATGACACCCCCATCGCGCAGGGGAAAGAGGTGGCCGTGCTGGGGGGCGGCAATGTGACTATGGACTCGGTGCGCACGGCCCTTCGTCTCGGCGCGCGCAACGCCTATGTCGTCTATCGGCGGACGGAAGCGGAGATGCCCGCCCGTCTGGAGGAAATCCATCACGCGAAGGAAGAGGGCGTGCAGTTTCAATTCCTCACCAATCCGGTGGAATACCTCGGCGACGACCAGGGGTGGGTGAAAGGAATGCGGTGCATCCGCATGGAACTGGGCGAACCGGATGATTCCGGGCGGCGGCGCCCCGTGCCTATTCCCGACTCGGAATTTGTGATTGACGTCGACATGGTGGTAGTGGCCATCGGCACCATGGCGAATCCCGTCATCCCGGCCACCACGCCGGGGCTGGAGACCACACGGTGGGGCTACATCGTCGCAAAGGATGAGACGGGTGAGACCAGCCGCACAGGGATCTTTGCCGGCGGCGACATCGTCACCGGTTCAGCCACAGTCATTCTGGCCATGGGTGCGGCCAAAAAAGCGGCTCGCGCCATCGACGCCTATCTGCAGGGGAGATAGGTCAATCTGGTCTATTTGGTTCGTTTGGTCTATCTGGTCGGTTTGGTCGACTTCCCCCTTTGAAAAAGGGGGACTGAGGGGGATTTAGAAAAAGACGTTACCGCACAGGGTCGCAGGGAACGCTGAGGATGAAAGGAAAGAACGTTCTAAACGATCGTAACGTTCTTAACGCTACTAACGCTCTCAACGCTCCCTATCCGTCCTTCCGATCCCAGTCGTAGGGGATATCCTTTGAATGGGGGTCAACCCTGAATTCATCGGGGTCGCCGTATGCATAGTGCTCCGTCGGTGTGTTGATCACCACGGCCTCTTCCGAAGAAATGCACTTGAATCCGTGATACACAAAGGGGGGAATGTGCACCAGCACGGGGTTGTGCTCGCCGGCGAAAAATTCGTTTACCTCCCCGAAGGTGGCCGAGTCCCTGCGCCCGTCATAGAGGACGATCTTCATCATGCCCTTCACGACGGCCATGTTGTCATACTGCTTTTTGTGGTAGTGCCACCCCTTTACCACACCGGGATAGGCGGTGGTCATGTAGACCTGACCGAACCCGCGGAACATCTCATCGTCGTTGCGGAGAATCTCCATCAGCCGTCCCCGCTCGTCGGGAATAACCTTCAGTATTTTTACCATCACGCCGTCAATCATGTTTCGTCTCCTATATTGAAGTGCGAGGTGCGGGGTATAGGGTACAGGGTGTGAGGGTTTTTTACCACAAGCCTGAACCTTGAACCTCATACCTTAAACCCTGTGCCTCATACCTTGTATAGGGTACAGGGTGTGAGGGTTATTTATCACAAACCTGAACCTTGAACCTCATACCTTAAACCTCATACCTCAAACCCTGTGCCTCATACCTTGTATAGGGTACAGGGTGTGAGGGTTATTTATCACAAACCTGAACCTTGAACCTCATACCTTAAACCCTGTGCCTCATACCTTGTATAGGGTACAGGGTGTGAGGGTTATTTACCACAAACCTGAACCTTGAACCTCATACCTTAAACCCTGTGCCTCATACCTTGTATAGGGTACAGGGTGTGAGGGTTTTTTACCACAAGCCTGAACCTTGAACCTCATACCTCAAACCCTGTGCCTCATACCTTATTTGCCCCCGTCTCTGCCACCATATTGCCGGCGTACTGCAGCGAGGAAAAGGTGCCCGCATCGGTCCACCAGCCGTCGAGTATATCATAGGTAATGGCGCCTTCCCTGATGTAGAAATTGTTGACGTCGGTAATTTCCAGTTCTCCCCGCTCCGATGGCTTAAGCGTCTTTATAAAATCGAACACGGCGGCGTCATACATGTAGATGCCGATTACCGCATAGGAAGAGGCTGGTGTGACCGGTTTTTCATCGATGCGGACGATGCGGTCCCCTTCCAGGGTGGGAACACCGAAGCGCTTGGGGTCGGGTACTTCTTTCAGCAGAAGCTTTGCCCCCTTTTCCTGTGTTCTGAAGGATTCCACGGCGGGAATAATATTATTTTCAATTATGTTGTCGCCCAGCACCACGACAATTTTATCGCCGTCGGCAAAAAATTCGGCAAGACTCAGGGCTGCGGCGATGCCGCCTTCACCCTCCTGATAGGTGTAGTTCAGGTGTTTCAATCCGAAGTCTTTTCCGTTGCCGAGAAGCTTGAGAAAATCGCCGGCGTTGTTGCCGCCCGTCACAATCAGTATCTCATCGATGCCCGCATTGACAAGTGTCGTAATCGGATAATAAATCATCGGCTTGTCATAGACGGGAAGCAGATGCTTGTTCGTTACCTTCGTAAGTGGATACATGCGGGTGCCGAGCCCGCCGGCAAGTACAACACCTTTCATAACTACAACCCTCGTGATTTTTGATGGACTCGTAAAAAGTCGATCTTTATCTCTTTCGTCATTACGGGCCTGACCCGGAATCCAGTCTCGTTAATGGGTTATGGATTCCTGCCTCCGCAGGAATGACACTATTCTGACTTTTTACAGGATCGTCATTTTTGTTTCTTCTGCTTTTTTTCTTTTGTTCTCCCGCAGGGGCGCAGGGACCGCTGAGAAAACCTATGATCATTTTTTTTCTCATCCTCTGCGTCTCAGCGTCTCAGCGCGAGAATGTTTTTCTTTTTTTGATTTCTTGCTTTCCCCCATACCACACCTGGGCGGTCCTTCTCAACAGAAGACTTGCAGTACAGACGCCGGAGGGAGGCGAACTTCTTTACAGAACGTTTCACCTATAGTATAGGTAGGGGCGCTTGAAGACTGTCACACATTTCAGGAGCGCCGATGCAGGAGCAGGACAGCACATACATGAAAAGAGCCCTGGCGCGTGCGCGCCGGGGCGAGGGAAAGGTGAGCCCGAATCCCATGGTGGGGGCTGTGATCGTAAAAGAGGGCAAGGTGATCGGTGAGGGGTATCACCGCCGGTATGGAGGAAACCACGCCGAGGTGGATGCCATTGCAGGCGCCACGGAATCGATTGCCGGGGCCGATTTCTATGTGACACTTGAGCCCTGCAGCCATTACGGGAAGACGCCCCCCTGCGTCGATCGCCTCATTGAGCTGCGGCCGGCGCGGGTCATTATTGGGACTGCCGATCCGAACCCGCTGGTGGGAGGACGGGGGATCGCCGCGTTGCGACGTGCCGGTATCGGGGTCGACGTGGGTGTGCGTGAGGTCGAGTGCCGCAGGCTCAATGAAAAATTCTTTACCTTTATGGAAAAAAAGCGGCCCTTTGTTACAATAAAATATGCCCAGACCATCGACGGCAGAATTGCCGGCGCCAGGGGAGATTCCAAGTGGATCAGCTCGGAGGCGTCCCGAAAATTCGCCCACAGGCTTCGAAGCCTCCACGACGGGGTGCTTGTGGGGATCGGCACGGTCTTTCAGGATGATCCGGACCTGACGGTGCGGCTGGTGCGCGGCAGAAATCCGGTGCGCATCGTCGTGGATTCGTCCCTCCGCATACCGCTGAACTCCCTGGTGCTTGCACACCAGGACCGGGCCCGGACCATGATCGTTACCTCGCCGCAGGCGGATGCCGAAAAGGCCGCCCTGTTGCAGGAGAAAGGCATCGAGATCGTGCGAGCTGCCACGACCGAAGATGGCCGCATTGATATTGAAGCACTCTTGTCCGTCCTAGGGGCGCAGGGGATCTCGTCGCTGCTGCTTGAGGGGGGCGCCACCCTGATCACCTCCTTTCTCAAGGCCCGCATAGCCGACCGATTGTATATAGTGACGGCCCCGCGAATCCTGGGGCGGGGCATCGAGGCCGTAGGGGACCTGGGGATCGAAAAAATTGCCCAGTCCATCGAGCTTCACGTGGACGGATTGATGCGAAAAGAAGGCGACATTATAATAAACGCACGCATTAAAGAGGGACACTTCCCTATTTAATCGTGAGGATCGTTAATAGCGTTAGCAACGTTTAGATCGTTGGAACCGTTTATCTGGTCCCTTTGGCCAAACAGATTTAACCCGTGAAATGCGAAGCCTATTTCACAGGGGCCAAACAGACCAGATAGACCAAACGAACCAAATAGACCAGATAGGCCAAACAGACCAGAGAAACCAGCATGTCATGGTATGCCGTATATACGAAAAGCCGCTATGAAGATAAAGTGTTGAGCGGCCTGCTGCAGCGATCGGTGGAGGTCTATCTCCCGAAGATCGAGGTGTGGAGCAAGAGGAAGGACAGAAAAAAACGAATCCGCATCCCCATGTTTGCGGGCTATCTATTTGTAGACCTTGAGGACCTTACCAACGAGAAGAAGCTCAGCGTGCTGACCACGCCCGGCGTGGTCAGAATGCTGGGAAAACCGAGAAGCAGCGAGCCCTTTCCCATCCCGGATGCCCAGATTGAAGCCATTCAGCGCCTCACCGCCTCCGGTGTGGAACTGCAATCATGGCTCTACCCGCGGGTGGGTGAACGGGCCAGGATCATAAACGGCCCCTTTACCGGTATCGAAGGGGTGGTGCTTCAGACGGATCTGAAAAAAAACATCTTTGTCGTTTCCATTGATCTTCTTCAACGTTCGGTGGCCATACAACTCGAAGGATTCCAGGTAGAGCGGATCTGAAGAGGGACACTTCCCTATTTAATGAAAAGCGTGAAGAACGTTGAGACCTGGCATAACTCTTCTCTTCGTCATTCCGGGCACGCGAAGCGCGACCCGGAATCCAGAAAGTGTTTAAAAACACTGGATGCCGGATCAAGTCCGGCATGACGACATTGAAGCCAAGGGGGATTTTTCCTCCAGCAGCCTCCCCCTTTGAAAAAGGGGGATTGAGGGGGATTTCACCAGAGCGAGTTTTTACAAAATGGAAAAGTACGAGAAAGGACTCAAACAGAAAGCCAGGGCCTTAAGAAAAAACATGACCGACGCTGAACAGGTGTTGTGGAGAAAGATCAGAAATAAACAGATAGAGGGGGTGCAATTTTATCGTCAAAAGCCCTTGCTATCGTTTATTGTTGATTTTTATAGCCCCAAGGCTCGACAGGTAATCGAGCTGGACGGTTCTCAACACTTTGAGGCGTATCATCAAGAAAAGGACCGTTGGCGGGATGCCAAGCTGACTGCATTAGGACTACGGACTCTGCGTTTCGATGATCGACAGGTGCTTACCGAAATCGATGCTGTAATGGAGGTAATTTGGCGAGAAGTGAACGATGCGTTGAATAAAATCCCCCCCGCCCCCCCTTTTTCAAAGGGGGGAGAGCATAGTTCTGCTTTGTAAAAGGAGTACATTAAATAGCTTCTCCCTTTATAAACAAAATAACTTCTTTTCAGCTTTTTTCACGCCTCTGTAGGAGGAAAAAAACAGCGTTACGGGTATTTCGAATGACCATAGGCGATGTGCTTTCAGAAGCGGCGACACAATTTCACGCCGCAGGGATCCCTACGGCGCGGCTTGACGCCGAGGTGTTGCTGGCCTGCTGCCTCGGCTGTGAACGGGTGGAATTCATCAAGAGCCCCGCAAGGACCATTGAAGGGGAGGATCTGACCCGTTTCACGACAATGGTTGCGAGGCGGCTGGCAGGCGAGCCTGTGGCCTACATTACGGGGCGAAAGGCCTTCTGGAGTTTCACCCTGGAAGTAACCCCCGATGTCTTGATTCCCCGGCCCGATACGGAAGTGCTCGTCGAAGAGGCGCTGGCCATTTGTCGGAAAGAGGGATGGATAGGCCCCCGCATTGCAGATATTGGTACGGGCAGCGGGGCGATCGCCCTGGCCCTTGCCTCTGAACTGCCTCAGGCTCACATCACGGCAACAGACGCCTCGCCGGCGGCACTGAAACTGGCCGAAAAAAACACGCGGCGCCTTGGGCTGCACAAGGCGATTTCATTTCATTGCGGTGACCTGCTGGCCCCCCTCGACGGTCTGTGGGACATGATTGTGTCCAATCCCCCCTATATTGCAGCGCGGGAATACGACGCCCTGCCCCGGGGCGTGCGCGACTATGAGCCGAAAGAAGCGCTTTGGGCGGGAGAGAACGGCCTGGAATTCTATGAAAAAATAATATCTCAGTCCCCCATACACCTTAAAGAGGAGGGCTGGCTTGTACTGGAAATCGGTGCATCACAGGCAGATGCTGTCTGTGGCCTTCTGGAAAAGGCGGGATGCTACGATCGCATAGACATTCGGTGCGATTACGCAGGCCTTCCCCGGGTGGTGAAGGCAAAAAAGAGGGACACTTCCCTATTTATGGACGGCAACTGTTTAATATAATTAATGTAATACGCTAATGGGATTGCAAAAAATAGGGAAGTGTCCCTCTTTAAAGGCGCGCGCCGCTTCTTCGTGTAAAAGGTGCTCCCGCCCTTTATATTTCGGGGAGAGGTGAAAAATGACCATCTGTTTCGCCCCGGCCTCCTTCGCAAGACAGCCGGCCTGATGGGCGGTAAGATGATATTTTTCGGCGGCGATGCGGGCATCTTCCTCCAGAAAGGACGCCTCGATAAAAAGAATATCCACGTTATGGGCAATAGAGAGGATTGCGTTGGCATTTTCCCTGCTGTAGCGGGCATCGGCGATGTAGCAGATCTTTTTTCCCGGCGACACTTTTACCAGCTCCTCTTTCAGCATCCCCAGCGACACATTGCACGACTGGAGCGCACCGCTTTTTGTCTGCTGCAGGACGGAAAGACGCCGATCCTCCGAATCATTCCGGCGGATGCCGTCTTTCAGTTCCTCGAGCCACGGACCGGGGACGAGTCCCCGCTCACTGAGGGCGTTTTTCATGATATTGATATGTTGCCGCTCTTCAATCACATAGGCCAGACTGGGAATCCGGTGGTCGAGAGCAGTTGCTTTTACGAGGAAATCCGGTCGTTCCACAATGATATCATGGTACCCGCCGGGCGCAACCTGCCGGTTTTCCGCTTTAAAGCCTTTTCGGCAGTGGTAGTCTACCGAAATTGTTTCCTGCGCGCCGAGTTCCGTGACGGAAAGGAGAAACTCGTTTGTATAGTTCGTGACAAGATTCCAGGTGTATCCCGCAAGCTTTCCCTCTACGTTTTCGATAAACCCCGGAGGGCCGAACAGCCTGATGTGGGCGTCTCTACCCAGGCAGATGCGCAGCAGATGGTCAAACCCTATAAAGTGATCCACGTGGGTATGGGAAAGAAAGGCATGGCTGATTCTCAGAATCTGACGGGGCGCGAGATTGTGAAGTTCTCCCATGTCGAAAAGGAGCGCTTCCCTTCGGTGCTTTAATTTTACATATACCCCTGGATCGGAAAGCGGATCGTTGATAAGATGGGCAAGAAACATGGGATCTCCTTGAGAGCGTTAGTATCGCTGAGATCGTTCATAGCGTTTGGAACTTTACTAACGCTCGCAACGATCTAAACGATACTAACGCAAATAACGCTTTCAACGCTATTAATGGATTTTTATATGACTCTATTTACCGTTTCTCCGGAAAAAGAGAAAGCCCTTCTTGAAAAAATGAAAGAGCTGGGGGTGCGTGAGGAGGATCTGAGAGAGACCTTCATCCGGGCGTCCGGCTCGGGCGGTCAAAAAGTGAACAAAACGTCCTCCTGTGTTCAGCTTACCCATGTGCCCACGGGTCTTTCCGTCAAATGCCAGCGCGAGCGGTCTCAGGCTTTGAACCGTTTTTTTGCCCGCAGACTCCTCCTTGACCGCATAGAAAGAATTCAGAAGGGGATCGCATCGGAACAACAGAGGCGGATAGAGAAAGTGCGGCGGCAGAAACGGAAGCGGTCGAAGCGGGCCAAAGAAAAGGTCCTCGAACTCAAACATCGGCAATCGGAAAAGAAAGCACTCCGAAACATAAAGGGGGACACTTCCCTATTTTTTGTGATCCCATTGGTGTATTACATTAATTATATTATATAGTTGCAACTCAAAAATAGGGAAGTGTCCCTATTTAAAAAAAAGAGGGAAGGCTTCTGGGTATCTGCCTTCCCTCTTTTTGCTATGATGCCGTTTTTACTAGCCGGCCAGGAGCTTGAACACCGGGTTGGCGTACAGGATAACCAGCGAAATAACCAACGCGTAGATCGCGATGGATTCCGTCATAGCCATACCAACCATCATGGTCAAAAGCACCTTGCCCTGGGCGTCAGGGTTTCTCCCGACGGCACTTGCCGCACCGCTTGTTGCCTGTCCCATTCCGCTTCCTGCGCCGATTGCCCCGAATCCGATCGCCATGCCGGCTGCAATTACGCTGCAACCAAGTACGATTGCCGCTGCATAACCGCCACTTCCCGCTGCTTCATCCGCCGCCAGTGCAAAAGAACTCGAAACCATCAAAAGACCAACAACCATCAGACAGAATACAACACCCTTTAACCCTTTTCTCATGACTCTTTCCTCCTTTAGAAAGAACGATTTATTACGGCTCTTCGAGTCGACACCCCTCATACTTAAGGTTCCCTTTTATTGTTACTTAAGCACGCTCCGATATCGCGAAAGCCGCATCAACCTTGTACTTAAGGACAAGGGCAAAAGTCAAGAAATATTTTGACCTCCCCTGGAAAAAAATGTACAAGCCCCTGAAGGCGTTGAGATCGTTAATAACGTTTAAATCGTTTGACAGACCAGACAGACCAAATGGACCAGACAGACCAAATGGACCAGACAGACCAAACAAACCAGACCGACCGCCGCATATCCCACATGCTTGAGGGCGATATCGGTACGGGTAGGCACCCCTTTCGATCTATCGCCGACACCTGCGGAATCAGCGAGGAGGAGGTGCTGGAGCGGATTCACCGCATGAAGGAAGCGGGGATTATCCGCCGGTTCGGCGCCGTGCTCCGGCACCGGAAGGCAGGTGTCACCGAAAATGCACTGGTCATGTGGGCGACGCCTCCCGGACAGTCCGAGCGTGTGGGCGCCCTGCTCGCCTCCCATGACGAGGTGACCCATTGTTACGAGCGCCGTCCGGCATTCGGTGGGAAATATACCCTTTTTTCCATGATTCAGTGTCGCAAGGGGACTGTTGAAGCCTTTGTGCGCACTCTGGCGCCGGCCCTGGGCATTGACGACTATCTGATCCTGCATAGCATGGAAGAATTCAAAAAGGAAAGCATGGAGTATTTCGGCAATGAGTAGAACCTCGAAGGAGTTGTGTGCCCAGGCCTCGGCGGTCATTCCCGGAGGAGTGAACAGTCCCGTGCGCGCCTTCGGCGCCGTCGGTCGTTCCCCCATATTTATCGACAGGGCGGCCGGATCGAAAATCTACGACATAGAGGGGAAGGAATATATCGATTACGTGGCGTCCTGGGGGCCCATGATCCTGGGACACGCCCATCCCCGGGTGGTTGAGGCGATTGCCGGGGCGGCGGCCCGCGGGACAAGCTACGGCGCATCCACCGAGGGTGAAGTGACGATGGCGGAAATGATTGTGGATGCCTTCCCCTCCATCGATATGGTCCGCATGGTCAATTCCGGCACCGAAGCGACCATGAGCGCCATCAGACTGGCCCGCGCCTATACCGGGCGGGAGCGTATCATTAAATTCGAGGGCTGCTATCACGGTCATGTCGATTCACTGCTTGTCAAGGCCGGTTCCGGTGTGGCCACGCTGGGCATTCCCGGCAGCCCCGGCGTACCCCCGGCGCTTGCGGAACTGACGATCACCGTGCCCTACAACAACCTCGACGCGGTTAAAAAGACCATCGACACATCGGGCGACGACGTGGCCTGCCTGATTGTGGAGCCCGTTGCCGGCAATATGGGCGTGGTGCCCCCGGTTCCCGGCTTTCTCGAAGGGCTGCGGACACTGACGGCGGAAAAGGGCATTGTGCTTATCTTTGACGAGGTGATTACCGGATTCCGTCTTGCCTTCGGCGGCGTACAGACCCTGTACGGGATCGAACCGGATCTGACCTGTCTCGGCAAAATCATCGGGGGAGGGCTTCCCGTGGGCGCCTTCGGCGGCAGGCGGAAGATCATGGAGATGCTGGCCCCCGCGGGTCCCGTCTACCAGGCGGGCACCCTTTCCGGAAACCCCCTGGCCATGGCGGCGGGCACGGCCACGCTGCGCATTCTTCGGGAAGATCGCGATATCTATACCCGCCTGGAGCGCACCACCGCCTCCCTGTGCGCGGCACTGGAAGATATTTTCACGCACGCGGGCATCCCCTTCTCAATAAACCGCATGGGCTCCATGTGCACGCTCTTCTTCTGCCCGGAAAGGGTCACCGATTTCGCCTCGGCGCAGCGGGCGGACACGGCGCTCTTCGCCCGCTATTTCGCGGCCATGATTGAGGAAGGCGTCTACATCGCCCCGTCGCAGTTCGAGGCGACCTTTGTGTCGGCGGCCCACAGTGACGAGGATATAGACAAGACGCTGGCCTGCGTAAAAAGGGCGTTGCAGAAGTTGAAAAGGTGAAGAGCTCCCTCTCCCTTGCGGGGAGAGGGTTGGGGTGAGGGCGATTAATAGTGCTATTACAATCAGTTGCTTCCCCCTCCCCTTCATCCCCTCCCACCAGGGGAGGGGAAAAATGACTTTTTGCGAAACCGTCAAAAAGTCAGAAAAGTTGAGAAAATAGGGAGGGTTGAAAGGCGCAAAGACGAGATTGCCGCGCTCCCTCCGGTTGCTCGCAAAGACAGGCCTTGAGGCATTGGAGGAGCGCAGTGACGAAGCACTCTCTCCCCCCCGTTGTCTTTGCGAGGGAGCTTTGCGACCGAAGCAATCTCATTGGATATGGAATGTACCTCTTACCCTGTTGTGCGCCTTTGCGGGATACCACATTTCAGTGATTGACATGAGTGCCCAAGTTAGGTAGAAACCAACATTCAACCATGTAATATGCTCGGGGTAGTATATCCTCTCTGAGCGGCTGTGATATACGAAGCGAAACCTTTGCATACTTTCAAAATCCGTCATTCCGGGCGTGACCCGGAATCCAGGAAATGCATAAAGAACCGGATGCCCCCCGGACGTGATCCGGGATCTGACGGTATGTCGAAATGAATGCATGCATGAAGTGCCGCAAAGGTGTCCTCAACTCCTCGACGGGGGGATTCGCTCTTTTTTGTAATCCAGGAAGCGGAGCTGTATCAAAACAGACCAAACAGGAGACCTGGTTTGCATAATTTCTTTTTCCGTCATTCCGGGCTTGACCCGGAATCCAGAAAGTGTGTGAACAAACTGGATACCTCCCGGACTTGATCCGGGACCTGCCGGTATGACGAAAGTGACGATTTTATGAGGTTCTGCAAAGCAGGTCTCCCTATTTCACCGGAACCAAACAGATGTACCCCGTGAAATGCGAAGCCTATTTCACCGGGGCCAAATAGACCAAATAGACCAAACAGACCAGAAGGACCAAACGGTGCACAATGACAGAACATCAGGAATGCAACACGCAAAGAAGCTACGAAATGCCCGAAGAAGACGAAATCAATCTTCTCGATCTCTTCATCACCCTTCTGAAATATAAATGGATGATATTTTTTATCGTCTTTTTTACCGGTCTGGCCGCGGTGATCATCACCCTGCAGATGACGCTGATCTTCCGTTCGGAAGCCACCATCGTGCCCACCACCCAGGAAAAGGGGAGCGGCCTGGCCGCGCTGGGCGGCTTCGGCGCCATGATCGCCTCAGAGGCGGGAATCAGCGCGAGCGGCTCGCTGGAACAGTTCGAAGTGGTGCTCAAAAGCCGTGAACTGACGCACAAAATCGTGAAGGAGCACAACCTTCTGCCCATTCTCTTTGAAGACGGCTGGGATCCGGAAAAGAAGGTCTGGAAGGACGAGCCCCCCAAAACCGAGGACATTTACAATGCGGTGCAAGGCCCTTTGCAGTTTAATTCCGATAAGAAAAAAAATGTCATGACGATTTCCTTTCAATCAAAGGATCCGGAGATGGCGAAGCAGATGGTAGAGTATTTCATTGTGGGCCTAAGCGAGTTTCTGCGGCAGCAGACGCTGAAGGACGCCGAGGCGCAGCAGAGTCATTTGTACCAGCAGCTGTCGCAGACCACCGATCCGCTGCTTAAAAACAGGCTCTATGAATTGATCGCCAGGCAGATCGAGCAGGAGACGCTGGCAAAGGTCCAGAAATACTACAGCTTCAATATTATCGATCCGCCCTTTGTCCCGGAGCGGAAGTTCAAGCCGAAGCGGGCGCAGATCTGTGTGCTTTCCGTAGTGGTGGCCTTCTTCCTGGCCGTCTTTCTCGCCTTCTTCAGAGAGTACGTGACAAAACTGCGGGAGAATGAAGATCCCGAACGACTGGCCGCGCTACGTAAATACATAAGCCTGCGTCCCGGTAAGAAGAAAGAATAAAAAAACATCTCGCGCAGCGACGCCGAGAAAAAAAGAGAACAAAAAGAAAAAGCATCCCGCGCAGAGCCGCCGAGGCGCAGAGGAAGAAAAGAGAAAAATAAGGTTCATCCGGTTTTTGCGTACTTATTGGCTTTGAAAGGTTGGGGATAAGGAAACGAATAAAACCTTTTGTGTTCCCGGGGACAGCGCCGTCATTCTGGAGACCTGCAGAACCTCATAAAATAATCAATTTCGTCATACCGGCGAAAGCCGGTATCCAGTTTTTTCACGCACGTTCTGGATTCCGGGTCAAGCTCGGAATGACAGAAAAGGGAATTATGCAGATCTCTTTCCGGCGTATGCCGGAATCCAGAAGAGGCCGCGGTGTGTGGATAAGCAGCCTGCTGTATACATTTTAGCAAGCAAAAGAAATGGCACCCTGTATACAGGCGTCACATCAGATCTGCTGAAGCGGGTTTGGGAACACAAGAATGATCTGGTTGAGAGCTTTACAAGAAGGCATCATGTCCATTCCCTGGTATGGTACGAGCTTCACGAGACCATGGAATCGGCGATTCTGAGGGAGAAGAGAATAAAGGGATGGAAACGAGAGTGGAAGTTGCGATTGATTGAAAGTGCCAACCCCAGTTGGAAGGACTTATATCACAGCATTGTTTGACTGGATTCCGGGTCGCGCTTCGCGTGCCCGGAATGACGAACAAGGAAGAGATGCTTCATAAAAAAAATTAAGTACGGATCAACCGGGTGAAAAAAAATAATGAGGTCTTGTCAGCGTCCCTGCGCCCCTGCGGGAGGCAAAAAATAATTACCTTGAAAATTACCTTTATAAAAAAGGTGGAAGTGTGAACATGACATGTAAAAAAAGATCGTATGCACTGCAACTCGCAATAATGGCAGGTGTTCTTTTCATGCTTACGTGTACGTGCATACCCGGTCTGCCCGGTCTGTGGGCGCAAAATTCGAGCGCATCAGCCGCGTCGTCTGCCCAGGTGTCCGGTGTGACCATGCTTCCGTCGGTCACGGGAATGACGCCGGATCAGGCCGCCGCGGCCCGGAATCTGACCCCGGCCCAGAAGGGGGCGATAGCCCAGGAATTGGAAAAGACGGGCGGGAAGCTTACCCCGGGGGCTGTTGACGCCCTGAAAGGACGGCCGGAATTTGAGGGACTCTCTCCCGAAGAGGTGGCAAAGGGCAAAGAACTGATCGAGCAGGCGGAGAAAAAACAGCCCGATCGCGCCGCCGACAGGGGGCCAAAACGGACAATTACCGATCTTCCCAAGGGAGAAACCCTCTTCGAACGGGCGCAGATGCTCGGTTCCTACCAGAATATCCCCCTCGATCTTCGGCCCTTCGGGTACGACTTTTTCCGCGAGGCGGCGATCAAAGTCATCACGGACCGCAAGGACATCCCCGTTCCTCTGCAGTATGTCGTCGGCCCGGGAGACGAAGTGCGCATTGTCTTGTGGGGGAGGGTAAACGCTTCCTACACACTGACCGTCGACCGCGACGGTAAAATCGCTATTCCCGACATCGGACCTCTGAATGTGGCGGGGATGACCTTCGAAGAAATGTCCGGACATCTGACCAGTCAGGCCCAGCAGATCACCGGCACCAACGTCGATATCACCATGGGCGCGCTCAGAACGATCCCGATTTTCGTCCTGGGCGATGTGCGCAGACCCGGCGCCTACACGATCGGCGCACTGGCGACCATCACCGACGCCCTGCTCCTTTCGGGCGGCCCTTCCGAGATAGGCACCATGCGCACCATACAGCTGAAGCGCAGCGATACAATAATCAAGCAGTACGACCTGTACGACCTGCTCTTGAAAGGTGATAAATCTCAGGATATGACGCTGCAGGCCGGCGATATCGTATTCGTGCCCGTCATCGGCCCCTATGCGGCCATTGCGGGCAATGTAAAGCGGCCTGCCATCTATGAATTGAAGGACGACTACACCCTCGCCCACCTCTTCGACCTTGCCGGCGGGATCATCCCCACCGCCTACACCCAGCAGATACAGGTGGAGCGCACCATCAAGAACGAGAAGAAGATCGTCGTCGATATTGACGACAAGAATCTCAGCCGCGCCAAGGGGATATTGCTGCAGGACGGGGATATCGTCAAAGTGTTTCCCATTGTGGAGAAAGATGTCAACGCCGTCTATCTGCAGGGCAACGTCAAGCGGGGCGGCAAGTACGCACTGACGCCGGGAATGCGCCTCAAGGACATTCTCAAGAGCGAGCAGGAACTGCTGCCGGACACCTACTTCGACTATGCCCTGATCAAGCGCGTGCAGCCGCCCGGGATGGAGACGACGCTGGTACCCTTCAGCCTCGAAAAGCTGCTCCTGCGCAATGATCCAAAGAGCAATCTGCCGCTCGAGCCGCAGGACCAGATTTTTGTCTTCAGCAAGTGGTTCTTCAGGGACAAACCCTATTACGCCGTCAGCGGTGAGGTGCGGCAGGGCGGCCGATTCGATCTGGAGGAAAACACCCGCGTAAAGGATGCTATTCTTGCCGCCGGCAACGTGACCAAGGACGCCTTTCTGGAAAAGGCCGAATTGATTCGAGTCAATGAGAAAAAGGAATATTACACCATATATTTTAATGTGGCGGAGGCACTGGCGAATAATCCGCAAGAAAACCTGCTGGTGCATGACCAGGACAGTATCATTATCCATTCTGTATGGGAGCAAGTGAACAAAGAAGAGGTCTATGTTGACGGTGATGTGAAAAATCCGGGCGCCTATTTGTTAACGCAGGGAATGACCGTGAAGGATCTTATCTTCAAAGCGGGCAATCTTCTCGATTCGGCGTTTGTAGGAGAAGCGGAAATAACCTCGCTGGTGGTCGATAACGCGCAGGTTGCAAAAATGGAAAGAAAAACAATAGACCTGCAAAAAGCCCTGGCGGGAGATTCCGCCCATAACATCATCCTTATGCCCTATGATCGTCTGCAGGTAAAACGCATTCCCGATTGGCACGAGGCAAAATTTGCCAGCATTGAAGGCGAGGTAACCTTTCCGGGACGCTATTCCGTCAAAAAAGGCGAGCGGCTTTCCTCACTGATCGAGCGGGCCGGCGGCTACACCGACTTAGCCTATGCGCGAGGGGCCGTGTTTACGCGAGAAAGCGTCCGGGCGATGCAGCAGAAGAGTCTCACTGAAATGGTGGAACGTCTGGAGCGCGAACTGGTCAGCCAGAGTGCCGTGGAAATGTCAACGGCCGTGTCAAAAGAGGCCATAAGCGCCACACAGGCGGAGCTGGAGCAGAAGCAGAAATTTCTTGCCTCTCTGAGAGAACTGAAGGCCACGGGCAGAATGACCGTCCGGATCGGGCATTTGCGCCTGTTGAAAGGGAGCGAATACGATATACTTCTCGAGGATGGCGACAGGTTAACGATTCCGCCCAGAAACGACGTGGTGACCGTGGTGGGATCGGTGATGACCCATGGCAGCTATATCTATTCCGAAGATTACGACTATGAGAACTACATCGACATGGCCGGGGGCTATACGAAATTCGCCGACAAAAAGAACGTGTTCATCGTAAAGGTCGACGGCAGTGCGAGGAAGGCCAGAGGCGACGTCAGCTGGAATCCCTTCAAGGAGCGGTGGGAGATGACCGCCTTCGGCGAGAAGATCAAGGAGATCGAGCCAGGGGACACTATCGTCGTGCCGGAGGAAATCGGCCGCATCGCCTGGCTGCGCGAGTTCAAGGACATCACCCAGGTCTTGATGCAGCTCGCCGTCACCGCCGGCGTTGTGTACAACATGTGGTAAGAAAGTAGGGAAAAGTATGTCCTTACGAGGCGCGCAGCGGCGAACGACGAAGTACTCTCTCTCCCCGCTGTCGTTGCCAGAAGTGAAACTGAGAGCTTAGCATACCTCTTCTCTTTGTCATTCCGGGTACGCGGAGCGCGACCCGGAATCCAGGAAGTCTCTAAAATACTGGATGCCGGATCAAGTCCGGCATGACGATATTGAAACCAAAGGGGATTTTTCAAAGCTCTCGGTCGCTCACAGAGACGGGGCTTTGAGTCATCAAAATTGACGGACTCGTAAAAAGTACAAAATCAGGCGGCGGTTTAAAAAGGCCGAGATCAAGGCTCGTAAATCTCGAGGAATGATAAGTACTTACGGTACGCCGCAGTGACGAGAGATGCAGCGTAAAGCAGAGATCGGACTTTTTACGAAGCCGTCGAAATGACTTCTATAAAAAGGTGGAAGCGTGAACATGATGTATAGAAAAGGGTGGCATGTAGTCCGTATTGTAATAATGGCAGGTATTCTTTCCATGGTTACATATCTCCCCGGCGCGTGGGCACAGAATACGGGAACATCCGCCGCGCCATCCGGGGTGACTGTGCTTCCGTCGGTGACGGGGATGACGCCGGATCAGGCGGCTGCGGCCCGGAATCTGACCCCGGCGCAGAGAGGGGCGATCGCGCAGGAACTGGGGAAAACGGGCGGAAAGCTCACGCCCGAGGCGGTTGACGCCCTGAAGGGGAAGCCGGAATTTCAAGGCCTGTCGCCTGAAGAGGTGGCAAAAGGGAAAGAACTGATTGAACAGGCCGAGAAACAAAAGGCCGATACCGCCGCCGAGCAGATAAAGAAACCTGCCGAAGAGGAGAAGGCCGATGCCGCCGCGGCCGAGAAGGCCGAAAAACCTACTGAAGCGCAAAAGCGGACCATTACCGACCTCCCCAAGGGGGAGACGCTCTTCGAACGGGCACAGCTTATCGGTTCCTACCAGGATATCTCCCTCGATCTGCGACCCTTCGGCTACGACTTCTTCCGCGAGGCGGCGGTCAAGGTGATCACGGACTGGAAGGATATCCCCATTCCTCTGCAGTACGTCGTCGGCCCCGGCGACGAGGTGCGGATCATGCTGTGGGGGAGGGTGAACGCCTCCTACAAGCTGACCGTCGACCGCGACGGCAAAATCGCCGTTCCCGACATTGGTCCCCTGAACGTTGCGGGCATGACCTTTGAGGAAATGACGGGCTATCTTACCAAACAGGCCCAGCAGATCACCGGCACCAACGTCGATATTACCATGGGCGCGCTCAGGACGATCCCGATTTTCGTTCTCGGTGATGTGCGCAGACCCGGCGCCTACACGATCGGCGCACTGGCAACCATCACCGACGCCCTGCTCCTTTCGGGCGGCCCTTCCGAGATAGGCACTATGCGCACCATACAGCTGAAGCGCAACGATACAATAATCAAGCAGTACGACCTGTACGATCTGCTCTTGAAGGGTGATAAATCTCAGGATATGACGCTGCAGGCGGGTGATATCGTATTCGTGCCCGTCATCGGCCCCTATGCGGCCATTGCAGGCAATGTCAAACGGCCTGCCATCTACGAGTTGAAGGATGATTATTCCCTGGCCCACCTCTTCGACCTTGCGGGCGGGATCATCCCCACCGCCTACACCCAGCAGATACAGGTGGAACGTACCATCAAAAACGAGAAGAAGATTGTCGTCGATATTGACGACAAGAACCTCAGCCGCGCCAAGGGGATTTTGCTGCAGGACGGAGATATCGTCAAAGTGTTTCCCATTGTGGAAAAAGATGTCAACGCCGTCTATCTGCAGGGCAATGTGAAGCGGGGCGGCAAGTACGCATTGACGCCGGGAATGCGCCTCAAGGACATTCTCAAGAGCGAGCAGGAACTGCTGCCGGACACCTACTTCGACTATGCCCTGATCAAGCGCGTGCAACCGCCCGGGATGGAGACGACGCTGGTGCCCTTCAGCCTTGAAAAGCTGCTCCTGCGCAATGATCCGAAGAGCAATCTGCAGCTCGAGCCGCAGGACCAGATCTTTATTTTCAGCAAGTGGTTCTTCAGGGACAAGCCCTATTACGCCGTCAGCGGTGAGGTGCGGCAGGGCGGCCGATTCGACCTGTCCGAAAACACCCGGGTGAAAGATGCCATTCTGACCGCCGGCGACCTGACGAAAGAAGCCTACCTGAAAAAGGGCGAGCTCATCCGCGTCGACAAAAACAAGGAGTTTCGAACGCTCTACTTCAACGTCGCCCGGGCCATGGCAGGCGATCCCGCCGAGAATATCCTGCTGCAGGATGAGGACAGGATCATCATCCATTCGCTCTACGAAGAAAAATGGCGGGAAGAGGTGTCGATTGCCGGTGAAATCAAAGATCCGGGCACGTTTCTGCTGACGGAGAAGATGCGCATCAGCGACCTCTTTTTCAAGGCGGGGGGGCAGACGCGCGACACGCTGCTCGAGGAGGCGGAGCTGTACCGGACCGACTGGAAGACGAAAGAGGTGACCCTGGTCAAACTTGATCTTGGGAAAGCGTTGGCCGGCGATCGGACCCACAACATCGCCTTGCAGGACCTGGATCGCCTTGTGGTGCATTCGACATGGGAAAAGGTATTTAAAAAGAGCGTGTCCGTCGACGGTGAAGTGCGCAAGCCCGGCACCTACCAGTATGCCGACAATATGACGGTGCGGGATCTGATGTTTGCCGCGGGCGGCGAGACACGGGACACCTACTTCGAAGAGGCGGAGCTGTACCGGACCGACTGGCGGACAAAAAAGGTGACCCTCGTGAAACTGGACCTTGGGAAAGCGCTGGCCGGCGATCCAAAAAATAATATCGTGTTACAGGACCTGGACCATTTTATTGTGCACTCCATGTGGGAGCAGGAGTACAGAAAAATGGTCTTTATCGAAGGCCTGGTGCGGAATCCCGGCGAATACCGCTTTGCCGACAATATGACCGTCCGCGATCTGATTTTTGCCGCCGGCAATGTTCTGGAATCGACGTCGCTGGAAGAGGCGGAGCTTTCCTCCCGGATCATCAACGAAGAGAACAAGGCGGAAGTCGTGCACAGGAACCTCGATCTGGGCAAGGCCCTGGCGGGAGATCCTGCCCACAATGTGACGCTTAAGCCCTACGACCGGCTCTTCGTCAAACAGATTCCCAACTGGCGCGACGCGGAAAAGTACGCGACCATCGCCGGCGAGGTGGTCTATCCCGGGCGCTATGCGCTCGCGAAGGGGGAACGGCTTTCCTCGCTGATCGAGCGGGCCGGCGGTTACTCCGACCTGGCCTATACGCGGGGCGCCGTCTTTACCAGGGAAAGCGTGCGGGCCATGCAGCAGAAGAGCCTCACCGAGATGGTGGAGCGGATGGAGCGTGAACTGGTCAGCCAGAGCTCTGTTGAACTGTCAACAGCGGCGTCGAAAGAGTCGATAAGCGCCACGCAGGCGGAGCTGGAACAGAAGCAGAAATTCCTTGTCTCACTGAGAGAACTGAAGGCCACGGGAAGAATGACCGTCAGAATCGGGCATCTGCGTCTGTTGAAGGGGAGCGAGTACGACATCATGCTTGAAGACGGCGACAGCCTGACGATTCCGCCCAGAAACGACGTCGTGACCGTGGTGGGATCAGTGATGACCCACGGCAGCTATATCTATTCAGACGAATACAGCTATGACAACTACATCGACATGGCCGGCGGCTATACGAAATTCGCCGACAAAAAGAACGTCTTTATCGTAAAGGTCGACGGCAGCGCGAAGAAGGCCCGAGGCGCCGTCAGCTGGAATCCCTTCAAGGAGCGGTGGGAGATGACCGCCTTCGGCGAGAAAATCAAGGAGATCGAACCGGGCGACACCATCGTCGTGCCGGAAGAAATCGGCCGCATCGCCTGGCTGCGCGAGATCAAAGACGTCACCCAGGTCCTGATGCAGCTCGCCGTCACCGCCGGCGTCGTGTACAACATGTGGTAGAAAGTGGGGAAAGTAGGAAGCGTTGAGAGCGTTTTGATCGTTAATATCGTTTGGAACGTTGGAACCGTCCCCGTCGACCTCCCCCTTTGAAGAGGCTGTGTCGCAATGATAAAATCCTTTAAATCCCCCTCCATCCCCCTTTTTCAAAGGGGGGCAGGGGGGATTTCATATCCTCTGCGAAGGCCTTTCCCCTCTGTGTGCCTATTATGAAACAGCCTCCAAAAAGGGGGAATGAGGGGGATTTGGATGAGATTGCCGCGCTCCCTTCGGTCGCTCGCAAAGACAGGTCCTTGAGTCGTTGCGAGGAGTGTAACGGCGAAGCAATCTTATAGGCCGCAAAGTGGTGCAAGGATGAGATTGCCGCGCTCCCTTTGGTCGCTCGCAAAGACAGGTCCTTGAGTCGTTGCGAGGAGTTTAGCGACGAAGCAATCTCATAGATTAAACAACATATAAAGGTACCCAGAGGAGAGTGTGATAATTTGCGTGTAGTTCCGATTGTGGCGGCGGTTGTTATTCCCTGCATGCTCGTCCTGTCCCTTCTCTGCACGCACGCCCTCGGCGGCGATGCCCCCTTCACCGCTCCCTCAAACTGGGGCGGCACGGGGCTTCTGGAAACGCCCACGGCGCGCATGATGGAAGCGGGCGCCTACCGCGTCGGCGTCAGTAACATCGATCCCTACTGGTACTACTACGGCACCCTCAGCCTGCTGAAGAACCTCGAAGTAAACGGAAGAATCACCAAAGTGGAGGGGATTCCGGCCCTGACCGCCAACTATGGCGATACCAAGGACAAGGCCGTCGATATCAAATACCGTCTGTGGAAAGAGGGAAAGTTCAGGCCCGCACTGGCCGTGGGTATCATGGACCCCCACGGTACCCGGCTCTATGCCGCACAGTACCTGGTGGCCAGCAAGCAGATCTACCCCTTCGATTTCACCATCGGTCTCGGCAACGGGCGATTCGGTAAAACCCCCCTCCCTGCGGAAGCCCAGGGGTTCAGGGTGGAGATGTTCAACAATCCGAAAAGCTGGCTCTCGGATGCGCAGTTCTTCGGCGGCATCCACTTTGCGCCGTCCGAAAAATTCCGCTTCATGGTGGAATACAGCCCCATCGACTACCATCGGCAGACCAACGACCCGGCGCAAGGGAAATACTTTCGGGAACCCGTGCCCTCTCACTTCAATGTCGGGTTCAGCTGGAAGCCCTACCCCTGGTCGGAGATCGGCATAAGCTATCAGCGGGGCGAACAACTTGGGATCAATCTCTCCGTCGCCTTCAACGTAAAAGAGCCCCTGGTGCCCATCTACGACCACCCCTACCGGGAGGAGGGCAGCGAGTCATCGGACCCGCTGATCGACCGGCTGGTCAGGGCGCTGCATGTCTCCGGCTTCAGCGATATCGGCATTTCCCTGCAGGGGGACGCGCTGAAAATCGACGTCCAGAACGACAGATACTATTACACCCCCCGGGCCATCGATGTGATCATGACGCTGCTTGCCGATATCGCGCCCGAGTCCGTCCATGACATTCGCATCATTCTGAAAGAAAACGGCATCCCCGTAGTTGCCTTCGACACCACCCGCGACGACATTGCCGAGCTCTACGCCGGGGAATTGACCTTCGGGCAGTTTTTTACGCTCGCGTCAATGGATACCGCGGTACAGGATGTGCCGGCGGGGGAGAAATACCACCGGAGGCGGCTGAGTTACGGCATTAAGCCGGCCTTTCGCACCTTTCTCAACGATCCCTCCGGCTTTTTTAAATACCGGTTGGGAATTTCCACCTGGGCGGGCATCCATCCATGGAAGGGCGCCTCGGTGGTTGCCGCACTTGAGGCCTACCCCGTCAATACGGTGTCCACGTCGAATAAGCCGATACCCAACGCGGTACGGTCGGATATCGTGTCCTACCAGGAGGAAACAGTGGCGCTGCAGGCATTGCTTTTCGGGCAGATACTCAAGGGGGCCCGCGACATCCATATGCGCGGCGCCGCCGGCCTGCTGGAAGTGGAGTATGCGGGCATCGACGGCGAGATTGCCATGCCCCTTCTGGATGGAAGATTTCTGGTGGGAGTGAGCGGCGCTGCCGTGAAGAAACGGGAGCCGGGTTCCCCCTTTGCACTGAAGGACACCCCCGAAAAGGACCTGTATACGACGTCCTTTTTCAATACACGCCTGAACATTCC